>NZ_CATWHI010000002.1:0-1118998 GCF_958350185.1 Ralstonia edaphi
TTCTTGGTTGCTGCTAGTCATAAACACAGTCGTATGCCTACCCGTTAGTTTAAGTGGGTGACTGTGTCCGGGGATTCAGGGGGCCGTTCCAGCGGGTGCGTGCCTTCTCACTAAGCGAAGCAACATCAACACTAGGCCAAGCCTCGAGGTCGCAATATTCGGAGGGGATGAGGCCTCGGCGCGATCCAGACCGGATATTCATGGTTGCCAGATTTCGCTGGTTAGACAGTAGGGTGCATGTTCGAGGTCGCAGCACAGAAGCCCCTCTGCAAACTGCATCGCGATAACGCCAAGCATGAGCGCGGGGTCTGTTCCCTCTATGCGGATGGCTTGCTGAACCGTCAGGCGGGCGCAGCCGTCCATCGTTCTCATCAGCGCTCCTAGCTCCCGCGCCAATGATTCGCCCTGTACACGATTTCGATCAGCGCACAAGGCCATCCAATTCATCAGCAAAAACTTGGATCGCCTAATTTGATCTTCCGTTTTTTGAACGATCTTGGCATCGCCTGCGCAGTCATCGGCGTGCCTTTTTTCGAAGTGCCATCGTTCCCAACGACCATCATAACGCTCTACCAATACCGTCTGACGATAAGGGCCCTTCCCGGGCTCGTCGGGAGGTTTTGATGGCAGGTAGTGTCGAATAGTTGGATCCCCCTCAGCGAGAATGCAGTGGGCGAAACAAAGCTGGCCATAAACCTGGAAGCGTTGTCGGTTGCGCGGCGAATCAAAGATATACAACGTACGCCGACCTCTATAGGAGGATTTCGCTGCATTTCTTGGTTTAACACGATTCCTTAAATTAGGCTGATTCACTTGTGCCATCGTTGTCTCGATGAATTTTGCAAACGAAGGCCCAGATCGCTAATTCTAGGCGCGAAATCGCCTTGACTTCGGCCGTGACATCAACCAAAATCAAATCGCAGATCGAGGGCTAACGGCACCAATCACCCGCTAGGTGAAGGTACGAGTACGTTGCGCTTACTTTTCGATAGGTTTTCTTCCGAAGCTTTTCACTCAGTCCATCCGGCGGCCGCACTGCAGTGCAACCGCTCGTTTTTCATTGGCCAGTCAAGCTCTTGCTCGGGCCAATCCTTCTTACACATAAGCACAAATCCCAATCAAGTAAAGTCTTGAGTCACGGGTTTTACAAAAAATACAAAGGCTCATATATTTTTTTGTTTCGGTTTCGATAAACCCATAGGAAATACCATTGTTGCAGGGGTTTTTTTTATTAATTGGGTGAAGCTGAACTTGAGTTGGACGGAGTCTGGCCGGCTAGTGCCCTAGTGCATTTGAAATTGCCTCCGTCGCGCAGCCCATCCGTGCTCTGCGACGAAAAAGTGCGCCAAAGTCTTTTTGTTTTGCGAATTTGTCATAGCACTTTTCTGTCCAAACGCGTTTGTCGCCCAACAATTACGTCCGGCATGTCATGGACGCAATGATGCGTTGGAGCCAAGCTGCCCCCCGAACAGGCGAGCTTTCAGAGCTAGGTGATTTAGGTTCGGCGACTCATCTCGCCATGTCACTCGGCCATCGCCGGCACCACCTCAACGCGTTTTGGCACGCCCGTCACGATGGTCGCGACGGCAATCGCCAGCACCACGGCGGCGCCAATGAACACGCCGGCCGCGCCGTTCGCGTCGAACACCACGCCGCCGGCTGCCGCACCGGTGGCAATCGCGAGCTGCACGGCGGCGACGATCAGGCCGCCGGCGCTTTCGGCCTCGTCGGGCACGGTGCGTGTCACCCATGTCGACCAGGCCACCGGCACGCCGCCAAACGCCATGCCCCACAGTGCGATCAGCACGGCGTCGATGACGGGCGCCCGGCCCAGCGCCACGAGTGCGATGCCGAGCACCACCATCAGCGCCGGCATTGCGATCAGCATTGGGCGCAGCCGGTGTTCCAGTACGCGGCCGGCCAACGACGTGCCGACGAAGTTGGCAATGCCGTAGCCCAGCAGGATTGCCGACAGCCCGTTCACGCCAACGCCCGCCACCTGCTCCAGGAACGGCCGCAGGTACGTGAAGAACGCAAAGTGCCCGGTGAACACGAGGATCGTCGCGAACATCCCGATGCCGACGCTCGGGCGGCGCAGCACGTCGATCAGCGTGCGCAGCCGCGTCGTGCCGCTCGGCGCCATCGATGGCAGTGTGGCGACTTGCGATACGAACGCCAGCACGCCGAGCGCAGCCGCAGCAAGGAACACATTGCGCCAGCCGATCAGGTGGCCGAAGTAGCTGCCGAGCGGCGCGGCGGCAATCGTGGCGACGGCCACGCCGCTGAAGATGATCGACAGCGCCCGCGGCACCAGCGCGGCGGGCACAAGGCGCATTGCAGTGGCGGTGGCCATGGTCCAGAAGCCGCCGAGCGCAATACCAAGCACCACGCGGCCGATCAGGATCGTTGTCAGGTTGGTCGCAAATGCAACCGCAAGATTGGATGCCACGAGCAGCACCGAAAACGCCAGCAGCACGCGCCGCCGGTCGATGGCGCGCGTGACGGCGGCGGTCAGCAAGCTGGTGACGAGGGCGACCGTTGCGGTGGCCGTGACGGCCTGCCCTGCCACGCCTTCGGTCACGCCGAGGCTTTCCGCCATGGGCGTCAGCAGGCTTGCAGGCAGGAATTCGGCCGTGACGAGCCCGAACACGCCCAGCGCCATCGCAAAGACGGCGCCCCAGGCAGGTTCATGCGAGGCCGCGACTGCGGCGGCCGTAGAGGTTCCGGGATTCATGCGTCGTTCCGTAGAAAGAGTCAGGGAAAGTACCAATAAGGCCGCATGGTAGGGCCCGTCAATCGGACGGTCTATGACATACAATCCGATCTTGTTGATCATTCGTCCGAATACTTGCGATGCCCACTCCCCTCCCCGACGTGCATGACCTTGTCAGCGAGCTGCTGCTGGGCATGCGGCTGAGCGGTGTCCAGTACCGCCGTATCCACGTGGCGCGGCCCTTCGGGCTGAGCTTTGGCGAGGCGCCGGGGCGTGCGCAATTTCACTTCGTTGGCCGCGGGCCCGTGCTGCTGCGCGATGCGTCGGGCGCAACGATGCGACTCGAAGCTGGCGATGCGGTGTTGCTGCCGCAGGGCACCCCGCATGCGCTGTTGTCCGATCCGGATGCGCCGTGCCGCGAGATCGCCGGCTTTGAAGCCGCGAAGATCTGCGACACGGTGGCGTCGGTCGGTGCCGGTACGGAAGCGGCCCCGGGCGATGCGCTCATTTTCAGCGCGTGCATGGAGCTGGACCTGGGCGGCATGCAGCCCCTTGTCGGCACGATGCCGGAGTTCATGCACGTCGGCACCCTGCTCGCGCGCTATCCGGAAATCCGCCCGATGCTCGACGCGATGGAGCGCGAATCCTGCTCCGAGCGCGCCGGTTTTGCCGGCATCCTCGCGCGGCTGGCGGACGTGGTGGCCGCCTTCATCGTGCGCGGCTGGGTGGAATGCGGCTGCGGCGACGCGACGGGTTGGGTGCAGGCCCTGCGCGAGCCAAAACTGGGCCGCGCGATCGTCGCCCTGCATCGTGACCCGGGCCGCAACTGGAGCGTCGCGGAGCTGGCGGCGCAAGCCGGCGTCTCGCGCTCGGTGTTTGCCGAGCGCTTCCTGGCGGCGACCGGGATGACGCCCGTGCGCTATCTGACCGAGCTGCGGATGCGGCTCGCCGCGCAATGGATCACGCGTGACCGCGAGGCGATCGAGGCCGTCGCGTATCGGCTCGGCTACGGGTCGCTCGCTGCGTTCAGCCGTGCGTTCAAGCGCGTGGTCGGGCGGCCACCTGGGGCCATGCGAGCAGAAGGCGCCGAACTTGACGCGTGATGTTCAGCGCTGGCGATAGTGCTGCGCCGCGTGCCGGATCTCCTTGCTGAATTCCGCGCACACATGCGTCATCAGGTCGGCCGAACGGTAGACCATGTAGACGTTGAAATCCGGCAGCTCATCTTCCATCGGCAAGGTTTCGAGCGAACCCGGCACCATGCGCAGCGGGCCGCCGCTGCCGCTGAAGACAAATTCCGACCACATGCTGACGACGTCCGTCTTCGTGGCGAGCTGCAGCCCCAGCAGATTCGACGCGCTTTGCACGATCCGGCGCGGGATGTCGAGACGATGCAGCCGCATCAGGCTGACCATCGGGCTGCCCGGATCCTCCAGCGGGTCGAGCACCAGCCAGTCGGCATCCAGCAGTGGACGCAGCCGGCGCACGCGGCGCAGCGGATGGCCGGGGCGCACCGCCAGGCGCATCGGCACCGAAAACAGCGGCTCCCACTGAAAACTGCCCGTGCCGGGGCCGCTGTTGCTGGAGATCAAACCGATATCGAGCCGCCCTTCTCGCAGCCCTTCCAGAATCTGCTGCGGACGCTGTTCGAAACCGCGTAGCGCGACGTTGGGAAACCGCTTGCGCAGCGCCGCCATCGCGTCCGGCAACGGCCCGCTCGACGCCACGGCGGTAAAGCCGATGTTGAGTTCCGCCTCCGCATGGCCGCGAATGGCTTCGATGTCTTCCAGCGCGTGACGCAGTTCCTGTTCGACGACACTCGCGCGCTTGACCAGCGCCATGCCATATGCGGTCAGGCTCACGCCGCGCACCGAACGCGACAGCAGCGTGACGCCAAGCTCCCTTTCCAGTTCCGCAATCGCCTTCGACAGCGCCGGCTGCGAGATGTGCAGCCCCCGAGACGCTTCGTGGATGCTGCCGTGCTGTGCCACGGCCAGCAGGATGCGCAATTGGTGCAGCTTCACGTCGCTCTCCCCATTTGTTGGGCGCCATGCCCGGCACTCGGCGTGTCACGCGACGTCGCCCCCAGGATTCGCGGGCTTTCCCCGATAGCGGATGCAGGCCGGTTATGACGGCGATTCTATTTGGTTATCGGGATGAATATTTACGATTTTTTCCGGACGGCGGCTTGGCGGAATACTGCAAGCGCCCAAGGGTTCGCAGAAGCCCTCTCGCCAATCCCCCGGATGGAGATCCACATGAATGACGCCACCCTGCAGACGCCGTTGCCCGCCTCGGTTGCTGCTGCGCCCAAGCCTGTCGGCCAGGCACGGTTGATCGCCGCATGCTCGATCGGCAATGCGCTGGAGATGTACGACTTCACGGTCTACAGCTTCTTCGCGCTGATGATCGGCAAGCTGTTCTTTCCGTCCGACAGCGCGTATGGCTCGCTGCTGCTGGCGGTGGCGACGTTCGGCATCGGCTTTGTGATGCGCCCGCTCGGCGGCTTCGTGATCGGCAACTATGCAGACCGCCACGGACGCAAGGCCGCGATGACGCTGACGATCGGGCTGATGGTCATCGGCACGCTGTGCCTGGCGGTTGCGCCGACGTACGCCACCGCAGGCCTGTTCGGCCCGCTGGTCATTCTGGCCGGGCGGTTGCTGCAGGGCTTTTCGCTGGGCGGCGAAATCGGTGCGTCGACCGCGATGCTGATGGAGTCCGGCGGCGTCCGCGGGCGCGGGTTTCGCGTGAGCTGGCAATTGGGCAGCCAGGGTATTGCGGCGCTGTGCGGCGCGCTGACTGCGGCCATTCTGTACGGCAGCCTGTCGCCGGAAGCGCTGCAGAGCTGGGGCTGGCGCGTGCCGTTCTTCCTCGGCTTGCTGATTGCGCCGGTGGGCCTCTACATCCGCTCGCACCTGGATGAAACGCACACCGCGGAAGCGCATGCGCCGAGCCCGCTCGGCACCTTGTTCCGCGACCACGGCGGGCTTGTCGTCAAAGGCGTGCTGACGATCATCGGCGGGACGGTCGGCACGTATCTGGTGATCTATTTCATGCCGACCTACATGATCCGCGAGCTGCATCTGCCGCCTTCGCTGTCGCTGCTCGCTGGTTGCGTGACAGGGCTGACGAGCTTTGGCGCGTCGCTCCTTTCCGGCTGGCTGGCCGATCGCCTGCCGCGCCGCAAGCCGCTGGTGGTGGGCGCAACGCTGGTCACTGTGGCGGCGCTGTATCCGGCCTTCTGGCTGATGACGCATTACCCGAGCGTACCGCTGGTGCTGGTGCTCTCGGCGCTGCTGACCGGCACGCTGTATCTGGGCACCACGCCGATGCTGCTCATGATGATGGAGCTGCTGCCCATCAAGGTGCGCGCCAGCGGCCTGTCGGTCATCTACGCGATCGGCGTCACGGTGTTTGGCGGTTCGTGCCAGTTTGTCGTGACGTGGCTGCTGGCCCGCACCGGCAATCCGCTCTCCCCTGCCTTCTACATGATGGCGTGCAGCGCCATCACGCTGCTGACCGTGCTGAGCCTGCGCGAAGCGCGCGACACCCGCTGACACCGGATTCCCGTCTCCAACGTCCAACCCGGAGCCCCGACATGACGAAAGCCCCCACGCTCACGCCGTTCCAACTGCTGCCGCATCTGCTGCCGCCCGTCCATATCGATGCAGAAACGTTCGTCAACATCCGCCGCCAGATCCACGCGCAGCCTGAACTCGGTTTCGAGGTGGGCGCCACCAGCACGTTGGTGGCCGATCTGCTCAAGAGTTGGGGGTACGAGGTCCACACCGGCATCGGCAAGAGCGGCGTGGTCGGGCAGCTGAAACTCGGCAATGGCATGCGCCGTCTCGGCATTCGCGCCGACATGGACGCCCTGCCCATCGTGGAAGCGACCGGCCTGCCCTACGCCAGCCGCAACCACGGCAAGATGCACGCGTGCGGCCACGACGGGCACACCGCCATCCTGCTCGCCGCGGCCAAGGCACTGGCCGAGACCCGCGATTTTGACGGCACGCTGAACCTCATCTTCCAGCCCGATGAAGAAAACCTGTGCGGCGCGCGTGCCATGATCGAAGACGGCCTCTTCGAGCGCTTCCCCTGTGATGCCGTTTATGCCTTGCACAACATGCCGGGCGTGCCGGCCGGCAGCTTCCGCGTGCTGCCGGGGCCGGTGAGCCTGTCTTCCGACGTGGCCGACGTCACCATCAAGGGCATGGGCGGACACGGCGCGATGCCGCATCGCGCGCGGGATCCGATTGCCGCATCGGCCGCCATCATCACCGCGTTGCAGACCGTGGTGGCACGCAACGTCGCGCCCGACGACACGGCGGTGGTGTCGGTCGGTTTCATTCGCGGCGGTGCAACGCACAACGTGATTCCCGAATCAGTGACGATCGGCCTGAATGTGCGGGCGGCGCGGCCGGAAACGCGTGCGCTGGTGGAAATGCGCATTCGCGAGATCGTCAGCCTCACTGCACAGGCCCATGGCGTCGAGGCGCAGATCGACTATCGTCAATTGACGCCGCCCATGGTCAACACCGAGGCCGAGACGCAACTGGCACAGCAGGTCTGTACCGAACTGGTGGGCGCGGCCAACGTCGTCACGCAGGCGCCCAAAGGGCTTAATGGCAGTGAAGACTTTGCCTGGATGCTCAATGAAGTGCCGGGCTGCTACCTGATCCTCGGCAATGGCGAAGGCGAATTCGGCGGCTGCATGGTGCACAACCCCGGCTACGACTTCAACGACCAGGTGTTGCCGTTGGGCGCCGCCGCCTGGGTGCGTCTGGCGCAGACGTACCTGACCGCGTGAAGTGAACTTCGAGTCAAGCCATGCAAGCGAATCCGAGCCACGCAGCAATAACTGCGGCCGCCAACGAAGAGATCGTGCAATGGAGCGCGATCGAACTGTCCCGGCGCATCCACGCGCGCGATGTGTCGTGCGTGGAAGTCATGGAAGCGTTCCTTGCGCAGATCGATCGTCATAACCCGACGGTGAACGCGGTCGTGGCCCGCATCGATGCCGAATCGGCCATCGACCAGGCACGCGAGCGCGATGTGCTGCTCTCGCAGGGCTTATCCGGCGGCTGGATGCATGGCTTTCCGCAGGCGCCCAAGGACCTTGCGGCCACCGCAGGCATGGTGACGGCGATGGGCAGTCTCGCCATGGCGCGCAATGTGCCGACGCATGACAGCATCGTCGTCGAGCGCATTCGCCGGCAGGGCACCGTGCTGATCGGCAAGACCAATACGCCGGAGTTCGGGCTCGGCTCGCATACCTACAACCGCGTGTACGGCACGACGCGCAACGCCTGGAACCCCGAGCGCTCGGCCGGCGGCAGCAGCGGTGGCACGGCCGCCGCGCTGGCGCTGAACATGCTGCCCGTGGCCGACGGCAGCGACATGATGGGCTCGCTGCGCAACCCCGCGGCCTGGAACAACATCTATGGCCTGCGCCCGAGCCTCGGTCGCGTGCCGTACGGCCCCACCGGCGACGTGTTCTTCCAGCAACTCGGCACCGAAGGCCCGATGGCGCGCAATCCGCACGACCTCGCCTGGTTGCTCGCCACGCAGGCCGGCTACGACCCGCGTGCGCCGCTGTCGCTGAGCGACGATCCGGCGTGCTTCATGCAGCCGCTGCACCGTGACTTCCGGCAGGCCCGCATTGGCTGGCTGGGCGATTTCGGGGGCTACCTTGCCATCGACGCCGAAGTGCTGGCCGTCAACGAGCATGCGCTCGACACGTTCGACACGCTGGGCTGCCATGTCGAAACCGTACGGCCTTTCTTCGCCATGGATGCGCTATGGGAATGCTGGTGCACGCTGCGCGCGCTGAGCGTGTCCGGCAACCTCGGCCTGCTGTACGCCAACGCCGCCACGCGCGATTTGCTCAAGCCCGAAGCGATCTGGGAAATCGAGCACGGACGCAGCCGCACCGCCATCGACATCAACCGTGCCATCGCCACGCGTGCAAGCTGGTACCAGGCGCTGCTGCGGCAGTTTGCGCACTACGATTTCCTTGTCCTGCCCTGCACGCAGGTGGCGCCCTTCCCTGCCGAAGAACACTGGCCCAAGACCGTCGCGGGCCGCGCGATGGACACGTATCACCGCTGGATGGAAGTCGTGATTGGCGCCACGCTGGCGGGCGTGCCGGCCGCGAGCCTGCCGTCCGGCTTGACCGCCGATGGCTTGCCGCTCGGCCTGCAGGTGATTGCGCCGCCCCGGTCGGAATTTGCCTTGCTGCAGCTTGCAGCCGCGTGGCACGAAGCGTTTGCGCCGGCGCGTGCAGCCTCGCCGCTATTGAGCTGAGCGATGCAGACGCGCCGCGGTTTCCCGACACGCGCATAGCCAGTCCCACACCGCGCGCACGGCAGCGTCTTCAAGCCGCGCAGATGGCGCCACGGCCCAGAAGGCATAGCGCTGAATGACCGGCGCTGCAAAAGGCTGGACGAGCGTGCCCGCCTCCAGCGCATCGCGCACCAGCGGCAGGTTCGCCAGGATCACGCCCTGCCCGGCCATTGCCGCCGACATGGCATGCCCATCGTCGGACAGCACGATGCCCGCGTCCGTCTTCAGCGTGTGCTCGATACCCGCCGCGCGCGCCCACATCGGCCAGCCGATCGCTTGCGGCAGCGTGCGCTGCCATTCGGAATGGATAAGTGGCACGCGCGTCAGATCGTCGTGCGACTGCACTTTCAGGCCCGGGTGGCAGACGGGCGCATAGGCGTCGCCAAAGAGCCGTTCGGTGACGAGCCCATTCCCCATGGCCGGCGTATCGCCATACCGCACCGCAACGTCTGCGCTGCCGCCATGCAAATCGACCACGGTGTCGGACGCATGAATGCGCAGATCCACCTCCGGATGCTGCGTCGCAAATTCACCCAGCCGCGGCACCAGCCAGCGCGCCGCAAGCCCCATCGGCGCCGTGAGCGTCACGCGCTGACGCCCCGGCTGCGCTTGCGTGCCGCGAATGGCCTCG
Organism: Ralstonia edaphi; assembly: GCF_958350185.1. Lineage (NCBI taxonomy): Bacteria > Pseudomonadati > Pseudomonadota > Betaproteobacteria > Burkholderiales > Burkholderiaceae > Ralstonia > Ralstonia edaphi. The sequence continues at coordinate 9,693 of NZ_CATWHI010000002.1, forward strand.
ATGGCCTGCGCAAACGCGTCAAAGCCGGTATTGAGCACGGGGTACAGCTGCTCGCCGGCAGCCGACAGGCGCAGCGCGCGCACGTGGCGCTCGAACAGCACCACGCCGAGCGCATCTTCCAGGCGGCGAATCTGATGGCTGACGGCCGTGGGCGTGACCGACAGCTCGTCGGCAGCGCGCTTCATGCTGAGGTGGCGCGCGGTGGCTTCAAAGGCCCGCAGCGCGCTCAGAGGTGGCAGTTTTCGCATGCGCGGGATTGTGTCATGGGCGCATTTCCCGCGTGGGCGGCATGGATGAATCCATGTCAGCCATCGCGCGCAAAACATGTCGTTTGTCGCGGTGCAGCGCGGTTCGTAGAGTGGGCACACCTCCACTCATCAACGATTCAACATGACTCGTCTGCTACATCTCGATTCCAGCGCCCGGCCGGGCAGCTCCGAGACTTCGCGCCATGGCTCGCACACGCGCCGGCTCTCCGCGCGCTTCGTGCAGCACTGGCTTGAGCATGAGCCCGACGCGCAGGTCGTCTATCGCGACATCGGCGCTGAACCACCCGCCCCCGTGGATGGCCGCTGGGTCCATGCCGCGTTCACGCCGCCCGCGCAGCGCGAACCGTGGATGCACGACCGCCTTGCGCAAAGCGATGCACTGATCGACGAACTGCTGGCCGCCGACGTGATCGTGGCCGGCGTGCCGATGTACAACTTCGGCATGCCCGCGCAGTTCAAGGCGTACATCGACAACATCGTGCGCGTGGGCCGCACGTTCGGCTTCGACCGCAGCCGCACAGGCGACCCCTACTGGCCGCTGCTGGCCGGCATGAACAAGCGCCTCGTCATCCTCAGCGCGCGGGGCGATTTCGGTTACGGCCCTGGCCAGCGCATTGCGCACCTGAACCACGTCGAGGCCGGCGTCGCCACGGCATTCGGCTACATCGGCATCACCGAAGTGGCATCCGTCGCTATCGAATACGACGAGTTTGCCGACGAGCGCTTACGCGCATCCATCGCATCGGCGGAAAACGACGTCGATGCACTGGTTGCGCGGATGGCCGCCGCCGAGGAAGCGGCTTAGTCGATCAGCCGCCCGTCCGGCTCGAAGAACGGATGCGGGCCATCGAATTGCCCCACGTAGGCGAGGTGGCTCACCAGACCCTGCCCCGCCACCCATGCGTGCACCTTGTAGGCGGGCGGCTCCATGACGAAGCCGGGCGCCGCGTCCGGGTCGAGATCCAGCGCCACCTGATGCGCCGGCGACGGGCAAGTCGACGCCACCGTCCCAGCAAACCGCACGTCAATGGAGCGATGCAGATGGCCGCAGATGATGCGCTCGACGTTGCCGGCGGCACGCACGATCTGCGCGAAAGCCGGGATGTCTTCGGGGGCGAGCGATTGCACGTCCATGTGGCCGATGCCCGTGGCAAATGGCGGGTGGTGCATGGCGATGACGGTCGGGCGCTGCGTTTCTCGCGCCAGCGCTTCGGCCAGCCAATCCAGGCGCTGCACGCCCAGGCGGCCGCCCGGATGGCCGGTGTCCAGCGTGTCGATCGCGATCAGGCGAACGTCGCCAATGTCGGTCCAGTATTGGAAAGCGCGCGTGTCTTGCGCATTGGCCGGAATGGGCGCGAGCCAATCGGCAAAGGCTTCGCGGGCGGCGTCACGGCCATCGTGGTTGCCCAGCACCGGCAGCATGCGGACACCAGCCGCATCGAGCGGCGCCAGCAGCGCGCGCAGGTGCGTATATTCCTCGGGCGCGCCGGCGTCGACCAGGTCGCCGGTCAGGACGATGGCGTCCGGTTTCTCCGGCTGCGCGAGGATATGCGCCACGCAGCGCGCCAAATACGCCGCCGAATCCACGCGCCGATAAGCCAGTCGCCCCGGACGTTTGATATGAAGATCAGTCAGTTGCAGAAAGTGCATCGGCATCAGGCTTTCAAGGTCAGGAGGCGGTCTGCCGGGATATCGAAGCCGACCGCATGGCCGGGCGCAAAGTGCTGGCGGCCGGGCACATCGATAAACAGCGGCGTGCTCGAAACACCCGCCACGCGCACGCGGGTGCGAAAGCCCAGAAACACCGCCGACTCGACCGTGCCCTTCAGCGCCGCCTGTGCCGGGTCGGCCAGCACGGCATCTTCGGGGCGGAAGAAGATGGCATTGCCGTCGCCGGCCGGCACGGGTACGCGGCCGCCCGCGCAGACGAATGCGCCGTCCTCGCGCGCGCCGTCGAGCCGGTTCATGATGCCGATGAAATCCGCTACGTGCCGGTTGGCCGGCTGAAAGTAGATCTCGCGCGGGGTGCCGATCTGCGCAATGCGGCCGGCTTCCATGACGACGATGCGATCGGCCAGCGCCATCGCCTCTTCCTGATCGTGCGTCACGTAAATCGTCGTGATGCCGAGACCGCGCAGCAGGCGGTCCATCTCGGCGCGCACGGATTCACGCAGCTTGGCGTCGAGGGCCGTGAGCGGTTCGTCGAGCAGCAGCACGCGCGGTTCGGGCGCCAGCGCGCGCGCCAGGGCCACGCGTTGGCGCTGCCCACCCGAAAGCTGAGCCACACCGCGGTCTGCGTATGGCGTGAGGTGCATCATCTCCAGCAGCGTGTTTGCCCGGGCGCTGATCTGCGTGTCGGACAAACCGTTCTGCCGACGCTGGATGCGCAGGCCGTATTCCACGTTGCCGCGCACGCTCAGGTTGGGGAACAGCGCGTAGTTCTGGAACACCATGCCGACGCGGCGGCGCTCGATCGGGCGTGCCGTGACGTCTTCGTCACCAAAGTGCACGGTGCCGCCGGCATCCGGCGCTTCCAGCCCCGCGACGATGCGCAGCGTGGTGGTCTTGCCGCAGCCCGAGGGGCCGAGCAGCACGACGGTTTCGCCTGCCGCGATGTCGAGGTCCATCGACTCCAGCACGCGCTGGCCGCCGAAGTGTTTTCCGCAGCCACGCAGCCGGATCGGCACGGGGGCGAGATGTAGAGGTTCGGTACTCATCGGGAAGCCTTTCCGTTATTCACCCGCAGGCCGCCAAAGCGCTGCATCAGCACCAGCAGCGGCACGATCATGACGAAGAAGATCAGCGTGTAGGCGCTGGCGATTTCCAGGCGCATCGACGCATAGGTATCGGCCAGGCCGACCGGCAGGGTCTTGGTTTCGGGCGTGTGCAGCATCCAGGTGAGGTTGAACTCGCCCACCGAGAGCGTCACCACCGTCAGCGCGCCGGCCAGGATGCCGGGCTGCACGTTGGGCAGCACAATCGTGCGAAAACGCTGCCAGAACGACGCGCCCAGGCTGGCGGCGCCCTCTTCCAGCGTCTTCAGGTTCTGGCCTGCCGCCACGGCGGCCACCGAGCGCACCATGAACGGCAGCGTAAAGATCACATGCCCGACGACGATGAACCAGAGGCTCTCGCGAAAGCCGCCAAAACCGCCGTAGGCCACGATCAAGCCCAGCGCCGTCGCCAGGCCGGGCAGCGCCACGGGCAGCGTCAGGAATTCTTCGATCAGGCGGCTTGCTCGGCTCTGACGCCGCGCCAGTACATAGCCCGCCGGCACGCCGGCCGCGAGCACGATCACCAGCGTGCACAGCGCCACCAGCAGCGACATCCAGATCGACGCGTGATACATGTCCCACACCTGGGCGACCCAATCCAGCGTCCAACCGCTCTTGAAACCGCGGATGTAGTTGCGCGTCAGGCCCACGGCCATCGACAGCACAACCGGCACGATCAGGAACAGGCACAGCAGCAGCGTGATACCCCACTGGGCAATAGACAAAGCGCGCTTCATGCTGCCGCCTCGCCAAGGTTGTCGTTCATCGCTCTACATTGGTGTCGGCGGCCGGCAGCATTCGCGGACGCGCGCATCCCCGCTGCGCGGGGCCCCTGCTTGCTGCTCATGCTGCCGCCCCCGTCGGGCTACCGCTCGCAGTACGCGCAATTGCCAGCACCAGCCAGGTCACCACGCCCAGCACCACCGACAGCGCCGCCGCCATCGCAATGCCGGCGTTGAGCGTGAACTCGGTATAGATCGTCATCGGCAAGACATCGATGTCAGTGGCGAGCGTGAAGGCGGTGCCGAATGCGCCCATCGACGTGGCAAAGCAGATGGCGCCGGAGGCGATCAGCGCAGGCGCCAGCCCCGGCACCAGCACATCGCGCGTCACCTGCCACGACGATGCGCCCAGCGAGCGCGCCGCCTCTTCCAGTGAACGATCGAGTTTTTCCGCCGCCGCCATCACCGTCAGCACCACGCGCGGGATCGAGAAATACAGGTAGCCGAGAAACAGCCCGCCAATGGAATAGGCGAAGACCCATTTCTCGCCGACGAGCTTGTGTGTGACGTCGCCCAGCAGGCCTTGGCGCCCGGCCAGCAGGATCACCATGAAGCCGACTACCACCCCGGGAAACGCCAGCGGAAACGTCAGCATGGCGGTAATCATCCGCTTGCCCGGCACGTTGTGACGCACCAGAAACAGCCCGGCGATGGTCGAGAGGATGAGCGTGGCCAGCGTGACTGCCGCCGACAGCACCACCGTCGAAAACAGGCTGCCCAGATAGCGCGACGTGGTGAGCGCCGTCGTGTACGTGGCGACCAGCCCTTCGCTGCCGCTCACACGCAGCAACGCCGCCATGGGCAGCAGCCAGAACGCGCAGAACAGCGCGACGGCCGGTGCCAGCAACGCCACCCGCCACCGAGCGGGCAACACCGCATCGTCGGGCAAGGTGGTTCGGGTGACGGTGCTCATGCTCAGCGGACCTCGTTCAGGTAGCGCGTGCCAAACGCCTGCTGGCCGGCTGCCATCTTGTTGAAGTCGACCGTCTTGGCGCGGGCGTATTCGCTGGCCGGCAGGAAGCGCGAGGCGGCCTCCTTGCTCATGGCGTTGGCGCGCACGGGGCGCAGGTAGGCGTTGGCCCACAGCGTCTGGCCTTCGTCGGACAGCACGAAATCCAGCACCTTCTTGGCGTTGTCGGCGTGCGGCGCACCGGCGGTCAGGCTCATCACGTACGGCACGGCAATGGTGCCTTCCTGCGGAATCACGAATTCCACGTTCGCGTGGTCCTTGTACTTGGCGCGGTAGGCGTTGAAGTCGTAGTCGAGCAGGATGGGGATCTCGCCGGCCACGACGCGCGCGTAGGCGGTCTGCTTCGGCACGATCGGCGCGTTCTTCTTCAACTGCTTGAACCATTCGATGGCGGGGCTGAAGTTGTCGAGTGTGCCGCCCAGCGCCTGGTTGACCGCCACGGCCCCCACGTAGCCGACGAAGGCGCTGCTCGGGTCAAGGTAGCCGACCATGCCCTTGTATTCGGGCTTGAGCAGGTCCTTCCAGGAGCGCGGCACGGGCTTGCCTTCCAGCGCGTCCTTGTTGACGAAGAAGCCTAGCGTGCCGGAGTGGATCGAGAAGAACGCGCCGTCCGGGTCCTTCATGCCGGCCGGAATGTCTTCCCAGTGCTTGGGCTTGTAGTTGGCGACCAGGCCCTTTTCCTTGGCCTGATACGCGGACGTGATGCCGAGGTAGGCCACGTCAGCCACGGGGTGCGACTTCTCGGCCAGCATCTGCGCGATGGCCTGGCCGGAGTTCTTGTTGTCGAACGGCACGGTAATGCCGGTCTTGTCCTTGATGGCCTTGATCTGGCTGGCCCAGTCGGCCCATTCGGGCGGGCAGTTGTAGCAGATGGCGACTTGCTGGCCGGCCGGCTGTGCCTGCACCGGCGCAGCCACGGCAAATGCGCCGGCAGCCACGAGGCCGCACGCGCGCAGCCATTGAACGAGACGTTTCATCGAGACGCTCCTTGCGTATCAGACGTGAGGGAAGAAACAACGGAGAGAGACGCTTCCGCCGGCGCACGGGCCAGCGTGCCGCCCGCCAGCAAGCGGTGCGGCAACGTAATCGAGGGCACCACCTCGCCGGTGATGCGGCGGGCCAGGGCCGTGGCCGCGTCGGCGCCGATCCGGCGGTGTGGCTGGGCCACGGTGGCCAGCGTCGGCGAAAGCCACTGCCCCATCGCGAGGCCATCGAAGCCGACCACGCTCACGTCTTCAGGCACGCGCAGACCCATCTCGCGCAGCGACCGGATGGTAAGCAAGGCAAGGCGGTCGTTGCTGCAGAAAATGGCGGTCGGGCGCGGCGGCGCCAGCAGGCGGGCCAGCTCGGCCGGCAGCATGGCGTCGGCATTGAAATCAATTTCGACGGGCGGCTGCGGTGCAATGCCGGCCGCTTCCAGCGCTTCTCGGTAGCCGTCGTGGCGCAGCGCCGCACGGTCCGACGCCGCCAGCGTGCCCGTCAGCATGCGGATCTGGCGATGACCCTGCGCGAGCAGCGCGCGAATGGCGTCGCGTGCGGCGGCGCGGTTGTCGACGGTCACGCAGCAGCGGGCGGGAATGCGCGCCTGGCCGACGGTGTCGTTGTAGACCAGCACATACGGCACATGCTCAGTGTCCAGGCGATCGAGATGCGGGTTGGCAGCGGCATCGCCCACGGTCAGGATCAGGCCGTCGACCCGCTGCTCGAGCATAGTTTCGATGGCGCGGGCTTCACGCTCGCGGTCGTAGGCGGTGGTCATGAGCATCACGCGCTGCCCTGTAATGGATGCGGCTTCCTCGATGCCCTGCATGCATTCGGCAAACACCGGGTTGGCCAGCGACGGCAGCACCACGCCCAGCAGGCCGGTGCGCTCGGCGCGCAGTTGGCGGCCGAGCGCATTCGGGCGATAGTGCAGCGCGTCCATGGCTGCCTGCACCCGGGCCAGCGTCGAGGCACTCACCCGCTCCGGCGTGTTGACTGCCCGCGACACCGTGGCAATCGAAATGCCGGCGTGCGTCGCCACGTCCTTGATGCTGCTGCCCACTGCGCGCCCCTTGGAATTTGTAAACGTTTACATCCTAGGCGGCCGCAGTGACTGTTTCATGACAATCGATGCTGCACTGCAGTCATCGCCGCAACGCAGCATCGCCAACGCCGGGCATGGCAAAGTTACAAAGCTCGCATATGCTTCTTACGAAAATGCGCAACCGACGTGCGCCAATGCGCCCGCAACGGCATGGCCCAGTTGCTGCTGTGCTGTTCTCGCTGCCTGCTCTGGAGACCCCATGCGCGTATCGCCCGTTCTTGATGTGCCGACCACCGCCCTGCCCGCGCTGATGCAGCACTACGGCGTGGTGCGAACGCAATCGCTGGCTCTGGCTGCGCCGCTGTCCGACGCCGACGCCACCGTTCAGTCCATGGACGACGCCAGCCCCGCCAAATGGCATCTCGCCCATACGACGTGGTTCTTTGAAGAATTCATCCTCAGCCCCAACGTGCCGGGCTATCGCTCGCCCGATGCGCGCTACCGGTACCTGTTCAATTCGTACTACGAAACGGTTGGTGCGCGGCATCCGCGCCCGCGCCGGGGCATGCTCACACGCCCCACTCTCGACGAGGTGCGCGCCTATCGCGCCCATGTCGATGCGGCCATGCAGCGCTTGCTGGCCGGCGGCGTATCGGACGATCTTGCCCGCCTGGTGACCCTCGGCCTGCACCACGAGCAGCAGCACCAAGAGTTGCTGCTGACCGATCTTCTCCACCTGTTTGCGCAGAACCCGCTGTGCCCGGCCTATGCCGAAGCGCCCGCAGCACGCGTGCATGCGGCCCCGGCGCAACCGGGTTGGGTCAGTTTCCAGGGCGGTGCCGTGCAGATCGGCAAAACCGAGACAGGAGCCGACACCGATTTCATGTTCGACTGCGAAGGCCCGCGCCACACCGTCTGGCTGGAGCCCTATGCGTTGGCCACGCACCCTGTCACCAACCGTGAATGGCTCGCCTTCATGCAGGACGGCGGCTATCGGCAGCCAACGCTGTGGCTGTCCGACGGCTGGGCGTGGGTGCAGCGCGAAGCCATTGATGCCCCGCTCTACTGGCGCGCCGGCATGGACGAGGCCGAGGGCTGGCAGCAGATGTCGCTGCAGGGCCTGCAGCCGGTGGATCTGGACGCGCCGGTCACGCACATCAGCTTTTACGAGGCCGATGCCTACGCCCGCTGGGCCGGCGCCCGCTTGCCGACGGAAGCCGAATGGGAGCACGCCGCCGAGGGCCTGCCCGTGCAAGGCAACTTCGCCGGCCGGGGCGCGCTACGTCCGCTGCCTGACCACGGCATCGCCGAGGCCGGCAGCCTGCGTCAATTGTTCGGTGATGTGTGGGAATGGACTGCCAGCCCTTATGGCCCCTATCCGGGCTTCGAGCCGGCCGAAGGCGCCGTGGGCGAATACAACGGCAAGTTCATGTGCAGCCAGATGGTGCTGCGCGGCGGATCGTGCGTGTCGCCCGAGGGGCATCTGCGGGCGACGTATCGCAACTTCTTCTATCCGCACCAACGGTGGCAGTTCACTGGAGTGCGGCTGGCGCGGCGGGCGTGACGCGCATCACGCCCGGCACCGGCGCTGACGACGTGCCGGGCCGTTCGGGCTGCGTCTAGCGGTTGCTGTCAAACAGCATGTTGGTCGGCGTGCCGATCGTATCCTGCCCGGCCGGGCTAGGCGCCGCCGCATCGCGCTTGGCGGGCGGCATCGGCGTCGGCACATCCGGCGCTGCAGGCTTGGCAGGCTGCGAGACTGCGGCCGCAGGCGCCGGTGCTGCAGCGGGCTTGCCGGATTGCTCCGCCAGCTTGCGCCGGCGCGATTCCAGCCCCGCAGCAATCTCATCCTGGTGATACCGCTTGGCGAAGTCGATCACGTCCATCTTCTGCTGGTTGCGCAGGTTCATGTCGGCGCCCTCGTCCAGCAGCAGCTTGACGGTCGTGATGTGCCCGCCCATGGCCGCCATCATCAGCGGCGTGGTCGCGTTGGGGCTTTCGGCATCGATATAGGCCGCGTGGTCGAGCAGGTATTTGACGATGTCGTCATAGCCGTTGGTGGCGGCGTAATGCAGCGCGGTCCAGCCGGTCTTGTTGACCTCCACGTCGTACGTTTCCACCATCAGCTTCACCATGGGCAGCAGGCCCTGGTAGGCAGCCATCATCAACGCGTTTTCGCCTGCGGCATTGGTGCGCTCGAAATCGATGTTCTTGGCGCGGATCAGCGCCTCGGCCACCTCGATGTTCTTCTCCTTGAGCGCATCCACCAGCAGCGGTGTGCCATCGCGGGTCTTCAGGTTCGGGTCGACGCCCTGCGCGACATATTTCTGCACCAGCGCCGGACGGTTGTATTCGACGGCGTTGCGCAGATCGTCCTGCGGCGTGGCGAGTGCGACACCCGACAACGCCATCGTCAACACACCAGCGAGGGCGATTTTGTTCATTGCTTGCTTCAAGTTATCGCGGTATCGCATTGAATAGATTGAAGAAATTCTCGGTGGTAACGCCGGCAATCCGCTCCAGCGGTTCGCCGCGCAGCGTTGCCAGGAATTCGCCCACGTGGCGCACGTACGCCGGCTCGTTCGTCTTGCCGCGGAACGGCACCGGCGCCAGGTACGGCGAGTCGGTCTCGATCAGCATGCGGTCCAGCGGCACCTTCTTGGCGGTTTCCTGCAGGTCTACGGCATTCTTGAACGTCACGATGCCCGAGAACGAGATATAGAAACCCAGGTCCAGCGCGGCCTTGGCCACGTCCCAGGTCTCTGTAAAGCAATGCATGACGCCGCGAGCAGCCTCGGCGCCTTCCTCGCGCATGATCGCCAGCGTGTCGTCGGCCGACGAGCGCGTGTGGATCACCAGCGGCTTGCCGGTCTGCTTCGACGCGCGAATATGCGTGCGAAAGCGATCGCGCTGCCACTCCATGTCGGCCACGGTGCGATCGCCCAGGCGGTAGTAATCGAGCCCGGTTTCACCGATGCCGACCACGCGCGGATGATCGGCCAGCGTCAGCAGACGCTCGAGCGTGGGCTCTTCAATGGACCGGCCTTCTTCAACGTCCGCCTCGGCATCGGGATGGACGCCCACGGTGGCGTACACGTTCGGCTCCTGCTCGGCGATCTCGAGCACGCTCGGGAAGTCTTCCAGCGTGACGGAAATGCACAGCGCGTGGGTGACGCGGTTCTCGCGCATGCGCGTCAGCAGTTCAGGCAGGCGCGCGCGCAAGTCGGGGAAATTGATGTGGCAGTGGGAATCGACAAACATCGAATAATCAGAAAGTTACGGCGCAAACTTCGTGCGCCGTATCAGGTAAAAATCAGAGGGTTTGTGTGGGCCGCTGCGAGTTGATCTGCTTGCCCAGCACTTCTTCGATCACACGGCGCAGCACGCGGCACTGCTCGTCTTCACCGAAATGCACTCCGATGCCCGGCGTCTTGGCCGGCGTGCCTACGGGCGTGATCCAGGCCACCTTGCCGGCCACCTGATACTTCTGTGGGCGGTCCAGCAGCGAGAGCACGAGGAAGACTTCCTCGCCGATCCGGTAAGGGCGCTGCGTCGGCACGAAGATGCCGCCGTTCTTGAGGAACGGCATATACGCGGCATGCAGGCCGGCTTCATCCTTGATGGCCAGCGAGACGATGCCCGGACGGGTCGGCGCGCCCGAGGCCGTGCCGGCTGCAGCGGGTGTGCCAGGGGTGACGGGAGTGCCGGGCGTACGAAGAGGTGCAGTGCTCACAAGGGTGTCCACAAAGTGCAAACGTTCAGGTGCAGGTTCGGATTCAGGCAACGGGAAACAGCTGCCGGTAATCCATCAACAGGCTTTCAATGACTAGCCGCGCGGCAAGCGGATGCTGCTCGGTGCGGCGCCGCTCCGGCAAGGCACGCGCAAAACGTTCCAGGCGATCGAGCGGGATGGCATTTGCGCAACGTTGCAGCGCATCGCGTTGCCCCGGGAAATAACGCGGACGCCCCGCCAGTCTTGCCGCCATCAGGTCAAAGACCCATCGGTGCATGGTACTGAGAACGGCCGGCACCGACAATTTCTGTAAATGATCCGCCGTGGCGAGCGCGTCCAGCTTTGCGCCCTGCCCAAGCTGTTCGAGCAGGAACTGCAGCAGCGGGCGGTCTTCGGATTCGGCGGCGGCCAGCGCGGCCAGCGGCGCATTGCCGAACTCGGCCAGCAGGTTTTGCGCGTGCGGCACGCCTTGCTGCTCCAGCCACTGGCGCGCCGCCTCGGGCTGGGGCGGCTGCAGCGGAAACTGCCTGCAGCGCGACAGGATGGTCGGCAGGATGCGGTCGATACGGCCCGTCACCAGCAGGAAGACGGTGTTCTGCGGCGGCTCTTCGAGCGTCTTGAGCAGCGCGTTGGCGCCTTCGGTCTGCAACGCGTCGAGCGGATACAGCACGACCACCCGCAACCCGGCGCGGTGCGTGCCGACCCCCACCCCTTCGATGAGGTTGCGGACCTGCTCCATGCGGATGATCTTGCTCGGCGCCTTCTTCTTGCCGTCGGCGTCCTTCTCTGTCTCGGGCGCGTCTTCCATTGCTTCAGGACGCACGAGATGGAAATCCGGATGGTTGCCCTGCGCAAACCAGTTGCACGCGGCGCACGTGCCGCACGGCTGGCCGTCGGCCGCCGGCGTATCGCACAGCAGGCTTTGCGCGAAATGCATGGCGAAATCGCGCTTGCCGGTACCAGCCTGGCCGTTGAGCAGAATCGCATGCGGTAACTTGGCCCGCATTGCTTGCAGACGAGACCAGTCAGCGGATTGCCAGGGATAAAGCATCATGAATCAATGGGTTACGTTAGATTGTTGATGCAGAGACTCGCCGTGAAACCATTATTTCCGTATCCGAAATTGCCTGCAGAATCAGAGCGTTGCAAGCACATTCTCTAAGTCTTTCTGGATATCGGTGCGCTCGCGGTTGGCGTTGAGCACGACAAAGCGATCCGGCTCCGCCGCTGCGCGGCGCAGGTATTCGGCACGCGTGCGGAGGAAAAACTGCGCGGACTCAGCTTCGAACTTGTCTGGCGTACGGGCATCGGCCAGGCGTGCAGCGGCAATTTCGGGTGCCAAGTCGAAGAGGATGGTCTTGGTCGGCTGCAGACCCTGCTGCACCCAGTGCTCCAGCACCTCCAGCCGGTCGATCGCCAAGCCCCTGCCCCCGCCCTGATAGGCGAACGTGGCATCGGTGAAGCGGTCGGAGATGACCCAATCGCCGGCGTCCAGGGCCGGTTGAATCACTTCGGCGATGTGCTCGCGGCGGCCGGCAAACATCAGCAGCGCTTCCGTTTCCAGGTGCATGCGTTCGTGCAGCAGCACTTCGCGCAGCCGCTCGCCTAGCGGCGTGCCGCCCGGCTCGCGGGTGACGACCACTTTTTTGCCCAGGGGCGCGAGCTTCGCCTGCAGTTGCTGTGCAAACCACGCGAGGTGCGTGCTCTTGCCTGCCCCGTCGATCCCTTCGAATGTGATGAACTTGCCGGTCATGGTTGGCCGCGCTGATATTTGTTGACGGCCCGGTTGTGGTCCGTCAGGTTGGTCGAAAACTGGCTGCTGCCGTCGCCGCGCGCCACGAAATACAGCGCGTCCGACGGTGCCGGGTTCAGCGCCGCCTGCAGCGACGCCATGCCCGGCAGCGCGATCGGCGTGGGCGGCAGGCCGGTCCGCGTGTAGGTGTTGTACGGCGTGTCCGTCTGCAGGTCGCGCTTGCGCAAATTGCCGTCAAAGCCGGCACCGAGGCCGTAGATGACCGTCGGGTCGGTCTGCAGCAGCATGTTCTTGCGCAGCCGGTTGACGAACACGGCGGCGATCATCGGGCGCTCCAGCTTCTGGCCGGTCTCCTTTTCGATGATCGAAGCCATGGTCAGCGCCTCGTACGGCGTCTTGTATGGCAGATCCTGCGAGCGCTTGGCCCAGGCATCGTTCAGGCGCTTCTGCATGGCCTGGTAGGCGTGGCGATACAGCTCCACATCGCTGCTGCCGCGCGCAAAGAGGTAGGTGTCGGGAAAGAACAGGCCTTCGGGGTTGGCCTCCGGCGCGCCGATCTTGCGCATCAGGTCCGCATCCGACATGCCCGCCGTGTCGTGCTTGAGCGCAGGCTCGGCGTCGACCACCGCCCGCATCTGCCGCATCGACCAGCCCTCGATGACGGTGACCACGTAGTGCGTGACGTCGCCGCGCGCCATCTTGTCCAGGATGGACAGGGGCGTCGCGCCCGTTTCCAGCGCATAGCCGCCGGCTTTCAGGCTCTTGGCGTTGCCGGTGGCGCGCGCCAGCAGTGAAAACAACTGCGGCTGCACGCCCACGCCGGCATTGGCCAGTTGCTTGCCGACCGAGATCACGCTCGAGTTCGGTTTGATCACCACCTCCAGCGGCGACGCCGCCAGGCTCACCGGTTGCTGGGCCCACCACACCACGCCGCCTGCCGCTGCCAGCACAATCAGGATGGCCAGCAGGACCAGGCGCTTGAGAAAAGAGAGCATTCTGTTGCGAATCTGTGTGAGGAACCGGCCGACACCGGCGATTTCCGCACTCTTGAAATGGATAGACAGGGCACAAGCTGCCCTTCAGACAGCCCAATATAATACCGGGTCAATCTCAGGCAGCCCCGCACCATGAACGATGTCTTCCACGATTTTGTCGATACGCTGAGCTTTCCCCCGCTCGACGTGCAATTTGACGCCGCGACGCGCGGCAGCGTGCTCTGCGCGCCGACCGATCTGGCGCGCATCGCCGTCGAAGGCGCCGATGCCGCCGAGTTTCTCCATAACCAGCTGACCAACGCCGTCACGGGCCTGGGCCTGAATCAGGCGCGCCTGGCGGGCTACTGCTCGCCCAAGGGTCGGCTGCTGGCCACGCTGCTGGTGTGGCGCCAGGCCGATACGTTCGTGCTGCAGACCGACAAGGCCATCGCGCCGGCACTGACCAAGCGCCTGTCGATGTTCGTGCTGCGCGCCAAGGCCAAGCTGCGCCCGATGGACGAGTTCATCGCCATCGGCGTCGCCGGGCCGGACGCGGCGGACGCGCTGCGTGAGGCCGGTGCCGTGTTGCCGGAGCCGGATACGGTCAACGCGGTGGCGCAGCAGCCTGCCACGGTCGGCCAGCAATTCGGCGCGGTCGTCCGCCTGCCGGATGCCGGCGGCCGCCCCCGCTATCAATGGATGGTGCATGCCGAGCATTTCCAGGACGCCTGGAAGACGCTGTCGTCGCGACTGTCGCTGGTCGGCACCGAGGTGTGGGATTGGCTGAGCCTGCAAGCAGGTGTGCCGCACATCACCCTGCGGACCCAGGAGCAGTTCGTCCCGCAGATGGTGAACCTGGAGCTGCTCGGCGGCGTCGATTTCCGCAAGGGGTGCTACCCCGGGCAGGAAGTCGTGGCGCGCAGCCAGTATCGCGGCACACTCAAGCGGCGCATGCAGCGCGCGCACGTCAATGCCCCCACGTCGGCCGGCGCCGAGGTCTACAGCGCAGCCGATCCGAACCAACCGTGCGGCATGGTGGTCAATGCAGCCATGGCGCCTGATGGCGGGACCGACCTGCTCGTCGAGTTGAAGCTGGACGCGCTCGACACCGCGATCCATCTCGCCACGCCGGACGGCCCGGCGCTGACGTTGCAAGCGCTGCCGTACGTCATTCCCGTTTCAGAAAACGCCTGATACCGCCCCCATCATGGCCGACCACCTGTTCGTCTACTTCCGCATCGCCGAGCGTGACGCTGCCGCTGCCCTGCCGCGCTGGCAGCGTTGGCTCGAGACCGTGGAAGAAGCGACCGGCGTGGCGGGCGCGTTGATGCGCCGCCCCGAAACACGCGACGGCCAGGCCACCTGGATGGAGTCTTACGACGACGTCCCGCCCGCATTTGCTGCCACGCTGGCGGCGCTGTGGGAAACCGGCGGCCCGCGCGAATTCGTTGCGGGTGAACGCCACGCAGAGCTGTTTGTCGATCTGGAAAACAGCTGACGGCGCCCTGCCGCAATCCTCATCGCAAAAATCCGGCAGGCTGCTATGCTTGGCCGAAGCCCGCGCGACACAGGTCGTCACATTGACCATGGGTCGTTCGTTGCGCGGCATGTTCAAAGGAAGTGCTCATGTGTTTGATTCTCACGGCCTGGCACGCCCACCCCGCCTACGCGCTGGTGGTGGCCGCCAACCGGGACGAATTCTATGACCGTCCCGCCGCGCCCTTGGCGTGGTGGAGCGACGCGCCCAATGTGCTGGCCGGGCGTGACATGGCCCAAGTGGTCGGTCACGCAGGCACGTGGATGGGCATGACGCGCGACGGCCGCTTTGCCGCGCTGACGAATTACCGCGCGCCGTCCGAGCGCCGGCCCGATGCACGCTCGCGCGGCGAACTTGTCTCCAATTTCCTGATGGCGGACGACATGTCGGTGCCCGCGTATCTCGACAGCCTCACTGCACGCGACCGCGCCTACAACGGCTACAATCTGCTGACCGCCACGCGCGACGAACTCTGGTGGACGAGCAACCGCGCCGAAGCGCCCCGCAAGCTCGCGCCGGGCCTCTACGGGCTGTCCAACGCATTGCTCGATACGCCGTGGTTCAAGGTGCGGCATCGCATGGCCGCCTTTGCCGAAGCGCTGGCCGCAGATACGGGCCGGCACGGCAACGCGCTGGACGTGGCGCGCTATCTCGATCTGCTGTCGGAAACGCGCGAAGCACCGACCGGCGCCCTGCCCGCCACCGGCGTGGCGCCCGAGTGGGAGAAGCTGCTTTCCGCCGCCTTCATCCGCTCGCCGCGCTACGGCACGCGTGCCAGCACCATCCTGCGCATCCGCCACGACGGCTGCTTCGACGTGACCGAACGCCGCTTCGACGCCCAGGGCCAGATTGGCGAGACCCGCTACCTCGGCGTGCTCGATACCGTCACGCACGCCGATACGTAAGCGCTGGGCCGCTCAGGCTGCTTCTTGCCCAGCGCGGGTGGCCTGATCCACTTCCATTTCGGTGATGGCCGCGCCGCCCGGGCGCAACGCCGAATGTTCGCGCTCGGACTGCACCAGCGGATAGAACATCTGCGCCGTCCACGGCTCGGCACCGAACAGCACGTCGTCCTGCAGACCAATCTTCGCGGGATATTTGCGCGTGATATGCGCGGTGCCGAACAGCACATCCCAGAAGAACAGCAGGTTGCCGAAATTGCCCTTGTAGTGGCCGATGCCGTCGGCGTTGGTGAGTGCGTGATGCGCCCAGTGCGTGGCGGGCGTGGAAATCGTCCGCTCGATTACCCACATCAGCGGGCGCAGCACGCGAATGCGGTACAGCGGCGCATCCCAGGGCCAGGCGCAATGCGCGCCAACAATGACGGTGAGCTTGACGACCAAGTACGCGGCATAGACGGGCCCAAAGCCCAGGTACACGGCCACGCCGCCAATCCACAGCCCCGGCATCATCAGGTAGTAGAAGAAGTTGTTGCGGTACGTCACGCGCACGCTCATGTACGACGCGCTGTGGTGCGCACGGTGCAGCGGCCACAGCAGCGGTGTGTGCGAGGCGCGGTGCCAGAGGTATTGCGTCAGGTCATCGCCAATGAGCAGCAACCCGGTCATCGCCCACCAGGGCAGATCGGCCCAGGCGTTGTGCTGCGCCGGAATGAGCCACTTGCACAATGCGTTACTGCCCAGCAGCGCGATCGGCTGCGTGACGGCGACAAGGCTGATGAACATCAGCGCTTCCAGCCAGGCATCGTTGGCGGTGGCGCGGCCGCGCACGTTGGCTTGATAGCGCCGCGTCACGAATTCCATGGCGGCAAATCCGAGGATGCAGGCGGCAATCAGCGCGTGCTCCATGTGCGAACTCATTGGTGTCTCCTCGCTTTTGTTGCGCAGACAAGCCTAGGAGTGCCACATCAATGCGTCCAATGCATAATGGACATCCGTTCAATGCGTAGGACGCAACGTCATGGATTTGCGACGCCTCAGCCACGTGGTGGCCCTTGCCGACACGCTGCACTTTGCGCGGGCTGCGCAGGCGGTGCATCTGAGCCAGCCCGCATTCAGCCGCAGCATCCAGGCGATCGAGGAGGATCTCGGCATCCGCCTGTTTGATCGCGAGACCGGCGACGTGCGTCCCACACCGGCCGGCGAATTCGTCATCGAACGTGCACGGCGCCTGTTGTTCGAAGCGCGCTGCCTGCAACGCGATGTCGGTCTGTATCGCGACAGCCAGCTCGGCGACACGGCGTTCGGCGTCGGGCCGCTCCTGACGGCCACGCTGATGCCGCAAGCGCTGCAGGAACTGCGGCAGCAGCATCCCCAGGTTGCTCTGCGCATGGAAGTCGGCAATTGGGTGCAACTGCTGGAGAGCCTGCGCAGCGAGAGCATCGAGTTCTTCGCCGCCGACGTGCGCGACATGCCGAAAGACGCCGCGCTGGATATCCAACCGATCGGCGGCCAGCCCCCTCACCTCTACGTGCGGGCCGGCCACCCGCTGGCGGGGCACACGCACACGCTGCGCGAGGTCTGGGAATACGGCATTGCCGTACCGAAGCTCCTGAGCCCGTCGAAGGTGGAGCTGGCGATGCTGCTTGGGTTACCGGCAGGCCAGGAAGCCAGCATCGCGCTGGAATGCGACAACTACGGCGTGCTGAAGACGGTGGCGCTCACGACGGACACCGTGCTCGGTGCCACGGACGCAGCGGTGCGGGAGGAGCTAGAAACCGGCGCACTGGTGCGGCTGGCGGTGAAGGGTTGGCTGTCGCCGCCGTCAACCACGGGGATTGTGCGTCTGCACGGCAGGACCGCGTCGCCGGCAGCGCAGGCGGCCATCGCAGCCATTGTGCGGGCCGCCCACGGCATCAACGTGTAAGCACGCGGCGCATGGTCCGGTGCGGAATGCCGGCCTCCTCGAACTCCTCGCCCTCGGCCGTAAAGCCCGCGCGCACGTAGAACGGCATGGCGTGCGTTTGCGCATTCAGGATCAATTCGGGGTAGCCAAGCGACTGCGCCTTGTCGATCAGGGCCTCCAGCACGCGCGCCCCCACGCCCGTGCCCCGCGCCTCCTTGCGCACCGCCATGCGGCCGATATGGCCGTCGGGCAACAGGCGGCCCGTGGCGACGGCACGCCCGGCCGTGTCGTGTGCAAGCGCGTGCCAGCACTGGTCATCCCATTCATCCCATTCCAGTTCAACAGGCACGCCTTGTTCGGTGACGAACACGTCGTAGCGAATGGCGCGCGCTTCTTCGCGCACGGCGTCCCAGCGGGCAACTTCAACACCGGCAAGCGGGCGGACAGATTCAGGGGCAGTCATGCTCAGTTCTCACACTTCAGGCTTCAGGACTTCGAAATTGAGGATGCGCTCGCGCAGCGTGTCAGGGATCGGCGCGGAGGTCTGCGTGGCAGGGTCGGCACACACGTAGATGACTTCGCCGGTCACGAGGTGTTCGTCTGCGCGATACATCTCGATGATAAAGCGGATGCTGGAGCGGCCCAGACGCGCCACGCGGCAGCGCAGGTCCAACTCGTCGTCAAAGCGCGCGGAGGCGTGGTATTCGAGGGTGGATTTGACCACGTAGAAATCCACGCCGAAGGTGTCGACCACATCGACCGGATACCGCACGCCGATGCTGCGCCAGTATTCGGTGATGCACACATCGGCGTACAGCAGGTAGTGCCCGTTGAAGACGATGCTCTGCGCATCGACTTCGGCCCAGCGTACGCGCAGGGGTGTGCTGTGGCGGAAATCCTCGATCGCCATGCGGTCTCCTTTCTTGCTCTCGTCAGGGGGATTCGGTCTCGGTGCCGAAGGCGCGGCGTAGCGCGTTGGCGGCGTCGCGGTGTGCGTCTTCCACAGCCGGCACGAAGCGCCCGATCTTGAAGAAGTCGTGAATCATGCCTTCGTACAGTTTCAGCTCGACTGGCACCTCCGCCGCGCGCAGCTTGTTGGCGTAGCCGATGCCGGCATCGCGGATCGGATCGAAGCCCGCCACCGCAATCCACGCGGGGCATACGCCGGTCACGTCCGCACCGTGGCCGCCTGCATCGAGCGGGGCGAAACGCCAGTCGTCGCGGTCGGCATCGCTGCGCAGGTATTGCGAGAAGAACCAGCGGATCATCTCGTGCGTCAGCAGGTAGCCCTCGGCAAACTCGCGGTGCGACGGCGTGGATTCGCGTGCGGTGGTGCCCGGATAGATCAGCAGTTGCAGCACAGGCGCCAGGCCGCGATTGTGTGCCTCGATGGCAGTCACGGCCGCCAAGGTTCCGCCAGCGCTGTCGCCGCCGAACGCGATGCGCGCCGGGTCGGCGCCGATGGTGGCGGCTTCGTCGAACACCCACTGCAGCACGTCGAACGCGTCGTTCACTGCGGTCGGGAATTTCCACTCGGGCCCAAGCCGGTAGTCCACCGACAACACCATCGCGCCCGATTTGGCCGCCAGCGACCGGCAAAGCTGGTCATGCGTCTTGATGCTGCCCACGGTAAAACCGCCGCCGTGGAAATACACCAGCAACGGCAGCGGATCGGCCCAGCTGGCTTCACGCGCCGCGTACGTGCGGATGGGAATGGCATGGCCGTCGCGCGCCGGCACCGTCAGGTCGTGCACGGCCTCCAGCGGGATGGCCGGGATATCGACGATGGGGCTGCTTTTTTCGTAGGCGATCTTGGCGTCGGCTGGGTCAAGGGCGTTCAGCGGCGGACGCTTGGCACGCGCCACCAGATCGAGCAACTGGGCAACGTGCGGGTCGAGAGATGGGTGCTGCATGCGGGGCGGGAACTGAACGATCGTTCTAATTTGGCTATCATCGGAGTATCCATTGAACCACGCCCGCGCGACAAGACGGGCGACGCAGGCAAACACCCTCCGGAGACAGCATGGCCCTCATCTTTTACCTCACCCACGTTCACCTCGGTTTCGGCACCGTCAACGAACTGAAAAGCGAATGCGCACGCGTCGGCATCCGCCGGCCGATGATCGTGACCGACAAGGGCGTGGCCGCCGCAGGACTCGCACAGCGCGCCATTGACGCCACGGGCGGCTTGCCCGTCACCGTGTTCGACGAAACGCCTTCCAACCCGACCGAGGCGATGGTGCTGAAGGCCACCGCGCAGTACAAGGATGCTGGCTGCGACGGGCTGATCGCCATTGGCGGCGGTTCGTCGATTGACCTGGCCAAGGGCATCGCCATTGCGGCCACGCACCCGGAACCGCTTACCACCTACGCGACCATCGAGGGCGGCAGCACGAAGATCACGGAAGCGGCGGCGCCGCTGATTGCGATTCCCACCACGGCCGGCACCGGCAGCGAGGTGGCGCGCGGCGCGATCATCATCCTGGAAGACGGCCGCAAGCTCGGTTTCCACTCGTGGCATCTGCTGCCCAAATCGGCCATCTGCGATGCGGAACTGACGCTGGGCCTGCCGCCCGCGCTGACGGCCGCCACCGGCATGGACGCGATCGCGCACTGCATCGAGACCTTCCTGGCGCCGGCGTTCAACCCGCCTGCGGACGGCATCGCCCTGGATGGTTTGGAGCGCGCATGGGCCAACATCGAACGTGCCACGCGCGATGGCGCTGACCGCGATGCGCGCCTGAACATGATGAGCGCGTCGATGCAGGGCGCGATGGCGTTTCAGAAGGGCTTGGGGTGCGTGCATTCGTTGTCGCACCCGCTGGGCGGCGTGAAGGTCGACGGCAAGACGGGGCTGCATCATGGCACGCTGAATGCCGTGGTACTGCCTGCGGTGCTGCGCTTCAACGAAACGGCCGAGACGGTGGTGCGCGACAACCGCTACGCCCGCATGCGCCGCGTGATGAACCTGCCGGCGGGCGCTGACCTCGCCCAGGCCGTGCATGACCTGACGGCGCGCCTGGGCCTGCCGACCGGCCTGCGTCAGATGGGTGTGCCCGAAGATGCGCTGGAACACGTCGTGGAAGGCGCCCTGCTCGACCACTGCCACAAGACCAACCCGCGCATCGCCACGGCGGACGACTACCGCCGCATGCTGGCGGAATCGATGTAACGCGGGCGGGTCAGGAAACGAACGACCGGATCAGCGCCGCAATGCGCTCCGGTTGTTCGTGCACGACCCAGTGCGTGCCGTCGGGAATGCGCTCCAGGCGTATGTCCGGAATGAAGCGTTCCAGCCCGTTGAGCAGGCTTTTCGGCAGCGCCATGTCCATCTCGCCCCAGATCACGAGCGTGGGCACCTTCACGACGAACGCCTCGGGCGGCATCTGGTCGATGCGCAGCGGCGCCGTGCCCTCCGCGGGCGGGTGCAGCGGCGAGGCGCGGTAATAGTTCACGCCGCCTGTCAGGCCATGCGAGCCGCCTTCGCCCGGCTGGCTCCAGGCCGCGTGATAGCGCGCCCGCACCTCGGGCGTGAACCAGTCGGCCACGGGCTGGCCCATGCCGCTGAAGAAGCCTTCGAGCTTTTCGAAGTCGTTGGCGGCCAGCGCCTGCTCCGAGCCTGGCTGGCGCAACCAGTTCATATACGCCGATGAAGCCTGCTGCGCCGGATCGCTCAGCAGCGCATTCGCAAACACCCAAGGATGCGGCGAATTGACGATCACCAGCCGCTCGACCAACTCGGGATGCTGAATGGCGAGGTTCCAGCAGATCGCCCCACCCCAGTCATGCGCGACCACAATCGCACGCTCATAGCCCAGCGCCGCGATGAACTGCGTCAGATCCTGCACCAGCAGTTTCGGGCGATACGCATCCACCGCAGCCGGCTTGCTCGATAGGTTGTAGCCGCGCATGTCGGGCGCCACGGCGAAGTGCGTGTCGCCAAACGCAGCCAGTTGGGCTTCCCACTCGTACCAGAACTCCGGAAAGCCGTGCACGAACAGCATCAGCGGCGCGCCACGCTTGCCGGCGCTGGCGTAATGCAGCCGCGTGCCGTTGGGCAGATCGGCGAATTGCGATTCCGTGATGGCGGCAGCCGTTGCAGTGTTCATGGCGATCCCGGCGTTGTGGCAGTCGTGGAGGTGGAGTTACCCGCGCAGCGCATCGACCAGACGCGCGCGCACGTCCGGCTTGCCTTCAAACGGATCGGACGGATTGCGCTGCGAGATGATGTCTTCAAAGCGATGCTGCACAGGCGCCAGCGCGTGCGGATGCGAATAGATGTAGAAGCCCGCGTTGCGGATCGCATCGAAGGTCATCTGGCCGACCTGCTCGGCGGTGACCTTGCCGGAGCTGACCGCCTTTTCCGACATGGCGCGCGAAACGAGCTGCGACTTGGTGGGCGGCGCCGTGTTCGCCAGATCCTGCGGACGATTGCGGTCAGACTGCGTGATGCCAGTCGGCACGAAGTACGGGCACAGCACCGAGCAATGGATCTGTTCGGTGACCAGGCTCAAGTCCTGGTACAGCGATTCGGACAGCGCCACCACCGCGTGCTTTGACACGTTATAGATGCCCATGGCCGGCGCATTCAGCAGCCCCGCCATCGACGCCGTATTGACGATATGGCCCTCGTACGACGGATCTTTCTTGGCGGCTTCGAGCATCAGCGGGGTGAAGATGCGGACGCCGTGGATCACGCCGTGCAGGTTCACGCCGAGCACCCAGTCCCAGTCGCGCTCGGTGTTCTCCCAGATCAGGCCGCCCGCACCCACGCCGGCGTTGTTGAACAGCAGGTTGACCTTGCCGAATGTCTTGATGGCGAGGTCCGCCAGCGCCTGCACGTCTTCCACCTTCGACACGTCGACGCGCAAGCCGATCACTTCCACGCCCTGCGCCGAGAACTCCGCCACGGCGGCATCCAGCGCATCCTGCTGGATATCGGCCAGCACCAGCTTCATGCCCAACCCGGCACCGATCTTGGCGAATTCCTTGCCGAAACCCGACGCACCGCCCGTGATGACGGCCACACCGCCTGCGAATTGCTTCATACGTGTCTCACTGATGTCGTTGTAGTAGGAAAGGCGATCGAGATGGGAGGCGTATCAG
This sequence comes from Ralstonia edaphi, assembly GCF_958350185.1. Lineage (NCBI taxonomy): Bacteria > Pseudomonadati > Pseudomonadota > Betaproteobacteria > Burkholderiales > Burkholderiaceae > Ralstonia > Ralstonia edaphi. Next base: position 32,422 of record NZ_CATWHI010000002.1, read on the forward strand.
CCTGCCGCTTCGACCTTGCGCACGGCATAACCCACGCGCGGAAAATGCACCACCACCTGGCCGACGCGCGGGTCCTCCCGCAGCACGCCGACGCTGTCGCGCGTGGAGACGACGAGGTCTCCTTCGACCGGGTCGACGCCGTAGTCGACTGCCGCCACCGTCACGCGCGTGCCTTTGGGCAGGCCGTGGCTGTCGTCGAAGGTGGCCTTCGCTTCAGGTTCCGTCAGCGCATGCGGCGTGGCGGCCTTAGCAATGTCCAGCGCCTCGGCCGACGTCATCGGTTGCGCTTGCGAGTGGCCGAACGCAGCAACGCGATGCATCCACGCCACGACTTCGGGGTGCGCATCGAGAATGCCCGCCACCGCCGTCGCGCGGCGGATGAACCACAGGCAGTGGTAGACGGAAAAGTCGGCCACGGTCGGCTGCTCGCCAAACAGGAAGATGCGTTCGCCGGTCGCCAGTTGCCGCTCCAATTGCGCGAGGAAGACCTGCAGCGTTGAGGTGGCTTCCGGCAGCGGCGTGCGCAAGCCGGTACCGCCCACGCGCATCGCCTTGCGGTCTTCCACAAAGGCTTTGACGAACGCCTCTGGCGCGTCGCCGAACAGGCTTTGGAAGCCCGCCGGCTGCGTCACGAATGTCGCCGTCGCCCAGAACAGCGTCGTATCGGCCCACTGCGCCATCGAAAACACCGCTGCGGCATGGTCTGCGGGATACAGCGTCGGCGCAGGATGAATCGACTCCAGCACCTGCGCGATCAGCGCGGTGTCGCAGTAGATGTCCGCGCCGATCTGCAGGAACGGTGTGCGCCGGTAGCCGCCAGTGAGCGGCATTACGTCCGGCTTGGGCAGGATCACGGGCACCGTGACGGACTTCCACGGCTGGTCCTTGTAGCCGAGGATCAAACGCACCTTCTCAGAAAACGGCGAGGTGGCGTAGTGATGCAGGATCAGGTCCGTCATGCGGGCTCCAGAAATGTGCGTTGCCGATCAGTCGAGCAGATCGGGTTGTTCTTTGACGATGCGCGCATACAGCGGCTGGAACTGGAACCACCCCGCCTGCGCCGATCCGACGATTGAATACGCCTGGCGGGCAGCGGCATCGGAAATCGTGCGCGGTGCGTCGCCCGTGCGGGCGGCAGCGGCTTCGGCCAGCAACTGCACCTGGCAAGAGCGCTCCATCGTGATGAACCACCACGCGGCCTCGTCGACCGTCTTGCCGACCGTCAGCAGGCCGTGGTTCTGCAGGATGGCGGCCTTGTTGTCGCCGAGCGCTTCTGCAATGCGCTGGCCTTCGTCCAGCTCGACCACCACGCCGCCGAAATCGTCGTACACGGCGTGGTCTTCGTAGAACGCGCAGACGTCCTGCGTAAGCGGATCGAGCTTGCGGCCGAGTGTCGACCACGCGCGGCCATACGTGCTGTGCGAGTGCGCAGCGGCCACCGCATCGGGCCGTGCCTGATGCACGCGCGAGTGAATCGCAAACGCGGCGGCGTTGACCGGGTAATCGCCTTCCACCACGTTGCCGTGGTGATCGCAGCGGATCAGGTTCGACACCGTCACCTGGCTGAAATGCACGCCGAACGGGTTGACCCAGAAGCTGTCCTGATGCTCCGGATCGCGCGCCGTGATGTGCCCGGCCACGCCTTCGTCGAAACCGAATTTGGAGAACAAACGAAACGCCGCAGCCAGACGTTGCTTGCGATGCAGACGCTCTTCGGCCACGGTGGCAAATTGCGGCGGACGCGGCAGGTTGCGATAGCGGGCAGCGGCCTCGGGGCTGAGGCTGGCGGCCATGCTGTCGGGCCGCTTGGCTTGCGTGGTTTCAGGTGCGTTCATGGTGTCTCCTTCACGCGTTTGTTGTGGGTGAGGCCATTCTGTGGCGGCCCTCGCCCAGCGGACTGTCAAGCGATTGACAGTCCGCGTGCGGCTCAGCTCAAACCAGCTTGACGAGCTGCTTGCCGAAGTTCTTGCCTTTGAGCAGGCCCATGAATGCTTCCGGTGCGCTCGCCAGGCCCTGCGCCACGCTCTCGCGGAACTTCAGCTTGCCCTGCGCCACGAAGCCGCCCAGCTCGCGCAGTGCTTCTGGCCACACGTCCATGTGCTCGGAGACGATGAAGCCCTCGATGGTCAGGCGCGACACCAGGATCAGCTGCGGGTTCTGCAGCGGCAGCGGCTGACCGTCGTAGCCGGCGATCATGCCGCACATGGCGATGCGGCCGAACGCGTTCATGCGCGAGAGCACCGCATCCAGAATGGAGCCGCCGACGTTCTCGAAGTACGAATCGATGCCGTCAGGCGTGGCCTCCTTGAGCATCTTGTACAGCTCCTTCGGGTCCTTGGCGGCCTTGTAGTCGATGCAGGCATCAAAGCCGAGTTCGTTGACCACGTAATCGCACTTGTCCTTGCCGCCGGCAAAGCCCACCACGCGGCAGCCTTTGAGCTTGGCGAGCTGGCCGACCACGCTGCCCACGGCGCCCGAAGCGGCGCTTACCGCCACGGTCTGGCCGGGCTTCGGATGCATGATCTTGTTCAGGCCGTACCACGCCGTCACGCCCGGCATACCGACCGAACCGAGATACGCCGACAGCGGAATGTGGCGCGTATCGACCTTCTGAATGCCGCGCCCGTCGGACACGCCCACTTCCTGCCAGCCGAACATGCCGACCACCGCATCGCCCACGGCAAACGACGGGTTCTTGGACGCTTCCACCACGCCCACCGTGCCGCCGATCATCACTTCATCCAGCGGCTGCGGTTGCGCGTACGACTTGCTGTCGTTCATGCGGCCGCGCATGTACGGATCGAGCGACAGGAAATGGTTGCGCACCAGCACCTGGCCGTCCTGCAGCTCGGGGAGGTCCACCGTCTCCAGGCGGAAATTGTCGGGCGTCACGGCCCCTTGCGGGCGCGAAGCCAGAACGATGCGCTGATAGGTCTTCGACATGAAAAACGCTCCTGAATATCGGATATCGGTGTTGGGTCGGGTTGTTACTTGTGTTGCATGAAGTACTCGGCCAGCGCCGCATAGGCGCGATGCGTGACCGGATCATTGGCAGCATTGGCAGCGACCGGGTGCGAGGCATAGCGCACGATCGTCATCTGGGCCACCGGATCAATATAGATGCGCTGGCCATGGATGCCGCGCGCTTCGAACGTGTGGTGGTCATTGCCCGAAACCCACCACATGTTGCGATACGAATAGCCGGGGAGCGTCGCGTAGCCTGCCTTGGCAAACTTGGCCGGGTCGCCGCCGCGGCGAATGTCGTCGATCACGCTCTTGGGCAGGATCTGCTTGCCGTTGAAGCGGCCGTCGTTACGGATCATCTCGCCAAAGCGCGCCAGGTCGCGCAGCGTGGTGTTCAGGCCACCGCCTCCCGATTCCGTACCGATGCTGTCGACTGAGAAGTACGCATCGTCCTGTGCGCCCATCGGCTGCCAGATGCGCTCGGACAGCAGCGCTGCCAGCGATTTGTTCGACGCACGGCGCACGATCCAGGCCAGCGTTTCAGCGTTGACGGTCTTGTACGAGAACTCCGCGTCGTGCTCGCCTTCCTTGCGCAGCGTCGTCAGGTAGTCGTAGAAATTGTCCGGGCCCTTGTAGCCGGCCGGACGTGGCAGCATGCCGCCGGCGCGGGCGTAGGCCCAGACATCGGCGTTCGGGTCGGCATAGTTTTCGGAGTAACGCACGCCCACGGTCATGTCCATGACCTGGCGGACGGTGGCGTCGCCGTAGGCGGTGTCCTTCAGCTCCGGTACGTATTGCGTCACGGGCGCGGCCGGATCGAGCTTGCCGTCCGCCACCAGCATGGCGGCCAGCGTGCCGACAAACGATTTCGTGACCGACATGGCGATGTGCTGCGTATGCGCATCGAGCGCGCCAAAGTAGCGCTCGTAGATCACCTTGCCCTTGTGCATGACGAGAATGCCGTCGGTGTAGGTCAGCTTGAGCGCCTCGGCAAACGTACGGCGCGTGCCGTTAGGATCCGTAAACAGCACGCCGCTGATATCGCGCTCCGCACGCGGCAGCTTGCTGACCGGGCCGTCGCCATGCCAGACCACGCGCGTCGGCACGAACTCGCGCACGTGGCTGTAGCCGTAGCGCGTGCGCGGGAACATGTTGCCCGCTAGGTCAAAACGGATCGTGCGATCGGGCGGCGGTGGGAAGCCCTGCATCCAGCCCATCTTGTTCGGGTCGGATTCGTCGGCCGTCAACGGCTTCTGCATCGGCGGTGTCGGTGCAGGCGGCGCCTGCACCGTGGTTTTCGTGTCAGCGGCCGGCGCGGCAGCAGGCGCGGAGCTGGAGGCGCATCCTTCCAAGGTCATGATCAGTCCGGTGCAGCAAAGCAGAGTGACGGCAAGGGCGGACGCCGTCCGCCGCGCAGGTTGTTGCATGGTTGTCTCCGTGGTTGCTCTTCTTGTGTGCCGGACGCTGTCCGGTGTGCAACTGGGTACTTGGTCGGGTACTGCAACTGCGGTGTTGACGTGTCAGCCGTCCGCACCGGGTTCAGGCGTGCGCGGCGGCGGCATGCGCTTGACGAACTTGAACGTGCCCGAGCTGCGTGCGACGAGCTTGTCATCTGCATCGCGCACCTCGCCTTCGCAGAACGCCATGGTCGTGGACTGATGCACGCAACGCGCACTCGCCTTGAGGGTGCCGCGGCCGGGCTGCATGAACGCCGTCTTCATCTCGATCGTCACCACGCCGCGGCCATGCACGTCGGCCGAGCGCCCGGCCATGGCCATGGCGACGTCGAGCATCGTCATGGTTACGCCGCCGTGGGCCATTTCCCAGCTGTTCATGTGCTGCGCTTCGAGGGTGAGTTCGACCACGCCCTCGCCGTCGGCCACCTTCAGGCAGCGCATGCCGAGCAGCTTCAGGAAAGGAATGTCGATCGGAAAACCGTTGTTGTCTGCGTTCATGCTGCGTCAGAAAGAGTGAGAAGCAGCCGAAATTAGACCACGCTCACGCCGCCGTCGACGGCGAGAATCTGGCCGGTGATGTGCTTGGATGCATCCGATGCGAACAGCGCGGCCACGCCTTTCAGGTCTTCATCGTCGCCAATGCGGTGCAGCGGGGATTTTTCGGTCAGCTTGTCCACGCCGAGCTTTTCCAGCGAGCCGCGCGTCATCTTCGAGGGGAAGAAGCCCGGCGCAATGGCGTTGACGGTGATGTTGTGCTCGCCCCACTCGCCCGCCAGCGCGCGCGTGAAGTTGACCACCGCGCCCTTGCTGGTGTTGTACGCAATCGTGTCCAGCGAGCCCGGCGGATTGCCCTTCAGGCCGGCAATCGATGCCACGTTGACGATCTTTCCGTACTTGCGCGGGATCATCGAACGCTTGCCGATCTGCTGCGTGAGCAGGAACAGGCCGCGGATGTTCAGGTTCATCACCTTGTCCCACGCTTCGACTGGGTGGTCTTCTGCCGGTGCGCCCCACGTCGCGCCCGCGTTGTTGACGAGGATGTCGACGTGGCCGAGCTTGGCCAGCGCCTCATCGGCCAGGCGCTGGATGTCGGCTTCGACGGCGCCGTCGGCGGCAATCCAGTCGGCCTCGATGCCGAGCGACTTCAGGTGCGCCTGCGCCTCCTTCAGCTCATCGGCCTTGCGGGCAGACAAGACGATGCGCGCGCCCTGCTCGCCCAGCGCTTCGGCGATCTGCAGGCCAAGCCCGCGCGAGCCGCCGGTGATCAGCGCCGTCTTGCCGGAAAGATCGAAGAGGTGTTTCAGCGTACCCATGGTGTCTCCAGTGTCGTTGTCGTAGTTAGAACCAGGCGTCCTGCATGTCCAGCGTGGTCGTGTCGAGCGAGCCCAGCAGCACGATCTGCGGGTCGATCTTCGGCAGTTCCCACTGGAAGAAATAGCGTGCGGCCTGCAGCTTGCCGCGGTAGAAATCGGCGTCTTCGCCTTGTGCGTTCGGCAATGCCTTGGCGGCGGCCAGCGCCTGCTCCAGCCAGATCCACGCGACGACCACGTGGCCGAACGCTTCCAGATAGACGGAGGCATTCGCCAGCGTCACGCGCGGGTCGCCGGCGGCCCACAGCGTCTGCGTGACCTTGGCCAGTTTCTGCGTCGCCATGCCAAGCGCGCGGCCGTAGCCGACCAACGTTTCGTCGTCGGTTTCCAACGCACGGCCGACGGTGGCCTGCACGCGCTCACCCAGTGCGGCGAAGGCGGCGCCGTCCTGCATCACGACCTTGCGGCCCAGCAGGTCCAGGCCCTGGATGCCGTGCGTGCCTTCGTGAATCGGGTTCAGGCGGTTGTCGCGGTAAAACTGTTCGACGTTATATTCGCGCGTGTAGCCGTAACCGCCGTGCACCTGGATCGCCAGGCTGTTGGCCTCCAGGCACCACTGCGACGGCCAGCTCTTGGCAATCGGCGTCAGGATGTCGAGCAGCAGACCGAGTTCGGCGCGTTTGGCCGCGTCGGTTTCACCGCGCTCCTCATCGACGAGCTTGGCGCAATACAGGTTCAGGCCGAGCGCGCCTTCCACGTAGGCCTTTTGTGCCAGCAGCATGCGACGCACGTCTGCGTGATCGACGATGCGGACCTGCGCAGACGCGGCATCCTTGCCCGACGGCCCGACCGGACGCCCCTGCGGGCGATTGCGCGCGTAGTCCACCGCATGCAGGTAACCGGTGTAGCCGAGCATCGTCGCGCCCATGCCGACGCCGATGCGCGCCTCGTTCATCATGTGGAACATGCATGCGAGGCCCTTGTGCGGCTCGCCGACGAGGTAGCCGATGGCGCCGGCCCGCGGCTGCCCATCTGCGCCCTTCGGTCGGAACTGCATGCCTTCGCCAAAGTTCAGCAGGCAGTTGGTCGTGCCGCGATAGCCCATCTTGTGGTTCAGGCCGGCCAGGACCACGTCATTTCGCTCGCCGAGCGAACCATCCGCATTGACGAGGAACTTCGGCACGATGAAGAGCGAAATGCCCTTCACGCCGGGAATCAGCTTGCCATCCGGCCCAGGAATCTTCGCCAGCACAAGGTGGACGATGTTCTCCGACAGTTCATGTTCACCGGCAGAGATCCACATCTTGTTGCCGGTCAAACGGTACTGCGCGCCGAGCGGCGATTCGCCTTCGTATTCAGCGCGCGTGACGATGTCCGACAACGACGAACCGGCCTGCGGCTCCGACAGGCACATCGTGCCGTAGAAGCGGCCTTCCATCTCTGGCTGTACAAACGTTTCGATCTGCGCGGGCGTGCCATGCGCGAGCAGCAGATTCGCGTTGCCGATGGTGAGGAACGGGTAGGAGCTGGTGCCGACGTTGGCGGCCTTGAAGAAACCGAAACCGGCTTTCTCGACCACGGTCGGCAGCTGCATGCCGCCGCGTTCGAAGTCCTGCCCGGCTGCCATCAAGCCCGCCTTGTTGAAGGCGTCCAGCGCGACCTTCACCTCCGGAATGATGTGGACCTTGTTGCCGTCGAAGTGCGGTTCTTCTTGGTCGTTTTTCTTGTTATGCGGAGCAAACAGATCCGTTGCGATCCGCTCGCAGGTGTCGAGTGCGGCGTCGAAGGTTTCGCGGGAGTGGTCTGCGTAACGCGGAATACGCGTGAGCGATTCGACGTTGAGCCATTCGTAGAGCAGGAAGCTGAGGTCGCGGCGGGATAGCAGTTTCGAGGACATGATGTTGGTCGTGCATCCGGTGTTTCGTGCCCTGCTCGAGCGAGGGCTTTGGGTCAATCCCTTGTTTCGTGCCCTGTGGGCCCGACTCACTTTCTTTGTCTTGCCAAAGAAAGTAAGCAAAGAAAGGCGCGCCCGAGATGGCGAAAGATTCCTTGAATTTCCGTAACCGGGCGGAGACGGGAAAAACTCGCTTCGCTCAGACAGTTTCCCGTCTTCTTTCCGCCCGCTTACGAAAATTCAAGGCGCCATCTAGGGCAGGAACAGCCAAACCGTGTGCGTGCATGGGCTGACACTGAAATCAGCGCTGCCAGAAACAAAACAGGCTCCCGTTTTGAGCGGGAGCCTGTCTGTTTAGAGCACCTCGAACAGGCCGGCTGCGCCTTGGCCGCCGCCGATGCACATGGTCACGACCACGTACTTGACGCCGCGACGCTTGCCTTCGATCAGCGCGTGGCCGACCAGGCGCGCACCCGACACGCCGTACGGGTGGCCCACGGCGATGGCGCCGCCGTTGACGTTCAGGCGGTCCATCGGGATGCCCAGCTTGTCAGCGCAATACAGCACTTGCACGGCAAACGCTTCATTCAGTTCCCACAGGCCGATGTCTTCCACCTTCAGGCCGGCCTTCTTCAGCAGCTTGGGCACGGCAAAGACGGGGCCGATGCCCATTTCGTCCGGCTCGCAACCGGCCACGGCAAAGCCGCGGAACACGCCCAGCGGCTGCAGGCCCTTGGCGGCGGCCACCTTGCCATTCATCACCACGGCAGCGGATGCGCCGTCGGAGAATTGGCTGGCGTTGCCGGCGGTGATCACGCCGCCGGGCATGGCCGTGCGGATCTTCGACACGCCTTCGAGCGTGGTGTCAGCGCGGATGCCTTCGTCTGCCGAGATCGTGACTTCGCGCGTCATGAGCTGGCCGGTCTTGGCATCGGCCACGCCCATCACCGTGGTCATCGGGACGATTTCGTCGTTGAACTTGCCGGCCGCAGCAGCAGCGGCTGCACGCTGCTGGCTTTGCACGCCGTATTCGTCCATGCGCTCCTTGGCGATGTTGTAGCGCTTGGCGACGTTCTCGGCGGTCTGCAGCATGCTCCAGTAGATTTCCGGCTTGTGCTTGTTGAGCCAGCCTTCGGTCATCATGTGGCGGTTCATCTCCTGCTGCACGCACGAGATGGATTCCACACCGCCAGCCACGAAGATGTCGCCTTCCTCGGCAATCACGCGCTGCGCGGCCATGGCGATGGTCTGCAGGCCCGACGAGCAGAAGCGGTTGACGGTCGCGCCCGGCACCGTCACGGGGCAGCCGGCACGCAGGGCGATCTGGCGGGCGATGTTGGCGCCCGTCGCGCCTTCCGGATTCGCACAGCCCATCAGGATGTCTTCCACTTCGCCCGGCTCGATCTTGGCGCGCTCGATGGCGTGCTGAACCGCATGGCCGCCCAGCGTGGCGCCATGCGTCATGTTGAAGGCGCCCTTCCAGCTCTTGGCCAGGCCGGTACGTGCGGTGGAAACGATGACTGCTTCGGTCATGGTGTTGCTCCTCGTATCTGGTGGCGGGCGCGGCTCCGGCAGCGCCCGATGTATTCCGTTATCCGTTCAAGACTGTGTGCGACTGCAACCGCGCGATGCCCGCATTCGTCATGCGCTGCCACGCCTGCGCCAGCGAACCGTTGAGGTCGATCGCGCGGCAGGCATCCTCGATGACAGCGACGTCCAGCCCCGCAGCACGCGCATCCAGCGCCGACCATGCCACGCAAAAATCCGTGGCAAGGCCAACGCAGAACACGCGCTTGACCCCAAGCTCGCGCAGGTAGCCCAGCAGCCCCGTCGGCGTTTTGCGATCCGCTTCAAAGAATGCGGAGTAGCTGTCGATGTGCGGGTGATAGCCCTTGCGGACGATCAACTGCGCGTGCGGCACGTCCAGCCCATCGGCCAGCGCGGCGCCCGTGCTGTGCTGCACACAATGCACCGGCCACAGCACCTGCTGCCCATATGGCAGGTCGATCATGCTGAACGGCTGCGTGCCAGGGTGGTTGGCCGCGAACGACACGTGCTCGGCCGGGTGCCAGTCCTGCGTCAGCACAGTACGACCAACGGGCCCGAATGCCTTGGCGAGCCGGTTGACGACGGGGATGACCTGGTCGCCGTTCGGCACGGCCAGCGCACCGCCGGGCAGAAAATCATTCTGCACGTCGATGATCAGCAGGCAATCGGTGGACGTCAGTTGCATGGTGGTTCAGTCGCGTGAGTCGATTGATTCGCCCTTCATTCAGCCGTTAAAGCCCTTGCCTTCATCGGCCAGCTTCTGCAGCAGCGGGGCAACCTTCCACGCTTCACCGTGGTAGCCCTTGCTGTAGCGGTGCATGGCTTGTGCGACGTTGTACAGGCCGACCGTGTCTGCGTAGAGCATCGGGCCACCGCGGAACAGCGGGAAGCCGTAGCCGGTCAGGTAGACCATGTCGATGTCGGAAGCCTTGGAGGCAATGCCCTCTTCCAGGATCTTCGCGCCTTCGTTGACCAGCGCGAACACCAGACGCTCGACAATCTCTTCGTCCGAAATCTTGCGGCGGGTGATGCCCAGATCCTTCGAGTGCTGGACGATCATGTCGTTGACCTGCTGGTTCGGATACGGCTTGCGGTCACCCGCCTTGTAGTCGTACCAGCCGCCGCCGGTCTTTTGGCCGAAGCGGCCCATCTCGCACAGCAGGTCGGCCGTCTTCGAATAGACGATGTCCGGTTTGTCCACGGCGCGGCGCTTGCGGATGGCCCAGCCGATGTCGTTGCCGGCCAGGTCGCCCATGCGGAACGGGCCCATGGCAAAGCCGAACTTTTCGATGGCCTTGTCGACCTGCTCGGGCAGCGCGCCTTCGTCCAGCAGGTAGCCGGCCTGGCGGCTGTATTGCTCGATCATGCGGTTGCCGATGAAGCCGTCGCACACGCCGGAAACGACCGCCGTCTTCTTGATGGCCTTGGCCAGCTTCATGACGGTGGCCAGCACGTCCTTGGCGGTGTCCTTGCCGCGCACAACTTCCAGCAGCTTCATCACGTTGGCCGGGCTGAAGAAGTGCATGCCGACCACGTCTTGCGGGCGCTTGGTGAAGCTGGCGATCTTGTCGACGTCCAGCGTGGAGGTGTTCGACGCCAGGATCGCGCCCTGCTTGACGACTTCATCCAGTTTCTTGAACACGACTTCCTTGACGCCCATTTCTTCAAAGACGGCCTCGATGACGAGGTCGGCGTCCTTGATGTCGTCGTAAGACAGCGTCGGGGTCAGCAGGGCCATGCGCTGCTCGACCTTCTCTTGCGTGAGCTTGCCCTTCTTGGCGCTGTTCTCGTAGTTCTTGCGGATGGTGGCGACGCCGCGGTCCAACGCTTCCTGCTTGGTCTCCAGGATCGTTACCGGAATGCCGGCGTTCAGGAAGTTCATCGAGATGCCGCCGCCCATGGTGCCGGCGCCGATCACGGCAACCTTCTCCACCTTGCGCACCGGCGTGTCTTCCGGCACGTCCGGAATCTTGCTCGCAGCGCGTTCGCCAAAGAAGGCGTGGCGCAGTGCGCGCGACTCGCTCGTGTTCACCAGTTCGATGAACAGGTCGCGCTCAAACTTGATGCCGTCGTCAAAGCGCTTTTCCACAGCGGCCTGCACGGCGTCAACGCACTTGCCCGGCGCCGGGAAATTCTTGGCGACGGCCGCGACGGTGTTACGCGCGAATTGCAGGAAACCTTGCGGGTTGTCGTGCTCGACCTTGCGATCGCGCAGCTTCGGCAGCTTGCCCTCGGCCGCGGCCTTCAGTGCGAAATCGATGGCGCCGGCCATCAGGTCGCCTTCGATCATCTGGTCGAACAGGCCGCTCTTGGCCAGCTTTTCCGACGGGATGGCGTTGCCGGAAACGATCATGTTCAGCGCCGGCTCCAGGCCGATGGCGCGCGGCAGACGTTGCGTGCCGCCTGCGCCCGGCAGGATGCCCAGCTTCACTTCCGGCAGCGCGATCTGCGCGCCCGGTGCGGCCACGCGGAAATGGCAGCCCATCGCCAGTTCCAGCCCACCGCCCATCGCCACCGAATGGATGGCCGCCACGACCGGCTTGCTGCTCGACTCGACTGCCTTGATGACAGCGTGCAGCGTCGGCTCTTGCGTGGCCTTGGGGGTGTTGAACTCGCGGATATCGGCGCCGCCCGAGAAGGCCTTGCCCGCACCGGTGATGACGATGGCCTTGACGTTGGCGTCGTCGCCCGCTTTCACCATGCCTTCAACGATGCCCAGGCGCGTGGAGTGGCCAAGGCCGTTGACGGGCGGGTTGCTGAGCGTGATGACGGCAACGCCGTCCTGGACCTTGTACTCCGCAGTCATGCTGGTTCCTTTGGTGATGCGAGGGCCGGCAGATCAGGCGCACCGTGCCTCGCGGTTGAACTGTCTCTCAAGTATCGTTTTTTTAACGCGCGGTAAGGCCGCGACTCGACACAGAATACACAAAATAGCACGGTCGTTCAATTTTTATTTTGCGCTGCACGGCGCCGTCTGGCGGGCGATGCGGCACGGCCCGGCGGGTTCAAACGCGTGTGCTGCAGCACGGATTTTTTGCCCGCTACGTGACGGTTTTGATAGAGTCGCGCATTTCGTTCGCCGGGTGCCCACCAGGCGCGGGAACGTCTCGTCACATTTCGTCGATTTGATTCGCGATCCGAGCAAAATCGACCACTCTGTATCCATGTCAGAACACGCTACCCCGTCTTCAGAGACGCCGGGCTTGCGCCGCACCTTGCGCGCGCGCCATCTCACCATGATCGCCATCGGCGGGTCGATCGGCACCGGGCTCTTCGTGGCCTCTGGCGCGTCGGTCTCGCAGGCCGGCCCCGGGGGCGCCCTTGCCGCCTACATCCTGATCGGGGCGATGGTCTATTTCCTGATGACTAGCCTGGGCGAGCTTGCCGCCTATATGCCGGTTTCCGGGTCGTTTGCCACCTACGGCGCGCTGTACGTGGACGAAGGCTTCGGCTTCGCGCTCGGCTGGAACTATTGGTACAACTGGGCCGTGACGATTGCCGTGGAGCTGGCGGCCGCGCAGCTCGTCATGCATTACTGGTTTCCCGATGTGCCGGGCGTGCTGTGGAGCGCCGTGTTCCTCGCCATCATGTTCCTGCTCAACGCCATCTCGGTACGCGGCTTTGGCGAGGCGGAATACTGGTTCGCGCTCATCAAGGTCGTCACGGTCGTCTTCTTTATCGGCATTGGCCTGGCGATGATCTTCGGGATCATGAAGGGCGGTCCGCAATCGGGCCTGCAGAATCTGACGATCGGTGATGCGCCGTTCGTGGGCGGGCTGCCGGCGATGATCGGCGTGGCGATGATCGCGGGGTTCTCGTTTCAGGGGACGGAGCTGATCGGCGTGGCGGCTGGCGAATCGGCCGACCCTGCCCGCACCATTCCGCGTGCGGTCAAGCAGGTGTTCTGGCGCATCCTGCTGTTCTATGTGCTGGCCATCTTCATCATCGGCGTGCTGGTCCCGTACACCGATCCGAATCTGCTGTCGACGGAAGTCACCAACATTGGCGTGAGCCCGTTCACGCTGGTGTTCAAGCATGCCGGCCTGGCGTTTGCCGCCGGGCTGATGAATGCGGTGATCCTGACGGCCGTGCTCTCGGCGGGCAACTCGGGCATGTATGCATCCACGCGCATGCTCTACAACCTCGCCACCGAGGGCCGTGCACCGCGCATCTTTGCGCAACTGACGCGGAACGGTGTGCCGCGCAATGCCTTGCTGGCCACGACCGCCGTCGGTGCACTGTGTTTCCTGAGTTCGCTGTATGGCGACAAAACGGTCTACCTGTGGCTGCTCAATACGTCCGGCATGACAGGCTTCGTCGCATGGCTTGGCATTGCCATCAGTCACTACCGCTTCCGCAAGGGGCTGGTGGCGCAGGGGCATGATCCGGCGCAGTTGCCGTACCGCTCCAAGTTTTTCCCGTATGGTCCGCTGTTCGCGTTCGGGCTGTGCCTGGTCATCACGCTCGGTCAGAACTACCAGGCGTTCACGAGCGGCACCGTCGATTGGCCGGCGGTCATCGCCACCTACATCGGCATCCCGGTCTTCTTCCTGATCTGGATCGGCTACCGGCTGGTGCGTGGCGGCGGCATCGTCCGTTACCAGGACATGCACTTTCCCCGTCCGCCCGTGCTGCGCGATTCGCTGGCCGGCCAAGACCCCGGTCCCGAATTGCCGACCGTCCCGAACCGCACGCAGTAACTACACCCGCTCCGCCAGCCGTTTGCACACCATCCGGCCGGCGTTTTTATTGGGGCGCCCGCTCCGGCGCCACCGGCTATGCATACACCCATCACCCCCACCGGCCTCGAAGCCCAATCCGAACTGCGCCGACGCCTGCGCTCGCGCCACCTGATGATGATCGCCCTGGGCGGCGCCATCGGCACGGGGCTGTTCGTTGCATCCGGCGCGTCCATTGCGCAAGCTGGCCCCGGCGGCGCACTGCTGACCTACACGCTGATCGGCGTGATGGTCTATTGCCTGATGACGAGTCTCGGCGAGCTGGCGGTGCACCTGCCAGTCTCGGGCTCGTTCGTGACATACAGCCGTTTGTATGTCGAAGAAGGCTTCGGCTTTGCACTCGGATGGAATTACTGGTTTGCGCTGGCCGTGTCCGTTGCCGTGGAACTGGCCGCCGCGCAACTCGTGATGAAGTACTGGTTCCCGGGCGTGTCGGGCATGGTGTGGAGCGCCGCGTTCCTGCTGCTGATGTTTGGCCTCAACGCCTTTTCCGTGCGCGGCTTTGGCGAGGCGGAATACTGGTTCTCGATGATCAAGGTCGTGACCATCGTCGTGTTCCTGCTGATCGGCCTGGCGATGATCTTCGGCATCATGCACGGCGGGCAGCAGTCGGGTTGGCAGAACTTCACCGTGGGCGATGCGCCCTTCGTGGGCGGCGTGCCGGCCATGGTCGGCGTAGCGATGATTGCCGGGTTCTCGTTCCAGGGCGTCGAAACCATCGGCGTGGCCGCCGGCGAGGCAGAGAACCCCTCCCGCACGATCCCGCGCGCCATCCGCCAGACGTTCTGGCGCATTCTGCTGTTCTACGTGCTGGCAATTCTGATCATCGGCGTGCTGCTGCCGTACACCGATCCGAACCTGCTGCGCAATGAAGCGACGGACGTCGGTGTCAGCCCGTTTGCGCTGGTGTTCCAGCATGCGGGCCTCGCATTTGCGGCCGGGATGATGAATGCGGTGGTGCTGACCGCGCTGCTGTCGTCCGGCACGTCGAGCCTCTATGTGTCGACGCGGATTCTGTACGACCTGTCGCTAGAAGGTCAGGCACCGCGCTGGTTTGCCAAGGTATCGGGCAACGGCGTGCCGCACCGCGCGCTCGTCGCAACGTCCGCCGTGGGTGCGCTGTGCTTCTTCAGCTCGTTGTTTGGCGATCAGGTCGTCTACCTGTGGCTGCTGAATACGTCTGCGGTGACGTGCTTCATCGCCTGGTTCGGCATTGCGCTGGCGCACTACCGGTTCCGCAAAGGGTTCACCAGCCAGGGGCATTCCGTGACGCAACTCGCGTATCGGTCGCCGTTCTTCCCGTTCGGGCCGATCATGGTGGCGATCCTGTGCGTGGTGATCATTCTTGGGCAGAACACCAAGGCGCTGTTTGCGCCCGTGGATAACTTCGGCGCCTTCATCGCAACGTATTGCGGCGTGATCCTGTTCGTGGCGATCTGGCTGGCTTACCGCTGGAAGTTCAAGACGCGGTTTGTGAAGTATTCGGAAATGCAGTTCAGCGCCGCGCATCTCCAACAAGCCGAGGCGACCACGGAAGCCACTGCGGCGCGTACTGTCGTCAACTGACCGCCATGAAAAAGCCCGCACGGTTGTCCATGCGGGCCATCTGTACGCCGCGGTTCGACCTGCGGCGTTTAAACCTCCAGCCACTCCTGCCGGACTTTCGCATCCGCCTTCAATTGCTGGGGCGTCCCCTCAAAGACGATCTGCCCGTGGCCCATCACATACACCCGCTGTGAAATGTCGAGGGCAATGGCCAGTTTCTGCTCCACCAGCAGCACGGAGATCCCCCGCTCCTTGAGCGTCTTCAGATACTCGCCCACGAGCGTCACGACCAGCGGCGCAAGACCTTCGGTGGGCTCGTCGATGATGATGAAATCGGGATCGCCCATCAGCGTGCGGCACAGCGTCAGCATCTGCTGCTCGCCGCCCGACAGCACACCGGCCGCCGTATTCTCGCGCTCCTTCAGCCGCGGGAACATCTGGTACATGTCTTCGACCTGCCAACGCGGCTTGGGCTGACTGGGGTTGCGCTTCTCGCCAAGCAGCAGGTTCTGCCGCACCGTCAGCGTGGGGAAAATATCCCGGTTCTCGGGCACATAGCCGATGCCCTTGTGCGCCACTTCGAAGGTTCGCAGGCCGCTCACGTTCTTGCCGCGCAGCAGGATTTCGCCTTCGTGCCGCACCATGCCCATGATGGACTTGGCCAGGGTCGAACGCCCGACGCCGTTGCGGCCGAGCAGCGCAACGATCTCGCCCTCGCCCACGTGCATGTCGACGCCGTGCAGGATGTGGCTCTTGCCGTAGTACGCGTGCAGGTCGCGCACCTCCAACATCGGAGTGTTCGTTGCCATCAGTGCGCTCCTGCAGGTTCGTCCAGCGTGGTGCCGAGGTAGGCCTCTTTCACGCGACGGTTGTTGCGAATGGCTTCGGGTGTGTCAGTGGCGATCACTTCGCCGTAGACGAGCACCGAGATGCGATCGGCCAAGCCAAACACGACGCTCATGTCGTGCTCAACCATCACCAGCGTCTTGCCGACGGTGACCTTGCGAATGAGATCCACCGCGTGGTCCGATTCGGAGCGGCTCATGCCGGCGGTCGGTTCGTCCAGCAGGATCACGTCCGCGCCGCCCGCAATGGTGATGCCGATTTCCAGCGCGCGTTGCTCGGCATACGTCAGCAGGCCCGCAGCGGCATCACGCCGGTGCGTCATGCCGATCTGCTCAAGCACTTCTTCCGCACGTTCGCGTGCGTCGCGCAATTCGGCCAGCTTGTGCCAGAACGAATACTTGTAGCCGAGGGACCAGAGCACCGCGCAGCGCAGGTTCTCGAACACCGACAGGCGATGGAAGATGTTCGTGATCTGGAAGCTGCGCGACAGGCCCTTGCGGTTGATCTCGAACGGCGCCAGGCCGCTGATCTCCTCCCCGTTCAGTCGCACGCTGCCCGAGCTGGCCGGGAAGCGGCCCGAGATCAGGTTGAACGTGGTCGATTTGCCGGCACCGTTCGGGCCGATGAGCGCATGGCGCTCGCCCTTGCCGATGGTGAGGTTGACCCCTCGAATGATTTCCGTTGCGCCGAAACGCTTGCGAACATCGCGCAACTCGAGCGCTGCGGTCGGACCGGATGTCGGTTGGCTCATGGTTGCAGCTCCTGCAATGCGTTGTCCCAAGCGGCGCGCAGCTTGCCCGCTGCGGCGCGCAGGCCGAAGGCGCCCGCCAGCCACAGCACGGCGGCGGCAATCCACGGCTTCAAGGTTGTCGGTTCGACGGTCAGGCCAAACAGCTTCGCGACACCACCGGAGGCATCGTCCTGCACGGCGTAGATCATTTCCACGGTGGAAATCAGCGCAATCAGCAGGACGACCGCCGGCACGATCGCCACGCCATAAGCCGGCAGCAGCGTCTTGAGCTTGCCGCGCCGCAGGATCGGCAGATGCATGACCAGCAGGCTGGCGATGCCGCCCGGCGCGTACATGACCATCAGCACAAAGAACAAGCCCAGATAGAGCAGCCACGCCTTCGTGATGCCCGACAGCGCGACGGTGAAGAACACCGTGAGCACCGCGCCGATGATCGGCCCGAAGAAACTGCCCATGCCGCCAATGAATACCGCCAGCAGCACCGAGCCCGAGCGCACGGCCGACACGTTCTCGGCGGTGACGATCTCGAAGTTGATGCACGACAGCGCACCCGCAATGCCCGCGAAGAAAGCCGACAGAATCACCACCAGGAAGCGGACGCGCTGCGTGTTGTAACCAATGAATTCCACGCGCTCGGGGTTGTCGCGCACCGCGTTGGCGATGCGGCCCAGCGGCGTCTGCGTCCATGCATACATCAGCGCCATCGAAATCAGGCACCACGCGGCGATCAGGTAATACACCTGCCGCGCCGGGCCAAACGTCACGCCAAGCAGCCCTTCGCCGATGCTGCGGTTGGTCGACACGCCGCCCTCGCCCCCAAAGAAGTCCGGGAACATCAAGGCGCTGGCGAACACCATCTCGCCGATACCCATGGTGATCATGGCGAACGTCGTGCCGGCCTTCTTGGTGGTGACGTAGCCGAAGATGACGCCGAACAGCGCGCCGCCCAGGCCGCCGGCAATCGGCAGCAGGGCTACGGCCAGCGGGCCGCCCATGCCCAGCGCCTGCATGGCGCCGATCTTGTTGAGCAGGTGCACGGCCATGAAGGCGCCCAGACCGGAATACACCGCGTGCCCGAACGACAGCATGCCGGACTGCCCGAGCAGCATGTTGTACGACAGCGCGAAGATGATCATGATGCCCATCTGCGAGAGCAGCGTGATCGCAAAACCCTGGGGCCAGATGAGCGGCAGCACGATCATCACCAGTGCCGTCGTGCCCCAGAGCAGCCAGCGGGCGAGATTGATCGGCTTGAATTTCATCGTCCGCGCACGATCGTTGGCCGGCAGCGCGGCTTGTTGTTGCGCTTGTTGGTGCATGGTGCGTTCCATTTAGCTCTCCCGCGTTCCCATCAGCCCGCGCGGGCGGAAGATCAGCATCAGCACCAGCAGCAGATACGGCAGCACCGGTGCGACTTGCGCAATGGTCAGGTTCCAGACCGAGATGAGCGGCACGTCGGGGTTGAGCGTGACGCCGATCTTCCCGAGCAGGCTGGTCACCGAAATATCGAGCGTGACGGCAAACGTCTGGATGCAGCCGATCAGCAGCGATGCAATGAATGCGCCCACCAGCGACCCCATGCCGCCCACGACCGCCACCACGAACACGATGGAGCCGACCGCAGCCGCCATCGACGGCTCCGTCACAAAGGCATTGCCGCCGATCACGCCTGCCAGGCCGGCCAGCGCGCAACCGCCACCGAACACCAGCATGAAGACGCGCGGCACGTTGTGGCCCAGCGCTTCCACCATGTCCGGGTGCGTCAGCGCGGCCTGAATGACAAGCCCGATCCGCGTGCGTGTGAGCAGCAGGAAGATGCCGAGCAGCATCAGCAGCGACACCAGCATCATGAAGGCGCGGTACTTCGGAAACGACGACGTGAACAGCGTGAACAGCGGGCCATCGAGTGCGTCCGGCACGCGATACGGCACGGCGGGCAGGCCCCACACCAGCTTCACGCCCTCTTCAATCAGGTAGGCCAGCCCGAAGGTGAACAGCAGTTCGGCAACGTGGCCATAGCGGTGCACCGTGCGCAGGCCGAAGCGCTCGACCACTGCGCCCAGCGCGCCCACCAGCAGCGGCGCCACGATCAACGCGGGCCAGAAACCCAGATAGCCGCTGACGACATAGGCGAAATACGCGCCCAGCATGTAGAAGCTGGCATGCGCAAAATTGAGCACGCCCATCATGCTGAAGATCAGCGTCAGGCCTGAAGACAGCATGAACAGCAGCAGCCCGTAGCTGATGCCGTTCAAGAGATTGATGACTAGAAATTCCACGCTGCAGCCCTTCCAGCAGGTTCGGCGAAGCATGGGCCGCACGCATCAAAGCGCTGGCCCATGGACTCCGTTTAAAACATCGCCGCACGATAGCATCGGGCGGCCCTTCGGCACACCACCTGCCGCGTTATTGAGGACGCTTCATCTGGCAGGAAGTCGGCTGCGACGCGACGTACTGATCGAGCACCGCGTCAGTCTTCCAGCCGTAGCCGGTGTTTTCCTGGTCGAACTTGACGCTCTTGCCGTCGGTCTTTTGCCAGGTGGCGATGAAGAGCGGCTGCTGGCCCTGGTGGTCAGACGCGCGCATCTCGAAGGTGCCATTCAGGCTGTCGACCTTCATGCCTTCGAAGGCCTTGGCCACCTTGGCAGGCTCGGCCGACTTGGTCTGCTTGATGGCCTTGGCCAGCATGGCGATGCCGGTGTACGACGCCATGAGGTAGAAGTCGTCGTTGTACTTCTTCTTGTAGCCCTCGACGATATCGGCGCCCTTGTAGCCGTCGTTGTTGACGTTCCAGTAGGCGACGAACTTCACGTGGTCGGCACCGGCCGAACCCATGGCTGTGGGCACGCCCGTCGTGGCGGCATAGTAGGTATAGAAGTTGGCGTTGAGGCCCGCATCCTTGCCGGCCTTGATGAGCAGTGCCAGGTCGCTGCCCCAGTTGCCGGTGATGACCGTATCGGCGCCGGACGATTTGATCTTCGACACATACGGCGAGAAGTCCTTCACCTGCGCCAGCGGGTGCAGATCTTCACCCACGATCTCGATATCCGGACGCTTGCGCTTCAGGTATTCCTTGGCCGCACGCGCAACCTGATGCCCGAACGAATAATTCTGGTTGATCAGGTAGACCTTCTTGACCTTCGGATCCTTCGCCAGGAAGCTCGTCAGCGCTTCCATCTTCATGTCGGAGTTGGCGTCCAGGCGGAAGTGCCAATAGTTGCACTTGCTGTTGGTCATGTCCGGATCCACCGCGGCGTAATTCAGGTAGATGATTTCCTTGCCCGGATTACGCTCGTTGTACTTGGCCACGGCGTCTTCCAGCGCCATGCCGACGCTCGAGCCGTTGCCCTGCACGATGTAATGGATGCCCTGATCGGCGACCTGCTTGAGCACGGTCAGGCTCTCCTGCGGCGAGAGCTTGTTGTCGAAGCCGACCACTTCGAACTTGGTGCCGTCGCCGGCCCAGTTCTTCTGCGTGGCGAGATCGGCGATGTACTGCCAGCTGCGCAACTGGTTCTGGCCCAGTGCGCCCATCAGGCCGGACAACGGATCGATCCAGGCGATCTTCACGGTTTCGGCGGCGGACGCTGCAGTAGGCAAAACTGCCCCACCGATCGCCGCAACACATGCAACAGCCACAACCAACGGACGGAACTTCGTCATGCGTGTCTCCTTCATGTGGTGGAGCCGCCGGCGAGTCACTCTCCGCGTGCCTCTGGTGGGCCTGCGGCTGCTTGCGTCTCCAGGTTGCAACGCGCCCGGGCTTCATTCCGCTGCATGAAGGTTCGATGCGTAGCGGCCGGCCCTGATCCGGTTGTCTTACGTCCGCCGTCCTCGTGCCGGAGTGGCTCCCCTGCACGGGCGGCGGTTTCTATGTCTAACTAAGCCTGTACAGCGGGAAACTGATAATCCTTGAACTGCTCGCGCAGCTTGAGCTTTTGCATCTTGCCGGTGGCCGTGAGCGGAATTTCGGTGACGAACACCACGTCGTCCGGAATCCACCACTTGGCAACCTTGCCTTCGAAGAACTTGAGCATCTCCTCACGTGTGAGTTCCACGCCGGGCTTCTTCATCACCACCAGCAACGGGCGCTCGTCCCACTTCGGGTGATGGCACGAAATGCATGCGGCCATGTGCACGCCGGGGTGCGCAGCGGCCACGTTTTCCACATCGATGGACGAAATCCATTCGCCGCCCGACTTGATCACGTCCTTGCTGCGATCGGTGATCTGCATGTAGCCGTCGGCATCGATGTTGGCCACGTCGCCTGTCGGGAACCAACCATCCACCAGCGGCGACACCTCGTTGCGGTAATAGCTCTGGATGGTCCAGGGCCCGCGCACGTAGAGATCGCCGAAAGCCTTGCCATCCCACGGCAACTCGTGGCCCTCGGCATCGACGATCTTCATCTCGACACCGTAGATGGCGCGGCCTTGGCGCTCCAGCACATGCTGCTTGGCCTCATCCGGCAGATCGGCATGCTTGCCCATCAGCTTGCACGTGGTGCCCAGCGGCGACATCTCCGTCATGCCCCACGCGTGGATGACTTCCACGTCCAGCTCGTTGAGCGTGCGGATCATGGCCGGAGGCGCTGCGGAGCCCCCGATGACCGTACGGCGGAACGTCGAGAACTTCAACTTGTTGGCCTGCACGTGTTGCAGCAGGCCAAGCCATACCGTCGGCACGCCAGCGGAGAACGTCACCTTTTCCTGCTCGAACAATTCGAACAGCGAAGCACCGTCCAGTTTCGGCCCAGGGAAGACCAGCTTGGCGCCCACCAGCGGCACCGAATACGGCAGCCCCCACGCGTTGACGTGGAACATCGGCACCACCGGCAGGATCACGTCCTGGGCCGAACACCCAAGCGCATCCGGCATGGCCGAGGCATACGAGTGCAACACCGTGGATCGATGCGAATACAGCGCGCCCTTGGGGTTGCCCGTGGTGCCCGACGTGTAGCAAAGGCTGGACGCGGTGTTCTCGTCGAACTGCGGCCAGGTGTAATCGGCGCTCTGCGCGTCGAGCAGCTCTTCGTAGCAGAGCATCGGCACGCTGGAGGTCGGCATGTGCGCGCGATCGGTCATCGCCACCCAGCCCTTCACGCTCGGGCAATGCGGTGCGATGCCCTCGACGAGCGGCACGAACGTCAGGTCGAAGAAGACGTACTGATCGTCTGCGTGATTGACGATGTAGGCGATCTGGTCCGGGAACAGCCGCGGGTTGATGGTGTGGCACACCGAGCCCGAGCCGGAGACGCCGTAATAGATTTCAAGATGGCGATAGCCGTTCCAGGCCAGCGTACCGACACGCTCGCCGGGCTGCACGCCCAGTGCGGCCAACGCATTCGCCAGTTGCTTGGAACGGTCTCGCACTTGCCGGTACGTGGTGCGATGGATATCGCCCTCGACACGGCGCGACACGACTTCAGTCGAACCGGAATTGCGCGCTGCATGTTCGATGATGGTCGAGATGAGCAAAGGGGTGCTCATCATTTGTCCCATCAGGGCCATGGTGTCTCCTAGAAAAAACTGAACAACCGTTCTATTTTTTGGCCGATTGTTCCCGTGATCGCCAAGCACGTCAACGGGATATTGTTGTGCGCTGCCACATCGGCCCCCATGTTTACCCGGCCATCTGTAAAACCCTGCGAATCGTTGTGGTGCAAGGGTTCGCAGGCTGCAGCTTTCTTTACTCGCAAGTACAATACGCGATAGCGTTGCTGCGTCTCAACATGGCGTTTTCCCCTACGCAGCGTGCGTTTTGCTGCACTGCAAACCGCACAACATTTGAGGATTCGGCACTGTTTTTGCGCCCTTTCCTGTGCTACCGGCCACTGGCCTGCCGCCCCATCCCATGACTGCCTCCCCCGCCGCCTTGCCTGACGATTCCCTTGCGAGCCATTTCGACTGGCCCGGCCGCCCCGCCACTGCCCCCGGTTTCTCGGCGCTGGGCGAACGCTTTCTGACACGCCTGCCCCCGATGCCCATGCCTTCGGGAGCGATTGGCGAACCGTATCTGGTCGGCTTCTCGCCCGATGCCGCGGCGCCGCTGGGCATCACGCGCGCCGAACTTGATACCGCTGCGGGCCTGGCCGTATTCACCGGTAACGCCGTCGCCGCGTGGAGCGACCCGCTCGCCACCGTCTATTCGGGCCACCAGTTCGGCGTGTGGGCGGGCCAGTTGGGCGACGGCCGCGCGCTGCTGCTGGCGGAATTCCAGACCGCCGATGGCCCGTGCGAAGTGCAGCTCAAAGGTGCCGGCCGTACGCCGTATTCGCGCATGGGCGACGGGCGCGCCGTGCTGCGATCGTCCATCCGCGAATTCCTCTGCTCGGAAGCCATGTCAGGCCTGGGCATTCCGACCACGCGCGCCTTGTGCGTGACCGGCGCTGACGCCCCCGTGCGCCGCGAAGAGATCGAAACCGCCGCCGTCGTCACACGCCTCGCACCGTCGTTCGTGCGCTTCGGCCACTTCGAGCACTTTGCGGCCAGCGAACAACTGCCCCAGCTTCGCGCGCTGGCCGATTACGTCATCGACCGCTTCTACCCCGCCTGCCGCAGCGAGCCTCAACCGTATCTCGCCCTGCTGCGCGAACTCGCCCGCCGCACGGCTGAACTGATGGCCGACTGGCAGGCCGTCGGCTTCTGCCACGGCGTGATGAACACTGACAACATGTCGATCCTCGGCCTCACGCTCGACTACGGACCGTTCGGCTTCCTGGACGGTTTTGACGCCAACCACATCTGCAACCACTCCGACACCGGCGGCCGCTACGCCTACGCGCAGCAGCCGCAGATCGGCTACTGGAACCTGTTCTGCCTCGCGCAGGCATTGCTGCCGCTGTTTGGCGAAGATCCCGACGTTTTCGTCAATTTGAGCGACGAAGGGCAGGCCCAACCCGCCATCGACGCCGCGCAAAACGTATTGCTGACCTACCGCGACGTCTACGGCGCAGCCTTCTATGCACGTTATCGCGCCAAGCTCGGCCTCTCCACCGCACAGGACGCAGACGAGGCACTCTTCGGCGACTTGTTCAAGCTGCTGCACAACCAGCGCGCCGACTACACATTGTTCTTCCGCCACCTCGCCGAGGTGCGCCGCGACGACACGCCCGCCGCGGCGGAAGCGCGCACCGTCCGCGATTTCTTCTTCGACCGCGCCGCCGCAGACGTATGGCTTGCCGCTTATCGCCAGCGCTTGCAGGCCGAACCGCAATCCGATGACGAGCGCGCGGCCGCCATGTACCGCGTCAACCCGAAATACGTGCTGCGCAACCACCTGGCCGAAATCGCCATCCGCCGCGCCAAGGAAAAGGATTTCTCCGAAGTCGAAAACCTGCGCGCCGTGCTGGCCCGCCCCTTCGACGACCACCCCGGCTTCGAGCACTACGCACAGCCGGCGCCGGACTGGGCATCGTCATTGGAAGTGAGCTGCTCGTCGTGATCCGGTATGTCGAGATGCGGGCACGCGTGATGTGCCGGAACTGACACCGTGCTCTAATCCGCGCCTGTCAGGATTGCCGCCGCAGCGCGACAAACAACATCAGCCGCCAGACGTTCTCACCTTGCGGTGGCCGAATCCAACAAGGAGTCTCATCACCATGACCGTCAAGAAATCCGACGCCGAATGGCGCGACCAACTCTCCGACATCGAATACCGCGTCACCCGCGAAGCGGCCACCGAACGCCCCTTCACCGGCAAGTACTGGGACCACTGGGAGCGCGGCGTCTACAACTGCGTCTGCTGCGGCACACCGCTGTTTGAATCGTCGACCAAATTTGATGCCGGTTGCGGCTGGCCGAGCTACTTCCAACCCATCAACGGCGAGGTGATCGCCGAGAAGACCGACCGCTCGCACGGCATGTTGCGTATTGAAGTGCAGTGCAAGAACTGCGGCGCGCACCTTGGCCACGTGTTCGAAGATGGCCCTGCACCTACCGGGCTGCGGTATTGCATCAACTCGGCTGCGCTAAAATTCGGCGATTGATCTTCCCTAATGGCCCGTAAAGGCCCGCATAAGCGCGTTCCCGCATGAAATTCCTGTTCGATCTGTTCCCGGTCATCCTGTTCTTTGCTGCCTTCAAGGTGGCCGGTATTTATGTGGCGACCACCGTCGCGATGGTCGCCACCGTGCTGCAGATCGCCTGGGTGTGGTTCAAGCACCGCAAGGTCGACGCCATGCAGTGGTTGTCGCTGCTCATCATCGGTGTGTTTGGCGGCGCCACGCTCATCTTCCACAACGAGACCTTCATCAAGTGGAAGCCGACGGTCCTGTACTGGCTGTTTGGCGTGGTGCTGCTGGGCAGCGTGGTGTTCGTTCGCAAAAACCTCATCCGCGCCATGATGGAGCAGCAGGTATCGCTGCCCGAGTCGATGTGGGGCCGACTGAACCTGGTGTGGGCGCTCTTCTTCCTGATCATGGGCTGCCTGAACCTCTACGTGGCCTACAACTTCGACACCGACGTGTGGGTCAACTTCAAGCTGTTCGGCTCGATGGGCCTGATGGTGGTGTTCATCCTTGCGCAAAGTGTCTGGCTGGCTCGCCACATGCAGGAGCGCCCTGCCAGCGCGGCCAACGACGCCAACATCGGAGACGACCGCTGATGGCTGCAGATCCGCGAGAAATCGAACGCCTCCTGCGCGAGGCCTTCCAGCCCGCCCACCTCGTCGTTGAAGACGACAGCGCCAAGCATGCCGGACACGCCGGCGCAGCCTCCGGCGGTGGGCATTACAACGTCGAAATCGTCAGCGCAGCCTTTGCCGGCAAGAACCGTTTGGCGCGTCATCGCATGGTGTATGATGCGCTGCACACGCTGTGGCCAGCGGCAATTCATGCCCTGGCGATCCGCGCGGTCACTCCCGAAGAAAACACGTAAGCGCATTCCACGCTCACTCGTCCTTCCCTCGAACGCAATCCCATGAAGATTTCCAGCCTCACTGCCAGCCTGCTGGCTGTTGCCTTTGCTGCGACCGTTGCTCCCGCCATGGCGCAGAATGCCGCGGTGGTCAACGGCAAAGCCATTCCGAGCGCCAAGGTGGACGCGCTGATCAAGAAGTCGGGCCAGCCCGAATCGCCTGAGCTGCGTGCCAAGGCCCGCGACATGCTGGTCGACCGTGAACTGATCGAGCAGGACGCCGCCAAGCGCGGTCTACTGGAGCGCGACGACGTTCAGGAGCAGCTGGCTTCCGCACGCCTGAACGTGCTGGTGGCCGCCGAGTTCGAGGACTACGTCAAGAACAGCCCCGCCACCGAAGACGAACTGCACAAGCAGTACGACAAGATCAAGGCGCAGTTCGGCAACGGCAAGGAATACCACGCCCACCACATCCTCGTGGACAAGGAAGCCGACGCCAAGGCCATCATCGCCAAGCTGAAGGCCGGCGCGAAGTTTGAAGACATCGCCAAGGCGCAATCGAAGGACAAGGGATCGGGCGCGAACGGCGGCGATCTGGACTGGGCAAATCCGGGCACCTACGTGCCGGAATTCTCGGCCGCGCTCACCGGCCTGAAGAAGGGCCAGATCACGCAGACGCCGGTCAAGACGCAATTCGGCTGGCACGTGATCCGCCTGGATGACACGCGCGACGCCAAGATCCCGTCGTACGAAGACGTCAAGCCGCAGCTGCTCGAGATGATGATGGGCGACCAGAACTGGCAACGCAGCAAGTTCCAGGCGATGCTGAAAGAGCTGCGCGAAAAAGCAAAGATCCAGTAAGCAGCCGCCCGTTGGGGCAGTGAAAAAAGGGGCCGCGTGCCCCTTTTTGATTTGATGGCCGGGTTGCATCGCACGCAACCGGAATACCCCACCGGCACCCCCCGAGTTCTTTTGAAGTGTTTGCTGAAAAGCAGTGCGATTTGTCCCATAATGTGCGCCCACGTGCGCCGACATTGCACTGCTTCGGTGCACTCACGCATCAACAGAGTCTGAAAAACCAACCACGCCGGCACGGGCACATCCCGCTCGCCGCCAGAGCGAAACCACCCAAAAGGAAACAGGAGATCCTTATGTCCACGTTCAAGCACGCTTTGCGCATTGCGGCGCTCGCCGCCATTCCGATGGCCCTGCTGCAGGCTGCACCGGCACTGGCCCAGGCCACCAAGTCGGTCGAAGTGCTGGCCATCGTTGAGCACCCGGCGCTGGACGCCATCCGCGACGGCGCCAAGGAGCAGCTCAAGGCCGAAGGCTTCGACGCAGGCAAGAACCTGAAGTGGGAATACCAGAGCGCGCAAGGCAGCACGGCCACCGCTGCGCAGATCGCCCGCAAGTTCATCGGCGACAAGCCGGACGCCATCGTTGCCATCGCCACGCCGTCGGCGCAGGCCGTTGTGGCTGCCACCAAGTCGATCCCCGTCGTGTATTCGGGCGTGACGGATCCTGTCGCCGCACAACTGGTCAAGAGCTGGGAGCCGACCGGCACCAACGTGACCGGCGTGTCGGACAAGCTGCCGCTGGACAAGCAGATCGCCCTGATCAAGCGCGTGGTGCCGAATGCCAAGCGCGTGGGCATGGTCTACAACCCGGGCGAAGCCAATTCGGTTGTGGTGGTCACCGAGCTGAAGAAGCTGCTGTCGGCGCAAGGCATGACGCTGGTGGAGTCGGCGGCTCCGCGTACGGTGGATATCGCGCCGGCCGCCAAGAACCTGATCGGCAAAGTCGACGTGATCTACACGAACACCGACAACAACGTGGTGTCAGCGTACGAATCGCTGGTGAAGGTGGCCAACGAAGCGAAGATCCCGTTGGTGGCCGGCGATACCGACAGCGTCAAGCGCGGCGCCATCGCTGCGCTGGGCATCAACTATTACAAGCTGGGCCAGCAGACCGGCAAGGTCGTCGCCCGCATCCTGAAGGGTGAGAAGCCGGGCGCGATTGCCTCGGCCGGCAGCACCGACCTGGAGCTGTTCGTGAACGAAGGCGCGGCCAAGAAGCAAGGCGCGACCCTGTCGGCCGATCTGCTGAAGGACGCCAAGGAAGTCATCAAGTAACTCGCAAGGCGCCGGGCCGGCCTCCGCCCGACGGAGCCGTCCTGGCGCGGGTCTGGCTGCCCGAGCCGCAACGTGGCTATCCGCCGCATAATGGCCGGGCGCTTACGCTCCTACCCGAAAGCGTCCCCGTTCATTGCACACCGGCCGGTGCCCGACCACCGCGCCCTACTCTGTCATGTCACTGTTTTCATTGCTCGGCGCCCTGGAGATCGGTCTGATCTTCAGTCTCGTGGCGCTCGGGGTGCTGATCTCCTTCCGCATCCTCAATTTCCCTGACCTCACAGTCGACGGCAGCTTCCCGATGGGGGGCGCCGTGGCAGCCACGCTCATCGCCGGCGGACACGATCCGTTCATGTCGACGCTGGGCGGCACGCTGGCCGGTGCGGTTGCCGGTTTCATCACCGGCTGGCTCAACGTGCGCCTGAAGATCATGGATCTGCTCGCCAGTATCCTGATGATGATTGCGCTCTACTCGGTCAACCTGCGCATCATGGGCAAACCGAACGTGCCGCTCATCTCCGAGCCGACGATCTTCTCGCTGCTGCAGCCGGAGTGGATGCCCGACTACGTGTTCCGCCCGGTGCTGCTGGGTGTGGTCGTGGTGGTCGTCAAGCTGCTGGTGGACTGGTTCTTCTCGACGCAGATCGGCCTGTCGCTGCGCGCGACCGGCGCCAACCCGCGCATGGCCCGCGCGCAGGGCGTCGCCACTGGCGCGGCCACGCTGGCCGGCATGGCGCTGTCCAACGCACTGGTGGCGCTTGCTGGTGCGCTGTACGCGCAAACGCAGGGCGGCGCGGATGTGTCGATGGGCATTGGCACCATCGTCATCGGCTTGGCCGCCGTCATCATCGGCGAGACCGTGCTGCCGGCACGCCGCCTGGTGCTGACCACGCTGGCCGTGGTGGTGGGCGCGATCCTGTATCGCTTCTTCATCGCCCTGGCGCTCAACAGCGATTTCATCGGCCTGCAGGCGCAAGACCTGAACATGGTGACCGCCGCGCTGGTGGTGATCGCGCTCGTGCTTCCCGGTGTGCGCCGTAAGGTGTTCGGCAAGCTCGCCAAGAACGGTACCAAGGGGAACTGACATGCTGAGCGCACAAGGACTCACCCTCACCTTCAACCCGGGCACGCCCATCGAGACGCGCGCGCTGCGCGGTCTGTCGCTGGACATTCCGGCGGGCCAGTTCGTCGCCGTGATCGGCTCCAACGGGGCCGGCAAGTCGACGTTCCTGAACTCCATCAGCGGCGACCAGCTGGTCGACTCCGGCCGCATCACGATCGACGGTGAAGACGTCACTCGCAAGACCGCGTGGCAACGTGCCGACAAGGTCGCCCGCGTGTTCCAGGATCCGATGGCCGGCACCTGCGAAAACCTGACCATCGAAGAGAACATGTCGCTGGCCATGTGCCGCGGGCAACGTCGCGGTTTCTCGTTCGCCACCAACCGCAAGTGGCGCGAGATCTTCCGTGAGCAACTTCGCCGACTGGACCTCGGTCTGGAAAACCGCCTGACCGATCGCATCGGCCTGCTCTCGGGTGGCCAGCGCCAGGCCGTGAGCCTGCTGATGGCCTCGCTGCAGCCGTCGCGCATCCTGCTGCTGGATGAGCACACCGCCGCGCTGGACCCGAAAACGGCCGCCTTCGTGCTGGAGCTGACCGCCAAGATCGTCTCGGAGAGCAAGCTGACGACGATGATGGTGACGCACTCCATGCGCCAGGCGCTCGACTACGGCGATCGCACGGTGATGCTGCACCAGGGCAACGTGATCCTCGACGTGCAAGGCGAGGAACGCCGCGGCCTGGACGTGCCGCACCTGCTGCAGAAGTTCGAGGAAACACGCGGCGCCAAGGTGGACGACGACGCGCTGTTGCTGGGCTGATCCATCGCACCAACATCACATCGACGGGCTCCCTTGCGGAGCCCGCGACATTTCCGCTCCATGACCAAGGCCCACCGCCCTGCCATCAGCATCTCGCCCAATCCGCACGCGGACGATTCGCCGACGCTGTCAAAAGGCCAGCGAGCCTTCAACGCGCTGATCAAGCAGATCGAGAATCGGCGCAACCGGCTGGCGGACTGGGAGACGGCTACCGTTCAGTTCCAGGGCCGATATGCCGGCGAATTCTTGCCGCTGGAGCGTAGCCGCATCGCATTGCAGGTCCGCTTGGTGCGCAGCCTGGACCAGGTCTACGAGCACGATGCCTTCACCAAGGCCGAACGCCGCAAGATCTCCGCGCTCATCATCGATCTCGCACGAGACTTGATCGATGAAGACGCGAGCCTGAAGGCGCTCTACAACAAGTACAGCGGCACGGACTTCGACCGGGAAGCCGCAATGCAAGCCGCCGAGATGAAGGCAAGGCTGGAGGCCGCACTCGGCGTCGGCCTGGGCGACGACGCTGATGTGCATTCGGAAGAGGCGCTACTGCAACGCGCCCGCGAGCACCTCGCGCAACGGGCTGAGAAAAAGGCTGCCGCCGCAACCAAGCGTGAAGCCCGCCGGGCCGCGCGAAAGAAATCTCCGAAGCAGCTTGCGGCAGAAGCGCGTGAGGAAGACGAACAGGCGCAGATCACCCTGTCCATCCGCGAGGTCTATCGCAAGCTCGCCAGCGCCCTGCACCCCGACCGCGAAACCGATCCGCAGGAGCGGGACCGGAAGACGCGGCTCATGCAGCGCGTCAACGAGGCTTACGACAAGAACAACCTGCTGCAACTACTCGAATTGCAGCTTGAGCTGGAGCACATCGACCAGCATTCGATCAACCGGATCAACGAAGCGCGGCTGACGCACTACAACCAGATCCTGAAAGACCAGGTGCGGGAGCTGGACCGGCAGATCCATCGTGTCGAAACGACGTTCCGATACACGTACGGGTATCAGCAGTTCGAAGCGCTGCCGCCGGACGCCGTCTTGCAAAAGCTGGATCTTGACATCGCAGCGCTGCGCCAACAGGTGCGCAATATCGAGCAGGACCTTGCCGCCTTCGACGATTTCCGCGACGTGCGGCGCATGCTGAAATCCCGCACGACGTTCGACTGACGGCCTGCCGAGCCGCGCGTCGATCCAACAGAACGGGCACCCGAAGGTGCCCGTGTTTTTGACTGCGATCAGCCGATCAGAAGCGGTGTTGCAGGCCCGCCGTCACACCGACCTGGTTGTTGCCATAACCCACCACGTCGCGCGACAGGCTCACGTTCTGGCCGTTCTTGGCCTTGGCATAACCGGCAGACAGATACGCCGTCGTGCGCTTGGACAGCGCGTACTGGCCGCGCACGGAGAACAGGATCGGATCGGCATCCGTGCCGTCCTTGATGTTCTGCTTGTACACCGCGCCGTACAGCGTGAAGGCCGGCGTCACGTCGTAGCTGGCACCCGCCCAATACATGTCGCTGCGCAGGCTGGCGGTGGCCGTGGTGAACGCGCGCTTGTAGTTGCGATAGCCCGCGAACAGCTTCAGTGCGCCGAAGTCGTAGCTGGCGCCGGCGTGAATGCCCTGGATGTAATCGGTCGTGTCTGCTGGCGTGGTGCTGGTGCCTGCGCCGTTCTGGCGATCCCACGTGACGGCTGCCGAGAAGCCGCCCACGCTGTAGCCGACGCCCAGGTCGTACTTGGAGCTGCTCTTGAAGTTGCCCGCTGCCTCGCCAAAGCCCACGGTGGCGCCCAGCTTCAGGCCGCCAAACGTGCCGTCATAGCGCACGGCGTTGGAAGCGCGCGAGAACAGGCCATCCTTGCGGTCGCCCGTTGCCGTGGACGAGGTCGCCCACGAGTAGTTCGGCGCGTAGCCCATCGGGTCGTACGGCAGCATGAAGTCGTACGTCGTGGTGAAGGTGCGACCGGCGACCACCTGGCCGAAGCCGCCCGCCAGCCCCACCACCGCGCGGCGGTCGAACAGCGTGTTGTCGGTGTCGAGCTTGCCGGTGTCGATGGCGATGCCGCTTTCCAGGTTGAACACGGCCTTCAGGCCGCCGCCCAGGTCTTCGGTGCCGCGCATGCCCCAGCGCGATGTGTTCTTGCCGCCCGAGACGAGGCGCGTGGCGCTGCCGCCGTTCGGGCCGGCGTGGTTCACATACTCGATGCCCGAATCCATGATCCCGTACAGGGTCACGTTGGACGATTGTGCGGCGGCCGTGCCGGCCGTCGTCGCGGTGGCGAGCGCAACCACCGCCAGCGCCATCGAAGTCTTGTTCATCTGGTCTCCCTTATTCGTTGTCCTTGCGCAAAAGCCTCAGTCACAGGGCCTTTGGGCGGGACGGATCGTATGAGGGGCGCACTTTCAGTTCACTTTCGATTGACGGGAAAATGCGGGGCTGTGTCGCGGCGTTCTCGGGGGTTTCCCTAGCTTCAAAACATGCGGCGATGTCTGTATTCCTCTGCGGCTGATTGAGAGACGTCCCGATATGCGCATCCTGTTGGTGGAAGACAACCTGAAGCTGGCCAGCACGCTGGAAGAAGCCCTCGGCCAGGCCGGCTTCACGGTCGATTGCGTGCATGACGGCCACGCGGCCGACTTGCTGCTCACCACGCAGGACTACGCGCTGGCCATTCTCGACATTGGCCTGCCCCGCCTGGACGGGCTGGAAGTGCTGCGCCGCCTGCGCGCCCGCAAGAACCCGCTGCCCGTGATGATCCTCACTGCACACGGCGCCGTGGAAGAACGCGTGCGCGGCCTGAACCTCGGTGCTGACGATTACCTTGCGAAACCGTTCGACCTGACCGAAGTCGAAGCCCGCGCCCGTGCGCTCATCCGACGCAGCCACGGCCACGAAAGCACGCAGCTGCAATGCGGCCCGCTGCACTACGACGGCATCAGCGGCGCCTTCACGCTCCATGGCGAACTGCTCGCCCTCACCGGCCGCGAGCGCGCCGTACTGGAAGTGCTGATGCTGCGCGACGGCCGCGCCGTCAACAAGGCCGCCATCTCGGAAAAGATCTTCAGCATCAACGAATCCGTCAACGCCGACGCCATCGAGATCTACGTGCACCGCCTGCGCAAGAAGCTCGACGGCAGCGGCGTGGCCATCGTCATGCTGCGCGGGCTCGGGTATCTGCTGGAAGCCACGGAAGGCGCTGCGCCATGAACCCGTCGAGCCTGCGCCGGCAGCTTTCGTTCTGGCTGCTGCTGCCGCTGCTGGGGTTGCTCGCCCTCGATGCGTGGCTGACTTACACGCGCGCCATGACGGCCGCCAACGCCGCGTTCGACCGCACGCTCGAAGCCTCGCTCAAGGCCATGCGCGAAGGCGTGCGACTGCGCAACAAGCAATTCGCCATCGACCTGCCGTACCTCGCGCTGGACATCCTCGAATCGGAAACGGGCAGCAGCATCTTCTACCGGATTGTCGATGCCGGCGGCGGCACGCTCACCGGCTACGACGGTCTGCCCATGCCGGGCGGCCGGCGCCCCACGCCGTATCGCACCGTCTTTTACGACGCGCTGTTTCGCGGCATGCAGGTGCGCATGGCCGCGCAGCCGCTGCCGGTGCGCGATGCGCAGTCGGCCGAAACGCAGGTCATCTGGCTGCTGGTGGGTGAAACGCTGGAGCCGCGCGAGGCGCTGGCGCACGAGATCCTGGCGGGCTCATTGCAGCAGGAAGTATTGCTGGTGGTGCTGGCCGTGGGCATCGTCTGGCTGGGCGTGCGGCGCGGCCTGCGGCCGCTGCGCCAGTTGAGCGAAACCGTGGCCGGCCGCGGCACCGATGAGCTGGCCCCGCTGCCGCAGCAAGGCCTGCCGGCAGAGGTCGCGCCGCTGGTCGAAGCCATCAATCAGTACGTGGCGCGCCTGCTGCGCATGGTGCAGGCCCGCAAGCGCTTCTTTGCCGACGCCGCACATCAATTGAAGACACCGCTGGCCGTGATCCAGGCGCAGTCCGAGCTGGCCCTGCGCGAGCCCGATGGAGAACGCATCCGCCGCCACCTCGAGCCGTTGCACGGCACCGTGCGCCAGGCCGCGCGCGGCGTGCAGCAACTGCTGTCGCTCTCGCGCCTGGAGACCGACAGCGGCTACGCCCCACAACTCCAGCCGCTACGCCTGGACACCCTGGCCGGCGATGTCGCGCTGGAACTGGCACCCGTTGCGCGCCGATCCGGCGTCGACCTCGGCTTTGAAGGCGAACCCGTGACGGTGGCGGGCGAATCCCAATGGCTCCAGGAGCTGATCGGCAACCTGCTCGACAACGCCATCCTTTATGCAGGCAACGGGGCGCGCGTCACGCTGCGGGTCAAGCGGCAGGCGATGGCGATGCTCGGCGAGCAGGCCGTGCTGCAAGTGGAAGACGACGGCCCCGGCATTGCCGTGCCCGAGCGCGATGCGGTCTTCGGCCGTTTCTATCGCGGCGCGGCATCGGAAGGCCACGACGGCAGCGGCCTTGGCCTGGCGATCGTCCGCGAGATTGCCCGCCTGCATGGCGGCACGGTGGCGCTGTCGGAAACGCCCGGCGGCGGGCTGACCGTCTCCGTCTACCTGGCGCTGGCCTTGATTGAAGAGCCGACAGCCTGAAAACGGGTTGCTGCACGACAACATCGTCGTGTAGCGGTCGCGCGTGCCCCCAAGGTGATGCACCGTTTGCGTGAAGACGCGGCGCACCATTTCCGCGCGGCTCGAATGGGCTGCTGTTCCGGCCAAATTGGTTCCATCCGGGCTCTGTTATGCCCGCCGCACGCGGGCTGGCGCACGACCTACACTCAAACAGATCACAACGACCACACGATCGGCCGCCGAGCTTGCTCGGGCAAGGCATCCGGGGTTTTCCCTATTGTGGTGCCGCGGGCCCGCACGCCCGTGGGATGTGCCTGCGCGGTGGCGGTAAATGGCTCCATCAAATAACCAGGATTGGGTCCACTTTGCAGAACAATGAGCCGCTATAGTCCATCAACAATTCGTCACAACACGGCATGTTGACCGACCCGGGTGGATCGGAGAACGGCGCGACGGGCAGCGTGGGCGCAAGCCAGCGAATGCCGCCTGCAGCGGCAGGGCTCAGGCCCGATGACCGACATGGTATGGAGGAAGCAGCAATGAAGACCGACGACGTGATCGTCAGCTTTCGCGGTGTACGCAAGACGTATGACGGCGAGACCCTCGTGGTCAAACACCTGGACCTGGACATCTACCAGGGCGAGTTCCTCACCCTGCTCGGCCCCTCCGGCTCGGGCAAGACCACATGCCTGATGATGCTGGCCGGGTTCGAATTCCCGACCGGCGGCGAGATCCGCCTCGAAGGCGCGCTGCTCAACAACGTGCCGCCGCACAAGCGCAACATCGGCATGGTGTTCCAGAACTACGCGCTGTTTCCGCACATGACAGTGGCGCAGAACGTGGAATACCCGCTGACCGTGCGCAAGCTGCCCGCCGCCGAACGTGCCGAGCGCGTGCACAAGGCCCTGCAGATGGTCCGCATGGAAGGCTTTGCCAAGCGCTACCCCGCGCAGCTCTCGGGCGGGCAACAGCAGCGCATTGCACTGGCCCGCGCGCTGGTGTTCGAGCCCAAGCTCGTGCTGATGGACGAACCGCTCGGCGCGCTCGACAAGCAACTGCGTGAACACATGCAGTACGAATTGAAATCGCTGCACGAAAAGCTCGGCGTGACCTTTGTCTATGTGACGCACGACCAGGGCGAGGCACTCACCATGTCCGACCGCGTCGCTGTGTTCGACAAGGGCATCGTGCAGCAGCTCGACACCGTGGACAGCCTCTACGAACGCCCCTGCAACGAGTTCGTCGCCAACTTCATCGGCGACAGCAACACACTGCGCGGCACCGTCACCCGCGTTGACGGCGAGTACTGCGAACTGCAGCTCAACGACGGCGCCCGCGTGGTCGGCCGCAACGTGGCCGGCGCCAACGTCGGGGCTACGGCCACGGGCTGCATCCGCCCCGAGCGCATGCGCCTGGCCGAGGGCGCCTCCGCCGCCGGCAACGCGATCACCGGTCAGACACGTGGCCTCGTCTACTTTGGCGACCACGTGCGCATGCGCTGCGCCCTGCCCGACCAACCCGAATGTTTCGTGAAGGTGCCGCTGGGCACGCGGGCGCTCGAAGGCTTTGCGCCCGGCGCGCCGATCCAGCTGGAGTTCGCACCGGAACACCTGCGCGTTTTTGCATGACGCACGCGGGCACCCCTGCCCGCATGCCACGACCACACGTTGTACCCACACGCCAATAAGAGGAGCCAGGAATGAAACACATCACAAAGACGCGGCTGTCCGTGCTTGCCGGCGCGTTCGCCATTGCGTTCGGCGCGCACGCTGCGGAAATCACCGTCGTGAACTTCGGCGGTGCCAATGGCGACGCGCAGAAGGCCGCCTTCAACAAGCCGTTCGAGGCGCAGACCGGCAACAAGGTCACCGTGGTCGAGTACAACGGCGAGCAGGCCAAGATCAAGGCCATGGTCGAAGCCAAGCACGTCAACTGGGACGTGGTCGAAGTGGAATCGGGCGACATCGGCCGCGGCTGCGATGAAGGCCTGTTCGAGAAGCTCGACTGGAGCAAGATCGCCAAGAAGAGCGATCTGATCCCCGAGTCGCCGAGCACCTGCGGCGTGGGCTTCTTCGTGTGGTCGACCGCGATGGCGTACAACGCCGACAAGCTCAAGACCGCCCCGACCGGCTGGGCCGATTTCTGGGACGTGAAGAAATTCCCGGGCAAGCGCGGCATGCGCAAGGGTGCGCGCGGCAACCTGGAGTTCGCCCTGATGGCCGACGGCGTGCCGGTCAAGGACGTCTACAAGGTGCTCGCCACCAAGGACGGCCAGAACCGCGCGTTCAAGAAGCTCGATCAGCTCAAGCCCAACATCCAGTGGTGGGAAGCCGGCGCGCAGCCGCCGCAGTTCCTGGTGGCGGGTGACGTGGTGATGTCCACCGCGTTCAACGGCCGTATCGACGCTGCACAGCGCGAAGGCAAGAACCTGAAGGTGGTCTGGAACGGCAGCATCTACGACCTGGACTACTGGGCTATCCCCAAGGGCACGCCCAACAAGGCGCTGGCCGAGCAGTA
Source organism: Ralstonia edaphi (assembly GCF_958350185.1). Taxonomy (NCBI): domain Bacteria; kingdom Pseudomonadati; phylum Pseudomonadota; class Betaproteobacteria; order Burkholderiales; family Burkholderiaceae; genus Ralstonia; species Ralstonia edaphi. The sequence goes on from NZ_CATWHI010000002.1 coordinate 69,454, forward strand.
CATCGCTTACACGCTGTCGCAGAAGCCACAGCAGGAATACGCCAAGCACATCGCGTATGGCCCGGCCAACGTGGCGGCCATCAAGGCGCTCGACGCCAAGACGCAGGCCAACATGCCGAACTCCCCGGAGAACGCCAAGAACGCCGTGCTGCAGAACCTGCAGTTCTGGACCGACCATGGCGACGAGCTGGAACAGCGCTTCGCCTCGTGGGCGTCGAAGTAACCGCATAGCGGTGTAACGCAGTGACCGCGCGGATGCCCTGCCCCTTTGGCAAGGCATCCGCCGGATGAATTCCCGTAGCGATGGCGAGGCAGCATTGAACACCATGACGATCGCGGCTGAATCGGTTCCTGATTCGACGGCCAAACTCAAACGCGAATTGAAGAGCGCTGAGGCGCGCAGGCGTGCCATGGCGCTAGCGCTGGTGGCGCCGCTCGCCATCTTCCTGCTGCTCATCTTTGTCGTGCCGATCGGCGCCCTGCTCACACGCGCCGTGCAGAACCCCGAGGTGGCCGACGCGCTGCCCAAAACCGTCGTCGCCCTGAAGGGCTGGGACCGCAAGAGCCCGCCGGCCGACGCCGCCTACGCTGCGCTCGCCGCAGACCTCACGACGGTGAGCGAAGGCGAAGCGATGGGCGCACTGGCCCGCCGCCTCAACACTGAAATCCCGGGCTTCCGCTCGCTAGTTGCCAAGACCGCGCGCGCCATGCCGCTGGCCGATGACCAGGGCAAGGCGCTGACGCTCACGCCCGGCCAGACCCGCGCCAAGCTCCTCGAAGTCGACGAGCGCTGGGGCGATGTCACGTACTGGCAGGCCATCGCCAAGAACAGCAGCCGCACGTCGCCGTTCTACCTGCTGGCCGCGCTGGACCACCGGCAAGATGCCTTCGGCCACATCGAAGCCACCGACCCCGACGAGCAGATCTATGTGACGGTGTTTATCCGCACCTTCGTCATCAGCGCAATGGTGACGCTGTTCGCCCTGCTGCTGGGCTATCCGCTGTCGTACTGGATCGCCTCGCTGCCGGAGCGCCGCGCCAACCTCGTCATGGTGATGGTGCTGATTCCGTTCTGGACGTCCATTCTCGTGCGCGTGGCGGCGTGGATCGTGCTGCTGCAGACCGAAGGCCTGATCAACCACGGCCTGATGGACCTCGGCATCATCAAGGAGCCGCTGGCGCTGCTGTTCAATCGCGTGGGCGTGTACATCTCGATGACGCACATCCTGCTGCCGTTCATGATCCTGCCGCTGTACAGCGTGATGAAGTCGATCCCGCCCACATACCAGCGCGCGGCCGTGTCGCTGGGCAGCCATCCGTTTGCCGCCTTCTGGCGCGTGTATGTGCCGCAGACGTACCCGGGCATCGGCGCCGGCGCGCTGCTGGTGTTCATCCTGGCACTCGGTTACTACATCACCCCCGCGCTGCTGGGCGGGCCGAACGACCAGATGGTCAGCTACTACGTGGCCTACTTCACCAACGTCACGATCAACTGGGGCATGGCGTGCGCGCTGGGTGCGCTGCTGTTGCTGGCCACGCTCGTGCTGTACGCCGTGTATGGACGCTTTACGCGGCCCAAGGTCCGCGTTGGTTGAACGGAGCCCATCGAACATGAAACTCGCCAAACCGATGTTCGCCCCGCACACCTCGCTCATCGAGCGCGTCTGGTACTTCGCATTGCGCGGCCTGGCCGTGCTGACGCTGCTGTACCTTGTGCTGCCGGTGCTCGTGATCGTGCCGCTGTCGTTCTCGTCGAGCACGTTCCTCTCGTACCCGATTCCGAGCTATTCGCTGCGCTGGTATCAGAACCTCGTCACGTCGGACGAATGGCGCATGGCGGCCAAGAACAGCTTCATCGTCGCCCCCGCCGCCACGATCGTCGCAACGGTGCTCGGCACGCTGGCCGCCATCGGGCTGAACAAGGCGGACTTCCGCGGCAAGGGTCTGCTGATGGCCGTGCTGGTGTCGCCGATGATCGTGCCCGTGGTGGTCGTAGGCGTCGGCATGTACTTGTTCTTCGCGCCGCTGGGGCTGGCCAATACGTATATCGGGCTGATCCTCGCGCATGCGGCGCTGGGCGTGCCGTTTGTGGTGACGACCGTGCTGGCGACGCTGCAGGGCTTCAATCACAACCTCGTGCGGGCGAGCCTGTCGCTGGGGGCCAACCCGGTCATGACGTTCTTCCGCATCACCCTGCCCGTCATCGCGCCGGGCGTGATTTCAGGGGCGCTGTTTGCCTTTGCTACGTCGTTTGATGAGGTGGTGGTGACGCTCTTCCTGGCGGGGGCGGATCAGGTCACGCTGCCGCGTCAGATGTTCACGGGTATTCGCGAAAACATCTCGCCGACGATTGCGGCGCTGGCGACGATCTTGATTGTGTTCTCGACGTGTCTGCTGTTGACGTTTGAGTGGCTGCGGGGGCGGGCTGCGGCTAAGGCGGTGGCGTAAGGGTTTTGGGTTTTGGGGTTGTTGGTTTTGGGTTGTTTCTTGTGGTGGATCTCTTGTTTCATCCCCTGCCGGGGCTGACTCACTTTCTTTGTCTTGCCAAAGAAAGTAAGCAAAGAAAGGCGCGCCCGATGCGGCGAAAGATTCCTTGAATTTATGTCGCAAGGAGGGGAAGGGAAAAACTCGCTGCGCTCAAACAGTTTCCCTTCCTTTTTCCTCCTTGCAACAGAAATTCAAGGCGCCGCATAGGGCAGGAACGTCAAAGGCCAAACCATCGATCACCAGTGCAGCAGGCACCAACAGCACAACGCAAAGCAAAGCAAGCAACACCAGCAGCAAACCAGTGCCACCCAGGCCAGCACACCGACGGTGTGGCCGTTGACGTTCCTGCCCTTGATGGCGCCTTGGATTTTTGTAAGCGGGCGGAAAAAAGACGGGGAACTGTCTGAGCGCAGCGAGTTTTCCCCGTCTCCGCCCGGTTACAAAAATCCAAGGGGAAGTCGCCATCTCGGGCGCGCCTTTCTTTGCTTACTTTCTTTGGCAAGACAAAGAAAGTAAGTCGCCCCCGGCAGGGGGAGAAACAAAGGATGCGCCGCCGCGCCAACCCATCAAACCACCAGTTCCAAATTCCGAACTCAACACGCGGAGCAATTTTCTCGGCACGCCGAGCTCAGAGCCCGACACATGGAGCTTTTTGCTCGGCACGCCGAGCTCAGAGCTCGACACACGGAGCTTTTTGCTCGGCGCCCCGAGCTCGGAGCTCGACGCATGGACCTTTTTGCTCGGCGCCCCGAGCTCAGAGCTCGACGCATGAAGCTTTTTGCTCGGCAGCCCGAGCTCAGAGCTCGACACACGGAGCTTTTTGCTCGACGCCCCGAGCTCAGAGCCCGACACATGGAGCTTTTTGCTCGGCACCCCGAGCTCGGAGCTCGACACACGGACCTTTTTGCTCGGCGCCCCGAGCTCAGAGCTCGACAGCGGGACGGCAGACCGCAGAGTGTCGCGGTCTGCCGCTGCTTACAGGAACATCCCGCCCGACGCCTCAATACGCTGCGCATTGATCCACCGGTTATCCGGCGACAGCAACGAGGCCACCACACCGCCAATATCGTCCGGCAGCCCAGCGCGCCCCAGCGCCGTATTGGACGCCACCATCGCATTGAGGCTCGCGTTGTCGCGCACGGCACCGCCGCCAAAGTCGGTCTCGATGGCGCCCGGCGCAACCACGTTCACGGCAATGCCGCGCGGGCCGAGTTCCTTCGCCAGATAGCGCGTGAGCACCTCCACCGCGCCCTTCATTGCCGCATACGCGCCATAGCCCGGCAGCGCAAAGCGCGCCAGCCCCGACGAGATATTGACGATGCGCCCGCCGTCCGCCATGAGCGGCAGCAGGATCTGCGTGAGGAAGAACACGCCCTTGAAATGCACGTTCATCAGCTCGTCGAATTGGGCTTCGGTGGTTTCGGCCACGGCGGCATGCACGCCAACGCCGGCGTTGTTGACCAGGTAATCGAAACGCTCGGCCTTCCACTGCGCCAGCACACCGCGCACGGCCTCGGCAAAGGCGGGGAACGTGGCGATCTTGCCGGCGTCGAGCTGCAAGGCGGCGGCACGGCGGCCCTGGGCAGTCAGTTCAGCGACGAGGGCGTCGGCTTCAGCGCGGTTGCTGCGGTAGGTGAAGATCACGTCGGTACCGCGCTGGGCCAGCTTCTGCACCATGTTCTTGCCAAGGCCGCGGCTGCCGCCGGTGACGATCGCGATGGGGGTATGGGTCTGTGTCATGTTTGCTCTCCGGTTGGATTTGAGATGGGTGTCGAACACCGTGAGAGCATGGTATTGGGCGACAAACAAAGAATAAATCTCGCTTATCCTATCGCTGTGTTTGTCCACAGATAACAATCAGCCCACCCCGCCATGTCCACTAACCGACTCGAAGCCATGCAGATTTTTGTGCGCGTGGCTGAACTTGCCAGCTTTACGCGCGCGGCCGAAGCCTTGAGCATTCCCAAGCCGGCCGCCTCGGTGGCGGTGCAGCAGCTGGAAACGATGCTCGGCACGCGTCTGCTGCACCGGACCACCCGCAAGGTGCAGCTCACGCAGGACGGCCAGACGTTCTACGAGCGCTGCCAGGACCTGCTGGCCGACATGGACGAACTGCAGACCATGTTCCGCCAGAGCCCGCAGGCGCTGCGCGGCCGCCTGCGCGTCGACATGCCGGTGGGCGTTGCACGCCGCATCGTCATCCCCGCCCTGCCCGCGCTGCTCGATGCCCACCCCGAGCTGGAAATCGAACTCTCCAGCACCGACCGCCGCGTGGACCCAGTGCGCGAAGGTTTCGACTGCGTACTGCGCATCGGCACCCTGACCGACAGCAGCCTCATTGCCCGCCCGCTCGGCCAGCTGCACCAGGTCAACTGCGCCAGCCCCGCCTACATCGAGCGCTATGGCATGCCGAAAACGCTCGATGACCTCGACCACCATCGCATCGTCCATTACGTGCAGACGCTGGGGACGAAGTCGCCGGGGTGGGAATACACGGTGGACGGCCGCTCCGCCTTCCGGCCGATGAAAGGCGCGGTGACGGTCAACTCGGCCGAGAGCTACGACGCAGCGTGCCGCGCGGGGCTGGGGATGATCCAGGCGCCGGTGTACGCGGGGCTGTCGTCGGCGATTGCGGACGGTACGCTCCTCGACGTCATGCCCGACTTTCGGCCGCCGCCGATGCCGGTGTCGCTGGTGTATCCGAACCGGCGGAATCTGCCGGTTCGGGTGCAGGTCTTCATGAACTGGATGAGCGAGTTGTTGGGCCCGTATCTGGAACCGCTGGGCATGAATGCGTAGGCACGCCGACTTGCGGCCGGTGTAGTCTCACGGCTTGCCGCCGCCCGCAACCTCACCCCTGCCCCGGTCATGAAAGCTCTCCGATATTGCGCAACGTGCGCGCTGCTCGCGTGCAGTGTCGCCATCGCCTCTCCCGATGAAGATCGACTCGGCAAGGCGCAAGGCTATCCGCTTGCGCCAAGCGCGGCGCGCATCCACGAGGCGCAGTACATCGTGGGGGCGTTCAGCGGCATGGACCGTATCTCGCCGTCTTGCGAACTGGCGCCGGCCGACCAACCGGTGCAGCTCAAGATCGCAGACAAGGAGGCTGATGTCCGCTATCGCTTCCGCAACCACGACTACACGCTTGCGGACTACATGGAGCATCAGCGCGCGACCGCTGTGCTGATCGTTCAGGACGGCGTCATCCTGGCCGAGCATTACGGCTATGACCGCACGCGAGACATGCGCATGCTGTCCAACTCGATGGCCAAGACGCTGGTGGCACTGTCCATCGGCAAGGCGCTGGAGGATGGAAGCCTGCGTTCGCTGGATGACCGTGTTGACCAATACGTGCCCGAGCTTGCGGGCACGCTGTACGGGGGAACGCGCATCGTCGATCTGCTGCGCATGGCCTCCGGCGCGAAGTACGTCGAGGACTACACCCCCACTGACGACCGGGCACGTTTTCTCAAGACGGCAGCAAAGCAAGGCGTGCTCGCGGCAGCGGCCCAGGTCAACGAGCGCGCCGACGCACCGGGCACGCGTTTCAACTACGCGGGCGCGCAAACCGAAGTGTTGGCGCTGGTGCTGCAGGCGGCGACGCACCGCAGCCTGTGCGAATTCGTTGACGACAAGCTATGGAAGCCGATGGGGGCCGAAGCCAAGGCGACCTACCTCGTGCGCCAATCCGACGGATCGGCGTTTGCCCAAGGCGGCTTCAATGCGACGGCGCGGGACTACGCGCGTCTCGGGTCCATGCTGGCCAACGATGGCGTGGTGCAAGGCCGGCAAGTCGTGCCGCGTGAGTTCCTGCTCGACATGACCGACGCAGCACGCCAGCCCGATGCGTTTCGCCCCGGGCAGATGACGTATCACGGCGGCCGCTACTACGGTTACGGCTTCCAGGTCTGGCTTCTGCCCGGCGAAGCGCGGCGGTTCGTGCTGCTCGGCATCCATGGGCAGGCGATCTACGTCGACCCGCAATCCAGGCTCACCATGGTTCATCTCGCCGTGGGGCAAGACGCGGCCGGCGATGCGAGCGGCGCGCACCTGGGCGCTGAGCGGGAAGCGTTGTGGCGCGGTGTCGTCGAACGGTTTGGTCGATAGCGGGTGCGCTTACAGCGCCGGCTTGTCGCTGCGCTTTTTCAGGTTGGCGCGCAGCGCATCGCTCATCGGCATGTCGAGGTTTGCCCCGGCCGGCGGGATGGGCGACTCGAACCATTTCTTGTACAGCGCGGTGAACTCGCCGGACTTCATGAGGCGTTTGATGGTGGCATCAACGAGCCGCTTGAAGGCGGGGTCGTCCTTGCGGACCATGCATGCATACGGCTCGACCTGCAGGGTTTCCGCCACGACTTCGAGCGCCGCAGGATTTGCGGAGTTGGCGCGCAAGCCATACAGCAGCACGTCATCGAGCGCCAATGCCGATGCGCGGCCGGTTTCGACCAGCTTCAGCGCGTCCGCATAGTCCTTGCCCGAAATGATCTGGACGTCGATGTTGTGTTCGACGGCAAATTTCTTGAGCACCTTTTCGTTCGTGCTGCCGGCTGTGCTGGCGACGGTCTTGCCGGCCAAGTCCGTGTAGTTCTTGATGCCCGAATCGCGCTTGGTCAACAGGCGCGTTCCTGCGTAGAAGAAGTTGATTGAGAAGGCCACCTCCTTGCCGCGCGCGCTGGTGTTGGTGGTCGATCCGCATTCGAGGTCGTAGGTGCCGTTGACGAGCAACGGAATCCGATTCGTGCCGGTGACGGGAATCGCGTCGACCTGCAAAGACGGCTTCTTCAACCGGGCACGCACATCGTCGACGATGGCTTGCGTCAGGTCGACGGAAAACCCGACGGCCTTGTTCGGGCCCAGCAAGTAGCTGAACGGAACCGCCGCTTCGCGATAACCCACCGTGATCTTGTCTGCCGCAGCGATCTTTTCCAGCGTCTGGGCGTGGATGCCCTGCACAGTTGCCGTTAGGCCCGCCACGACCAGCGTGGAAGCGAGTATGCGTATCGTGTTCATGTGCGTCTCCGTGGATGCGTCCCGCGCTCTACTAAAGCCCCTCTCTACGGAATCTAGACGCCATGCCGTTCTTGCCATTGACGCAAGTCAACATGCCCGACACGCCTGGCAGCACGCATAAGAAAAAACGCGCCGAGTTGCCCCGGCGCGTTGTTCGTGGATCGCCTGAGCGTGCGCATCGGCACGCCCTGCTCCGTCAGAACTTGTGGTTGACCCGCACGTACGCAGACTGCGCAGACACGTGGCTCGTGTTGATGGTGGCATCCACGCCCAACGACACCGTGGTTGCCTTGGCTGCCTGGAGCGTGACGCTCGCTCCCGTCGTCAGGAACGAACGCGGCAGATCGGTGCCCGGGGCCGCGAACACGGTGCCGTCCTGGCTCTGCACCTGGACGACGCGGCCGGCGTTCATCAGCTCGTGCGCATAGCCCAGGCGAAGCTGCACGTTGACGGGCCGCACATCGCCGAAGGCCTTGTCGAGCGTGACGCCCACATACGGCTGGAGACTGCGGGCGCTGTCCGGGCCGACTTGCAGGTTCTGGCCGTTGGCGCCGTCCTCACCGAAGCCGCTGCCGCGCACATAGGCGTAGCGCAGGCCCACGTGCGGCGCGAGGCGGAGGCCGCCCATCTCCATGGGCAAGCTGGCCTGCGTGGCGGCCGTGAATTCGTGCGCGAGATGGTCGCCCTCCGCGGTGCCCACGCTGCCGAACGGCCGCTTCTGCGAGAAGAAATCGAGCCCATAGCCGACCGTGGCCGACAGGTTGACGGCACCCATCGGCTGCGCGCCGTAAAGGGCCACGCGGAGCGTGTCGATGGCGCCCGATGCGCCGGTGGTGTCTTCGCCGAGCGTGGTGTGCGTGTAGCCGCCCGCGGCGCCCACGGTGGCTGCGCCCATGCGGCCCTCCGCTCCTGCAAGGAACCCGTAGGCGTGCGTCAGGAAGCCGGGCGCATTGCCCGTGCCGCCCACCTTCGTGCTGGAGCCGCTGGCCGTAGCCCATACGTTGTTGGAGCCGCCCAGCGCGCCTTGGGGCCCGGACAACCGGCCGAGCAGCGCGGCGTTGGCGCCCTGCGCCTGCAGCAGCGCCGTGGTGCCTAGCGCCGTGTAGATGGAGGTCTTTGTCGGTGCGACCACGGTCGGGCTGCCTGGGGTGCCGGGCGCTGTCGCTTCTGCGAGGAGCAGATCGACCGCATTCGTTCCGTAGTCCACCGAGGTCTGCAACGTACCGAGGTTGGCGCCTGCCGTTGCCGTACTGACGTTTGCGAAGCGGCCGGTCACGCCGCTGCCGGCGCTCAGCACGGTGTAGCGGCGCGCGGTATAGGTGCCCGGATCGAACACGATGGCAAGCGACCCGCCGAGCGCCGCGGCACCGCCCACACGCAGTTGCGAGGCCTCCGTCGGGCTGACCTCGATGGCGAGCGTCCCAGTCGAGCCCTGCGTGTAGTTGCCACCCACCGAGAGCGTGCCGATGGAGCCGCCCGGCGCGACCACCCCGCTGCTGCTCACGTCGCCCGAAACCGTGCCGTGGCCGCGCAGCGTGCCCAGCGCGTTCACCAGGACATTGCCGCCAAGCACGGCACTGGCGTTTGCCGCGTCGCCGACGGCCAGCGTGCCGCCAGCCACCGTGGTCGACCCCGAGAAGCCGCTGCTGACACCGTTGAGCGTGAGCGTGCCCGTACCCTGCTTGATCAACGACCCATTGCCGCCCAGGCTGCCGCTGAAGGTTTGAGACGAATCGTCAGCCAGCGTCAGCGCGCTGCCATTCAGCACCACGCGGCTGCCGGCCACGCCCGAGAGATGCGCGACCGTCTGGTTGGCGCCTGCGGACAGATCGAGTGCCGAAGTTGCGCCCGTGAGCGTGATCGTCGTACCCGACGCCAGGCGGCCGGCACCCGTCAACGCCAGCGTGCCGGCGTTGATCGTCGTTGCACCGCCATAGGTGTTCAGGCCGGACAGTGTTTGCGTGCCGCCGTCCAGCGTGAGGCCGCCCGTACCGCTGATCGCGCCGCTGAAAGTACCCGCCGCGTTGGCGAGCGTGAGGGTCCGGCTGCCCAGGGCGACCGTGCCTGAGCCCGTCAGTGCGTTGATCGTGGCGCCGGAGGTCGTCCCGGAGATATCGAAGGTGCCGTTGTTCACCACCCCGCTGGAGGCGCCAATGCTGCCGGCGCCTGACAACGCCAGCGTGCCGCCGCTGATCGTCGTCGCCCCCGTCCATCCATTGACTGCCGACAGCGTTTGCGCACCGCCCGCGACCGTGAGGCCACCCGAGCCGCCAATGGCGCCGCTGAAGGTACCGGCTGCGTTGGTCAGCGTGAGGGTCTGGCCACCGAGGGCGACCGTGCCTGTGCCGGTCAATGCGTTGATCGTGGCGCCGGAGGTCGTCCCCGAAATATCGAACGTGCCGTTGTTCACCACGCCGCCGGAAGTGGCAATGCTGCCGGCGCCCGACAACGCCAGCGTGCCACCGCTGATCGTCGTTGCGCCGGTGAATACATTCACACCCGACAGCGTCTGCGTACCACCCGCGACCGTGAGGCCGCCCGCGCCACCAATGGCTCCGCTGAAGGTGCCGGCTGCATTGGCCAGCGTCAGCGTCCGGCCACCGAGGGCGACGGTGCCTGTGCCGGTCAATGCGTTGATGGTGGCGCCGGAGGTCGTCCCAGAGATATCGAAGATGCCGTTGTTCACCACCCCGCTGGAGGCGGCAATGCTGCCGGCGCCTGACAACGCCAGCGTGCCCGCATTGATGGTGGTACTGCCGGCATAGCCCGCCGTGCCCGAGATGGTGAGCGTGCCAGCCCCGGCCTGCACCAGATTGCCGGAGCCGCTGATGGTGCCGGCGTACGTGACCGTATCGCTGCGGTTGAACGCGAGCGTGCCGTTGTTGACGATATTGCCCGCCACCGAGCCCGTGGTGCCGCCGTTGCCGATCTGCAGCGTGCCGGTGGTGATGGTGGTCGCGCCGGTGTAGGTGTTGTCGCCCGTCAGCGTGATCGTTCGACTGCCGGTGACGCCCACGCTGCCCGCGCCCGATATGACGCCTGACACCACGAGGTTCGTCGTCGTCGAATCGAGTGTGACGCGCGACGTGGCGTCGCCCAGCGTGACGTTGTTGGACAACGAGAGGCCTGCACTGCCGGCGGTGATCTTGGCCACTGCGCCCGCTGCCACGTCGAGGTTGCCGATGATGTTGGAACCCGTCACCAGTTGCAGCGTGTTGTTCGTCCCGTTGAACTGGATGGCTGCCGCCCGCGTCACGCCGTCGCTGAACAACCCGCCGCTGATCGTGCCGCCATTGACGATGACCGCGCCGTTGGCGATGACACCCGCGCCCGCGGCACCGCCGTTGCCCGCGCCGCCGGTAATCGTGCCGACATTGGTGAGCACGTTGAACCCGGCAGCCAGGTTGACGCCCGCGCCACTGGCACCGGCCGTGCTGCCGCCGCCACCCGCAGCGCCGCCAACACCGCCCACGATCGTCCCAATGTTGGTCACCTGGGTGCCGGAACCCAAGGTCAGCAACCCATCGCCACCGCCACCGCCGCCGCCCGGGTTTCCGCCGCCCCCTCCGTTACCGCCATTGCCACCGACCAGCGTCCCCTGGTTGTTGACATCGGCCGCCGGCGTCACCATCACCAGGGCAGCGCCACCGCCGCCGCCGCCGCCGCCGTTGGAGGCCGGCCCCGATGTGCCGGCTCCGCCATTTCCGCCGGCGCCACCCTGAACGGTCCTGCCGCTGTTGACCGTGACGCTGGTGCCCGTGGAGTACACGCCGGCGCCGCCGCCCCCGGCACCGCCAGCGAAATTGAATCCGTCGAACGCTTGGCCCGACCCGCCCTGTACGTTCGTATTGACCACCGCATCGCCAGCGAGCACCACTGCAGGCGCCCCGCCGGGGCCGTTTTGGCCGCTGTCGTTGAGGGCCCCGGTGCCGCCAGTCCCGCCTGACGTTGCACCGCCAGGGATCTGCACCGTTGCGCCGCCGTTGCCCAGCCCGGACGAACCGCCGCCACCGCCGTTGCCGCTGCCCCCATTGCCGCTGCGGTCTGGGATGCCGGCGCCGCCGGCCGCGCTGCAGTTTGCGATCGTGCTGGGCGAGCAGGTCGCGGCCCAGCCTGGGAGCGCTGCGCCGGCCAGCCCAAGCGATACGCCGATTGAAATGATGGATGCGCGCCGCCGCGCATGGGTCGTGTCGTTGCCAGCGTCAACGCCCCCGTGCGACGCCTTTGTACATTCGGACACCACTTGCGGAGCGCGCAAGCTGCGGCTCCAGACCAGCCGATAGACCCGGTTCATGTCGATCCCCTCGTTGCATAGACCCATGGGTCGGGCGCTGGCCGTTGAGAGGCAGGACCGTGGCGCGGGTGACCCGTTTTTGTGTTGTCGTTCTCTGGCGCGCCGGCGGCGGGTACTGCGTTTTCGGCTCATAGGCCGGGGCGCATGCGCGCGAAATATAACACTTGCCTGGGAAATATTGCCCGGGCTATTGGTCAGGGTGGCTGCGCGGGCTCAATCGGCCCGGCGGAAGGAAAAAAAAAAACGCGCCGAGTCGCCCCGGCGCGTTTTTCATTTTGCTGCTGAGCGGACTGCTTACGCCATCCACTTCCGCGCGTTGCGGAACATCCGCATCCACGGGCTGCTGCCGTCGCCGGCGGCTTCCCATTCCTTCGGATGCCAGCTCATCTGCACGGCGCGGAACACGCGTTCCGGATGCGGCATCAGGGCCGTGAAGCGGCCGTCATGCGTCGTCACCGAAGCAATGCCCTGCGGCGAGCCGTTCGGGTTCAGCGGATAGGTCTGCGTGACTTCGCCGCGGTTGTCGACGTAGCGCAGGCCGACGGCCACCTTGCCGATGTCGCCCTGCTGCGAGAAGTCGGCATAGCCTTCGCCGTGCGCGACGACGATGGGGATGCGGCTGCCTTCCATGCCCGCGTAGAAGATCGACGGGGATGCCTCCACCTGCACGGTCACCAGACGGCCTTCGTATTGCTCCGACTGGTTGCGCGTGAACTTCGGCCATGCGCCGGCGCCCGGGATGATCGGGGCGAGGTTCGCCATCATCTGGCAGCCGTTGCACACGCCCAGCGCAATCGAATCGGTGCGGTTGAAGAAGGCGGCGAACTGCTCGGCGAGCATGCTGTTGAAGAGGATCGTCTTCGCCCAGCCTTCGCCCGCGCCGAGCACATCGCCGTAGCTGAAACCGCCGCAGGCGACGAAGCCCTTGAAGCTGGCGAGGTTCGTGCGGCCGGCCAGCAGGTCGCTCATGTGGACGTCGTAGGTGTCGAAGCCGGCCTTGTCCATCGCGTAGGCCATTTCGATCTGCGAGTTCACGCCCTGCTCGCGCAGGATCGCCATGCGCGGGCGGGCGCCCGTGGCGATGAACGGTGCGGCCACGTCTTCCGCAATATCGAACGTGAGCTTGGGCGAGATGCCCGGGTCTTCAGCGTCGAGGATGCGGTCGTATTCACTCTGCGTGCACTCGGGGTTGTCGCGCAGGCTGGCGATGCGCCAGGAGACGTCCGTCCAGGTGCGTTGCAGTTCGATGCGCGACGCGCTGAACACCTTCTTGGCGTCGCGCCAGATTTCGATGTGGTCGTTGGCGTTGGGCGCGCCGATCACGTGGCTGCAGCCAGCCAGGCCGTGCTCGCGCAGCACCGCGAACACAGCGTCGCGCTGGGCCAGCGGCACCTGGATGACGGCACCGAGTTCTTCGGCAAACAGCGCGCGCAGCGTCAGGTCGGCGCGGCGGCCGGAGACCTGCTGCGCCCAGTTCTTGGCGTCGCCGTAGTCGGATTCATGCGCGCCGTCGAGCGTGAGCATGTCGACGTTGATCGACACGCCGCAGTGGCCGGCGAAGGCCATTTCGCAGACGGTCGCCCACAGGCCCCCATCGGAACGGTCGTGATACGCCAGCAGCGAGCCGCTCGCGTTCAGTTGCTGGATGGCGGCGAAGAAGCGTTTGAGGTCTTCGGCGTCGTCCACGTCGGGCACGCTGTTGCCGATCTGCTCCGTGACCTGCGCCAGGATGCTGCCGCCCATGCGGTTCTTCCCGCGGCCCAGGTCGATCAGGATCAGCGTGGTGTCTGCCGGCGCGTTGGCCGATTCCACTTGCTTGAGCTGCGGCGTGAGCGTCTTGCGCACATCCGTCACCGGGGCAAACGCCGAGACGATCAGCGAGACCGGCGCGACGACTTCCTTCGCTGCGCCTTCGTCTTCCCACTTGGTGCGCATCGACAGCGAATCCTTGCCCACCGGAATGCTGATGCCCAGTGCCGGGCACAGCTCCATGCCGACGGCCTTGACGGTGTCGTACAGGCGGGCGTCTTCACCGTTCACGCCGCAGGCGGCCATCCAGTTGGCCGACAGCTTCAATTGCGTGAGCGAGTCGATCGGCGCAGCGGCGATGTTGGTGATGGACTCGCCGATGGCCATGCGGCCCGATGCCGGTGCGTTGATGACGGCCAGCGGCGTGCGCTCGCCCATCGTCATCGCCTCGCCGGCGTAGCCCTTGTAGTCGAGCGTGGTGACGGCCACGTCGGCCACCGGCACCTGCCACGGGCCGACCATCTGGTCGCGCGTGTTCAGGCCGCCGACCGTGCGGTCGCCGATGGTGATCAGGAACGACTTGCTGGCGACGGTGGGATGACGCAGAACGTCGCGTGCAACGACTTCCAGGTCCAGGCCGGTGACATCGACTTCCGGCAGTTCCTGCGCGACGCGACGCACATCACGGTGCATGCGCGGCGGCTTGCCGAGCAGCACGTCCATCGGCATGTTGACGGGGAAGTGCTCGGGCAGATCGGCTGCGGTATCGCTGTCGACCACTTGCAGTTGCTGCTCGTCCGTGGCGAAACCGACCACCGAGAACGGCGCGCGCTCGCGCTCGCACATGGCCTGGAAGCGCGGGAAATCGCCGGGGGCAATCGCCAGCGTGTAGCGCTCTTGCGATTCGTTGCACCAGATTTCTGCCGGGCTCAGGCCGGACTCCTCCAGATGCACCTGGCGCAGGTCGAAGCGCGCGCCCTTGTCGGCACCATCGACGAGTTCCGGGAAGGCGTTGGAGATGCCGCCCGCGCCCACGTCGTGAATCGACAGGATCGGGTTGTCCTCACCCAGCGCCCAGCACGCGTTGATGACTTCCTGCGCGCGGCGCTGCATTTCGGGGTTGCCGCGCTGGACGGAATCGAAGTCCAGGTCGGCGGTATTGGTGCCGGTGGCCATCGAGCTGGCAGCACCGCCGCCCATGCCGATGCGCATGCCGGGGCCACCCAGCTGAATCAGCAGCGTGCCGGCCGGCAGGCCGTGCTTGTGCGTGTGGCCGGCATCGATGTTGCCGATGCCGCCGGCGATCATGATCGGCTTGTGATAGCCGCGCACGGTGCCGCCGACGTTCTGCTCGTAGACACGGAAGTAGCCGCCGAGGTTGGGCCGGCCGAATTCGTTGTTGAACGCGGCGCCGCCGATCGGGCCTTCGATCATGATCTGCAGCGGCGAGGCGATGCGGTCAGGCTTGCCGACGGGGCCCGGTGCGGCTTCATTCGGATTGCGGTGCGCCACGGGCTGGGCGGTATCGCGCGCGTTTTCCCACGATTGCACGGCTTCCGGCAGCAGCAGGTTCGACACCGTAAAGCCTGTCAGACCGGCCTTGGGCTTGGCGCCGCGGCCCGTCGCGCCTTCGTCGCGGATTTCACCGCCCGCGCCCGTCGACGCGCCCGGGAACGGCGAAATGGCCGTCGGGTGGTTATGCGTCTCCACCTTCATCAGCGTATGCGTGAGGGCTTCGCGGCGGCCGTATTGCGGCACGCCCGTCTCGCCTTCGGTGCCCGCATGCGGGAACCAGCGCTCGGCCATGCCGCCTTCCATCACGGCGGCGTTGTCCGAATACGCGACGATCGTGCCCTGCGGCGCAAGCTGGTGCGTGTTGCGGATCATCGCGAAGAGCGATTTGTCCTGCGTTTCGCCGTCGATGGTCCAGTCGGCGTTGAAGATCTTGTGGCGGCAGTGCTCGCTGTTGGCCTGCGCAAACATCATCAGCTCGACGTCGGTCGGGTTGCGTTCGAGCTTGCGGTAGGCGTCGACCAGGTAGTCGATTTCATCGTCGGAGAGCGCCAGGCCCATCTCGACGTTGGCGGCTTCCAAGGCACGACGACCAGCATCCTGGCCACCGGCGATATCGACAAAGCGCAATGCCTTGGCGGGCAACACGTCGAACAGGCCGTAGCCGGCTTCGCGCGAGTCGATGACGGTTTCGGTCATGCGATCGTGCAGATGCTCGGCAACGGCGGCGCGAGTGGCGTCGTCGAGGTGCTTGGCAGCGCCGGTCAGGCTGCGGATGAGGCCCTTCTTGCACGTGACGGTGAATTCCACGCCGCGCTCGATCCGATGGATTTGCGGCAGTGCACAGTGGCGGGCGATTTCCGTCGCCTTGCTGGCCCACGGCGAGATCGTGCCGAAACGCGGGATCACCACAAAGCGGTCACCCTCGACATCGGCCGGGGCGGGCGAACCGTAGGTCAGCAGCGCTTGCACACGGGCGGCTTCATCGGCCGACAGCGGCGTGTCGGCGGCCACGAAATGCAGGTATTGGGCACTGACGGCATCGATGTCCGGATCGATGCGCTTGAGGGTGGAAAGCAGGCGTTGCTGACGGAAGGCGGACAGCGCGAGAGCGCCGGGAAAGCACGAGAAATGCGCCATGGTGGGCAAGGCAGGCAGTAGCTGGAAGGAGGGACTTCCCGGCGTGCGCGGGAAAACCGCTATTGTACCTTGCCCGGCCCTTGTTACCGACCCTCAAATCGGCCTGAAATGCGCCTGCCTCGGCCGGAAATTGTCGAAAACGGCCGTTTTACAACGAGGTGGCTGACCGCGCCGCCTGCTCGTACAGGCCCGTCAGCACGCGTAGCAGGCGCGCCAGTTCGCCAATTTCGGCATTTTCCTCGCCGCTGGGCGAAATATTGCTGGTCAGGCACTGCTCGCGGATCTCGCGGTACCGGGCGCAGGCCTTTTCGCCGGCTTCGGTGGTCGTGTAGGTGACTTCCTTGCCGTTGCGCGTGCCTTCCACCAAGTCCATCCCCTGCAGTTTCTTGAGGGAATACGTAACGAGGTGGGTGTCTTCCACGTTCAGCACGAAGCAGATGTCGGCCAGGCGCTTGGCGCGGCCACGGTGGTTGACGTGGTGCACCACCAGCACGTCGAGGAAGGTCAGGTCGCGCACGCCGGCGGCGGCCATGCAGCGCACGCACCAGCGGTTGTAGGCGTTGTAGGCGGTGTTGAGCGCAAACTCGAACTCCGACAGCTCCGGGCTGCGCGCCGACACCAAGTGTGACGAAGACACGATCGGCCCGCCCTTGCCGGCGTCCTCATTGGCTGCGGATTGCGGCAGATCAGCTTTCGGGGTGGTCGGCGATTTGGACATTGCAACGGGCAGGGAAAGGACCGGAAACGCGGGCTATTGTAAGAGAATAGATCGTCATGTCTGCACAGTGGAAAGCGTAGTTGCCATGTCCTCACACCCCGCCTGGCGCGAAATCCTGATCGACGGCGCACTGGCCGCGCACAACGGCGCCGATCTGCTGTTCGGCACGGCCGGCATCCGCGCGCTGGAAGCCGCCGCGTACCGAACCCTGGAACCCTTCACCTTGATGGCCCGGGCCGGCGAAGCCGCCGCCGACTGGCTGCAGACGCGCGCGCCGCATGGGCATGTGCTGCTCGTTGCCGGCCCAGGCAACAACGGCGGCGATGCGCTCGTTGCGGCGACCGTGCTGCATTTAGCGGGGCGCGCCGTCACCGTGTGGCTTGCCGCCGACCCGGCAAAGCTGCCCGACGATGCGCGCCGCGCCTGGACGGAGGCGTGTGCCGCGAATGTCCCCATCGAGCGGTTGCACGCTGCGGCTTCGGTGCCAGCCGCCACCTCAGCCATCGTCGATGGGCTTTTCGGTGTGGGACTCGCCCGGCCGCTGACGGGATTGCATGCGGCGCTGGTCGACACCATCAACGCCAGCGGATTGCCGGTCTATGCGCTGGACATTCCCTCCGGGCTGAACGGCGATACCGGCCAGCCGCCCGCCCCGGATTCGCCGGTGATCCAGGCGCGCGCCACCATCACGTTCCTCGCCGTCAAACCGGGCTTGCTGACAGGCGATGGCCGTGACGCCACCGGCGACATCGCGCTGGCCGACCTGCAAGCCGCGCAACCGGCTTATGACGGCGTGGTCGAAGCAGACGCCTTCGTCAACACGCCGTCACGCTGGCTGGCGCACGTGCCGCGCCGGCGGCATAACGGCCACAAGGGCACGTACGGCAGCGTGGCCATCGTGGGCGGCGCCGCGGGCATGGTCGGGGCGCCGCTGCTGTCGGCGCGCGGTGCCCTTTATCTGGGCGCGGGCAAGGTGCACGTGGCCTCGCTGGCCGCCGACGCGCCGCGTGTCGACCCCGCGCAACCGGAATTGATGCTGCACACATGGGGCGCGCTGGATCTTGGCGGCATGCAGGCGCTGGCCGTGGGCCCCGGCATGAGCACCGGCAAGGAATCGGAAGCGGCGCTCGAGCATCTGCTGGACCGCATGCTGTCCGCACACACGCCTGCCGTGTTTGACGCCGACGCACTGAATCTCTTTGCGAAAACGCCCGCGCTGCTCGCGCGACTCACGCAGTTGGCCGGAAGCGGTGTGCCGTTGGTACTGACGCCGCATCCGCTGGAAGCCGCGCGCCTGCTGCAGACCGATGCGCGCGCCGTGCAGCACGATCGGCTGGCCGCCGCCCAGGCGCTGGTCAATCGGACGGGCGCGGTGGTCGTGCTCAAAGGCTCGGGCACGATCATCGCGGCGCCGGGCATTGCGCCGGCCATCAACCCCACCGGCAATGGCGGGCTCGCCACCGGCGGCACGGGCGACGTCCTGACCGGCATGATCGGCGCGCTACTTGCGCAGGGCATGGGAGCGCGCGAAGCTGCACTCGCCGGTGTATGGCTGCATGGCCGGGCCGCCGACGATCTTGTCCAGGCGGGCGTCGGGCCCATCGGCCTGCACGCAAGCGAGCTATGCGCGCCTGCGCGGCGTGCCCTCAACGCCTTGCTGGCGTCGGACGTTCGCCGATAGAAACACGTCATACAGCGCCGTTATACTGCCCATTCGTTTTCCCGCACAAACCTCACGTCACATCACGCCGTATGCCCACAGCCCTACCCGCCTGGCAGTCCCTGACGCAACACGCAGAATCGATCCGCGCGACACATATGCGCGACTGGTTTGCCGCGCCGGACGCCGAGGAGCGGGTACGCGCCTTCACGCTGGAAGCCGCTGGCCTGACGGTCGACTACTCCAAGAACCGCATCACGCCTGAGACGCTGGCGCTGCTGCTGCAACTGGCCGACGAAGCCGGCGTGCTCGCGCTGCGCGACGCCATGCTGCGCGGCGACCGCATCAACAACACCGAGCACCGCTCCGTCCTGCATGCAGCCCTGCGTGGCCGCGCTGAAGACGACTATCGCGCCGACGGCGAGCCCGTCATGCCCGAAGTGCTGCGCGTGCGCGCCCAGATGCACGACTTCGCCAACCGCGTGCATAGCGGCGCATGGACGGGCCATTCCGGCCAACGCATCACGGACGTGGTGAACATCGGCATCGGTGGATCGGACCTCGGCCCGCGCATGGTGTGCCGTGCGCTCGACCACCTTGCCGTGCCGCAGGTGCGCGTGCATTTCGTCTCCAACGTCGACGGCACGGACCTGGCTGAAACGCTCGAGCATCTGAATCCGGATACGACGCTCGCCATCGTCTGCTCGAAGACGTTCACCACGCTCGAAACGATGGCGAACGCGCACAGCATGCGCCGGTGGTTTATCGAACGTGGCGTGGCGGAAGATCAGCTCAAGCACCACTTCGTCGCGGTCTCCACCAACCGCGAAGCCGTCGTGCAGTTCGGCATCGACCCGGAGAACATGTTCACGTTCTGGGATTGGGTTGGCGGGCGGTTCTCGCTGTGGTCGGCGGTGGGCCTGTCGATCGTGCTGGCGATCGGGCCGCAGCAGTTTGAAGCGATGCTCGACGGCGCCCGCGCGATGGATCGCCACTTTGCGACCGCCGCGCCGCGCGAAAACCTGCCGCTCATTCTCGGGATGCTCTCGGTCTGGTATCGCGGCTTCTTCGACGCGGCCAGCGCATGCACGGTGCCCTACTGCGCGCCGCTGGAGCTTCTGACCGACTTCATGCAGCAGCTCGAGATGGAGAGCAACGGCAAATCGGTCCAGCGCAACGGCGCGGCCATCGATACCGACACCGGCCCCATCGTCTGGGGCACAGCCGGCACCAACGGGCAGCATGCGTATTTCCAGTTGATCCACCAGGGCTCGCAGATCGTGCCGGTGGATTTCATCACCACGCTCGAGCCAGTGCGCAATCTGCCAGGCCACCACGCCAAGCTGCTCGCAAACTGTTTCGCGCAGGGCGAGGCGCTGCTGCTCGGCCGCACCGCCGAGGAGGTTCGCGCGGGCGGTGTCACCGACGAAGCGCTGGTGCCGCACATGGTGTTCGAAGGCAATCGGCCGAGCACGACCATCCTGATGGAGCGGCTCGACGCCGCGTCATTCGGTGCGCTCATCGCCTGCGCCGAGCACCGCACCTTCGTGCAAGGCGCGGTGTGGAACATCAACTCGTTCGATCAGTGGGGCGTGGAGCTTGGCAAGAAACTCGCCAAGCCGATTCAGGCAGAGCTGGAGGGCGCGCCGGCCTCGGTGGCGCATGACGCATCGACGGCGGCGTTGATCCGCCGCGCCAAAGCCGCACTCTGACGCAAACGTTCAGAGTTCGGTGACGATCTCGTCGCCGACAAGATGTCCGGCTTCGATGGTGAGAATGCGGCTGCAACGCGCCGCGACCGAGCGGTCGTGCGTCACCAGCACCAGCGTGGAGCCGGCACTGCGGTTGAGTTCAAACATCAGCGCGATCACGGCCTCGCCGGTGGCAGTGTCGAGACTGCCGGTCGGCTCGTCGGCAAAGAGAATGTCGGGCTCGGTTACGAACGCGCGTGCCAGAGCCACGCGCTGCTGCTCGCCGCCCGACAGTGTCTTCGGATAGTGCGACAGCCGTGCACCGAGGCCGACGCGCTCCAGCAGAACGGTGGCACGACGACGCATTTCAGCGGCACTCACATCGCCCTGCAATTCCAGCGGCAACATCACGTTCTCGAGCGCCGTCAGGTGCGGCAGCAGCTGGAACGATTGGAAGACGAAGCCGACGTGGCTGCCGCGCACGGCGGCACGGCCATCCTCATCGAGTTTGAACAGGTCGTTGCCCAGCAGCTTGACCGAGCCCGATGTCGGCAAGTCGAGGCCCGCGAGCAACCCGAGCAGCGTCGATTTGCCCGAGCCGGACGCGCCGACAATCGCCAGTGTCTCGCCCTTTTCCACACGGAAAGCAACATCGCTCAGAATAGGCAACTCACCGGTGGCATCGCGCACAGTCTTGTGCAGCGAATCGACTTCAATCACCCAGGTAGCGGAAGACGACATGATTGGACGGGTTGGTAGTAGAAGGCGCAGCGTGAAGTGGCTTGCAGCGGCGGCCGGCTGCGCAGTGTTCGGCATGCTGCCGCTCACACAGACGGCTGTAGCACAAGGCGCGCCGGCATCGCATCGTGTGGTGGTGCTGGGCGACAGCCTGTCGGCGGGATACGGCCTTGCGCAAGGCACAGGCTGGGTCGCCTTGCTCGACAAGCGCCTCAAAGAACGGAAGCCCGATTATAGCGTCGCCAATGCCAGCATCAGCGGCGACACCACGGCCGGCGGCCGCTCACGCCTGCCCGCCGTGCTGGCACGCGAAAAGCCCTCCGTCGTGATTCTGGAGCTGGGCGGTAACGACGCGCTGCGCGGCCTCTCGCTCGCTTCGAGCGAAGCCAACATGAAGGCCATGATCGAAGCGTCGCAAGCCGCAGGCGCGAAGGTGTTGCTGGTAGGCATGCGCATCCCGCCCAACTACGGCCCGGATTACAGCGAGCGCTTCTTCGCCATGTTCGGCAAGCTGGCGCAGCAGTACAAGCTGCCGCTGGTGCCGTTCCTGCTGGAAGGCGTTGCGCAACGCCCCGACTGGTTCCAGGAAGATCGCATCCACCCCATTGCGGCAGCGCAGCCAACGATGTTGGATAACGTCTGGCCCAAGCTGGAACCTCTTCTCAAAGGCCGTGTCGGAAGATGACATTCCGGCCCGCCGATCTGCGCCATTAGCTGCATCTTTCCAAGTCGGGCTGCGGGTGCCACATCTAACACGGGCGAACACCATGAAGCTTCTGGCAAGCGGGCTGCGTGCAGCGCGCGACAACAAGCGGTTCCTGGTCGGCATGTCGTTGCTCTTCGCCTTCCGCGCCTGCATTGCAGACTGGTCAATCGTGCCCAGCGGTTCAATGAACCCCACGCTCATCGAAGGCGACTACATTTTGATGAACCGGCTGGCTTACGGGGTGCGCGTACCGGCCACGACCGTCTGGCTCAAGCGCGGCAGCGACCCTCGACGTGGTGATGTCGTCGTCTTCTCGTCGCCCGACGACGGCACGAAGCTGGTCAAGCGACTCATTGGGCTGCCCGGCGACGTGGTTGAAATGCGTGACGAAGCGCTCTACATCAATCGTGAGCGGATTGCCTATGCGCCGCTGCCGGACGTCGCACCCGGCACGTTGCCGCAAGCAACGGCGACGCTGCCGCACGAACTCTGGTCGGAAGCGCTCCCCGGCCGCGAGCACACCGTGATGGTCTTGCCGGAGGTGCGTGCGCTGCGCAGTTTCGGACCCATCACCGTCCCGCAAGACCATTACCTCATGCTGGGCGACAACCGCGACAACAGCCGAGACTCACGTTACTTTGGCCTGATCCCTCGCAAGAACCTGATCGCGCGCGCTTCCCACGTAGCCCTGTCATTCGATCCGGATCACTGGTACATGCCGCGCGTGGCGCGCATCGGCAAACCGCTGGACTAGTCGGCAAAAAAAAAACGGCAAAGAAAAAGCCCCCTCTACAACGAGGGGGCTTTTTTTGTCTGACTACTTGCAGGACGGGTATCAGTCCTCAGCCGTATTGGCAGGTTTGCTGGTGTCGACTGCGTTGCTGTTGATCTTCACCTTCGAGCGCGCCTTCAGTGCTTCGTAGTAGGCGTTGAACTCGGTCTGGCCGGCCGCCTGCGCAAGTTGCTGTGCGTCGGCAGCACGGCGCGCCTCGTCCACATTGGCCGGCGGCAGCACCTTATTGATGCGATACAGCGCGTAGCCCTGGGCACCCAGGTCGACACCGATGGTGACTGGCAGCTTGGTCGCATCCGCGCGCAGGATGGCCGTCAGTGCAGCCGGCGGCGTGCCTTGCGCCTGCTGGCGCGAGATGGTCTGTGCGGCGCTGAAACCATCGGCGCTGTTGCTCTGCTTCACGGCGGCCAGCTTCTCTTCGCCAGCCTTCTTGGCCAGCGCAGCCGCTTGCTCGGCGATCACCTTGGCCTTGACCTGCTCGCGGACCTCGGCCAGCTTCTTCACCGTGGCCGGGCGATACTCCGCCGCGCGCGCTGCAACCAGCGTGGTCGGACCCACTTGGATGGCGGCCGTGTTGCGGTGGCTCTTGATCACGTCGTCAGCGAACAGGGCCTTGAGCACCTTGTCGTTGCCGATGGGGCTGCCGGACTGCGCGGGGCTCGGCGTGCGGGTCACGTTGTCAGCCGTCTGGATCTGCAGCTTGAGCTTGTCGGCCACCGGCTTCAGGCTGTCGGACTGGTCTTCCACCGTGTTGGAGAACGCATCGGCCATCTCCGAGTACTTCTTGTTGGCGAGTTGCGTACGCAGCTCGCGCTCGAGCTCCGGCTTGACGGCTTCCAACGGCTGCACGCCGCCGCCCTTCACTTCTTCCAGCTTGATGATGTGGAAACCGAAATCGCTTTGGACCACGTCACTGATGTCGCCCGGCTGCTTGAGTGCAAACAGCGCGTTCTCAAACGGCGGCACGGTCGCGCCCTTGCCGAGGAAGCCCAGCTCGCCACCCTGCGCGGCCGAGCCCGGATCGCCTGAGTACTTCTTGGCCAGTTCGGCAAAGCTCGCGGGGTTCTTGCGCACTTCGGCCAGGACTTCTTCGGCCTTCTTCTTGGCGGCGTCCTTGTCGGCAGGCTTGGCGTTGTCCGGCAGCTTGATCAGGATGTGAGCGGCGCGGCGTTCTTCTTGTGTCTTGAAGCGCGCAGCGTTCTGATCGTAGTACTCCTTGATCTGCTCGGGCGTGACCGGAATCTGCTTCATCATGTCCTCGCCCGAGAACACGACATACTCGGCCTTGACTTGCTCCGGCACAGAGAATTCCTGCTGGTGCGCGTCGTAGTAAGCCTGGATGGCCTTGTCGTCCGCGTTGACCTTTGCAGCATAGTCGGCAGGCTTGAACAGCAGCGTCTGCACTTCGCGTTGCTGATCGCGTACCTGGATCAGGCGCTCCACCAGCGACTTCGGCACAAACGCCGACGACACGATCGATTGCGGAATCTGTTGCTGCGACAACTCGAAGCGCAGATTGCCTTCCAGCTGCTCCGGCGTCATGTTCTGGGCAGCCAGCAGTCGCACGTAGGCTTCCTGATCGAACGAGCCATCCGGCTTGCGCAGCGCCGCCACGGCCGGAATCTGCAGGATGGTGTCACGAATCTTTTCGTTCGAGATGGTCAGGTTCGAACGCATGACTTCGTTGGCCAGCACGCGTTGCTGGATGATGCCGTCGAGCACGTCGCGACGCATTTGCGGCCCTTCGAACTGGCGCGGATCATATTGTGCGCCGAGCATCTGGCGCAGACGCTCGGTCTGCTCGCGCACGCGCGCGTCGACTTCGTTGGTGGAGATGACCTTGCCGTCGACCTTGGCAGCGTCATGCGAGCTGTCCATGAAGCTCGAATAGCTTTGCACACCGAAGAACACGAACGACGGGAACACCAGAATCAGCAGCACCAGAAACATCAAGCGCCGATGCGTACGTACGAAATCAAGCATGCTGGACCGGAGGTGAATGGAAGATGGAAAATCCGGCGATTCTATCAGGTGCCGCCGACATTCCGGACAATCGCGGGATGGCACGCAGCATGATCTGCAAGCGTTCGCCGCTGAAAAGACAAAGGCCCGAACGAATCGGGCCTTTGTACAGGATTCTGGCGGAGCGGACGGGACTCGAACCCGCGACCCCCGGCGTGACAGGCCGGTATTCTAACCGACTGAACTACCGCTCCAGATTGGGTCGGACTACCCGACGCGTGAGCGGCAATACGAACGATGGTGGGTGCTGAGAGGCTCGAACTCCCGACCCGCGCCTTGTAAGGGCGCTGCTCTACCAACTGAGCTAAGCACCCGTTCGTACTGCCGGCGTGAGCCGGACTGTCCGGCGCCCGTGTTGTCACCCACGAGCACCAAAGCCCGCTAGTTTAGCGCATCTTTCAGCGCTTTACCAGGTTTGAATTTAGCAACTTTACCGCCTTCGATCGTGATGGCCGCACCCGTGCGGGGATTGCGTCCATTACGCGAAGATCGCTTGCCGACCAGAAACGTTCCAAAACCGACGAGCGTGACCGACCCACCTTCGCACAACGCATCCTTGATGCCGTCGATGAGCGCATCGATGGCGCGCCCTGCCGCGGCTTTCGACATGTCCGTCTGCGTCGCCACATGGTCGATGAGATCTGTTTTGTTCATCGTGCCACCTCCCCGAACACCCGCTAGTGTGGATTCATTAAAGTGGCCGTCAATCGACGTGTCAAGGCGAAGAACTGCATGCCACAGGTCGCAGCCTGCGCAAAGAAAAAGGGCCCGAACATGTCGGGCCCTTCTTCAGCCTTGGGAGGCGACGGTGTCAGTGATGCACCATTTCCTGCGATTTGCCGTCGTCGCCCTGGGCGGGCGCAGGCTTGGCTTCCTCTTCCGGCAACGGCTCCGGCTTGCGCACCAGCGCGAGTTCCAGCACCTTGTCGATCCAGCGCACCGGCTGAATCTCGATGCTGTTCTTCACGTTGTCCGGAATGTCCGCCAGATCCTTGACGTTCTCTTCCGGAATCAGCGCCAGCTTGATGCCACCGCGGTGTGCCGCCAGCAGCTTTTCCTTCAAGCCACCGATCGGCAGCACTTCGCCGCGCAGGGTGATTTCGCCGGTCATCGCCACATCAGCGCGCACCGGAATCCCGGTCAGCACCGACACCAGCGCCGTCGTCATTGCAATACCTGCCGACGGGCCGTCCTTGGGCGTCGCACCTTCGGGCACGTGGATGTGGATGTCACGCTTCTCGAACATCTCATCCTTGATACCCAGGCGCGCCGAACGCGAACGCACCACCGAGCGCGCAGCCTCGACCGACTCCTTCATCACGTCGCCCAACGAACCGGTGCGGGTGATGTTGCCCTTGCCCGGCATCAGCGCGGCTTCGATGGTCAGCAGATCGCCGCCCACTTCCGTCCATGCCAAACCGGTCACCTGGCCGACCTGATCTTCCTTGCCGGCCAGACCAAAGTCGAAGCGACGCACGCCGAGGAATTTGTCCAGGTTCTCCGAATCCACCTTCACGGACGTACCGGCTTCCTTCTTCAGCAGCAACTGCTTGACGACCTTGCGGCAGATCTTCGAGACCTCACGCTCCAGCGAACGCACACCAGCTTCCCGCGTGTAATAGCGGATGATGTCGCGCAGGGCGGCTTCGGTCACCTCGATCTCGCCTTCCTTCAGACCATTGTTCTTGATCTGCTTGGGCAGCAAGTAGCGACGGGCGATGTTGACCTTCTCGTCTTCCGTGTAGCCCGACAGGCGAATCACTTCCATCCGGTCCAGCAGCGGAGCCGGAATGTTCAGCGAATTCGACGTCGCCACGAACATCACGTCCGACAGATCGAAGTCCACCTCGATGTAGTGGTCCTGGAACGTGTGGTTCTGTTCCGGGTCCAGCACTTCGAGCAGCGCAGACGATGGGTCACCGCGGAAGTCCGCACCCATCTTGTCGATCTCGTCCAGCAGGAAGAGCGGATTGCGCACGCCAACCTTCGTCAGGCTTTGCAGGATCTTGCCCGGCATCGACCCGATGTAGGTACGGCGGTGACCGCGAATCTCGGCCTCGTCACGCACGCCGCCCAGCGCCATGCGCACGAACTTGCGGTTCGTTGCACGCGCCACCGACTGCCCAAGCGAGGTCTTACCGACACCCGGCGGCCCCACGAGGCACAGGATCGGCGCCTTCAGCTTGTCCACGCGCTGTTGCACCGCGAGGTATTCAAGAATGCGTTCCTTGACCTTCTCCAGGCCGTAGTGGTCCTGATCCAAAACCTGCTCAGCATTCGACAGGTCGTTGTTGACCTTGCTCTTCTTGCGCCACGGCAACCCCACCAACGTGTCGATGTAGTTGCGCACGACCGTTGCTTCGGCCGACATCGGCGACATCAGCTTGAGTTTCTTGAACTCGGACTCGGCCTTCTTCTTGGCCTCCTTGGGCATGCGGGCGGCCTTGATCTTCTTGTCCAGCTCTTCGAGATCGGCGCCTTCCTCGCCTTCGCCCAGTTCCTTCTGGATGGCCTTGACCTGCTCGTTCAGGTAGTACTCGCGCTGGCTCTTCTCCATCTGGCGCTTGACGCGGCCACGGATGCGCTTTTCCACCTGCAGGATGTCGATCTCACCTTCAAGCTGCGAAAGCAGGCTCTCCAGACGTTCGGTCACGTTGAACATCTCGAGAATTTTCTGCTTCTGCTCGAGCTTGATCGGCAGATGCGCAGCGATGGTGTCAGCCAGACGACCCGGCTCGTCGATGCCCGACAACGAAGTCAGAATCTCCGGCGGGATCTTCTTGTTCAGCTTCACGTACTGGTCGAACTGCGACACGATGGCGCGACGCAGCGCCTCGGTCTCGGCCGATTCAGTGGGCTCCGGGCCGACGGGCACGGCTTCGCAGAAGAAGTGCGATTCGTCGTCGGTGACGGAGAGGATGTTGGCGCGCTGCGTGCCCTCGACCAGCACCTTCACGGTGCCGTCCGGCAGCTTCAGCATCTGCAGAATGTTGGCGATACAGCCGACCTCGTACAGATCCTTATCGGTCGGCTCGTCCTTGGCGGCGGTCTTTTGCGCCACGAGCATGATGCTCTTGCCCGCCTCCATCGCAGCTTCCAGCGCCTTGATGGATTTGGGGCGCCCCACGAACAGCGGAATCACCATGTGCGGAAACACCACCACGTCACGCAGCGGCAACAGCGGCAGGCGAATCTGCTCAGCGGGTAAAAGTTGGGTTCCGGACATTATTTTCCCCAGAAAGTCATGTAAGGGCTAAATTGGGCACAGCGACGGTTTTACAAGACCGCTGCTGCAAGTCGCATGCCGACCCGGTTTCCCGAAGCAAAAAAAGCCGCTCGCGAGCGAACGGCTTCCTGCATGGGACGCATACGGCGCATCCCGGCCGGGCATTCGCGTCAGTTGGAACCTGCAACCTTGGGTTGCTCTTCGTAAATCAGCAAGGGCTTGCCTTCGTCGGAGATCGTACTTTCATCGATCACCACCTTTTGCACACCCTTGTGGTTGGGGAGGTCATACATCACATCCATCAAAGCGTGCTCGACGATGGAACGCAAACCACGCGCCCCCGTCTTGCGCTTGATCGCCTTGCGGGCGATTGCCGTCAGCGCGCTCGGACGAATTTCCAGCTCCACCCCTTCCATTGCCAGCAGCTTCTGGTACTGCTTGACGATTGCGTTCTTCGGCTCGACGAGGATCTCCATCAAGGCGGCCTCATCGAGCTTGGCCAGCGTCGCCACCACGGGCAGACGGCCGATCAACTCGGGAATCAGACCAAACTTGATGAGATCTTCCGGCTCCACTTGCGGCAGCACTTCGCTGACGTCGCGCTCTTCCTTGCTCTGCACCTCGGCACCGAAACCGATACCGGTCTTGTCGGAGCGCTGCATGATGATCTTTTCCAGACCATCGAACGCGCCGCCGCAGATGAACAGGATGTTGGTCGTATCAACCTGCAGGAAGTCCTGGTTCGGATGCTTGCGACCACCTTGCGGGGGCACCGACGCCATCGTCCCTTCCACCAGCTTGAGCAGGGCCTGCTGCACGCCTTCCCCAGAAACGTCCCGGGTGATGGAAGGGTTGTCAGACTTGCGCGAAATCTTGTCGATCTCGTCGATGTAGACAATGCCGCGCTGGGCCTTGTCCACCTCGTAATTGCAGTTCTGCAGCAGCTTCTGAATGATGTTTTCGACATCCTCGCCCACGTAGCCGGCTTCGGTCAGCGTGGTGGCGTCGGCGATGACGAATGGCACGTTCAACAGACGCGCCAGCGTTTGAGCAAGCAGCGTCTTGCCCGAGCCGGTCGGCCCGATGAGCAGGATGTTGCTCTTGGACAGCTCGACATCATCTTTCTTGCCGAGGTGCTTCAAACGCTTGTAATGGTTGTAGACCGCGACCGCCAAGATTTTCTTGGCCTGTTCCTGACCGATCACATATTGGTCCAGGCTCAGGCGAATTTCATGCGGCGTGGGCAGATCAGACTTGACCGCCAGACCACCTTCCTTTTCGGAGATGGCTGCTTCGTCCCGGATGATCTCGTTGCACAGGTCGATACATTCATCGCAGATGAAGACCGAGGGGCCGGCAATCAGTTTCTTGACCTCATGCTGGCTCTTGCCGCAGAACGAGCAGTACAGCAGCTTTTCGCCAGTCGAGCCTTTCTTGTCCGCCATAACGATTACCAGTAGTTCTTGGCAGCATCATACGCCAAATTATCTGGCGACGATCCGCAGGTGTTGTTCAAAGCAAAAACGAGGCGCGAGGCCTCGTTTTTGACACCGCTTGACATGTTTCGGAGCGGCTAACCGGTGTGCCGTAGAACGCACCGGCAATACCGCCTACCGCGCACATCAACGCATGACTTCGACACTTCAGCGCTTGGCGATAACCTGGTCGATCAGACCGTACTCCTTGGCCTGCTCGCTGCTCATGAAGTTGTCGCGGTCCGTGTCGCGGGCGATCTTGTCGACCGGCTGACCCGTCGCCTCCGAAAGCACCGTGTTCAGGCGCTCGCGCAGGTAGAGAATCTCGCGCGCCTGGATCTCGATGTCAGAGGCTTGACCCCGCGCGCCGCCCAGCGGCTGGTGGATCATGATGCGCGAATTTGGCAGCGCCAGCCGCTTGCCCTTCGCACCGGCTGCAAGCAGGAACGCGCCCATGCTGGCCGCCATCCCCATGCACAGCGTCGACACGTCCGGCTTGATGAACTGCATCGTGTCGTACATCGCCAGACCGGACGATACCGAACCGCCCGGCGAGTTGATGTACAGCGAGATGTCCTTGTCGGGATTCTCGCTTTCCAGGAACAGCAACTGTGCCACCACGAGGTTGGCAGTCTGGTCGTTGACCTCGCCCACCATGAAGATCACTCGCTCCTTGAGCAGGCGCGAGTAGATGTCGTAGGCGCGCTCGCCGCGGCCCGACTGCTCGACCACCATCGGCACCAGACCGAGCCCCTGCGTTTCGAGCGCGGAAGCCTGGGTACGGGCAAGTTGGTCGATCAGTTCATTGCGGATCATGCGGTTCTCCGGTGCTTAGTTCGGAAACTATCGATCGAATCAGCCTTGCGCCGGCGTGGCGGTCAGCTCTTCGAACGACACGACCTTGTCAGTGACCTTGGCCTTGTCGCACACAAAATTTACCACGTTGTTTTCGAGCACGTAGGCTTCCATCTCGGCCAGGCGCTGTTGGTCGCCGTAGTACCAGCGGATGACTTCCTTCGGGTCTTCGTAGCTCTTGGCGAACTCTTCGATCTCAGCCTTGATCTGCTCCGGCTTGGCTTCCAGGCCGTTGGCCTTCACGACTTCGGCCAGCACCAGACCCAGCTTCACGCGGCGCTCAGCTTGCTGCGTGAACATCTCGGCCGGGATCGGCATGTTCTTGGCGTTCGGCATGCCGCGCGATTCGAGGTCGCGGCGGGCCATTTCCACCAGACGCTCCTGGTCTTGCTCGACCAGCGACTTCGGCACGTCCAGCTCTGCCACCTTCAGCAGCGCTTCCATGACTTGGTCCTTGAGCAGCGCGTGCGTACGGCGCTTGACTTCACGCTCGAGGTTTTCGCGGATGTCGGCGCGCATCTTGTCGAGGTTGCCGTCGGCGATGCCAAGCGATTGGGCGAAGGCTTCGTTGACTTCCGGCAGGTGCGCCCACTCAACTTGCTTGAGCGTGACCGTGAATTCAGCAGTCTTACCGGCGACGTCCTTGCCGTGGTAGTCCTCGGGGAACGCCAGCGGGAATTTCTTCGACTCGCCTTGCTTCAGGCCCAGCGTGGCTTGTTCGAACTCAGGCAGCATGCGGCCTTCGCCCAGCACGAAGCTGAAGCCTTCAGCCTTGCCACCGGCGAATTCCACGCCGTCGATCGTGCCGACGAAATCGACCGTCACGCGGTCGCCATTCTGTGCAACGGCTGCACCGCCGTCGCCGTGCTCGCCGGCTTCGCCGCGCGGATGGTAATGCACGCGCTGCTTGCGCAGGATGTCGAGGGTCTTGTCGATCTCGGCATCGGTGATTTCGGTCTTGGTGCGGGTCAGTTCCGCGCCGGCCAGATCGCCGAGCTTCACTTCCGGATACACCTCGAAAGTCGCGTCGAACGCAACTTGGTCATCGGCCACGCCTTCGGTCTTCAGCTCGAAGCGCGGTTGGCCGGCAACCTTCACGCCCTGCTCGTTCGTGATGTCGAAGAACTGGCGCGCAGCCTTGTCGTAGCGCACTTCGAATTCGACTTGTTGGCCGTATTGCTTCTCGACCATCTTCATCGGGACCTTGCCCGGGCGGAAGCCGGACATCTTGACGGTCTTGGACAGACGCGCCAGACGGCTTTGCTTCTCTTGCTCCACTTCGGCCTTCGGGACAGCCAGGGTCACTTTGCGATCAAGCTTGCCGAGGTTTTCGATAGTCGACATGGTCGTAATTCCAGATTCAGAAGATGGTTGCGTCGAACGGCGCAGCGCCAGCAGCAGCCGTGGTTCAAAGTTCTTGGTGTTGCCGGGCTTGCAGGAATGCGGCGCGAGGGCCGCTTGACTGCACAATGCACGGCACAACGGGCGCGTTCAGGCTGGCAAACGCAAAACGCATATTATGGCATGGAACGTTCGGCGGCCCTGATTTTTTGGGTCGGAACGCTTGGAAAAACCCCTCCAACGGCGCGTTAATCCTGCCGTTCTACAGCGTCGATTCCCACCGCTGCGGCGCCCTTCCCCTGCGAGAGCCCATGCTGCAATGCGCGCAAGATAAAGCGGCCCGGATCGAGCGCTGCGGCCAGATCGTATTCCAGCGGGAGCGGGCCGCCGTCGATCTGCGCCGCCAGCAGCTCTGCGCCCAAGACCGACCATGTGAGGCCTCTGGAGCCGTACGCAAGTGCTGCATACAGCCCGGCAAGGCGAGGCAGTTGCGCATGCGGACCACGCAAACGGAAACCGGGCGCCGTAGCCGCCGCCTCATCCACCAGCGGGCCGATCAACGGCAGCCGATTGGCCGAGACGCACCGCACACCGACATAGCCCTGCAGTTGCGCCGGGTCGAGCTTCGCCAGCGCGCCCGATTGCTGAGGCTGCAATCCGGTCAGCCGCCGGAGGTTGGCGGCATGATCGGCGACACGCTCCGTCAGATCGGATTCACCCGGTTGGAATGAGGAGCCTATGCGCACCGACTGCGCGCCCGCCTCGGCAGGCAGCAGATAGCCATCGCCGCAAACAACGGCTTTTGGCCATGCGAGGCCCGCTTGAAACCCGGTGACGGGCACATCCGTGAGTTGACCGCGCACCGGCTTGAGCGATGCGGAATTCAGTGGTGCCAGACGTGCCGCACCGAGACTGTTGGCAAGGACGATGACCGGCGCACTCGCGATCACATCCCCCTGCCCATCCAGCGCCTGCCATTGATCGCCGTCTTGGCACAGCGATTCAACGCGCGTGTTCCAGCGTGCGTCGACTGCGGCACCCGCAGCGGCGAGATTGGCACGGCAAACATCAGGCGGCGCAACCCAGCCGGCTTGCGCAAACCACCAGCCGCCCTGCGGCACGCCGGCGCCGACGCGTTGCGCGGCCTCGTCTACATTGAGCCAGTCGATGTAATCGGTCGGATAGCCGAGCGTTTGCACGATCCGTCGCTGCTCGACGGCGTCGTCGGGGTCTTCACCGAGCTGCAGCACGCCGGTGCATTGGAAACCGGTGGCGAAGCCGGCGCGATCCAGCGCGTCCCAGTGGCGGCGCGCAAGGAGGTTGCCTGCGCGCGATAGCCGCGACAGCACGCTGTCGTCGATGGATACATGCGGATGCATGGCCGCTGCACGATGCGCAGACGTGCCGCGCGCCGGGCCGTCGTTTTCGTCGATAAGCGTGATGCGCCAGCCACGCGACGCGAGCCGCTCTGCAACAGAGCAGCCCGCCAACCCGGCGCCGAGCACGATGGCGTGACGCTGGCTCCAGACAGGCGCTTCGGCAGGCCCGCGCCGTGTGCGCCAATGGGTCGGGAACTGCGCGACGGTCATGTCGCGCTTGCTGCCGAAACCGGGCGCCTTGCGCACCTCGAAACCGGCTTCCTGCAAGCCGCGTCGTACGAATCCTGCGGCGGTGTACGTCGCCAATGTCGCGCCGGCACGTGCCACCCGCGCAAGCTGCTTGAACACGCGCGGCTGCCACAGATCGGGGTTCTTGGCCGGGGCGAACCCGTCGAGATAAAACGCGTCGGCAGCGCACGAGAGTTGCGG
Source organism: Ralstonia edaphi (assembly GCF_958350185.1). Taxonomy (NCBI): domain Bacteria; kingdom Pseudomonadati; phylum Pseudomonadota; class Betaproteobacteria; order Burkholderiales; family Burkholderiaceae; genus Ralstonia; species Ralstonia edaphi. The sequence continues at coordinate 102,679 of NZ_CATWHI010000002.1, forward strand.
CAGCGTCTCCATCGCATCACCGAGCAGCAGCGTGAGCGTGACGCGGCCGCCGTCGAAGGTCAAACGATGCACGCCGGGCACCGGCACGGGCCATGATTGGCGGAGCATCTCGGCGAGCGGGGCCAGCGCGCCGCTGGCCGGATGCACGACCGACAAGCCCGCGCGATCGAATGGATGCTTCTCGATCGAGACGAAATCGAGCCGCGCGCAACGCTGCGGATCGTCGCGCCATGCGGCCCACGTGGCGAGGAAATTCAGGCCTTGGCCGAAGCCGGTTTCGACGATGGTGAAGGCGTGCTTGCCCTGCCATGCGGCCGGCAAGCCGTTGCCGCCCAGGAAAACATGATGCGCCTGCGCCAGACCACCTTCGGAGCTGTGATAGACGTCGTCGTACTGCGCGGAGAACGGCGTGCCGTCCGACGTGAGCTGAGGCGTGGCGAGAACAAGGCCGCGTGGCATGAAACACCCTGGGAAGAAGCGGCGAATTGTAACGCCGCCCCTTCCCTGCGCCTTGATCTAAAGCAGCGGCTCTGCGTTACACGTCGGCGACGGGCAGCGTGCCCATCACGCGCCGGTACCACGCGTGGAAGTGCTGCATGCCGTCTTCTAGTGGCGACTGGTACGGCCCGGTTTCCGACACACCGCGCTCCATCAGCGCACGGCGGCCGGCATCCATGCGTTCGCCAATCTCGTCGTCCTCGATGCAGGTTTCCATATACGCAGCGCGTTGCGCTTCGACGAATTCACGCTCGAACGCGGCGATCTCTTCCGGGTAGTAGAACTCGACCACGTTGACGGTGTCTTGCGGCCCTTTCGGATACAGCGTGGAAAGCACGAGCACATGCGGATACAGCTCAATCATGTGGGTCGGGAAATACGTCACCCAGATCGCGCCAAAGTCGGGGGGTGCGCCACGGCGATAGTCCAGCAGTCGATCGTGCCACGCGCCGTAGACATCGGAGCCAGGCTGGCTGAGCGCCTCGTTGATGCCCACGCGCTGCATGCTGTACCAGTCGGCGAACTCCCATTCAAGGTTGTCGCAGGTGACAAAGTGGCCGAGGCCGGGGTGGAACGGCGCGACGTGGTAATCCTCCAGATAGACCTCGATAAACGTCTTCCAGTTGTAGTTGCACTGGTGAACTTCTACGTGATCGAGCACGTAGTCACCAAAGTCGAATTCCGGACGCGCGAACAGCGGCGCCATATCGCGTGCCGGATCGCGCGGGCCTTCGAACAACAGCCCATGGCAGTTGCGAAGCGTGAAGCGCTGCAGGTTCTTGCATGGCGTGCTGGGAAACTGCGGCGCGCCGATCAGTTCGCCGTGGTCTGTGTACGTCCAGCGGTGCAAGGGGCAGACGATATTGCCGCCGGCGGTGCGCAAGTTGCCGGTGGCATTGGCGGGGCCGCGCACATTGCCCGTTTCACCGCCGAGAATCAGCGCCTGCCGATGCCGGCAGACGTTGGACATCAACTCCACGCCGCCGGCGTTGCGAACCAGCACGCGGCCGCCGCCTTCCTGTGGGAGGCGGCGCCAATCGCCGGATTCGGGTACGGCTTTTTCGCTGCCCACGTAGCAGGCGGATTGCTTGAAGATCGTTTCGAGTTCGCACGCGAACAAGGCGTCATCAAAATACGCGGCGACGGGCAATTGGGTATGCGCTGGCATCACGTGCGCCAGGCGTCCGACATCAGTCATCGGAGAATCTCCAACACGGCGTGGCGGGCGGTTTGGCATTGGGCCAAACCACATCCGCCCCATCAGGTATCGGGGGAATGTGCTCGCGCGGGGACGTTCAGCCCGCTTCCGCCACCAAGCGGGCGATGCGGGCGTCCAGCGAGAGCTTCGGACACGTGCTGCACTTCTCTCCGTCGTGACGGCGGAAATGGTGACAGCAGACCTTGCGGTCGAGGGCGAGTGCGGGCGTGCCGTCTCGGGCGCGGTAGGCAAAGAAGCCGCATCCGCCGGAGATGCCAAGATGCGCGAGCCAGTCTTCCCCGGCTGCTGCCAAGTCCGCATCGGACAACGGCACATGCGGACGCACGGCCATGAGGGCGCCAAGCACGCACTCGGCTTGCAGCCGATCGGCAGCGCGATCGTGTAACGACACCATGGGTTTCAACGCACGACGCATCGCCGCGCAGAACGCGCGCAGTTCAGTGGCGGCGACCTCCCTGCGCGCCGCGAACGTTCCCTCGACCGGCACATGTGCGGGCAAACGCAGGCCGCTCGGAAAACCGTTCTTCACCGGCTGCGCAAGACCTGACAGCTTGGGCACCGGCGCATCCAGATGGACTGCAATCACGCAGAGATAGATCGGCTGCCAGATCGCCAGGCCCCAGCACCGCAGGGCGAGGTAATGGGCGCCAGCTTCCGGATAGGCACGCGCCCAGTGGTCGCACAGGGCGCGCAACACATCGTCGTCTCCGAGACGCAGCGCGTCCGCCGGTGCTGCACTGGCCTGCTCGCCGCGCAGGCTGGGGAGGACGCGCTGCGCCGCCGCCCATACACGTGCGAGATCCGGCGCAGGCGATGGCCGCCAGGCTACCGCCGTGGCGAAGCCCGGCCCGCTGGCGTCTTCAACGAAGGCGCGCATGCCGTCCGTCATGCAGCCGCTTCCGCTGCTTCGGCCGCTGCAATGGAACGGCCCTGCGCAGCACGGCGGAACTTGGCGATCGGGTTGACCAGGTTGCCGGCCATCTTGAGGCTCGATGCCGGGTCGGCCAGATTCACCATCTGCACGTTATTGCCCAGCTGCAGGCGGTTCAGGCACGAATGCAGGAACTCGGGCACGAACATGTCGTAGTGCGCGTACTTGGCGGCGCGTTCGGGGTGCGCGTCCTGGTAGTCGTACACGCAATCCGCAACCGCACCCCAGAATTCGTCTTCTGTGCAGCAGCCGTTTTCCACCAGCACGTGATTGATGTGACGTAACACACCATCGAACACGTCGATGAAGATGCCGAGCAGTTTGAAGTTGTCCGGCACCTCCACGGCCAGGCGTTGCACGCGTTCAGGCAGCCATTCGCGTGCCTTGATTTCGAGGATGGCGGATTCCTCGGCAATGTCTTTCATGATGGCGCGCACGGGCACGTGGTTGTCGATCACGAGGATGAGGTTTTCGCCATGCGGCATGAAGCTCAAGTCGTGTGCGTAGAAGCAATGCAGCAGCGGCGTGAGATACGCCTGCAGGTATCGACGCACCCAGGCCAGTGCCGGCAGGCCGGAGCGCCGAATCAGTTCCGGCATCAGCGCAACGCCGTCCTTGTCGACATGCAGCAAAGCGGCCATCGTCATCAGGCGTTCCCCCGGTTGCAGCAGTTGCAGCGGGTTCTCGCGCCACAGCGCCGAGAACATCTTCTTGTACGGCGTATCTACGGGAATCGCCGCCTCGTAATAGAAGTTACGGAAGCCGATGGCCGCCACTTCCTGCAGGATCGTGAAACCGTTCTCGCGCAGGAAGGCATCGCCCGACACCAGCTCCTTGATGAACTCGTTGATGGCGGGCGTGCCTGACATGTAGTACGGCGACAGCCCTCGCATGAATCCCATGTTCAAGATCGAAAGCGAGGTCTTCACATAGCGCTTGGTGCGATCGCTCGTGTTGAAGAACGTGCGGATGGATTGCTGCGCGATGTAGTGATCCGCGCTGTAGTCGAGGCAGATGATCTTGCGCTGCGCCACGTAGCCCGCGAACGCGATGGACAGCTTGTTGAACCACTGCCACGGGTGCGCCGGCATGAAGTGATAGTCAGCCGGGTCGACGCCCTTCGCAGCCACCTGGCGGGTGAATTCGTCGACCGTGTCCTGGCCCAGCTCTTCGGCCAGCAGTTCCGCGTAGTCCAGGGTGGACAGCGTCGACGGTGTAGCGTGGTCCTTGTGCACGGCCAGCCAGATCACGCGGATGTCGGAGCCGGCCTCCGGCGCATAGGCCTGGTAGTCGACGGCGTTGAAGCCGAGGCGTCCGTTGTTGGCGACAAAGCCCGGGTGGCCTTCCATCATTGCGACCTCGATGGTCTGGAAGTCGGTGGCGTCGGCCAGTTGCGCGCTGCTTGGCGCGTCGGCCTTCATGCGCTTGTAGGCGCTGCCGAAGAGCGTGCTGCTGATTTCGTCAAGGTAGATGGGCAGCAGGTCGTCGCGGATGCCAAGGCGCTGGCGGCATTCGATGATGAACTGCAGCGCATCCAACGGTTGCTCAATGCCATCGACCAGGCGGCGAATCGACTCTGGCCGGATGAACCAATGGCGCAGCGCCAACCGCCGCGCTTCAAACTGGTAGCAGACCTTGCCGTCGTCGGAAAATACCTGATACAGCGCGAAACCGTTGGCCGCATCTTTCACGTGTTCGGGTTCGAGGATGATCTCGTGCGCATATTCGGCAATGGCTTTGCGCAGCAGCAGCCGATTGGCTTGTGCCCACACTTCGGGCGTGAGGTGAGCGGCGGCCTGTGCCGGGTGTTGGGAGAGCTGGTTCTGGAGCGTCACGTTCATGGCGAATCCTTTCGTTGATTAAGCGGTGGCGGTGATAGCGGCGGTGGCGGCGATAGCGCGTTCAAAATCTCGCCGGGTGCAAAAGGCGAGGCTGGCGATCTTTTCGGTAAAGGCGACGTTACGGCCGTAGACGAAACCGGCGGCGCGGTTGATGGCGTGAATGCGTTCGTTGTTGGCGTCGGGCTCGACCACGATGCGTGCCGCCCCGAGGTGTTCGAACATGAAACGCATCAACGCGAAGAACACCTCGCGCGTGTAGCCGGGCACGCGCACATCCGATGGGCCGATGAAGATGTGCATGCCCAAGTCGCCAGGCTGCACGTCGTAGAACGCACGGATGCGATCGTGCGCGGGGTCGTAGCACTCGGCCAGGAAAACCGGGCGCCCCGCTTTCCAGACGAGATAGGCAGTGGCATGCCCGGAATCCATCAGCTCTTGATAGATCTGGCCGATCTCGGCTTCGGTCTTGTCGCGCATCAGCCAGAACGATGCACGCTCCGGCTGGAACCAACGGTGCAGCGTCGGGATGTCTTCCGGAATGCGCAGCAGATGAAAGGTGTAGCCGTCGGCATCCGGGTGCGGTGCACGGCTGGCGTCGGCGCGCCGATGAATGGCATGCAGGTCAATTGGCATGAGCGGGCGCCTCCAGGTTGACGGGTTCGCCTGCCCTGCCCGCTTCGCCTGCGTGCGTGGCGCTCGGCACGTTCAGGATCAGCCGGTCGAGCAGCGCCGTCAGCGCAAAGCCGCACGCAGCCAGCAGGAACGGCACGTGCAATCCGTAGCGATTGACGATCGCCCCGGCCGCAAACGAAGACAGCAGCACCCCCAGGTTCTGGAAGAAATTGGTGATGCTGTAGTCGTGCGCATACCGCTGCGGTGTGGAAAGCCGGAACAGGTTCACATCGAGCTTCACGATGATCTGGAACAACGCCCAGCCATACAGCACGCGCCCGATGACGATCAGCACAGGGTTGGGTGCAGCCTGCAGCAGCAGCCCGGTAGCGCCCAGCAGCAGATTGCCCAGCGTGTGGTCCGGCAACTTGCCACCGCGTGCGCGGATACGGGCATGCAAGCGCAGCGCAAGGATGGCCATGGCGCCCGGTATCGCGAAGACCATGCCTGAAACGAACTCGCTGTCGTGGCCTGACACCTGCTGCCAATACACGGCAAAGAACGAGCGAATCAAGTATGAGCTGAAGTCGAACACCAGCATCACCAGCGCGAGTCGCAGGATCGGCAGACGATCACGCCAGCTCGCACGTGGCGCGTCCGCCGCCGAAGCCTGGGCGTGCTCCCCCGAATTGACGCGCACGATCTTGCCGCTGCGGATCAGATACAGGCACACAGCCATCTGGAAGAAATCGCCCGCCGCCATGGCGACGATGCTGGCGCGCGGCCCCCAGGTCTGCAGCACGAAGCCGCCCACCACGGCACCGAAGATGGCACCAAAGTGCACCACCACCGAGAGGATGCCCACCGTGGCGGCGTGCTGATCCTTGGGCGTGAGCCGCATCATGTACGGATACATCAGCAGATAGCTGCTCTTGCACATGAACATCAGCATCGACAACACCCAGTACGTCACCACGTCCGGCGCCCAGTCGCTCAGCAGGCTGAAGGTGCCCGCCGCAAACTGCGTGTAGACCAGCAGGTGCAGCGGTTCCACGCGCTTGGCTACGCGCGCCCAGACCGGCAACGTGCACATCACCGCGATGGAGATCGCCGCGACGTATGCGCCCACATGGACGGGGCTGTCGAGCCCATAACGCGCAGCAAAGAACTGCGGATAGAACGGAATCAGGATGGCATCGCTGATGACGGCAAAGGTCGTCATCAGGATGATGTACACACGCAACGTCATGCGGCCACCCCGGCGGTCTCTTCCGCCATTTCCGGCACGCGGTCCCGGGTTGCTTCCTTGGCTGACTCCCTGGCCGTCAATGGAATGAAATCGGGCGTGGACGGAATCGCAAAATCCTGGATCGCAATACGCCGCTCGATCTTGTAATGCTCCACTCCGGTCAGCTCGCGGATGATGCATGAGTTGCGGTAGCAGCTCATCCCGAGGTCGGGATTGGTCAAGCCGTGCGTGTGCAGGCCGGCGTTCTGCACGTAGACCTCATTGCCGTTGAAGTCGGCCGCGTAATTGCGCGAAAGCTGATAGCGGCCCTTGGCGTCCCAGCGCAGGCGGTGGCGGATGCCATCGATAAACGCAGGGATGTTCTGCTCATAGCCCGTGGCAAGCACGAGCCCCTCGGTGCGATGTGCATAGCGCGCGCCGCTGTCGAGCTGCTGAAACTCGATCTCGTAGGTGCCGGTAGCGGCCTCGTGCCGACAGGCCTGCAACTCGCAGTTGGTGATGAGGTGCGTGCGCAGCGTGCCCGTCTTGCGCTTGTCGTCGAGCAGATCGTAGATCTGATTGATCAGGCTCGCGTTGACGCCTTTGTAGAGGCTGTCCTGCTTGCGGAGGATGCTCTCCTTGCGGCCATCCGGCAGGTTGAAGAAGTAATCGATGTAGTCCGGAGAGATCATCTCCAGCGTCAGCTTGGTGTTCTCCATCTGGAAGAAGCGCGGCGAACGCGTGATCCAGACGAGGCTGTAATCGTGCTTGTCGCTCTCCTTGAGCAGGTCGTAATAGACCTCCGCCGCGCTTTGCCCGCTGCCGACAATGGTGATGGAGCGTTTTTCGCGCAGCGCGTCCCGCACGTCGATGTAGTCGGCGGTGTGCAGGTAGCGATGCCCATCGCGCGGCACGCATGCGGGAAACGACGGTGATGACCCGACGCCCAGCACCAGCTTGCGTGCACGCAGCACGAACGGCTCCCGCTCTGCGCCGCGAAAGCCTGTGACAACATAGCAACCGCGTTGGGCGTCATAGGCCAGCGCATCCACGTCATGGTGGAAATGCACGCTGCTCAGTTGCGCGATGACCCATTTGCAGTAGCGGTTGTATTCCGCGCGGCTCAGATAGAAGTTCTCGCGGATGTAGTACGAATAGATCTTGCCTTCCTGCTTGCAGTAGTTCAGGAAGCTGAAGCGGCTTTGCGGATCGGCCAGGCTTACCAGATCGGCGAGGAATGGATTCTGCAATGTGGTGTTATCAATCAACATGCCAGGATGCCAATTGAATTCCTCGGCGCGCTCCAAAAATATGCCGTTCAGACTTTCAATCGGTTCTGCCAGACATGCCAGGCTTAAATTGAATGGCCCTAAACCAATTGCAATAAAATCATATATATCGGACTTCATCACGCTTGAACCTCCTGATTTGCAAAGGCTGCATTTACCAAACGACAGCACCAGGAACGCGGCCGGGCAAACGCAGCGCACGCGCGCGCTCCGTCGGCCGGCGGCTTGAGGCCGCGCCTAGGCTGGGTGAATTCAGGTGGGGTTTTGATCACAGCCGATGCGTGCCGGCTGCTGAATGGTCATGAATATCGCAAGCGCGATATCGGGAACAGATTCGAAATGCCCGGCGACGGAATGCAAACAAATCGCCGGGCAAAAAGCTAAGTCACAATACTACACGGAGAATATGATGCTTGTGTGAAGAAAATTTAATTACCATTGATAAGAAACGGTGGCCATCACATTGCGCGCGTCACCCCAATAACAATAGGAGCTGCTCAAGCAGGATGCCACGTAATTCTTATTAAAGAGATTCTTGGCAGACAATTGCAGCTTGGCGCCCTTGAGCGACGGATCCCAACGCGCAAGGTCAATGCGCAACATCAGATCCACCAGCGTATACGGCGGCACCTTGAAGCTGTTGGCGTTGTCGCCCCAGCTTGTGCCGACGTAGCGCAAGCCCATGCCGGCGGTGTAGCCGGGCATGAAGGTCCAGTCCACCCACGCCGACGCCATATGGCGCGGCACCTGATACGGCGTGTTGCCAACGAAACCTTCTGCCGACTCGATGAACTTCATGTTGGTGAAGGTGTAGTTGGCCAACACCGAGACGGTGTCCGTCACCTGCGTACGCGCTTCCAGCTCTACGCCGCGCGTGCGGATCTTGCCGCTCGGCACGTAGTAAATCTGCCCCACCGGCTTGGTCGCCACGTTCTCCTGATCGAGATTGAACACCGCCGCCGAGAGCATCGTGCTGGAGCCCTTCGGCTGATAACGCACACCCGCCTCGAACTGCTTGGCCGTGGCCGGTTGCAAGAGATTGCCCCGCTGGTCCGCGCGCAGGCTCGGGTTGAAACCATCCGAGTAGCTGAAATACGGCGCGATACCGTTGTCGAACAGATAGACCACGCCCGCACGTTTGGTGAACTTCGAGCCGCTCCACTCCGACGGCGTGCCGGTACCGTACAGATTGGACGCCTTCGCATGGTCTTCGCGCACGCCCAGCGTCAAGCGCCAGCGGTCGATAGCAATCTGGTCCTGCAGATACAGGCCGGTCTGCTCGAGCCACCGATCGATCGGTGACGCCGTGACGCCCGTGAGCCCCGGGCTGCCATATACAGGATTGAACGCGTTGATCGGGTCAGCGCTGCCGGACTCCCAGAAGCCATCGACATGGCGCTTCTGATAATCGAGGCCAAACAGCATCGTATGTTTGACCGCGCCCGTGGTGAACTTGCCTTCCAGCTGGTTATCGACCGTGTAAGCGTGCGTGGCTTCCTTGGCGCCGGAGTAGTACCGCGTCAGCTCATCCGCGCTGGCCCAGCCGAAGCCGTAAATCTGGCGCAAACGCGTATCGCCGAATACGTAGCGGAAGTTCTGGCGTACGGTCAGCCGGTCATTGAACGCATGCTCGAACTGATAGCCGACCATGCGCTCGGTGCGGCGGTATTTTTCGACCGTGGGGTCGCCATCGAAAAAGTAGCGGGAAATGTAGCGGCCATTGCGCGGGAAGACGCTGCCTTCTGCCGGCACGCCGCTGTGATAGCCGCCTTCCGGATCGTGCTGCAAATAGGCCTGCAACAGCAGATGCGTATCGGGCGTGAAGTTGATGGCCAGCGACGGCGCAATCGCAAACCGCTGCTCGCGCACGTGCTCGAATTGCGTATCCATGCCGCGCGCCAGACCGGTCACCCGGAAGGCCATCACACCGTTCTGGTCGATCGGCCCCGAGATATCGAACGCGCCTTCAAGACGGTTGCGATTGCCCACCGTGACTTCCACCTCGTGATACGGCTGGAAGAGCGGCTTCTTGCTCGTCAGCGCCACCACGCCACCCGGCGACGCACGGCCGTACAGGATCGAACCCGGGCCCTTCAGCACATCGATGCGCTGGAGGAAATACGGATCAACCTGGAACGAGCTGTAGCTGCCCTGGTCGCTCATCAGGCGCAGCCCATCGAGCAAGGTGTTGTCGACGCTGCTGTCGTTGAAGCCGCGTAGCGCAACGTAGTCGTAGCGGTTGGACGCCCCCACCAGGGCGGTAAACGCGCCCGACGTGTAGTTCAGCGCCTCCGAAATGCCGCGCGGCTTCTGGTCGTCCAGCTGCTGCTGCGTCACCACCGAGATCGACTGCGGCGTTTCGATGATGGGTGTATCGGTTTTCGTGCCCGCCGCGCTCTGCTTGGCAACGAAGCCTTTGCCTGGGCTTTGCGCCGTCTCCCCTCGGCCGACCGCCGTGGTTGCGGGCAGCGTGGCGCTGATCTCGCCAGTGGTACTCTGCGCCATCGCTTGCGTCGGCAGCGCCGCCCCCAGCAGCACTGCGCAAGTCAGCCGCGCGGCAAGCGCCATTGGGCGCAGCGTTGTCCGGCAGAGCGTATCGGATGGAAAAACCGTTGTTGTGTTCGTTTGCTTTGGCATGGTGTGTTGGAAGATGCGTGTGGTTTCCACACCCTTCGACGATCCACACCGCGAAAGCGGAACCGCTGCGGAATCTTTTTTCGATCAGCGCATCGCGCATGTCGCGCAACGCTCCACCGCCTGCACGAGATACTTGCGCACCATGCGCGTCGACTTGCCAAGCTGCTCGGCAATGCACGCGTGGGATTGCCCTTCGATGTAGCGCAATCGCACGGCCTCGCGCGCACTGGGCGAGAGGGTTTCCAGCATCGCGCTCGTGTGCTGCAACGACTGCGCCTGCGCCAGGCGCTGCTCGGGCGATGGCGCATGCTCATACTGCGCGGACCGCAACGTGAGTTCATCAAGGCATGCGCATTCGACACGTCGACGACGCGCCCGATCGATCATCAAATGCTTGGCGGTGGTGGTCAGATAGGCGCGCGGCTCGCGCAACTCCCCCAGCCTGTCCGGCGCAGCCAGCACGCGCATGAACGTGTCATGCAACACGTCTGCCGCTTCTTCCGCGCATGCGAGCTTCTTGCGCAACCAGGCGAACAGCCATTCGCTGTATTGCACATAGAGCGCATCGATAGACGTGTCAGCGTCGTGCAGCGGCGTGGGCCGGACGGCGGGCATGCGGGCTCCAGGGCATCAACCGGACGCACGCGCGTAGCACACGCATCATCGCGTCCATACAAATGAGAATCATTCTCATTTTATGGCGCGAAAACCTTGTCTGCAAACGGGGAATTAAAAGGAAGTGCTAAGCATGGGCGGGCGCAGCGGGCGACCTCATGCCCCATCGCCCGCCGACCGGTGCCGCCACGCCATGAGCGCAACCGCCAGCGCCGCCACTGACAGGCCGATTGCCAGCCCCGTCAGCCGCCCTGCTCGCCGGGCTTCATCAGCCTGTTGGCGCGCCTCGATGGCCTGCCGCACCGTTTCCCAGAAGGCCTCGCGATGCTCGTTTTCGTCGAAGATGGACATGGCGCTTCCCCGTTTGTGCATGACTCGTTTTCATCGTAGGGAAGGCGCGGCAGGTGTGCCACCGCACGTTTCGCGTAGGACGCGGTGGCCACCAGTACCTCAGACAGCGGCCGCCGGCTTACCCGCCGGGCCGGCGAACGGGCGGGCGACATCGGCATCACCCTGCCCCAGGTCCATCGCATCTGCGCGTTCGGCGGTGGACAGCTCGTCTGCGCGATAGCCAGTTCGATTGAGCAGTACCAGCGTGCACGCCAGCGACACCAGCGCATATAGCGCCGACGACACCGCCACGCCCACAATGTTGCCGCTGCTATTGAGCATCCACTGCGCAAACACCGGTGTGCCCCCGCCCACCACGAGCGAACACAGCTGATACGCCAGCGACAAGCCCGTATAGCGGATGCGCGTCGGGAACACGCGCGCCAGAATGCCGCCGATAGCGCCGTAGAACATCGAATGCGGAATCGTCGCCAGGCACATGCCGAGCAGCGCGACCCAGACCACCTTGGTCTCGATGGCGAAGAACATCACGGGCATGAGGAGGAATTCCGGCAGCACCATCAGGCAGATGGCACGGCGCATGTCCATGCGCGAAACCAGCCATGCCCCCAGCGGCTGCGTGATGAATTGCACCACCAGCGCAGTCGCGATGATGCCGAGGAAGGTGTCCAGTGCGTAGCCGAGTTTCTTCGTGGCCCAGGCGAGCGCGAAGTTGCTCTTCAGGTATGTCACGTGAATGAGCGGCAGCGTACCGGCACCCAGCAGCACGAGGCCCCAGTGGTCACGCACCACGTCTTTGAGCGGCAGTTTGACGGTCTTCTTCTGCGCCAGCACGCGCTTCATATCGTCCGACTCTTCCAGCTTCAGGCGAATGACCATGCCGACGACCACCAGCAGCGCCGACAACAGGAACGGCACGCGCCAGCCCCACAGCATGAACTGCGGCGTGGGTAATGCGCTCAGCGCAAAGAACACGAGTGTCGCCAGCAGGTTGCCCGTCGGCGAGCCCTGCTGCGCAAACGCCGAGTACAGGATGCTCTTGCGCTTGGGGGCGCTCTCGCTGGCTATCAGCACCGCGCCGCCCCACTCGCCGCCCACGGCCACACCCTGAACAACACGCAGCACGACCAACCCCACTGGCGCCCACATGCCAATCTGCGCATAGCCGGGCAGCAGGCCAATGCCCATGGTCGCCACGCCCATCAGGATGAGCGTGATGATGAGCGTGGTCTTGCGGCCGATCTTGTCGCCCAAATGGCCGAAGATGATCCCGCCGATCGGCCGCGCCGCAAAGCCGGCCCACAGCGTGACGAACGAGAGCAGCGTCGCGATGCCCGGGTCCAGCGTCTTGGAGAAGAACACCTTGCCGAAGACGAGCGCCGCAGCAAGGCCGTAGATGTAAAAGTCGTACCACTCGATGGTGGTGCCGATGAACGCGGCCACTGCAGCGCGGCGCGGTTGCAGGTTTGCGGTCGCGTTGGCGTGGGGCGCAGGCTGGTGAGGCATGTTGGTCTCCTTGGTGGTACTGCCGGTTTGGCGCAGCCTCTGCGGGCTGTCTGCCTTGTCGTGGTGAACCTGGGCTACTTCATTTCAGAACGCCGGCCTCGAACAGGCGCTGCCGCGTGCCCGCGTCAATGCCGAGCGACGCCAGCACGGCATCGGTATCAGCGCCGAGCGCAGGCGGTGCGTTGCGATACGTGGCCGGCGTGCGCGACAGCTTGATCGGCGACCCCGTGCCACGGTACTCACCCAGCTCGACCACCATCTGCCGGTGCAGCGTATGCGGATGGCGCGCCACGACATCGACGCTCAACACCGGCCCGCACGGTACACCGCCATGGATCAGGTCTTGCGCGAGCGTCTCGCAATCGAAGCGTGCCAGCTGTGCTTCCAGCGCCAGTTTGAGTTCCGGGCGATGCGCGCAGCGGCTGCGGTTGTCGGCAAAGCGTGCGTCTTGTGCCAATTCGGCGGCGCCGATATGCGCACAAAGCTTGGCGAACTGGCGATCGTTGCCCACCGCCAGAAAGATCGGCGCGGTGCCGGTCTGGTAACTGTCGTACGGCGCGATGTTCGGATGCGCATTGCCACTGCGCTGCGGCACCTTGCCCGAACCGAAGTAGTTCGGCAGATGAGGATGCAGCAGCGATACGCCGCAGTCATACAACGCGATGTCGACAGATTGGCCGCGGCCGCTCTTCTCACGCTCGGCCAGCGCGAGCAGGATGCCCGCGAGCGCGTTGAGCCCGGTCACCATGTCGACGATCGGCAGACCGACGCGCATGGGGCCGCCGTCGCGCTCGCCGTTGACGCTCATCAGGCCAGCCATCGCCTGGATGGCGGCATCGTAGCCGGGCAGCCCGCCAAGCGGGCCGTCGGGGCCGAAGCCGGAGACGGCGCAGTGGATCAGGCGTGGAAAGCGCGGTTGCAGGTCGCGCGCGAAATCCATGCCCCAGCGGGCGAGCGTGCCGGGCTTGAAGTTCTCGACGAGCACGTCGGCGTCTTCCAGCAACTGCCACAGCACGGCGCGGCCTTCTTCGTTGGACAGGTCGACGGAGATGCCGAGCTTGTTGCGGTTGACGCCGTTGAAGTACCAGGCGGTATCGCTCTCATCGAAGGGCGGGCCCCAGGTGCGGGTTTCGTCGCCGACGGGCGGTTCCAACTTGATGACCTCCGCGCCGTGGTCGGCAAGCGCCTGCGTGCAATACGGGCCGCCGAGCACGCGACTCAAGTCGATGACTTTCAGGCCGTGCAACGCGCCGGCGACCGCGCTCATTGCACGCCTCCGGCCGGCAACGCTTGCATGGCCAGCGCAAACGGCACGTCACGCTGCTTGACGAGGGCATCGAACAGCCATGCATCGGCGCTCTCGGGCAAGGCCAACGGATCCACCGGCAGCAGCTTGTGACGCAGCACCAGATGCGCGAATGCCAAGCGGCGATGATCCGGCGCCAGACGCACGCCCTCCACCGCCATGAAGATCGCCGTGGTGATGTGATACAGCGCAGAGCCGGCCTGACGGACGAGTTCATCGCTGCCGCCTTCAGCTACCTTGGCGATCACGCGGCACACGCTGTCGAGTGTGGCGCGCAGCAACGCTTCGCTCTGCGTCGGCAACGTGACGCCGTCGAGCAGGCCGATGAGATATGCGCGCAACGGTTCCAACGCACCTTCGCGCTTCACGGCGCGCGCAATGTCGAGCGCGACGATGTTGCTCGTGCCCTCCCAGATCGAGCCCAGATGGGCGTCGCGCACGAGGCGCGCGTCGCTCCACTCTTCGATGTAGCCGGTGCCGCCGCGCACTTCCATGGCGTCACCCGTCACGCGGCGCGCATCGCGGCAAGCGCGGAACTTGATGAGCGGCGTCAGGATGCGCACGCATTTGCCGGCTTGCGCGTCGCCCGCATCCGCCAGCGGCAGCAGTTGCGCGATCTGCATGAACATTGAGCGCGCTTGCTCCGTCGGCAGCAACATCTTCAGAAGCTGGCGCTGCATCAGCGGCATGTCGATCAGCTTGCGGCCGAAGGCTTCGCGGTTGCGCGCGATGTGCAACGCTTCGGTGACGGCGCGACGCATCAGGCCGGCAGCGCGCACACCGTTCGACAGCCGCGACATGTTGATCATGTCGGCCATCTGATGAAAGCCGCGGCCGATCTCGCCAATCAGGTAGGCGGTGGCGCCTTCAAGCACGATCTCGCCGCTGGCCATCGAGCGCGTGCCGAGCTTGTCCTTCAGGCGGACGATACGGTAGTGGTTGCGCGAGCCATCGCGCAGCGTCTTGGGCAACAGGAACAGCGCCAGGCCGTTGATACCGGACGGCGCACCGTCCGGGCGGGCAAGCACCATGGCGAGATCGGCATCGGCGTTCGAGCAGAACCACTTGTCGCCGTACAGGCGCCACGTTTGCGTGCCATCGGCCGCCGTTTCCAATGCGGCGCGCGTGGCAATGCGGGCGACGTCCGACCCCGCATCCTGCTCGGTCATGAACATCGCGCCCTGGTACAGCACATCAAAGTCGCGCGAGGTCAGCATCGGCAGATAGCGCGCCACGAGTGCCGGGTCGCCGAACTTACGCAGCGTGCGCGTGAGCGAATCCGTCATGCTGACCGGGCAGCACAGGCCGAATTCAGCCTGCACGAACAGATACGTGAGCGCGTATTTGACGAGCGGAGGCGGTGCGTTGCCGACATGGCTCATCGACGCGAGGCCCAGCTCAGCGTAGGCCACCCGCTCCAGCGCAACGTAATCGGGGTGCTTGTCGATGGTCTGCAGGGCCTCGCCACGACGCGTGCGGTGGCGTAGCTGGGGCGGGTTGTGGTCCGCGCTGATGGCCCAGGCGTCGAGTTCGTCCGAGGCGCGCTGGCCCAGCGTCTTCAACTGCGGCTCAAGGGTGCGGTACTGCGCGTCGCCCAGGTACAGCCGCAAAAGGCGTCCGAGGTCAGGATCGACGTGGAAGAAATTGATGCCCCGGCTGTCGGGGATGTTCTGGTGGCCGCCGGGCTGGGTCGTAAGCGGCTCGCGGGCGATGTCGTTCATGCGGGTGGCCTCGCTGTCTCCTGTTTTGTCCGGCCAGCATAGGAACGGTATCGATAATCGTCCAATACAGGTTTTGTCCTGTACGATAAATAGTCCTTATCGTTAAACGAGACCGCCATGGACCTGAAACAGCTGCGCTATTTCGTTGCCGTGGCGGAAGAACTGCACTTCGGGCGCGCAGCGCAACGGCTGTTCATCTCGCAGCCCGCGCTCAGTTTCGACATCCGGAAGTTCGAGGATCAACTGGGCGTGCAATTGCTCGCGCGCACCAACAAGAGCGTGGCGCTTACCAATGCCGGCCAGGTGTTACTGGACGAGGCTCGCAAGCTGTTGCAGCAAGCGGCGGAAGTCGAACGCATTACGCAGCGCTCGGCGCACGGGTTGGCGGGCCGGCTGCGCGTCGGCTTCGTCAACTCGATGCTGTACCGCGGCCTGCCGCGCGCGGTGGAACGCTTCGAGGCCGACCACCCGGCCGTGGAAATCATCCTGCGCGAAATGAACACCGGCGAGCAGGTTCAGGCCATCCAGCGTCAGCAGATCGACCTGGGCTGCGCATATTGGGGAACGTTTCCCGCCGAGGTCATTTCCACGCCGATCTTCTCGGAACCCTTCGTCGCCTGCCTGCCCACGGGCCACCCGCTGGCGCGTCGCAAGCGTCTGAAACTGGACGCGCTCGCGCAAGAGCCGTTCATCCTCTTCCCGCGCACGGTATCGCCGCACTATCACGACCTGATCATCGCGCTCTGCGTGGATGCTGGCTTCAGCCCGGTCATCCGCCACGAGGCACGGCTGTGGCAAACGGTGGTGACGATGGTGGGGTTCGGCATGGGCGTGGCGCTCGTCCCCAAGACGCTGCAACACGCCGGCGACGCGCGCGTCAGCTTTGTGCCGCTGGCCGGCGACAAAAAAGAATCGTCCGTGCTGTCATTGCGACGCACGGGCGATGCAGAGCCGGTCGCCAGCCGCTTTCTGGAATACCTCGAAGCCGCGGCGCAGGACAACCTGAGACCTTGATGGCCTCACTCACAAAGTCTTGCTGAGGAAGATCCGGCTCGTACCGGGCGGATCGCAGGGTACTTCTCCGAACCGCACCCAGCCGTTGCGTTCGTAAAACTGCGGGGCCTGAAAGCTGATCGTATAGACCACCGCCGAGCGACAACCGCGGCGGCGCCCTTCTTCTTCGAACCTGCGCAACACCTCGGTGCCGATGCCCATGCCGCGCAACGTCTCGGGCAGATGGAACAGGTCAAGAAACAACATCCCCAGCGATGTCCGCCCGCTCGCGCCGCCGACCACGTCTCCGCTCTGAGGGTCGCGAACAAGGACTGCCAACGGTTGGCGATCGCCGTAGCCGACGTGCTGATCGTTGAAGCGGTTCAGACCATTGCCGATGATCTGGATCGATTCGTCATCCGCCGCGTCGGTGACGATGATTTCCGGAGGCTGCATGCGAACCTTATTGCCTCTATTGCGTTCGGGCCGGCAGAACAGAAGGCGTTGTCTGTGCCGGCCGCATGTGCGGCATCATGTTTGTATTCAGGTGGTACATCACCCAAAGCGAACCGCTGAGCGTGATGACCACCAGCACCAGCGTGAACATCAGCGACAGCATGTTCCAGCCGCCTTCGGACTTGGCGTTCATGTGCAGGAAAAAAATCATGTGCACCACGATCTGCACCGCGCCGATGAGCAGGATCGCTACCGCCGTAGCCGACGACCTGTCGAACACGTTGGCCATCACCAGCCAGAACGGTATCGCCGTCAGGAAGACCGACAGCACGAACCCCGTCAGGTAACCGCCCAGCGTGGCGTGCGGTCCCATCTCTTCTTCGTGGTGATGGCCATCGTGGCCATGACCGTGTCCGTTCATCGTTTGATCTTGCGCGCTCATGGCAGCGTTCCCATCAGGTAGACGAAGGTAAAGACGCCGATCCAGACAACGTCCAGAAAGTGCCAGAACATCGACAGGCACATCAGCCGGCGCTTGTTGGCGGTGATCAGCCCGTACTTTGATACCTGCACCATCAGCACGATCAGCCAGATCAGGCCAAAGGTCACGTGCAGCCCGTGCGTGCCGACCAGTGAGAAGAACGAAGTCAGGAACGCGCTGCGCGTCGGCCCCGCACCCTCGTGAATCAGGTGCGCGAATTCATAGAGTTCCACTGACAGAAACGCCGCGCCGAACACCCACGTGATAGCCAGCCAGATCTGCATGGCCGGGACCTTGTTCTGCTGCATCTGCAGCATTGCAAAGCCGTATGTGATGGACGACAGCAACAGGAACGACGTGTTGAGCGCCACCAGCGGCAATTCGAACAGCTCCGCCCCGGTGGGCCCGCCTGCGTATTCGCGGCCCAGCACGCCATAGGCGGCAAACAGGCACGCGAAGATCAGGCAGTCGCTCATCAGGTACAGCCAGAACCCGAGCAGCGTGCCGTTTGGCACGTGCGGTTCTTCGGTGACGTGGAACTGGTAGCCGCCCGGTGGGACGTCATCCACCGTGGTGGTACCCGAGGGGCCGGTCACATGCAGGGATGCGGTCGTTTCAGCCATGGCCTGCCATCAGTTGGGTGCGCGATGCTTCCGTCCGGATCACCTCTTCTGCCGGAATGTAGTAATCGCGCTTGTAGTTGAAGGTGTGAATGATCGCCCCGATGATCGTGGCCGCGAAGGATGCAATGGCCAGCCACCAGATGTGCCAGATCAGCGCAAAGCCGCACACCGTGGAGAACCCCGCCAGCACGATGCCGGCAGCGGTGCCCTTTGGCATGTGGATCGGCCTGAAGCCTTCCTGCGGACGCCGATAGCCGTACTGCTTCATCTGCCACCAGGCGTCGGCGTCATGTACGAGCGGTGTGATCGCGAAGTTGTACTGCGGCGGCGGAGACGACGTCGACCACTCCAGCGTGCGGCCGTTCCAGGGGTCACCTGTCGTGTCGCGCAGTTCTTCACGGCGCACGAAGCTCACCACAAGCTGGATCAGGAAACACGCAATGCCGATGGCAATCAGCAGAGCACCGAGCGCTGCCAGTTGGAACCATATCTGCAACGACGCATCGTCGAAATGGTTCATGCGCCGCGTTACACCAAGCATCCCGAGCCAGTACAGCGGCATGAAGGCAACGTAGAAACCGACAAACCAGAACCAGAACGACGCCTTGCCCCACGACGAGACGAGCCGGTAGCCGAACGCCTTGGGAAACCAGTACGTAATGCCGGCCATGAGGCCGAACAGCACACCGCCGATGATCACGTTATGAAAATGCGCGATCAGGAAGAGGCTGTTGTGCAGCGAAAAGTCTGCGGGTGGCACCGCCAACAGCACGCCAGTCATGCCCCCAATGACGAACGTCACCATGAACCCGATCGTCCACAGCATGGGAGGCTCGAAGCGAATCTTGCCGTGGTACATCGTGAACAACCAATTGAAGATCTTGGCCCCGGTCGGGATCGAGATGATCATCGTCGTGATCCCGAAGAACGAGTTGACGCTCGCACCCGACCCCATGGTGAAGAAGTGATGGAGCCAGACCAGATACGACAGCACCGTGATCACGACGGTCGCATAGACCATCGACGCGTAGCCGAACAGGCGCTTGCGCGAATACGTGGCAACCACTTCGGAGAAGATGCCGAACGCCGGCAGCACCAGGATGTAGACCTCGGGGTGGCCCCAGATCCAGATGAGGTTCACATACATCATTGCGCTGCCGCCCAGTTCAACCGTAAAGAAATGGGTGCCGACATAGCGGTCCAGCGCCAGCAGCGTCACGGCAGCCGTGAGCACCGGAAACGCTGCAACGATCAGCGCGTTGGTGCACAGCGCTGTCCACGTGAAGATCGGCATGCGCATGAGCGTCATGCCCGGGGCGCGCATCTTGACGATGGTGACAAGCAGGTTGATGCCTGATAGCACGGTGCCGACTCCCGCTATCTGCAACGCCCATATGTAGTAATCGACGCCCACATCGGGGCTGGCAAGGATGCCTGACAGCGGCGGATAGGCCAGCCAGCCGGTGCGCGCGAATTCGCCCACGAACAGCGACATCATCACCAGGACGGCGCCGCCCGTGGTCATCCAGAAACTGAAGTTGTTGAGAAACGGGAACGCCACGTCGCGTGCACCGATCTGCAGCGGCATGACAAAGTTCATGAGCCCCGTCACCAAGGGCATGGCGACGAAGAAGATCATGATCACGCCGTGCGCGGTGAAGATCTGGTCGTAGTGGTGCGGCGGCAGGTAGCCAAGGTTGTCGCCAAAGGCCACTGCCTGCTGTATCCGCATCATGACGGCATCGGCAAAGCCGCGCAGCAGCATCACGATGCCCAGCACGACGTACATGATGCCGATCTTCTTGTGGTCGATACTGGTGAACCACTCACGCCAGAGGTAGCCCCAGACGCGGAAGTACGTCAGCGCGCCGACCAGCACAAGACCGCCCAGGGCGACGACCGCGAAGGTGGCGAGCAGGATCGGCTCGTGATACGGAATGGCCTCCCACGTCAGGCGGCCAAAGATCATGTTGGCGAGTTCGGAACGCTCGGGCATGGATGTCACCTGGGCCTGTATTGACCAATTCTGGCCGATCAATGTTGGCGAAAAACGTCAAAGGGACTGAAAGAGTTGAGAAGCTGAAAGGGCGGAAACGACCACCGCCCCGCACTACCGCAACAGCCTTCGACCGTCGTTGACGGCCGCATCCGGTGCAAACATCGGCATGGCGTCGGCCGTATTGCTGGCGGTGCAGATTTCCGCCGACGGGTCGAAGCGCCTCACGTTGCGGTTGCTCGCCATGGTGTCCGCCAGGCAGGCCTGGCCATCCACACAGCGGTTCAGGATGCGGTCATAGAGGTCCGGCGCCACGCTGGCGTAACGCTGCACCGGTTCGCTCTCGCTCGGCTTGGCGAGCTTCAGGTAGGTGTCCTTTGACAGCGACGTGCCCGACGACTTGACCTGCTGGACCCACCGGTCGAACTCTTCGTTCGACAGGCCATGGAACTTGAACCGCATGTGCGAGAAGCCCGCGCCGCTGTAGTTGGAAGAAAA
This sequence comes from Ralstonia edaphi, assembly GCF_958350185.1. Taxonomy (NCBI): domain Bacteria; kingdom Pseudomonadati; phylum Pseudomonadota; class Betaproteobacteria; order Burkholderiales; family Burkholderiaceae; genus Ralstonia; species Ralstonia edaphi. The sequence goes on from NZ_CATWHI010000002.1 coordinate 123,480, forward strand.
CCCGTCGTACACGCCGGGCCGGTTGATCACTGCATGAAGCTTCGTTTCCATGCCGGGCATCGCATAGACCATGCCTGCCAGTGACGGCACGAAGAACGCGTTCATGACCGTGGTGGCCGTGATCCGGAACGCAATGGGGCGATCGACCGGCGCGGCCAGTTCGTTGACCGTGGCAATGCCTTGCTCGGGATAGACGAACAGCCACTTCCAGTCCATTGCCACGACTTCGACGGTGAGCTGCTTGGTCTCGGCAGGCACCGGACGTTGCTGGTCCAGCCGCGTCAGCGGCCGATACGGATCAAGCTGATGGGTGCTGACCCAGGTGATGGCACCCAGCGTGATGATGATCAGGAGCGGCGCGGCCCAGATTGCAAGCTCCAGCACGGTGGAGTGGTCCCAGTCGGGGTTGTAGTGCGCGTTTTCTGCGCTCTCCCGATATCGCCACGCAAACAGCAGCGTGAGAAAGATCACGGGAACGATGATCAGCAACATCAAACATGTCGCGATGATGATCAAGTCCCGCTGTCGCACCGCCATGTCGCCAGCCGGCGACAACAGCACGGCGTGGCTACAACCTGTAAGGGTCACCAACAAGGCAATGGCTGCACCTCGCCAAAGCGGCCTTCCCGTAATTCCAAGGGGTGTCACTACTGCATTGAAGCGTGGCATGGGTCTCGGAAGTGGCGTTTGGTTAACGTCGCGCTGGGATGGCCCAACGATCTTTCGACTTGTCGTTGCAGTTTAGGCGCTATTCTGGTCTTGTGATGACGGACTTTTTGATCGCCGTACGATATCCCCTCCCCCGAATCCCGATGGAGACTCCACGATGGCAAGTCTGACCCACCAGCATCGCGCGTCGCCCACTGCACCTCCTGCACCAGGACACCATGAAGTTGCACCGGCCGAGATCGCCACAGGCGTGGTGATCGGGCGAGCGTCGGAGTACTTCGACTTTTTCGTCTACGGCATTGCTTCGGTGCTGGTCTTCCCTACGGTCTACTTTCCGTTTGCCAGTGAACTGGCGGGGCTGCTCTTCAGCTTCACCGTCTTCTCCTTTGCCTTTATCGGGCGGCCATTCGGCACGGCGCTGTTCATGCGCATCCAGCGCCGCTGGGGGCGCAGCACGAAGCTGACAGCGTCGTTGTTCCTGCTCGGCACGGCCACGGTGGGTATCGCGTTCCTGCCGTCGTACGCATCGATCGGCCATTCGGCAATCTACTTGCTGGCGCTCTTCCGCTTCATGCAGGGCATCGCGTTTGGCGGTTCGTGGGATGGCCTGCCGTCTTTGTTGGCCCTGAACTCGCCTGAAAACAAGCGCGGCTGGTACGCCATGGTCGGGCAGTTGGGCGCCCCGACGGGTTTCATCATCGCCGGGGCGCTGTTCCTGTTCCTCTATACCAGCCTGACGTTTCAGGAATTCATCGACTGGGGCTGGCGTTACCCGTTCTACGTCGCCTTCGCCATCAACGTGGTGGCGCTCTTTGCGCGGCTGCGGCTGGTGGTCACGCACGAATACACGCAGTTGCTCGAGGAAGAACAGCTGGAACCGATCAGCACCCTGCAGATGGTGAACGCGCAAGGGTTCAACATCTTCCTCGGCGCCTTTGCCGCGCTGGCCAGCTATGCGCTGTTCCACCTCGTCACCGTGTTTCCGCTGTCATGGGTGTCGCTGCGCAAGACGCAAAGCGTGCCTGCCGTGTTGATCGTGCAGATCATCGGCGCCGCAATTGCATTTGTGGGCACGCTGGTCTCCGGCCTGATTGCCGACCGTTTCGGCCGACGCACCACATTGGCGGCCATGGCCGTGCTGATCGGCATCTTCAGCCTGGCCGCGCCGTGGCTGCTCGATGGCGGGGTTGCGGGCCAGGACGCTTTCATCCTGATCGGCTTCGGTCTGCTGGGGTTGTCTTACGGGCAAGCGGCAGGCGTGGTGACGTCCAACTTCGAGAGCCGATTCCGCTATACCGGCGCCGCGTTGACGACCGATTTCGGCTGGCTGTTCGGTGCGGCATTCGCGCCGCTCGTGGCGCTCGGTTTGTCGTCGCTGTTCGGGCTCGGAGCGGTGAGCCTGTACCTGCTGTCCGGTGTCGTCGGGACGCTCGTGGCGCTGAGGATCAATAAGGCGCTCGGAACGCCAGACTCGTAGACTCACCACCCAGGAACCCGCATGACCGTCAAACGTATGGACAACGTGGGCATCGTTGTCGCCGACATCGATGCTGCCGTTGCGTTTTTTACCGAACTCGGCCTCGAACTCGAAGGGCGCGCCCCAATCGAGGGGGACTGGGCGGATGGCGTCACGGGGTTGCCCGGCATGCGCGTTGAAATAGCCATGATGCGCACGCCGGACGGTCATGGCCGGCTTGAGCTTTCCCGCTTTCTGGCCCCGCCCGTAGTCGCCGATCACCGCGTCGCGCCGGTCAACGCGCTCGGTTACCTGCGGATCATGTTCACCGTCGAGGACATCGACGATACGCTCGCCCGGCTCAGTAAACGCGGCGCCGCCCTGGTCGGCGACGTCGTGCAATACGGCGACGTGTATCGGTTGTGCTACATCAGGGGGCCAGAAGGAATTCTGCTCGGGCTCGCCGAAGAACTGCGCAAGTAGCATTCACGGGCCAAACGGTTCCACTTTGCACCTCGCGCGAGCAAGCTAAGTCGTTGGCGAACGCGCGGTCGCTACACACCTCAGCAACTCCTTAGGCACGCGAACTGCTAGTCAATCCGCAGTGCGCACGAGCGCCTTTTCAAAGGAGCAGACCATGAACAAGGACCAAGTGAAAGGTACTGTCGAGAAGATGAAGGGCAAGGTCAACGAGGCCATGGGCAAGGCGACGAACAACCCCGCACGTGAGCTGAAGGGTGACCTCCAGCAAGCCGGCGGCCAAGCGCGCAAGGACGCTGGCGACGTCAAGGAAGCAGCGAAGGACATCGCGAAGAAGTCCCGCTAAGGGCCTTGCGTTATGGGCACAGCCTCCTGGCGCCGATGCTCATGACCCAGAAAAAAAAGGGCGACCAACCGGTCGCCTTTTTTTACACGCACAGCAGAGCAGATAGGTCGCCGATGCACGATGCAACCGCCCCGGTCGCGCTCAAAAAACAGTCTGCCCGATGGCCAGGAGATTGCCTTCGCTGTCTCGAAACCAGGCTCCCTTTTCTGCCGCCCCCGCCTTGGAGGGGTAATTTCCTTCAATACGTGCAATGCCGTTCACGGTCTTGAGGCCAGGAAAGTCGTATTCCTCAAACGCGACGCCTCGCTGTCTCAGTTCTCGGACGGTCGCCTCGATGTCATGCACCTCCCAACCCATTTGCGTATGGGCACCAGAAGCTGTTCCGGCTGACTGGAACAACGTGAAATAGCCGTTCCCGCACTTGTAACGCAGGCCACCGGGCCGCTCTTCAATTGGCTCGAGCCCCAGCTTTGACGAATAGAACTGCCGGGCGCGTGCGAGGTCCTGCGCTGGAATCCGAGTTGATACGTCGCAGTCTTTGAGCATGGAATATCTCCGAACAATGCCGAGCGGGCGCCGTGTTCAGGCCGCCCGAGAACCTTCAGCAAAGTGTGCTCCCAGACGTCGGTGCGGATTGCTGGAGAACTGTCGGCGTCTGCAAGCCCGCCTCCGTCCTCGACGACTGAGCGCAGGCAAGCCGCGCGTAAAACCGGATGCGGGAGAACGGCTGGATTTTCAATAAATTGAAAATCTAAGCCATTGATCTTCAAGGGAGTTTTGGTGCGAGGGAGGGGACTCGAACCCCTACACCATTGCTGGCGTCAGGACCTAAACCTGGTGCGTCTACCAATTTCGCCACCCTCGCCGGATGGATCGCGGCGCCCCTGAGCAGGGGCGCCGGAAAGGAAGCCCGCGATTATATCGCAGTCGTTCGGGGGTTTCCATCCCCTGCGCTATTTGGCGTGGTATAGGAGTTCGAGTCGCCTCCCTCGCACCGGCTGCCCGAGCGCAAGCGTCAGACCGTCGGGGCGGCCGCTTGGGCGTCGGGCCGCTTGACGCGGAACCACGCCGCATACAGCGCCGGCAGGAACAACAGCGTCAGCACCGTGGCGATGATCAGGCCACCCATGATGGCGGCGGCCATCGGCCCCCAGAACACGCTGCGCGACAGCGGAATCATTGCCAGCACCGCCGCCGCCGCGGTCAGGATGATCGGCCGGAAGCGACGCACGGCTGCCTCCACGATGGCGTTCCACGTCGGCACGCCAGCCGCGACATCCTGCTCGATCTGGTCCACCAGAATGACCGAGTTGCGGATGATCATCCCGATCAGCGCGGTAATGCCGAGTTGCGCAACGAAGCCCATCGGCGCGCGCAGCAGCAGCAACGTGGCTGCCGCCCCAATCAGCCCCAGCGGCCCCGTCAGGAACACCATCACCGAACGCGAGAAGCTGTGCAGCTGCAGCATCAGCAGCGTGAAGATGATGAAAATGCACAGCGGCATCTGCGCGGCAATCGACGCCCCGGCGTTGGCACTTTCCTCTTCTGCGCCGGCAATCTTGATCTGATAGTCCGGCGGCAAATCAGCCCGAATCTTGTCCAGCAGCGGGTTGATCTGCGCGGTCACGGTCGGGCCTTGTACACCGTCCACCACGTCGGATTGCACGGTGATGCCGTAGTCGCGGTTCTCGCGCCAGATCACGCCGGGTTCCCACGCAAAACCAACTCGCGCTACCTGGGTCAGGGGCACCGTGCGGCCACTGCTGGTCGGGACTTGCACGCGCTGCAGAGCGTCGAGCGTGTTGCGCTCGTCCTCCTGGGGCCGCATCACGATGTCGAGCAGCTTGTCGCCGTCGCGGTATTGGGCGATGGGCGCGCCGGACATCACCGTCTGCGTGACCTGCGAGATGGAACCGGTCGACACGCCGAGCGCGCGCGCCTTGTCCTGGTCGATGTCCAGGCGCAGCACCTTGACGTTCTCGTTCCAGTTGTCGTTCACGCCAACGGTGTTCGGATTGGCGCTCATGATGGCCTTGACCTGACCGGCAATCTTGCGCACCCCGCCAATGTCCGGGCCCATCACGCGGAACTGCACCGGATACGGCACCGGCGGACCATTCGGCAGCAGCTTGACGCGGCCGCGCAGATGCGGGAATTGCGACTTGAGCAGCCCGATGACGTGTTGCCGCACACCCTCGCGTGCCTCCAGCGAAGTGGGCATCACGATGGCCTGCGCCACGTTCGTCTGCGGAAGAATCTGGTCCAGCGGCAGGTAGAAGCGCGGCGCGCCGGAGCCGATAAACAGCGTCACGCTGTCAACGTTCTGCTCCTTGCGCATCAGCGCTTCAAAGCGTTTGGCTTCGGCTTCGGTCTGGTTGAAGCTGGAGCCCTCCGGCAGCCACAGCTCCACCATCAGTTCCGGTCGGCTCGAATCGGGGAAGAACTGCTTCTCGACATACTTGAAGCCAAACACGCCCAGCCCGAACGCCACTAGCGTGATGACGATCACCGTCTTGCGGTACTCCACGCACCAGTTCACCCAGCCGCGGAAGCGGTTGTAGAACGGCGTGTCGAACAGCTCGTGGTGCCCGCCGCCCTCCACATGCGATTTCGTCCGCAGCAGCAGGAAGCCCAGATACGGCACGAACACCACCGCCGCAAACCACGAAAGCACCAGCGCCAGCGCCGTCACCGCGAAAATGCCGAACGTGTATTCACCCACCGTCGACCGCGCCAGCCCCACCGGCAGGAAACCCGTGGCGGTGATCAGCGTGCCGGTCAGCATCGGCATGGCGGTCGACGTGTACGCGAAGGTGGCCGCCTCCATCTTGGAGAAGCCCTCTTCCAGCTTGCGCACCATCATTTCGACCGCGATGATCGCGTCGTCTACCAGCAGGCCCAAGGCGATGATCAGCGCACCGAGCGAAATCTTGTGCAGGCCGATATCAAAGATGTTCATGAACAGGAACGTCACCGCCAGCACCAGCGGGATCGTCAGGCCCACCACCAGGCCCGGCCACACGTCAATGCGCAACTTCGGCTTGGTGTGCAGACCCAGCGAAAGAAAACTCACGCCCAGCACGATCACCACCGCCTCGATCAGCACATGCACGAATTCGCCCACGGAGCTCTGCACCGATTTCGGCTGGTTCTGCACCTGCTCCATCTCAACGCCCACGGGCAGCTTCGCGCGGATCTTGTCGACCGTCGCGCGCAAGTCCTTGCCAAGCTGGATGATGTCGCCGCCCTTGGTCATCGAGATGCCCAGGCCGATCACCTCCTTGCCGTTGAAGCGCATCTTGGCGTGCGGCGGATCCACGTAGCCGTGCTTGACCGTGGCGATATCGCCCAGGCGGATGTTCGTCGTGCCGCCTGGGCCGCGCAGCGTCAGGTTTTCCAGATCGCGGATGTCCGAGAACTGGCCTGAGAGGCGAATCTGCACGTTGTCGGTCGGGGTGACCAGCACACCGCTGGGGCCGATGTTGTTCTGCTGGCTGATCTGCGTGGCGATGCTGTTGATATCGAGCCCCATCTGCGCCAGCTTGGCCTGCTGGAACTCGATGTAGATCTTTTCGTCCTGGTCGCCCAGCAGCTCGACCTTGGCGACATTGGGTACGCGCAGCAATTGCTGGCGGATCGCGTCGGCGTAGTCGTTGAGCTGGCGGTATGTAAAGCCATCGGCTGACAACGCATAGATCGAGCCATACACGTCGCCGAAATCGTCGTTGAAGTATGGTCCGCGCACACCCTGAGGCAGCGTGGGCGCGATATCGCCCACCTTCTTGCGCACGGTGTACCAGAGCTGCTGCGTTTCCTTGGCGGGCGACGTGTCGGCCAGTTGGAAGGTCACGAGCGTTTCGCCGGGCTTGGAGTAGCTGCGGATCTTCCAGGCGTAAGGCACTTCCTGCAGCGCCTTCTCGATCTTGTCGGTCACCTGGCGCGACATCTGCTCGGCCGTGGCGCCGGGCCAGAAGGCCTGCACGACCATCGCGCGGAAGGTGAAGGGCGGATCTTCATCCTGCCCCAGCTTGGAATACGCAAAGATGCCGCCGAGCAACAGCGCCACCAGCAAGAAGCGCGTGAGCGGCTGATGTTCAAGCGCCCAGCGTGACAGGTTGAAGCGGGAATGTTCCATACGCGCGAAGGTTGGCGTGTTGGGGCGGAAGCCGGATGCGGCTTACCGGCGCGGCGTGATGGCGGACTGCGCCGACGGCTGATCGGCCGGTGCCATCGGCATCACCTTCTGGCCGGCCTTGAGCAGGTGCACGCCAGCGGTCACGATGGTCTGGCCGGGGTGAAGCCCGCTCGTCACCAGCAACACGTTGTCGCGCGGCGCGCCCACCGTCACCGGCACCGGTTTGACCGTTTGCGATGCGGCGTCGTACAGCCACACCACGTTCTTGCCTTGATCCTGCAGCAGCGCGCTGATCGGCACGCGTACGCCCATGCCGCCGCTGTCCGCGCCACCGCCGGGCCGCACGAACGTGGCCACTGCCGTCATCCCGAGCCTCAATTCAGGCGGCGGATTCGGTACTGAAATCTTTACGGTGTACGTGCGCGTGAGCGGGTCGGCCGCAGGTGCAATCTCACGTACCTTGGCCGGAATGCTGCGCGACTGATCGGCCCACAACTTGACGCTCACTTCGGGCGATTTGCGCAGCGTATCGACCTGATCCTCGGGAATGCCGACCACGACTTCCTTCTCTGCCGTCTGCGCCACGCGCACGACCGGCTGGCCGGCCGACACCACCTGCCCGACCTCGGCATCGACGCCCGTCACCACGCCATCGGCGTCGGCTTCCAGCGTGGCATATCCGGCTTGATTCACCTGGTTGCGATAACCGGCTCCGGCTTGCTCGTAGCGGGCTTGTGCGGCGTCAAAGTTGGCTTGATGGCGTTGCTGCTCGGCCGCGCTGATGAAACCCTTGGCGAACAGTTCGGAATAGCGTTTGAGATCCGCCGCGGCCAGATCGCGGTCGGTCTTGGCGGCGGACAACTGAGCCTGGGACGATTGCTGAGCGAGGGCAAGATCGGTCGGGTCCAGCCGTGCGAGCACCTGGCCTTTCTTGACGGTGGCGCCCACGTCCACCAAGCGGGCGATGATTTTGCCCGGCACACGGAAGCCCAGGCGCGATTCAATGCGTGGGCGTACGTCGCCTGAGAACTCCGCCGTGCCGGCGCCCTGCTCGCTGGTGACGGTCATGGTGCGCACGGGGCGCACTTCGGGCGCCTTGGGCGCCTCCTTGCTGCATCCGGCCAGCAGCGCCGCGCCGATCAACAAGGCGGCCGATGTCGTCATCGGCAATGAACGCCTGCGCGGCCGAGACCGCGTGTCGGAGAAACCGGTGAAGTCGGAATGCGGGTACGGCAAACGCAACGCTGGCATGACACGCTCTCAGTAAATAACTGACCGGTCAGTAATATACCCACGGCAATGCGCAGGGTCAACGACACGGCCGCGTCTGATTGACTTTTCTTGGTAGCTGTTCAAGCAAGGCTTTGCGGCATGCTGCGCTGCAACGCGCTGTAGAATGGCCGCCCTGCTTCAAACCTCACCACGACGGCCCTTTCCGTGACCCCCGACGATTACTGCGCCGACAAGGCCGCCCCGCCCGGCAGCGACGTGTACTACAGCGTATTGTTTCTGGCACCCGAACGCCGCCGCGCGACCATCGCCCTGGAAGCCGTGCGCCGTGAGCTGGAAGACGCCGTGCGCGATGCGAGCGATCCGGCGGTCGTGCAATCGAAGCTGCAGTGGTGGCGACAAGAACTGGCGCGGCTGTTTGACGGCCGCCCCGAGCACCCGGCGGCCAAGGCATTGCAGCCGCACCTGGTCCGCTACGACATCGGCGCGGTGCATCTGGGCGAATTGCTGGCCGGCGTCGAGGCCGATGCCATGCAGAACCGCTATCTGGATTGGCCCAACCTGCGCCGCCACGGCGATCAAGTGGCTGGCGTGGCAGGTCGGCTAACGGCCCGCATTGCCGGACAGACGCATGCACGCACGCTGGAATTCGCACGGCTGATGGCGCTGGCCGAGCAGCTCGTGCATTTCGTCCGGAACCTGGGCGAAGACGTGCGCCATAACCGCGTCTACATCCCCGTCGACGAACTGCAGCGCTTCAACGTACCGGCTGCCGATCTGTTCAACCGCCGGTATGCCGAGGGCTTCAAGCCGTTGATGGCATTTCAGGCCGAGCGCGCCCGCGCAACGTACAAGGAAGCACTGGCCGCGCTGCCGGCAGAAGATCGCCGCGCCCAGCGCTCAGCGCTGATTCGCGGCGTGCTGGCCATGCGCCTGCTCGACGAAGTGGAAGCGGACGGCTTTCAGGTGCTCACGCAGCGCACGGACCTGACGCCGCTGCGCAAGCTGTGGCTGGCCTGGAAGACGCAGATCCGCGGTTGATCAGGCCTTGATGAGATCGAGCGGCGCAAACCGCCCCGCCAGCACCGGCTGCGAATCCATTCCCCACCAGCGCTCCAGCACCGTGGCATAAAGCGAGCGGAAATCGACCGACGGGTCGAGATTGCCGCCGCCGTCCAGCCGTTCAAGCACCGGCCCATGACCGGCCAGCCCGCCTTTCACGCGGCCGCCGGCCACGAAATGCGCGGCCGCCGTGCCGTGGTCCGTACCGCTGTTCAGGTTTTCGCGCGGGCGGCGACCAAACTCCGAGTACGTGACGATCAGCGTGTCGTTCCAACGGCCCAACTCGGTCAACGCGCTCTTCAGCGAAGCGATGCCGTCGCCCAACTGCCGCAGCAGGTTCGCCTGCGTGCCTTGCTGATTGGTATGGGTATCGAAGCTACCCAGCGACAAGCACACCACGGCGACGTCCGCACCGCCATGGCCCGGCGCTGCCACCACCTGCATCGCCGCCTTGATCGAGTTGCCGAACCCGCCGTCAGGAAAGCGCGTCTGGAACGCAAACTTGCCGGATTTCGGGCGCAGTCCGTCGGCCGCCTTGACGATGTCCGCCTCCACCTTCAACACATGCGCGAGCGTGGCGTTGCCCATTGCGTGCGAAGGCATCGCCAGCTTGGCTTCGTTGAGGAACGCGTCGGGATTGGCCAGCGCGACCGCACGTGCACCGCCGTCGAGCGGGCCCAGGTCGGCACTGCCGATAATCACGCCATCGGCGCCGAACGATGCCGGCACCGGCTGCGCGGCAAACGCACGCGTCAGCCAGCCTTCGCGCAAGTATTGGTCGGAACGCGAGGCCGTATCCCAGATCTCGATCGAGCGGAAGTGCGAAAGATTCGGCTGCGGATACGACAACCCCTGCACCACCGACAATTCCCCCGCCTGCCACAGCGGCATCATCGCCTGCAAAGACGGATGCAGCCCGTAGCGGTCATCCAGCTGCAGCACCTGCTCCCGCTTGATGGCGATGCGCGGGCGCAGCGCGTAATACTGCGCGCTCGTGTACGGCACCACGGTGTTCAGCCCGTCATTGCCGCCCTTCAATTCGATGAGGATGAGCAGGTTGCCGTAGCCCTTGCGCTTGTCCTGCCCTTGCGCAAAAACAATCCCCGGGAGCCCGGATGCGGCGCCGCCCATGCCGAGCACGGCGCCTGCCTTCAGAAAATCGCGACGTTCCATGATGTGTGCTCCTGCGGCGGTGGCGTTACTTCAACTGGTAAGCCGGGTCCATCATCAGCGTGCGCAGGTACGCCGTACCGGCCAGCTTGACGGGAATCGGCGCGGTCGGCTCGATCGGCAACACGGCGCGCTGGATTGAAATGCGCGGCGCCAGCTGCGGTGGATCATCGCCATCCGCGCCAAACTGTGCGAGCCACTTGGCCGAGTTGAACGACACCATCGTCTGCGACTGCGCCAGCTTGAAACGGCCCTCCTGCCCCATGCCTTTGAGCGCCTGGCCCAGACCCTGCACGGCGCCGCCCTGCTTCAGGTCTTCGCGCATGGCGGCCATCATCACGCCGGGCTTCTGTTGCTGGGCCTGCTGCTGGGCTGACGGCGCCTTCATCTCCGTCGAGCGGAACAGTTGATCGAGAAACTGCTTGCGCCCCAGCAGCGTGGTCGAGTTGATCCACGCATCGCCGCCCGGCCAGCCCTTCACGTTCGGCGGTGCCAGCAGGTTCTGCCCCAGCTGCGCAGACTTGATGGCAAATGGCGTGGGATCGGTGTATTGCACGTTGAACTGCTTGAGCGTGCCGACGATCATCTCCACCGGCGACTTCACCAGCGTCGCGTGCGATTGCGGCGCCCAGAACGCTGGCGTCAAGAACAGCCCTCGCAACGCCACCTTGATGTCGTAACCGCTTGCGCGGAACGCATCGGCCACGCGCTGCGCCTGTGCCGCATCCACGTCCGGCGAAACAAATTCGTGCCAAAGCTTGGTGACGATGAAATTGGCCGTCTCCGGGCGAGACAGCAGGATGTCGAGCATCTGGTCGCCGTCGTAATCGCCGCTCTGGCCAAACACCGTCTTCACGCCCGTGTCGTGAATCTGCGGCCGCCAGATGTAGGCGAAATCGTGCTCGCGATCGATACTCCAGCCCGTGTAGGTGCGCGCGGCTTCCTTGATGTCCTGCTCGGTGTAATGCCCCTCGCCGAGCGTGAACAGCTCCATCACTTCCCGCGCGAAATTCTCGTTTGGCTTGCCCTTGCGGCTCTCGGCACCGTCCAGATAAATCAGCATCGCCGGGTCTTTGCCGATGGCGTGCAGCATCGTGCCGAAGTTGCCGACTGCGTTCTGCCGCAGCAGCACGTTCTGCCGATACATCAATTGCGCGAACGGGACCTTCTGCGAGCTGGAAACGAAATGGTTGTGCCAGAACAGCGTCATGCGCTCTGTCAGGGGCGACGGCGTCTTGATCATCTCGCCCATCCACCAGGCGCGCAATTCCAGCTCGTGCGCGGCATTCTTCTGGCGCGCCGCCTTGCGGGCGTCTTCGTCGGGCAGTTTGTTGTAGGGGACGATCGGCTCGTTCACCCACGCTGGGGGCGCCTGCGTGGCAACGGTGCCTGCCTGCGCAAGGACGCGGTCGACGGCTTCGCGGTGCGTGAGCCCGGCGTAGGCATCGAGTTCGCTTTCGGAAGGCGCAAAGCCGACGCGGGTGAGGAAATAGCGCGCATCGTCGCGGTCCAGGCGCTGCTCGTCGGCGGCGGGCGCCTTGGCTTGCGCAGTGTGGCGATGCGGCTTGTTCTGCGTGGCCGCATGCGCGGTCTGCAGTGACAACGCGCCGGCCACTGCCAGCGCGAAGAAGATCGTGGTGCTACGGATTCGCATGTCGGTCCCCCGAAACGATCCTACTGCTTTGCCGGGGCAGCGACTCGTGCGCCTTTCCTCGGCCCCTATCTAGCCGCCACGGTGGTAGATATCTCGCGTGACGTCATAGATGTTCTGACGCAATTGCTTGCGTTCCTCGGGAGACAGCTTGCGTTGCCCAGACCCTCGATCGGCATTCTCTCCGCGGCGGTTTTCCATCGCGGCGGCGCGGCGGCTGCGTTCCTCGCCACCCCGACCGCGCGCCGGACCCTGCCCGCCCTTCTTTTCCTGCGCGCCGGCCTGCATTGCATGCCCGCCGCCGAAAAAGCCCCCGAAACCGCCAAAGCCACCGCGTTCACCGCGCGCGTGCGCCTGCGAGCCGGCCGCACAGAGGGCAAGAACACAGGTCAACAGCGCCGCGCGCCGCCGAAACATCACCGAGCGATTCGAAAGAGGAAGTTGAGAAGCCACGTCTTTGTTGCTGGAAACCGATGCGCCATGCATCATTGCGCGACAATCGATAACAGGCAACCGCATTGCACGCCAGTCCCCTCCGCGGGGGTCGACAGACCCCTGACCGTTGCGAGGAACTGCCACGGCAGTGTAGCTGCGCGTCCTACAGACTGTTCGCCTGACTCGGTAAATAATGTAACCGTCTGTTTCAATTGGGCTTTTACCGCCTTCTGTTGTCCATTGGGCCCATGTTTTTGTCGTTACCATTAGCGCCATGGAAAATTCCGGTCAAAAGATTCTCGTCGTCGACGACGACCCCCGCCTGCGCGATCTGCTGCGCCGCTACCTTGGCGAACAGGGCTTCACCGTGCTCGTGGCGGAAAACGCCACGGCCATGAACAAGCTCTGGTTGCGCGAGCGGTTCGACCTGCTCGTGCTGGACCTGATGATGCCGGGTGAAGACGGCTTGTCGATCTGCCGTCGCCTGCGCGGCGCAAACGATCAGACGCCGATCATCATGCTCACCGCCAAGGGCGAAGACGTCGACCGCATTGTCGGCCTCGAAATGGGCGCGGACGACTACCTCCCCAAGCCGTTCAACCCCCGCGAGCTGATCGCACGCATCCACGCCGTGCTGCGCCGCCGCGGCCCGGCCGAAATCCCGGGTGCGCCGTCGGAGACGCCCGAAACCTTCGCCTTTGGCGATTTCGTGCTCAACCTGGCCACGCGCACGCTCAAGAAAAACGACGAAGAGATCACGCTCACGACGGGCGAATTCTCCGTGCTCAAGGTGTTTGCACGCCATCCGCGCCAACCCCTATCGCGCGAGAAGCTGATGGAAATGGCGCGCGGCCGCGAATACGAAGTGTTCGACCGCAGCCTTGATGTGCAGATTTCGCGCCTGCGCAAGCTGATCGAACCCGACGCCAGCAACCCGCGCTTCATCCAGACCGTGTGGGGCCTGGGCTACGTGTTCATTCCCGACGGCGCGAAGTAAGCACCCGAGCAACCTTTCTTTTCCGCATCCGACTTGCGCATCCCGCGTCCGGCCGCGTTGCGGCGTCTGCTGATCAGTGTGTTTGGTTCGCTGTTCTGGCGAACCTTCATGCTGATCGCATTGCTCATCGCGATCTCTCTGGGCGTGTGGTTCCAGAGCTTCCGTATTTTCGAGCGTGAGCCGCGCGCGCAGCAGATCGCCATGCAGGTGGTGAGCGTGGTCAAGCTCACGCGGGCGGCGCTGCTGTATTCGGATCCGTCGCGACGCCGCTTCCTCTTGCTCGATCTCGTGCAGAACGAGGGCATCAAGGTCTACCCGCGCGAGAAGGAAGACGAATACCGCGAACCGCACACCAACCCGTATCTGACGCAGCTTGTCCAGCAGGAAATCCGCAACCGGCTCGGTGCCGACGCGGTGATCGCCACGGCCGTCAACGACATCCCAGGCGTGTGGGTGAGCTTCCAGATCGAGGGCGACGACTATTGGGTCGCCATCAGCCCGGACCGTTTCGAGCACGTGCCTGGGCTGCAATGGCTGTGGTGGTCGATGGCGGCGCTGGTGCTGTCGGTGCTGGGCGCGGCGTTCATTACGTCACGCGTGAACCAGCCACTCAAGCGTCTGGCCGATACGGCGCGCGCCATCAGTGCCGGGGAGGACCCGAAGGCATTGCCCGAAGGCGGCGGCACCGAAGTGGCGCAGGCGAATCACAGCTTCAACCAGATGGTGCGCGACCTCAAGCAGCTTGAGGCCGACCGCGCCGTCATGCTGGCCGGCATCTCGCACGACCTGCGCACGCCGCTCACCCGCCTGCGCCTGGAAACCGAGATGAGCCCCGTCGACGAGCAGACGCGCGAACTGATGGTGGCCGACATCGAGCAGATGGACGCGATCATCGGGCAGTTCCTAGACTACGCGCGCCCCGGCGGCGAGATGCTCGAAGACGTCGACCTGACCGAACTCGTGCGCGACACGGCGCCCGTCTACTCCGCACACGACGACATCGACCTTACCCTCAAGCTCGCGCCCGAGGCGATCGCCCGCTGCAACCGCATGGAAACGCAGCGCATTCTCGACAACCTGATCGAAAACGCACGGCGCTACGGCAAGACGCCGGGCACGAACCGCGCCGAAATTACCGTCAGCACATTCCTGCAAGGCAACGAGGTTGTATTGTGCGTGGCCGATCGCGGTGCGGGTGTGCCGACGGATCAGCTTGCGTTGCTCACCCGGCCGTTCTACCGCCTCGAATCGGCGCGCAGCGAAGCCAAGGGCGCCGGGCTCGGCATGTCGATCGTCAATCGCATCTTGCAGCGCAGCGGCGGCCGGCTGGCGCTCGAGAACCGCACACCGCCCGAAACCGGACTGCTCGTCAGCGCCTGCTACGCGCGCGCCTGATACAGCACACCGTCTGGCCCGCGCGTCCGGGCACACCCCCTGCTTCCCACCACTGTCATGCGTCGCCGATAAGGTGCGGCGGCAGGCAGCGCTATGGCTGGCGTTGAGAATATCAATTGGCCGGTTTTGAAATCCTCGCCAATACTCCAGCCGCCAGGCTGCGCGCCTGCGCGTTCTTCGTCTCCGTCCGAACGCCTCAGCCGGACCGGACGGCCGGTGAGCGTGTGTTTGCAAATCCCCGTTTGGGTTCCGTACCCATTGCCACACAACTCCAGGAGAAGCTCATGAAGACCATTGGTGACAAGCTCGAACCGTTCAAGGTCGTCGGCGTCAAGCCCGGGTTCAACAATCACGAAGAGAACGGCGAGTCGGCGTTCGAAGACATCACCGAAACCTCGTTTCCGGGCAAATGGAAAGTCATCTTCTTCTATCCGAAGGACTTCACCTTTGTGTGCCCGACCGAAATCGTCGCTTTCGCCAAACTGAACGACGATTTTGCCGACCGCGACACGATCGTGCTTGGCGGCTCCACCGACAACGAATTCGTCAAGCTCGCATGGCGCCGCGAGCACAAAGACCTGAACAAACTGAACCAGTGGTCGTTTGCGGATTCGACGGGTGCGCTGATCGACCAGCTTGGCGTACGCGAGCACGAAGCTGGGGTTGCATTGCGCGCGACCTTCATCGTCGACCCAGACAACGTCATCCAGCACGTGTCGGTCAACAACCTGAACGTGGGTCGCAACCCAGACGAAGTGCTGCGCATTCTCGACGGCCTGCAGACGGACGAACTGTGCCCGTGCAACCGCGCAGTCGGCGGCTCGACGCTG
Organism: Ralstonia edaphi; assembly: GCF_958350185.1. NCBI lineage: Bacteria > Pseudomonadati > Pseudomonadota > Betaproteobacteria > Burkholderiales > Burkholderiaceae > Ralstonia > Ralstonia edaphi. Next base: position 139,336 of record NZ_CATWHI010000002.1, read on the forward strand.
TAACGGCCGCGCGGCGCTCTACTCAGCCGAAGCCCGCCCTTGCCGCGGGCTTTCCTTTTTCGGTGCCCGCTGACAGGAGAAATCGATGGAATTTCTGCAGACGATCAAGGGCCGGATTCCCGACTACGCCAAGGACATTCGCCTGAACCTGGATGGCACGATCGCGCGCTCCTCGCTGGAGGGCAATGATGCGGTCGGCGTCGCATTGGCGGCCGCGTTTGCCGCGAAGAGCAAGGTGTTGACCGACGCCATCCGCAATGCCGGGGTGCTGTCGCCCGAGGAGGTGAACGGCGCGCTGACCGCCGCTGCCCTGATGGGCATGAACAACGTCTGGTATCCGTACGTCGAGATGGCCGACGACTCCGACCTGGCACAGCAGAAAGCAGAGCTGCGCATGAACGCCTACGCCAGCAACGGCGGCGTCGACAAGCGCAGGTTCGAGATGTACGCCCTGGCCGCGTCCATCATCGGCAAATGCCACTTCTGCATCAAATCGCACTACGACTTGCTGAAGAATCACCAGGGCATGAGCGCGCAGCAATTGCGCGATGTCGGCCGCATTGCGGCGGTGATCAACGCTGCAGCGCAGGTCATTGCGGCTGAATAGCTGCGCCGATTTCGCAAACGAAAACGGCAGCCCGGAATCCCAGTGCTGCCGTTTGCCCTGGCGTGACGACGATGCTGCTCAGTCCTGCTCGGCGGCTTCTGCGCGATAGATCAACACCACCGCCTGCGCGACGATGCCTTCCTCCTTGCCTTCGAAGCCGAGCTTCTCGTTGGTCTTGGCCTTGACGTTGCAACGCTCGGGCGCAATGCCCAAGTCTTCGGCAAGATTGGCCACCATGCCGGGCACATGCGGCGCGAGTTTCGGTTTCTGCGCGATGATGGTGGCGTCGACATTGCCGATCGCATAACCGGCCTTGTGCACACGGCGCACGGCTTCGCGCAGCAGCACGCGGCTGTCGGCGCCGGCAAAGGCCGGATCGGTGTCGGGAAAGTGCCGGCCAATGTCGCCCAGGCTGGCGGCGCCGAACAGCGCATCGGTAATCGCATGCAGCAGCGCGTCAGCGTCGGAGTGGCCGAGCAGCCCGCGCGTGTGCGGAATCTCCACGCCGCCCAGGATCAGCTTGCGGCCCTCCACCAGCGCGTGCACGTCGTAGCCCTGGCCAATGCGGATGTCCATCCAGTTCATGCTTGCGATGCCTCGTTCGGTTGTGCGCCCTGCGCGAGGATGGCCTCGGCGAGCGCGAAATCGTCGGGATACGTCACCTTGAAGTTGCGCAGCGCTCCCGGCACAAGCAGCGGCGAGTGACCGGCGGCTTCAATCGCACTGGCTTCATCGGTGACGATGCGATGTTGCAGCAGCGCTTCCCGCAAGGCGCGCTCCAGCAGCCCGAGTGGAAACATCTGCGGCGTCTGCGCTTGCCACAGGCCGTCGCGCGGCACGGTCGCGTCGATGTGCTGGGCTGCATCGGCGCGTTTGAGCGTGTCGGCCACGGGCAGCGCAAGGATGCCCCCCGCAGCTTGCGTGCCTTCGGCCTCCACCGCCGCGACCAAACGCGCGATCAGAGCCGGCGTCAGGCCCGGGCGCGCCGCGTCATGCACGAGCACCCAGTCGTCATCGTGTGCGCCGAGGCCGCGCAATGCCGCCAGCCCATGCGTGACCGATGCGTGGCGTGAATCCCCGCCGCAATCGACCTCCACCAGCTTGGGCGCATCGAAGCCACCGTCGGGAAACCGCTGCACCAGCGCCTGTGCGCCGGGCGTCGTCACTACCAGCACGGTGTCGATTTCGGGGCTGGCCAGGAACGCCTGCGCGGTATGCCAGAGCATCGGCCGCCCGGCAATCGCCTGATATTGCTTGGGCAGATCGCCGCCGGCGCGCGAGCCGGTGCCGGCCGAGGGAATCAGCGCAAAACGGCGGCGGCCAGGGTGGGAAATCGACATGACAGGCGGGAAAGTGAACGTGGGCGCGGCATTTGCGTGGGTTTTGGCCCCCGCCAAGCGCGCGGCTGGCGCGGATTTTATAATAGCGGTCTGCGTCACGACACCCCGCCTGCACATGCCGGCGGGGTGTCGTGCTTTGTCTTGCAGTCGTGCCCCACACAACCTCACGCCTCATGTCCGATTTTTCGCTCTCCGCCCTGCCCGCCGTCAAACCGGGCTCGCGCTTTGTCTTCAGCGGCCTGCAGGGGGCGGCAGATGCCCTGCTGCTGGCGCGCTACCTCGAGCAGCATCGCGCCGCCGTGCCGATGCTGGCGGTGGTCTGCGCCAATGCCGTCGATGCCCAGCGCCTGGCGGAGGAGCTACGCTGGTTTGCCCCGCAGGCGCGCGTGAAGCTGCTGCCGGACTGGGAAACGCTGCCGTACGACAATTTCTCGCCGCACCAGGATTTGATCTCCGAGCGGCTGGCGACGCTGCATGACCTGCAGAACGGTGCGTGCGACATCCTCCTTGTGCCGGCCTCCACGGCGCTGCAACGCGTGGCGCCGCCATCATTCCTGGCCGCCTACACGTTCTTCTTCAAAAAGGGCGAAAAGCTGGACGAGGCGGCGCTGAAAGCGCAGTTCACGCTGGCCGGCTACGAGCACGTCAGCGCCGTGATGCGCCCAGGCGAATACTCCGTGCGCGGCGGCCTGATCGACCTGTTCCCGATGGGCTCGCCGCTGCCATATCGGCTCGACCTGTTTGGCGACGAAATCGAGACCATCCGCTCGTTCGACCCCGACACGCAGCGCAGCCTCTATCCGGTGAACGAAGTCCGCCTGCTGCCGGGCCGCGAATTTCCGATGGACGAGGCCTCGCGCACGGCCTTCCGCGGTCGCTGGCGCGAGGTGTTCGAGGGTGACCCGACGCGCTCGCCCATCTACAAGGACATCGGCAACGGCGTGCCCAGCGCCGGCATCGAGTATTACCTGCCGCTGTTCTTCGAAGAGACCGCGACGCTGTTCGACTACCTGCCGGGCGCCACGCATCTTGCTTTCGTGGGCGACATCGAAGGCGCGGTGCGCCGCTTCTGGGCCGACACCACGCAGCGCTACAACTTCATGCGCCACGACCGCGAGCGGCCGCTGCTGCAGCCGTCTGCGCTGTATCTGGATGAAGAGGCGTTCTTCGTCGCCGCCAAGCCGCACGCGCGTCTGGTGTTGCGCGCGGAGCCCGGCGATGCACCGCTTTCGCTGCCATTGCCGAACGTGGCCGTCAACCGCCGCGCCGAAGACCCGCTGGTCAATCTCGAATCGTTCCTGATGCGCAGCAATTGCCGCGTGATGATCTGCGCCGAATCCGCAGGCCGCCGCGAGACACTTGCGCAAATGCTGGCCGCCAGCGGCCTGCATCCTGAAGGCGTCGCGGACTTCGCCGACCTGATGAGCGGCGATGCCAAGTTCGTTCTGGGCGTGGCACCGCTGTACCAGGGTTTCATCCTCGGCGACGAACGCATCGCGCTGATCACCGAAACCGAGCTGTACGCGCAGACCGTGCGCCGCGCCGGTCGCCGCAAGCAGGAACAGGCCACCGCCGTCGATTCGATGGTGCGCGATCTGGCCGAGCTGAAGATCGGCGACCCGGTGGTGCACAGCGAACACGGCATCGGGCGCTACCAGGGGCTGGTCTCCATCGACATGGGCAACGGCGAGGAAGAATTCCTGCACCTCGATTACGACAAGGGCAGCAAGCTCTACGTGCCGGTGCATCAGTTGCATGTGATCTCGCGCTACTCGGGCGCCGATCCGGAAACGGCGCCGCTGCATTCGCTCGGCTCCGGCCAGTGGGAAAAGGCCAAGCGCAAGGCGGCGCAGCAGATTCGCGATACGGCCGCCGAACTGCTGAACCTGTACGCGCGACGTGCGCTGCGCCAGGGCTTCGCGTTCCCGCTCACGCCTCAGGACTACGCCACGTTTGCCGAGAGCTTCGGCTTTGACGAAACACCCGATCAAGCCGCCGCCATCGCAGCGGTGATCGGCGACATGACGTCGGGCAAGCCGATGGACCGCCTCGTCTGCGGCGACGTCGGCTTCGGCAAGACGGAAGTCGCGCTGCGTGCCGCATTTGTTGCGGTGATGGGCGGCAAGCAGGTGGCCATCCTCGCGCCGACCACGCTGCTGGCCGAACAGCACTACCAGACGCTGGTCGACCGCTTTGCCGACTGGCCGGTGCGCATTGCCGAGATTTCGCGTTTCAAGAACAAGAAAGAGATCGACGCCGCGATCGAAGCCATCAACGCCGGCACGATCGACATCGTGATCGGCACGCACAAGCTGCTCTCGCCGGACGTGAAGTTCGACCGCCTGGGGCTCGTCATCATCGACGAAGAGCATCGCTTTGGCGTGCGCCAGAAGGAGGCGCTCAAAACGCTGCGCGCCGAGGTGGACGTGCTCACACTCACCGCCACACCGATCCCGCGCACGCTGGGCATGGCGCTGGAAGGCCTGCGCGATTTCTCGGTGATCGCCACGGCGCCGCAAAAGCGTCTGGCCATCAAGACGTTCCTGCGCCGCGAGGAAGACGGCGTGCTGCGCGAGGCCATCCTGCGCGAGTTGAAACGCGGCGGGCAGGTCTACTTCCTGCACAACGAAGTCGAAACCATCGAGAACAAGCGCGCCAAGCTCGAAGAGCTGATTCCGGAAGCGCGCGTGGTCGTGGCGCATGGCCAGATGCACGAGCGCGAGCTGGAGCGCGTGATGCGCGATTTCGTGGCGCAGCGCGCCAACATCCTGCTGTGCACGACGATCATCGAAACCGGTATCGACGTGCCGACTGCCAACACGATCCTGATCCACCGCGCGGACAAGTTCGGCCTGGCGCAGTTGCACCAGTTGCGCGGCCGCGTCGGGCGCTCGCACCACCAGGCCTATGCGTATCTGCTGGTGCATGACGTCGACGGCCTCACCAAGCAGGCGCAGCGCCGCCTTGAAGCCATTCAGCAGATGGAAGAATTGGGCGCCGGCTTCTACCTGGCCATGCACGATCTGGAAATCCGCGGCGCCGGTGAAGTGCTGGGCGACAAGCAATCGGGCGAAATTTCCGAGATCGGCTTCCAGCTCTACACCGACATGCTGAACCAAGCGGTGAAGTCGCTGAAGGCCGGCAAGGAGCCCGACCTGATGGCGCCCCTCGCGGCCACGACCGAGATCAACCTCGGCACGCCCGCCCTGCTGCCGCAAGACTATTGCGGCGATGTGCAGGAACGCCTGTCGCTGTACAAGCGCCTGGCCAACTGCGAAAGCAGCGAGACCATCGACAACATCCAGGAAGAGCTGATCGACCGTTTCGGCAAGCTGCCGCCGCAGGCGCAATCACTCATCGAAACGCACCGGCTGCGCATTGCCGCCGCGCCGCTGGGTATCCGGAAGATCGACACCGGCGCGAATGCCGTCACGCTGCAGTTCATCCCGAACCCGCCCGTTGACGCCATCAAGATCATCGATCTCGTACAGAAGAACCGGCAGATCAAGCTGGCGGGGCAGGATCGCCTGCGCATCGAAAACATTCCGGCCGAATTCGCCGCGCTGACGCAGACCATTCGCCATGCCATGCGGCAATTGGCGTGATCCGGTAGCATCCGCCGATCAGAACAAGGAAACCATCATGAGCACCGCCCCCACACCGTTCTCCACCCTCGACTGGACGAACAAGCTCGTCAGCTTCGACACCACGAGCCGCGGCTCCAACCTGGCGCTGATCGAAACCGTGCGCGACTACCTGCGCGGCGTCGGCGTCGAATCGCATCTGTCGCACAACGACGATGGCAACAAGGCCAACCTGTTCGCCACGATTCCGGCCGCGGACGGCAGCGTGCAAGGCGGCATCGTGCTGTCGGGCCATACCGATGTGGTGCCGGTGGACGGCCAGAAATGGGACAGCAACCCGTTTGCGCCGGAGCTGCGCGACGGCAAGCTCTACGGGCGCGGCACCTGCGACATGAAGGGATTTATCGCTGCGTCTCTGGCGCTGGTGCCGTCGTTGCTGCAGGCCCAGCTGCGCGAGCCGGTGCATTTCGCGCTGTCGTATGACGAGGAAGTCGGCTGCGTGGGCGCCCCGCGCATGATCGAAGACCTGATCGCCCGCGGTATCAAGCCCGCCGGCTGCATCGTCGGCGAGCCGACCTCCATGCGCCCGATCGTCGCGCACAAGGGCATCAACGCCTACCGCTGCCGCGTGCACGGCCGCGCGGCGCATTCCTCGCTCACGCCGCAGGGCGTGAACGCCATCGAATACGCTGCGCGCATCATCTGCTTCGTGCGTGACCTGGCCGATGAATTCCGCGCCAAGGGCCCGTTCGATGATGCGTTTGACGTGCCGTTCACCACGGCATCGACGGGTCTCATCAACGGCGGGATTGCGCTGAACACGATTCCCGCGTTGTGCGAGCTGGTATTCGAATTCCGCAACCTGCCGGGCGTGGATGCACCGGCCATCCGCGCGCGCGTCGAGCGCTACGTGCGTGAAACCATCGAGCCCGCCATGCAGCGCGAACATCCGGACGCCCGCATCGAACTCGACGAGATTGCCGCCGCGCCGTCGCTGGATGCCTCGGAGCAAGCCGCCATCACGCAGCTTGTGCGTGTGCTGACCGAAGACAACGACAAGCGCAAGGTCGCCTACGGCACCGAAGCCGGCCTCTTCCAGCGCGCCGGCATTCCGGCCGTGCTGTGCGGTCCGGGCAACATCGAACAGGCGCACAAGGCCAACGAATACGTCGAACTGGCCCAGCTCGACGCCTGCGACCGCTTCCTCGCCAAGGTGGCTCGCAGCCTGATGGTCGAAACCGCGTCCGCCTGACGCTTACACAGCAACGCCTCACCTTTTGGTGGGGCGCATTCTGCCCGGGGCGTTCGCTACAATAGCGGGCTTCTCCTGCGCCGAACTGCCCGGTCCCCTCCTGCCACCCCATGCCCGTCATTCTGCAAAGCCCGTCGCCGCTGTCCACCGGCGATATTGAATCCGTCCGCAGCCTGTTCGGCAGCGCCACCTATGAGATGCGCGCGCCCAACGTCGCGGCCATCGAATGGGTGCACGAACTGCCCAGCGAATTGCGCGTCCAGCTTGATGCCATCTGCGCCAACCTGAAGTTGGACTACGCGTGGATTCCCGACGAATGGACATTCGGCGATTTCCGTGTGCTGGCGATGGACATGGATTCGACGCTGATCACCATCGAGTGCATCGACGAAATTGCGGATTTCTGCGGGCTCAAGCCGCAAGTGGCGGCCATCACCGAAGCGTCGATGCGCGGCGAGATCAAGGATTTCAACGAGAGCCTGACGCGCCGCGTCGAACTGCTCAAAGGCCTGGATGCAAGCGTGCTGGAGCGGGTCTACGCCGAGCGCCTGCAGCTTTCCCTAGGCGCAGAAAAGATGCTGAAGGCCGTGCAGGCCCTGGGCATTCGCACGCTGCTGGTGTCGGGGGGCTTCGAATTCTTCACCTCACGCCTGCAGGAGCGCCTTGGGCTGGATCGCACGCGCGCCAACACACTGGAAATCGTGGACGGCAAGCTGACCGGCCGCGTGCTCGGCGAGATCGTCAACGCCGATGTGAAAGCGCAGACGCTCAAGGCGTTCTGCCAGGAACTGGGCGTGTCGCCGCATAACGCCATCGCCATGGGTGACGGCTCGAACGACCTGAAGATGATGGGCGTGGCGGGCCTGTCGGTCGCGTTCCGCGCCAAGCCCATCGTCCAGGCACAGGCCGACGTGGCGTTCAACGTTGTCGGCCTGGATGGATTGCTGAATCTATTCCCACAGCAATAAGCTGCTGCGGAAATTCCCACCTGCGGCAAGGCGTTACGCCGCCCGCAGGTGCGTCTCCATCGCCTGCTTCAAATCCGCAATCAAATCACGCGGATCTTCCAGACCGATATACAGCCGCACAAAACCGCCCGCGTTCTCCCAGTCGGCCGGCGGCCAAGCGGTCGCCGTGCGCATCGACGGGATGTTGTATGGCAATGCCAGGCTGTGCGCCCCGCCCCACGAAAAACCGATCGCGAAATAGCGCAGCCCTTCGATAAAGGCGTCGATCTGCGCCTGCGAATAGCGCTCGTGCAGCACGATCGAGAACAACCCGCTCGCGCCGGTAAAGTCGCGCTTCCAGTTTTCGTAGCCCGGGCAACTGGGCAAGGCGGGGTGCAGCACGCGCACGACTTCGGGTCGATCGACCAGCCATTCGGCCACTTCGCGGGCGTGCGCGTCGTGTGCAGCCAGACGCGTCGGCAGGCTCGGCAGGCCACGCAGCACGAAATAGCAATCGTCTGCCGAAACGCCCCAGCCCATGCGCATGCGGGTGGCGAGCAGCTTGTGGTGCAGCGCTTCGTCGTTGGTGATGGCGGCACCCATCAGCACATCGCTACCGCCTGATTGGTACTTGGTCAGCGCTTGCACGGAGATGTCGATGCCGTGCTCGAACGGCTGGTAGTACACGCCACCGCTCCAGGTGTTGTCGATGGCGGTGATGGCGCCGGCCTTGCGCGCCACCTCGGCGATGGCCGTGCAGTCGGGCACTTCCATCGTGACCGATCCAGGCGCTTCGAGCCACACGAGCTTCGTGTTGTGGCGCATGAGGTCGGCAATGCCGGCGCCGATCATCGGGTCGTAATAGCGCACGGTGATGCCGAACTGACGCGCCATCCACTCGCCGTGGTCACGGTTCGGGCCGTAGGCGTTGTCCGGAATCAGCACGTCGTCGCCTGATTTGATCAGCGAGAAATACACCAGCGAAATCGCCGCCAGCCCTGAAGGCAGCAGCAAGGTATGCGAACCGCCCTCGATCTGCGCCAGTGCCTGGCACAGCGTGTCGGAAGTGGGCGTGGCATGCAGCCCATAGCGCCAGTGCACCACGCTGCCGCTACCGAAGGCCCGCATGTCGGCGAGATTCTTGAACACCACCGTCGATGCACGATGCGTGGCATGCGAGAACGCCGTGAAGCCAGGCGGGATCTGCAATTCCGGATGCACGGCTTGGGTCGCGGGAAACATCGGCGGGAGCTTGGTGTCGTCGTTCACGTGGTTTCCTGTTTGTGGCGGATGAGCGATTTCGGGCGGCTTACCAGTGCGCGCTTGATCGTGGCGGATTGCCGGCGGGCGGTGCGATCTGGCCCGGCCCAGCCGGAACCAGCGGCGTCATTGGCGTGGCTGGCGTCGCCGCATTGCTGTTGGCTGCGGCATCGTACGGCGGAATCACGACCACCGCGACGGGCCGCAGCACAAACGGCAGCGTATGGCCGTCGTGGGCGACGTCCGTCCACGTGCCGCGCACGACGCCGTGACCGTCGATGGCGCCCTCCCACGTGCCGGTGACGTGCGTACCGTCATCGGACTCTTCCATGAGAAAGCCGCCGTTTTCGTATTCGCCGGTCACCAGACGCACGCCCGCCGCATTGCCCGGGACGTATTCGCCGTGGACGCTGTCGATCTCACCGGCCTTGCGGCCGAGACGCATGCGGATCGGCATGTCGCCGATCACGCCGGTATAGACGGGATATTTTGCGTAGTCGGGCTGAGGTTGCAGCACACGGAGCGGCGGGGTCTGCGCCGAGAACGCGTTGTCGCCCTTCCTGGCCTGAGCGCGGCGCTTGTCGCCCTCGGCAACGGCGCGGTTCAGGCCCAGGTCGCCGGGCTGCACGTTGGTGCTGCCGGTCGACACGTCGTAGCCGTTGTCGGCAGCCGGCGTCTGCGCAGACACCGGCGCCACGCCTGCGGCCAGTACCAGCGCAAACAGCGCGCCGGTTGGCCGAATCAGACGTTCAATCGAGAAAATGCGTTCAGATGCGTTCGAACACCGCCGCAATGCCCTGTCCTCCACCAATACACATGGTCACCAGCGCGTAGCGACCGCCGATGCGCTGCAGCTCGTGCAGCGCCTTGACCGTGATAAGCGCGCCCGTTGCGCCGATCGGGTGGCCGAGCGAGATGCCCGAGCCGTTCGGGTTGACCTTGGCCGGGTCCAGGCCAAGTTCCTTCGTCACAGCGCAGGCCTGGGCGGCGAACGCCTCGTTGGCTTCGATCACATCCAGATCGTTGACCGACAGGCCTGCGCGCTCCAGCGCCTTGCGCGTCGCCGGCACCGGGCCGATACCCATGATCTTCGGCTCCACGCCCGCATGGCCGTACGACACCAGCCGGGCCAGCGGCTTGAGGCCACGCTTTTCGGCCACCGAACGCTCCATCAGCACCAGCGCTGCGCCTGCATCGTTGAGGCCTGAAGCGTTGCCTGCCGTGACCGTACCGTTTTCTTTCGTGAAAACCGGCTTGAGCTTGGTCATGTCGTCGATGGTTGCATCGTGACGGACATGCTCATCGGTATCGAACTGGATATCGCCCTTGCGCGACTTGATCGTCACGGGAACGATCTGGTCCTTGAAGTAGCCGGCCCGGATGGCACGCGATGCGCGCTGATGCGATTCCAGCGCGGTCTGGTCTTGCTGCTCGCGGCTGATGCCGAATTCGCGTGCGACGTTTTCCGCAGTGACGCCCATGTGGATTGTGTGGAACGGGTCGTGCAGCGCGCCGAGCATCATGTCGACCATCTTGGCGTCGCCCATGCGCGAACCCCAGCGGGCTGCGGGTGCCAAGTACGGCGCACGGCTCATGCTCTCTGCGCCACCGGCAATGGCGACATCGGCATCGCCCAACAGGATTGTCTGCGCCGCGCTCACCACGGCCTGCAGGCCCGAGCCGCACAGGCGGTTGACGTTGAATGCAGGCGTTTCGGCCGACACCCCGCCGTTCACGGCGGCCACGCGCGAGAGATACATGTCTCGCGGCTCGGTGTTGATCACGTGGCCAAACACCACGTGGCCGACCTCCTCGCCCTTCACGCCTGCGCGGGCCAGCGCCTCGCGCACAACGAGTGCGCCCAGTTCGCACGGCGCCACATCCTTCAGGCTGCCACCAAACGTCCCGATTGCGGTACGAACGCCGCTGACCACCACCACTTCACGTGCCATTGCTGTCTCCTGAGCCATCGAAATTGGATGGCGGCCAGTATAAACGCACGACCGTTCGCAAAATTTAGGTACGACTACCTAAGTGGGTCAGACCTCGCCCCACAGGTCGTGGCCGTCCGCGCCGGTAATCTTGACCGACACGAAATCGCCCGCCTTGTAGCGCTTGTAAGGCTTCGATGGCGGCGCGATATAGACGAGGCCGTCAATCTCCGGGGCATCCGCCGACGAACGGCCAATGCCACCGTCTTGATTCACCTCGTCCACCAGCACGCGCAGCGACTTGCCCACCTTGCGCTGCAGACGGCGTGCAGACACGCGCTCGGCCACTTCCATGAAGCGCGCGCGGCGCTCCTCGCGCACCTCGTCGGGCAATGCGCCCGGCAGGTCGTTGGCGGTGGCGCCTTCGACCGGCGAATAGGCGAAGCAGCCCACGCGATCCAGTTCGGCCTCGGCAATGAAGTCGAGCAGCGTCTGAAACTCCTCTTCCGTTTCACCGGGGAAGCCTGCGATGAAGGTGCTGCGGATGGTCAGCTCCGGGCACACCTCGCGCCAGGCACGGATGCGATCCAGCGTCTTCTCGGCGTTGGCCGGGCGCTTCATGCGCTTGAGCACGTCGGGGTGGGCGTGCTGCAGCGGCACGTCCAGATACGGCAGGACCTTGCCCTCGGCCATCAGCGGCATCACCTCATCCACGCTCGGGTACGGGTAGACGTAATGCAGGCGCACCCAGGCGCCGTACTGCGACGCCAGTTCACCCAGCGCGCCGACCAGCTCGGTCATGCGCGTCTTCAGCGGGCGGCCGTTCCAGAAGCCCATGCGGAATTTGACGTCGACGCCGTAGGCGCTGGTGTCCTGCGAGATGACGAGCAGCTCCTTGACGCCGGCCTTCAGCAAGTTTTCCGCTTCCAGCATCACTTCGGCCACCGGGCGCGAGACGAGATCGCCGCGCATCGACGGGATGATGCAGAAGCTGCAACGGTGGTTGCAGCCTTCCGAAATCTTCAGATACGCGTAGTGCTTGGGCGTGAGCTTGATGCCCTGCGGCGGTACCAGATCGATGAACGGGTCATGCGGCTTGGGCAGGTGCGTGTGCACCGCTTCCATCACTTCGCCCAGCGCATGGGGGCCCGTCACCGCCAGCACCTTCGGGTGCACGTTGGTGATGATGTCCTGGCCAGCGGCGTCCTTCTTGGCGCCCAGGCAGCCGGTGACGATCACCTTGCCGTTCTCGGCCAGCGCCTCGCCAATCGCGTCCAGGCTTTCCTGCACGGCCTCGTCGATGAAGCCGCAGGTGTTGACGACCACCAGGTCCGCCCCGCCGTACGTGCCGGAAATCTCATACCCCTCCGCGCGCAGTTGGGTGATGATCTGCTCGGAATCGACCAAGGCCTTGGGACAACCGAGACTGACGAACCCCACCTTGGGGCTCTGGGTACTGACGTCGGACATGGGAACAACCTGATGTGGGAGAGGATTTGCGCTGCGCACGTGGGCTGTGCGGCGCGGTTGCGTATTTTAACCGTTCGCCGCGTTTGGGCGACCAAGCCGCAGCTGCATCTGTTCAATCACGCGCTCGATTTCCAGCGCGTCCTGCAGCCTGCGAATGGCATCGTGCAGCTCCGCGGCCTGGGGCCACGTCCGCTTCAGATAGCTCAGCCACAGCTTGACGCGGCCATGCTCGTGCTTGGCCGAGATGCGCGCATGCAATTTCTTCAGGTAATCGGCGAGATAGCCGAGCACGATCGGCCATTCCGCCGCGGACGGTGCCTCGTCCATCTGCCCGCGAATGCGCTGGGCCAGGAACGGGTCGGACACGGCGCCACGGCCGATCATCACGTCACTACAGCCACTGACGGCCCGGCAGCGCTCCCAGTCGGCCACGGTCCAGACTTCGCCATTGGCGGTGACCGGAATGCTCACGGCATCGGCGATGCGCGCGATCCAGTCCCAGTGAGCGGGCGGACGGTAGCCGTGGTCACGCGTGCGGGCATGCACGACGAGCGATTCCGCACCGCCTTCCGCCAGCGCCGTCGCACAGTCAATCGCGCGGGACGTATCGGAAACGCCGAGCCGCATCTTCGCCGTCACCGAAATATTGGCCGGCACCGCGGCCCGCACGGCGTGCACGATGTCGTACAGCACTTCCGGCGTGGCGAGCAGCATGGCGCCGCCGCCGTGTCGGTTCACGACCTTGGCGGGGCAGCCGAAGTTGAGGTCGATGCCATGCGGCGTGAGGGTTGCTGCGTATGCCGCATTGCGGGCCAGCCATTCCGGATCGCTGCCGAGGAGTTGGATGGTCATCGGCGTGCCGCTGGCCGTATAGCCACCGTTGCGAATCTCGGGCGTCTCACGTTCGTAGGTGCGCGCCGGAAGCAACGAGCCCGTCACGCGGACGAACTCCGAGACGCATCCGTCGTAGCCGCCAGCTTGCGTCAGCACGTCGCGCATGACGTAATCCGCGACCCCTTCCATCGGGGCGAGCAACAGGCGGCTCATGCGAAAACGGGAGACAGCCGGCATAGAAGCCGGGGGCGGACATCAAACATGGGGAAACCGGGGCGGGAATCGTGATCGTCTGAGAGGCGTACACCTCACCTGAAGGACCGGTATTTTACCTTGCTGCCCTCTCGGGCGCGCGCCCAACAAAAAAGGCGAACCGCCCCGCGATTCGCCTTGTTTTGCCAGCCCGCTGAACTTACTTCTTTTCGGGCGGCTGGTTGAACGGGAACGTCCCGAACATGTTCTTGGCCTGGCTCTGCATCTGCTCCTGCATCTGCACGAACAGGTTTTTGCTCTGCTCGATGTAGTTGCTCATCATGCCCTGCATCATCGGCCCCTGCATGTTCATGAACTGCGACCACATGTCGGGGTTGAACGTGTTGCCGCTGTACAGATCCTTCGAGTTCTCGGCCAGCTTGCTCTGGATGTCGACAAACGCCTGGATGTTCTTTTCCAGGTACGTGCCCATCATGCCCTGCATCGCGTTGCCATAGAAACGGATGATCTGCGCGAGCATCGCACCCGAGAACATCGGCACGCCGCCGGTTTCCTCTTCCAGAATGATCTGCAGCAGGATGCTGCGGGTCAGGTCTTCACCGGATTTCGCATCGACGACGCGAAACTCTTCGGTTTCCATGACGAGCTGCTTGACGTCTGCCAGCGTGATGTAGGTGCTGGTCTGGGTGTCGTAGAGCCGGCGGTTGGGATATTTCTTGATCAGCCGTTCGGTGCCCTTCTTGCTGGTGGCCATCGTGCCTTTCCGTGTTGGCGATGCTGCTGCGGTGCAGCCGATGCAGTGCGAAATGACTGCACCGGGCGGTGCAGCAAAATACGCGGTTGCCCGGCTGTTCCGATCTGCGCGCGAATGGTGAATTCAAGCGTAGCGCAGATGCATCCGGTTATGATCGGACGCCCCGTGTCTCCCTGCGGAGCGCCTCCGTGATTGGATTCTATGCGGATCGCCCTGCAAAGAAAAGGCGACCTCCCCCGGTAAAAACCCGCAGCATTTTGATGCGGCTCAGGCACTCGGACAGTTGCCCACAGAGGACGCAAAATGCTTGCTGCAATGCAATCGAGCATCGCAGCATGCAGGCAAATCAAGGGGGAAAATTGCTGCGCCCATGCTGCAGCATAGCCGCAGCATGGGCGTGGGAGCGTCAGCCCATGTGAAGGCCGCCGTTGAGGGAGAAGTCCGCGCCGGTGGAGAAGCCGGATTCTTCAGATGCCAGCCATGCGCAGATCGAGGCGATCTCCGTCGGCTCGCCCAAGCGCTTGACCGGAATCGTGCTGACGATCTTGTCGAGCACATCCTGACGAATCGCTTTCACCATGTCGGTCGCGATATAGCCCGGCGACACCGTGTTGACCGTTACACCCTTGGTCGCGACTTCCTGCGCCAGCGCCATCGTGAAGCCGTGCAGGCCAGCCTTGGCGGTCGAATAGTTGGTCTGGCCAAACTGGCCCTTCTGGCCGTTCACCGACGAGATGTTGATGATTCGGCCCCAGCCGCGATCCGCCATGCCGTCGATGACCTGCTTGGTCACGTTGAACAGCGACGTCAGGTTGGTATCGATCACCGCATCCCAGTCGGCGCGGGTCATCTTGCGGAACACCACGTCGCGCGTGATACCGGCGTTGTTGATCAGGACATCGACCTCGCCCACTTCGGCCTTGACCTTGTCGAACGCGGCCTTGGTCGACTCCCAATCGCCGACGTTGCCTTCGGACGGCACGAAATCGAAACCAAGCGCCTTCTGTTGTTCAAGCCATTTCGCCTTGCGCGGCGAGTTCGGGCCGCAGCCTGCGACAACGGTGAAGCCGTCGCGCGCCAAGCGCTGGCAAATCGCCGTTCCGATACCGCCCATGCCACCGGTGACGTATGCGATGCGTTTGGTCATGTCCACTCCTAGTCCTTGTTGTTAGAACCGCCCGGCCTCTTGCCGGGCAGCAGATGCTCAGGTGTCTCCGATTGGCGTGTGCGGCATTCGTTCCGCCTCACGCCAATCTCACTGCAAAAAAACTTACGGACGCTCAACCGCCAGCGCCACGCCCATGCCGCCACCGATACACAGCGAGGCCAGGCCCTTCTTCGCGTCGCGCTTCTGCATCTCGTGCAGCAGCGTGACCAGGATGCGGCAGCCCGACGCGCCGATCGGGTGACCGATCGCAATCGCCCCGCCGTTGACGTTGATCTTCGACGTATCCCAGCCCATCTGCTGATGCACTGCCAGCGCCTGGGCGGCAAATGCCTCGTTGATCTCCATCAGGTCCAGGTCGCCCACCGACCAGCCGGCGCGCGACAGGCAGCGTTTGGACGCCGGTACCGGCCCCATGCCCATGACCTTCGGGTCCAGGCCAGCGCTGGCGTAAGCACGGATCGTGGCCAGCGGCGTCAGGCCCAGTTCCTTCGCCTTGGCGGCCGACATTACGACGACAGCGGCGGCGCCATCGTTCAGGCCCGAGGCGTTGGCCGCCGTCACGGTGCCAGCCTTGTCGAAAGCGGGCTTCAGGCCAGCCATCGATTCGAGCGTGGCGCCATGGCGAACGAACTCGTCCTGCGCGAAGGCAATCGGATCGCCCTTGCGTTGCGGAATCATGATCGGAACGATTTCATCGTTGAAGCGGCCCGACTTTTGCGCAGCTTCGGCCTTGTTCTGCGACGCGACCGCGAACTCGTCCTGCGCTTCGCGCGTGATGCCGTATTCCTTGGCGACGTTCTCCGCCGTGATGCCCATGTGGTACTGGTTGTAGACGTCCCACAGCCCATCCACAATCATCGAATCGATCAGCTTGGCATCGCCCATGCGGAAACCGTCGCGCGAACCGGGCAGGACGTGCGGCGCGGCAGACATGTTTTCCTGCCCGCCAGCCACGACGATCTCAGCGTCGCCCGCGATGATGGCGTTGGCGGCCAGCATCACGGCCTTCAGGCCGGAGCCGCACACCTTGTTGATGGTCAGGCCCGGCACCATGTTCGGCAGCCCTGCCTTGATGACGGCCTGGCGCGCCGGGTTCTGACCCGAGCCTGCCGTCAGCACTTGGCCCATGATGACTTCGCTCACCTGGTCCGGCGCCACCTTGGCGCGCGCCAGCGCTTCGCGGATAACAGCCGCGCCAAGCTCAGGCGCAGCGATCTTCGCCAGCGAGCCACCAAACTTGCCCACGGCGGTGCGTACCGCCGATACGATCACAACATCGGTCATTTGCTTACCTTCCACTGTCGAAAGAGAGGGTCGTTGGACACCGCCAGCGGCCGAAGCCGCGGCGGCAACGGGGGTTCATGCGCGCGATCTTACGCTTTCTGTTTGACGTAGCGGCCAGGGGCCGGCTCGATGACCGGGTAGTCCGCGTTGCCGTAGCTCTTGGGTGCAGCCTTCTGCGCGCCGGCGTGTGATGCAAGCCAACTTGACCAATCCGGCCACCAGCTTCCGGGATGCTCCTTCGCACCCTCGAACCACGCATCGGCGGAGTCAGGCAGCTTGGCATTGGTCCAGTGCGAACGCTTGTTGGCGGCAGGCGGGTTGATCACGCCAGCGATATGGCCGGAGGCGCCCAACACGAAACGCCGCTTGCCCTTGAGCAGCGGCACAGAACCATAGGCCGACTTCCAGGGGACGATGTGGTCTTCACGCGAACCGTAGATGTAGACCGGCGCATCAATCTTGCCGAGATCCACTGGCGTACCGTTCACCTTCAGCTTGCCCGGCGTCTTGAGGTCGTTCTGCAGATACGTATGACGGAGGTACCAGCAGTACCACGGGCCCGGCAGGTTGGTGGAATCGCCATTCCAGTACAGCAGGTCGAACGGCGCAGGCGTCTTGCCTTTCAGATAGTTCTCGACAACGTAATTCCAGACCAGATCGTTCGGGCGCAGGAACGAGAACGTGTTTGCCAGCTCCACGCCACGCAGCAGGCCCGGGCCGGTCGGCGCATTCGGGCCGATCGTCTGCTCTCGCATTTCCACCTGGGCTTGATCGACGAAGACGTCGAGAATGCCGGTGTCCGTAAAGTCGAGCAGCGTGGTCAGCAGCGTCAGGCTTGCCGCCGGATGCTGTCCGCGTTCCGCCAGCACGGCCAGGGCGGTCGACAGGATTGTTCCGCCCACGCAAAAGCCCAGCACGTTGATCTGATCCTGCGCGGAGATTTCGCGCGCGACACGAATGGCCTCGATGGCGCCGCCTTCGATGTAGTCGTCCCACGTGCGGGACGCCATGCTCGCGTCCGGATTACGCCACGACACGAGGAACACAGTATTGCCCTGCTCCACGGCATAGCGCACCAGCGAATTGGCCGGCTGCAGATCAAGGATGTAGTACTTGTTGATGCAAGGCGGCACCAGCAACAGCGGGCGCGCATGCACCTTGGCCGTCAGCGGCTTGTATTGGATGAGCTGGAAGTAGTCGTTCTCGAAGACGACGGCGCCTTCGCTGTTGGCGACGTTGCGCCCGATCTCGAACGCTGTTTCGTCCGTCTGCGAGATCTTGCCGCGCTCCATGTCCTGCAGCATGTTGAGGATGCCGGTGCGCAGGGATTCGCCACGCGATTCAATCAGTTGCTTCTGCGCTTCCGGATTGGTCGCAAGAAAGTTGGACGGCGACATGGCAGCCGTCCATTGCGACACGGCAAAGCGCACGCGCTCTCGGGTCTTGGCGTCTGCCTGCACTGCGTCGGCCATTTCCATCAACGTGCGGGCGTTGAGCACGTAGAACGCGGCGGCATAGCCATAGAGCGGGCTCTTGCGCCACGCGTCGTTCGAGAAGCGGCGATCAGATGGCGCTACGGCCTCGGCGCTTTCGCCCGTGCTCATGTGGCGCCAGATCTGAAGCCACTCCTCGAGATATTTCTGCTGGATCTCGGCCAGCCGCTCGTGCGGGATCAGGGCGAAAGGCGCCGCGCCTTCACCCGTCGCTGCGCCGTTGAACTGCCCAAGACCTGGCGCCGCGGCACCAGGTTGTGCGAAGGCGCCCGCAAAGGCTTGCCATTGCTTGAACTGCTCCGCCCACTGCGTTGGGTCCGACAAGCCCTGCAAGGGAGCTTGAGTGTGGGCGCTAGATGCCTTGGATGATGTCGATTGACGCGATGCCATAGTGCCCTCGATCCGACGATATGCGCCGCTCCGGTTGGAACGGCGGCGCAACTCGTAGTATTGCGGGGCATTGTTGCCTTGCCGTTTCAAGACTGTCAATCGGCGTTAGTTAATGATCGGCCGGAAACGCCCAGCCAGCGCGGGTTTTGCCGCGTTCACCGAAAACGGCTCCGACCAAATGGTTAAGCACAGAACCGGGGCTATGGTCCAATTTGCGCAATTTCGTGCGAGACTGCCGCATTGCGCCAATGCCGGGCACCGCTTTTCCCATGTATATCGTCGCCATCGCCTGGCTCTACGTCGTGCTGATGATGTCCTTGACTGAGCAATCTTGGATTGCCGGCATCGGCACATTTGTCTTTTACGGCGTGGCGCCGCTATCGCTCTTCCTGTGGATTGTCGGCACGCCAGCACGCAGGCGACGCCGGAAAGCCAAGGAAGCCGCGCAGGACAAGGCGGACACCACTCCCACGCTGAGCAGCGACGCTGGCGACGGCGCCGCCTGAAGGCTCACTCCGCGCGCCAGATCAGCGTGGCCATGCGCCCCGTGGTGCGCTCCCGGCGGTACGAATAGAAGCGCTCGGCGTCCGTCATCGTGCACAGGCCACCGCCGTACACGTCGGTACAACCGGCGCGCGCCAGCCGCAGTCGAGCCAGCGCGTACAAATCGGCGAAGAACTTCCCCGTGGAGGTGCCTTCCACGAACGCCGCCTCGGTGGCGGGCAATTCGTCGGGCTGCGCGGCGTCGATAAATGCCTGACGCACTTCCGCACCCACTTCAAAACACGATGGCCCGATGGCTGGCCCGAGCCACGCCAGCCACGTCGGATCGGCTTCCTGGCCGCTGGCGCGCAACCGCTGCATCATGGCTTCCAGCGTGCGTTCGATCACGCCGCCGCATAGACCACGCCAACCCGCATGCGCCGCACCCACGGTGACGCCTCGGGCGTCGCTCAGCAAGACAGGCAGGCAATCGGCCGTCATGACCACGCAGACCCGATCCCGCCACGACGCCACCGCAGCATCGGCAACTACAGGCGCCGACGTACCAACAAGTTGATCAAGATCAGCTACACCAGTGCCGTGCACCTGCTCCATCCACGTCGGCTCAGCCGGTAGCGCCGCACGGAGAATGCGGCGATTCTGATCGACGGCGTCGGGCGCGTCACCCACGTGCTGACCGAGGTTCAGGCCGCCGGGCAAGCCGCCAGCCAATCCGTAAGGCCCGACACTGACGCCACCCAGGCGCGTCGTGGCAAGCGCCTTCACATGCGGATGCGCGGGCCAGTCGGGAACGATCCAATCAGTTGATGTCGGCATCAGGATCCATGTCGAGGGCTTCCAGCAGATCGGCGAAATCATCGGGCACGCCGGCTTCCCAATGTACGGATTTGCCCGTGGCCGGATGCACGAGCCCGAGGCGCACCGCGTGCAGCGCCTGCCGCGCAAAAGGCACCGGCAGCGGCGCCTTGATCGTCTGCGGCTGGCCACGCCGGAAGTTGCGCGTATAGACCGGATCGCCCAGCAACGGATGCCCCTCCGACTCAAAGTGCACACGGATCTGGTGTGTCCGGCCGGTCTCAAGCTGGCAGCGCACCAGCGACACCTGGGCGCGCCCGAGGTCGACCACGTCCAGCGTCTTGAAATGCGTCCGCGCCGGCTTGCCGCTGGCCGTCTCGATGATGGCCATGCGCGTGCGGTCGCGCGGGTCCCGGCCGATCGGAGCATCGATCGTGGCTTCTTCGGGCGTTTCGCCCCACACCAGCGCGAGATAAGTCCGCTTGACGGTACGTGCCTGCAATTGGCGCACGAGGTCGGTCTGCGCAGGCAGCGTACGGGCGACCACCATCAGGCCCGAAGTGTCCTTGTCGAGGCGGTGGACGATGCCGGCACGCGGCAACTCCACGGCGTCGGGATAGCGATGCAGCAGGCCGTTGAGCACCGTGCCGCTCCAGTTGCCCGCGGCCGGATGCACCACCAGACCGGCAGGCTTGTTGATGACGAGCAGCGTGTCGTCTTCGTACACCACATCCAGGTCAATCGGCTCGGCGACGAAGGCGTTTTCGTCGGCCGCGCGTTGCGGGACGACTTCGATGCGGTCACCGCCGGAGATGGCCGCACGCGGGCGCACCACCTCACCACGCAGACGAACCGCGCCGGCGTCAATCCATTGCTGCAAGCGGCTGCGCGAATAGTCGGGCAGCAGCTTGGCGAGCGCCTTGTCGAGGCGCTCGCCGTGCATGGCTTCGGGAATCTCTACGATGATCGGTTCGGCACCTGGAGCGGCCCCGGCGGCAGGCAAATCGAGCGCCTCATCGTCGAGGGCGTCTTCCGTCTCCGGCGCAGTGAGGGAAACGTCAGCCAGTGCGTCGTCTGACACAGGGCTTGGGCTATAATGCTTGATGCGATTTTTCATTCAGAAAAGGTGCCCATGTCGGTCACGAGCGTAAAGCAGGCGCGTATTGTTAGTCGAGTCGGCAATCGAATCCGCGCGCAAATCGGAGCAGCGTTGGTGGCAGGCGTTGCATGCCTTGCTATCTCGGCCTGCGGCATCCTGCCGGAACAGCAAGACGAAACGGCTGGCTGGTCAGCCAACAAATTATATTCGGAAGCGAAGGACTCGCTCGACGGCGGCGACTACGCCAAGGCGGTCAAGTACTACGAAAAGCTCGAAAGCCGCTATCCGTTCGGCCAGTACGCTCAACAAGCCCAGATCGAAACCGCCTACGCCAACTACAAGGATGGCGAGACGGCTGCCGCGCTGGCCGCGGTGGATCGCTTCATCCAGTTGCACCCGAATCACCCCAGCGTCGATTACGCCTACTACCTCAAGGGCCTGATCAACTTCAACGACAACCTGGGCTGGCTCGGCCGCTTCTCGAACCAGGATTTGAGCGAGCGCGACCCGAAAGCCGCACGCGCCGCCTACGACGCGTTCAAGACGCTGATCACGCGGTTCCCGAACAGCAAGTACACGCCGGACGCCACCCAGCGCATGCAGTACATCGTCAACGCGATGGCCGAGCATGAAGTGGGCGCCGCACGCTACTACTATCGCCGCGGCGCCTACCTGGCTGCCGTCAACCGCGCGCAGGACGCCATCAAGGATTACGATCGCGCCCCGGCAGTGGAAGAAGCGCTGTACATCATGATGAAGTCGTATGAAGCGCTGGGCATGAAAGACATGCGCGACGACACCGAACGCATCATCAAGCAGAACTATCCGAAGAGCGATTTCCTCGCCTACGGCCAGCGCAAGAAAGACAAGCCCTGGTACCAATGGTGGTAAGCAAGGCTTGAACAGCACAGCAAAAAGCCCGGTCGATTGGCCGGGCTTTTTGTTTGTGCACGCAGATCAGTCTTCAGACCCGCCGGCAGCCGCCTCTTCCGAATCTGGCCGCAGCGAACGCAGAAAATCGGCAGCCGTCTCGGCCTCGCGCGTACGCTTGAACGGCGGCAGGCTCTGCCAGATCTGCCGGCCGTAGTTCTTCTCAACGAGCCGCGGGTCGCAGATCATCAGCACACCGCGATCGGTCTCGGAGCGAATCAACCGCCCTGCGCCCTGCTTGAGCGTGATGACTGCATGCGGCAGTTGGTGCACGGCAAACGGGCTCAGCCCCTTCTTTTCAAGCGCCTCCATGCGGGCGCTCAGCACCGGATCATCGGGCGGGGCAAACGGCAATTTGTCGATGACGACCAGCGAGAGCGCCTCGCCGCGTACGTCCACGCCCTCCCAGAAACTCTGGCTGCCGATCAGCACGGCGTTGCCCAGCGCCCGGAAGCGATCCAGCAATTCCGTACGGCTGGCCTGGCCCTGCACGAGCAACGGGAAATCCCAGCCGCGTTGGGCGAATTCATCCGACAACCGCTCGGCGGCGCGATTCACGGCGCGCAGCGTCGTGCACAGCAGGAACGTCTTGCCGCCCGCCGCTTCAATCAGCGGCAAGGTGGCGCCGAGCACCGCATCGGTAAAGCGCGGATCGCTCGGCTGGGGCAAATCACGCGGCACATACAGCAAGCCTTGCGATGCGTAGTCGAACGGGCTGTCGAGCGTCATGGACCGATCACGGTCCAGGCCCAACTGCGCAGCGTAGTGCGTGAAGTTGCCGCGCACCGAAAGCGTCGCGGACGTGAAGACCCACGCGCGCGGCTGGCCGGCACGCTGACGCGAAAAGATCGGCGCGATCGACAACGGCGTCAGGTGCAACTGCACGGAATTGGCGAATACCTCGACCCAGCGCACACGCTCGTCAACGGGAACCGCACTCTCGCTGTCCGCGCCCGCGTCATCCCCTTCCTTCTTTGGCGCCTTGGGCGGTTTGGGATCGGCCCACGCTTCCAGTTTCTCGCACAGCGCCACCGCACGGCGATGGCACTGCTCGATGGTCTCGGCGCGTTCGGCCTGGGCTTCCAGCGCGCCGGTAAAGTCGGAAAGCGCCTGCTCAAGCTTGGGCAGCACCTCGTAGAACGGCGTGGCAAGGGCCGCATCGTTGTCGATCTGCTTGATCGACAGGCGGGACCCGTCCTGGCGGAAAACGAGGCGCAAATCACGCGCGGCACGCTCCAGCGGCGCGGCAATCGCCACCCAGTCCACCGCATCGCGTGCGTGCGAAAGGCCTTCTGCCACGCTGTCGCGCGCGAGTTCCAGAATCTGGTTCGTAGAGATGGTCTCGCCAAAGAACAACGTGGCGGTTTCTGGCAGCTGGTGCGCTTCGTCGAAGATGATCGTGTTGGCGGCGGGCAGCAACTCCGCCATGCCGGTGTCCTTCAACATCACGTCCGCGAAGAACAAGTGATGATTGACCACCACCACGTCGGCCTGCTGCGCCTCCTTGCGGGCGCGCATGACGAAGCAGTCCTTGTAATACGCGCAGTCCGAACCCAGGCAGTTATCGCGCGTGGACGTCACCAGATTCCACACCGGCGCGTTCTCGGGGACGCTGGCAAGTTCCGCCTTGTCGCCCGTTTTCGTCGTCTTCAGAAACAGGTTGATCTGGCGCAGCCATGCGGCGTCTTGCCGCGAAGAGAGACGCCCGTTCTGCGACGTGCGTTCGACGTGGTAATGGCAGACGTAATTGGCGCGCCCCTTGAGCAACGCCACCGACACCGGCGCATTCAGCGCCTTGCGCACCGTGGGGATGTCGCGCAGGAAAAGCTGATCCTGCAGGTTCTTCGTCCCGGTGGAGACGATCACCTTGCCGCCCCACAGCATCGCGGGAACAAGGTAGGCGTACGTTTTGCCCGTGCCCGTACCGGCTTCGACGATGATCGAATCGGCGGCTTCGATGGCGTTGGCGACGGCCTGCGCCATTGTCAGCTGCGCACTGCGGGGCCGGTAACCATCGATACCTTTGGCCAGCGTGCCGTCGTCGGCGAACAGCGTCGCCAGTTCGGCATGATGGGCATCGGCAGGTACCGAAGCGGCGGGAGCCGAAGCGTCGCCGGCATCGGCGTCGGAGTCAGCCGACGGCTCGGCCAGCGGGGAAAGCGAAGTCAACGCGGAATCCGTGGGGTCAAATGACGGAGGCCGCACGTGATTGCGGCCTCTCAGGATGAAAATCGAACCAACTTTGGGTAGGCGCTAGGCCGGCACGTCCGGCTCAAGCTGCAACTGTAGCAGGGTGATGGTGTCCTTGAGTTTCAGGCGGCGCTTCTTGAGACGGCGCAACTGCAACTCGTCATGATTGGCGGTAGTCGCCAGCCGGTCGATCAGGAAATCGAGATCGCGGTGCTCGATCTGCAATTCAATGATGCGACGCGAGATCGTGTTCAGATCGCTGTCCATCGCTTTCCTCCCGGAAACCCGGCCTTGGCTGAAGTTTAGAACCCCAGCGGACTGGTGTTGTTCTGGTTTTGCTCGTTGCGGCGCTTGGTTTGTTCGCGGCGCTCTTCCAGTTCTTTCTGACGCTTGACGGCGTCTTGCTGCTTTTCCTGGAACTGCCTGGCGCTTTCCGCACGCTTTGCGGCGTTGGCGGCGCCCTGCTCCTGCGCGGCTTTCAGCTTGGCATCGTAATCGGCCTGCTTTTTGGCGGCCGCCTGCGCGTTGGCAGCGCGCTGCGGCGCTTCGGCTTGGCGCTGCGCCTCGTTCAGGCGCTGCTGCTCCTGCTTGCTCGCGAAATCGTTGCGATTCTTCTGCTCGGCGGCTTCGCGCTGGGGCCGTTCGGCGTTGTACTGAGCCTCGCGGATGGCGCGCTCCTGGTCGCGACGGGCAGCGCGATCGGCACGCTCGGCTTCGTCCAGCGCAAGCTCGCGCTCGCGGATGGCGTGGAGTTCCGTGCGACGCACATCCTTCGCCTTGTCGATGCAGCGCGTGACGAGGAATTTGTCGTAGCAAGCGCGTTCGGCCTCGGCGTACCGGTATTCAGCCCACGCTTTGGCGCTGTTGATGCGATCGTGCTCAGAGCCGAAATCGGGCGGGGTGGCGGGCACAGCGGCAGCCGGCGCAGCGGCAGGCTGGGACTGGCTCCATGCGGGCGTGGCAAGCAGCGTGACACTGAGCACGGACGCCGGCAGAACCAGACGAGAAGCGCGGCGCGCGGCAGCGCGGCGACGGGCAGAAAACAGGAGCGTAGGCATAACGTGCATTTTATCACCGCGCCTGTGCGGCAAACGCCGCGCGGCCACGGATTTCAGCTCAGGAACAGGGTTCGCGTTGTGGCAAAATGCGCGGCTTTCCATCGCACTCTCTGGAAGCAATGACTGATTCCGTGTTGCAGAAGATCGTCTCCCGCATCGCCACTGAACTGGCGGTCCGGCCGCAGCAGGTTGCCGCCGCCGTCCAACTACTGGACGAAGGCGCCACCGTGCCGTTCATCGCGCGGTACCGCAAGGAAGTGACGGACAACCTGGACGACACGCAACTGCGCAACCTGGAAGAGCGCCTGCTGTACCTGCGCGAGCTGGAAGACCGCCGCGCGGCCATCCTCGCCTCCATTGAAGAGCAAGGCAAGCTGACGGACGCCCTGCGCACCGCCATCGAGGCGGCCGAGACCAAGCAGGTGCTGGAAGACCTCTACCTGCCCTACAAGCCCAAGCGCCGCACGCGCGCCCAGATTGCCCGCGAATGCGGCCTGGAGCCGCTGGCCCAGGCGCTGCTGGCCGACCCCACGCTGGATCCGCAAACCGAAGCTGCCAAGTTCGTCAACGGCAACCCGACCGCCGACGGCGGCGTGCCGGACGTGAAAGCCGCGCTGGACGGCGCGCGCGACATCCTCTCCGAACAGTTTGGCGAGACGGCTGAGCTGCTCGGCAAGGTGCGCGACCATCTGTGGAATCAAGGCCAGGTTTCGTCGACCGTGGTGGAAGGCAAGGAAACCGCCGAAGAAGAGAAATTCCGCGATTACTACGCGTATAGCGAGCCGATCCGCAACGTGCCGTCGCACCGCGCGCTGGCGCTGTTCCGCGGCCGGAACGCGGGCGTGCTGTTCGTGAAGCTCGGCTTGGGCGAAGAACAGGACGCGATGAACCCGCACCCGTGCGAAATCATGATCGCGCGCCACGTCGGCATCGAAAACAAGGGCCGGGCGGCTGACAAGTGGCTGTCGGACGTGTGCCGCTGGTGCTGGCGCGTGAAGGTACAGCCGCATATCGAAACCGAGTTGCTCACGCAACTGCGCGAGTCCGCGGAAGCCGAGGCCATCAAGATCTTCGGCCGCAATCTGCACGACCTGCTGCTGGCCGCGCCGGCTGGCCCGAAAGCCGTGATGGGCATCGACCCGGGCATCCGTACCGGTTGCAAGGTGGCCGTGGTCGACCACACCGGCAAGCTGCTGGAGACGGCGACCATTTATCCGCACGAGCCGCGTCGCGACTGGAACGGCTCGCTGGCCACGCTCGCCCGGCTGGCGAAGCAGCACGGCGTGGCACTGGTTTCCATCGGCAACGGCACAGCCAGCCGCGAGACCGACAAGTTGGTGCAAGACCTGATGCGCAACGCGCCGGAGCTGAAGCTGACCAAGATCGTGGTGAGCGAGGCCGGCGCGTCGGTGTATTCGGCGTCGGAGCTGGCGGCCAAGGAATTCCCCGAGCTGGATGTGTCGCTGCGTGGCGCGGTGTCGATCGCGCGACGCCTGCAAGACCCGCTGGCCGAACTCGTGAAGATCGATCCGAAGTCGATCGGCGTTGGCCAGTATCAGCATGACGTGAACCAGCGGGAGCTGGCCCGCGCACTGGACGCCATCGTCGAGGATTGCGTCAACGCGGTCGGCGTGGACGTGAACACGGCCTCTGCCCCTCTGCTGGCGCGTGTGTCGGGGCTGAACTCGATCCTCGCCAAGAACATCGTCGAGTACCGCGATGCCAACGGCGCGTTCCCCAACCGCGACGCGCTCAAGAAAGTGCCGCGCCTGGGCGACAAGACGTTCGAGCAGGCCGCCGGCTTCCTGCGCATCAATGACGGCGACAATCCGCTCGACCGCTCCTCGGTGCACCCGGAAGCGTATCCGGTCGTCAAGCGCATCCTGGACAGCATCAAGAAAGGCATCGGCGACGTGCTCGGCAACCGCGAGGCGCTGCGTGGCCTGACCGCCCGTGACTTCACCGACGAGAAATTCGGCCTGCCCACCGTGGTCGACATCCTCTCTGAGCTGGAAAAGCCCGGCCGCGACCCCCGCCCCGAGTTCAAGACGGCGACGTTCCAGGACGGCGTGGAAGACATCAAGGACCTGCAGCCCGGCATGGTGCTCGAAGGCGTGGTGACGAACGTGGCGGCGTTTGGCGCCTTCATCGACATCGGCGTGCATCAGGATGGCCTGGTACACGTGTCGGCGCTGTCGACCAAGTTCGTGCGTGACCCGCATGAGGTGGTCAAGCCTGGCCAGATCGTCAAGGTCAAGGTGATGGAGGTGGATGTGAAGCGCAACCGCATCGGCCTGACGATGCGCCTGTCGGATGAGCCCGGTCAGGCGGCTGCACGCACCGGCGGCGGCGATCGTCCGAGCAGTGGAGGCGGTCGCCACGGCGGCCAGCAACGCCGCGCGCCCGAACCGTCCGGCGCCATGGCAGAAGCGTTCGCCAAGCTCAAACGCTAACGCGCATTCTGTTGAATGGAACCCGCCCGGTTTTTGGACCCGGCGGGTTTTTTCATGGCCGCGTGTGGCCGTTACAAGTCCTTACGCACATGGATCCTTGCTAACACTCATGCGTCGTCGTCCCATCTTTTCGGCCCGTTAAGGAGACACAGGCACGCCGCCTGGGACCCACGAGGAGAAACGCCATGAAGACGAGCCACACCCTGATTGCCGCCCTGCTTGCTGTTGCCGGTACCGCCGCTTTCGCGCAGACCACGCCCGTCCAGCAAGTTCAGCAAGACAATCAGCAGATTCGCCAGGACAACCGTGACATCCGCCACGACAACCGCGATATCCGCCGTGATCGCGCGGACATCGGCGCCGACAAGGCCGCATTGAATGCCGACCGCGCCGCCCGCAACGCCGATCAACGCCGCGAAAACCGTGACCTGGCCAATGGCAACGTCGGGGGCGCCGAATACTGGAACAAGAAGCGCGCCGAAGAGCAGCATGAAGTCAACGCCGAGCGTCGCGACCTGCACCACGATCGCAAAGACCTGCGGCACGACGTGAAGGACCGCAACCACGACGTCCACGCCCGCAACGACGAAGTCCGCGAGCGCAATCACGCCGCTGCAAAGATGTAATTGCAGCGCCGCTCCAACAAACAAAACGGCCCGTGCGTCTCTCTCGCACGGGCCGTTTTGCTATGCAGCGGTAGGTTGATCAGATCTCGACCTTGGTACCCAGCTCCACCACGCGGTTGGCGGGGATGTGGAAAAAGTCCGACGGCTTGGCGCCGTTTTGATGCATCCACGCAAACAGGCGCTCGCGCCACATCGACATACCCGGCAACTTGGACGGCACCACCGACTC
This sequence comes from Ralstonia edaphi, assembly GCF_958350185.1. NCBI lineage: Bacteria > Pseudomonadati > Pseudomonadota > Betaproteobacteria > Burkholderiales > Burkholderiaceae > Ralstonia > Ralstonia edaphi. The sequence continues at coordinate 167,747 of NZ_CATWHI010000002.1, forward strand.
ACGCGCGATGAAGAACGACGTATCCATCAATTCGCAGCGCGAGCCGATCTGCGGTTGACCGAGTTCGAGCACGCGGTAGACGTCCGGCGTTTCCTTGAAGCCGTATTCCGCCTTGACGATGTAGATGCCGCTGCCGAAATCCCGCACAGACACGCGGTGCTTGTCGTCCACGTACGGAATATCGCGCGTGACGAAGCTGATGAAGATCACGCGCTCGTGCAGCACGCGGTTGTGCTTCAGGTTATGCAGCAGCGACACGGGCACGAATTCAGTGTTACCGGTCAGGAAGACGGCCGTGCCTTCCACGCGATGCGGCGGATGCGCCAGCAGGCCAGCCAGGAACGGCTCCAGCGGAATGCCATCCTCCAGACTGCGCGCACGGACCAGCTTCTTGCCCTTGTACCAGGTCATCAGCAGGAAGAACACGGCGCCGCCCAGCGTCAACGGGAACCAACCGCCATCGCGGATCTTCAACAGGTTCGCCGAGAAGAACGCCATGTCGACCACAAGGAAACACAGGCTCACGAGCGTCACGAGCGCCGGGTGCCAACGCCAGACCGAGCGCATCACCACCGCGGCCAGCACCGTGGTAATGACCATCGTGGTCGTCACGGCAATGCCGTAGGCGGCCGCCAGGTTGTCGGACTTCTTGAACGCCAGTACCACACCAACCACCAGGATCAACAGCATCCAGTTGACCATGGGCACGTAGATCTGGCCGATCTCGGCCTCCGACGTGTAGCGAATGCGCATGCGCGGCACAAAGCCAAGCTGGATCGCCTGGCTCGTCAGCGAGAACGCGCCCGAAATCACGGCCTGCGAGGCAATGACAGTGGCTGCTGCAGCAAGCACCACCATTGGCAGTTGCAGCGCTTCCGGCACCGAACGGTAGAACGGGTTTTCGATGGTGCTCGGGTCGGTCAGCAGCATCGCGCCTTGGCCGAAGTAGTTGAGCAGCAGGCTCGGCGCCACGATAAAGAACCACGCCCAGCGGATCGGGCGTGCGCCGAAGTGGCCCATGTCAGCGTACAGCGCTTCCGCGCCGGTCAGCACCAGGAACACCGAACCGAGCACGATGAACGCCTGCAGCGCATGGTCGTGCAGGAATGAAACGGCGTACATCGGGTTGACGGCCACCAGAATCTGCGGCGCCTTCACCAGATTCATCATGCCCAGCGCTGCCAGCGCGGCAAACCACAGCAGCATCACCGGACCGAACAGCTTGCCCACCACCGACGTGCCGCTGCGTTGGATCAGGAACAGCACCGCCAGAATCACGATCGTGATCGGCAATACAAAGGGGGACAATGCCGGCGCGGCGATTTCAAGACCTTCCATGGCCGACAGGACCGAGATGGCCGGCGTGATGACCGCGTCGCCGTAGAACATGCAGGCGCCGAAGACGCCCAGCATCATCAGGAGCGACATGCGCCTCGAATTGGTATTGGCCGTGCGCAGCGACAGCGCCATCAGCGCGAGGATGCCGCCCTCGCCGTTGTTGTCGGCGCGCATGACGAACAGCACATACTTGAGCGATACCACGATCACCATCGCCCAGAAGAGCATGGAGATGATGCCGAGCACCGCGCCGCTGGAGAACGGAATGCCGTGGTCTGGGCTGAAGCATTCCTTGAGCGAATACAGCGGACTGGTGCCGATGTCTCCGAACACCACCCCGACGGCGCCGACCACCATGGCGCGCAGGTTCACGTTGGTCTGGGGCGACCCGGTTGCTGTAAGAGCTTGACTCATGAACTTGAAAATCGGCCGAAACACTGGCCGCTCAAAAATCGTGCATTGCACAATGAGGGCGGATTGTACTCCCGCCCTCCGTCACGCCAACCCCTCAAACGGGCATTCGTTGCCGCAGTGCATCATGATGCTCAGCGCCCGAGACAAAGCGGCCTGGAACGTCCCAAGAACGTTGCCCAAGCATATAAACAGCCCGACGGAGCACATTGTGCAGCGCCAGTCCCGCGCCTTCAGCAAGCAGACAACATGCGGTGCATGCTGTGCCGCACATAGCCATAAGTAGGACTGCGGCCGACAGAACTTTGTAGGAAAATGCCTGACAAACCTTCATTGCAAACTTTGTTGAACGACTGGCGATCAGCCGCTCGACGCTTACGAAACGGGGACGGCCTTGCCCCACTTATCCATTCGCCTCTTGGGGCGTTCCAAGCCTTCGCTGACCGCACTGATCGTATTGCTGGTCGTTGCCGTCCTATTGTTTGCGATCCCGCGCATGATCCTGCCGTGGGCGCAAGCGGCCTTCATGCAGCAGCTCGACCCGTCCGTGTGGGCTGATTACGCCGGCCCATACGATCTGGCAGCCGCGGTGGTGGCCGCCAGTGGGCTCATCATCTTCCTGCTCCGCCGCTAAGCGCGGCCCGTCCACGTCAGCGCGCCAGCGCCCGCGCGCATTCCGCCACCAGGGCCGGACCGCGATAGATCAATCCCGTATAAAGCTGCACCAGTTGCGCGCCCGCGTCGATCTTCTCGCGCGCATGCTCGCCGGCCAGGATGCCGCCCACGCCAATGATCGGCACCGCATCGCCGAGCAAACCGTGCAAGGCGCGAATCACCCGCGTCGAGGCTTCACGCACCGGCTGGCCTGACAACCCGCCCGTCTCTTCGGCGTGCGCCAGACCGGCCACGGCTTCGCGGCTGATCGTCGTGTTGGTCGCAATCACGCCGTCCATCCTGTGGCGCAGGAGCGCGTCGGCAACGTTGGCAATCTGGTCGTCATCCAGGTCCGGCGCGATCTTCAGCGCCACCGGTACGTAGCGCTTGTGCTGATCTGCCAGACGCTGCTGTGCGTCGCGCAGCGTGCCAAGCAGGCTGTCCAGCTCGCTCGCGCCCTGCAGTTGGCGCAGGTTCTTCGTATTCGGCGACGAAATGTTCACCGTGACGTAGCTTGCATGCGGATACACGCGTTCCAGGCAATGCAGGTAATCGTCGACAGCGCGCTCGATCGGCGTGTCGGCGTTCTTGCCGATGTTCAAGCCCAGCACGCCGCCGGCCTCGCGCCACTTCGATGCCTTTACGTTATTGATGAATGCATCGACACCGCCATTGTTGAAACCCATGCGATTGATGAGCGCATTGGCCGCCGGCAAGCGGAACATGCGCGGGCGCGGATTGCCGGGCTGCGCGCGCGGCGTAACCGTACCGACTTCAATAAAGCCGAAACCGAGCGCGCCGAGCGCATCGATATACGCGCCGTCCTTGTCCAAGCCGGCAGCCAGCCCGACCGGGTTAGGAAACTTCACGCCCATCACCGTGCGCGGCTGCGGCGCTATGCGTGCGCCGATGCAGCCCGAAAGCCCCATCGCGTGCGCCCGCTTGAGCTGGGTCAGCGTGAAGTGATGCGCCTCTTCGGGATCCATCGAAAACAGCAGCGGGCGGGCAAGCGGATACAGGGCGTTGAGCACGGTCGGAATCAAGAGAAGAACGCGAAAGGCGGCATTGTAAACGGCCTGCACGCCGCAATGCATCGCGCGCGCCGCTTTCGAACGTAGCGGCGCACGATATGTCCAATGTGAATCTGCGCTTGGGTTCGCAAGCGCGCTAGATGGGCATCACGCCATCAGCATGCATGCCATACGAGAAAAGTGTTGCATCGCCGCACAGGTCTCGCTATACTCTTTTATTCGACGGACGCGGGGTGGAGCAGTCTGGCAGCTCGTCGGGCTCATAACCCGAAGGTCGCAGGTTCAAATCCTGCCCCCGCAACCAGCCAGAAAGTCGAATGCGTTTCTACGGACGCGGGGTGGAGCAGTCTGGCAGCTCGTCGGGCTCATAACCCGAAGGTCGCAGGTTCAAATCCTGCCCCCGCAACCAGCTAAGTAGAACGGCTCGCTCCAAGACCTGAGCCGAATCATCAAGCCCGCACCCAGCGGGCTTTTTGCTTTTCCGGGCATTGTTTTGCAGGGTTCTACGCGGCGTTTCCCGTGCAACTCAGTCGATACGCGCGCCCCACCCGGTGCCGCACGGGACCGCATCGCCGCGGTGATACACTGAGACATTCCACCCGCGACGATTCCCCATGAAATTCTGTTCCAACTGCGGCCAGTCAGTCGTCTCGCGCATTCCCGCCGGTGACAACCGACTGCGCGACGTTTGCGACCATTGCAATACGATTCACTATGTGAATCCGCGCAACGTGGTTGGCACCGTGCCGGTTTGGAACGATCAGATCCTCCTGTGCAAGCGCGCGATCGAGCCGCGCTACGGCTTCTGGACCTTGCCCGCCGGCTTCATGGAAATCGGGGAAACCACCGCCGAGGCTGCCAACCGCGAAACCCAGGAAGAAGCCGGCGCCAACGTCGAAATCGGCGAGTTGTATTCGGTGCTCAACGTGCCGCACGTGCACCAGGTCCACCTGTTTTATCTGGCCAAGCTGAACGATCTGGATTTCGCGCCAGGTGAAGAAAGCCTGGAAGTCGCACTCTTCAACGAAGCCGATATCCCCTGGGATGATCTGGCCTTCCCGACTGTCATCCACACGTTGCGCTGTTTCTTTGCGGACCGCGCGGCCGGCAAGCTCGCCGACGGCAGCTTCCGCCTCCATACGCTCGACATCTACAAGCCGATGCGCACCGCCGCGATCGACACGCCGGCCACGACGCCTTAACACCCCACCAACGTTGTCCGCATCATGATCGCCTGGCTGGATCCGCACGATCCCTTCCCGCCGGTCGATCGCGCGCTCGGGCCAGACTCTGAAGCGCCCGGCCTGCTGGCGGCCAGCGCTGAACTATCGCCGCAACGGCTGTTGATTGCGTACCGGCAAGGCATTTTTCCGTGGTACGCCCAGGGCCAGCCGGTGCTGTGGTGGAGCACCGACCCACGCATGGTGCTTCGCCCCGAAGACTTTCGCGTGTCGACCACGTTTCGCAAGACGCTGCGCCGCGTGCTTGACGATCCGGCCTGGGAAATCCGCATCGACCACGGCTTCCGTGAAACGATGGTCGCCTGCGCCACCACGGCCCGCCCTGGGCAACACGGTACGTGGATCACCGAAGACGTCATTCAGGCCTATACCGCCCTGCACCGCCGCGGCTACGCGCACAGCGTCGAGACATGGCACGCCGGGCAGCGCGTGGGTGGCCTATACGGTGTGGCGCTGGGCCGCATGTTCTACGGTGAGTCGATGTTTGCCCATCGCACCGATGCGTCGAAAATCGCGCTCGCGGCGCTCTGCGCCTTCCTCGGCGGTCAGGGCGTCGCGATGATAGACTGCCAGCAGGAGACCGAGCATCTGGCGTCGCTGGGCGGTGCCCCGGTGCCGCGCGCGGCGTTTCTCGCACATGTGCGCGAAGCGGCCAACGCGCCGGCCATCGTGCCGTGGCACTTCGACAAATCGGTGCTCCGTCGGTGGACCGTGCGCAATGAGCAAGCTTAAGGAACTTCCCCTCTCGGCATTGCAGTTCTATGCAACCGCGCCCTACGCATGCAGCTATCTCGATGGCCGCTTGGCGCGTTCGCAGGTCGCCACGCCGGCACATCTCATCAACGCAGACGTCTATTCCAAGCTCGTGCGCGCCGGTTTTCGGCGCAGCGGCATCTTCACCTATCGCCCGCACTGCGACGATTGCCACGCATGCACGCCATGCCGCGTCGTCGTCGATCAATACGCACCGTCGCGGGCGCAACGCCGTGCCGCCGAGCGGCATCAAGGGCTTGAGGCACTGGTTGCCCCGCTCACCTATGTCGAAGAGCACTATCAGCTCTACCTGCTGTACCAGTCGGTCCGCCATGCGGGCGGCGGCATGGATCACGACAGCCGCGATCAATACGAGCAGTTCCTGCTGCAAAGCCGCGTGAATTCGCGCTTGGTGGAGTTTCGCGAGCCGCCCGAATCGCCATCGGCTGGCAAGCTGCGCATGGTGAGCATGATCGACGTGCTGGAAGACGGCCTCTCGTCGGTCTACACGTTCTACGACCCGATCGAACAAAAGGCGAGTTACGGAACGTACAACGTCCTGTGGCAGATCGCCCAGGCGCAGGCGCTGGACCTGCCCTACGTCTATCTCGGCTACTGGATCGAGCAGAGCCGCAAGATGGCGTACAAGGCCTTGTTCCAGCCGCTGGAACTGCTGGTCAATGGCGAGTGGCGGCGGTTTGAAGACGTGGCGCCGTCAACCACGGAAGGATAATCAGCGCGACGTGCGCTCGATCCCGACATCGACCACGCCGTAAGTGCTGATGTTGGAACTCTCGCGGTATTGATCGCGCGAAGTCGTGCAGCCCGCCAACGCGCCGGCTGCGCAAACCAAACCAGCCGTCCAGAGTGCGGCGCGCTTCCACCAAGTGGTTTTGTTCATGAGGTCGACTCCTTTCAGGGCGCGGTCGAAAGCCGCTGGGCGAGCGCCGTGTTGTTTGCGCGGACCATTCCCGGGATCAGGAACATGTCCACCAGCACCCACAGCCCGCCGATGACGGCCAGCACCCAGCCCGCAGTGTTACCCATGTCCCGAAACGCCAACCATGTACCGCCGATGTTGGCGATGGCCTGCGCGATACCGCTGCCTGGCCGCTTGAGGTAAAAGCGGTGCGCGCCCAGGAATCCGAGCAGAAACCACCACAGGTAGGCGACGCCCGAGCTCTTCTTCTGGGCCTCGTACAGCATGATTTCGCGGGCGGTCTGGTTCATGGCATTGGCTGACACGGGAATAAGCGGTCAGACACTGGCACGCATCCCGCGTTCCATGTCGACCGTCGATTACATGCTTGCGAGCTTGGCCTCAGCCTTGTCCGTCCACAAACGCATTTCGGCCAGCAACGAAGATGGCGAGAACGAGCAACTCTCTTCGCCAAACGACACCGCCATATCGAGCCGCTGCAGCACGGAACGCCGCACTTGGTCATAGGCGGGCGGCAAGATCGCCAGCGGTGCGATGACTGCATCGTCGCGCCACTGCCGGAGCAGATGCGGCAGGTCTGGCGACTTTGCATGACGATCGAGCGCGTCGCGCAGCGTCTGGAGGGATTCAGCGGCGGTCATGCGCGGGCCTTCTTCTCACGGTACAACTCGCGGAACGTCTTGCCCGCAGGGGCCGGCATGTCGCGTGTATCGGTCCAGCCTTTGCCGACGGGCAGCGAGTGGATCAGCTTCTTGTCCCCGCCCATCCAGCGCAGCACGCGCGCCGCCACCCAGGTACCGGCCGAGTACAACGCCGGGCGCCGGGCCATGAAGCCCCACACGCGCAAGCCAAAGCGTTCCGCTTGCGGGCGAAGTTCCCGCTCCATCTGTTTTTCGCGCAGCGTGCGCAGCAAATCCGACAACGGGATGGATGCGGGGCACACGCGATTGCATTCACCGCACAGCGTGGCCGCTTGCGGCAGGTCCAGCGCATTCGACAGTCCGACGTAGCTTGGCGTCAGCACGCTTCCCATCGGGCCCGGATACACCCAGCCGTACGCATGGCCGCCGATCTTCTGATAGACCGGGCAATGGTTCATGCACGCGCCGCACCGGATGCAGCGCAGCATCTCCTGGAAGTCGCCGCCGATCAGCCCGCTGCGGCCGCCGTCGACGATGACGAAGTACATATGCTCGGGGCCGTCCTTCTCGCCGGGCGCGCGCGGGCCTGTCAGCAGCGAGAAATAATTTGAGATCGCCTGCCCGGTCGCCGAACGCGGCAGCAAGCGCATGACGGTCGCCAGATCTTCGAGCGTCGGCAGTACCTTCTCGATGCCCGTCACGGCAACGTGCACGCGCGGCATGATCGTGCACATGCCTTCGTTGCCCTCATTGGTGACGATCGCCACCGAACCCGTTTCGGCAATGATGAAGTTGCCCCCAGTCACGCCCATGTCGGCGGAAAGAAACTCGGGCCGCAGCACCTCGCGCGCCTCGCGCGTCATCTCGGGAATGTCGGTCAGGCGCGGCTTGTTGTGCGTCCTGGCGAAGAGATCGGCGATCTCCTCTTTATCCTTGTGCACGACCGGCGCGATGATGTGCGAAGGCGGCTCGCTGTCGTTGATCTGCAGGATGTACTCGCCCAGATCGGTCTCGATGCTCTGCACGCCCATCTCGCCGAGCACCTGGTTCAGGCGCATTTCTTCGGTCACCATCGACTTGCTCTTGATGACTTTCTTGACGTCGTGCTTGCGGGCGATCTCGGCGACGAGGCGCGCGGCATCGGCCGTGGTTTCGGCAAACAGCACCTTGGCGCCACGGCGCGTCGCCTCTGCCTCGAACGTGGCAAGCCACACGTCGAGGTTCTCTAGCGCGCGGTTGCGGCGCTCCTTCAGGGCCTCGCGCGTGGCCGGAAAATCGATGTCCTGGATGGCCGCCGCGCGTGCGGTCACGAACTTGGTCGAGAGCTTGGTGAGGTTCTGCTGCAGGCGCTTGTCGGCGAGCTTCTGCCCGGCGCGCGCCTTGAATTCCATGCTGCGGACTTGCATGCGATTGCGTCTCCGTCGTGTTCTTGGCTGGCGATTACGCGTCGCCGGCGAGGACTTGCGCGATGTGCAGCACGCGCGTGTGCGTGTCGCCAGTACGGCGCAGCCGGCCCTCAATGTTGAGCATGCAGCCGACATCGCCGAGCACCACGGCATCGGCGCCACTGGCCTTGATGTTGGCGCATTTCTCATCCGCAATGGCGGTGGAGATATCGCCGTATTTGATTGAGAACGTGCCGCCGAATCCGCAGCACGCTTCGCAGGCGGGCATTTCGGTCAGTTGCACGCCCGGCAGTTTGCCGAGCAACTCGCGCGGCTGCGCTTTCACGCCCAGTTCGCGCAGCCCCGAACACGAATCGTGGTACGTCACGTGGCCGTGAAATTCCGAATCGAGCGATTCGATGCGCGCCACATTGACGAGAAAATCGGTCAGTTCGTACACACGCGGCGCCAGGCGCTCATAGCGGCCCGCCAGCTCCGGATCATCGCGAAAGAGGTCGGCGTAGCCCTTGCGGATCATGCCGCCGCACGAGCCGGACGGGATGACGACGTAGTCGAACTGCTCGAATTCCTTGAGCGTTTTCTCGGCCAGGTCGCGGGCCAGGGGGCGATCGCCGGAGTTGTAGGCAGGCTGGCCACAGCAGGTCTGCGCGGGCGGCACCACGACGTCGTAACCGGCCTTTTCCAACAGTTTGAGCACCGAAAACCCGATCTCGGGCCGCATCAGATCAATGAGGCAAGTGACGAACAAACCTACGCGCATGGGAGTCTCGTGTGTTCTGCGGGAAGCCGCCATTATGCGCCCGCTGCCACGTGCGGCGCGGTCCTTGCGGCACAGAACTTCTTCATGCCAGTGGTGAGTGCGCTTCACGAGGCGCTACCGAGCACAGTGGGCGGCTGACTGACAAAGCCCTCGAAAATACCCGGAATCATGCGTCGGGATGGTGCGAATTTTCACATCGTGGGATAGAATTTTGCATCGCATCCGCAACCCCACTGCACCCATGGCAGAAGCAGACAAGGACCCCGGCAAGACGTCCATCCAGGTCATCGAACGCATGATGATGCTGCTCGACGCGCTAGCCGATCACGCAGACCCGGTCAGCCTGAAGGCGCTGTCCGCCAGCACCGGCCTGCACCCGTCCACCGCGCACCGCATCCTCAACGACATGGTGGCTTGCCGCTTCGTCGATCGCTCCGACCCGGGCAGCTACCGTCTCGGCATGCGTTTGCTGGAACTCGGCAACCTCGTGAAGGCGCGCCTCTCGGTACGTGAAGCGGCGCTCGCGCCGATGCGCGCCCTGCACCGCCTGACCGGCCAGACCGTCAACCTCTCGGTGCGCCAGGGCGACGAGATCGTCTACATCGAGCGCGCCTATTCAGAGCGTTCGGGCATGCAAGTGGTGCGGGCGATCGGTGGACGCGCGCCGCTGCACCTGACTTCGGTCGGCAAGCTGTTCCTGGCCGCCGATGAACTCGGCCGTGTGCGGGCCTATGCAACGCGCACCGGCTTGTCCGGTCACACCCGCACGTCGATCACCGATTTGCCCAAGCTCGAACGCGAACTCAACTGGGTGCGCACCAACGGCTACGCACGCGACAACGAAGAGCTGGAACTCGGCGTGCGCTGCATCGCCGCCGGCATCTATGATGATTCGCGGCGGCTGGTGGCGGGTCTATCACTGTCCGCGCCGGCAGACCGGTTGCAGGACAGCTGGCTCGACAACCTGAAGGACACAGCCCTACAGATCTCCAAGGGCATGGGCTACACGTACGAAGAGGACGCCGCGCGAGCAGAGTGAGCGGCTGGCTTTACGCAACAAAAAAGCGCGTTCGACGACGCGCTTTTTTGTTGGGCGATGCCGCGGCTCAAGCGCCGTGCTGATCGGACGCCAGCACGGTTGCGGGCTGCGTGGACACCGGCACATTCCGCAGCGGCGCTGCAGCCTGCGTGGCCGGCTCGATGTGCGGATTGCGCTCCAGCCAATTGCGCACGCGCGTGGCGTCTGCAAAACGCGTGAGGTTGCCTGCCGAATCCAGGAACACCATCACGACATTGCGGCCATGCACGTTGGCCTGCATCACGAGGCAACGGCCTGCTTCGTTGATGAAGCCGGTCTTCTGCAGACCGATATCCCATTCGCCGCCGCGCACCAGACGGTTGGTGTTGACGTAGTGCAGCGTGCGGCCGTTGGCATTAACCGTATGCTCAGGGGTGGTCGTGAATTGACGAATAAGCGGCACCTTGTAGGCAGCCATCACGATCTTGGCGAGATCCTGCGCGCTCGACACGTTGCTGCTCGACAGGCCGTTCGAATCCACATAGTGCGTGTCGTTCATGCCAAGCTCGCGTGCCTTGCGGTTCATGGCGGCAACGAATGCCGGACGACCGCCCGGATAGTTGCGGCCCAACGCCGAGGCAGCACGGTTTTCGGACGACATCAGCGCCAGCAGCAGCAGGTCTTCGCGCGTGAGCATCGTGCCGAAACGCAGACGCGAGCCCGTGTTGCGCTCGTAGTCGCGATCCTCATCGGTAATTTCAAGCAGCTCGTCCATCGGCTGATGTGCATCGGTCACGACCAGCGCAGTCATCAGCTTGGTGATCGAGGCGATCGGCAGCACCGCCGACGAATTCTTCTGGAACAGCACTTCGCCGTTGTTCTGGTCCATCACCAGGGCGACGGAGGAACGCAGCGCCAACGCATCGGGCGTCGAACGCAGGCCCATCGCTTCACCAAGCGTCGGGGCTGCTGGCACAAACGCGGCTCGCACCGGACGTGCACCGCGCTCGACCATGATCACGCGGCGCTTGCCCTTGACGGTGACGACCTTGCGGACTTTGCTGGAGGCGACTTCATCGCTGCTCGCAGCCGCGACTTTGGCGCTGGCCTTGCGATTGGCGACGGTCTTGCCTTTGGACTTGGCTTTCTTGCTGGCGGCAGGTTTTTTGTCGGTCGTGGCAGCGTTAGCCACGGTAGCGACGGAGACGGCAGCGAGCGCGACGGTCATCAGCGAAACAAAGCCGAGACGTCGAAAAAATGAGGAAACAGACCGTGACATGGTTCGATCACCCGCGCGTGAGATGGCGCAAGTGTAGGCAAAAACAAAATTCTTAGCAAGATGAAGGACTTAGCTCACAGCCTTAAAGTTTGACCTCTGGAGCCTTATCATTCGGTCATCATTTCGACGCAATTGTCTGCTGGAGCAGGAACCCAATCGCGAAGAAAGTTGCTCAAGACGCACTTCGCGCCCCGGCGTGGAATCGGAAAATGGGAGCGGAGAATACCCCGGGATCTCGTCGCCAATGACAACAATCACGGTTGACAACCAGTCCCAACACTTCCTGACAACACGGGCGTGACGTACGTCGAGTCGCAGATTGAAGTCTAACGACGGATCGGTCGTATCTGTTGACATAATTCGACGACTTTTCACCGCCAATTCTCGCTTTGCACGAAGATGTGCGCTGTAGCGTGCAGGCGGCGCCGTGATAACGACGTCAGTCCAGGAACCGAGTGAAGTCGGAGACAGGCGCCCGCTCCGTGACAAGCGTATTTTCGATGGCGGCCGGATTGGCGTAACCCATCGACATGCCGCAGACGACCATCTCGTCATCCGTCAGCGCGAGATGCTCTGCGATGACCCGATGGAACTGCGTGAAAGCGGCCTGCGGACAGGTATCGATGCCGCGGGCACGCGCCGCCACCATCACGGCCTCCAGGAACATGCCGTAATCGAGCCAACTGCCCTGCTCCATCACGCGGTCGATTGTGAAGATGATGCCGACCGGCGCATCGAAGAATCGGAAGTTACGCGCATGCTGGGCGTGCATGCGTTCCTTGTCGGTGCGGCCGATGCCGAGCAGGCCATAAAGATCCCAACCAACCTTGCGGCGACGGCTCTGGTACGGATCAATCCAGGTGCGTGGGTAGTACGGATACTCCTCGCGATGCAGCGTGTCCGCCTCCGGGTGGTCGTACGCCGCCAACACCGATTCGGACAAGCGCGCCTTCGATTCGCCCGTCAGCACATAGACCTTCCACGGCTGCGTATTGCTGCCCGACGGCGCACGGCGCGCGACATCCAGAATCGCTTCGATGTCTTCGCGTGCGACGGGCGTCGGCAGGAACGCGCGCACGGAGCGGCGTGAAGTGATTGCCTGATCGACGAGTTCGACTTCTGCGGAGGTGGGACGTCGGTCGGTCATGGCGATGCGCAAAATTCAGGCAGTAATGTTGGACGCAAGCGGCTCAAGCACGGCACGCAGCGCATCGGGCAGCGGCACCGGCCGACGCGTTTCACGGTCGACGTAGACGTGCACGAAATGGCCCTGCGCGGCCGCGTCTTGCGCGTCGCCACGGAACAGCCCCACCTCATAACGCACGCTCGTGTTGCCCAGGCGCGCAACACGCAGCCCCGCCACCACCGGATCCGGAAACGACAGGGGCGCGAAGTAATTGCATTGCGTCTCGATGACGAGGCCGATGGTGTCGCTGTGCTCGGGGTCCAGCACGCCCTGCTCGATCAGGTAGGCGTTCACCACGGTATCGAAGTAGCTGTAATAGACGACGTTGTTGACGTGGCCGTAGACGTCGTTGTCCATCCAGCGCGTGGTGATGGTGTGGAAGTGGCGGTAGTCGTCGCGCGTCTGACGGGGCGTGCTCATGGGCGGCAGGCAGGTGGCAGTGGAAAGTGATCAGGATACGCCAGCCCCTCGCCCTCGGTCACTTGCGGATGACGAGCGCCACACCGGATGCGGCGATCACCATGCCCAGCGCCGCGAGCGGCGGAAAACGCTCGCCGAACAACGCCCAGGCCATCACGGCGGTCGTGGGTGGCGTCAGGTACAAGAGCGACGTCACCTTGGTGGCCGCGCCCTTGCGGATCAGCACAAACAGCAGCGAGATCGCGCCGATCGACAGCGCCAGCACCGACCACACCAGCGAACCGATCATCGGCAGCGTCCAATGCACCTCGCGCGTCTCAAACAGGAACATGAACGGCAGACACAGCAGCGCCGAGGCGCCGAACTGGATGCACGCGCCCATCCGCAGGTCGAACACCGGGCAATGGCGCTTCTGATAGAGCGTGCCGACAGTCATCGACAGCAGCGCGCCCACGCACAGCGCAAGCGTCGTCACGCCCACGCCTGCCAGGTGCAGCTTGTTCGCCACCACCAGCCCCACGCCCGCGATGCCGCAGAGCAATCCCAGCCATTGGCGATTCGACACGCGCTCGCCGCGCATGGATACATACAGGGCGGTCAAAATCGGCTGCATGCCGACGATCAGCGCCGTCATCCCAGCCGGCATGCCCAGCTTGACCGCTGCCCAGACGCCCGCCAGATAGCCCCACTGCATCAGCAAACCGGCCACCGCGATGTGGCCGACGGCCGCCCAGTCGGTGTCGCCCTTGCCGGCGCGCCGTGGCAGCGGCACACGCGCCAGCCAGACCAGCGGCAGCAGGCACACCAGCACGCCCACGAAGCGGAAAAACAGGAAGGTCATGGGCTCCGCGTACGGCATCCCGTACTTGGCCACGATAAAGCCCGTGCTCCAGATCAGCACGAACAGCCACGGCATGGCGACGACAAACAGGGAATCGCGCGCGGAGTTCGGCGCGACAGAAGACACTTGGGTCATGCGGAAAGCGGAAGAGAGGTCGATGCGCCAGCGGCCTCGTCGCGTGCTGCCCAGCGCTGCGCGTGGCGGGCAGCCAGCGCGATGGTCTGCGCGTGGACGGCCACGGTATCGTCGATATTGTTGCCGTAGCCGCCCGCCATGGTAACGGCAACCGGTATGCGCCGCTGATACGCGAAATCGAAGACTTCCTGGTCGCGCCGGGCCAGGCCCTGCAGCGTCAGTTTGAGCCGGCCGAGCCGATCGCCCTCGTGCGGATCCGCGCCGGCCAGGAAGATGATCAGCTGCGGCTTGAAGCGGCCGGCGAGGATGTCGAGGGCGCCGCTCAGCGCCTGAAGATAGTCTTCGTCGCCGCAGCCATCGTGCAGGCCAACGTCCAGGTCCGACGCCTCCTTGCGGAACGGGTAGTTTTTCTCGCCATGCAGCGACAAAGTGAAAACGGTGGCGTCATCGCGCAGGATCGACGCCGTGCCGTTGCCTTGATGAACGTCGAGGTCGACGATGGCGACCGGAAAATCCGCGGGCGTCCTGCCCGCTTGGCGCTGAATCCAGCGTGAAGCGATAGCCGCGTCGTTGAACACACAGAAACCGCCGCCCTTATCCGCATAGGCGTGGTGCGTGCCGCCTGCCAGATTGACAGCAATGCCATCGGCCAGGGCAGCCTCGCACGCGGCCAGGGTGGCGCCCGCCGACCGGCGGCTGCGCTCGACCATTTCGGGCGACCAGGGAAAGCCGATTTCGCGCTGGCGCGCCGCGTCCAGCAAACCAGCGCTCACCGCCTCAACATATTCAGACGTGTGCGCAAGCAGCAATGCGGCGTCATCGGCACGCGGCGCCTCGTGCATGGACAGCCCCGGCACATCGGCCAACACTCGCGCGCGCAGGTCGCTGTACTTGCGCATCGGGAACCGATGGCCCGGCGGCAGCGGCAAGACAAAATGGTCGGTGTAGAACGCCCGCATGTGGATAACAAATCGCAACGCAACAAAAATGGCACTCGGGCGCATCCTAACCTAGGCTGCACTCGTGTGTTTTTTGAGACGGATTTGCGGCCCGAAGTGGTCAAATGCATTTCACCTGCACCACGGACGCGCATTTTCCTGCCACAAAAAATTACGCCAAACGGTTGGTCGCGCAATTCCTGTGCACGAAAAATCAACGAATTCTGATTTTTGTGCGATGCACAAAGGACGCTTGACACTGGTTTGACATTCAACAACAATGAAATTGTTGCGATGCACCATCCCCAATTCATCGCGATGTCGCCTGGAAGGCCCGACGCTGACCGTCATGCTTTGTACATCTGGGCGATCTAAATTTTTATTTTGATTCCCCGACCCACCTTTGTATTTGGAGAGACAACATGCTGACTCAGGAACAGATCGCTGCGGCGCACAAGGCCAACCTGGAAACGTTCTTCGGCCTGACCAACAAGGCATTTGAAGGCGTCGAAAAGCTGGTCGAACTGAACCTGCAAGTCGTCAAGGCCACCCTGGCCGAGAACGTCGAACACGCCAAGAAGGCACTGACCGCCAAGGACGCCCAAGAGCTGCTGTCGGTGCAAACCGCCGCTGTGCAGCCGCTGGCCGAAAAGGTTCTGGCTTACAGCCGCCACCTGTACGAAATCGCTTCGGACACGCAAACCGAATTCAGCAAGGCTGCAGAAGTGCAAATCGCTGAAAACAGCCGCAAGCTGCAAGCGCTGGTCGACAACGTGTCGAAGAACGCTCCGGCTGGTTCGGAATCGGCTGTTGCCCTGGTGAAGTCGGCCCTGTCGGCCGCCAACAATGCCTACGACTCGGTGCAGAAGGCCACCAAGCAAGCTGTGGAACTGGCTGAAAGCAACTTCCACGCTGCGGCCAACGCTGCCAGCAAGGCAACCGCTCAGGCTTCGGCCCAAGCGCGCGCTGCCACCGGCAAGAAGTCGGCAACGACCGCTGCCTAAGCGCTAAGCTGCTTTAGTCGTCTGGTTGTTGAAGCGGGCCTCCTTCGGGAGGCCCGTTTTGTTTTGGCGGTCGAACCCATCCTCCAAACACGTCGTTTGCGTGCATTTGCGCGGAACCGAAATGCACGCGCACCGGTCCATCCCACCGTGTTCGTTAGATTGTCTCCTCGGTCCCGCTACCGAAACCTGTCCTCAGTGGTGATCAGTGGGTACCTTTAGCCCGGCTCCGGCCGGGTTTTTTGTGTGCGCTGGAAACGTCTCGCCCTTCAAATTGCGAACTTTTGTGGGCAGCAGACGCTCCATTCTGTATTGCGGTTCCCCGCCCCCTCTTCACTCCCAATGTCTCGCGAATCCCTGGCCAAGCGCAGTTTGATCGTCGCGGCGGCGCTCATCCTGCTGTTAGAAGAGTGGATCTGGAACGTCATGCAGCGGGCAACCGCCCGGCTAGCAGCGCATCCCTGGGTCCGAGCGGCGGAGCGAAAATTGGCCGAGTTGGAGCCCATCGAAGCCCTCTGTGCGTTTGCCCTGCCAATGTTGGCGTTGCTGCCGTTCAAGCTGGCTGCTGTCTACGTGCTGGCCCGGGGCCATGTCATTGCAGGGACGTTTGTTTTGGTTGCAGCGAAAATCATCAGCACGGGCCTGGGCGTGCGCATCTATTCCGCCGTGCGACCACAGTTGCACACGATCGCCTGGTATGCCCGGTGGGAAGCCGCGTTCCTCGCTTGGAAGCGGCGCATGGTCGCTGCCCTGCAGGCGACACCGACTTGGCAAGCCCTTCAGGTGCGAATTGCCGAGTGGCGCGCCCGGCGGCATGGGTTGATGCGACAGTTGTGGCGCCGCCTGAGCGCGGCGCTGCGCCTGCTACGCCGACATCGGCGCCCGGCCGGGCCCCGGCATTGACTTGCCTCTGCGCTGACCGCCGCCACAAAAAAAAGGCCGCCCAATCGAGCGGCCCTTTTTCCTGCCAACAAAACCTTGGAGTGGCCTCTAGAACCTGACGGTTAATTGCAGATCAACGCTTGCGAGCTGGCGGCACATCCGTGCAAACGCCTTCGTAGATTTCTGCAGCCATCCCCACCGACTCACCCAGCGTTGGGTGCGGGTGGATGGTCTTGCCAATATCCACGGCGTCCGCGCCCATCTCGATGGCTAGGCAAACCTCGCCGATGAGGTCACCCGCATGCGTGCCAACGATGCCACCACCGATGATGCGGTGGGTTTCCTCGTCGAAGATCAGCTTGGTGAAACCCTCGTCGCGGCCGTTGGCGATGGCCCGGCCCGAAGCCGCCCAGGGGAACACGCCCTTGCCGTACTTGATGCCCTGCGCCTTGCACTGCTCTTCGGTCAGCCCTGCCCAAGCCACCTCCGGATCGGTATAGGCGACCGACGGAATCTGCTTGGCATCGAAATACGCCTTCTCGCCGTGCGCGGCTTCGGCTGCCACGTGGCCCTCATGGACGGCCTTGTGTGCCAGCATCGGCTGCCCAACGATGTCGCCGATCGCGAAGATGTGCGGCACATTCGTGCGCTGCTGCTTGTCCACGTCGATGAAGCCACGGTCGGTCACGGCCACGCCCGCCTTTTCCGCGCCGATGCGCTTGCCGTTCGGCGCGCGGCCCACGGCGACCAGCACCATGTCATAGCGTTGCGGCTCGGCCGGTGCGGCTTCGCCCTCGAACTTGACGTAGATGCCGTCCGGCTTGGCTTCGACCCCGACCGTCTTGGTCTTGAGCATGACCTTGTCGAAGCGGCTCTTGTTCATCTTGTCCCACACCTTGACGAGGTCGCGGTCAGCGCCCTGCATCAGGCCATCCAGCATTTCCACCACGTCGATGCGGGCGCCCAACGTGCTGTACACCGTCGCCATTTCCAGGCCGATAATGCCGCCGCCGATGACCAGCATCTTGGCCGGCACTTCGCGCAGCTCCAGCGCGCCGGTCGAATCGACGATGCGCGGATCTTCCGGAATGAACGGCAGCTTCACGGCCTCGCTACCTGCAGCGATGATCGCCTTGGCAAAACGGATGACCTTCTTCTCGCCCGTCGTTGCCTTGCCGGCGCCGTCCGTCAGCTGCACTTCGAGGTGGTTCGGGTCCAGGAACGTGCCGACACCACGCACGACCTGCACCTTGCGTGCCTTGGCCATGCCGGCCAGACCGCCGGTCAGCTTGCCGATGACGGATTCCTTGTGCTTGCGCAGCTGGTTGATATCAACCGTGGGCTCGCTGTAGACAATGCCGTGTGCGGCCATCGCCTTCACTTCGTCCATGACGGCCGCCGTGTGCAGCAGCGCCTTCGACGGGATACAACCCACGTTCAGGCAAACGCCGCCCAGGGTGGAGAAACGCTCCACCAGCACAGTGTTCATGCCGAGATCGGCGCTGCGGAAGGCGGCCGAATAGCCGCCCGGGCCGGAGCCGAGGACGAGCATTTCGCATTCGATGTCGGCGCCGCCGGCATGCTTGGCCGCTTGCGGAGCGGGGGCCGATGCGGCCGGTGCTGCAGCGGGCGTGGCGGCCGGAGCGGGTGCCTGAGCAGGCGCCGGAGCTGCCGCCGCACCGGCTTCCGCCGTGGCGATCACCGTGCCTTGGCTGACCTTGTCGCCCACCTTGATCTTGACTTCGACAATCTTGCCGGCCACATCCGACGGCACGTCCATGGTGGCCTTGTCGGTTTCCAGCGTGATCAGCGCCTGATCGACGGTGACGGCATCGCCCGCCTTCACCATCACTTCAATGACGTCCACGTCCTTGTAGTCGCCGATGTCCGGCACCTTGATTTCCACCACGCTCATTCCTGACTCCTTGTTCTTGTCGTCGGCACCCGGCATCGCCCGGGCCCGCTGACGCTTTTCAATCCTGCAGACGTACTGTGTGCACTTCGATCGGGCCGCCCGAACTCTTGTCGAACTCCACGCCTGCGGATACGCCCACCTGGGCAACGTCCGCCGCCGACTTGCCGGGCATGTCGAACACTGCCGACATGGCCCCCAGCGCAAAATTGCGCCCCGAGCCGATGCCCCAGAAGCGGTCGAACGAAAACACCTCGCGGTACGAATAGACGCCGTAGATGCCGGTAGCGTTGGCGATCAGGCAGGTGATCTGCGACGACTCGTAAGGGTCGTCGTCGTCTTCCTTGGTGTTGACGAAATACTCGTCCTTGAGCTTTTCATGCACCTTGAGGAAGGTCCGGAAGACGTCGTCGCGCGTACCGAGGCGGCACTCATCTGCCAGCCCCGTCAGCAGACTGCGCATGACCGGGAAGTGGGCCGTCGTGCCCGCCAGCGCGATCAGCGAATCGCCCACCTGGAAGATCTTCTGGTTCTGCTCATAACCCCGCGCCAGGCGCGTATCGCCGAACGTCACCAGCGAGTCGGCCGCAATTGCCACTTCGCCGTCTTTCTTGACCACCACGCACGTCGTCATGTCGTCCTCGCCATCAGTCCACTGACCAGTCCGCCGACCGCTGCAAACCCAACCGGGCCGGCACGCACAGGCCCGAAGCCAGATGCGTGCCGCGCCCGCGTGGGCTTACAGGCTGACGCGGCGGAAGTCCGCCAGCACGCTGGCCAGATACGCGTTGAAGCGCGCAGCCTCCGCGCCGTCGATCACGCGGTGATCGTACGACAGCGACAGCGGCAGCGTCAGGCGCGGCACGAACTGCTTGCCGTCCCAAACAGGCTTTTGATAGCCGCGCGACAGACCCAGGATAGCCACTTCCGGCGCGTTGATGATCGGCGTGAAATGCGTGCCTCCAATGCCGCCCAACGACGAGATCGAGAAGCAGCCGCCCTGCATCTGGTCCGGCTTGAGCTTGCCTTCGCGCGCCGCCTTCGACAGGTCGGCCATTTCCTTCGCGATGTCGATCAGGCCCTTCTTGTCCGCATCGCGAATCACCGGCACCACCAGCCCATTCGGCGTATCGGCCGCAAAGCCGATGTGGAAGTACTGCTTGAAGACCAGGTTGTCGCCGTCCAGGCTCGCGTTGAACGTCGGGAATTTCTTCAGCGCGCCCACGACAGCCTTGATCACGAACGCCAGCATCGTGAACTTCACGCCGGCCTTTTCGTGGTCCTTGTTCATCTGCACGCGGAAGGCTTCCAGCTCGGTGATGTCCGCTTCGTCGTTGTTGGTGACGTGCGGGATCATGACCCAGTTGCGGTGCAGGTTCGCACCGGAAATCTTCTTGATGCGCGACAGCGGCTTCGGATCAACCGGACCGAACTTGGTGAAGTCGACCTTCGGCCATGGCAGCAGATTCAGCTCGCCGCCACCGGCCGGCGCACCAGCGGCAGCCTTGCCCGGCGCAGCAGCTTGGCCGCTCATCACGCCCTTGACGTAGCGCTGCACGTCTTCCTGCGTGATGCGGTTTTTCGGGCCCGTACCGCCGACGAGGTTCACGTTGACGCCAAGCTCACGCGCGTACTTGCGCACGGAGGGGCTGGCGTGGGCAGCCTTGCCCACCGTACCCACGGTATCCGCGGTGTACGTAGCAGGCGCTGCGGCCGGCGCAGCCGCGGGGGCGGCCGCAGGGGCCGGGCTCGGTGCAGCGGCAGCCGGGGCCGGGGCCGGGGCTTGCGCAGGGGCCGGTGCAGCGGCAGCACCGCCAGCTCCCTCCAGCACGACGATCAGCGTGCCTTGCGACACGGCATCGCCCACCTTCACGCGGATGTCCTTGACGGTACCGGCGGCCGGCGACGGCACATCCATCGTGGCCTTGTCCGACTCGAGCGTGATCAGCGACTGCTCGGCTTCCACCTTGTCGCCCACCTTCACGCTGATCTCGATGACCGGCACGTCGGTGTAGTCGCCGATGTCCGGCACCTTCACTTCGATCGTGCCGCCACCAGCGGCAGCCGGAGCAGGGGTCGGGGCTTGCGCGGCCGGTGCGGGTGCCGGTGCAGCAGCGGCCGGAGTCGGTGCGGGCGCAGCTTGGGGTGCCGGGGCCGGTGCAGCGGCAGCGCCCTGCTCTTCGAGCAGCAGCACCAGCGAGCCTTCCGACACGGTGTCACCCACCTTGATCTTCACTTCCTTGACGACGCCGCTCTTGGGCGAAGGCACGTCCATGGTCGCCTTGTCCGACTCCAGCGTGACCAGCGAATCTTCGGCGTTGACGGTATCGCCCGCCTTGACCAGCACTTCGATCACCGGGACGTCTTTGTAGTCGCCGATGTCCGGCACCTTGATTTCTACGACTTGACTCATTCTTCTGTCTCCAGAGGGTCTGGCGGCGAGAGCATCCGGCCGTGGACACGCGTTGCCCCGCAGGCTACCGCATCGTGCAGGCAAATGCACGTTGCGGGAAGTCTGTCGGGGCGGTGCCCGGCCGGGACGCAACCCGCGCGCCCGGCGGCTCCGTTATACGGTCATCGGGTTGGGCTTGTTCGGATCGAGGTTGTACTTCTTCAGTGCCTCGGCCACCTTTTCGCGCGGCAGCACGCCTTCGTCGGCGAGCGCCTTGAGCGACGCGACCGTCACCCAGTAGCGATCCACCTCGAAGAAGTGACGCAGCTTCTCGCGGGTATCCGAGCGGCCGAAACCGTCGGTGCCCAGCACCACGTAGCGACGCGGCACGAAGGCGCGGATCTGTTCGGCGAACGTACGAACGTAGTCGGTCGATGCGATGACCGGGCCGCGTGCGTTCTTGAGCAGCTTCTCGACGTGCGACTCGCGTTGCGGCTCGGTCGGGTTGAGCAGGTTCCAGCGTGCGGTAGCGTTGCCTTCACGGGCCAGCTCGGTAAAGCTCGGGCAGCCCCACAGGTCCGACTCCACGCCCCAGTCCTTCTTCAACAGATCGGCGGCGGCGATCACTTCACGGAAGATCGTGCCCGAACCCAGCAGTTGCACGCGCGGTGCGTTGCTGTTTTCGACGCCCTTCTTGAACTGGTACATCCCCTTGATGATGTCGGCCTCGACACCCGCCGGCATTTCCGGGTGCTCGTAGTTCTCGTTCATCACCGTCAGGTAGTAGTAGACGTCTTCCTGCTCGACATACATGCGACGCAGGCCGTCTTGCATGATCACCGCCAGTTCGTACTGGAAGGTCGGGTCATACGAGATGCAGTTCGGGATGGCAGCGTGGTACACGTGCGAGTGACCATCTTCGTGCTGCAGGCCTTCGCCGTTCAGCGTGGTCCGGCCAGCGGTGCCGCCCAGCAGGAAGCCGCGCGAGCGCATGTCGCCGGCGGCCCAGCAGAGGTCGCCGATACGCTGGATGCCGAACATCGAGTAGTAGATGTAGAACGGGATCATCGCCACGCCATGCGTCGAATACGACGTGGCGGCCGCGATCCAGTCGCACATGGCGCCGGCTTCGTTGATGCCTTCCTGCAGCACCTGACCCGTCTGCGATTCCTTGTAGAACATCAGCTGGTCGTGATCCTGCGGCACGTACTTCTGGCCTTCCTGGTTCCAGATGCCGACCTGGCGGAACAGACCTTCCATGCCGAACGTGCGCGACTCATCCGGCACGATGGGTACAACGTGCTTACCGATGTTCTTGTCCTTCAGCAGGATGTTCAGAATGCGCACGAAGGCCATCGTCGTGGACACCTCGCGGCCTTCACCGGTGGCCTTGAGCAACGCGTCGAACGCAGACAGCGCCGGAACTTGCAGCGGGTCGGCCTTCTGGCGACGGGCCGGCAGGTAGCCGCCGAGGTCCATGCGCGCCTTGCGCATGTATTCGAGTTCCTTCGAGCCCTCTTCGAACTTGACGTACGGAACGTGCTCGAGCTGGTCGTCGGCGACCGGAATATTGAAGCGATCGCGCAGCTTGCGGATGGCATCCACCGGCATCTTCTTCTGCTGGTGGGCGATGTTCATCGCTTCACCGGCTTCGCCCATGCCGTAGCCCTTGATGGTCTTGGCGAGGATGACGGTCGGCTGGCCCTTGTGGTCCGTTGCCGCCTTGAACGCTGCGTAGATCTTGTGCGGATCATGGCCGCCGCGGTTCAGCGCCCAGATGTCGTCGTCGGACCAGTCGGCCACCATGGCCTTGAGTTCCGGCGTGTTGAAGAAGTGCTCGCGCACATAGGCGCCGCTCTTCGACTTGAAGGTCTGGTACTCGCCGTCGACGCATTCCATCATGCGGCTCATCAGCAGGCCCTTGGTGTCGCGGGCAAGCAGCTGATCCCAACGGCTGCCCCAGATGACCTTGATGACGTTCCAGCCGGCGCCGCGGAATTCCGATTCCAGCTCTTGAATGATCTTGCCGTTGCCGCGCACCGGACCATCCAGGCGCTGCAGGTTGCAGTTGATCACGAAGACGAGGTTGTCCAGCTTTTCGCGGCCGGCCATGCCGATCGCGCCCAGCGATTCCGGCTCATCGGTTTCACCATCGCCCAGGAACGCCCAGACCTTGCGGTTTTCCCAGTTCTGGATCAGGCCGCGGCTGGCCAGGTACTTGGTGAAGCGCGCCTGGTAGATCGCCATGATCGGGCCCAAGCCCATCGACACGGTCGGGAATTGCCAGAAATCCGGCATCAGCCAGGGGTGCGGATACGACGAGATGCCCTTGCCGTCGACTTCCTGACGGAAGCTGTCGAGTTGCTCTTCGCTCAGACGGCCCAGCAGGAATGCGCGCGAGTAAACGCCCGGCGCCGAGTGGCCCTGCACGAACACCATATCGCCGCCGTGCTTGTCCGACGGCGCGTGCCAGAAATGGTTGTAGCCGACGTCATACAGCGTGGCCGCCGAAGCGAACGACGAGATATGGCCGCCGACGTTGGTGTCCTTGTTCGCACGCAGCACCATCGCCATGGCATTCCAGCGCGTGTACGAACGGATGCGGTGCTCGATTTCCTGGTTGCCAGGAATGCGCTCCTGGTTCTCGACCGGGATCGTATTGATATAGGGGGTTTCTGCATGCAGCGGAGACGTCACGCCGTTGATGCGCGCGTACTCGATCTGCTTATCGAGGAGGAACGCCGCGCGTTGCGGGCCTTCCGCGCCGATGACGCCTTGCAGCGCCTCCAGCCACTCCTTGGTTTCCTGGGGATCAACGTCGCTGGCGCTCGTGGCACCCAGGACTTGTTCTGGTACGGCCGACATGGCGGTCTCCTTGGTAGCAGTAACGGTAGTTGCGTCTCTTGTGAGGCGCCCACTGGCACGCGCGTTCGCACGCACGCAAGAGGCCACCCCGACTTTTGCGCTGATTCTATGGGCACCCGCAAACGCAGCACAAGCGGAATTTTCAAATTGCGATATGGTTTTTTATAATGCGGAATATTGCCGCAACGCAAAACAAATCACTTTTGACATTGCAGCGCAGCATTTTTTAAGCGAACAAGACACCTCACCAAGCGGTTTCCCCAAGCGACCTGCAAGTTGATTGCCGTTACACTAAGTTTTGCGCAGTTGCACAGATGTCCACTCCTCTACCTCCGCAGAATTCCGGCGTTCGTCCGCCCATCATGCTTGCCCCCTCCCACGCTTCGCAGGACCCGGCCGCCAAGTCCGAGCCGCCAACGCCTGCTGCGCCTGCGCCGATTTCCGTGAACGCATCCGAACTGCCGTCGGACGAAGTCGTCCGGCCGAACATGCCCCGCCGCCTGTGGCTGACGCGCCTGGCCCGGCTATGGACGACCAACTGGTTCATGTTCATCCCGCTGGTAGCGATCGTCCTGTTCGCCGGCGCGATGATTTTCATCCTGTACCAGTTGCACGCCACCGAGGTGCAGCAGCAGCGCGACGCCCTTTACCGCGATGCTGCCTGGGCCGAGCAGAAGGTGCGCCTGTCCCTGCAGAGCAACCAGGACCAAGTTGCCGCCCTGGCGCGCGATATCGGAGCTGCACAGCTCGACCCGAGCGCCTATCGCGATGCCGCCCGCCAGCTCCTGCGTGAGAACCCGGAGCTGGTCTTCATCAACTGGCTGGATGCCACGCGGCGCCCGCGCTGGGCGTTCCCGTCCACCTCCGAATTCACTGCGCGCGTGCGCGAAACGCGCGACCATCCGCTCGAACCTGAAATCCAATCCGCCTACGACGCGGCCCGGGAGACGCAGCGCGCCGTCTATTCACGGCCCATCCAGAACGAACGCGGCGAGAGCTTCATGCTCATGGAAGTCCCGATCGTGCGGGACAACGAATTCCTCGGCACGGTGGGCGCCATGTATTCGGTCACGGGCATCCTCACGCAGCTGCTGCCGGGCGAGCTGACCGACCGCTACCGCTTCTCGCTGGTCGACAAGAACAACGTGGTCCGCGCGAGCACGTCGTTGCGGCCGGTGCCCAAGGCTGCCGCATCCTACGAAGTGCTGCTCGACCCGCCGGGACATTCGCTGTCGCTGCGGGCCGAGGCGTATCCGGCACCGTCCAACCTGCCCAACAACATGCTGATGTGGCTGGTGGCCGGCCTGTCGTGCTTCGTGATCTGGAGCCTCTGGAGCGTTTGGCGCCACACCAGCCGCCGCTCGGAAGCGCAGCGCGCGCTGCTGGCGGAAACGTCATTCCGGCGCGCCATGGAAAACTCCATGGTGATCGGCATGCGCTCGCTCGACCTCAACGGCCGCATCACCTACGTGAACCCGGCGTTCTGCCGCATGATCGGCTGGACGGAGGCCGAACTGGTCGGCCGCATGCCGCCGTTCCCGTATTGGCCGCCCAACGAGATCGGCGAGATGCAGAAGCACATCGAGCTGACCCTGCGCGGCAAGGCCCCCGCCAACGGCATGGAGCTGCGCATGATGCGCCGCGACGGCACGAGTTTCTATGCACGGATGTACGTCTCGCCGCTGATCGACGCACGCGGCCGGCATACAGGGTGGATGAGTTCCATCACGGACATCACCGAGCCCAAGCGCGCCCGTGAAGACCTGGCCGCCGCGCACGACCGCTTCACTACGGTGCTGGAAAGCCTGGACGCGGCGGTGTCGGTGCTCTCGACCGACAAGGCCGAGTTGCTGTTCGCCAACCGCTATTACCGTCAGCTTTTCGGCTGGGAAGCGTTCGGCCATCTGCAGCTCTCCGGCAACGACGTCAACACCGAAGACGTGTCCAGCGATGCGCTCGACCTGGTGGACGCCTACGCCGGCCTGCCGGCCTCCGAACTGACGCCGCACGCGGCGGATGCGCGTGAAATCTACGTGCCGTCGATGCAGAAATGGTTTGAAGTGCGGCGCCGCTACATCCAGTGGGTCGACGGTCACCTCGCGCAGATGCAGATCGCCACCGACATCACCGTGCGCAAGGCCGCTGAAGAGATGACGCGCCAGCACGAAGAACGCCTGCAGTTCACCAGCCGTCTGACGACGATGGGCGAGATGGCCTCGTCGCTGGCGCACGAGTTGAACCAGCCGCTTGCCGCCATCAACAACTACTGCATGGGTGCGGTCGGCCGCCTGAAGTCGGGGCGGAGCACGCCGGAAGAGCTGATCCCGGTGCTGGAAAAGACCTCCGCCCAGGCCGTGCGTGCCGGCACCATCATCCAGCGCATTCGCGGCTTCGTGAAACGCAGCCAGCCGCAGCGGCGCGAATCCGACCTGCGCGACATCGTCGCCGACGCCGTGGGCCTGGCCGAACTGGAGGCCACGCGGCGCGGCATCACCATCCTGACGCGCCTGCCGGGCGACCTGCCGCATCTGTATGTCGATCCGGTGCTGATCGAGCAGGTGCTCGTCAATCTGCTCAAGAACGCCGCCGAAGCCATGGCCGCCCACCCGCGCCTGCGCGCCGCCAGCGTTCTGCGCCTGCACGCCAACCTGATCAACGACCCGGAAAATTCCGTGCTGATCGAGGTGATCGACCAGGGCCCGGGCGTGGACGACAGCACCAAGGAGCGGCTGTTCGAGCCATTCTTCAGTACAAAATCCGATGGCATGGGCATGGGGCTGAATATCTGCCGCTCCATCATAGAATCCCACCTCGGCAGGCTCTGGGTAGAAAACAACGCCGATGGCATCGGCTGTACGTTTAAAATCATCCTGCCGCTGAATCCGCTGTAGATCGTTTTTAAAACATAGAACGTAGACCGAGGACTCCTCCATGAGCACAACGCCCGCCGCAGTTGCGCCGCGCAACGAAACCGTGTTCGTCGTCGACGACGATGAAGCCATGCGTGACTCGTTGACGTGGCTGCTCGAAGGCAACGGCTACACCGTTCGCACGTACCGCAGCGCCGAAGAATTCCTGGTCGACGACAAGCGCGGCGAAGGCGTCGGCTGCCTGATCCTCGACGTGCGCATGCAGGGCATGAGCGGCCCCGAGCTGCAAGACCGCCTGCTGGCCGAAAACAGCCGCATGCCGATCGTCTTCGTCACGGGCCACGGCGACGTGCCGATGGCAGTGTCGACCATGAAGAAAGGCGCGGTCGACTTCATCGAAAAGCCGTTCGACGAATCCGAACTGCGCGAGCTGGTTGAGCGCATGCTCAGCAAGGCCCGCAGCGAAGACTCGGTCGCCCGCGAGCAAAAGGCCGCCAAGGACCTGCTCGGCCGCCTGACCAC
This sequence comes from Ralstonia edaphi, assembly GCF_958350185.1. Taxonomy (NCBI): domain Bacteria; kingdom Pseudomonadati; phylum Pseudomonadota; class Betaproteobacteria; order Burkholderiales; family Burkholderiaceae; genus Ralstonia; species Ralstonia edaphi. The sequence goes on from NZ_CATWHI010000002.1 coordinate 195,183, forward strand.
GCGCGAGCAGCAAGTCCTGGAGCGCATCGTCGCAGGCCGCCTGAACAAGCAGATCGCCGACGATCTGGGCATTTCCATTAAGACGGTGGAAGCGCACCGCGCCAACATCATGGAAAAGCTCAACGTGAACACCGTGGCAGACCTGCTGCGCCTGGCCCTGTCGCGCAACGCCTGATTCGGCTGCAGGAAAAACCAGGCGATCATCCGGGCGGCCGGAAGGGAGGCGGCGATTTATAATCGCGGTTTGCCCTCTCCCTCCTCCGCCCAGCCATGACCGCCCAACTCATTGACGGCAACGCGCTTGCCAAACAACTCCGCGCCGAGGCCGCACAACGCGCCGCCGCCCTGACCGCGCGCGGCCACCAGCCCGGCCTCGCCGTGATACTCGTCGGCGAAGACCCGGCCAGCCAGGTCTACGTGCGCAACAAGATCAAGGCGTGCGAAGACAACGGCTTCCTGTCCAGCTTCGACCGCTACCCCGCTGACCTGTCCGAAGCCGACTTGCTCGGCCGCATCGACGCACTGAACCGCGACCCGCGCATCCACGGCATCCTGGTCCAATTACCGCTGCCCAAGCACATCGACAGCCACAAGGTGCTCGAAGCCATCGCGCCGGAAAAGGACGTCGACGGTTTCCACGTGGCCAATGCCGGCGCGCTGATGACCGGCGCCCCGCTGTTCCGCCCGTGTACGCCTTACGGCTGCATGAAGATGCTGGAATCGATCAACTACCCGGTGCGGGGCGCCAATGCGGTGGTGGTCGGTGCTTCGAACATCGTCGGCAAGCCCATGGCGATGCTGCTGCTGCAAGCCGGCGCCACCATCACGATCTGCAACAGCAAGACGCGCGACTTGGCCGCGCACACACGTGAGGCCGACATCATCGTGGCCGCCGTGGGCCGCCGCAACATCATCACCGCCGACATGGTCAAGCCCGGCGCAGTCGTCATCGACGTCGGCATGAACCGCGACGATGCCGGCAAGCTGTGCGGCGACGTCGACTTTGCCGGCGTCAAGGAAGTTGCTGGCTACATCACGCCGGTGCCGGGTGGCGTCGGCCCGATGACGATCACCATGCTGCTGATCAACACCCTGGAAGCCGCCGAGCGCGCTGCTGAAGGAGCCGCGCTGGCGGCGTAAGCTTCACCCTGATCCAGTTGGAAACGGAAAAAGCGTCCCCACCTGTTGGATCGGACGCTTTTTTTGTCCCCCGAATTTCTCTACCGAGCCCGCCATGACCGACATTTCGCCCAAGGTTGCCAACCCGGCCAACAATCCGCTGCTCGATTTTTCTGGTCTGCCGCGCTTTGCGGACATCCGCCCCGAACACATCACGCCGGCCGTCGACGTACTGCTTGAGCGTGCCGCATCGGCGGTGGGGCAGGTCAAGGACCCCGCCACGCCTGTCAGCTGGAACACCGTCGTCACCGCACTGGAAGATGCGACCGAGCCGTTGGGCCGCGCCTGGGGCATCGTCAGCCATCTGAGCGCCGTCGCCGACACGCCGGAACTGCGCGAGGCGCATGCCGCCAATCTGCCGCGCGTGACCGAGTTCTGGTCGGGCCTGGGTCAGGATCTGGAACTGTTCGAAAAGTACAAGGCAATTGCCGACAGCGCCGAATACGCCACGCTGTCGCCCGCACGCAAGAAGCTGCTTGAAAATGAACTGCGCGGCTTCCGCCTGGGCGGCGCTGAACTGCCGGAAGACCAAAAGCCGCGCTTTGCCGCCATTCAGGAACAGCAGGCACAACTGACCAAGGCTTTCAGCGACCACGTCCTGGATGCCACCAACGCCTACGCACTCATCATCAACGACGAAGCCCGCCTGGCCGGCTTGCCCGACGACGCCAAGCAGGCGGCACAGGAAGCGGCTCGCCGCGACAATCCGGAAGCGACCGGCTGGAAGTTCTCGCTGCACTTCCCGTCGTACTTCCCGGTGCTGCAATACGCGGACGACCGCGCGCTGCGTCGCACGCTGTACGAAGCCAACGTCACGCGCGCGTCCGAACTCGGCGCGCAGTACGGCGGCGGCAAGGCCGAGTGGGACAACACCGCCAACATGGCCGAACAGCTCACGCTGCGCACCGAAGAAGCGCACATGCTGGGCTATCGCAATTTCGGCGAGGTGTCTCTCGTGCCGAAGATGGCTGACTCGCCCGAAGACGTGCTGCGCTTTCTGGGTGAGCTGGCCGACCGCGCCCGTCCGTTTGCCGAGAAGGATTGGGAAGAACTGCAGGCCTTCGCCAAGACCACGCTCGGCATCGACAAGCTCGAACCGTGGGACATGGCCTATGCGTCGGAAAAGCTGCGCGAGGCGCGTTACGCATTCTCCGAGCAGGAGGTGAAGCAGTACTTCCCGGAACCCGCCGTGCTGGAGGGCCTGTTCAATGTCGTGCAGACGCTGTTCTCAGTGAAGATTCAGCCAGAGGCGGCTGAAGTATGGCACCCGGACGTACGCTTCTTCCGCGTTGAATCTGCCCAAGGTGAGCTGCTTGCACAGTTCTACATCGACCTGTACGCGCGCGAAGGCAAGCGCGGCGGTGCATGGATGGACGACGCACGTGGCCGCAAGCTGCTGGGCGAAGCGGGCGTGCAAACCCCGGTGGCTTACCTCACCTGCAACTTCTCGGGCCCTGTCGGGAACAAGCCAGCGTTGTTCACCCACGACGAGGTCATCACCCTCTTCCACGAGTTTGGCCACGGCTTGCACCACATGCTCACGCAGGTGGATGAGCTGGGCGTGTCTGGCATCAACGGCGTGGAATGGGATGCGGTGGAGCTACCGTCGCAGTTCATGGAGAACTTCTGCTGGGAATGGGAAGTGCTCTCGCGCATGACGCGCCACGTGAATTCCGGCGAACCTCTGCCACGCAAGCTGTACGACAGCATGCTGGCCGCGAAGAACTTCCAGAACGGCATGGCGACGCTGCGCCAAATCGTGTTCTCGACGTTCGACATGCACCTGCACACCGACTTCGACCCGAAGGGCGCGACATCGGTGCTGGAGCTGTCGCGCCAGATCAACAATCGTTTCCACGTCGTGCCGCAGGCCGAGCTGTCGCGCTGGCCGAACACGTTCAGCCACATCTTTGCCGGTGGCTATGCGGCGGGCTACTACAGCTACAAGTGGGCCGAAGTGCTGTCGGCAGATGCCTATGCCGCGTTTGAGGAAGCCAGCAAGCTGGGCGGCTCGGTGCTCGATGCGGAAACCGGCGCGCGCTATCGCCGTGAGGTGCTGGCAGTTGGTGGCAGCCGCCCGGCCATTGAATCGTTCACGGCCTTCCGCGGCCGCGCGCCGAGCATCGATGCGCTGCTGCGCCATGGCGGCATGGTGGCGGAAACCGCCTGACGGTCTGCTTGGCCAGGCGTGACAGCGCCGCTTCGTGCCCCCGTGCCGAAGCGGCGTTTTCATTCGAGCCCGCAACGCTTGATGGCACAATATCGCACCCCTGAACGGCGCCAAATTGTGCGCCGTCGCCATTTGCAAGGACCGAGCCCCCATGCGTGTCGCAACCTGGAACGTTAACTCTTTGAAGGTGCGCCTACCGCACGTGCTGCAATGGCTGGCCGAGCGCGAAGCCGACGCCACGCCCATCGACCTGCTCTGCCTGCAGGAACTCAAGCTGCCCGATGACCGCTATCCGCTCGCCGAGCTGGACGCCGCGGGCTACGCCTCGTTGTTCACAGGTCAGAAGACATACAACGGTGTTGCCATCCTCGCGCGCAAGGCGTCGGTGCCTGAAGGCCGCGATGTGGTGAAGAACATCCCGGGTTTTGACGACGAGCAGCAGCGCATCGTAGCCGCGACGTATGACGTGGACGGTGGCCCGGTCCGCGTGATCTCCGCCTACATTCCGAACGGGCAGGCGCTCGATTCCGACAAGTTCGTCTACAAGCTGCGCTGGCTGGAGGCGCTGCAGGCCTGGCTGACAAGCGAGTTGGCAGCAAACCCGCGCCTGATGCTGCTGGGCGATTTCAACATCGCCCCTGAAGACCGCGATGTGCACGATCCGAAAAAGTGGGAAGGCCAGAACCTCGTGTCGCCGGAAGAGCGGGCAGCGTTTCGAGCGATGCAAAACGCCGGGCTTGTCGATGCCTTCCGCATGTTCGAGCAGGAAGACAAGCTGTTCTCGTGGTGGGACTACCGCATGTTCGGCTTCAAGCGCAACGCCGGCCTGCGGATCGACCACATCATGCTGTCGCCTGAGCTCGCCAAGCTGTGCGAGTCGTGCCATATCGACCGCGTGCCACGCACGTGGGACCAGCCTTCGGACCACACCCCCGTCGTCGCCGCCTTGCGCCGCGCATAAGGAGCGCCCCGCATGGCTTCCGCCTTCAAGCACCGCAATCTGCCGCATTTGCTGCTGCGCGCGCGTGAGACGTTCATGGCACGCTTTCGGCCGATCCTGCGCGAGCACGGCATCACCGAGCAGCAATGGCGCGTGCTGCGTACGCTCAACGATACCGGCGACATGGAGCCCAACCAGCTCGCCGATGCCTGCCTGATCCTGAGCCCGAGCCTCACGCGCATGCTGGCGGCGATGGAACAATCCGAGATGATCGTGCGCACGAAGTCGTCGGTGGATCAGCGTCGGCAAGTGATTTCGCTCACGCCCAAGAGCCGCCAGTTCCTGGCCGACGTGGAACCGCAGGTCGATGCCGAATACGCGCGCATCGAGGCGCAGTTGGGCCGTGCGCGGCTGGAAGCGCTCTACGCCGCCATCGACGAATCGATCCACGTGATGGAAACGCACACGCCGATGGGGCGCTTCACCGGCGACGAGTAACGCCCCTCAATACACACTGCCGGCCGGGTGCGGCTTGGCGGCGCCCTCTTCCCTGAACGCCTGCGCCAGCTGTTCGGCGCTGCGCGCCAGCAGCGTGACATCCGTCCCTACTGCAACGAAGGTCGCACCGAGCGACAGGTAGTGCTTCGCCTGCGCCTGATCCGCCGACAGAATCCCCGCCGCCTTGCCGGATGCGACGATGCGTTGAATGGCGCCATCGATCGCGTTGCGCACTTCCGGATGTCCCGGCGCGCCGAGGTGCCCCATTGAGGCTGCCAGGTCGCCAGGACCAATGAATACGCCGTCTACGCCTTGCACGGCGAGAATCGCATCGAGATGTTCAAGCGATTCCGCGGTTTCGACTTGGACAAGCGTGCACATCTGCGCATCGGCCTGGTGGAGGTAATCGTCCACGCGGTTCCAGCGCGATGCGCGAGCCAGCGCACTCCCGACGCCGCGAATACCGTTCGGGGGATAGCGCATCGCCTCAACTGCGGCTCGTGCCTCGTCGGCGTTCTGGACCATCGGCACCAGCAGTGTCTGCGCGCCGATATCCAGCAGGCGCTTGATCTCGACCGGATCATTCCAGGCAGGCCGCACGATGGGATGCGACGCATAGGGTGCAACAGCCTGCAATTGCGCGAGCGTCGATTGCAGTTGATTCGGCGCGTGCTCGTTGTCGATCAGCAGCCAGTCGAAGCCGGCGCCGGCAACAATCTCGGCCGGGTACGGATGCGTCATTGCAAGCCACAGGCCGATCTGCGGCCGGCGCTCGGCCAGCGCGCGCTTGAAGCTGTTCACCGGAAGTTGCATGGCGAGGCCATCCTTTGAGCGTGAGACGGGTAGACGGGTAGACGGTTAAACGAAATGGCACGCGATGCTGCCAAGCGGACCGTAGTCGCAATGGAATGTATCACCGGGCCGGGCAGGCACCGGCCGCGTGAACGATCCGCCAAGGATCACCTGGCCGGGCTCCAGCGCAACGCCGTGCGGCGCCAGCTTGTTGGCCAGCCAGACGACACCGTTGGCCGGGTGGTTCAGCACGCCGGCTGCCACGCCCGTCTCTTCGATGACGGCGTTGCGGGAAAAGATGGCGCTCACCCAGCGCAGGTCCACATCGCGCATGCGGATGGGACGGCCGCCCATCACGACGCCGGCGTTCGCGGCGTTGTCCGCAATCGTGTCGAACACCTTGCGCGGGCGCCCGCTGTCCGGGTCGATCGATTGAGACCGCGCATCGATGATCTCCAGCGCGGGGATCACGTGGTCCACCGCGTCGTACACATCGAACAGCGTCACGTCCGGCCCCTCCAGCCGCTTACCGAGCACGAAGGCGAGTTCGACTTCCACACGCGGCACGATGAAGCGGCCGGCAGGAATCTCGCTCCCCTCGGCAAAGAACATGTCGTCGAGCAATGCTCCGTAGTCCGGCTCGTCAATCTGCGAAGACTGCTGCATCGCGCGCGACGTCAAGCCGATCTTGTGGCCCTTCAGGCGCCGCCCCGCCGCCAGCTTCATCGCAACCCATTCGCGCTGGATGGCGTAGGCGTCTTCGATCGTGATGTCGGGGTGGTCAAGCGAAACCTGGCGGATCTGCCTGCGGTCGATCTCGGCCTGATGCAGGCGGCGCGCGATGGTCTGGATGGTCGTGGTGTCGAGCATGCGTCAAGCCTTGCGAAAACGCGCGTGGATGTTGTTGTGTTTATAGCTGCCGCCCTCGTCAAACTCGGTCAGCTCCATCGACAGTGCCAGATAGCGGCGCGCAAAGGCCTCGGCGAAATGTGCCTTGATTGCCTCAAACAGTGCGTCGCAGGCGGCTTTCTTGGTCTCGGGCGTACGGCCCGCAGCGATCTTGAGCGTGACATGGACGAAGGCGTCGTCCTCTTTGCCGTCGGCCACACGGTAGTCGGTCAGCTTGATGGCGCGCGATCGGATCCCGCCGGTCGGAAACACGCCGTTCTGCGCCATCAGCGTCTCGTTCATGGCGCGGAGCAATTCCGGAATGCGGGCGTCGTCGCCCAGATTGTCGGTGTATTCGACGATGACATGCGGCATGTCGATCTCCTCAGGCTCCAACTGGACCACGCCCGGGCAAGGGGAAGATCGCGTTGATCTGGCCCGTGCCGGAGCTGGCGAAATATTCGGTGACGACCTCGACGCCCCTGTCATAGGCATCCCAGCCAAGCAGACCGAGCAGCATGGCCGTGTCGTGCATGCCGCCCTCGCCTTCGCACAGCGATGCGTACTCGGGCAGCATTGCGCAGAAGGTCTTCCAGTCGCCCTGCTTCCATAGCTCGACCACGCGCAGGTCGACCTGCCTGAAAAACTCGCGGCTGATCTGGTGAATGGATTCTTCGGGGCTGCCGTTGTCGTTGAAGCGGTGCGAGAGCGATCCGCTAGCGAGAAACGCGACCGTGCTGTCGCTCGCCTCGATGGCTTCGAGCAACGCGGCACCGAAGCGGCGGCTTTCATCCAGTGTGTGCCACGCGCACCACCCGGCAATCGACACGACCTTGAAGTGCTGGTCGCCGTTCATGTACCGCATCGGTACGAGCGTGCCGTATTCGAGTTCGAGGCTATCGATTTCGTGCGCACGCGTGAACACGCCGCGCGCCGTTGCCGTCTCTGCAATCAATCGGCCCAGCGCCGGATTGCCGGGATAGGCATACCGCATGTCCTTGATGAAATGCGGCAGCTCGTTGCTCGTGTAGACGCCTTCGAAGCGCGCGTTGCAATTGACGTGGTAGCCGGCGTTGACGAGCCAGTGCACGTCGGACACGACGATAGTGTCCACGCCCAGATCGCGGCAACGCTGCCCGATGATGCGGTGGCCCTCAATGGCCGCCGCCCGGCAGCCATGGTGCTTGCCCGGCAGCTCCGACAGGTACATCGACGGCACGTGCGTGATCTTCGCGGCCAAGGCCAGCTTGCCCATGGTGTCTCCTTCCGCCCTTGTTGTGGTGTGTCCGGCCGCGCGTCAAACGCCCCAGCGCGGAATATGGTGGCTGCCCATCGAGATGCAGACGTTCTTGATTTCGGCAAACACCTCCAGACTGTACTCGCCGCCCTCACGCCCCGTACCGGAAGCTTTGACACCGCCAAAAGGCTGGCGCAGGTCGCGCACGTTCTGGCTGTTGACGAACACCATGCCGGCTTCGATGCCGCGCGCCACGCGGTGCACCTTGCCTACATCCTGCGTCCAGATGTACGAAGCCAGACCGTATTCCACGTCATTGGCGAGTTTCAGGCCATCGGCCTCATCCTTGAACGGGATCAGGCAAGCCACGGGGCCAAAGATTTCTTCCTGCGCCACCCGCATGCGGTTGTCGACGTTGGCCAGCACCGTCGGCGCGACGAAGTTGCCGTTCTGCAGGTGGCCGGGCAGGCCAGCGGGCTTTTCCGCGCCGCCGGCCAGAATCTTCGCGCCTTCCTGTTCGCCCAGGCGGATGTAGCCCGTGACCTTCTCCCAATGCGCGCGCGTGATCATCGAGCCGACATGGGTTCTCTCATCTGCCGGATCGCCCACAACAAGCCGCTTGGCACGCTCGGCAAACTTGCGCACGAAATCGTCGTAGACGCTTTCTTGCACGAAGATGCGCGAGCCGGCTGTGCAGCGCTCGCCGTTGATCGAGAAGATGGTGAACAGCGACGCGTCCAGCGCGCGATCCAAGTCCGCATCGTCGAAGACAAGCACCGGCGATTTGCCGCCCAGCTCCATCGAGAATTTCTTCAGGCCGGCGCGCTCCATGATGCGCTTGCCGGTCGTCGTACCGCCGGTGAACGACACCACCCGCACATCCGGATGGCGCACCAGCGCGTCGCCCGCCGTCGCGCCATAGCCTTGCACGACGTTCAGCACGCCGGGCGGAATGCCGGCTTCCAGCGCCAGGCGGCCAAGTTGATCCGCTGTCAGCGGTGACAGTTCCGACATCTTGAGCACGGCCGTATTGCCCAGCGCCAGGCACGGCGCGACCTTCCAGGTGGCCGTCATGAACGGCACGTTCCACGGCGAGATCAACGCGCAAACGCCCACCGGCTGATACAGCGTGTAGTTCAGCATCTGGTCATCGACCGGATACGTGCGGCCGTTGACTTGCGTGCACACTTCGGCAAAGAAATGGAAGTTCTCCGAAGCGCGCGGAACGAGCTGCTTGCTCGTCTGCGCGATGGGCAGGCCGGTGTCCATGGTTTCCAGCGCTGCGAGGTGCGGCACGTTCTGCTTGATCAGCTCGCCCAGTCGGCGCATCAGCTTGGCACGCTGCTTGGCCGGCGTGTTGGCCCAGGCGGGAAATGCCGCCTTGGCGGCCGCCACCGCCGCGTTGATCTCGGCTTCCCCGCCCGACGCCACCTCAGCGATGGCCTCGCCCGTCGCCGGGTTCGTCGTGACGAAACGCTCGACGCTGTCGACTTGACGACCGTCGATCCAATGCTTGACAGGGTCCATGTTGACGCGGCTCATGCGGGCTCCTTGTTCGGTTCTTCGGCAACGATGGTGCTCACCAGCCTGCCGATGCCTTCAATTTCGGTGATGACTTCGTCGCCGGGTTGCGTGTCCGCCAAACCCTCGGGCGTGCCGGTCAGGATCATGTCGCCGGGGCTGAGCGTCATGAAGCTGGAGAACCACGCGATCAACGCAGGGATGTCGAAGATCATGTCGCGCGTGCTGCCTTCTTGCGTGACACGACCGTTGACGGTCGTGCGCAGCGCGAGGCGCATCGGATCGGGCACATCGTCGCGGTCAACGAGCCATGGCCCGATGGGCGTACACGTATCGCGGCTTTTCACACGCAGGTTCGGGCGGTAGTAGTTCTCGAGGTAATCGCGGATGGCGTAATCGTTGGCCACCGTATAGCCGGCTACAAATTCGTAGGCATGTTCGCGCGGCACATTGCGCGCGGTCTTGCCAATCACCACGACCAGCTCGCATTCGTAGTGCATGAACGTCACGCCATCCGGGCGCACGGTGTGGGCACGATGTCCGATCAGCGTATTGGGCCCTTTCAGGAACGCGAGCGGCTCCTCGGGCGCCTTGAAGGCTAGTTCCTTGGCGTGGTCAGCGTAGTTCAGGCCCAGCGCGAAAACGGTGCGCGGCTCGACCGGCGGCAACCAGACGACCTCGGTTTCATGCAGGACGCGGCCGTCGGCCAGTCGCAGGTGGGTGTCGTCGCCCGGCATGGCCGTGGCGCGATGGATGGCGCCGTCATAGGCAATACGCGCGTGCTTCATTGCGAGGCCTCCTGCGCGTGGCGAACCAGGGCTGTCGTCAGCGTGCCGATGTGGGCGATGTCGATATCGATGCGGTCATCGGCCCGCGCCAGCGGCGGATTCTCGGGCATGCCGACGAGCAGCACGTCGCCCGCTTCCAGCGTCATGAAGGCCGTCACGTCGGCAAGCAGTTGCGCGATCGGCCGCACCAGCGTCGATGTGTTGGCGCGCTGCTTGATCTCTCCGTTGATGCGCACGGCGATATCGAGTGCATCGGCATCGGGCACATCGTCGCGGTCAACCATCCAAGGCCCCATCGGGCAAAAACCGTCGCGGCACTTGTGGCGGATCGCCGGTCGGTAGTAGCTCGCATGCGGCACCGTCAGGTCATTGACGATGGTGTAACCGGCGATGAAATCTACGGCATGCCGCGCAGTCACACGCGCGGCAGTACGACCGATCACCACGCCGAGGCAAGCACCGACCCAAACGCCATCAACGTCTGCCGGCAGCACAACATCGTGGTTATGACCAATGCGCGTGTTGGCCGGCTTGAGATACAGGATGGGCGCCTTAGGCGGTGCCTGGTATGGCGGCGCAGATAGCGCGTCGCCCAGCGCACCCAGTTCGCCCCGGTAGTTCAGCAACGCGCCGACGACCGTACCTTCAAGCGGCGGCAACCAACGCCAAGAACCCGCAGCCTGTGCTGCGGATGCGAACACCCGCTCCACGACTTGACCTTCCGGCAATACCACTCTGCCTCGCAGCATGGTGTCTCCCGCCTTTTCATATAATTAACATGTTAATCATCTGATCCGATTGCGGTCATGTCAAGTCGGGAAACTGCGGCGCAATGAAAAAGCCGGCCACGCGGACCGGCTTTTCAGGCGGCGGACGATGTGTCCGCCATGCAGAGGCATCGGGCAGGCCGATGTCTACGGGGGCAATCGATCAGACTCAGGCTACGGCAATATGCGCGCGCTTGACCACGACCGGTTGCGGCAAATCATCCAATCCGTGAGATCGCTGCACGCCGTCTGCAATCAGCACGCGCGCGGCATCCTGGATTCTCTCTTGGCCAGCCTCGAAGGCTGCCTGAAGCGACAACACCTGATCACCTTCCAGGCCTTCCCAAAGCGCCTCACGCGTTGCCACGCAAGTCACCTTTTCACCGTCGACCAACGCGTCGAACAGCAGGCCTTCGTTGTTGATGTCGTACGCCTCTTTCTTTTCGAACTTGATTTCCATCGTCAAAGCCCTCCGATTGCAATGGACAACAACGCACACGCTGTTGCGTGGAAACTTTGCGGGGGGGCCGGCAAGGTTTCGTCAGACATGTGTCTGGCTGCGAAGATCATTTTAACCACAGCTTGCGATGCACGTGCGAGCGTCATATGCGGCATCGCAGCCGTTGAACGGTGTCTGGCAGCCGCCATCCCAGGCGGCATCAGGCTCCGCGCGCCCCTGGTCGCAGCTATGCTTTTTTGTCAGGGTCGCGCGCTGGACCGCCCGAGCAAAGCAAACGCCACACGCAAGGCGCGTGCCGGACACGCAGCCACGGTGTGCCTGCTAATGCAACCACAGGGTTCGCGACACGTTGATGTCAGCGCCGCATGCGTTTGAGCCATCGCCAAAAAAGCGTGGTGCTTGCACGCAATACATCGGCGTTGTAATAGTTGCGCGCCGGCTGAGAGAAATCCGCTCAGCCGGCGGCCTGAACGACCGTGTCGCGCCGCGTGGCTGCCATGTCGTCAGGGAATGGACGCGCCTTCCTGATATCAGTGCACCGTCTCGGAAACAGGCGCAGCGCCATGTTCAGACGTGTGCAGCAGCGAACGGCGGCGCGCATAACCGAAGTACACCAGCAAGCCGATCGCGACCCACACCACAAAGGCTACCCACGTGACGGCCTGCAGGTGGCTCATCAGGAACAGACACATGCCGATGGCCAGCAGCGGCACGACCGGCACGCCCGGACAGCGGAAGCCGCGATGCAGGTCCGGACGCGTACGGCGCAGCACCAGCACGGCAACGGCAATCAACGAGAACGCGGCCAGCGTACCGATGTTGATCAGTTCAGCCAGCACGTTCAGCGGCACGAATGCGGCAATCACCGCGAAGACGATGCCGACGACCCACGTGTTCAGGAACGGGGTCGCATAACGCGGATGAATGTGCGACAGACGCTTGGGTAGCAGACCGTCGCGCGACATGGCGAAGATGATGCGGGTCTGGCCGTACGCCATCACCAGGATCACGGTCGTCATGCCGATGATGGCGCCCAGGTCGACAAAGCCCGCCACCCAGCTTTCACCGGCGACTTGCAGCGCCAGTGACACGGGGTGGTCGACGCCCGCAAACTTCGCGAACGGCACGATGCCCGTCATGATGGCCGCCACCAGCACGTACAGAATCGTGCAGACCGCCAGCGAACCGATGATGCCGATCGGCAAATCGCGTTTGGGATTGCGCACCTCTTCCGCCGCAGACGTCACCGCATCGAAGCCGATGAACGCGAAGAACACGATGGCGGCGGCGCCGAACACGCCTTCCATGCCGAACGGCATGAACGGCTGCCAGTTGGCCGGCTGCACATGGCGCACACCCACGGCGATGAACAGCAGCACCACCGTCACCTTGATCGCCACCATGATGTTGTTGGCGCGCGCGGATTCGCGAATGCCGAACGACAGCAGCGTCGTGATCAGCAGCATGATCACCAGCGCCGGCAGGTTGAACAGCGTCTGCACACCCGGAATCGCGCCCGGTGCGGCAGTGAGCGCCACCGGCAGATGCACGCCGAAGCCTGACAGCAGCGACTGGAAATAGCCTGACCAGCCCACCGAAACAGCGGATGTGGCCAGGCCGTATTCGAGCATCAGGTCCCAGCCGATGATCCAGGCGACCAGCTCGCCCATCGTGGCGTAGGCATACGTATAGATGGAGCCCGACACGGGAATGGTCGAGGCGAATTCGGCGTAGCACAGCGCGGCAAACCCGCAGGCGAGCGCTGCGACGATGAAGGACAGCGTAAGCGCCGGCCCGGCCGTCAGCGCGCCGGTGCCGGTCAGCACGAAGATGCCGGTTCCGATGATGGCGCCGACACCCAGGAAGGTCAGGTCGAGGGGTCCGAGGACTTTCTTCAGGCCGGTGTCACCGTGGCCCGTGCGGATCATGTGATCCACGTTCTTGGTACGAAACAAACTCATTACTGCGTCTCCTGTCTGCGTGCGGCCGAATGTGACGGCATGCACTGTCGCGCACGTGTGGTGCGCGGCGGCGGATTATGCAAAAAAGCGGGCATTTTACCCGCAGGCGATATTCCGCCCTTCTATCGCCGGGATGCAGACAGGAAAATAGGACAATTCTCAACCGATTGCCGCGCCAAGGGGTGGCGTCACTCGGTAGCGACTGGGTCTTCGGCAAACAGCGGCTGCTGGCGCGCATGCGCGTCCGACTCATACAGGCGCACGCCCACGCCGAGCAACCGCACGGGAATGCCGCGGCGCTCAAACCCCTGCGCAAGCAACTTGGAGAACACCGCCAAGGACACTTGCGGCGAGATGCACTCCACCGTCGTGCCGCGAAAGTCGGCAAAACGCAGCTTGACGTAGGTCTTGTGGATCATGTTGCCGGCGCGAGCACGTTCGACGCGGGCGGCAAGCTGCTCGACGAGAACGATCAACTCACGCTGGCAGTCTTCGAGCGTGCGCAGATCGGTGGCGTAGGTTTCTTCCACGCTGACCGACTTGCGAATCTGCGAGGGCTGCACCTGCCGGTGATCGATGCCCCGGCAAAGGTCGTGCAGCCGGAAACCGAACACGCCGAAATGCTGCTGCAAGCGGTCGGTGCCCCAGGCGCGCAGGTCGCCGCACGTTTCCGCCCCGAGGCGACGCAGCTTGGCGGCCGTCACCTTGCCCACGCCGAACAGGCGGTCGACGGGCAGTTCGGCAACAAACGCGTCGATCTGCTCCGGCCGCACGACGAACAGGCCATCGGGCTTGTTCCAGTCGCTGGCGATCTTGGCGATGAACTTGTTGGGCGCAACGCCGGCCGACACAGTAATGCCGATCTCTTCGCGCACGCGGCGGCGGATGTCTTCAGCGATGCGGGTGCCGCTGCCCGCGAGCATCGGGCTGTCGGTCACGTCCAGATACGCCTCGTCCAGCGAGAGCGGTTCCACCAGCGGCGTGTAGCTGTGATAAATGGCGAAGATCTGGCGCGCGACCTGGCGGTACTTCTCCATGGACGGCGGCACGATCAGCAAGTCCGGACAGCGCTTGACGGCCTGCGCCATGGGCATCGCCGAATGGATGCCGAACTTGCGCGCTTCGTAATTGCAAGTCGCGACCACGCCGCGCCGCTCCGGCCGGCCACCGACGGCCAGCGGCTTGCCAACGAGGCGCGGATCGTCGCGCATTTCGATGGCAGCGTAGAAACAATCGCAGTCGCAGTGGATGATCTTTCGCACGGCACAAGGCCAGAACCGGCTGCGGGAAGCAGCAGCGGCGTCGGGCTTGCTCGTTCAGGAGGAACGCAAGCGTATCAGCTTCCGCGGGTCGCGCACGCAACGCGGCGCAACAATGCATTTCGCCGATATTGCGGCGCAACATCGGCGGATGAAGGGATCGGGAAAGCGGCTTAGCGGCCGATATCGTGCGCCACGGCGCCGAGTTCGTCGTTCAGGGCGCGCTGCTCGTCCCCGGACAAGCCGCCGCGATGCTGGCTGGCCATGTCGTTGGCTTCCTGGCGGATGCGGCGCAGTCGGTCACGTAGACCATCGGCGCGGTACGGGTCGATGTAGCCCTGCGATTGGCGAACGTCAACACGGTGGAATTCCTCCGCGAGGCGGCCCTGCACTTGATCGAAGCGCGCGCGGGTCTACGGGCGCAGGCACCGCGACCGGCACCGGCTCACGCACCACCACGGTACGCGTGGGCTGCGGCGGTGCCACGACACAGCCGGCCACGGAGGCCGCCAGTACAGCGCACAGGGTCAGACGCGGAAGAATCGACATGATTGGGCTCGTATTGTCGTTGTGGAAACGCGCAGTCGCGCGAGAACTGGCGCTTATCTTACGAACCGCTTCACGCAAAGCTGTGACGATTGGTAACAGTAGATTACTTCCCCGACAGCTCCGGCGGCTCGACCGGCGGCGGCGGCTCATCGGGCGAAGGCAGGTCGGGGGGAATTCCGGGCGGCGAAGGCTCGTCGGGTGGCGGAACGGTATGTGCGGGCAGCACGCAATTGACGGACATGGTTTCCCTCAGGGCAAAACGCATTGACAATCTAGTACGCGATTCCCATGCCAACAAGTCACCTCGCCGATCCCATGCACGACCTGCCCACCGCCCGCTTCCAGGACCGCACACTGATCCGTATCGGCGAGCCTCACGCTGATGGCTCCATGCTGCTGCTCTCGCCCGAATCCGGCGGCCGACTGGTGCGGTGGCGCCATCGTGGCGAAGACATCCTCTTCTGGCCCGGGGCGGCCGATTGGTCCAATCCAGCGAAGGTCCGCGGCGGCAATCCGCTGCTGTTTCCCTTCATCGGCCGGCACTTCGTCGAAGGTGAAGTCGGTCGCTGGCGCGATGCGCGCGGGCAGCTTCACGCCCTGCCGCAACACGGCTTCGCCCGCGACATGCCGTTCAAGGTGGAAGACGCGAGCGACGCGCACATCGTCCTGCTGCTGCGCGACAGTCCCGAGACGCGTCAAGGCTATCCGTTCGCCTTCGAGTTTCGCGTGACGTACCGGCTGATTGACGATGGGCTGGAGGCGACCTTCTCGGTCAAGCATCTGGACGAAGGCGACGCGCATGCGCCGATGCCGTTCTACGCGGGTCATCATTTCTACCTGGCGCTGCCGCATGCATTGCGCGGCGCGACCGAACTCTTGATGCCGCCGGCCCGGCTGTCACGTCAGCTGCCCGACGGCAGTCTCGACAGACCCGAGCCAGGCCGCAGGACCTATCAGCTCGACGACCCGGCGCTGCAAGACCGCTATCACCTGCTCGATGACGCTGGCGCTGCAACGCTGGTCATTCCGCCGCACCCGGAAGCACCGCTCGGCCGCCGCATTCGTTTCGAAGTCGACGGCGCGCCGGTGCCCTGGCACGCCATCACCACGTGGACGGAAAACGCCACGTCGGACTTCTACTGTGTCGAACCGTGGATGGGTCTGCCGAATGCGATCCACCACGGCGAAGGCCTGCATCTGCTCGCTCCAGGCGGGACCCGACAGGCAACGTGCCGTCTGCGGATCGCACGGTAGGTGGCGCGGTCAGGCCGTCTCGTAGGCCTGCACCGCGTCCATCACACGGGCCGAGTACACCAAGGCTGCCCCGGCATTGAGCGAGATCGCCACGCTCAGCGCATCGGCAATCTCCTCATGCGTCGCTCCATGCTTGATGGCCTCGGCCGTGTGCACGGTGATACAGCCATCGCAGCGCGCGGTCACCGCCACGGCCAGCGCGATCAGTTCGCGGGTCTTCGCGTCCAGGCTGCCTGTCGTGGCCGCCGACAGCGTCTTGTAGCCCTTGACCGTATCCGGCGTGATCCGACCGATCTCGCCAATGCGACCCAGCAATTCCTTCCGATACTCGACCCAGTTCAGCATGATGTGCTCCGGTGGTGTGGCGCTGACCCGATGCCGGCGCCGTTGGAAAGAGTATTGTCTGGATGCGTGATCCGTTGAATACTTGACCAACGCAATTTCTGTCGAAATCGTCTCAATGGACGCGCTCAGTCAATTCATTCAGCTCACACGCCCGCAGGCCAGCCTCGATTTGCGCTGTCTGTTCCAAGGTCCGTTCTCGATCCCGCACGATCCGGAGCCGAATGGCCCCGTACTGTTCCATCTGGTGCTTTCGGGCAGATGCCTCGTCGACACTGGCGGCCGCACGCTCGCGCTGCGCGAAGGCGATTTCATCCTGTTCCCGCGCGGCGAGGCCCACACGATTCACGACCCCGGTGCGGCCGACGTCCCCGTCCGGAAACCGCGCACATCGCACGACGGGATGCTTCCGCTTCGCAAAACCGGTCGGGGCGCGGCTGACGTCGACTTGCTTTGCGGCCGCTTTGTCCACGAGCACGGCTCGACCACGTTGTTGGTCCGTACGCTGCCCGATCCGCTGCACGTGTCATTGAGTGACAGCGCGTCGTATCCCGCGCTGCAGGCGCTCATTGGGCTGATGCGCGACGAAGCCGAAACGCGCGCACCTGGCGCGCTGGCGATCGTCACGTCGCTGAGCCAGGCGTTGCTGACGATGGCACTGCGCGTCTATGGCCAGCGAGAAAACGCGAGCCCCGGCACGTTGACGCTGCTGTCAGACGCGCGCCTCGGCACTTCCGTACAAGCGATGCTCAGCGCGCCTGAACGCGCATGGACCATCGACACACTCGCCGATCTGGCGGCCATGTCACGCGCCACCTACGCGCGACACTTCAAGGCGCGTGCCGACATGACGGTGTGGGACTTTCTCACGCGCGTACGCATGACGCTCGCCTGCGACGCGTTGGTTCATACGCGGCTCAGCGCGGGCGAGATTGGCGCGCGTGTCGGCTATCAATCCGAGGCGGCGTTCGGCAAGGCGTTCAAGCAGCAACTCGGGATGACGCCGGCACGGTATCGGCGGGCGACGGGTTGATGCTCCGACATCGCTAACGCTTAGCCTTGCGAGGAGCGCGCG
Organism: Ralstonia edaphi; assembly: GCF_958350185.1. Taxonomy (NCBI): domain Bacteria; kingdom Pseudomonadati; phylum Pseudomonadota; class Betaproteobacteria; order Burkholderiales; family Burkholderiaceae; genus Ralstonia; species Ralstonia edaphi. The sequence continues at coordinate 212,863 of NZ_CATWHI010000002.1, forward strand.
TTGTCGCAGCGCTTTCGGCGAAGCTGGGCTCGCGCGCCGGACGCCACCACACAGCGCCGCCCCGAAACGCGAGCGAACTACTAGTCATCGTCACCACGCCTCTGTTATACTTTCAGGCTTCGGGGCGTAGCGCAGCCTGGTAGCGTACCTGCATGGGGTGCAGGTGGTCGGAGGTTCAAATCCTCTCGCCCCGACCAAAACAAAAGCCCGCGTAACAAATCACGTTACGCGGGCTTTTTCGTTTCCATCGGCGCGCTTCCTGTGCGCGATATCAGCTTACGGCTTGTCGGTACGCAGGACTTCCAACACAGCGGACAGCGCGCGCCGCAAGCCCTGCACATCCACCGAACCGGTCACGGCAGTTGCCATCGGGGCCGCAACTTCCATCTCCGGCTGCTCATCAGCTTCGACTTGCGACGCAGCACTTGCGCCATGCCGCAACTCATCCAACCGATTCCGCGCGCCATTGATCGTGAAACCCTGTTCGTACAGGAGCTCGCGAATACGCCGGATCAGCAGCACTTCATGATGCTGGTAGTAGCGCCGATTGCCGCGTCGCTTGACCGGCTTGAGCTGTGTGAACTCCTGCTCCCAATAGCGCAGCACGTGCGGCTTGACGGCGCACAGGTCGCTCACCTCACCAATGGTGAAGTAGCGTTTGGCTGGAATCGGCGGCAGGTTGACCCGCTCCGTGTGTTTATCGGCGGCCATACAGGGCTGAACTACAGGGCTGGCGAAAGAGACGGATTGAACGGACGGCTGAATGAAATCACGCAGCAGAATTAAGCGACGTCGACCGGCAGCGGCTCGACGCGTTCTTCCACGAGCGCCTTGAGTTTCTGGCTCGCGTGGAACGTAACGACGCGACGCGCGGTGATGGGGATGATCTCGCCCGTCTTCGGATTTCGGCCGGGGCGCTGCGGCTTGTCGCGCAACTGAAAGTTGCCAAAGCCGGACAGCTTGACGCTGTCACCCTGCTCGAGCGCCTCGCGAATCACGTCGAAGAACGCTTCGACCATGTCCTTCGACTCACGCTTGTTCAGGCCCACCTGCTCGAACAGCATCTCGGCAAGCTCGGCCTTGGTGAGCGTCGGCACGTCCTGAGCGCGCACGTCACGTGCGTCGCCCAGAGCTGCTGCAGAAGAACCGAGCGAGTCGCCCAAGGATGCCGCCAACGCTGGCGCGTGTTGATCGTTCATAGGATTCGCTTAGCGTATTCGATCCGAATGCGGAGGTTCGTTCGAGCTGTCTCTAGCGCAGTGCGGACGTCTGAAACGTCAGGCGCGCAGGCGCGCGCCGAATGCATCGCCGGCCGCTCGAATCAGTTGCTGTGTGGCGGCCTCGACAATGTCGTCCTGAAGGGTGCTGTCAGTATCTTGCAACGTAATTCTGAAGGCAAGGCTTTTCTCCTGCGCCCCAATGGCAGCCGTGGCGGCCTTCGGACGGAATTCATCGAACAGCACAACGCCTTGCAGATAGCGCTGCCAAGGCGTGCCAACAGCCGTCTTTTCGAAGGTATCGACAAGGTCCTGCACCGCCACGTCTTGGCGCACGACGAGCGCAATGTCGCGCGTCACTGCAGGCACGCGGGGGACTTCGTGGTACTTCGGCAAACCGACGGCCGTGATTGCGTCGAGCTCCAGCTCCCACACCACCGGCGCAGTCGGCAAATCGTACTTCTGCAGCCAACGCGGATGCAGTTCACCGATCCAGCCGATGGCACGGCCATTCAGCACTACGCGCGCCGAGCGGCCCGGATGCAGCGCAGGATGCTCAGCGCGTTCGAAACGCGCCTGCAGCGGCCACAGCAGCGATTCGACATCGCCCTTCACATCGAAGAAATCGACCGGACGAGTCTGCACGCCCCACTGCTCTTCCTTGGACGGACCATACGCAATGCCGCCGGCCATCATCGGCTGTGCGTAGCCGGCGATCGACAGACCGCCGTCGGCGACGCTCGCATCGCGGTGGAACACACGCCCCACTTCGAACATGCGCACGCGGGAAGCCTTGCGGTTCAGGTTGTAGCGCACCTTATCGAGCAAACCGCCGATGAGCGTGCTGCGCATCACCGAGTACTGGCTGGCAATCGGATTCAGCAGCGGAATCGGGTTGGTGTTGCCGGCAAAATCGGCTTCCCATTCGGTCTCGACAAAGGCGAAGTTGACGACCTCGTGGTAATCGCGCGCGGCAACGGCATGACGTACGTCATGCATCGTGCGGCGCGCCTCGTCGGTCGCGCGCATGGCATTCTCAGCCACGGGAGGCTTGGCCGGAATCTGCTCGAAACCGTAGATGCGGGCGACCTCTTCGATCAGGTCTTCCTCGATTTCCAGGTCGAAGCGGTACGACGGCGGCTCGACGATGAACACATCGCCGTCGACGCTGAACGTCAGGCCCAGGCGCTTGAACACATCCGCCACAACATCGTGCGACAGCGGAATACCAAGCACACGCGCCGCACGTGCAACACGCATGCGCACCGGCTCGCGCTTGGGCAAGTTGACGATCTGATCGTCGATCGGGCCGGCCTGGCCGCCGCAGATTTCGAGGATCAGCGCGCTGATGCGCTCGATGTGTTCTACGGTCGTCGCATAGTCAACGCCGCGCTCGAAGCGATGGCCGGCATCGGTCGAGAAGTTGTAGCGGCGTGCGCGGCCCTGGATGGCTTCCGGCCACCAGAATGCGGCTTCGACGTAGATGTTCTGCGTATCGAGCGTGACGGCCGTCTTGTCACCGCCCATGATGCCGGCGAGGCTTTCAATGGCTTGCTCGTCCGAAATCACGCCGACCTTTTCGTCGACAGTGATGGTGTCGCCGTTGAGCAGCTTCAGCTGTTCGCCAGCCTTGCCCCAGCGCACCGTCAGGCCGCCGTGGATCTTGTCCAGGTCGAACACGTGCGACGGACGACCCAGCTCCAGCATCACGTAATTCGAAATATCGACCAGCGCCGACACGCTGCGCATGCCCGCGCGCTCAATGCGCGACACCATCCAAGCCGGCGTCTTCGCGTGCGCATTCACGCCGCGGATGATGCGGCCCGAAAAACGACCGCACAGGTCCGGCGCTTCCACCTTGACCGGCAGCTTGTCAGCCAGTGTCACCGCCACAGGCGCCATCGACGGCACCGTGATGGGCGCGCCCGTCAGCGCGGACACCTCACGCGCCACGCCATGGATCGACAGGCAGTCGGCCTTGTTGGGCGTGAGCTTGATGACGAAGATCTGGTCGTCCAGATCGAGCACCTTGCGGATGTCCTCGCCCACCGGCGTGTCTTCCGGCAGGATCAGCAGACCGCCGTGGTCTTCCGACAGCTTCAGCTCGCGCGCCGAACAGAGCATGCCGTAGCTCTCCACGCCACGCAGCTTGCCGATCTTGATCTTGAACGGCTTGCCGTCCTCGCCCGGCGGGAGCTCGGCGCCGACCAGCGCGCACGGCACCTTGATGCCTACCGACACGTTCGGCGCACCGCAGACGATCTGCAGCAATTCGCCCGTGCCCGCATCGACCTTGCACACGTTGAGGCGATCGGCGTCCGGGTGTTTGTTCACCTCGACCACATGGCCAACGACGATCTGCGAGAACGGCGGCGCGACGGGGTCGACCTCTTCCACCTCGAGGCCAGCCATCGTCAGCCGATGGGAGAGCTCATCCGTGGTGATCGACGGATTGACGAAACTGCGAAGCCAGGATTCCGGAAATTGCATGGCGCGACAGGAAAGAGAATTCGATTAACGGGGCGATGAAGTACCGGTGCGAGCGCTCGGCGCTTACGCGAACTGGCGCAGGAAACGCACATCGCCCTCGAAGAACAGGCGCAGGTCGTTGATGCCATAGCGCAGCATCGTCAAGCGCTCCAGGCCGGAGCCGAACGCGAAGCCGATGTAGCGCTCGGGATCCAGGCCCATGTTGCGCACCACGGTCGGGTGCACCTGGCCGGAGCCGGAAATCTCCAGCCATTTACCGTTGCCGAATGCCATGTCGATCTCGGCCGACGGCTCGGTGAAGGGGAAATACGACGGGCGGAAGCGCACCTGGATGTCGTCGCGCTCGAAGAAGTTGCGCAGGAAATCGGTATAGACGCCCTTCAGGTCGGCAAAGCTGATGGTGTCCGCAATCCAGAGGCCTTCGACCTGATGGAACATCGGCGAGTGCGTGGCGTCGCTGTCAACGCGGTACGTGCGTCCCGGAGCGATGACCTTGATCGGCGGAATGCGGTCGAGATGCTTGTACTTCTCAACGTGCATGCGGGCATAGCGCACCTGCATCGGACTGGTGTGCGTGCGCAGCAGCAGGAGCTTGTCTTCGCTGTCGCGACCGTCGATGTAGAACGTGTCCTGCATCGAGCGCGCCGGGTGGTTGTCCGGGTTGTTCAGCGCCGTGAAGTTCATCCAGTCGGATTCGATTTCAGGGCCGTCGGCCACATCGAAACCGATGGAGCCGAAAATCTTGGCGACGCGCTCCCAGGTGTTCATCACCGGGTGCAGACTGCCTTCGGCCACATCCCGGCCCGGCAGCGTTACGTCGATCGCCTCGGCTGCAAGGCGGGCGTTCATCAGCGCATCGGCCAGTGCCTGGCGGCGGGCGTTCAGCGCCTCCTCAACACGGCTCTTGGCTTGGTTGATGCGCGCGCCTTCGGACTTGCGTGTCTCCGGATCGAGCTTGCCCAAGCCTTTGAGCAAGTCGGTCAGCACGCCGGACTTACCGAGAAAGCGGGCTTTCTCGTTTTCCAGCGAGGCGTTGTCCTCCACGGAGGCAAACGCGTTTTGGGCATCGACGACGACTTGATCCAGATCCAGTGACATGGGAAGGCGAGCGAAAAAATTCGGGTGATTCGGGTCCGCGAAATGCGCGGAATAAAAAACGGGGCTCGGTGAGAGCCCCGTCAGGGTGATCAGCCGGCAAAGTCACTGGGCAATTCCAGCAGCCTGCCCGGCCAATCCAATTCAGGCGACGTTGGCTTTCACCTGGTTCACGATGGCAGCAAAAGCCACCTTGTCGTGAATGGCCATGTCCGACAGCACCTTGCGGTCCAGCTCGATGGACGCCTTCTTCAGGCCGTTCATGAACTTGCTGTAGGTCAGACCATGCTCGCGTGCGCCAGCGTTGATACGTGCAATCCAGAGCGCGCGGAACACACGCTTCTTGTTGCGACGATCGCGGTAGGCGTACTGACCAGCACGCATGACCGCCTGCTTGGCGATGCGATAGACGTTATTGCGGCGGCCGCGGTAACCCTTGGCTGCGCTGATAACCTTCTTATGACGGGCCCGCGCTGTGACCCCACGTTTTACTCGAGGCATGAAATGCTCCTTTCGTAGTTAGTTAGGGTTAGGCGTACGGCATCATTGCGCGAACGGACTTCAGGTTCGTCTCATGGACGCCCTCGGTACCGCGCAGGTGACGCTTGTTCTTGGTGGTCTTCTTGGTCAGGATGTGACGCTTGAAGGCTTGGCCACGTTTGATCGTGCCACCAGGACGGGCAGTAAAGCGCTTGGAAGCGCTTTTCTTCGTCTTCATCTTCGGCATGGAACAACTCCGTTTTTGACATGAGGCCAGGTGGACGGCTGCCGCCGACACTTGCAAGACCCGGGCTCACTTGTTGTATCGCGGCAGGCTTTGACACCTGCCGCGTCTTCCGACGTTTCCGTCTGGAACCTGCTCAGCGCAGCCGGAATCGCCCGGCCGCCGCTGCATTACTTTTTCTTCTTGGGCGCCAACATCATCACTGCCTGGCGGCCTTCCATCTTCGGCATCTGCTCAACCTGACCGAATTCCTCCAGGTCAGCCTTGATACGCTCCAGCACGCGCATACCGAGCTCCTGGTGCGCCATTTCGCGACCTCGGAAACGCAAGGTAACCTTCACCCGGTCACCATCCTCTAGGAAGCGCGTAGCGTTTCGCAGCTTGACGCCGTAGTCGTTGTCGTCGGTAGCCGGGCGGAATTTGACTTCCTTCACCTGGATAACCTTCTGCTTCAACTTGGCCTCGTGAGCCTTCTTCTGCTCCTGATACTTGAACTTGCCATAGTCCATCAGGCGGCAGACGGGCGGCTGCGCAGTCGGCGCGATCTCGACCAAGTCGACGTCTTTCTCTTCTGCCAGACGCAGTGCGTCAAACAGCTTGACGATGCCGAGCGCTTCTCCCTCAACCCCGGTCAGCCGGATTTCCGGTGCGCTGATCTCGCGGTTGATGCGGTGAGATTTCTCAGTAGCGATGTTGATGTCCTCAAAGAATCAAAAAAACAGGCCGTGCCCAGCTCATGACTTGTTGGCGAGATCGTTCTGCAGTCGCTCAACGAACGCCGACAACGGCATGGAGCCTAGATCGACGTTGCCACGGGCACGCACGGCCACCTGATTTTCATCCCGCTCCTTGTCGCCAACCACAACCTGGTATGGGACCTTCTGCACGGAATGCTCGCGGATTTTATACCCAATCTTCTCATTCCGCAAATCAACGACCGCCCTAAATCCTTGTTTTTGCAGGGATTGCGCAACGGATTGTGCGTATTCGGCATGCGAATCGGTGATGCTGAGCACCGCAACCTGCACCGGCGAAAGCCACGTCGGCAGCGCTCCGGCATATTGCTCGATCAAGATACCGATAAAGCGCTCGAGGCTGCCGACAATGGCGCGGTGCAGCATGATGGGACGATGGCGCGCGCCATCTTCGCCGACAAACTCTGCGTCAAGGCGCTCCGGCAGATTCGGGTCGACCTGCATCGTGCCACACTGCCACTGCCGCCCAAGTGCGTCCTTAAGCACATACTCGATCTTGGGACCATAGAACGCACCCTCGCCCGGCAGGTACTCGAACTCGCAACCCGACGCGCGCAAACCCTCGGCCAACGCAGCCTCGGCGCGGTCCCAGCTTTCTTCCGTGCCGATGCGCTTGTCCGGACGCGTCGACAGCTTGTAGAGAATCTCGGTAAAGCCGAAATCCTTGTAGACCTTCTGCAGCAACGTCGTGAACGCCGTCACCTCGGCCTGGATCATGTCTTCCGTGCAGAAGATGTGGCCGTCGTCCTGCGTGAAGCCGCGCACGCGCATGATGCCGTGCAGGCCGCCCGACGGCTCGTTACGGTGGCACGCACCGAACTCACCGAAGCGAAGCGGCAGATCGCGGTAGCTCTTGATGCCTTGCTTGTAGATGAGGATGTGGCCGGGGCAGTTCATCGGCTTGAGCGCGTATTCGCGCTTTTCCGATTCCGTGATGAACATGTTCTCGCGGTACTTGTCCCAGTGGCCGGTCTTCTCCCACAGCGTCTTGTCGAGAATCTGCGGCCCCTTCACTTCCTGGTAGCCATTCTCGCGATAGACGCGGCGCATGTATTGCTCGACTTCCTGCCACAGCGTCCAGCCCTTGGGGTGCCAGAACACCGTGCCGGGCGAGTACTCGTCGATGTGGAACAGGTCGAGTTCGCGACCGAGCTTGCGGTGGTCACGCTTTTCGGCCTCTTCCAGCATGTGCAGATAGGCTTCCTGGTCTTCCTTCTTGGCCCAGGCCGTGCCGTAGATGCGCTGGAGCATCTCGTTGTTGTGGTCGCCGCGCCAATACGCGCCCGCCACCTTCATCAGCTTGAAGACTTTCAGTTTGCCCGTGGATGGCACGTGCGGACCGCGGCATAGGTCAACGAAGTTGCCTTCGCGGTACAGGCCGATCTCCTGATCCTGCGGGATGGAGGCAATGATCTCCGCCTTGTATTTCTCGCCCATGCCTTCGAACAGCTTGACGGCCTCATCGCGATTCCAGACTTCACGCGTGACCTTCTCGTCCTTCTTGGCCAGCTCGGTCATCTTCTTTTCGATGGCAACGAGGTCTTCGGGCGTGAAGGGGCGCTTGTAGGCGAAGTCGTAGTAGAAACCGTTCTCGATGACCGGACCGATGGTGACCTGCGCGTCCGGATACAGCTCCTTGACGGCGTAGGCCAGCAAGTGGGCCGTAGAGTGACGGATCACGTCGACGCCGTCGGCATCCTTGTCGGTGATGATGGCGAGCTTCGCATCGCGATCGATCGTGTAGCTCGTGTCGACCATCTGGCCGTCCACGCGGCCGGCCAGGGCTGCCTTGGCAAGGCCCGCACCGATGCTTTGCGCCACTTCTGCGACCGTCACCGGGCCGGGAAACTCTCGCCGGGAACCATCCGGCAACGTGATTGCGATCATGCTTGCTCCTGTGGAGTCACCGTTGCGCATCTCAGGTTTCAACGATGCACAGCGGTCGTTATTCTGTCGTGCGCCGCGCCAAGTTCAGCGCAGCAGGTTGTCGAATCGAATGCTTCGAAGCGCTTTCAGCTTGATCGCCACGCGTGACACGAAACTGCGGACGAAAAAAAACGCGGCCAAGGCCGCGTTTTCATTTGCGCTATCCACCGCTTGGGCAGACCGCAAAGGGCGAAAAACGCACCTTGACTACCGTCGCTCCGAAGCGGTTGTAGTTCGCGGTGCCTGAATCATATTTCGCCCTGTGTTCAGTTGTACGGGACAAACCCGGGAATTACGAGGATGACGGCTTGGACACCCTACCCGACGCGTCCTGCTAAATGCGTTGGTAGGCTCGATTGGACTCGAACCAACGACCCCCACCATGTCAAGGTGGTGCTCTAACCAGCTGAGCTACGAGCCTGCCGAAGAACAAGACTATACCGTCACTTCCTTCGGGCTGTCAATACCCCTTGCACTTCTTCGATCAAAGTCAGCGCGCGCTGCAGTTGCGTCGCTTCTGACACCTCCGCAGTGAACTGCATTTTCGCGACGCCTTTGCTCGACAGCGTGCGCACGCCGGTCACGTTGATCTTCTCGCGCGAGAGGATTTCCGAGATGTCGCGCAACAAGCCCTGCCGGTCCAGCGCTTCGACCTGGATGTCGATCGGATAGACCGAATCGCTGCGTTGGCCCCATTCCGTCTGGATCACACGGCCCGGCGCGCGGGCGGCCAATTGCTGGAACGTTGCGCAACTCTGACGGTGGATCGAGACACCGCGGCCACGCGTGACAAAGCCGACGATGGGGTCCGGCGGCGCAGGCTTGCAGCAACGTGACATCTGCGTGAGGAGCGAATCGACGCCCACCACCAACACGCCGCTCTTGGCGCCACGGGCCACGCTGGTGGCGCGGCTTTTCTTGGTGATGGCGGCTTCGTCGTCGACGGGTGCCGGCGGCGGCGCCCCATCCGAGCGCAAGACCGCCTCGATACGGCGCAGGCTCAGCTCGTCCTTGGCGACGACAGCGTAGAGATCGTCCGGCGTCTTGTAGCCGAGCTTGGCGGCCAGCTCTTCCAGGTTGACGGCGGTCTTGCCTTCGCGCTGCAGCGTCTTGTCGATGAGCGCGCGCCCCTGGGCGAGCGTCTCTTCCAGCTCCATCGCGTTGAACCAGGCGCGCACCTTCGTACGGGCGCGCGGGCTGACAAGATAGTGCAGCTCGGTGTTCAGCCAATCGCGCGACGGCCCGCCCTGCTTGACGGTGACGATCTCGACCGTCTGGCCGTTCTTGAGCGGCGTGTTCAGCGGCACCATCGTGCCGTCGACGCGCGCGCCGCGGCAGCGGTGGCCGAGATCACTGTGCAGGTAATAAGCGAAGTCGACGGGCGTCGCGCCTTGCGGCAACGCGATCACGCGGGCCTGCGGCGTCAGCACGTAGATGTGGTCATCCAGCTCCGTGTGCTTGAGTTGCTCCCACGGGGAATCCTCGTGCGCGACGGTGTGCTCGGCGTCATCTTTCCAGGCGAGCAATTGGCGCAGCCAGGCGATCTTCTCGTCGTAGCGTTCGCTGGCGGAGAACTGCCCGGCGTAGCCTTTGCTGCCGGCCTCTTTGTAGCGCCAGTGCGCCGCCACGCCGTACTCGGCAAAGTGGTGCATCTCGCGCGTGCGGATCTGCACCTCGAGCGCGCGGCCGTCGTCGCCGATCACTACCGTGTGCAGCGACATGTAGCCATTGGCCTTCGGACGCGAGATGTAGTCGTCGAATTCCTTCGGGATCGGCTGCCACATGTGGTGCACGAAACCGAGCACCGTGTAGCAATCCTTGATGTCGTCGACGATGACGCGGAAGGCGCGCACGTCGTACAGATCGGCAAAGTCGAGCTCCTTGCCGCGCATCTTCTTCCAGATGCTGTAGATGTGCTTGGGCCGCCCGCTGACTTCCGCCTGAATGCCGGCATCGTGCAACGTCTTTTGGAGTTGCTCGATGGCCTGGCCGATGAACTTTTCGCGCTCGATGCGCTTTTCATCCAGCAGGCGGGCAATGCGCTTGTAGGTATCGGGATCCTCAAAGCGGAAGCCGAGGTCTTCAAGCTCCCACTTCAGCTGCCAGATGCCCAGGCGGTTTGCGAGCGGCGCGTAGATATCCAGCGTCTCGCGCGCCATGCCTTCCGGCGCCGAGCGTTTCGTCTGCGCCAGCCAGCGCAGCGACTGCAACCGCGACGCCAGCCGGATCAGGACCACGCGAATGTCCTGCGCGAACGCGAGCAACATCTTGCGCAACGCCTCGACTTGCGCGCGGCGCGCTTCGGCTTCGTTCTTGCGCGTGATGCTGGCGTCGGTCGGGCTGACGAGGCCGGCAATGGCGCCAATGCGCAGCAATTGCCGCACATCGTGCACGAGCTTGACGACCTCGGCCCCGAACGCGGGCTCGAGCGCCTTTTCGTTGTCCATTGCCAGCGTCGGCAACAGAAACAGCGCGGCGGCCTGCAACGACGGCGTATCGACGCGCAGCCCTTCAAGGATGGCGATCGTGCCGCGCGCGTGCGACTCCAGCGGCTCGCCGGTCAGCGTGACGCTGTCTGCGGCATTCGCCACAAGGTATTCGATCGCCCGAGCGACCTGCTCTGCCGTCGATCCGGACCCCTCGGCCGGCCGTTCGGTCTTGTTCTCCATGATGCGTCCTGCTTGCGTCTGGCCTGTTGCGTGACGGGCTCAGCTTTTCTGCGCGGCCGTCACGACGATTTCGATGCGGTACTTCGGATTGGCCAGCGCGGCTTCAACGGTGGCGCGCGGCGGCGAGTTCCTGGAATCGGCGGCGACCCACTGGTCCCACACCTTGTTCATCTCGCCAATCTCGCTGATGTCTTTGAGGAAGATCTGGCACATCAGGATGCGCGTCTTGTCGCTGTCGTTCGCGGCCAGCACGCGATCGATGATGGCGAGCACTTCGGCCGTCTGCTCGGCAATGCCGGCGTCCAGCGTGGTCTCGGGCACCTGGCCGGCCACGTAGACGACGCCGTTGTAGACGGCCGCGTCGGAATAGCGATGTTCGACGTTGTAGCGCTTCAGTTCAGTACTCATCTTGCAAATCGAATGGGGTCGGACAAACGGTCATTGACCGAGGAAGAACTTGCGGGCAATCGCCACCTGATCCGGCTGGATGAAGGTCGGCGCGTGGCCCACATCGGGAATTTCCACCGTGTTCACATGTTGGCCGCGCTGCATCATGGCTTCGACGGTCTCGCGCGTCAGCAAATCGGAATGCGCGCCGCGCACCACCAGCACTTCGCCGGGAATCGCCTCGAACAGTTTCCAGAGCGTCGCCTCGCCGGCAGCGATCATTTCGGGCGTGGTGTTCTTGAAGGGCTCCGCCAGGCGCGGATCGTAATGCAGGATCCACTCGCCGCCCTGCGGCTTCAGGATCGCCGTATTCAACTCACGCCATTGCTCCGGCGTGTGCGGGCCGAATGAAGCACTGATCGTCTTGAGGTACGCCAGCCCTTCATCGAACGTCTTGAAGCGGACGCTCAGCCCGAGGTAGGCGCCGATGCGCGTCAACGACGATTCCGTCACGCGCGGGCCCACATCGTTGAGCAGCAGCTTGCGGATCGGCGATTTCGGCAAGCCTGCCAGGCCAATGCCGATCAGGCCACCCATCGAGGTACCGAACCAGTCGACGGACTCGGCGTTCAGGCGCGCGAGCAACGTCACCATGTCGGACGCGTACTGCGGCAGCACATAGCCCTTTGGATCGGCCAGCCAATCGGAGCGCCCGCGGCCCACCACATCGGGGCAGATGACGCGATAGTCGTTGCAGAGCGCCTGCGCCAGCACGTCGAAATCACGCCCGGTGCGCGAGAGGCCATGCACGCAAACGAGCACGCGCGGATTCTGCGAGTCGCCCCACTCGTGATACGCCATCCGATGCAAGCCGGACGGACTCAGGCACTGCACGAAGGCAAGGCGCGGCGAAACTGGCATGAACAACTCCTACACGTGAATGACGGAGACAGCGAAGCCTGATTGTACGCGGCCCCGCAGGCATGCGGCGGCGCAGCAGACATCCGCGGCGGTCCAAAACAAAAAAGCCTCGCCGGAGCGAGGCTTTTCCGAAAGGCAACTCAGCTTACTGCGCGACCCAGCCACCATCCATGTTCCAGGCCACGCCACGCACCTGCTCAGCCGCATCGCTGCACAGGAACACCGCCAGCGCCCCCAGCTGGTCGGGCGTGACGAACTCGCCCGAGGGCTGCTTTTCCATCAGCAGATCCTTCTTGGCTTCGAGCGCGGACAGGCCGTCCTTCTCGGCACGCGCATCGATCTGCTTCTGCACCAGCGGCGTCAGTACCCAGCCCGGGCAGATCGCGTTGGACGTGACGCCCGTCTGCGCCGTCTCCAGCGCCACCGATTTGGTGAACCCGACGATACCGTGCTTGGCCGCCACGTAAGCCGACTTCTGCGCCGATGCCACCAATCCATGCGCGGAAGCGATGTTGATGATGCGGCCCCAGTTCTTGCGCTTCATGCCCGGCACGGCAAGCCGCGTCGTGTGGAAAGCCGAGGTGAGGTTGATGGCGATGATGGCGTCCCAGCGCTCGGTCGGGAAATCCTCCACGTTGGCTACGTACTGGATGCCGGCGTTGTTGACGAGGATGTCCACGCCGCCGAATTCTGCATCGGCATAGGCGAACATCGCTTCGATCTCGGCCGGCTTGCTCATGTCGGCGCCGTGGTATCCGATGCGGATGGCATTCTTGCCAGCGGCCGCGATCTGCGCCTTGGGCGCTTCCACGTCGCCAAAGCCGTTCATGATGATGTTGGCGCCCTGCGCGGCCAGCGAGCAGGCAATACCCAGACCGATCCCGCTGGTCGAGCCCGTGACGAGGGCGGTTTTTCCTTGCAGCATGCGTGTCTCCGGATGTCGACGATTACAGCAGGTTGACGCCAGTCTTGGCCTGAACCTCTTCGCGGGAAACGCCCGGCGCCGTTTCAATCAGCTTCAGGCCCTGCTCGGTCACGTCGATCACGCCGAGGTCCGTAATGATGCGATCCACCACACCCACGCCCGTCAGCGGCAATGTGCACTTGGGCAGGATCTTCAGGTCTTCGGTGCCGTCCTTCTTTTTTGCGGTGTGCTCCATCAGCACGATCACGCGCTTGACGCCGGCCACGAGGTCCATCGCGCCGCCCATGCCCTTGACCATCTTGCCGGGGATCATCCAGTTGGCGAGGTCGCCCGTCTCGCTTACCTGCATCGCACCCAAAATCGACAGGTTGATCTTGCCGCCGCGAATCATCGCAAAGCTCTGGTCGCTGCCGAAGATGGCGCTGCCGGGCAGCGTTGTCACGGTCTGCTTGCCTGCGTTGATCAGGTCGGCGTCGACTTCGTCTTCCGTGGGGAACGGGCCGATACCGAGCATGCCGTTTTCGCTTTGCAGCCAGACTTCCTTGTCGCCGGTATGGTTGGCAACCAGCGTCGGGATGCCGATGCCGAGGTTGACGTAGAAACCGTCTTGCAACTCCTGGGCAGCGCGCGCCGCCATTTGGTCTTGTGTCCAGGCCATGTCGGTCTCCTTAGTTGGCTGCTCGGATGGTGCGCTTTTCGATGCGCTTCTCGGGCGTGGCATTCAGCACGATGCGGTGCACATAGATGCCGGGCAGATGGATGTCGTCCGGCGCAAGCTCGCCCACTTCAACGATCTCTTCGACCTCGACAATGCAGATCTTGCCGGCGGTGGCCGCAGCCGGGTTGAAGTTGCGCGCGGTCAGGTTGAAACGCAGGTTGCCGGACTTGTCGGCCACCTGCGCCTTCACCAGCGCCACATCGGGCACCAGCGAGCGCTCCATGACGTACGTCTCGCCGTCAAACTCGCGCAGCTCCTTGCCTTCGGCGACCAGCGTGCCGACGCCCGTCTTGGTGAAGAACGCCGGGATGCCGGCGCCGCCTGCGCGCAGCTTTTCGGCCAGCGTGCCTTGCGGGGTGAATTCCAACTCGAGTTCACCGGCCAGATACTGGCGCTCGAACTCCTTGTTTTCGCCCACGTAGGACGAAATCATCTTTTTGATCTGGCGCGTTTCCAGCAGCAGGCCCAGGCCGAAACCGTCGACGCCGGCGTTGTTGGAAATGCAGGTGAGATTCTTGACGCCCGAATCGCGCAGCGCGGCAATCAGCGCTTCCGGAATGCCGCACAGGCCGAAGCCGCCCACGGCGATGGTCTGGCCGTCCTTGACGACGCCCGCAAGCGCCTCGCTGGCGCTGGCGAAGATTTTGTTCATGCGTGCTCCTTCCTTGGTGGTCCAACAAATCCGGCAGGGTTTTGACCGATCACACAGTTGGGGTTTGTGCGATGCAGCGCCGGAAAATAGTAACGATACAATCTGCCGAGAATACGCAAGCGTCGCGCGACGCAGCAATACGTACGAATACATATGCCCGCCCTCGACTATCAGACTGCATTCCAGCTTGCCCCTGTCGGCATGGTGATGTCCCGCGAGCGGGTGATGCTCGACGTCAACGACGAAGCCGCTCGCATCTTCGGCCACGCGCGCACCACCATGATCGGTCAGTCGTTTGAACTGCTCTATCCGACGCACGATGAATACGAGCGCACCGGCGCACGCATCATTCCCGTCATGAACGCACGCGGCAGCTACTCCGACGAACGCATCATGAAGCGCGCCAACGGCGAACTGTTCTGGTGCCACGTCACGGGCCGGGCACTGGATCGCGCGAAACCGCTCGGCGAAGGGATCTGGACGTTCGAAGACCTGTCAGCGCATCGCCCGGTCACGGCAGCGCTCACACCGCGCGAACGCGACATCGCCGCCCAGTTGGTCGAGGGCAAGACGAGCAAGCAGATCGGCAAGCAGCTGGAGATCAGCCCGCGCACGGTCGAAATCTACCGCGCGCGGCTGATGAAGAAGTACGCCGCCAACACCTCGCTCGAACTTGTTCAGCGGCTGATGGGGCACTAAGCCAGCGGCGCCTTACACCATGCCGTCGTCGGCGTTGATGACGGCACCGTTGATGAAGTCGGACTGATCCGACGCCAGCAGCAGAATCAGCCCATCGAGGTCTTCCGGCTTGCCGACACGCTTGCGCGGCAGCATCTGCACAAGCTTCTGACCGGGTTCGGTTTCCCAGTGATGATGATTGATTTCGGTATCGATATAGCCCGGGCAGATCGCGTTCGTATTGATGCCGTAACGGCCCCACTCCAGCGCCATGGCCTTGGTCATGTGCACCACGGCCGCCTTGCTCATGCAATACACGCCAATCTGCGACAGCACCTTCAGCCCCGCCACCGACGCGATGTTGATGATGCGCGATTGCGGCAGCGGCGAGCCGTTCTTCTCCGCGCCCTTGGCCCGCGCAATCATGCGCTTGGCGGTTTCCTGCGCAACGAAGAAGGCGCCACGCGTGTTGGTATCGAACACGAAATCGAAGTCGTCCGGTGTCACGTCCACCATGCGCTGCGTAGTCGAGACTCCCGAATTGTTGACCAGAATGTCGATGGTGCCCGCTTCGGTTTCAGCGTGGGCGATGGCCGACCGGATGCTGTCCGGGTCGGTCACATCCAGCCGGACGACGTGGGCGCTGCCGCCCTTCGATTCGATGTCGGCGCGCAGTTCCTTCAGACGCTCGACACGGCGCGAGGCCAGCACGACCTTCGCGCCGGCGGCCGCCAGCGTGTGGGCGAAACGGGCGCCCAGGCCGCTCGACGCGCCCGTGATCAGCGCGACCTTGCCTTCCAGATTGATCGACAAACCCATGATGCGTGATCCCCGTGTGTTGGTTTGGCATGCACCGGTGCCGCTCGGAGGCAACACCGGCATGTGATTTGAGCGCAGCTTAGCAAAAAATCGAACGATCGTTCAGAAATTTCCCTTGCCGCATCCGGGCGCGTCCCGGACAATGCGGAAAATTCTAATGCAGCAATCCGTCATACCAATAAGCAAACGCCCCTAACTGTCCCCAAAGCAGCGAAGAGACACTTATGAACCAGCAGCAGCTCCTCGAACAATACGGCCCGCGAGAGTCCATGGAGTATGACGTCGTGATCGTCGGCGGCGGCCCCGCCGGCCTGGCGACAGCGATTCGCATCAAGCAACTGGCTGCCGAGACGGGCAAGGACGTGTCCGTCGTCGTGCTGGAAAAGGGTTCCGAGCCGGGTGCGCACATCCTTTCGGGCGCGGTGATGGACCCACGCGCCATCAACGAACTCCTTCCCAACTGGAAAGCCGACGGCGCCCCGCTCAACCAGGCGGTCACCGGCGACGACGTGCTTTTCCTGAGCGAGACCGGCTCCAAGCGGACGCCCGACTGGCTCGTGCCGCGCAATTTCCACAATGACGGCTGCTACGTGGTCTCGCTGTCGAACGTGGTGAAGTGGATGGCCACGCAGGCCGAGGCGCTGGGCGTGGAAATTTTCCCGGGCTTTGCCGCAGCCGAAGTGCTGTATGACGACAAGGGCGCCGTGCGCGGCGTTGCCACCGGCAACATGGGTATCGGCAAGGACGGCGAGCCCACCGAGAACTTCCAACTCGGCATGGAGCTCCTCGGCAAGTACACCATCTTCGCGGAAGGCGCGCGCGGCCATCTGGGCCGCCAATTGCTGGAGAAATTCAAGCTCAACGCCGGCAAAGACCCGCAGACCTTCGCCATCGGCATCAAGGAACTCTGGGAAATCGACCCGGCCAAGGCCAAGCCAGGCCTCGTGGTGCACACCGCTGGCTGGCCGATGGAAGACGACACCTTCGGCGGCGGCTTCCTGTATCACCTGGAAGACAACAAGGTCACGCTCGGCTTCGTGATCGGGCTGGACTACAAGAACCCGTGGATGAGCCCCTTCGAAGAGATGCAGCGCTGGAAGGCTCACCCGGCCATCCGCGCGCACATCGAAGGCGGCAAGCGCATCGGCTACGGCGCGCGCGCCATCAACAACGGCACGCCGCAAGCGCTGCCGAAAACGGTGTTCCCGGGTGGTGCACTGGTCGGTTGCGATGCTGGCTACTTGAACGCGGCGCGCATCAAGGGCAGCCACGCGGCCATCAAGAGCGGCATGATGTGCGGCGAAGCCGTGTTCGAAGCCGTGACGGCGGGCCGTTCCGCTGACGAGCTGTCCGCCTACCCCGCCGCCTTCGAACAGAGCTGGCTGAAGGACGAGCTGGACCAGTCGCGCAACTTCAAGCTGTGGTTCAAGAAGAGCCCGACGCTGGGCAAGATCATGACCGGCATCGAACAGTGGCTGCTGCCCAAGATTGGCGTCAGCAATCCGCCCTGGACGCTGCACGGCACGAAGTCGGATAACCAGTCGCTCAAGCCGGCATCGGAATGCCCGAAGATCGAGTATCCGAAGCCGGACGGCAAGATCACGTTCGACCGCCTGTCGTCGGTGTTCATTTCGAACACGAACCACGAAGAGAATCAGCCGGCGCACCTGACGCTGAAAGATCCGACCGTTCCGACGCGCATCAATCTGGCCCAGTTTGCCGGCCCCGAGCAGCGCTACTGCCCCGCAGGCGTGTACGAATTCGTCAAGAACGACGAAGGCACCGAGCGCCTGCAGATCAACGCGCAGAACTGCGTGCACTGCAAGACTTGCGACATCAAGGACCCGACGCAGAACATCGTGTGGGTCACGCCGGAAGGCGGTGGCGGACCGAACTACGTCGGCATGTAAGCAGCGGGCGACCGCCCAACAAAAAAGACGGCTTGAAGCCGTCTTTTTTGTTGCCTGAGCGAATCGATTCAGGGGGCTTTTGCCGAAATCGCCGGCGTCTCGACCGACACGTCGCCGCATTGCGCACGATGGCGCAGCGCATGGTCAATCAGCACGAGTGCCAGCAGCGCCTCGGCGATCGGCGTGGCACGGATGCCGACGCACGGGTCATGGCGTCCGAACGTTTCTACCACCGCCGGATCACCCGCCTTGTCGATCGAACGGCGCGGCGTACGAATGCTCGACGTCGGCTTGATCGCCAGCGACACGGAGATGTCCTGCCCCGTCGAAATCCCGCCCAGGATGCCGCCCGCGTTGTTGCCGACGAAGCCCTCCGGCGTCAGTTCGTCGCCATGCTCGGAGCCGCGCTGGCTCACCGCGTGGAAGCCCGCGCCGATCTCAACGCCCTTCACCGCATTCAGTCCCATCATGGCGTGGGCGATGTCGGCGTCCAGGCGGTCGAACAGCGGCTCCCCCCAACCGACGGGCACGCCCGTGGCCACCACTTCAATGCGCGCGCCGACGGAATCGCCGTCCTTGCGCAGTGCATCCATGTAGGTTTCCAGCTCGGGAACGATCTCGGCATTGGGTGCGAAGAACGGGTTGTTCGGCACCTCGTTCCAGTCCATGAACGGAATGTGGATATCGCCGAGCTGCGACATGAAGCCGTGGATTTCAACGCCGAACTTCTCACGCAGCCACTTCTTGGCGACGGCACCCGCGGCCACCGTCGGTGCCGTCAAGCGTGCGGAAGAACGGCCGCCGCCGCGCGGATCGCGGATGCCGTATTTGTGCCAGTAGGTGTAATCGGCGTGGCCCGGACGGAAGGTCTCGGCGATGTTGCTGTAATCCTTGCTGCGCTGGTCGGTATTGCGGATCAGCAGGCAGATCGGGGTGCCCGTCGTCTTGCCTTCGTACACGCCGGAGAGGATCTCGACGAGGTCTTCTTCCTTGCGCTGCGTAACGTGGCGCGAGGTGCCGGGCTTGCGGCGGTCCAGATCGGGCTGAATGTCTTCTGCCGACAGCGTCATGCCGGGCGGGCAGCCGTCGATGACAGCGCCGATGGCCGGGCCATGCGACTCGCCGAAGGTGGTGACGGAAAACAGCAGGCCCAGGGTATTGCCAGACATGATCGTGCTCGGGAAAGCGCCGCGACGGCCGGGGCGCGAAACATCAGGAAAACGCTATTGTAAGGCCGATCTATCGGCCCCTTGGTCAGCCGCCGATACCCAGCAGCTCGACCTCGAAGTTCAGCGTCGAATTGGGCGGAATGGTGCCCGGAACGCCGCGCTCGCCGTAAGCGGTGGCCGCCGGGCAGGTCAGCTTGGCCTTGCCGCCCACCTGCATCTTTTGCACGCCTTCGGTCCAGCACGGAATCACGCGATTGAGCGGAAACGAAATCGGCTGGCCGCGCTTGTAGGAGCTGTCGAATTCCTTGCCGTCAGTCAGTGTGCCGCGGTAGTGCACCTTGACCGTGTCGCTGGCCTTGGGCGACGGGCCGGTGCCCTTGGTCAGCGTCTGGACGATCACACCGGAGGGCAGCGTCTCGGAAGCCGGCGATGCGGCTTGCGCGCTAACGGCAGCCAGGGCAAGCAACGAAGCACACAGCAGCGGGGAAACGTGTTTCATGGCAGGTAACGGGAGAGTTGGAGGTCAGAAAAATGCATGAAGGCCGATTGCGGGCCGACCGGCAGTGTATCGAAGTCCGGAGGCCCGCCACGCGCTAGAGCCGCTCGCCGCGCAGCGCCAGCACGGCGGCCTGCATCGTTTCCGGCGACACGGCGTGCGCCGGCACAGGCGTGCCGATGCACAGCTCCAGCTTGTTGAGGAAGCCGCGACGGAACGGGCGCGACATCGCCGCCCCGCCCTTGCGCGAGAAAAAGCTGCCCCAGAGGCCACGTAGCGCCATCGGCACCACCGGTACGGGCGTGCGTTCGATGATGCGGCGCATGCCGTCCTTGAACGGGTTCATCTCGCCCGTGGCAGTGATCTTGCCTTCGGGGAAGATGCAGACGACCTCGCCTTCTGCCAGCGCGGCGGCAATCGTGTCGTAGGCGCGCTTGAGCATCTCCGGGTCTTCATGCATCGGCGCAATCGGAATCGCCTTGACCGTGCGGAAGAACCACGAGAGCAGCGGCACCTTGAAGATGCGGTGATCCATCACAAAACGCACGGGGCGGCGCACGAACGCACCCACCACCACGGCATCGACAAAGCTGACGTGGTTGCAGACCAGCAGGCATGGGCCTTCATCGGGAATCTGCTCCGAGCCCTCCACCTTCACGCGGTAAACGGTATGGATCAACAGCCACATCACGAACCGGATCAGGAATTCCGGCACCAGCGTGTAGATGTAGATCGCCACCACGGCGTTGAGGATGCCGGTGACCAGAAACAGCTGCGGGATCGTGAACCCGGCACGCGTGAGCACCATCGCCAGCACGGCAGAAGCAATCATGAACAGCGCGTTCAGGATGTTGTTGGCGGCAATGATCCGCGCGCGGTGCGTCGGCTCGCAGCGGCTCTGGATCAACGCATACAACGGCACGCTGTAGAAGCCGCCGAACATCGCCAGCAGGAACAGATCGGCCAGCACGCGCCAATGGCGGTGGTTTTGCAGAAAGCCCGAGATACCGGTCAGCACGTCGTGCGCGACCAATGCCTCGACATGCGAAGCAAAGTACAGGTCGACCGCAAACACCGTCATGCCGATCGAGCCAAACGGCACCAGGCCGATCTCCACCGTGCGGCCCGAGAGCTTTTCGCAGAGCACCGAGCCCAAGCCGATGCCGACCGAAAACACGGCCAGCAGCAGCGTCACGACATTCTGATCGCCGCCAAGCACGTTGCGCGCGAAGGCAAAGAACGACGTCAGGAACGTCGCCCCCACAAACCACAGCCACGAGATACCCAGCAGGCTCAGGAAGACCGCGCGCTGATTGCTCGCCAGCTTCAAGTTCCGCCAGGTCTCGGAAATGGGGTTCCAGTTGATGCGCAGGTCCGGCTGCGACGCCGGCGAGACGGGCACACCGCGCGCGGTCAGCCACCCGGCCACGGCAATGACAATGCACGCAATACCGGTGAACAGCGGGCCGATCAGCTCGCCGTTGCGGGTGTAATTGGCCAGTTCGCCGCCGCCAATGGTGCCGATCAGGATGGCGACGAAGGTGCCCATTTCCACCAGCCCGTTACCACCGACCAGCTCCGCCGACTGCAGGTGCTGCGGCAGATAGGCGTACTTCACGGGCCCGAACAGCGTCGAGTGCACGCCCATCAAGAACGTGCACAGGTACAGCAGTTCAACATGGCGCAGCGCGAAACCCGCACAGCCGATCGCCATGATGGCGATTTCCAACGTCTTCACCAGACGGATCAGCCGCGCCTTGTCCATGCGGTCGGCAATCTGCCCGCTGGTGGCCGACAGCAGCACAAACGGCGCGATGAAGATCGCAGAAATCAGGAATGCCGCTGAAGCCGGGTCCGCATTGCCGAACAACGCAGCGTGGTAGGTGACCAACGACGAAAACGCCACCTTAAAGACGTTGTCGTTCATCGCGCCCAGAAACTGGGTCCAGAAGAACGGTGCAAAGCGACGCTGCTTCAGCAGGGAAAACTGGCTCGATTGGCTCATCGGCAGGCGGTTTCGGGGTTCAACAAAAAACCCGCTCGCAACGGCGGGCGGGTTTCAGGAGTGCGGTAAGGAGATCGCGCAGATCAGTCTTCGTTGGCCTTTTCTTCGGGCCAGTCGCGAATGTACGCCTTGAGCATCTTGTTTTCGAAACTTTGGTCTTCCAGCACGGCCTTGGCCACGTCGTAGAAGGAAATCACGCCCATCAGCGTGCGGCTGTCCAGCACCGGCAGGTAGCGCACATGGTGCTCCAGCATGATGCGCCGCACTTCGTTGACTTCGGTTTCGGGCGTGCAGGTGACGGGATGATCGTCCATCACCTTTCGGATGGTGGTGCCGTCGCCCACCGAACCGTGGTTCTTGGCGACGACCTTGATGATTTCCCGGAAGGTCAGCATGCCGACCAGCTCACCGTACTCCATGACCACGAGCGAGCCGATGTCTTTTTCCGCCATCGTCTGCACGGCCACCTGGAGCTTCGTTTCAGGCGCCACGGTGTAGAGCGTGTTGCCCTTCACGTGGAGGATGTCGCTGACTTTCATATTGCGTCTCCCAGAGTTCGGGGTGCCGGTCTGCCGGGGGAGCGACCGCGCGCGGGTTGTGGTTATGGTTGTGCTTCGATCCTAGCCCAAACCGGATCGCTTCGACAAGCATGCAGCGCAGAAAAAACCTGTCAGAAACCGCGCCGGCTCGGCGTTTGCCCGGAATGCGCTGCAACAGGCAGCAGTGCTAGCATGCCCGGTCCAAACCTGTTCCCGCGCCCTTTCCGGGTGCCTGAATCCATGTCCAAAGCCCGCTTCGACACGCTGGCCCTGCATGCCGGCGCCGCGCCCGACCCGGCCACCGGCGCGCGCGCCACGCCCATTCACCTGAGCACGTCGTTTGTGTTCCGCGACAGCGAACATGCGGCGTCATTGTTCAATATGGAACGCGCGGGCCACGTCTACTCGCGCATCTCCAACCCGACCGTTGCCGTGTTCGAGGAGCGCATGGCGGCGCTGGAAAACGGCGTAGGCGCCATCGCCACCGCTTCGGGGCAGGCGGCGCTGCATCTGGCCATCGTTACGCTGATGGGTGCCGGCTCGCATATCGTCGCCTCTTCGGCGCTGTATGGCGGCTCGCACAACTTGCTGCACTACACACTGCGCCGCTTCGGTATCGAGACGACCTTCGTCAAGCCCGGCGACATCGATGGCTGGCGGGCTGCCCTCCGCCCGAACACCCGGCTGCTGTTTGGCGAGACGCTCGGCAACCCGGGGCTGGATGTGCTGGACATTCCGACCATCGCATCGATTGCGCATGACGCAGGCGTGCCGCTGCTGGTCGATTCGACCTTCACCACGCCTTGGCTGCTGCAGCCCTTCGCGCACGGTGCAGATCTGGTCTATCACTCGGCGACCAAATTCCTGGGCGGGCACGGCACAACCATCGGCGGCGTGCTGGTCGACGGCGGCACGTTCGACTACTTCGCCGCCGGCAAGCACCCCGAGCTGACCGAGCCGTACGCCGGTTTCCACGACATGGTGTTTGCCGAGGAAAGCACCGTCGCGCCTTTCCTGCTGCGCGCGCGCCGCGAAGGCCTGCGCGACTTTGGGGCCTGCATGAACCCGATGGCTGCGTGGCAACTGCTGCAAGGCATCGAGACCCTGCCGCTGCGCATGGCGCGGCACGTGGACAACGCCCGCCGCGTCGTCGCCTTCCTGGCAAGCCACCCGATGGTGGCGTCGGTCGCCTATCCGGAGCTGGAATCGCACCCCGATCACGCCTTGGCCAAGCGCCTGCTGCCGCGCGGCTGCGGTGCGGTGTTCAGCTTTGATCTGCGCGGCGATCGGCGCGCCGGCCAGCAGTTCATTGAATCGCTCGGCCTGTTCTCGCACCTTGCCAACGTGGGCGATGCACGCTCGCTCGTTATCCACCCCGCATCGACGACGCACTTCCGTATGGACGCCGACGCGCTGGCTGCAGCCGGCATCAGCGAAGGCACGATCCGCCTTTCCATCGGCCTGGAAGACGCCGACGACCTGATCGACGATCTCAAACGCGGCCTGAAAGCCGCCGAGCGCGCGATGTCCGCCGCGCCCGGCAAAGCCGCCAACACAACCGGAGCCCGCTGATGGAATGGACCGTACAGGGCGAGCGCGCCTACGCCTACACCGGCGGCAAGCCGTTCAACGCCGAATTGCCCTGCGTCGTATTTGTGCATGGCGCGCAGAATGACCACTCCGTCTGGGGCCTGCAGACGCGCTGGTTTGCGCACCACGGTTTCAGCGTGCTGGCGGTCGATTTGCCCGGGCACGGCCGCAGCGCCGGCGCCCCGCTGCAGACGGTGGAAGCCATGGCCGATTGGGTGATGGCGCTGGTGCACACAGCGGGCGTCACGCAGCCGGTGATTGTGGTCGGGCACAGCATGGGTTCGCTGATTGCACTGGAGTGCGCGTCGAGGTACGCGAATCGCGTTCGCCGCATCGCGCTGGTCGCGACGGCCTGGCCGATGAAGGTATCGGATGCGCTGCTCGACGCCGCACTCAACAACACACCGGCCGCCATCGACATGGTGAATGCCTGGTCGCATTCCAGTCTGGCGAACAAGCCGTCATCGCCGGGCCCGGGCTTCTGGATGCACGGTGGCAGCCAGCGGTTGATGGAGCGTGTCGCGCGCGGTACCGACGCACCCGTCTTCCACACGGACTTTGCCGCCTGCAACGCCTATGCGCGCGGCGCCGAAGCCATGGCCGCCGTGAAGTGCCCGTCACTCGTGATCGTCGGAGAGAAAGACCAGATGACCCCAGCGAAAGCGGGCCGTCAGGTCGCGGCAGGACTGGCCGGCAGCCGCGTCGTGGGCCTGCCGGGCGGGCACGCGATCATGGGAGAATGCCCCGACGGCACACTCGACGCGCTGATTGCGTTTGCGCGCGAACGAGACCCGGTCGCCGCATAAGTCGCCTCCTGGAGACGCATCATGGCCACCACCGAGACCCACCGCTTCGGCAGCTTCGCCGAGTTCTATCCGTACTACCTGAGCGAGCACCAGGACCGCACCTGCCGGCGCCTGCACTTTGCCGGCTCGACGGTAGCGTTGGTATGCCTGTTCCTGCTGGTCTTCACAGGCGACCTGTGGTGGTTGCTGGGGGCGGCCGTGAGCGGTTACGCGTTCGCGTGGGTGGGGCACTTCGGGTTCGAGAAGAACCGGCCCGCCACCTTCCGCCACCCCTTCTACAGTCTGATGGGCGACTGGGTGATGTACCGCGACATCTGGACGGGCAAGATCCCGTTCTGAAACATCAGGCGCTGGCGTTGGCAGCGGCGGGCATTGCAGAAGCCGGCACCGGTGCCGCAGCAGCCTGCACGGCCGCCGCCACGCCGCGCTCGCCAGTCGTGAAAATGCTCTCGAGCGTGGCATCGAGCGAGGGATTCTGCAACTGGCTAACCAGCGCGTGCGTGTCACCCAGATGGCGAGCCAGCGCGGTGCGCGGCAAGCGCGGCAAATTCAGCACCAGCTTTTCATAAAGCGGCCGCAGCGTGGTCGTGTGCGCATCGCACAGCAACGCCCAGTGAGCCTCACCGCGATCCTGCTGCAGCTTGCCGATCAGGTGCAGCGCCTTCAGCTTGGTCAGCAGGTCGACGAGGTAATCGGCTTCCAATTGCAGGCGCCGGCCGATATCGCGTTCGGCCACCGTACGCGGCGCCTGTTCGCGTGCGCGATACAGCAGCAACAGGACACCGAGCGCATCAAAGAACTCGCTGCCCGGAAATGTACGCCGCTGCCAATAGCCCTGGCGGATGATCGGCAGCGTCGACGCGATGGTCGCGCCAAGCAGGGTCACCAGCCAGCTCACGTAGATCCACGTCAGGAAGATCGGCAGCGTGGCAAACGCGCCATAGACGGCCGTGTAAGTCGGGATATGCGCGACGTAAGCGCCAAAGACGCGCTTGGCGATTTCAAATGCGCCCGCAGCAATCAGCCCGGCAATGAACGCATCGCGCCGCTCCACGTTGGTATTCGGCACGAACACGTACAGCATCGCAAACGCAATCGCCGAGAGCAGAATCGGGATCAAGCTCACGATAACGCCCAGGCCAAACGGCAGCTTGTGCACATAGCCCGCGGAGATCGACACGAGGTACGAACTGACCGACAGGCTCGCGCCAATCAGCACCGGCGCAAACGTCATCAGCGCCCAGAACACCAAAACGCGCTGGGCCAGCGGCCGGCGATGACGCACGCGCCAGATCGCGTTCAATGCGTTTTCGACGGTGAGCATTGTCATCACCGACGTCACCACCAGGCCGATCAGGCCTGCGGCCGTCAGCCCCTTGGCGTTACTGGAAAACTGGTTCAGATACGTCAGGATCGGCCGGCTGATGCTGCCCGGCACGAGGTTGCTGAACATGTAGCCTTCGATGTCCGCCCGGAAGCTCTTGAACATCGGGAATGCCGTGAACAGCGCAAACGCCACCGTCAGGATCGGGACTAGCGACAGCACCGTCGTGAAGGTCAGGCTGCCGGCCACTTGCGGCAGGCGGTCTTCACCGGCGCGGCGCAAGGCGTAACGCGCCAGCGCACGCAGCTTGGCGGCATTCCATTTGCGAAGCGCACGGGTGTCAAAAAGCATGAAAAATGAGGCGGGACGCGGGGTTGGGGGGCGCAACTATAATACCGCGACGCTCTCCACGCTTTGTTATGAAAGATATCCTGGTCTTGTACTACAGCCGTCACGGCAGCACACGCGCATTGGCCGAAGCCATTGCGCAAGGCATTGAAAGTGTCGACGGCGCCCAGGCGCGGGTGCGCACCGTGCCGGCCGTCTCCACCGTCTGCGAAGCCACGCAGCCCGACGTGCCCGACGGTGGACCGCCCTACGTGGAGGTGCGCGACCTTGAACAATGCGTGGGCCTGGCGCTGGGCTCGCCGACGCGCTTTGGCAACATGGCCGCACCGCTCAAGTACTTCCTGGATGGCACCACGCCGCAATGGCTGGCGGGCGCTCTGGCCGGCAAGCCGGCATGTGTGTTCACCTCCACGGGCAGCATGCACGGCGGGCAGGAAACCACCCTGCTTTCGATGATGCTGCCGTTGCTGCACCACGGCATGGTCGTCCTTGGCTTGCCATATCAGCACAGCGAACTGCTTTCGACCGACGCCGGCGGCACGCCATACGGGCCGTCGCACGTGGCGCACCGCGGCGATACCGCACCGCTGACTGCACACGAACGCACGCTCGCCACAGCCATGGGCCGGCGGCTGGCGCAGACTGCTATCAAGCTCGCCGCATGACTCCCGACAACAACGTCGTCACCGAATCGCGGGCGCTGGCGCTGCTCAGTGCAGCCAGCCTCGTCGCATTGATCATTCTGTGTGCCGCATGGGAACTGTGGCTCGCGCCCGTGCGCCCGGGAGGCTCGTGGCTGGCGCTCAAGGCGCTGCTGCTGGCGTGGCCGCTGCCCGGCGTGCTGCGCAGGAATCGCTACACGATGCAATGGGCGTCGATGTTCATCCTGCTGTTCTTTACCGAAGGCATCGTGCGGGCAACATCGGACGTTGGGCTCTCGCGCTCGCTCGCATGGGGCGAGGTGGTGCTCAGCGTGGTGTTTTTCTCGGCGACCATCTTCTACCTGCGTCCATTCAAGCGTGCGGCCAAAGCCCGCGCCAGCCAGAGCACCTGACCCGCCATGACTCACGATGCCTTCTTGCAAGCCTGCGTTGATGCCATCGGTGCAACGCACGTCCTGACCGCACCGGAAGACCAGGCGCCTTACCTCACCGATTGGCGCAAGCGTTTCTCGGGCCGTGCACGCGCAGTATTGCGCCCCGCCAGCGCTGACGAGGTGGCTGCGCTCGTGCGCCTGTGCGGCGAACATGGCGTGCCGATGGTTCCGCAAGGCGGCAACACCGGCTTGTGCGGCGGCGCCACGCCCGACATGGAAGGCAGCGCGGTGGTGATCTCGTTGCAGCGCATGCAGCGCCTGCGCGCCGTCGATCCGATCAACAACACCATCACCGTGGATGCCGGCTGCATCCTGGCCAACGTGCAGCAGGCCGCTGCCGATGCGGAGCGCCTCTTCCCCCTGAGCCTCGCAGCCGAAGGCAGTTGCACGATCGGCGGCAACCTTGCCACCAACGCCGGCGGCACCGCCGTCCTGCGCTACGGCAATGCGCGTGAGCTTTGTCTGGGTATCGAAGCTGTTCTGCCCAACGGCGAACTGTGGAACGGCCTGCGCGGCCTGCGCAAGGACAACACCGGCTACGACCTGCGTGACCTGCTGATCGGCGCGGAAGGCACGCTCGGCATCATCACAGGCGCGATGCTGAAGCTGTTTCCGCAGCCGCGCGCCAAAGTAACGGCGCTGGCGGCGCTGCAATCGCCGCGTCAGGCGCTTGAGTTTCTATCGCTGGCGCAAGGCCATGCAGGGACGCTGCTGACGGGCTTCGAGCTGATGTCGGCGTTTTGCCTGGAACTGGTGCGCAAGCATTACCCGCAGTTGCGCGTGCCGTTCACGCAGGCATATCCGCAATACGTGCTGCTGGAATTGTCCGATCTGGAAAGCGAAGAGCATGCGCGCACGCTGTTCGAATCGCTCATGGAAGACGCGCTCGCGCGGGGCGTGATCGACGATGCGGCGGTGGCCGAATCGGTGGCCCAGTCGCGCGACTTCTGGAGCCTACGCGAACACATTCCGCTGGCGCAGGCCGATGAAGGCAAGAACATCAAGCACGATATTGGCGTGCCCATCTCGCGCATTGCCGACTTCATTGACGTAACCGACCGCGCGCTGGCGGCAGCCTACCCCGACATCCGCATGGTGACGTTCGGCCACCTTGGCGACGGCAACCTGCACTACAACGTGTCGCCGCCGGAAGGCCATGCGCACGATGCTTTCCTGGCCAACCAGGACAGCATCAACCGCATCGTGCACGACAGCGTTCATGCGCACGGCGGCTCCATCTCGGCGGAACACGGCATCGGCCAGCTCAAGCGCGAAGACAACGCGCGCTACAAGAGCCCCGTTGAACTGGCGGCGATGCGCGCGATCAAGCAGGCACTGGACCCGCGCGGCCTGATGAATCCGGGGAAGGTGCTGTAAAGCGGCGACCCGGCCTTGCGTCAGCCGAACAGCTTCAGCGTGTAGTTCGCCACCGCGAAGAGGACCGTCGCGGCCAGCAGCCACAGCAGCATGCGCGGCACGCCGCTGGGCGGCAGACGATGGTCGCCGGCGTTGGAACGATCGCCGATGCGCCCGCTCTGGGCGCTGCGGATGTAAGTGGTGCGAGACGACCCTGCCGGGCGTCGTGCATGACGTGTGCTCATTCTGATTTCCTCCCTGCCCCATGGCTAGCGCATCGCCCGGCCCCCCTGCAGCCATGGCAAAACGCAGCAGCCCCATGGATCGCTCCATGGCTGCCCAAACAAGACTCCCTGATTTCCCGTCTGGTCGGAACCAAAAAGGCTTCGTCACGCCCGTTTGGCGTGCGTAGGCACGGCGTTCCACGTCATTGCGCGGAATTTCGAATGAAACGTTATTGTTGTGTGGCACTACCCGACGCCACGAAATGTATCAAAAATCCCCCCAATTGGGGGGTACGCATTTTGGGTATATGACCTTTCGGATGATGCGCAGGAACGACGCTTGCGGGCTCGATCAGGGCAAACCCGAATTCGACCCATGTATGGAGGCAGCCCATGCCCGCTTCGCCCGATCTGACCAAGCGCGCCCACATCACGCCGCCGCAGCCGCCCGAACAGCCCCCGCACCCGCCGCCGGAGATGCCGCCGCCTGATGAACCGGCCCACGACCCGGTGCACGACCCCGAACCCCAAACGCCCCCAATCGAACTGCCACCCGGGGAGCTACCGCAGGAAATCCCGCCCCAGCATTAGCGCGGCGCAACATCCCATCTGTTAGAATCGCGGCCTCCCAGGCACCCGGAGGCCGCACGTTTTTGGGTTGTCTGGGCAGCCTGCACATCTGCATATCTGCCCATAGCTCAGTTGGATAGAGCATCGGCCTTCTAAGCCGACGGTCGGGGGTTCGAATCCCTCTGGGCAGGCCAATCACCTTTTTGGATCAAGCACTTACGTTGAGCGTAACTGCGACGGTTTAACAAGTGAGCGCGGGAAAGTGTGATCAGATTTCATCCTTGGCACGTATCGCTCGATCTCGACCGGCCTTCAACGCCCCAGCTTTCCCCCATCACCGGCCACACAAATCAGCCTCGTTGCCCCACTATCGCTGAAGGCCTGTTGGCTCCCAATTTGGCACGCTTTCAAGAACGATCTCCACGCGTCGGTTCAATGCCCTACCCGCGGCGGTACGGTTATCTCCAACGGGATCTTTCACGCCACGACCGATGATCGACAAGCGGTCCGAAGCGATCCCCCCCTCTTGCAGATGCCGCGCGACCGCCGTGGCGCGTGCGGTTGACAGCGCGAGGTTCGACTCCATGCGATCGCGCGGGCCGGGGGCATCGTCGGTGTGCCCAAGAACGATGACCTTACCGCGCGTGTCGGCAAGCACGGTGGCAAGTCGATCGAGCTGACGCGCGAGCATCGGCATAAGGTCGGCTCGCCCGGAGGCGAAACCCTCGTCGCTATTGAAGGCGAGATAGATTCGATCGTCTTTTGTGCTGATGCCGACTGGGGCCGCCCCGGCTTCGGGCGCCAGCGCGCGCGCAATACGATCCTCCAACGATTCACGCTGCTCGGCCAGTTGCGTGGACAGTGCCTCCACCTTCGCAACCAGCGCTTGATTGTCCTGATGCTGACGGCGGAGCATGAACGTCATGCCTAGCACGATCCCTGTCACGATGAGCCCGGTGACGACAACGATGGGCAGCCAAGACCGTTCCGGAGGCGCTTCTCGCAGAAGCACGACTTCGGGCGGAGGTTTGTTGACCGGCCCGGGCCACTCCGGTATGCAACGTCCGTAGGGGATGTGGGGAATGTCCGTCGTCGTGGATGCAAGCTGCTGGCGCGCTGGCAGTGCGATGTTCGGCAATGGCAAACCACGCTCGTCACGAAGGCCGCGCGCGGTCAGTTCTGCGATCACTTCCAGCGCGTTTGCGCTGGCGTTCGGTGTTTGTTGGAGTTTTTCGATCCATCCACGGCAGCGTTGACCGCAGGCGTTTTCGTAGTAGAACTCCGCGAGCAACCCATGCTGGAGCCAGACGCCACGCAGGCTGTTCGCGCGTCCGCGCACCTGGCTCCCCGCCTGGTCGATGGCGGCGCAGAAGCAGTAATGCACCGCCTCGATGCTGTCGGCATTGAGTGCGGCTGCCAGGGAGGCCTTCTTGAAGGTCCTCAACCGTGTGCGCGCCTCCGATCGGAGGGCATCCAGCCGGGCCGCCGACTCCAGCTCAGGCGACAGCTCAGCAAGCAACCAGAACAGCGGTTGGGCGAGGCGAAGGATGTGGTTCTTCGACGGTGACCGGTGATCCATCAACCCGACCTCCCCGGACACTGAAAGCCCTGCAGCAACCCGGTCGTCCACGGATTGGCCTGACTGCCGGTGTTGACATCGAGTTTCGCCTTACGCCCGTCGAAATCGTATTCAGCCACAAAGTGGCTGGGCGACGCCGAGTTATCCAGCTTGCCCTTGGCAATCACGCGCATCATGGCCCACGGGCCGTTGGCGATGAGCGACGAAGTCTCGGGCCGAACACGCGGGTTGGCCGTGATTTCCGCGCCCTGCCCGCCACGCGGCCCCGGCCACGTCACCTTGAGCGGAATCACCGGCCCGTGGACGTAGCGCTGGCTTTGGCCGTCGAAGTCCATCGTCAGCTCAACGATTTCCGGGTCGAGTTCGACCACCTTCAAGTCGACTTTCCAGGCTATCTTCTTGGCGCCAGGGTCGCGAAAGAACACTTCGCGGATTTCTCTGGCCCGTTGGAACGGAACAAGACTGGGGCCGGCGACGGGCGGCACGTCGGGAGCGGTTAGCTTGTAGCGCCATGGCGAAATCGTCGTATCCACATGCGGCGCCAAGACTTGCTGGAAGAAATCATCCAGCACACCGCCGCTGGCGAATACACGCGCAAAGTCTTCCATATCCACGTCCTGTTTGGACGTCGGCGTGAAGGGGTACTTGCCATCGATGGCGCTGCGGCAGCTCTCACCGATGACCGCGTTCATCTGGGCGATGAGAATGTCACCGATACCCTTGTTGACGTCACGCGTGCCCTGGATCACCAAATCTGCCAGCACCTCCTTGAGGGGCGCCGGCAGCTTGGCGGCTTCCATGCGCAACTGTGCACCGGCTTCCAAAGGCGGTGGCAAATTGCGCGTCTCCAACGCGTTGCTGGCAACCATCAAGGAGGTGTAGTACGCGTTGACCATACCGGCAATGGCATCCAATCGCGGCTTGTTGTTGGGAGCTTGCGCGTTAGGGACCCCGAGCTGTTGGAGCGCATCTCCGAAGCGCACCCGTGCGGAAACGATCTGGAATACGACCCCGATTTCGTTCTTCTGCAAGGCAAGGTCACGCCTAAGCAAGATGCTCAGTATGGTGATTTTGTCAGCCCTCCCGAGGCAATCAACTGGACGGAAGTGGAGCGAGACTGCCGTCGCCTGCTGCTGCGCACGCGGGATATTCGTATCCTTGTCTTGCTGGTGCGCTGCCGGGTCCGGCTGGACCAGGCAATTGGGTTGCGGGACGGGCTGGCCATCCTGTCCCGATTGCTAGAGACATGGCCGGAGACCATCTACCCGCAAGTGGTGGTGGACGGTGAGCCAGACCCGGCCGTGCGTTCTAACGCGTTGGCCGCCTTGGCCGACCCGCAGGGGCTGATGCAGGACGTGCGCGATCTAGTGATCTCAACCAACGGCGTGTTGCGCCTGCGAGTGCGCGACGTCGAGCGATCATTGAGCACGCCACGCGCGGCAGATGCGTTGGCACCCGAGGCAGTGCAGCACCAGCTCCACGAACTGCGCAAACAAAACGGCGCGGTACTGTCCGCGCTGGACGAGGCTCAAGCCTTTGCGTCATCGATCGACTCCTGGGCGCGACATCACCTTCCGGACGACTATCCTGACCTGGGCACCTTGTTGCGACTGCTGGATACGGTGACTGGCGCGTCACCACCGGCAGCACCTGCTGTGATTGCACTTCCGGTCTCGCAACGCTCGCCGGCCGTCTCACAAGGCTTGATTGGCACCACCATCGAGGGCCCGGTAGTAACGCCGCTTGATAGCAACCCACCTGAGCCCGTCATGGACCGTAATACCGCCCTTGCCTCCATTCAAGCTGCCCGGATCTGGTTTGAGGCGCATGAGCCGAGTAGCCCCGTGGCGCTTCTGCTCAAGCAAGCCGAACGGCTGACCGGCAAGCGCTTTGATGAAGTGTTTCAGGCGATTCCGGCGGAGCTTGTTGAACGCTGGATGCGGGAGCACTGAGGAGCCCCACGTTCAGCCGCGATACAGCCACCTGTCAGGCGCGCCACCCAAGCCCTCACTCCCCCTGCGCCCCATCCCGCACCGGCAGCGCCGTCGAATACTTGATCTGCTCCATCGAGAACGATGAACTCACGTCCGACAGCGGCACGGACTTGATGAGGTGTTTGTACACGCGGTCGTAGTCTTCGATGCCGGCTACCGCAACGCGCAGCAGATAGTCCATCTCGCCGCTCATGCGGTAGACCTCCACCACCTCGGGCATATCGCGCACCACCTGCGTGAAACGCTGCGCCCATTTCTCGGTGTGTTGATCGGTGCGCACGGCCACGAACACCGTGGTGCCCACGCCCAGCTTGCGCGCGTCGCACAGCGCCACCTGGGCGCGGATGACGCCCGTGTCCTTGAGCCGCTGCACCCGCTTCCAGCACGGCGTTTGCGACAGGTTCACGCGCTGCGCCAGCTCTGCGATGGGCAGCGTCGCATCGGCCTGCAACAGCCTCAGTAGTTCACGGTCAATGGCGTCCATTTCGGCATAGGAAGTTATTTCTATAGATGCCGAATTTTAGGGAATATTTTTCGTCGCATCGAGGTTTTCCCATGAAACTTTGAATTATTTTTCTGGGCTGTCCGCCGTATCATTTTCGCTGCCTCCACCGCAGCACAGAAACGAAATGAGCGACAGCAACACCCTCCACTATCTCGACTATGCAGCCACCACGCCGGCCGACCCGCGGGTGATTGCAGCCATGACGGCCTGCCTTGGCATGGAAGGCGCCTTCGGCAACCCGGCGTCGAGTTCGCATGCGACCGGCCGCGTCGCGCGGAACAAGGTCGAGCAAGCGCGCGAGCAAGTTGCCGCGCTTATCGGCGCCGATGCCGACGAGATCATCTGGACGTCGGGCGCCACCGAATCCAACAACCTCGCGCTGAAGGGCTACGCAGACGCCGCCACTGGCAAGCGCCACCTCATCACCAGCCGCATCGAACACAAGGCCATTCTCGACACGATGGCGAACCTGTCGACACGCGGCTGTTCGGTGACGTATCTCTCGCCGACACGCGACGGCGAAATGACGCCCGAAGCGGTCGCCGCTGCAATGACGCCCGACACCGGGCTCGTCTCGCTCATGCTGGTGAACAACGAGCTGGGCACGCTGACCGACGTTGGCGCGATCGCGCAGATCGTGCATGCCGCCGGCGCGCTGTTCCACGTCGACGCCGCACAGGCACTCGGCAAGACGCCGATCGATGTGCGCGCGCTCGGCATCGACATGCTCTCGATGTCCGCGCACAAGGTCTATGGCCCCAAGGGAATCGGCGCACTGTATGTCCGCCGCGACATCGCCTGGCGCATTGCGCCGCAAATCCACGGCGGCGGCCACGAGCGTGGTTTGCGCTCGGGCACGCTGGCGACGCATCAGATTGTCGGGATGGGCGTGGCGTGCGAATTGGCAGCGGCAGAACTGGAGCACGAAACCGCCCGCATTGCCGCGCTGAGCCAGCGGCTGAAGACAGCGGTGCTCGCCCTCGGCGACGTGGTGCAGAACGCCGATGTGGCACGACGCATTCCGCACACCCTCAGCCTCACGGTCAACGCGCCCGGCTTCATGCCGATGATGCTGGGCGACGACCTCGCCGTGTCGTCCACCTCGGCGTGCAACTCTGCCGCGGGCACGCCCTCGCACGTGCTAACGGCCATCGGCCTGGATGCCGATGCCGCAGGCCGCACCGTCCGCATCAGCCTGGGCCGCTTTGCGACCGAGCAAGATGTCGACTTTGCCGCTGCATGCTTCCAGCGCGCGATCGAGCAGTGCCGCGCCACGGCATCGAGCGGGTTGACCGCATCGCGGCAAATCATGCCGGCCGATCTGAAGGCCATCCGCAATGCAGGGTTCCGCTCGGTCATCTGCAACCGCCCAGATGGCGAAAGCAGCGACCAGCCCGCCTTCGAGGACATTGCCGCTGCCGCCCGCGAACTGGGCCTGGAAGCGCGCTACCTGCCCGTCGAGCCGAATGGCATTGGCGATACAGACGTTGCCGCGTTCGGCGCATTGGTCGACACGCTGCCCAAGCCCATCCTCGCGTATTGCAGAAGCGGCAACCGGGCCGGCATGCTGTGGAACCGCCTGTTGGAGCAGCGCAAGGGCTGAGCCTCAGCCCCGCCCGGCTACGCCACCGGCAGCTCCGTCGTCGACAGCACCTGCTTGAGCACCATGAACGTCCGGATCTGCCGCACGCCCGGCAGATACAGCAGCTGTTCGGCATGGAGCCGGTTGTAGCCTTCGTTGTCTTTCGTGCGCACGAGCATGAAGTAATCGAATTCGCCCGTCACGACGTGGCATTCCAGGCAGCCGGGCACCTTCTGCACCGCCTTCTCGAATGCGGTAAACGATTCCGGCGTCGAGCGATCCAGCACGACGCCGATCATCACCAGCGACCCCAGATCCAGCGCACGCGGATCCAGCAGCGCAACAATCCCCTTGATGAGGCCCAGCTCCTTGAGCCGTTCCACGCGGCGCAGGCAGGCCGGCGGGCTGAGGTTCACCTTGGCGGCCAGGGCCACGTTGGAGATGGACGCATCGCGCTGGAGCGCCCGGAGAATCGCGCGATCGGTGCGATCCAAGGCGTGGCGCGCCGAAGCTGCCGACGCGTCAGACTCTTCCTGCAATTTTGTTTCGCTCTTTTTCATTTTCAAGAAATAAAGAGATTCTTCATCCGATATACGGCCCGCTCCGTTCTGGATAGTAGACGATCTTTGCAACCTCATTTCGCAGGGTTCTGCGTACCATTGGTTTCCGACATCCCGCCATTTGCGGCACTGAAGGAGCCACCTCATGAACCTGCAGCGATTTCCCCGTTACCCCCTGACGTTCGGCCCGACGCCCATCCAGCCGCTGAAACGATTGAGCGCGCACCTGGGTGGCAAGGTGGAGCTGTTTGCCAAGCGCGAAGACTGCAACAGCGGCCTGGCCTTCGGCGGCAACAAGACGCGCAAGCTCGAATACCTGATCCCGGAAGCGCTGGAAGGCGGGTACGACACGCTGGTGTCCATTGGCGGCATTCAGTCGAACCAGACGCGCCAGGTGGCCGCCGTGGCCGCGCACCTCGGCCTGAAGTGCGTGCTGGTGCAGGAAAACTGGGTGAACTACTCCGACGCCGTGTACGACCGCGTCGGCAATATCGAGATGTCGCGCATCATGGGCGCCGACGTGCGCCTCGATGCCGCAGGCTTCGACATCGGCATCCGGCCCAGCTGGGAACAGGCCATGGAAGACGTGCGCAAGCGCGGCGGCAAGCCGTTCCCGATTCCGGCCGGCTGCTCCGAGCACCCGCTCGGCGGCCTGGGCTTTGTCGGTTTTGCCGAAGAAGTGCGCCAGCAGGAAGCGCAGCTGGGCTTCAAGTTCGACTACATCGTCGTCTGCTCGGTTACGGGCAGCACGCAAGCCGGCATGGTCGTCGGCTTTGCGGCGGATGGCCGGGCCGACAAGGTGATAGGCATCGACGCCTCGGCCAAGCCGGAACAGACGCGCGCGCAGATCCTCCGCATCGCACAGCACACCGCCGAACTGGTCGACCTCGGCCGAAACATCACAGAGAAGGACGTGGTGCTCGACACGCGCTACGGCGGCCCGGAATACGGCCTGCCCAATGAAGGCACGCTCGAAGCCATTCGCCTTTGCGCACGCCAGGAAGCCATGCTGACCGACCCCGTGTACGAAGGGAAATCCATGCACGGCATGATCGACATGGTGCGCAACGGTGAATTTCCCGAGGGCTCGCGCGTGCTCTACGCCCACCTGGGCGGCGTGCCGGCACTCAACGCTTACAGCTTCATCTTCCGCAACGGTTGATGCGGCGCCGCCGCGGCGGCGCATCCGGGCGCGGGCGTGCATCGCGTGATCACGGCCCGCCTTCCCATCCTTCCTTCAGGCAGGACCCGTCATGACGGATTTATCGACAGGCGCCGCGTCGATGCGCTCCCTCGCGCACCGCATCCAAGACAGCGATTCAGGGGAAACCGCCGAATGGCTCGACGCGCTGGAGGCCGTCGTCCAGCATGCCGGCACCGCCCGCGCGCAGTTCCTGTTCGACCGCCTGGCGGAGCGCGCCGCAAAGCTCGGCGTCGGCACCGCCCTTGCCCGCGTTACGCCCTACGCCAACACGATCCCCGTTGAGGCGCAGCCGCCGTATCCCGGCGACATCGATACCGAAGAGCGACTGGCCGCCGCGCTGCGCTGGAACGCGCTCGCCATGGTCGTGCGGGCCAACCAGGCCTACGGCGAGCTGGGCGGCCACATCGCCAGCTACGCATCGGCGGCCGATCTGTTCGAAGTCGGCTTCAATCATTTCTTTCGCGCGGACAATGCGGCGCACGGCGGCGATCTCGTCTACTTCCAGCCGCACGCGTCGCCCGGCGTCTACGCACGTGCGTATCTCGAAGGGTTTCTCGACGAGACACATCTCGAACACTATCGGCGCGAAATCACTGGGCCCGGGCTGTGCTCGTATCCGCATCCGTGGTTGATGCCCGAGTTCTGGCAGTTCCCGACCGGGTCGATGGGCATCGGGCCGATCAACGCGATCTACCAGGCGCGCTTCATGCGCTACCTGCACAACCGCGGCCTGCTGCAAACCGCCGAACGCAAGGTGTGGGGCTTCTTTGGCGACGGTGAAATGGATGAGCCGGAATCGATCGGCGCGCTGTCGCTGGCGGCGCGCGAGCGGCTCGACAACATCGTGTTCGTC
Source organism: Ralstonia edaphi (assembly GCF_958350185.1). Taxonomy (NCBI): domain Bacteria; kingdom Pseudomonadati; phylum Pseudomonadota; class Betaproteobacteria; order Burkholderiales; family Burkholderiaceae; genus Ralstonia; species Ralstonia edaphi. The sequence goes on from NZ_CATWHI010000002.1 coordinate 250,549, forward strand.
ATCAACTGCAACCTGCAGCGGCTCGACGGCCCCGTGCGCGGCAACGGCCGCATCGTCGACGAACTGGAAGCGCAGTTCACGGGTGCGGGCTGGAACGTCATCAAGGTGCTGTGGGGTTCGGACTGGGATGCTCTCTTCGCCCGCGACCATTCGGGGGCCTTGCTGCGTGCATTCGCGCAGACCGTCGACGGCCAGTTCCAGACCTTCTCTGCCAACGACGGCGCCTACAACCGGGAGCGCTTCTTTGGCCAGAACCCCGAGCTTGCCGCGCTCGTCTCCCATTTCAGCAACGAAGACATCGACCGCCTGCGCCGCGGCGGCCACGACGTGCGCAAGCTCCACGCCGCCTACGCCCGCGCGCTGCAGCACACCGGCCAGCCCACGGTGATCCTCGCCAAGACGATGAAGGGTTTCGGCATGGGCAGCGTTGGGCAAGGCCGGATGACGACGCACCAGCAGAAGAAGCTCGATGTCGATCAGCTCAAGGCGTTTCGCGACCGCTTCCGCCTGCCGCTGTCGGACACCGACGTCGAGCAATTGAAGTTCTACAAGCCAGCGCCAAACAGCCCGGAGATGCAATACCTGCATGCGCGCCGGGCTGCCCTCGGAGGCTATCTGCCCAGACGGCGGAAGGCGGCAACACAGGCGCTGACCGTGCCTGCATTGCCATCCTGGGGACAATTCGCGCTGCAAGCCGAAGGCCGCGAGATGTCCACCACGATGGCGATCGTGCGGATGTTCGGCAACCTGCTGAAAAACGACACGCTGGGCCCGCGCATGGTGCCGGTGGTGGCGGACGAGGCGCGCACGTTCGGCATGGCGAGCATGTTCCGCCAGGTCGGCATCTATTCGCCGCTGGGCCAGCAATACGAACCGGAAGATCTGGGTTCGATGCTGTATTACCGCGAAGACACGAGCGGCCAGATCCTGGAGGAAGGCATCTCGGAGGCCGGCGCCATCTCGTCGTGGATTGCCGCCGCCACCGCCTACAGCACGCACGATCTGCCGATGCTGCCGTTCTACATCTACTACTCGATGTTCGGCTTCCAGCGCATTGGCGATCTCATCTGGGCAGCGGCAGACCAGCGTGCGCGCGGCTTCCTGATCGGCGCCACGGCGGGCAAGACCACGCTGGGCGGAGAAGGCCTCCAGCACCAGGACGGCGCGAGCCACCTTGCCGCATCCACCGTGCCGAACTGCCGCGCGTGGGACCCGGCCTTTGCCTACGAGGTGGCCGTCATCCTCGACGAAGGCATGCGCGCGATGCTGGAGCGCCAGGAGGACACGTTCTACTACCTCACGGTGACGAACGAGAACTACGCGCAGCCGTCGATGCCGGATCGCGACCTGCGCGAGGGCATTCTCAAAGGGATGTATCCGCTGGCCCCGCACAGCCTGCCGACCGCGCGCGTGCAGTTGCTCGGCTCCGGCGCCATCCTGGGCGAAGTCATGGCCGCCGCGCAGATGCTCCAGGACGACTGGAACATCGACGCGGCCACCTGGAGCGTGACGAGCTTTTCCGAGCTGCACCGCGAGGCCATCGCTGCGGAGCGCGTTGCCCGCCTGGGCGGAGAAGCCGCGCCTTCGTACGTGGAAACCGTCTTGCGCGCATCGCGCGGCCCCGTCGTCGCGGCCACCGACTATGTGCGCGCCGTGCCGGAGCTGATCCGTGCGCACGTGCCGCGCCGCTACGTCACGCTCGGCACCGACGGCTTCGGCCGCAGCGATTCGCGCCGGGCATTGCGCGCGTTCTTCGAAGTCGACCGCGCGTCCATCGTCATCGCCGCACTGAAGGCGCTGGCCGATGAGGGTGAACTGGATCACGCCGTGGTGCGTCAGGCGGCCGCACGCTACGGCAAACACGCGACGATGGCCGACGCGCCCTGGATGCGCTGAACAACCTGCACTCGCGAAGCGTTGAGCTGGGCTCGCGGAGATCGAAACTCGACGTTTGAGGCTTTTTGCTCCACGTGTCGAGCTTTTTGCTCCGCGTGTCGACCTTTTTGCTCCACATGCCGAGCTTTTTGCTCCACGTGCCGAGCTTTTTGCTCCGCGTGCCGAGCTTTTTGCTCCGCGTGCCGAGCTTTTTGCTCCGCGTGCCGAGCTTTTTGCTCCGCGTGCCGAGCTTTTTGCTCCGCATGTCGAGCTTTTTGCTCCGCGTGCCGAGCTTTTTGCTCCGCGTGCCGAGCTTTTTGCTCGGCGTGTCGAGCTTTTTGCTCCACGTGTCGAGCTTCTTGCTCGGCGTGTCGAGCTTTTTGCTCGGCGGTTGAGGCTCAGAACTCGGCCCACGAGGCTTTTTGCTCGACGGCCCGAGCTTTTTGGCTCGCGCGTCTTGCTTTAGTGTCGGCGCGTGGCAGGCTGAATCGCGGCGCTGGCTGTGATCGATGCACCGGCGAAGCGAAATACGCCCAGGCAGGGTCTTCTGAAAACGGTCGTGCGGCGCGTTGAGCCACTGGCGTTTCGTCAGCACCCTTTTTCGTTTCCAAATGTTACGGCGTGCATCCCGGTCGACTTCGCGTAGCGCAAGCAGCGGGGCCGTGCAGTACAGTCCATGCCATGAAAAAAGCCCTGACTTGCTCGTCTCTTGTCCTGCTGGCCTTGCTCGGTGCGTGCGCATCGCACCCGCAACAGCAGCCCGTTGATTCGACCACCGCCGCCGCGGCCGCCACTGACGCCAGCGCGGACAACGGCTGGCAGGTGCTGCGCGCCAACTACATGGCGTGCGTGCAGCGCCAAGCCGATAGCGGCGTGCCGGGCACCACGCAGACGAAGTCCGTGGTCGCCGCCGCGCTCGACGCCTGCGAAGGCGACCTGCGCACCATGCACGACGGTTTCCGCGACCATCTCAGCACGTCGATGTCTTCATCCGGCGCGCGCAAGGCCGCCGACCGCGTCACCAAAGACACCCGCGAGAAGGCCCGCGTCTACCTGATGGGCTACGTCGACCACGCGCGCTACCTGGCGAAGTCGCGCTGAGCGCTTAGCGCGCTGGCACGCTCAGAGCATCTCGAGCGCGCGCGGCCCCTTGGGCGGCGGGAAGATGCTGTCCAGCGTCGCAAGCTGCTCAGCCGTGAGCGTGTGCGACAGCGCCCCGATGTTCTCGCGCAAGCGGTCACGGTGGCCGGTCTTGGGAATCGCGATGATGTCGTCATTCGCCAACAGCCACGCGAGCGCCACCTGTGCCGGCGTCATGCCGGACTCCTGCGCAAAGCGCACCAGCTTCGGATGCCGAACGAGCCGCGCCTGCTCAATGGGCGAATAGGCCATCACCGGCACACGGCGCTCGCGCAGCCAGGGCAACACATCCCATTCGATGCCGCGCCGGCTGAGGTTGTAGAGCAGCTGATTGACGGCGGTCTGATCGCCGCCGGGCGTGTCCCACCACTCGTCCATATCGGACAGGTCAAGATTGCTCACGCCGTACTGGCGGATCTTGCCGTCGCGCTGCAGGGCCTGCAGGCCTTCCAAGGTGTCTTCGAACGGCACATCGCCACGCCAGTGCAGCAGGTACAAATCGAGCCAGTCGGTGCCGAGACGGCGCAGGCTGCGCTCGCACGCCGCGGCGATACCGCGCCGGCTGGCGTTGTGCGGATAGACCTTGCTAACGAGAAAGACCTCATCGCGCCGTCCGGCAATGGCCTCGCCAATCAATGATTCGGAGAGGCCTTCGCCGTACATCTCGGCGGTGTCGATCAGGCGCAAACCCAGGTCGAGGCCCAGGCGCAGCGTGGCGATTTCTTCGGCGCGGGTGGCGCGGTCGTCGCCCATGTTCCAGGTGCCCATGCCGAGTGCAGGGACGCGTTCGCCGTTGGGCAGAGTGACGTGTTTCATGTCGTGCTTTCCGATCGGTCAGGCAAAACATGAATCTACAAGAGACGCGGCGCGCCGTTAAGGTCGCGCCCGTCCGATCAGAAAATACGACTAGCGCGCCTGACGTTGCGCCGCCCACCGGCGATAGCGCCGCGACTGGCAGGCCGCGGCCAGTTGCTGCTCGATCAGCGCCCGCAGGGGCGACACGCCGGGGGCCGTCGTGCGCCCCTTGCTCAACCGGCCGAGCTGAAACTTGACGACAGCCATGTTGGCGAGTGCGCCCAGCGCCTTGTTCTTCCACGTGATGGGCTGCAGCACCGGCGCGCTGTTCTTGCCGCCCGCCCAGTCGCGCGGCAGGTTCGGATCGATGGACAGCGCCGTCGCAATGCCCACCATATCGGCGCCGCTGTCGACCACCTGCTCCGCCACGGCCCGGCGCCGGATACCGCCCGTGACCATCAGCGGCATGCGGGCAATGCCGGCAATGTCGCGGGCGAATTCCAGGAAATACGCTTCGCGGGCGAGTGTGCGGCCATCGCGCGCCTGCCCTTGCATGGCCGGCACTTCGTAGCTGCCGCCGGAGAGTTCAACGAGGTCGACGCCGAGCGGGTTGAGCAGCTCGACCACCTGCTTCGCGTCGTCGGGGCTGAAGCCGCCGCGCTGGAAATCGGCGGAGTTCAGCTTGACCGCCACCACAAACTGCGGCGACACGGCGGCGCGCACGCTGCGCACGATATCGAGCAGCAGGCGCGCGCGGTTTTCGAGCGGGCCGCCCCACTGGTCCTGCCGACGGTTGGAAATGGGCGACAGAAACTGGCTCAGCAGATAGCCATGCGCGGCGTGGATCTGCACGCCGGTAAAGCCGCTCTGCTCGGCCAGTTGCGCGCTGCGCGTGAAGCGCTGCTGGACATCGCGGATATCGGCCTCCGTCATCTCGCGCGGCACCGGAAACTGCTTGGACAGCGCGCCCAGCGCCAGCGGAACTGCCGAAGGCGCCAGCGTCGGCTGCCCAAGCGATGCCGGCATCTGGCGCCCAGGATGGTTGATCTGCACCCACGCATGCGCACCGTGCGCACGCGCCGCCTGCGCCCAGCGACGAAAGCGTTCGAGATGCGCGCCGTCTTCCAGCACGACGCCGTTGGGGCCTGTCATGGCGCGGTGGTCGACCATCACGTTGCCGGTCAGGATCAGGCCGGCGCCGCCTGCGGCCCAGGCCTCATACAGGCGCAGCAACGCGTCGGAAGGCGCGTGATCGGCATCGGCCATGTTCTCTTCCATGGCGGCTTTGGCAAGGCGATTCGGAATCACCGCGCCGTTGGGCAGAACGAGGGGCGTGAAGAGCTTCATGGTGGCATCCGCGGGGGATTTGACGTTTGACGACACCTCAACCCTAAGCTTAAAGTCAACTTGAATGTCAAGCCTGCGGAGCACGCACATGAAGATTGGTGAATTGGCCCGCTTGAGCGGCGTGGCCGCCTCCCGCATCCGGTTTTACGAAGCGAGCGGCCTGTTGCAACCGGCGGAGCGCCAATCCAATGGTTATCGGGAATACGCGCCGGAATCGGTGACGCGGCTGCAGATCATCCTGCGCGCGCAAAGCGCGGGGTTCTCGCTGGAAGAGATTCGCGCGCTGTTGCCCGGACACCAAGGCGCGTGGCCACGCGAAGACCTGCTGCAGGCGCTGCGCAGCAAGGTCGCGGAAATCGGTGTGCTCGAGCAGCGCCTGGCGCAAAACAAGCGCGACCTGCTTGCGCTCATCCGCGAGGTGGACCACGAGCCCGACGGCGAAGACTGCGCCGACCGCGCGCGCCGCGTGTTCGACAAGATGAACCTCCGGCCGCTGGAACAACCTGCCGCCGAACCGCAGGTGCGCGCCACAAGAAAGCGCGGCTGACGCCGCAGCCTATTCCGAAACACGCTCGAACGTGTCGGCGTTGGTCATGACCGAGTGCGGCCACGCGCGCTTGCCCTCGCCATCTGCGGCTTGGTCCGACACGACGTGCCACACCGTCTCCAACTTGCCTGCACGCAGCACGCCGGTGAACGCGCACACCATGTCGCCCTTGGGCGTCGCACCGGCAAAGGCGAATGCGATGCAATCGCCGTGGCAGGTTCCGACCACGTCGTAATCCCGCCCAAAGAAGCCGCTGTCGTGCAGCGCCGTGCGGAATGTGCCGGACAGCCGCTCGCCCTCTTCTTTCAATGTCACGACGGAGCCGTACTGGTTCCGCCAACTGCCCGTCCAGGTTGCCATTTCGCCTCCTCGCATCTTTCTCGTGCTGAACGTATGTCGGCCAGCAGGACACATACCGCTCTGCCAGCACCGCAGTGCTGAGTCGGGAATGGCAATTGCGTCCTCCCCCGCGCGCGATGTCGCAAACGCCGGCATCGAGACCAAAGGAAACGCACTTCAGATCGCCTGACAGCACATCGCAGAGCGACCGTTCGCGCCCCCGGTGCAGGCCATGCAGTAACGCTTACGCACGGCTTTGTACAAAAGCCATCCGCGCGACGAAACAAGCACCGTCCCTTACAAAACACGCTGGAGACAACGATGCTGAGCCCACACGAAATTGCGACGCTGGTTCTGCTCTGCGGCGACTCGCACCCGCGGGATCTGGATACGCTCGATATGGAAACGCTGCTGGCGCTCCAGCTCATCACGCTGGAACGCCCAAGCCCCGGCGTGAGCGAGCCGCGGGTCACGCTGCAGGGGCATGCGTTGTTGAAGTCGTTGGGCGTGCTGCGGGCGCGCCGCAAGGGGATGCTGGCGGCGGTGGCATAACGGGCACGAGCCGGCACGAAGCGGGCACGGAACCGAATCAAAAACCGCCTAGGGCGTGACGCAGCAGCAAGGCAGACAGCACCAGCATCGTCACGCCAATCAACCCATCCAACACCTGCCACGCTTTCGGCCGGGCAAACCATGGTGCGAGCCAGCGCGCGCCAAACCCCAGCGACACAAACCAGAAGAGGCTGGCCGACCCTGCGCCCGCCACAAACCAGCCACGCAATGCCGAGGCTTGCTGCGCGCCAATGCTGCCCACGAGCAGCACCGTATCCAGATAGACGTGCGGATTGAGCAGCGTAAAGGCCGCCGCCTGCGCCAGCGCCGCGCGCCGGCTGAGACCGTCTCCGCCTGCGGACGCCCGTAACTGGTTGGAATGCCGCGCCCGCCGCAGCGCCTGCACGCCGTACAGCAGCAGGAACGCGGCGCCCGCCAACGCCAGAAATCGCGCGAGGCTGGGTCGTTCGCCCAACGCCTGCGCCATGCCGAGCACGCCCGCCAGGATCAGCACCGCATCGGCCATCGCACAGAACAGCACGACGCTGCCCACATGCTCACGGCGCAGGCCCTGACGCAGCACGAACGCGTTCTGCGCGCCGATGGCCACGATCAGGCCAAAGCTCAGGGCCAAGCCCTGCAGGAAGACGGAAGAGGAAGTCGCAATCGAGGTCGTCATGCGCGCAGCTTGCCCGCCCGATTGAATGAAGACAAACTATCTTTTCTTCATTCAATTCAGTTCTTCTAATTTACGTGCTGGATTATTCCGCCCTGGCGGCGTTGGCCGCCGTCATCCGAGAAGGCAGTTTCGAGCGGGCAGCCCGCGCACTGCATGTCACGCCGTCGGCCATTTCGCAGCGGATTCGGTTGCTGGAAGAGCGCGTAGGCTGCGCGCTGGTCGTGCGCGATCAGCCATGCCGCCCGACCGAAACCGGCCGGCGGCTTTGCCAGCACGTCGATCGCGTGCGGCTCCTCGAACAGGAACTGCAAGGCGCGCTGCCGACGCTGGCGCCGGAAGGCGTCGCGCGCGTTGCGCTGCCCATTGCCGTGAATGCCGACAGCCTGGCGACGTGGCTCGCGCCGGCCATCGCCACATTCGCTGCGGCCCACCCGGTGTTGATGGAGGTCGCCGTGGACGACCAGGATCACACCAGCGAATGGCTGCGCAGCGGCGCCGTGCTGGCAGCCGTTACCGCCACCGCGCGGCCGGCCACGGGCTGCAACAGCCGTCCTCTTGGCGCCATGCGTTATCTGGCTGCGGCGAGCCCTGCTTTCGTTCAACAATATTTCGCGGACGGTGTCGGTGCAGGTGAACTGGCGAAAGCGCCATGCCTGGTGTTCAACACCAAGGATGCGTTGCAGGCCACCTGGGCCCGGCGCCTGTGCCATCGGCATGTGGAATTGCCGCGCCATCTGCTGCCCTCGTCACAGGCGTTTGTGACTGCGGCCGTGGCGGGCATGGGCTGGGGGCTGCATCCGCATGCGCTGATTGCGCAGCATCTTGAAGACGGTTCGCTGGTCGAGCTGGTGCCGGATACGCCGTTGGACGTTCCGCTGTATTGGCAGCACGCGCGGGCGGCCTCCGCGCTGCTCGACGAACTCAGCCGCGAGGTGCTGACGGCGGCGCGGGCCGCGCTACTTGCACCTTGAGCGTTACAGCGCGTTCAACGGAATCTTGAGGTACTGCACGCCGTTCGGCTCCGCCGGGGGCAACATGCCCGCGCGAATGTTCACCTGGATGGCCGGCAGCATCAGCGTGGGCATGCTGAGCGTGGCATCGCGCTTCGTGCGCATCTCGACGAACTCGGCCTCGGTCACACCGTCGCGCACGTGGATGTTGGCGCGACGCTGCTCGGCCACTGTGGTTTGGCACACGGCTTCGCGGCCAGCGGGCGGATAGTCGTGGCACATGTAGAGGCGCGTCTCCGGCGGCAAATCCAGCAGACGGCGAATCGACTGGTACAGCGTGCCGGCATTCCCACCCGGAAAGTCACACCGCGCGGTGCCCACATCGGGCATGAACAGCGTGTCGCCCACAAACACCGCATCGCCCACCTGATACGCCATGTCTGCCGGCGTGTGGCCCGGCACAGCCAGCGCCTTGGCTTCCAGTTGGCCGATATGGAACACCTCGTCCGGCGCGAACAGGTGGTCGAACTGCGAGCCATCGAGCAGGAACGCGGGTTCGAGATTGAAGATCGGCTTGAACACGCCCTGCACGACGCGAATGCGCTCGCCAATGGCGATGCGCCCGCCGAAACGCCCACGCAGATACGGCGCGGCCGAGAGGTGATCGGCGTGCGCGTGCGTCTCCAGCAACCATTCGATGCGCAAGTCCTGCGCCTCGATGAATGCCGCAACGCGGTCGGCCGATCGCGTCGTCGTGCGGCCCGATTTCGGGTCGTAGTCGAGTACCGAGTCGATCACGGCACACGGCGTGCCGGGGCCGGCGTGCACCACGTACGTCATGGTGCAGGTATCGGGGTCGAAGAAGGATTCGATCTGGGCGTGCATGGCGGGCTTTCCCGAACAATCTATATTTTTATAGAATATCGCCTGACATTCTGTCTGCCAATAGCCGAACGACGCGAATAGAACTCTGCACCACGCCCCGATGAGCCATTCCGCTGCCACTCCCGATGCTGTGCCGCTGCCTGAGGCGGCCATTTCCATGCTGCGCGCTTCGGCGTCGCAGGCGTGTGCCGTGCTCAAGGCCATGGCCCACGAAGACCGCCTGCTGCTGCTTTGCCAACTGACGCAGGGCGAGCGCAATGTCGGCGAGCTCGAAGCGCTGGTCGGTCTGCATCAACCCAGCCTCTCGCAGCAGCTGGGCGTGCTGCGCGACGAGGGCCTCGTCACCACGCGCCGCGAAGGCAAATACATCTACTACCGGCTCGCCAGCTTCGAGGTCATCCAGATCATGCAGACGCTCTCGGAGCTGTACTGCGGCAAGGTCTTGAAAAAGATGGCGGGACATTGACCATGTCGCCCATCGAAGCGGGGTGGATCATCAGCGCGGGATTGGGCTCGGTGGTGGGGCTGATCCTGGCGCTCACAGGCGCGGGTGGCGCCATTGTCGCGGTGCCGCTGCTGATTTTTGGATTGCATCTGTCGGTGCCGGAAGCCGCGCCGATTGCGCTGCTGGCGGTGGGGCTATCCGCGGGGCTGGGCGCGATGCTCGGCTTGCGGGAAGGCAAGGTGCGCTACAAGGCTGCCGGGTTGATGGCGCTGTGCGGCGTGGTGATCTCGCCGTTCGGCATCCGGGTTGCGCACCGCGTGCCGAACACGCCGCTCACGCTGCTGTTTGCGGTGGTGCTCGCCTACGTGGCGCTGCGCATGTTCCGGCAGGCGCGCGCAGCGCCATCCACTGACCCGCAGCCCAGGCGAACCGCACCGCCCTGTCACCTCGACACCACCACGGCAAAGCTCGTGTGGACGCTCCCGTGCGCGCGCGCATTGGCGGCGTCCGGCGCGGGGGCGGGCTTCCTGTCGGGGTTGCTGGGCGTGGGTGGCGGCTTTGTCATCGTGCCCGCATTGCGCCGCGCGACCGATCTGCCGATGCAGACCATCGTCGCCACCTCGCTGGCAGTGATTGCGCTGGTGTCGACCGGCGGCGTGATCGCCTCGGCCATTGGCGGGCATGTCGATTGGCATATCGCGCTGCCGTTTGCGGTCGGCGCCCTGACCGGCATGCTGGTGGGACGACGCTTTGCGCAGCATTTGGCAGGACCGGCGCTGCAGCAAGGCTTTGCCGCGTTTGCAGGCGTCGTGGCGCTTGGGATGATCGCCCGAACACTAATTTGACCGGCGTGTTGCGAAAGCGGTACAATCGCGGTCTTCGGGGCGTAGCGTAGTCTGGTAACGCGTCCGGTTTGGGACCGGAAGACCGCGGGTTCAAATCCTGCCGCCCCGACCAGAATTGAGCAGCAAACAGAACGGCTTACGTTGACCACGTAGGCCGTTTTGCTTTGCTGCTTCTGCGCCTACATTTGCGCACAACGAAGGTTCTCGTGGCCTACTGCTTGAACCATCTGAAAACAGCGCTCTCGCAGTCTCCCTTTAAGCCATAGGCCTTGTTATAGGCCTTACAGTTCGGCTCATTCGCCAACTGGTCGCTTACATAACCGTACCCGAACAAAGCCAGCAACCCCGCTACCAAAGCCCACATCGGAATGCGATTTATGATATTCGCGAGCATCATCTCACCCAATCAACATTGCCTCGACAATCAAGATAGGCAACGACACCGGCGACCTCAAGTCCGCAAAATGCCCCCCCGTCTATCATTCTGGCGTCCAACGAAAGTACGCTCATCCAAACAAAACGGCTTACGTTCACTGCGTAAGCCGTTTTGCTTTGGAGAGGCGCATCGACTCTTGGTGTCATCTGACGATGCTATAAAGACAGCATCCGCATCACGCAATGCCGCCAACCTTCCCCATGAACCTCATCCTCTGGCGCCACGCTGAAGCCGAAGACGTGGCCGCATCGCTGCGCATTCAGCGCAGCACCGATCTCCAGCGAGAGCTCACCAAGCGTGGCCAAAAGCAGGCCGAGAAGATGGCCGATTGGCTGCGCCCTCGGCTACCGGACGACACACTCGTACTCGCCAGCCCGGCCGTGCGCACACAGCAGACCGCCCGCGCCCTCACACAGCATTTCCAGACGCTGACCGCACTTGCGCCCGGGGCGGATGTCGGCGCGATCCTCGATGCACTGGACTGGCCCTCGAACACGAACCTGCTGCTGGTCGGCCATCAGCCTTGGCTCGGCCGCCTCGCCAGTCTGCTTATCGCCGGCACCGAAATGGACTGGAGCGTGAAGAAAGCCGGCGTGTGGTGGCTCTGCCGCCGCATGCGCGAAAACGAAGCCCAGACAGTTCTGCGCGCGGTGATGAATCCCGATCTCGCCTGACACACCCGCTTCGTCACAGCATCGCAACGCAAAATTCACGCAACGGTCACGATTGACACGCTTTTGTCGCGGATCTGTCATGCGGCGTCTCTAGAATCGCCCCGAAATCCACCCTTGGGGACGCACGAATGCGAGACCTGCCTACGCCCACCCAGCCGTTGATCGACGCACTGCCGAGCCTGAATCTGGGCAACGCTCGGAGGGGCCTTCCTCGCTCACCCGAAGCTGTTCCGGCGCGTGACAAGCCTGTTCTGGCCGTTTCGTGGGCGCGCCATCAGGATGAAGTGACCGAAGCGCAGCGCCTGCGCTACAAGGTGTTTGCCGAGGAAATGGGCGCCCGCCTGCCCTCGGCCCACACCGAACTCGACGTCGATATGTTCGACGCGGTGTGTGACCACCTGATCGTGCGCGACCAGAAGACGCTGCGCGTGGTGGGCACCTACCGCGTGCTGCGGCCGGACGCCGCCAAGCAGATCGGTTGTCTGTATTCCGAATCCGAATTCGACCTCGTGCGCCTGGCGCACCTGCGCCCGAAGATGGTGGAACTCGGCCGCTCGTGCGTGCACCGGGACTACCGCTCGGGCAGCGTCATCATGGCGCTCTGGGCCGGTCTGGGCGAATACATGCAGCGCCACGGTTTCGAATCGATGCTGGGCTGCGCGAGCGTGTCGATGGGCGACGGCGGGCACTTTGCTGCAAGCCTGTATCGCAGCTTCGTTGACGATGGCTCCCTCGCGCCGATCGAATACCACGCATTCCCGCGCGTAGCGCTGCCGGTGGATGAATTGAACCAGGATCTGGAAGTCGAGCCGCCTGCGCTCGTGAAGGGTTATCTGCGCCTGGGCGCCCGCATCTGCGGCGCACCGGCATGGGACCCTGACTTCAACGTCGCCGACTTCCTCACGCTGCTGCGTCTGTCGGACATCAACCCGCGCTACGCACGTCACTTCCTGCGCCGCTGATATCACGCCGAACGACACCACGCAAAGCAAAACGGCCCGGGTCACTCCGGGCCGTTTGGCTTGGGATGCGGCGCAACGCTTTACACGTACACCACCTTGTAGCGGCGGCCGATGCGCTGCCACTCATCGGCTTCCTTCATCAGGCTGTATTCGACCAGCGGGTTCTGCTCGATCCAGCTTTTCGGCAGTTCGACTTCGAAACCGCCTTCGTTGAGCTCCCCTTCGCTGTGGCGCACGCGCAAGGCTGGCAACTGGATGGCTCCGCGCCGGCGGCACAGCACGAAGGCCAGACGCAGGCTGAACAGCATCCGCCAGTCGAGGAACTTACCGCCGCCCGAGAGCTTGCCAAGCTTGCCGGCATGGCCGAGCAACAGTGTCGCCAGTCGCGCCTGGTCGGTCTTGGAGAAGCCCGGCATATCGGCATGGCTGGCGATGTACGCCGAGTGCTTGTGGTATCCGCTGTGCGAGATGCTCATGCCGATCTCGTGCAGGTTGGCGGCCCAACCCAGCAGCGCGAGATTGTCTTCGCGGCGCTCATCGGGCGGATCGGGAAACTGCGACAGCAGCGCCGTCGCCGCATCGCGAACGCGGCTCGCCTGCGCGCGGTCGACGTTGTAACGGCGCATGAACTGCTCGATCGTCACCGTGCGCATGTCTTCGTGATGCGTTCGGCCGAGCAGGTCGTACAGCACGCCCAGGCGCAAGGCGCCATCGGTCACGTCCATGCGGTCGACGTCGAGTTCGGCAAACACGCCGAGCATGATCGACAGGCCACCCGGCAGCACCGGAATCCGGTCCGCCTTAAGACCATTGAGCTTCAGACGGTTGGTGTTCTCCGACTTGACGAGGGCGCGCTTCAGGCGCTCCAGCCCTTCGCGGGTGATGCCGTGTTCGTTGCTCTTGTCATTGAAGCCGTTCAGCTCGATCAGCTCGGCCAGCGCACGTGCCGTACCCGATGACCCGACGGCCTGATTCCAGCCAGCCGTGCGGTACTGCTGCACGAGCACCTGGATCTCGCGACGCGCGGCAAGCTCGGCCTGCTTCATCGCGTATTCGTCAACGTTGCCGTTTGGAAAGAAATGCCGGCTGTGCGAAACGCAGCCGATGTACAGCGACTCCATCAGCTTGGGCTTGTAGCCGTTGCCGATGATGAACTCCGTGGAGCCGCCGCCGATGTCGACGACGAGCCGATTGCCCTGGCACGCCGGTGCGTCATGCGATGCACCGAGATAGATCAGCCGTGCCTCTTCGCGGCCCGCAATCACTTCGATGGGAAACCCCAGCGCGGCTTCCGCCTCGATCAGGAATTCCTGCGCATTCTTGGCCACGCGCAAGGTGTTGGTGGCCACGGCGCGGACATGCTCGGGCGGGAAATCACGCAAGCGGTCGCCAAAGCGGCGCAATGCATCGACGCCGCGCCGGCGTGCGGGCTGATCCAGGTATTTATCCTGCGTAAGCCCGGCGGCCAAACGCACCGGTTCGCGCAATGCATCGACCTGGAAGATCTGGGTACTGCTGGCACCGTTGGCACCGAGGGTTTCGTCAACGCGGCCGATCATCAGCCGGAAGCTGTTGGAGCCCATGTCGACAGCAGCCAGCAGACGGGGGGTGGGACTCATGAATGAAAACGGGAGAGGAGCAAAATCAGGGGGGCGCGGAGTATTGTCGATCGAAACAATGCGCAACAAAATATGTCTTTATTGTGTCCCGAACGTGACAAATCCGATGTGTCACAAATTTGACACTGAACTATGAAAAAGTGGCCGGATCGTCATCCGTCTGAACGCAACATGTCGACATTGCCCGCGGGCGATCTGCTCAATCGCGAACTGGGCATCCTGGAATTCAACGCCCGTGTGCTCGCCCAAGCCGCTGATCCGGGTGTCCCGCTGATGGAGCGGCTGAAATTCATCTGCATCGTGTCGAGCAATCTCGATGAGTTCTTTGAGATCCGCATTGCCGGATTGAAGGAGCAGATGCGCGACAACCCTTCGTCGGTCACGCCAGACGGCTTGTCGGTGCAGCAGGCATTTGGCGTGGTCTCGGAGCGGGTGCGGCAACTGGTCGCGCAACAGTATGCCATGTTGCAGGACGAGATCCTGCCCCTGCTGGAGAAGGAAGGCGTCTTCTTCCACATGACCACCAACTGGAATGAAGCCCAGCGTGCCTGGTGCCGCAGCTTCTTCCAGCGCGAGCTGGTGCCCATCCTGACGCCGATGGCGCTCGACCCGGCTCACCCCTTCCCGCGCGTGCTGAACAAGAGCCTGAACTTCATCATCGAGCTGTCCGGCAAGGATGCCTTCGGCCGTGAGGCTGAACTGGCGATCGTGCAGGCGCCGCGCGCCCTGCCCCGGCTTGTGCAGATGCCACCGGAGCTGTCGGGCTACCCGTATGGGTTCGTGCTGCTGTCGTCGTTCATGCAAGGCTTTGTGCATGAGCTGTTCCCGCAGATCGACGTACATGGCTGCTACCAGTTCCGCGTGACGCGCAACTCCGACCTGTTCGTGTCGGAGGATGAAATCACGGACTTGCGCGAAGCGCTGCAGGGCGAACTGTCGACGCGGCACTTCGGCGATGCGGTGCGCCTGGAAATCGCGCACGACACATCGCCGGCATTGGCAGTACGTCTGTTGCAGGAGTTCGGCCTGACGGAAACGGACTGCTATCGCGTCAAGGGCCCGGTGAACCTCGTGCGCCTGCTGCAGGTGCCCGATATGGTCGACAAGCCGGTGCTGAAGTACCCACCGCACGTGCCGGCCACCGTCAAGCAGATCGCCAACAGCTCGAACGTGTTCGACGCCATTCGCCAGGGCGACATCCTGCTGCACCATCCGTACGAAAGCTTCACGCCCGTGCTGGAACTGCTGCAGCAAGCCGCGCGCGACCCCGATGTGGTCGCCATCAAGCAGACCGTTTACCGTACCGGCAACGAATCCACGGTGATGGAAGCGCTCATCAAAGCGGCGCACAACGGCAAGGAAGTGACCGTCGTCGTCGAACTGCTCGCGCGGTTTGACGAAGAGACGAACATCAACTGGGCGGATCAGCTGGAATCGGCCGGCGCACATGTCGTGTATGGCGTGGTCGGCCACAAGTGCCACGCGAAGATGCTGCTGGTGGTGCGCCGCGAGGTGTCCGGCAAGGGCAAGACCGTCAAGCTGCGCCGCTACGCACACCTCGGCACGGGCAACTACCACCCCAAGACCGCCCGCCTCTACACCGACTTCGGCCTGATGACGGCCAACGAGCAGATCTGCGAAGACGTGCATCACGTGTTCCAGTTGCTGACGGGCACGGGCGCGCAGGTCAAGCTGCATCATCTGTGGCACTCGCCGTTTACGATGCACGACAACCTGATCGAGCACATCCGAGCCGAGGCGCGTGCCGCTCGTGCGGGCAAACGTGCGCGCATCATTGGCAAGATGAACGCGCTGCTTGAACCGGCCATCATCGACGAGCTGTACAAGGCGTCGCGTGCGGGTGTGAAGGTCGATTTAATCGTGCGCGGGGTGTGCGCGCTCAAGCCGGGCGTGCCGGGGCTGTCGGAGAACATCAGCGTGCGCTCCATCGTCGGGCGCTTCCTGGAGCATCACCGCGTCTACTACTTCCATGCCGGCGGCGAGGAAGTCGTCTATCTATCGAGCGCCGACTGGATGGATCGCAACCTGTTCCGCCGTGTGGAAGTGGCCTTTCCCGTGCTCGATCGCAAGCTCAAGGCGCGCGTCATCAGGGAAAGCCTGCAGGTGCATCTGCGCGACAACGCATCGGCATGGGTCATGCAGCAGGACGGCCGCTACGTACAGCGCCAGACGCGCGGCAAGCACGTGCGCGTGAGCCAGCTGGAACTGCTGAACCACTTCTCGCCGCAAGCTGCTGCAGCGGCCGAGACGGCTGCAGCAGTAGCGGCGGCAACGGCGGCGGAACCCACGGTGCGCGCCCCGGTGGAGATATCGGCAGGCTGATCCACCAACCGGGAGGCAAACGAAAACGCACGCTCAACAGCGTGCGTTTTTCATTGGCTCAGTGGCGGGAAGAAGTTCGGGTCAGGCAACGCTCTCGTCGGTCACGGTGGCGCTGCGCACGACCGTGCGTTCCGGCGGAAACACGGCGCGGAACGTGCTGCCCTTGCCATGCTCGCTGGTCACCTGCAGCTCTCCGCCGTGACGCGACAGCACGTGCTTCACAATGGCCAGGCCCAGCCCGGTGCCGCCGGTGTCGCGTGAACGGCTGCGGTCCACGCGATAGAAACGCTCGGTCAAACGCGGAATATGCTCGGGTGCAATGCCGATTCCCGTGTCGGTAACGGAGTACACCGCGTGCCCGTCGCGCACGCCCCAATCGAGGCGGATACTGCCGCCATCCGGCGTGTAGCGCACCGCGTTGGATGCCAGGTTGCTGAACGCGGAAAGCAGTTCAAGCTCGGCGCCGCACACGCTCACGGCTGGGTCGCACGTCATGCTGACCGTGTGCCGGCCCGCAGACAGCGCTTCGATATCGTGCTGGAGCTGCAGCATCATGCGCTGCATCGGCACCGGGGCCAGGGACGGTGGTTCGGAGTTGCCTTCCAGCGTGGCGAGCGCCAGCAAGTCTTCCACCAGGTGCTGCATGCGCATGGCCTGCGTATGCATCATGTCCAGGTAACGCCGCTTGTCTTCTTCGGGCAACGGAAGGTCGCGCACCGTCTCGAGAAAGCCCGAGAGCACCGTCAGCGGCGTCTTCAGCTCGTGCGAGACGTTGGCCACGAAATCGCGGCGCATCGCTTCGGTGTTCTCCAGCTTGGTGATGTCCTGCGACACCAGCAGCTTGCGGTCTTCGCCATACGGCAAGATCTGGGCGGAAACGATGCTTTGCTTATGCGGGCCCACGTCATGCATGGTGAGCGGCTCCTCGAACTCGCCGCGCGCCAGGTAGCGCACGAACTCCGGTCGGCGGATCAGGTGGGTAATGCGTTGGCGCAGGTCCCGCTTGGCGGACAGGCCGAAGTGCTCTTCAGCCACCGCGTTGCACCATTCGATCTGGTCTTCACCGTCAAGCATCAGCACGCCGTTGGGCGATGCCTGAATGGCCTGGATGAAACGGCTGTGCTGTTGCTCGACCTGCAGCACCTGGGTGCGCCAGCCTTTCATCAGCCGATGCAGGCGGTAATAGACCTCGCCCCACAGGCCGAGCGCGCTGGGGATCTCGCCATAGGCCGGCGAATCCAGCACGCGCCACAGGCGCTGGATCTGGTAGATGTAATAGAGCAGCATCGCCAGCAGCATTGCGCTGAGCACGCCCAGCGCAACGACAGGAGCGACGAAGAGGTACAGGCATGCCGTGACGATGCCCATGAGGACGGCAAAGACGGCAAAGCGGGTCCAGAAGACGTTCATGAAGGCATTCTAAGCGCTGGACCGCGACGGGCGTGTGAACGCGCGATCGAAAAAAGCCTCGCTCGCGCGTTTGTCTGACGGATGCGTTATTGCCCCGGATTGCGGGCCAGGCGGTAGCCGCTGCCGCGCACGGTTTCGATCATGTTGCTGTAGCCGCCGGGAGCGAGCGCTGCGCGCAGGCGCTTGATGTGCACGTCCACCGTCCGCTCTTCCACGAACACGTGGTCGCCCCACACCTGATCGAGCAGCTGCGAGCGGCTGTGCACGCGCTCCGGATGCGTCATCAGGAAATGCAGCAGGCGGAACTCCGTCGGGCCCAGATCCAGCTTGATCGGATTTTCTGCCTCGACGTTCGTGGCCGTCACACGGTGCGTGGCCGGGTCCAGCTTCAGGCCGTTGATGGCCACCACGTCGTCGGTCAGCTGCGGCGCGCGGCGGCGCAGCACGGCCTTGATCCGGGCCAGCAATTCCTTGGGCGAGAACGGCTTGGTGACGTAATCGTCCGCACCGCTGTCCAGACCCATGATCTTGTCCTGCTCTTCGCTGCGGGCCGTCAGCATGATGATCGGGATCTGCCGCGTGCGCTCGTTGGCGCGCAACTCCTTGGCGAACATCACGCCCGACTTGCCCGGCAGCATCCAATCGAGCAGGACAAGGTCGGGCAACACATCGCTCATCAGCGACAGCGCCTGCTCGGCGTTGTACGCGCGGATCGGGTAGTGCCCTGCGTGCTGCAGGTTGACGGCGATCAGCTCAGCGATCGCCGGTTCATCTTCCACCACCAGAATACTGCTCGGCATACTCACGTCTCCAATCCTGCCTGCTTATTCGCCCTGGCCCTGGATCTCGCGCTCCAGTGCTTCGCGCCCGGCATGCCGGACGTCGGTTCCCTTGACGATGTAGATAATAAACTCGGCGATGTTCTTGGCATGGTCGCCGATACGTTCGATCGCCTTGGCAATGAACAGCAGATCCAGCGCCACCGAAATCGTGCGCGGGTTCTCCATCATGTAGGTGATGAGCTCGCGCATGAAGCCGCGGAATTCCTCATCGATGGCCTTGTCTTCCTGCAGGATCGACACGGCGGCGGCGGTGTCCAGGCGCGCGAAAGCATCCAGCGCGTGGCGCAGGATGGTCGCAGCCATCTCGCCCGAGCGTTCGACACCGGCGTAGTTCAGCGCGTGAGCCGACGGGTCTTGCATGAGGCGCTTGGTGCGCTTCGCAATCTTCGCGGCCTCGTCGCCGGCGCGCTCCAGATTGGTGATGGTCTTCGAGATGGCCATGACCAGACGCAAGTCGCGGGCGGTCGGCTGGCGGCGCGCAATGATGTTGTTGCAGTCGCCGTCGATCTCGATTTCGAGCGCATTGATCTCCTGCTCCACTGCGAGCACCTGATCGCACATCGCGGTGTCGAAGTTGGCCAGCGCACGCATCGCGCGGGCAATCTGCGCTTCCACCAGGCCGCCCATCTGCAGCACCTTGGTGCTGATGGAGGTCAGGTCGGTATCAAACTGCGATGACAGATGTTTCTCAGACATCGGTTTCTCCTTGTCGCTTCAGCTTCAGCGTTGTTGCAGGTCAGCCGAAGCGGCCGGTAATGTAGTCTTCCGTTTCTTTGCGCTGGGGCTTGATGAAGATCTTTTCGGTATCGCCGAACTCGATCAGCTCGCCCAGGTACATGTACGCCGTGTAGTCGGAGCAGCGCGCCGCCTGCTGCATGTTATGCGTGACGATGACAACCGTGTAGTCGTCCTTCAGTTCAGCGATCAGCTCTTCGATCTTGCCGGTGGAGATCGGGTCGAGCGCCGAGCACGGCTCGTCCAGCAGCAGCACTTCTGGGCGGATGGCAATGCCGCGGGCGATGCACAGACGTTGCTGCTGGCCGCCCGACAGGCCGTAGCCGGACTGGTTGAGCTTGTCCTTCACTTCATTCCACAGCGCGGCCTTGGTCAGCGCCCATTCCACGCGGTCGTCCATCTCGGAGCGTGACAGGCGCTCGAACAGCTTCACGCCAAAGGCAATGTTGTCGTAGATCGACATCGGGAACGGCGTCGGCTTCTGGAACACCATGCCGACCTTGGCACGCAGCAGGGCGATGTCCATGCGCGAGGTCAGCAGGTTCTCGCCGTCCATGTTGATCTGGCCTTCGGCACGCTGTTCCGGATATAGCGCGTACATCTTGTTGAACGTACGCAGCAGCGTGGACTTGCCGCAGCCCGACGGGCCGATGAACGCCGTCACCTGCTTCTCGGGAATCTGCAGCGAGATGTTCTTCAGCGCGTGGAACTTGCCGTAGTAGAAGTTCAGGTCGCGAACATCGATCTTCGGGCTTTGCGTGCGCACTTCGAGGGACGTAGCAGTCATGGTCATTTCTTGGTGAACAAGGCACGCGCGAGGACGTTCAGCCCCAGCACACCCAGCGTAATCAGGAACACCCCGGCCCAGGCCAATTGCTGCCACTCGGGGAACGGGCTCATCGCAAACTTGAAGATGACGGTCGGCAGCGTGGCCACCGGCTGATTCAGATCCAGGCTCCAGAACTGGTTGTTCAGCGCGGTGAAGAGCAGCGGCGCGGTTTCGCCGGCAATGCGCGCCACGGCCAGCAGCACACCGGTAATCACGCCGGCATACGATGCCTTGAGCGTGATCGACAGGATCATCTTCCACTTGGGCGTACCAAGCGCCATGGCAGCTTCGCGCATGGCGTTGGGCACCAGGTTCAGCATGTTCTCGGTGGTGCGGACCACGATCGGAATCTGCAGCAGCGCAAGTGCAAGCACGCCGGCAATACCCGAGAAGTGCTGCACGCGCGCGACCACGACGGCGTACACGAACAGGCCGATCACGATCGACGGGGCCGACAGCAGGATGTCGTTGATGAAACGGGTAGCGCTCGCCAGCATCGACGTCTTGCCGTACTCGGCCAGATAAATGCCCGCGAGGATGCCCAGCGGCGTGCCGATCAGCGTGGCCATGCCGACCAGCAGGAACGAACCTGCGATGGCGTTGGCGAGACCGCCTCCGGGCGTGTTGGGCGGCGGCGTCATCTCCGTGAACAGCGACATCGACAGGCCGCCCACGCCCAGCGAAAGCGTGGTCCACAAAATCCACGCCAGCCACACCAGGCCGAAAGCCATGGCGGCGAGCGACAGTGCCAGCGCAATCCCGTTGACGTTGCGGCGGCGGGCCTGCAGGCGTGCCTTGATCTTTTCAGAGTCGGCGCGGACGGCAGGGATGGAAGACGTACGCATGGTGTTGGGTCTCATAGCGTCAGGCAGATCGCGTTGGTTCACTTTTGACCCTCGCTCTTCTGCAGGCGCAGAAGCAGCAACTTGGACGCCGCCAGCACGATGAACGTGATGACGAACAGGATCAAGCCCAGCTCCATGAGCGCCGCGGTGTGCAGGCCCTGGCCTGCTTCCGCAAATTCATTGGCGAGCGCCGAGGTGATGCTGTTGCCCGGCGAGAACAGCGACGCATCGGACAGCAGGTTGGTGTTACCGATCACGAACGTCACGGCCATGGTCTCGCCCAACGCGCGGCCCAGGCCCAGCATCACGCCACCGATCACCCCCGCCTTGGTGTACGGCAGGACCACGTTCCACATGACTTCCCACGTCGTGCAGCCCACGCCGTAGGCGGATTCCTTGAGCAGCGTCGGCGTGATTTCGAACACGTCGCGCATCACCGCCGAGATGTACGGAATGATCATGATCGCCAGGATCACGCCCGCGCACAGCAGGCCGATCCCGATCGGCGCGCCCTGGAACAGTGCCCCGATGACGGGAATCTTGCCGACGGTCGCGGCCAGCGGCTTTTGAAAGTACTCGCCAAAGATCGGCGCAAACACGAGCAGGCCCCACATGCCGTAGACGATGGACGGCACTGCAGCGAGCAGCTCGATGGCGGTACCGAGCGGTCGGCGCAGCCAGGCCGGCGACAGCTCGGTCAAAAACAGGGCAATGCCGAAGCTCACAGGCACGGCAATGATGAGCGCGATCAGCGACGTGACCAGGGTGCCGTAGACGGGCACCAGCGCGCCATAGATGTCGGAGGGCGGATCCCACTCCGAATTCCACAGGAACGACAGGCCGAATTTCTGGATCGTGGGCCAGGAACTGATGATGAGCGAAATGATGATGCCGCCCAGGAGCAACAGCGTCACGATTGCGGCAAGGCGGGTCAGGCCGCCAAACACCAGATCGCCAAGGCGGCTGGGTGCGCGCATACGGGAAGCGCCGGAGGAATCAGAGAGCGTGGCCATGAGGGAAATCGGTGAGCCGTGAAAGGAGCTTTTGGAATGATGCGGAGGGCCGTTCTTACTGTCCCTCCGCACCTTGTGCTGCACCTACTTACGCATCGCTATGCAGCTGGCAACGATCATTGGTTGTAGACAACCTTGCCCGAAGCATCCTTCACGCTCGACTTCCACGTTGCACGGATCTGGTTCTTCACAGCGTCCGGCAGCGGCACGTAGTCCAGGCTCTTCGCAGCGTCGTCGCCGCCCTTGTAGGCCCAGTCGAAGAACTTCATGACCTCAGCGCCCTGCTCCGGCTTGGCCTGCGTCTTGTGCAGCAGGATGAAGGTTGCACCTGCGATCGGCCATGCGTCCTTGCCCGGCTCGTCCGTCAGGATCTGGTAGTACGACTTGCTCCACTCTGCGCCGGCAGCTGCGGCCTTGAAGGCTTCAGCGGTCGGTTGCACGGTGGTGCCCGCCTTGTTCTGCAGATTCACGTACGTCATCTTGTTCTGCTTGGCGTAGGCATACTCAACGTAGCCAACTGCACCGCCCAGACGCTGGACGAATGCGGCCACGCCCTCGTTGCCCTTGCCGCCCGTGCCGGTCGGCCAGTTCACGGTCGTGCCTTCGCCAACCTTGCTCTTCCACTCCGGGTTCACCTTCGACAGGTAGTTCGTGAAGATGAACGAGGTGCCCGAACCGTCAGCACGGCGCACCACCAGGATGTCCTGGTCCGGCAGCTTGGCCTTCGGGTTCAGCTTCGCGATGGCCGGATCGTTCCACTTCTTGATCTTGCCCAGGTAGATGTCACCCAGCAATTGGCCGTTCAGCGTCAGCTCGCCCGGCTTCACGCCCGGCAGGTTGATCACAGGCACCACGCCGCCGATCACGGTCGGGAACTGGATCAGACCATCCTTGTTCAGCTCTTCGTCCTTCAGCGGCATGTCCGATGCGCCGAAGTCCACGGTCTTGGCCGTGATCTGCTTGATGCCACCGGACGAGCCGATACCTTGGTAGTTCACCTTGGTTTGGGTCGCCTTGTTGTAGTCGGCCGCCCACTTGTTGTAGACGGGTGCCGGGAACGTTGCGCCAGCGCCAGTGATGTCAACAGCAAATGCGGCACCAGCGAAAGCCAGTGCAGCCACGCCAGCGATTGCGGTTTTGACCAATTTCATGAGTTCTCCGAGGAGCGGTTGAGCGATGACAGATTTTTGACATCCGAACTTTAGGCCGCCCAAATGACACTTCTGTGACAACACGAAAACTTCTCATAACTGACCTGCAAGGCATGAAAGTCGGCACGCGCGCATAGAAAAAGCGGCCCGCAGGCCGCTTTTGGACTTACCACTTGAGTGGGCAAGAGTTCACTGCAACGTCGCAGCAAGCCGCTCCGCATGCTGGTTGGCGAGTTCAGCATCCTGCGCTTCCACCATCACGCGCACGACCGGCTCTGTGCCGGAGGGGCGAATGAGCACGCGCCCCTTGCCATCTAGCTCAGCCTCGCTGGCCTTCAGCGCCGTCTGCAAACCTGCATGCGATTTCCAGTCAAAGCCCTTTTCAACGCGCACGTTGATGAGCTTCTGCGGGAACAGGCGCACGCCGTCCAGCATCTGATCCAGCGTCTGACCGCTCCGGCGCAATGCCGCAAGCACCTGCAGCGCCGAGATGATGCCGTCGCCGGTGCTGTGCTTGTCGAGGCAAAGCAAGTGACCCGACCCTTCGCCGCCGAGCAGCCAACCGTTCTTCTTGAGTTCTTCCAGAACGTAGCGGTCGCCCACCTTGGCGCGTACAAACTCGACGCCCTGCGCCTTGAGCGCCAACTCCACGGCGAGATTCGTCATCAGCGTGCCAACTGCACCGGGCACGGTCTGGCCCGCTGCACGGCGCGCCTGCACCATCACGTAGAGCAGCTCGTCGCCGTTATAGAGGCGGCCATTGCGGTCCACCACCTGCAGGCGGTCGGCATCCCCGTCGAAGGCCAGGCCGATGTCGGCGCCATGCTCGCGCGTGGCCTCGACCAGCTTGCCCGGCGCCGTCGCGCCATAGCCGTCATTGATGTTGCGACCGTTCGGCTGGTTGCCGATCGACACCACGTCCGCGCCCAGCTCATGGAACACGTGCGGTGCGATGTGGTAGGCCGCGCCATGCGCGCTGTCCAGCACGACCTTCATGCCGAACAGGTTCAGGTCGCTCGGGAACGTGCTCTTGCAGAACTCGATGTAGCGGCCCGCGGCATCCTCGATACGGCGGGCGCGGCCCAGCGCATCGGAGGCGGCATACGCCATCGGTTTTTCCAGCTCAGCCTCGATCTGAAGCTCGGTTTCATCGGGCAGCTTGTCGCCCGTGGCCGAGAAGAACTTGATGCCGTTGTCGTAATACGGATTATGTGACGCAGAAATCACCACACCAGCCGACAGCCGCAATGCACGCGTCAGATATGCCACGCCCGGCGTGGGCAGCGGCCCGCTCATCAGCACATCAACGCCGGCTGCCGTAAAGCCCGCTTCCAGCGCGGCTTCCAGCATGTAACCCGATAGGCGCGTGTCCTTGCCGATCAGCACGGTAGGACGGCCGTGACCATGCGTTTCGCCGCCGTGGGCCAGCACTCGGCCCGCAGCATACCCAAGGCGCAACACGAAATCCGGCGTGATCGGGGTTTCACCGACACGCCCGCGGATGCCGTCGGTGCCGAAATACTTCCTGGACATTGGGAGTCTCTCCTGGAGAATGTTTCTTTCTTTGTTGTTTGTAAGGCGCCGGCCATCGCCGGGCAATCCTCTGTTCGCTTGACCCCCAGCCGCGTGAGGCTGGGGCGGCTGTCAGTCCAGTGGGGGATTTACGCGCTCATGACGCATGGCCCACCAGAGTTGGATCGCTTCCACGGTCGGCTGTACGTCGTGCACCCGTACGATGAACGCGCCCCGCTCCACGGCCAGCAGCGCTGCCGCCACACTAACCGTGATGCGTTCGGCTGGCGGTTTCCCGCCCAGCACGGCGCCCAGCGTCGATTTGCGCGACAACCCGGCCAGCAGCGGCAGACCGATCCGCTGGAACTCGGCCAAGCGATTGAGCATGGTGAGATTGTGATCCGGCGTCTTGCCAAAGCCAAATCCCGGATCAAGCGAAATACGCTCAGGCGCCACGCCGGCGGCCAGCAGCGCCTCCGTTTGCACGCGGAGGAAAGCCTCCACCTCGCCCATCAAATCCGCATAGCTGGGCGCTTCCTGCATCGTTTCGGGATCGCGCTGCATGTGCATGACGCATAAACCCGCATTGCCCTTGGCCACTGCCTCAATGGCGCCCGGGCGGCGGAAGCCCCAGATATCGTTGATCAGATCGGCACCTGCATTCAGCGTGGCGCGCATCACCTCGGGCTTGTAGGTATCGATCGAGAGCGGTTTGCCGCAATCGCGCAGCGCCTCGACGATGGGCATCACGCGGTCCAATTCCGCTTGCAGGCTCAGCGGCTCGGCACCAGGCCGGCTCGATTCGCCGCCGATGTCGATCATGTCGACGCCTTCGGCGATCAATTGCTCTGCGTGGCGCAAGGCCGCATCGCGCGTGGCGTGCTGCCCGCCATCGGAAAACGAGTCCGGCGTAACGTTAAGAATGCCCATGACCAGGGGGCGCCGGTCACGCGCGTAAAGAAAACGTCCGCACTGGAAGTGTGTGGTGGTCGGAATGGAGACAGACAAGATATAGATAGACGGAAATGCTGCGCAGGACCGGAATGCTACGCCAGGCACGCCAGAAAGCGCCAACAAAAAAGCCGGTGCGCTTGCACCGGCTCTTCCGCGCCGCCCCGAGGCGACAAACTAACCAAGCATCATCATGCCGTGGCAGGCACGTTGCCCGGGCTCACGCCAGCCGGCGTACCGCCACCCGGAGGGGTGCTACCGCCGCCGGTCGAGCCGTACCGCGGCGGGCGCGGCGGCTTGCCGTCCATGATGTCGTTGACTTGGTCGGCATCGATGGTTTCCCACTCGAGCAGCGCCGCAGTCATGGCTTCGACCTTGTCGCGATTCGCTTCAAGCAGGCCCTTCGCCAGGGCGTACTGCTCGTCCACGATACGGCGGATTTCCGAATCCACCTTCTGCTGTGTCGCCTCGGACACCGTCTTCGATGCCATGCGGCCAAAGAAGCCGTCCTGTTCCGTATCAACGTAGACCATGGTGCCGAGCGCGTCGCTCATGCCATAGCGCGTCACCATGTCGCGGGCCATCTTGGTGGCACGCTCAAAGTCGTTTGAGGCACCGGTGCTCATCGCGCCTAGGAACACCTCTTCTGCGGCACGGCCACCGAACAGGATCGCAACCTCTTCGAGCATCGTGTCCTTGTAGGCGTAGTGCTTGTCGTGCTCCGGCAGCTGCCAAGTCAAGCCGCCAGCCCAGCCGCGCGGCATGATCGTAACCTTGTGCACCGGATCAGCCTTCGGCAGCAGCTTGGCGACAACCGCGTGGCCCGACTCGTGGTACGCCGTAGCGCGGCGCTCCTCTTCCCGAATCACGGCCGACTTGCGCTCCGGACCCATGAAGATCTTGTCCTTCGCGTCCTCGAAGTCCTGCATGTCCACCACGCGCTTGTTACGGCGTGCAGCAAACAGCGCAGCTTCGTTAACCAAGTTGGCCAGATCGGCGCCCGAGAAGCCCGGCGTGCCACGCGCCAGCACCGATGCATCGACGTCGTTGCCGATCGGCACCTTGCGCATGTGGACCTTGAGAATCTGCTCGCGGCCACGGATGTCGGGCAGGCCCACGTAGACCTGACGATCGAAGCGGCCCGGACGCAGCAGCGCCTTGTCGAGCACGTCAGCCCGGTTGGTTGCCGCGATCACGATGACGCCAGAGTTGGCCTCAAAACCGTCCATCTCCACCAGCATCTGGTTGAGGGTCTGCTCGCGCTCATCGTTGCCGCCGCCCATGCCGGCGCCACGATGACGGCCAACCGCATCGATTTCATCGATGAACACGATGCAGGGCGCCTGCTTCTTGGCGTTTTCGAACATGTCGCGCACGCGGGCTGCGCCCACGCCGACGAACATTTCAACGAAGTCCGAACCGGAGATGCTGAAGAACGGCACCTTGGCTTCACCGGCAATGGCGCGCGCCAGCAACGTCTTACCGGTACCCGGGGGGCCCACCAGCAACACGCCGCGCGGGATGCGCCCGCCAAGCTTCTGGAATTTCTGCGGATCTTTCAGGAAGTCGACCAGTTCGACGACTTCTTCTTTCGATTCGTCACAGCCTGCCACGTCAGCAAACGTGACGCTGTTGTTGTTCTCATCGATCAACCGCGCCCGCGACTTGCCGAACGAGAAGGCGCCGCCTTTCCCGCCGCCCTGCATCTGCCGCATCATGTAGAACCAGAAGACGATGATCAGCAGCGTCGGGCCGAGGTAGTAAAGCGCGGTAAGGAGCACACCTTGCTCTTCTTCCGCCTTGCCGGTCACCTGCACGCCATACTTCATCAGGTCGCCGACCATCCAGATGTCGCCCGGCGAGATGATCGAATACTTGTTGCCCTCGTTGGGCGTAACCAACAACGTGCGGCCTTGGACTTCAACACGCTTGACCTTGCCGGCCTTCGCGTCGTCCATGAATTGCGAGTACGTCACACCTTCTTGGGTGCGCGGCTTGTCGAACTGCTTGAAGACGGTGAACAGCACCAAGGCAATCACCAGCCAGATGGCCGCCTTCTGAAACCAGTTGTTATTCAAGGCGAGACTCCTTTAGAAATGCCTTGACGGGATGCTTGGCATTGTAATGCACGGACACCGCCGCGGGTTGATTGCCCGCAAGACCGACGGACCACCGTGCCAGCCGACGGCCCCTTCCTGAGTATCGTCCGTCAGCCCGGATGCTTGAGCTGGCGGCCCAACAGGAATGTCTCGGACGATTTGTCCCGGGAGGCTTTGGGCTTGCGCGGCGCCACGATCTTGAAATGACGCTTGAACATCTCGACGATCTGACTATAGCCGCTGCCGTGGAAACATTTGATCAGCAGCGCGCCCTCAGGTTTCAGGTGCGCCATGGCAAATTCGACAGCCAGCTCGGCGATGTGCTCCATGCGCGCGGCGTCTGCCGACGCCACGCCTGAAAGATTGGGGGCCATGTCGGACAAAACAAGGTCCACTTTGCCCCCGCCCGTGGCTTCCAGCACGATTTCTTCCAGTTGCCGGAAAACGTCGTCCTCTCGGAAGTCACCTTGAATGAAGGTGACGTCGGCGATGGCTTCCATCGGGAGGATGTCGATGGCGACGATCGCCCCGTCAATCCGGCCGTCCTTGGCGCGCGGCGAGGCGGCCAGCTTGTTGCGTACGTACTGGCTCCAGCTGCCGGGCGCGGCACCAAGATCGACGATGACCTGACCCGGCTTGATGAGCCTGTCCTGCTCGTCGATCTCTTTGAGCTTGTAGGCAGCACGTGCGCGATAGCCTTCGCGCTGCGCCAGCTTTACGTACGGATCGTTGATATGGTCGTGCAGCCACGACTGGTTGAATTTGTTCTTTGCCATCGAATTGGTTGCAATTTCGCCCGGATGTAGCGCCAAACATGGCGGCCAGGACTGGTTTTGGCGGATAATACGCGCCGTTTGTCTATTTGCGCGATTCCGCCCTCATTTATGCCCGCCCTTACCCTCACCCCTGCCCAACGATCGGAACTGCGCTCCGAAGCGCACGCGTTGAACCCGGTCGTCATCATCGGTGCGGAGGGTCTGACGAAGGCCGTTCTGGCTGAAATCGACCGCTCGCTGGCGGCCCACGGGCTGATCAAGATCCGCGTCTTCGGCGATGACCGCGAAGCACGCATCGAACTCTATGACACCATCTGCGCTCGCCTGCAGGCAGCTCCCGTACAGCACATCGGCAAGCTGCTGGTGATCTGGCGCGAAGGCCCAGCGTACCTGAAGGAAAACCAGCCGCGAGACCTCAAGCCGCCGCGCAAGACCACGGTGGGCGCCGGTCCACGTTCGGTGACCGTGCGCAAGCCGAACCCGAATAGCGCGCGCCGCCCGAAGCCGGTGCGGCTGAGCGTCCTTGGCAACGAACGCGTCACGGCCGGCGGCAACGTCAAGCGTGCAAAGCCGCGTCAAACCAGCCAGAAAAAGAAGGCGCTATCCTGATCCAATTCGGGGCTCCACGGAAAACGACCGGCTTTTCAGCCGGTCTTTTTTTGCCTCAGGCGGTTTGCCGAATGCCCGCCGCCTTCCAGATCAGCGCCACCCCCAGAAGGCTCTGGACCAGATAGAACACGCTCGATACGCCGTGCAGCATGCCAAACTGTGCGCGGTAAGGCGAATCCCCCACCGCCACGCCAAGCGCATCGGCCTGTTCGCGCAGCGAAGCCATGAACGGCTGCAGGCCGAAATAGCCCACCAGCACACATAGCAGCATCGCCAGCACAAGCCAGCGCAGCCGCCGGTAACCGACCTCACCGCGGCGCACCAGCGCCGTGGCAGCCAGCAGCAGCAAACACCCTGTCGCCAAGCCGATCCACGCTTGCGCATGAAACAATCGGCCGGCAATGGAGCCGGCCAACTGGCGATCTTCTAGCATCGCAAACAGCGTCGGCGCGACGATGTAGCCGATGGTCCAGAGCGAACCGCACCATACCGTGGCAAGCAACTGGAAGAAGCGCTGCGGCATGGTGGTTGCCTTGGATCTGGTTAGAGGTACTTGACGGCCAGGACTTCGTATTCGCGTTCGCCACCGGGAGCAACCACGGTAGCGACATCGCCTTCGAACTTGCCGATCAACGCGCGTGCGATCGGCGAGCTGATCGAGATCTTGCCGGTTTCCAGATCAGCTTCGTCATCGCCGACGATCTGATACGTGACGGGCTTGCCCGAGTCCAGATCTTCCAGGTCGATCGTGGCGCCAAAAACCACGCGACCGTCGGCGTCCAGCGAAGCCGGATCAATGATCTGCGCGGCAGACAGCTTGCCCTCGATTTCCTGGATGCGGCCTTCGATGAAGCCCTGGCGCTCCTTGGCGGCATCATAGTCGGCGTTTTCGGACAGATCGCCCTGGGCACGTGCCTCGGCGATGGCGTTGACGACGGCCGGACGCTCCTTGGTCTTCAGACGTTGAAGCTCCTCTTTCAGCATCTCGGCACCGCGCTTGGTAATCGGAATGGTGCTCATCGTAAGTAATTCGGAATCACAAAAAAATCAGCCGCTGCGAAGCGGGAGGGCGCGTAGCGCACACCCGCCTGACGGCGGCTGTCGTTGTTTTGACACGGACGCTCTAGTTTAGGCGAACCGTCCGGAGGCGGCAACTGCTCCTCTCCGGGCGGTTCACCGCGACGCTATGCCGCGTCGCAGGCCCTGACGATGGGCTTACAGGGTGGCGTGCAGGCCCTGCAGGTCATACACATCCAGGTGCTGCATGTGCTTCAGACCTTCCACCGCGGCGCGCGCACCGGCGATGGTCGTGTAGTACGTGACACGCTGCGCCAATGCAGCCTGGCGGATGGAACGCGAGTCGGCAATCGCGGCACGCGTCTCGTCGACGGTCGTGAAGACGAGCGCGATCTCGCTGTTCTTGATCATGTCGACAATGTGCGGACGGCCGTCCTTCACCTTGTTGACCACGCGCACCGGAATGCCGGCGGCTTCGATGGCCGAGGCGGTACCGCGCGTCGCCACGATCGGGTAGCCCAGCGTATGCAGCGCGCGGGCAACTTCCACGGCTTGCGGCTTGTCGCTGTCCTTGACGGTCATCAGCACGGTGCCCTTCTCGGGCAGGCGCGAACCGGCGGCGAGCTGGCTCTTGAAGAGCGCCTCGCCAAACGTCTTGCCGACGCCCATGACTTCGCCAGTCGAGCGCATTTCCGGTCCGAGCACCGGATCAACGCCCGGGAACTTGTTGAACGGGAACACCGCTTCCTTGACGCTGTAGTACGCCGGCACGACTTCCGTCTCGACGCCCTGCGAATCCAGCGACTGACCCGCCATGCAGCGAGCTGCAACCTTTGCCAACGAGACACCGGTCGCCTTCGAAACGTACGGCACCGTACGCGAAGCACGCGGGTTCACTTCCAGCACGTAGACGATGTCTTCGCCGCCCTTCTGCTGGATGGCGAACTGCACGTTCATCAGACCGACCACGTTCAGCGCCTTGGCCATCGCGGCGGTCTGGCGCTTCAGTTCGTCGACGGTCGCCTGCGACAGCGAATACGGCGGCAGCGAGCAAGCCGAGTCGCCCGAGTGCACGCCGGCCTGCTCGATGTGCTCCATCACGCCGCCGATGAAGACACGCTTGCCGTCGGAGAGGCAATCCACGTCGCATTCGATGGCGTCGTTCAGGAAGCGGTCGAGCAGCACAGGGCTGTCGTTCGACACCTTCACGGCTTCGCGCATGTAGCGCTCGAGGTCGCGCGGCTCGTGCACGATTTCCATCGCGCGGCCGCCCAGCACGTACGACGGGCGCACCACCAGCGGATAGCCGATTTCCTCAGCCAGCTTGAGAGCTTCGTCTTCGGCGCGCGCGGTGCGGTTGGGCGGCTGGCGCAGGCCCAGCTCGTGCAGCAGCTTCTGGAAGCGCTCACGGTCTTCGGCCGCGTCGATCATGTCCGGCGACGTGCCGATGATGGGCACGCCGTTGGCCTCCAGATCCAGCGCCAGCTTCAGCGGCGTCTGGCCGCCGTATTGCACGATCACGCCGACCGGCTTTTCCTTGTCGACGATTTCGAGCACGTCTTCCAGCGTCACCGGCTCGAAGTACAGGCGATCGGACGTGTCGTAGTCGGTCGAGACGGTTTCCGGGTTGCAGTTGACCATGATGGTCTCGTACCCGTCTTCGCGCAGCGCCAGCGCGGCGTGCACGCAGCAGTAGTCGAACTCGATACCCTGGCCGATCCGGTTCGGGCCACCGCCCAGGACCATGATCTTCTTGTTGCTGGTCGGTTCGGCTTCGCACTCGCCATGCTCGGCTTCGTACGTCGAGTACAGGTACGCCGTGTTGGTCGCGAATTCAGCGGCGCAGGTGTCGACGCGTTTGTAGACGGGGCGCACCTTCTCGGCGATACGCTTTTCGCGCACGGCCTTGGCGGTCGTCTTGGTCAGCTTGGCGAGGCGACGGTCGGAGAAACCCTTCTGCTTGAGCAGACGCAGCTCGGCAGCCGACAGGCTTTCCAGCGTGCGTGCCTTGACCAGTGCTTCCGTCTTGACGATGTCTTCGATCTGCGCGAGGAACCACGGGTCGATGGACGTCTCGGCGTAGACCTCGTCGATCGACAGGCCCAGGCGGAATGCGTCGCCCAGATACCAGATGCGGTCCGGACCGGCTTCGCCGATCTCTTCGATGATCTCGTCGCGGTCGGTGGACTTTTCGTCCAGGCCGTCCACGCCGACTTCCAGGCCGCGCAGCGCCTTCTGGAACGATTCCTGGAAGGTCCGGCCCATGGCCATCACCTCACCGACCGACTTCATCTGCGTGGTCAGGTGGCTGTCGGCCTGCGGGAATTTTTCGAACGCGAAGCGCGGCACCTTGGTGACCACGTAGTCGATCGACGGCTCGAACGACGCCGGGGTCGCACCGCCAGTGATTTCGTTCTTCAGCTCGTCCAGCGTGTAACCCACGGCCAGCTTGGCAGCGACCTTGGCAATCGGGAAACCGGTGGCCTTCGACGCCAGCGCCGACGAACGCGACACGCGGGGGTTCATCTCGATCACGATCATCCGGCCATCCTTCGGATTGATCGAGAACTGCACGTTCGAGCCGCCGGTATCCACACCGATCTCGCGCAGCACGGCCAGCGAGGCGTTACGCAGGATCTGGTATTCCTTGTCGGTCAGCGTCTGCGCCGGCGCCACGGTGATGGAGTCACCGGTGTGGATGCCCATCGGATCCAGGTTCTCGATCGAGCAGACGATGATGCAGTTGTCAGCCTTGTCGCGCACGACTTCCATCTCGTATTCTTTCCAGCCGAGCAGCGATTCTTCGATCAGCAGCTCGTTGGTCGGCGAGAGGTCGAGACCGCGCTTGCAGATCTCTTCGAATTCTTCACGGTTGTAGGCGATGCCGCCGCCCGTGCCACCCAGCGTGAACGACGGACGGATCACGATCGGGTAGCCGCTCGTGCCGGTTTCCTTGGCGATCTGCGACTGCACGGCCACGGCCTCGTCCATCGAATGCGCGATGCCCGACTTGGCCGAACCGAGACCGATCTTGGTCATCGCGTCCTTGAACTTCTGGCGGTCTTCGGCCTTGTCGATGGCCTCGGGCGATGCGCCGATCAGCTCGACGTTGTACTTCTTCAGCACGCCGTGGCGATGCAGGTCCAGCGCGCAGTTCAGCGCGGTCTGGCCGCCCATCGTCGGCAGGATCGCGTCGGGGCGTTCCTTGGCGATGATGCGCTCGACGACTTCCCAGGTGATCGGCTCGATGTAGGTCACGTCGGCCGTGCTGGGGTCGGTCATGATCGTGGCCGGATTGCTGTTGACCAGGACCACCTTGAAACCTTCTTCACGGAGCGCCTTGCAAGCCTGCGCGCCGGAGTAATCGAATTCACACGCCTGGCCGATGATGATCGGACCCGCGCCGATGATCAGGATGGTTTTGATATCTGTACGTTTTGGCATAACCCGCTCGATTCGATTAATTCAGTGTGGCCGTCGCCAGCTTGGCGGAAAAGCCGATAAACATGGCGCCGACGCCGCTGCTCATACCGGCAGACAAACGTCGTCGCGCGCGGAACGCCGCGGCCAGCCGCGCGCCCACGAAGATGATGGTGGTCAGGTACAGGAAGCTGCAGATCTGGCAGACCAGCCCCAGCACGACAAACGACACCACCGGCAGCGCGTAGTGCGGATCGACGAACTGGATGAAGAACGAGATGAAGAACAGGATCGCCTTCGGGTTCAGCAGGCTGATGATCAGCGCCTTCTTGAACGGGTGCGATTCATCAGCCGGGGCCGCGTCTTGTGCGCCGGACTCACCAGCCTTGCGCGCGCGCCAGTTGCGCACCGCGCCGCGCAACATCTGCAGGCCGATCCAAGCCAGATACGCCGCACCGATGTACTTCACGACGTAGAACAGCGCCGGACTCGCCTTCAACAGCGAAGCCACGCCCGCCGCCGACAACACCATCAGGATGGCATCGCCCAGGAACACGCCGCACGCGCCCTGGTAGCCCGCGCGCACACCGCGACGGGCCGCCACCGACAGCACGTACATCGAGTTCGGCCCGGGCAGCAGCACGATGAAGATCGTGCCGAGCAGGAAGGTCCAGAACTCGGTGATGCCGAAGTGGGCGAGCATGAAAGCGTTCATGGCGATGCGATCTCGATTGCTTTACTGCTTCGCTGCGTCCATCGCCGCAGTGAAGCGGTCGAACAGATACGCGATGTCGTGCGGACCGGGCGACGCTTCCGGGTGACCCTGGAAGCAGAATGCCGGACGATCCGTCAGTTCGAAGCCCTGCAGCGTGCCGTCGAACAGCGAGACGTGCGTCACGCGCGCGTTGGCCGGCAGCGATTCCGGATCGACTGCAAAACCGTGGTTCTGCGAGGTGATGACCACGCGGCCGTCCTGCAGATCCTTGACCGGGTGGTTGGCGCCGTGGTGGCCGGTCTTCATCTTCAGCGTCTTGCCGCCGACAGCCAGGCCCATGATCTGGTGACCCAGGCAGATGCCGAACGTCGGCAGGCGGCGCTCCAAGAACTCCTTGGCAGCGGCGATGGCGTAGTCGCACGGTTCCGGATCGCCGGGGCCATTGGAGAGGAAGACGCCATCCGGGTTATGCGCCAGCACGTCGGCTGCGCTGGTTTGTGCCGGCACCACCGTTACGCGGCAGCCGCGCTCGGCCAGCATGCGAAGGATGTTGAACTTGACGCCGAAGTCGTATGCGACCACGTGGTACTTCGGGGCGTCTTGCTTGCCGTAGCCGCGGCCGAGTGCCCATTCGGTCTGGGTCCACTCGTACGGTTCGGTCACGGACACGACCTTGGCCAGATCCATGCCCGACAGACCCGGGAACGAGCGTGCCAGGTCGATGGCCTTCTGGACGTTGTCTTCGCCGGCGAGAATGCAGCCGTTCTGGGCGCCCTTCTCACGCAGGATGCGGGTCAGCTTGCGGGTATCGATGCCGGCAATGGCGACGACCTTCTCACCCTTGAGGTAATGCGAGAGCGAGTGCTCCTTGCGGAAGTTCGACGCGAGGATCGGCAGATCCTTGATGATGAGGCCGGCGGCATGGACTTTCGTAGCTTCGACGTCCTCACGGTTCACGCCAACGTTACCGATATGCGGGTACGTGAGCGTGACGATCTGGCGCGAGTAGCTCGGATCGGTGAGGATTTCCTGATAGCCGGTGATCGCGGTGTTGAACACCACTTCGCCGATCGTATGACCGGCCGCACCGATGGAATAGCCACGAAAGACCGTGCCGTCTGCAAGCGCGAGGATGGCGGGCGGGAAAGACGGCAACACGGGTAGCTCCTGCTGGATTCACCCTGTGCCGACCTGATCACCTTGGCGCCGAAGCGGAATTCCGGCTGTGCGGAATCCGGCCGTTTGCGCGTCGAGTCGGGACTGGGACAGAACTCACCAGAAATCACGAGGAACGAGGCAGACGGGGCGGTAGGCGGGAGGTAGGAAGCGGTTGGCGCTAGGGTGATGGGTTTCTGAACTCAAACCCGACGAGTATACCCCGGCGCCGCAAAAAACTCAATGAAAGGAAGGACTTAACGGCGCATGCCCGCCGAATTGTGACGCCCCGCCATGCCGGCAAACGCCACTCCTGACTGGCTGGAACGTCACTTCTCGTGGCCCTGCTCACCGCGCATGGCCGCCTGCACCTGAGCGAGCGCCGTGGGGTCTTCAATGGTGGTCAGATCGCCCGGATCCCGCCCTTCCGCGACGGCCTGCATGGCCCGCCGCAGCAGTTTTCCGGAGCGCGTCTTGGGCAGCGCCCCGACAAAAAACACGCGCGATGGCCGCGCCACGGCTCCAAGCTGCGCCTCGACCGTGCGCATCAACTCGCCCTCCAGCGCCAAGCGCCCCGCCGGATCCGCAATGCGCGAGGCGTCACGCACGATGGCAAACCCCATCGCCACCTGGCCCTTGAGCTGATCGGCCACGCCCACCACCGCCACCTCGGCGATGGCGGGATGCGACGACAGGCTTTCTTCGATCTCGCGCGTTCCGAGGCGGTGGCCGGCCACGTTGATCACGTCGTCGGTGCGGCCGAGGATGGTCACGTAGCCCTCCTCGTCGCGCACACCCCAGTCGAAGCTCGAATAAATGTGCCGGCCCGGAAACGCCGACCAGTACGTCTGCAGGAAGCGGGCGTCGTCGCCCCAGACGGTGGTCATGCAGCCCGGTGGCAGGGGCGCCGCAACGGCCAGCAGGCCTTTCTCGCCCGGGGCGCACGGCTCGCCAGTGGACTCATCCAGGATGTCGAGCTTGTAGCCATAGACCGGGAAGCCCGGCGAGCCGAGCTTTTGCATGGACGGCTCGACCCCTTGCGGAATCGCCAGCATCGGCCAGCCCGTCTCGGTCTGCCAGTAGTTGTCGACGATGGGCTTGTGTAGCGCCTCGCCGATCCAGCTGGCGGTGGGCTCGTCCAGCGGCTCGCCGGCAAGGAACAGGCGGCGCAGGCTCGACAGGTCATGCCGCTGCAGCAGCGCAGGATCCTGCTTCTTGAGCACGCGAATGGCGGTCGGCGCGGTAAACATCACGTTCACGCGGTATTGCTCGACGATGCGCCACCAGACCGCGCCGTCGGGGCGGATTGGCGTGCCTTCGTACATGACCGTCGTCAGGCCCGCGAGCAGCGGCGCGTAAACGATGTAGCTGTGCCCCACCACCCAGCCCACATCGGATGCAGTGAACATCGTGTCGCCAGGCTGGGCGCCGAAAATGAGCGGTATCGACGCCGCCAGCGCCACCGCGTAGCCGCCCGTGTCGCGCTGGACGCCCTTCGGTTTGCCGGTCGTACCTGATGTGTAAAGGATGTACGAGGGCTCGCTGGATTCCATCCATTCGCACGGCACATCAGCGTTGGCATGCTGTGCGGCGAGTGTTGCGTAGTCGACGTCGCGCGCGTTGTGCTGCATGGGCGCAAGTTGGCGATTGACGAGCAGCACGCGCTCGGGCTTGTGCGCTGCCAGCTCGATCGCAGCGTCGAGCAACGGCTTGTACTCGACGACCTTGCCCGCGCGCGAGCCTGCATCTGCACTGACGATCACGCGCGGTGTGGCGTCGTCGATGCGCGTGGCGAGGCTGTTGGATGCGAAACCACCGAACACCACCGAATGGATCGCGCCGATGCGTGCACAGGCCAGCATGGCAAATGCGGCTTCGGGAATCATCGGCAGATAAATCAGCACGCGGTCGCCGCGCTTGACGCCCAGCGCCTGCAGGGTCGCCGCCATGCGGTTGACTTCGCGATGGAGCTGGCGATACGTGTACGTCGTTTCCACGCCGGTTTCGGACGAGACATACACCAGCGCCGCCTGTTCGCCGCGCGTGGCGAGATGCCGGTCGACGGCGTTGTGGCACAGGTTGGTGCGTCCGCCCACGAACCACTTGGCAAACGGCAGGCGCGAATCGTCGAGGACGGCGGAATACGGCGTTTGCCAATCGATGCGCTGGGCCTGCTCGCTCCAAAAGCCGACAGGGTCGTCAATGGAACGCTGATACAGCGCGCGATACGCGGCGGACATGGGCATGACGTTGTCTCCTGGCCATCGTCTGCGATGGCTCGATCTTGGATGTACTGTATGCGCCTACTGTGCGGCGGCCAACTTACGCAGGTCTTACCGGCGGGCCAAAAACAAAACGGCGCCCCGAAGGACGCCGTTTTCTTGCCAGCCTCAGCGCTTCTTGCGCTTGACCGAACTGGATGAGGTGGCCACCGGTTTGGCCTTGACCACCGGCTTGCCGGCCACCTTTGCAGTCGGCACGCGCGGGGTTGCCGTTGCGGCGCGCGACGTTGCGGCCGATACCCGCATCACACGCACATGCCCGCCACGACTGCCACCGCGCGCTTGCGGCAGCATCAGCACGACACTGTGCCCTTTCGGGATGGCGTCGCCTGGAAGCTGATTCCACGCGCGAATCTGGGCAACCGACACGCCGTAGCGTCGCGACAGACCTGCAACCGTATCGCGCTTGCCCGCGCGCACCACCACCTTTCTCAGATCCGGCATGTCGGGTTCGACCGCCATGGTGGCGTTCTCGGCCAGCTCGGGGCTGATGTCGGGTGCGTTTTCCTGGGCGCCGTCGGCACGCGGTACGACCACGGTCGAGCCCGCCTTCAAACGCATGCCCTTCGGAATACGGTTGATCTCGCGAATGGTGTCGGGGTCGACCTTGAGTCGGGCCGCCAGCGCTTCCACACGCTCGCGATTGCCAACCGTCACGGCCGTCCAGCTGGAAAGCCCGCCGCGATAGGTGTTCAGGTTGTACTGGAATGTTTCTGCGTTGTCGTACGGCAGAAGAATCTGCGGGTTCGACGCGCCGAGAATCACCGGCCGGTTGAACGACGGGTTCAGCGCCTTGAATTCGTCCATCGGCAGATTCGCCAGCTTGGCCGCCAGCGTCACATCAATATCGCGTGACGTGGTGACGGTGACGAAATATGGGTGGTTCGGGATATCCGGCAGCGTAACGCCGTAGCGCTCCGGGTTGGCGATGATGTTCTTCACCGCCTGGAGCTTGGGCACGTACATGCGCGTCTCGGCGGGCATGTTCAGGTTGACGTAATCGGTCGACAGGCCGGCGGCCTGGTTGCGCGCAATCGCCCGCGCCACCGCGCCTTCACCCCAGTTGTAGGCGGCCAGCGCGAGTTGCCAGTCACCAAACTGGTCGTGCAGCTTGGAAAGATAGTCGAGCGCAGCGTCGGTCGAGGCCAGCACATCGCGGCGCTCGTCCTGGAAAACGTTCTGCTTGAGGTTGTAGGTTCGGCCGGTGCTCGGGATGAACTGCCACATTCCGGCAGCCTTGGCGCTCGACACCGCCTGCGGGTTGAACGCGCTTTCCACGAACGGCAGCAGGGCCAGCTCGGTGGGCATGTTGCGCCGCTCCAGCTCTTCGACGATGTGATACAGGTAGCGGTTGGAGCGGTCCACCATGCGGCGGAACGCGTCTGGGCGCTGCGCATACCAGTCGGTACGATCATCCACGGCCGAGCTTTGCAGGTCGGGCATGGAAAACCCTTGGCGAATGCGCGCCCAGAGGTCCTTGGCCGGCCCTTTCAGGGAGGCGACGGGCTGCTGATCGACATTGACGACCGGCGCGGAGGATTGACCGGTGGCGGAGGAGGCACTGGTGCTGGCCGTGTCGGCATTCGGCCCGGGAGCCGTTGCACAGGCCGCAAGGAGCAGACTGAGCACAGTTGCCGCAAGAAGTCGCACGGATCGCATCAAGTCCTGTGGGGTTAGGGCTAAAAATTGCCCCAGATAGTAAGAAACGCATCCGACCGCGTCAACCCGCGTTCACCCGGCGTGGCGCCTGCTGGATGCATCACATCTGGCGGCGCCATCACCGCGCGCCGAGGTTTCTCAACGGAAATCGTTCTTCCACTGGCGCAGCGCGGCGAATACCGCAACCGGATCATCGGTGTCGATACCGGCATGGCGCGCCACGGCCTGCGTCACATTGGCGTCATCCGATCGCATGAAGGGATTGGTCGCGCGCTCGTGGCCAACGGTAGTGGGTACAGTCGAGCGGCCCTCGGCCCGCAACGCCGTTACCTCATCCTCCCAGGCTGCCAAGTCGGCGTTGCCAGGCTCGACTGCACGCGCAAAGCGCACATTCGATGCAGTGTATTCATGCGCGCAATAGACACGCGTATCAGGCGCCAGCGCCGCCAGCTTGGCCAGCGACGCGCGCATCTGCGCAGGCGTCCCTTCAAAAAGCCGGCCGCAACCGGTAGCGAAGAGTGTATCGCCACAAAACAGGCTCGCCGATGCGGCATTACCCTGAAGGTGCCCCACATAGGCAACGTGACCGCTGGTATGACCCGGCACGTCGAGCACCCGGAATGTGGCGGCCGGCTGCGTGAGCGTGACGACATCGCCTTCGCGCACGGCCTGCGTGCGGCACGGAATCGATTCGTTGGCTGGGCCGATGACCGGCAGCGGCGCTCCTTCGGGATTCTCCGGATACGCCGCGAGCAGTTCGCGCACCCCGCCGACGTGATCGCCATGATGATGTGTGATTACAATGGCACCGAGCGCGAGCCCCCTCTCCTTCAGGAAGCGCAGCACCGGTTGCGCGTCGCCCGGATCGACGACAGCAGCCACTCGGCCATCGTGTAGTGCCCAAATATAATTGTCGGCAAACGCAGCGATCGCCTCCACCTCAAGCGCTACACCACGCGGCACACCACCCTGGACCATGTCCGACTCCTCTAACGATCGTCGCATTATAGATTGGCACCACTGGCTCGCTTCGCCGCCCGGGCAATATGTCCTGCGCTGGGAGCAGGCTCAATTCGATCGCACGGTGGCGGACATGTTTGGCTATCACGCGCTGCAGCTCGGCCACCCCGGTTTTGGGGCGCTGCGCGAAAACCGCATCCCGCTGATCGCCCGCGTGGTGGACGACATTGATCCGACGGCCCCCACCGAGACGCTCGACCCGATGGACGGCAACCCGGCCGACTCCGCCGATGCTGCCGACTCCGAGCCCGACACCAGCGCCCCCCTGCGCCAAGCGAAGCCCCGCGTGATCTGCCGCTATGACGAACTGCCCTTTGCCTCCCAGAGCATCGATCTCGTCGCCCTGCCCCACGTGCTTGAGTTCACCGACGATCCGCACGAAGTGCTGCGCGAAGTGGCGCGCGTGCTGATGCCGGAAGGGCGTCTCGTCATCACCGGTTTCAACCCGCTCAGCCTATGGGGCATGCGACAGGGCATGCGACGCCTGGGCACGGAATCGTTTCTGCCCGCGCAGAGCCAGATGATTGCGTTCACGCGTCTGAAGGACTGGCTCAAGCTGCTTGGATTTGATATCGTGCGCGGCCGTTTCGGCTGCTACTGCCCGCCCAATCGCTCGGACAAATGGCTGCAGCGCACCGCCTTCATGGAAAAGGCCGGTGACCGCTGGTGGCCGATCTTCGGCGCGGTGTACATGCTGCAGGCTGTCAAGCGCGTGCGCACCATGCGCCTGGTCGGCCCGGCATGGAAGACGCGCAAATCGCCGGCGCTGGTGCCGGCCGGTACGCCGGTCGCGACACCTTCGGGCTCGCATTCGACCAAGGCGCCATCGGCCACCGCGCGTGACGGCAAATCGGGCGTCTGAGCGCGCCCGTTCCACTCACTGATCACCCATCGTTTCTCAATGCAGGAAGTCACCGTTTATTCCGATGGCGCGTGCAAGGGCAACCCCGGCCTTGGAGGCTGGGGCACCGTGCTCGTCTCGGGCAGCCACGAAAAAGAACTCTTTGGCGGCGAAGCGCTGACCACCAACAACCGCATGGAAT
This sequence comes from Ralstonia edaphi, assembly GCF_958350185.1. Lineage (NCBI taxonomy): Bacteria > Pseudomonadati > Pseudomonadota > Betaproteobacteria > Burkholderiales > Burkholderiaceae > Ralstonia > Ralstonia edaphi. Next base: position 292,065 of record NZ_CATWHI010000002.1, read on the forward strand.
TGATGGCCGTGATCGAGGCGTTTCGCGCGCTGAAGCGGCCATGCCGGGTGCAGGTATATACCGATTCGCAGTACGTGCAGAAAGGCATCAGCGAATGGTTGGCCGGCTGGAAGGCACGCGGCTGGAAGACGGCCGACAAGAAGCCGGTCAAGAACGACGACCTCTGGCGCACGCTGGATGAACTGGTCGCCGGACATGAGGTGAGCTGGCATTGGGTCAAGGGCCATGCCGGCCACCCCGGCAACGAGCGCGCCGATGCGCTGGCCAACAAGGGCGTCGAAATGGCGCGCCAGGCAAAAGCCTGACGCACCCGCGCACACGCTCACTTGCCCGCGCAGCGCTGCGTCGGGATCTGCGGCGCATTTGCGGCGGTGGTCGTGACGTACTGCGGCTTGCCGTCCTGCGCATAGACGAGCCGCAGCGGGCCGCGCTTGGAAAGGCCATCGTCGATATCCGCCTGCAGCAGACCGGTCTGCGCCCATGCATCCCCGCCGATGCTGCGCTTCTGCATCATGACGGGGCGATTTGCGCCAGGCTCCCAGTTGGCTTGGCGCTCCGGCACGTAGCGGTTGGGCAACGTGCCATAGGCGTAGAGCTGATTCAGCGTGTGGGCCAGGTAGCCCCCGGCTTGATCGTTGAATGTCGGAAGATCCTGGCTTCCGAGTTCGACGCGGATGCGCTGCACCTCGGCCGTACACGTAGAGGCTCCGGCGTCGGCTGCGCGGGCGTAGGACATGCCGATCCCAACGGCAGCGGCGGCAAGCCATGTCAGCACGCGATACAAGCGGCGCGGACGGGTGGTGGGAATCACGGACATCGGTTCGGTATGCATGCGAGCTTCTCCGTTGAACGTTGAAGTAACGTGGTGGTGAATCAGGACAGGAACAGCTTGCGTTCGGCCTGACGACGCTTCGTCAGCCCTTTGAGCGGCTTGCCGCCGGCCTTGTCCCACAGCAGGAACTGGTTGGCTGCGCCGGCGTAGTCGCCCGCGTTGAGCTTGCGCAGCAGCGTCGACGAGCGCAGCCGCCCCGCCCCCAGGTTGAAGACGAATGACGCCAGGGCGTCGAACTGCCCTTGCGTGATCGACACGCGCACGGCCTTGGCAATGCCCTGCTCGGTGTCGGCCAGGTCCTTGCGCAGCAGCGCTTCGGCCTGTTGCTGAGAGATCGGCCCGTTGAAGGTCTCGCCGGGCCGAATCAGGTGGCCGTAGCCGATGGTCGGTTTGCCGACCGCATCCAGATACGTCGACAGACGCAGCCCTTCCGATTCCTTGATCAGCGCGAGGCCTCGCTCGCCTGTGGTGCGCGGGTTGTGCTCAGTGCTCATCGCTTTTCTCCTGGGGCGTGCTGGTGGTGCCGGGGCCGTCGGAACCCGCGGCATTGGGCTGCAGGGGCCTTGGCACCAGCCGATTCGTGTATTCGTCGATCACGCGCATCACGGCTTCCGGCGGCTGCAGCGCGGTGAACTTCATTTCGATGTCGATGTGCTCGCTGTCGCGGCCGATCTCACGCTGGGAATGCGGCGCAAGCGAAACGTAGAACCGGCCAACACCGCCGGCGGCCGCGCCGTGCAGGGGCAAGGCCTCGGCGAGGTCGCTGCGCACGGTCATGTTCACCGTCATTTCGTCGAGTGCGAGACCGCGCGGCATCGCCAGCGATACCAGCGGCAGCGCCAGCCGGTGCTGACTGTCGAGCGCGAGCTCCACCTCGCGGGCGACCAGCGTGCCGCTCTCGTCGGCGTCGAAAAACTGGTCGAGCAGCGTGGTGTACTGCTGCGCGAGCATCTGGTTGGCGGAGGCTGCGGCGTGCTGCATGCCGCGCGTGATGTCGTCCAGCGTCAGACCATTCACGCCTGGATGACCGTGGCTGTTGCTTCCACCGCCGGTGCCGCCGCCAGGGGGCAACGAACTCGGCGGCGATGGTGGAGGCGTGTCGGACGCAGTCTCGGAAAACGGCGCGGCATCGGAAGACGCAGCTGGCGCCGGTGGCGAACTGGCTGGCGGCGCGGTCGGTGTGGCGGGCGCTGACGACGCACGGCCATCGTCACGCCCGCGGCGGCTGAAGAGATTGAACATGGTGTCGGGTCGGTCGGATCGATGAGATCAATGGGCGGCGCGCGGCGGGCGCGCACCGATCAGGACACCGGCCGTGGGGAGGCCGGCCGGTGTCCATCGCCGTGGCGGTTTACGAATTTGCCGGAGCTGGGGCCGGCGCATTGCCGCCAGCCGGCACCTTTTCGCCGATCATCGTGCCGTCGGTCGGCGTGGCCGGCAGCGGCTTGACGTCGTTCTCCTTGCCCTTGACGACCACCGGCTTGGTTGCCGCGTCAGTCAAGAACTCCATCACGCGCATCAGCGCTTCCGGCGGGTTCTGGCGCTTGACCTGGGTGTGGAAGGAGTACTTGGCGCGCGTATCGGTGCTGCGTGTCTGCTCCGACTTGTGCGAAGCGCGGCCCGACACCGACACGCTGAACGGGCCCCAGCCCAGCTTGGCCTGGAACGACCCTTCCGCCTCGGTGGTGGACGACGATTTCTCCGACTGCGAAATCTCCAACTCGAAGTCGATCGTGCCTTCCTCGATGGCGATCACCGGATGCACGACCGCGCACAGCAGCGGAATGCGCATCGTCTTCTGGATCGTGCCCTGCGACACGCCCTTCTCGTCGACGATGGTTTCGTCGTAGTCAAATTGCACCGCAACGGCTTTGCCGTTCTGAATACAGACCTGCAACAGAAAATCCGCATAGGATTTTGCCGCCGAGGTTTGCGCTGCGATCATGGCCTGCAGCGGCGCAGAGATCATCTTGTCGATCGGCAGCGCATTGATAACCGACCCGATAAGTCCGTTGTCCATTTAAAACTCCTCACATTGAATTATTTCGACGCACAGGTTTGTGCGCCCGAATCCAAAGTAAGAGTTTTCCCGCCAAGGTTCGATGCCTCGAAAGTCCCAGCCAAGGCCACGGTACAGCGGCCCAGTACATGGCGATAGGCAGCCCGTGACTTTCGGCACTGAACTTCCGTTTCAATGCATCCGGGTCGATCCCACTCTACAAAATAATCGGTTTCACTGAAAACAATTAACTGAAGTACGAGGGGTCGATGAATATTCTGGTAATCGATAGCTTGCCGCTTTTTGCGGCAGGTGTGTCCAATGTATTGAATGCACTCGACGCACAGGGTGTGTTTATCGATACGCACTACACGGCGCAAATCGGGCCGGCTTGCATGCAAGCCGAACCGAGCGCCGTCGTGATGGAATGGAGCGCAGAAGACGACGACGCACGACAACGTTTATCGGAGCTGAAAGCGGTGTTGCCGGAAGTGCCTGTGTTGCTGACGGTGCAAGCGGTCGGGCGGCACGTGGTGGGCGACGCGCTGCGCTTCGGTGCCGCGGGCGTGGTCGACCGGCAAGCCACGGCCGACGTTCTGCTCGAAGCCCTGCAGCGCATTACCTCCGGCGCGGTCTACTTGCCGCCCATCAGCAATCTCTCACCCGACGATCCGCGCCAAGGCTCAGGAGAAAGCCCGGCCGAACTCTGGCGCCGCCTCACGCCACGGCAGCATGAGGTGCTGCAACTGCTTGCAGAGGGCAAATCCAACAAGCAGATCTGTCGCGTACTGAACGTGGCCGAAGGGACAATCAAGAACCATCTGTACGCGCTGTTCCGGCAGATTGGCGTCAACAATCGGACAGAAGCGGCGCTGTGGCTGTCGCGTTGCAAGGCGAGCCTTGCCCGTCTGCAGATGTGTGCGATGTAGCGCCGCTCGCCTCCCCGTGGCCGCCGCCCTGGTCGGACGTTGCGGGCCAGGATTACGCCGCCGGTGAAAACACTGAGCGGCGACATTGCATTCACGCAACCACGCCATACACTGGTTGGAAGGCGGCGCACGGTGCATCGCCGTTTTTTCATGGAGGCCGCCCATGGAAACCATCGAATTCCACGCCAGCCCGCCACGCTACTGCGCCGCGGATCTCACCCTCACCTGCACCGCCAGCGTCGACGGCCGCCCGGCCTGCTATGCCGTGACGGCCGAAGCGCTCGAAGAACATTTCGGCGCGCGCTCGTGGCGGCAGGAAGACCTTCTGCAAGCCATGGAATCGCATCGCGGCACCATTGAAGACATGGCGCGCTCGCTGTTCAAGCTGACGGACTCACACAACATCGTGCTGCGTAGCGGCCATTTCCGCTTCGGCATGTAGCTGGGTCGTGAGCAGCATGGTCGACATCCGCGTCTGCGATGGACAAAAAGAAGGCCAGCGCAAGGCTGGCCTCGTGGAAACGGGCGTGGGCTAGTCAGGCTTGCACTCGTGCTTCATCTCGCGTCGGCCGTCTTCATAGACCACCTCCAGCCGGCATGTGAAGCCCCACAGGCGCACGACGTGCCGCAGCATCTCTTCGTAGTTCGGTCCAAGCGGCCGGCGGTTGCTTTGCAGGTGGCGCAGCGTCAATGAGCGATCCCCGCCTACGTCGACGTTGGTCACCTGGATATTGGGCTCGATGTTCGACAGGTCGTACTGCCCTGCCAGCAACTCGCGGATCTTGCGGTAGCCATCGTCGTCGTGGATTGCGGTGACGCGCAGCCTCGCGTCGCGGTCGTCATCGAGCACCGAGAACAGCTTCAACTCGCGGATCACGCGAGGGGACAGGAACTGCAGCAGGAAGCTCTCGTCCTTGAAGTTGCGCATGGCGAAGTCGAGCGTCTTCTGCCAGTCGCTGCCGGCAATCTCGGGGGCCCAGCGGTAGTCCTCTTCCTCAGGAGATTCGCAAATGCGGCGGATGTCCTGGAACATCAGGAAACCGAGCGTGTACGGATTCAGGCCGCTGTAGTACGGGCTGTTGAACGGCGGCTGGTAGATCACGTTGGTATGCGCCTGCAGCAGCTCGAGCATGAAGGCGTCATTGACGAGCTTCTCGTCGTACAGCTTGTGCAGGATGGTGTAGTGCCAGAAGGTGGCCCAACCTTCGTTCATCACCTTGGTCTGCCGCTGCGGGTAGAAGTACTGCGCGATCTTGCGCACGATGCGCACGATCTCTCGTTGCCACGGCTGCAACTTGGGCGCGTTCTTCTCGATGAAGTACAGGAGGTTCTCTTCCGGCTCGGGCGGGAATTGCGGCTCCGGCTCCGGCACGTCGTCGGCCGTCGCCAGCGCGCGTGTCCGGTGCGTGGGCAGCGTGCGCCACAGGTCGTTCACCTGCGCTTCGAGGTATTTCTCGCGCTCCGCCTGACGGGCCTGCTCTTCATTGATCGACAGCTTCTTCGGCCGCCGATAACGATCGACCCCGTAGTTCTGCAATGCGTGGCAGGAGTCGAGCAGCAGTTCCACCTCCTGCTCGCCATAGCGCTGCTCGCATTCGGCCACGTAGTTCTTAGCGAAGAGCAGGTAGTCGACTATGGCGTCGGCGTTCGTCCACGTGCGGAAGAGGTAGTTGCCTTTGAAAAAGGAGTTGTGGCCATAGCAGGCATGCGCGATCGTCAGCGCCTGCATCGGCATCGTGTTCTCCTCCATCAGGTAGGCGATGCAGGGGTTCGAATTGATGACGATCTCGTAGGCCAGCCCCATCAGGCCGCGCTGGTAGCCGCGTTCGGATGCCAGGAAGTGCTTGCCGTACGACCAATGGTTGTAGCCCAGCGGCAAGCCGGACGACGCGTAGGCGTCGAGCATCTGCTCGGCGGTGATGATCTCGATCTGGTTCGGATACGTGTCCAGACCGAAGTCTGCGGCAATCTGGGCGATGCTTTGGTCGTAGCGCCTGATCAGCTCGAAGGTCCATTCCGAGCCCGTAGATAGGTAGGCCATGCTCGTTCCCGTTGGTCCATCACACAGGGTCACAGGTGGCGTGCTCGCCATGGCTCACGCTGCCACTGCACAGCGGTGCCGAGCCGGAGCAACCTGCTGCTGCCCAATCAGCGATCAGGCGGCGCGCTTCTGAAACAGCTCGTGCAGCACCGGATAGATTTCATCCGCCTTGAGAATGCGCTGCATTGCGAAGTTCTCGTGCCCGGCCTTCAACGTAAGATACTCCTCCCACAGGTTCTGCGGCTCCGTGGAGACCACCTCGACATAGGCGTAATACTGCGTCAGCGGCAGGATCGACTCGCGCAAGATCTTGGCGCACAGCTCCGAGTCGCCCGCCCAGTTATCGCCGTCCGAAGCCTGCGCGCAATAGATGTTCCATTGGCTTGGCGAATAGCGCTCCTGAATCACTTCCGCCATCAGTTTGAGTGCGCTCGACACGACAGTGCCGCCCGACTCGCGTGAGTGGAAAAAATCCTCTTCGTCCACCTCCTTGGCCACGGTGTGGTGACGGATGAAGACGACGTCGATGCGTTCGTAGTTCCGCTTCAGGAACAGATAGAGCAGCATGAAGAAACGCTTGGCCAAGTCCTTGCGCGATTCGTCCATCGAGCCGGACACGTCCATCACGCAGAACATCACCGCCTGCGCCTGCGGTCGCTTGCGCAGGACGCGATTGTTGTAGCGCAGGTCGAGCTTTTCGATGAACGGCACGCGATCAAGGCACGAGCGCAGATGGCGCATCTCCTTCATCAGCTCTTGCGCGCATACGCTGTAAGGGCCGTCGTTTTCCAGTTCTTCGTTGTACTCGCGTTCCAACTCGTGCAGGCGGCGCTGATACGGGCTGGACAACGCGATACGGCGACCGAGCGAGCTGCGCATCGTGCGCAGAATCGACAGGTTGGACGGTGTGCCATCGAGCGAGAAACCCGCGCGCACTTTGCGCACCTCGGCGATCTTGGCCAGGCTGCGCTTGGCAAGATCGGGCAACGCCATGTCTTCGAAGAAGAAGTTGAGAAAGTCCTCGCGCGAGAGCGTGAAGATGAAATCGTCTTCGCCCTCGCCCGAGTCGCTGGCCTGCGAGCCAGAGCCGCCACTGCCCTGCTGCGGGCGATCGAAGCTGTCGCCGCGAATGAACTCCTTGTTGCCCGGGTGGACGCCCTCGCGGCGCCCGCCCGAGCCGTGGTGGAACATGGGCTCCGAGATGTCCTTGACGGGAATGGACACCTGCCCGCTCTGCTCGATGTCCATGATCTTGCGGCCCGTCACGGCCTTGGCCACCGCGCGGCGGATTTGGTCTCGGTAACGCTTGATGAAGCGTTGCTTGTTGACGGTGCTCTTGCCGCCACCGTTCTCCCGCCGATCAATGATCGTGCCCATGTAACTGCCCTCGATTGGAAGTTCGCTGGGTGTCCTTGCCCTCTCGTGATCTCCTTAAGATGACTTCCTGACGCGCAGATACCACTCCACCAGCAAGCGGACCTGCTTCTGGGTGTAGCCCTTCTCCACCATGCGGTTGACGAAGTTCTCGTGCTTTTCCTTGTCGTCGTGCGACGACTTGGCATTGAACGAGATCACGGGCAGCAAATCTTCCGTGGTCGAGAACATCCGCTTCTCGATCACCGCGCGCAACTTCTCGTAGCTCGTCCAGACCGGGTTCTTGCCCCCGTTCTTGGCCCGCGCCCGCAGCACGAAATTGACGATCTCGTTGCGGAAGTCCTTCGGGTTCGAAATGCCCGCCGGTTTTTCCACCTTTTCCAGCTCGTCGTTCAACGCACTGCGATCAAGAATCTCGCCGGTGTTCGGATCGCGATATTCCTGGTCCTGGATCCAAAGGTCGGCAAACACCACGTAGCGATCGAAGATGTTCTGCCCGTACTCGGAGTAGGACTCCAGATACGATGTCTGAATCTCCTTGCCGATGAACTCCACGTACGGCGACGTGAGGTACTCCTTGATATAGGACATCAGCTTGGATTCCGTCTCCGGTGGGAACTGCTCGCGCTCGATCTGCTGCTCGAGCACGTACAGCAAGTGCACCGGATTGGCCGCCACTTCCGTCCCATCGAAGTTGAAGACCTTCGAGAGCACCTTGAACGCAAAGCGCGTCGACAAGCCCGTCATGCCCTCGTCGATGCCGGCAAAGTCGCGGTATTCCTGATACGACTTCGCTTTCGGGTCGACATCCTTCAGGCTCTCGCCGTCGTACACGCGCATCTTCGAGAAGATGTTGGAATTCTCGGGCTCCTTGATGCGCGTGAGCACCGCGAACTGCGCCATCATCTTCAGCGTGTTCGGCGCGCAGGGCGCCGCCGCGAGCGAGCTGTTACGCAGCAGCTTGTCGTAGATCTTCACCTCGTCCGACACGCGCAGGCAGTACGGCACCTTGACGATGTAGATCCGATCAAGAAACGCCTCGTTGTTGCGATCCGACTTGAAGCTCTGCCACTCCGCCTCGTTCGAGTGGGCAAGGATGACGCCATCGAACGGAATTGCGCCAAAACCCTCCGTGCCCTTGTAGTTGCCTTCCTGCGTGGCAGTCAGCAGCGGGTGCAACACCTTGATCGGCGCCTTGAACATCTCGACGAACTCGAGCAGCCCGCGGTTGGCCAGGCACAGCCCGCCCGAATACGAATACGCATCCGGATCGTCCTGCGGATAGTCCTCCAGCTTGCGGATGTCGACCTTTCCGACCAGCGACGAAATATCCTGATTGTTTTCGTCGCCCGGCTCGGTCTTGGAGATCGCAATCTGCGACAACACCGAAGGATGCAGCTTCACCACGCGGAAACGCGTGATATCGCCATTGAACTCGTGCAGCCGCTTGACCGCCCACGGCGAAGCGATCGAGTTCAGATAGCGTCTCGGGATACCGTAGTCTTCCTCCAGGATCTTGCCGTCTTCCTCGGGCGAGAACAGCCCAAGCGGGGACTCGTGTATCGGCGAGCCCTTCAGTGCGTAGATGGGGATCTGCTCCATCAACGACTTCAACTTCTCGGCAAGCGAGGATTTGCCGCCGCCCGGAGGCCCGAGCAGGTAAAGGATCTGTTTGCGTTCCTCAAGGCCCTGCGCGGCATGTTTGAAGAAGGAGACGATCTGCTCGATCGTGTCTTCCATGCCGTAGAACTCCCGGAAGGCCGGGTAGATCTTGATGACCTTGTTGAAGAACAATCGTGACAGCCGAGGATCGTGGTGGGTGTCCACCAGTTCAGGCTGACCAATCGCGGTGAGCATGCGCTCGGCGGCAGTCGCATAGGCGGTCGAGTCTTTTTTGCAGATATCCAGATACTCCTGGATGCTGTACTCGTCCTCTTTGCGAGCTTCAAAACGCGTTGCGTAGTGGCGGAAAATATCCATATCTCCCCCGTAGATTTCTTCCCTACTCCACACCAACAAGCGAGAGCCAGGCTAGTTCTTGCGTGCGTTGCTGATTCCACTGTAGACGAATCACCGATGATCACAAGAACGGTTGACGACCTGGAACGGTGCACAACACGTCGCGATTGCGTTAGCGCTCGACTGCATCAAGTGCTAAACGAACCTTGCACGATGCATCAGCCCATGCACCACGACGGTCGGCTACACCGAGCACAGCAGAAAGCGTACCCATGACATCCGCCGCGCGCTCGCAGGTTGGTACGTAACCGATCGGCGCGAGTTCCCGCGCGCACGCCCATTACAGGAGGGGGATATCCCTGCATTTCAGCGCGGCGCCAACCGTGATAACGCAGAGATGCGCATGGCACCGGCCTGGGGCGGTACGTTTGTAGCGGCAGCTTTTCTCGTCGTGACGCAACAACGCATTGTGCAAAGTATTGGACGAAATGCGTTTCCGACCCAGTCGCGCACCCGCCGTCCGGCGGAAGGATGGAGACGGATCGACGGGAGGTGTCTCTTTTTTGCGCCAGCGGGAAAGTTTTGCCGGACGTTTCGGACGAGCGTTCGGGAAAGGCCGCACAGAGAGCGGACAAAGAAAAAGGCCCTCGGCGTTTGCCTGAGGGCCTTTTAAGCGATTTCTCGCCAGTTTGGTGGGTGGTACAGGGATTGAACCTGTGACCCCTGCCGTGTGAAGGCAGTGCTCTACCGCTGAGCTAACCACCCGAATGCGGTGAAAACGAGATTATGGCGAAAAGGCGCGGCCGTGTAAATACCCTGGCTGCACATTTTTTTGATCAGGCAGCCGGCGCAGCTTCCACAGCCTCGCGCGTCCAGACGGTTTTGCCGCCGCTGGCCTTGTCGATCTCCTTCAGCACACTTGCGTGCGCCTCGGCCTCGGCTTCGGTCGCCAGCAGCACCGGCAGTTGCAGCGCGCTCAGATCAACGGCGACGGCTTCGGCCGATGCGCCCTCGCCCGACTCCAGCATGTCGATCACCAGCGTGTTCTGGCCGCGCGTCATGGCGAGGTAGACCTCGGCCAGCAGTTCCGCATCCAGCAATGCGCCGTGCAGCGTACGGTGCGCGTTGCTGACGCCCAGACGGTCGCACAGCGCATCGAGCGAGTTGCGCTTGCCGGGGAACATCTGGCGCGCCTCGCGCAGCGTGTCGATATGGCCCGACAGGTGCTCGCGGAAGGGCGGCAGGCCGAGGCGCTGGAATTCCATGTCCAGGAAGCCCAGGTCGAACGCGGCGTTGTGGATGATCGCCTCGGCGCCCTGCACGTAGTCGCGGATCTCGTCGACGATCTCGGCAAACTTCGGCTTGTCGGCCACGAACTCGTTGGTGATGCCGTGCACGGCCATCGCGCCCGCGTCGATCTCGCGCTCGGGGTTGATGTAGAAGTGCAGGTTGCGGCCGGTCAGGCGGCGGTTGACCATCTCCACGCAGCCGATTTCGATCACGCGGTCGCCGGTGGCGGCATTCAGGCCGGTGGTTTCGGTATCGAGAATGATCTGTCGCATCGCGCGCTCCCCTACTCTGACTGGATTACTTGAAGACGACGGTCTTGTGGCCGTTGAGCAGGATGCGGTGTTCCGCATGCCACTTCACGGCACGGGCCAGCGCCACGCATTCCACGTCGCGGCCCACGGCGGTGAGCTGTTCCGGGTCCATGCTGTGGTCCACGCGTTCGATTTCCTGCTCGATGATCGGGCCTTCGTCCAGATCGGCCGTCACGTAATGGGCTGTTGCACCAATCAGCTTCACACCGCGCTCGTGCGCCTGGTAATACGGCTTGGCGCCCTTGAAGCTCGGCAGGAACGAATGGTGGATGTTGATGGCGCGGCCTTCCAGCTTGCGGCACAGATCGTCGGAAAGAATCTGCATATAGCGCGCGAGCACCACCAGGTCGATCTGCTGCTCCTGCGCGATTTCCCAGATGCGGGCTTCCTGCTGGGCCTTCTGCGCGTCCGTCGCCTGCAGCAACGGCAAATGCATGAACGGCACGTCGTACGACGCCGCCAGCTGATAGAAATCGCGGTGATTCGAAACGATGGCCGCAATCTCGATCGGCAGCTGGCCTGCGCGGGCGCGGAACAGCAGGTCGTTCAGGCAATGGCCAATCTTCGAGACCAGAATCATCACGCGCGGCTTGACCGCCGCGTCGAACATGCCCCACTGCATGGAGAAACGTTCGCCGATGGGCGCAAAGCGGTCACGCAGGGCGGCAAGGTCCAGCGGCTGGCCCTGCGGCACAAAATGCACGCGCATGAAGAAACGGCCCGTGAATTCGTCGCCGAACTGGTCCGAATCGAGAATATTGCAGCCTTGCTCGAACAGCAGACCCGACACGGCGTGGACGATGCCGGGCTGGTCCGGGCACGACAAGGTGAGAATGAAACCGGAGTGACTCATGAAGCGTTTTATGTATTGTTGTCGGGCGCAAACCGCTGTGGCGTAGGGGACGAGCCCAGCCGCGCCAGGGCGTCGAGGGTGACGAGCGTCGCGTCGACCGTCATCGCGAAGTCCGCCATGATATCAAGCGCCGCGTCGCGGCTGGCACGCAAGTGGCCGGCGACCTCTCCGTCCTGATTGGCGGGGACGAAGCTGTCCGGCAGCGTCAGGTCAAAGGCGAACAACGTTTCGCACTGGATGCCTTCGGGCACTTCGCGCAGCACATCCAGCGTGCCGCACGGCACCAGCTGCGCAGCCAGGTCGGCGCCGATGCCCGCCTCTTCCCAGCATTCCTTCTCCAGCGCGCCGCGTGCACCGAAGCCATGACCGATGCCGCCGGCGACAAGGTTGTCCCACATGCCGGGGTCGATCGGCTTGGTTTCGGCGCGGCGGGCCAGCCAGAGCGCCGGCCCGGCGTCATCCGCGCCGGCAATCAGGCCGTTCATGTGTGCGGCATAGGTCCGAATACCGAAGAAACGCGCGGCGGCGCGCTCGATCAGCGCCAGCGTGGGCGTACCCCAGCCGGTGTTGACGGCGAAACGCTCGTCGCGCCAACCCCGCACGTGGCCATCTTCGGCAAGGCGCGCGATGACTTCGGCCAGCGCTGCGGTGCGGGCGGCCTCGTTGCCGAGCGCCTCCCGCAAATCGACCCGCTGCGCCGATACGTCGAACCACTGCGGCCAACGCGCAAGCAGCGACGCGCGCTCCCGGCTCAGCCAGCCGACGCGTTGTCCGGCAACAATCCACGGGATCAGCGCGTCGGCATGGAACGCGTTCCGGGCCGCGAGCCCATCCCGAATGCGCTGGATGCGCAGGTCCGTCATGTCGGCGCCCCACAATGTCGGGCGTGCATTGTGCTTTCCGTGCAGCACGGGTCGCGCGATAATGCGCCGTTAATACAAGCCGTCATCAGACTGGAGAAACAAGGATGGATGAAATCGACGAGCTGTCGGATCTGCCGACCCCGCGCTTTATCTGGGGCTTCGCCATTGCCGTCACACCGTCCGGCGAAGTGTCGCACGATGAATTCGAATATCTGACGCACACCCGCACACCGCGCTTCACCTGCCGCGTGGTCGAACTCGAAGACGCCCCTGCCGAGCCCGAAGACGAAGGCGACATCGACGGCCGCATCGTCCACTTCGACAACCCGAAGCGGATGTTCTACATCACCGACCTGGGCCTGGCCCTGATGAACTTCACCCTGTTCGACAAGGTGGATAACAAGTCCAAGCTGAAGAACGCCTGCGACCAGGCCATCGCCGACTGGCTCACCCGCCGCGATTTTCTCGACTCCGAACCCGACGAAGACGATGACGATTGAGCCGGATCGCTTGATCGCATGATCATTCAGTCCTGACCGGCTGCACCGGCATCCTCGGCAAAGCACAGGTCGGTCAGGCGCACATCGGCATAGGCGCGCCCAGCGTCCAGCAATGCCGAAACTTGCGCCTTCACCCGCTCCTTCTGAGCGCGCAACGCACGTGGCGGCACGGTCGAATCCTGCCCGGTGTGGTGCAGATACAGCATCTTGTAGGTGAGTTGGCTCACCATCCACTGCCGCAGCACGCGACGCCGGCCGGCATGGTCGGCTTCCAATCCATCGATTTGTCCGAGCAACGCAGAAAACGCCCGCGCGAGGCTTGCCGGCTCCGCGACATCGCCGGCGATGCAACGCTCGGCCAGGGCGCGCGCTTGCGCGGGTGACATGGCGTCGTCCGTTTCTACGAAGCGATCCTTGGCCGGTTCCGGGCGCGGCGCAGCAGGCCGGCTTGCCAGTCGGGTGGACACCGCGGACAACGCTTCCTGGGCGCGGCGGATGGACGCCTCCAGCGATTCCGCACTGCCCGGCGCGATGCCAATGGTGGTCGGCATGTCGCTGGATTCTTCGTCGCGTTTTTTGACGTCCATCGCTCCCTCCGGTGATCGCCCGTAACCAGGGGGCCTGGTGGACGAAAACGGAATTGTAGAACGCGACGCACATTTCGCGACAAATCGACACAAACGTTCCATATTACGAAGACACCGCAAACGATAACGTGGCGTCACAAAACCACGGTGCTCTGTTGGCAGGCATATACGCGGCGCGGTCTCGCCACGGGTAAAATGCCGGATTGCGCTGACAGCGCATGCACTCAATTGCTGACCGCCTTCGCGCGGCAAGGAAATCGCCTTGATCAAGTGGATTATCGTGGCCCTCTATCTGGGCTCCATTCTGTACGTGCACTTTCGCGGCAAGGTGCGCCTGAAATTCTGGCGCCAGATGTTCGACCACTCGGCCGTGGTCGCGCCGGTCAATTGCTTCATGTACGCGTTTTCCGGCGTACCGCAGACGCCGTATGTGCCGGTCGAACGCTTTCCGGATCTGGAAAAGCTGCAGGCCGCGTGGCCGCAGATCCGCGACGAGGGCCTGGCGCTCATCAACCTGCGTAAGATCAAGGCCGCCGAGAAAAACGACGATGCCGGCTTCAACTCGTTCTTCAAGAATGGCTGGAAGCGCTTCTACCTGAAGTGGTACGAAGCGCATCACCCTTCAGCCGAACAGCTCTGCCCGCAGACGGTCGCGCTGCTGCGCGATCTGCCCAGCGTGAAGGCGGCGATGTTTGCCGAGCTGCCGCCGGGCGGCAAGCTGAACCCGCACCGTGATCCGTTTGCCGGCTCGCTGCGCTATCACCTGGGCCTGTCTACGCCCAACGACGACCGATGCTTCATCGAAGTCGACGGCGAGCGCCACAGCTGGCGCGACGGCCAGGGCGTCGTCTTTGACGAGACCTATCTTCACTGGGCCGAAAACGCCTCCGACAAGGACCGCCTGATCCTCTTCTGCGATATCGAACGTCCGATGAAATTCGGCTGGGCGCAGCGCATCAACAAATGGCTGGGCCGCAAGGTCATGACCGCCGCCAGCTCGCCCAACGACGACGGCGACCAGACCGGCGGTATCAACAAGCTGTTCCGCTATGTGTGGGTGATGGGCCAGTACCGCCGACGCTTCAAGGCGTGGAACCGCAAGGTCTATTACGTGGTGAAGTTCGGCCTGATCATTGGCGTGGCAGCGTTGATCATCTGGATCTGACCGCTGATCCTGCGCGTCTCCTGCATGCACGAAGAACCGGCCTGAAGCGCCGGTTTTTTGTTGCGCGTGAAAAAGGCGACTCACATTGCAGTCGGCTTGCGTTTTTACAAAGCCGTGAAGCAAAAGCGCCACATGCGGCACAAATCTCGCCTAATGTCAGGAATTGAGCGCTCCGGCGCTTATGCGATATGGCGGGCACGCCGCTTGCTCCACCTTGGTCGACACCCTTGCCCAGCGCATGGGACCGAGTCAGAGCCGGGATGCGTGTGTGCCTGTGTCCCTCGTCAACAACAAAGACAGTGAGATCGATCGCCATGAAAAAGAACCTCATCAGCCGCCAGACCCTCGTCACCCGCGCCGCCGCCCTTGCTGCTGTCGCACTGCTCGGTACCCAGATCGCGGCCTGTACCACGACCAGCCCGAATGCGCAGGGCTCCGACGTAATGTCGTCGACCAACAAGCACGCCACCACCAATTCGCAAGCGGATTCCGTGCTGTCACGCCTGTACACCACGGCCAATGGCTCGCGTGACCTGGTTGCGCGCGCCAAGGGCGTGCTGGTCTTCCCATCGGTGCTGAACGCCGGCTTCGTGGTGGGCGGCCAGTACGGCGAAGGCGTGCTGCGCACCGGCGGCGGCCGTCCGCTGGGCTACTACAACATCGCGTCGGCGTCAGTGGGCTTCCAGGCCGGCGCGCAATCGCGTGCGCTCATCATTCTGTTCATGACGGACGAAGCGCTGCAGAAATTCCAGAACAGCCAAGGCTGGACGGCCGGCGTCGATGCCACCGTGGCGCTGGCAAAGATCGGCGCGAACGGCGCGGTCGATACCAACACCGCCCAGCAGCCGATCATCGGCTTCAACCTGACCAACGCGGGCCTGATGGCCGGCGCATCGATCGAAGGCACGAAGATCACGAAGCAGAACAACTGACCGGCGCTTCGCTGAACGCCAATGCCGCCGTCTCGCACGGCGGTTTTTTTTGCCCGAATCCCGCATCCAGCGTTGTGGCAATGTTGCAGCCCTAGGGAAATCCGGAGGGGCGGCGCGGAGCTTCTCGGCTAGCATCGTGCGGCCGATGTTGCGGTGCGCTGCCGTATCGGCACAAGA
Source organism: Ralstonia edaphi (assembly GCF_958350185.1). Lineage (NCBI taxonomy): Bacteria > Pseudomonadati > Pseudomonadota > Betaproteobacteria > Burkholderiales > Burkholderiaceae > Ralstonia > Ralstonia edaphi. The sequence goes on from NZ_CATWHI010000002.1 coordinate 307,877, forward strand.
CAAAACAATCACCCAAAAAAAAAGGGGGAGACATGACAGGTCGCAACACCGCCTTGCGCGGCGCCATTGTATGCGCATGGCTGTCGGGGCTGTTGCTGGCATCTGGCCACACGATGGCCGAGCCGGGCGTCACCGACACCAAGATCATCATCGGCCAGACGGCGGGCTTCACGGGTCCCGCCGGCGAACAGGTCCAGGAGATGACGCAGGGCGCCAAGCTTTATCTCGATGCCGTGAACCGCGGGGGCGGCGTGAATGGGCGCAAGATCGAGTTGATCTCGGAAGACGACGCCTTCGATGCGGCAGCCTCAAAGAAACACGCGCACGCACTGCTGGTCGACAAGCAGGTCTTTGCCCTCTTCCTGCCGCGCGGCACCCCGAATACCGAGGCGATCATGACGGAGGCGCGTCCGCTCGGCGTGCCGGTGGTGGCGCCGTCCACCGGTGCCTCAACGTTCTTCGATCAGCCCGACCCGCTGCTCTTCGTGGTACGCGCAAAATACCAGGCTGAGATTGCCGAGCTGGTGCATTACTTCGACACGCTCGGCCTGCGCCGCCTGGCGCTCGTGAACGTGAACGACACCTTCGGCAAGGACACCGAGATCGGCTTCAACAACGCCACGAAAAAGCTCCCCGCCGACGCGCACAGCATCCTCACCGTCGACCGCCTGAAACCGGATATCGCCAAGGCAGCCGCAGACGTCGGCAAGTTCGCACCACAAGCGGTGATCCTGGCCTGTCCGGGCACGACGGCGCGCGCAATGATCGAGGCGCTCAACAAGCAAGGCACGGTGACGCAGATTGCCGCACTGTCCAACAACGCCGGTCTGGCCTTTGCGAAATCGCTGGGGGCGCTGGGGCGCGGCGTGGTGGTTTCGCAAGTCATGCCCTCCCCTGTGCGCTCGACTTCGTTGCTGGGCCGAGAGTTGGCATCCAGCGCGAAGGCGGCCGGGGTGACGCCGTCGTACGCCATGATGGAAGGCTACGCCGCCGCGCGTGTGCTGGTCGAAGGGCTCAAGCGCGCGGGCAGGTCACCCACGCGAGCCAGCTTTGTCTCGGGGCTGGAATCAGCCGGCACGATCGACCTTGGCGGGTTGGAAGTCCGCTACGGCCCGAACCTGCGCAAGGGGTCGAACTATGTCGAGCTGACGGTGATTGGGCCGAACGGCACCTTCGTCAAATAGACGCGCGCTGCGCCGCAGCCTGCCTCGGCAGTGGTTACACCGCGGGACATAGCGGTTGCCAGCGCAAAACGCATGAGTACATAAGAAAATACTATTTGGAAATCGCATACTGCCTCTACCAGAATGCACGAACAACATGCATGACTGGGATCAAACAGGCGGATGGAACTCCGACAACTCGAAGCATTTGCCGCGGTCATGTCGACCGGCAGCGTCACCGCGGCAGGCAAGCTGCTGGGACGCTCGCAGCCTGCCATCAGCCGGCTCATCCAGGACCTCGAAGCCGAAATCGGCTACGCCCTGTTCACGCGCGCGGGGCCGCGCGTCTCGCCGACGGAGCAGGGTTTCCTGCTGTACGAAGACGTTGAGCATACGCTGATCAGCTTACGTCAGATCCGCACCCGTGCCGAAGAAATCGCGCGCGGCGAGGCACGCCCGCTACGCCTGGCGGCCACGTCGGCATTGGCGGCCGGCTTGCTGCCCGCTGCCTTGGCCGATGAGCCGGAACTCGCGCAGCACATCCAGATTCGCAGCGCGTCGCCCGAACAGGTTGTGCACGCCGTGCTGACCGGCGCTGCCGACCTTGGCATCAGCAGCCTCCCGCTGGAGCATCGCGGCGTAACCGTGCACTGGATCGGCGAAGCCGCATGCGTGGCTGCCGTACGGGCAAACGACCCGCTGGCCGCCGGCAAGCGCGTCGCATTGGCCGATTGCGCCGGACAGCGCATCATCACGATGCACAACCCGTATCGATTGCGCCGCCGTCTGGACCAGGCACTGGCGAAGGCCGGCGTAGAGCCCACCTCCCTCATCGAGACCAACGCGTCGCTCAATGCACTGACCGCCGTGCGTGCGGGCCTGGGCGTCGCGTTGCTGGAGCCCGTGACGGCCTACGGCGTGCCGATCGACGGCGTGACCGTGCGCCCAATCGACGCCGACATCCCGTTCTTCTTTGGCGTGATCACCCCCGAGGCCAAGCGGCCCTCGGCGGCGGTGACCTCGCTGACCGACGCGCTCGCGCACGCAGCGCAGCGTCTGCTGCCGGACTGCAAGCTGCACGATCCGGCACGTCATGCCAGCATGCTGCAGGTGCTGTATGGCGAATCCATCAACGAAACCGAAGGCGCGTCCGCATGACTGCTGCACAACAAGACAACGCGCCGCAAGCAGCCGGGCTCGCAGCGCTGGAAGCCCGTTTGCACCAGGACTTGTCGTGGCTCGAACTCCCCGCGAAAAACTGGACGCTGCCACACACGTTAGAAGGGCAACCCGTGCTGGACGTGGCCGTCATCGGGGGCGGCATGGCGGGCCTGGCTGCGGCGGCATCGCTCAAGCATCTTGGCATCGGCGTGGTGATATTCGACCGCTCGCCCGCCGGCTTCGAAGGCCCGTGGGCAACGACGGCGCGCATGGAAACGCTGCGCTCGCCAAAGCAACTGACCGGCCCTGCGCTGGGCCTGCCGGCGTTGACGTTCCGCGCATGGTTTGAAGCGCAGTTCGGCACCGATGCGTGGGAGGTGCTCGACAAGATCCCGCGCCTGCAATGGATGGACTACCTGCGCTGGTACCGCCGCGTCCTGCAGCTCGACGTTCGCAACGAACATTACGTGAAGGCGATCCACCCGCGCGTGGATGGCGCCGTTGAATTGCTGATCGACGCGCCGGGCCAACCGACGCAGCGCGTGTTTGCGCGCCGCGTGGTGCTGGCCACCGGCCGTGATGGGCTTGGCGGCCCATCCGTGCCGGACTTCGCGCATCGGCTGCCGCGCCGCTGGTGGGCGCATTCGTCTGACGCGATGGACTACGGCACGCTGGCCGGCAAGCGCGTGGGCGTGATCGGCGCAGGCGCATCCGCGATGGATTCGGCCGCGACGGCGCTGGAAGCCGGTGCCGCCAGCGTCGACATGCTGATCCGCCGCCCCGACCTGCCGCGTGTGAACAAGGGCAAGGGCGCCGGCAGCCCAGGCCTCGTGCATGGCCACCTGCATCTGCCCGACGCATGGAAATGGCGCATCCGCCATTACATCAATGTCGAGCAGGTGCCCCCGCCGCGCGGCAGCACGCTGCGTGTGTCGCGGCATCCGAACGCGCGCTTCAACCTGGGTTGCGGCATCCTGGGCGTCGACGAGCACGACGGTGTGCTGCACGTGGCCACGACCAAGGGCGTATTCCAGTTGGACTTCCTGATCTTCTCGACGGGCTTTCGGACCGACTGGGCCGCGCGCCCCGAATTCAGCGCACTGGCGCCGCACATCCGTCAATGGCGCGACCGCTACACACCGCGCCCCGGCGAGGAAGACGCAGAACTGGCCGATTCGCCCGACCTCGGCCACGCGTTCGAATTTCGCGAGAAAACGCCCGGCACGCTGCCCGGCCTGTCGCGCGTGCATTGCTTCTGCTATCCGGCGTCGGTCACGCACGGCAGCGTCTCGGGCGACATCCCGGCCATCAGCGAAGGTGCGAAGCGGCTGGCGCAGGGCATTGCCGGCATGCTGTACCAGGAAGACATCGACGCGCACTACGCCGCCATCCAGGCCTATGCCGAGCCGGAAATCTTCGGCGATGAATGGACGCCCGCCCCGCCGCCCGGTGTTGAAGCGAATACCACATCCAGCCAGGAGGCTGCGCGATGACAGGTTGGTTAATCCGCCGCATCGGCCAGGCGCTGCTGGTCGTGCTGGTGATGACGGTGATCGTCTTCATCGGCCTGCACGCCATCGGCAACCCGGTCGACATCCTGATCGGCCAGGACGTCGACCAGATCGACCGCGCGCGCATCATTGCCGAGCTGGGTCTGGACAAGCCGCTGTGGGAGCAGTACCTCGCCTTCCTGAACGGCGCCCTGCACGGCAATCTCGGCAAGAGCTTCGTCTACAACGAACCGGCCATCCAACTCATCCTGCAACGGCTGCCGGCCACGCTGGAGCTGGCGTTTTCTGCGCTGATCATCGCGGTGGTGATCGGCGTGCCGCTGGGACTGTTCGCGGGACTGTATCCGCGCCATCCGGTGTCGCGCCTGCTCATGACGGGCAGCGTGGTCGGCTTCTCATTGCCGACGTTCTGGGTGGGCCTGATGCTGATCATGGCGTTCAGCGTGAGCCTCGGCTGGCTGCCCGCAAGCGGACGCGGCGAAACGGCGCGCCTGTTCGGCATCGAATGGTCGTGGCTGACCATCGATGGCCTGCGGCACCTGGTACTGCCGGCGGTCAACCTGTCGCTGTTCAAGCTCTCGCTGGTGCTGCGGCTGACGTCTGCGGGCGTGCGCGAGGTGCTGCCGCAGGACTTCGTGAAGTTCGCGCGTGCCAAGGGCCTGTCGCCGCTGCGCGTCGTGCTGGCGCACGTGCTGCGCAACACGCTGATCCCGCTGGTGACGGTGCTGGGCCTGGAGTTGGGCTCGACCATCGCCTTTGCGGTGGTGACGGAAAGCATCTTCGCGTGGCCCGGCGCGGGCAAGCTGATCCTCGATAGCATCAACTCGCTGGACCGGCCGGTCATCGTTTCCTACCTCATCGTCGTGGTGTGCCTGTTCGTGTCGCTCAACCTGATCGTCGACATCCTGTATCGGCTGCTGGACCCACGCGTGCGTGCGGCGGACAGCGCGGAGGCTGCATAATGAATACAACTCCGCGACCCACCACCGCAGCGGCGGTTGCCGCCCCGCGCAAGCAGTCGCCGTGGCGCCGCGTGGTGTCCGATTTTCTGGCATCCAAGACCGCCGTCTTTGGGCTCGTGGTGGTCGTGATCCTGATGCTCGCCGCGCTGGCCGCGCCGTGGATCACGCCGCAGAATCCATACGACCTGATGCAGCTCGACGTGCTGGACTCGCGCCTGCCGCCGGGCTCGCCGAATGGCTTGGGGACGTTCACGTACTGGCTCGGCACCGATGGCCAGGGGCGTGATCTGTATTCCGGCATCCTCTATGGCCTGCGCATCAGCCTGGGCGTGGGGATCGGTTCGGCAGCCGTGGCGGCGGTGATCGGCACGCTGCTCGGCCTGATTGCCGCGTATGCCGGCGGCCGCGTCGACAGCATCATCATGCGCACGGTCGACCTGCTGCTGTCGTTCCCGTCGGTGCTGGTGGCGATGATGATCCTCGCCTATCTCGGCAAGAGCATCACGAATGTCGTGCTGACGCTGGTGCTGCTGGAGTGGGCGTATTACGCGCGGACGGTGCGCGGCCAAGCCTTGGTCGAGCGTCGCCGCGAATACGTGGAAGCCGCGCGCTCGCTCGCCCTGCCCGGCTGGCGCATTGCACTCCGGCACATCCTCCCGAACTGCCTGCCGCCGCTGATCGTGGTGGGCACGCTGCAGGTGGCGCGCGCGATCACGCTGGAGGCAACGCTGTCGTTCCTGGGCCTGGGCGTGCCCATTACCGAGCCGTCTCTTGGCCTGCTGATTTCCAACGGATACCAATACATGCTCTCAGGCCAGTACTGGATCAGTTTCTATCCGGGCATCGCGCTGTTGCTGGCGCTGGTGGCCATCAACCTGGTGGGCGACCGCCTGCGTGAAGTGCTGAACCCGAGGACGCAACGATGACGGCGTCCACCCACGCGACCACCCTCGAAGTCCGCAACCTCCGCACGCACTTCTTCACGCGCGAAGGCGTGCTGCCGGCCGTGGACGACGTGTCGTTCTCGCTCGCGCGCGGGCGCATCCTCGGGCTGGTGGGCGAGTCCGGCTCGGGCAAGTCCGTCACCGGGTTCTCCATCATGGGTCTGGTGGACCCGCCCGGCCGCGTCGTCGGCGGCGAGATCCTCTACCAGGGCCGCGACCTCACCAAGCTGCCCCCGCGTGAATTGCGCAAGCTGCAGGGCAACCGCATCGCCATGGTCTTCCAGGACCCGATGATGACGCTCAACCCCGTGCTGCGCATCGATGCCCAGATGATTGAGGCCGTGCGCGCGCACAGCAGCATGAGCCACAAACAGGCGTGGGACCACGCGCGCGACACGCTCGGCCTGATGGGCATTCCGAGCCCCGAAGAACGGCTGCGCGCCTATCCGCATCAGCTTTCGGGCGGCATGCGCCAGCGCGTGGCGATTGCCATTGCGATGCTGCATCGGCCGGACCTGATCATTGCCGACGAACCGACCACGGCGCTCGATGTGACGATCCAGGCGCAGATCCTGTCGGAAGTGCAGAAGCTCGCGCGCATGCACGGCACGGCGCTGATCTGGATCACGCATGACCTGTCTGTCGTAGCCGGGCTGGCCGACGAGGTGGCCGTGATGTACGCCGGCCGCATCGTCGAACACGGCCCCGTCGATGCCGTTCTCGATGCCCCGCTGCACCCCTACACCATGGGCCTGATCGACAGCCTGCCCAGTGAGAACCGGCGCGGCCAGCGCCTGCGCCAGATTCCCGGCATGACACCGAACCTGCTGTCGCTGCCCGCGGGCTGCGCGTTTGCGGCACGCTGCCCGCGTGCCACCGAGGTCTGCGGCGTACGCCCCGACATCACGCAGCCCATACCTGACCGCCTTGTACGCTGCTTCCATCCGGGCGCGCAGCACGCTTCCTCGCAGGAGGTCGCATGAGCACACCGCTCGTCGAACTCAAGCAGGTCAGCAAACGCTTTGGCGATCGCAAGGTCGGCGTGGCCGATCGCATTCTGCAGCGCTTTGGTCTGGCGCATCCGCCTGCGATTGTTCGTGCCGTTGATGGCGTCGACCTCGCGATCCAGCCCGGTGAAGTCGTCGGCCTCGTCGGCGAATCGGGCTGCGGCAAATCCACGCTCGGCCGGATTGCTGCGGGCCTGATGCCGCCCTCGGCGGGCGAGGTGCGCGTGGACGGCAAGGCTGTCGACACGCTCTCCGCAGAGGAAGCCCGCGCGGCCCGCCTGAAGATCCAGATGATCTTCCAGGACCCGTATGCGAGCCTCAACCCGCGCCTGCGCGTGGAAGAGATCGTCGGCGAGGCGGCGCGCGTGCACGGTCTGACCGACCGCGCCAACTTTGCCGATTACGTGGCTGCGCAGATGCAGCGCGCCGGCCTCGACCCCGCCCTGCGCGACCGCTATCCGCATCAGTTCAGCGGCGGCCAGCGGCAGCGCATCGGCATTGCGCGTGCGCTGGCGGTGCAGCCGTCGATGCTCGTCTGCGATGAGGCGGTGGCCGCGCTCGACGTGTCGATCCAGGCGCAGATCCTGAACCTGTTCATGGACCTGCGCGAGCAGCTGAACCTGACCTACCTGTTCATCAGCCACGACCTGGGCGTGGTGGAACACCTGTCGGACCGGGTGGTGATCATGTACCTCGGCCGCGTAGTCGAATCGGCCCCGGCAGAGGAAGTCTTCCGCCGCCCGAATCACCCTTACACGCAGACCTTGCTGGCGGAGATTCCGCGTCTGTCGGCCCGGCACAAGACGTTCACCGCCATTCAAGGCGAGATGCCCAGCCCGCTGCACCCGCCGACCGGCTGCCATTTCCACCCGCGCTGCCCGCACGCCATGCCCCGCTGCAAGACCGAAACGCCGACGCTGCGCGGCATTGCGATCAACCACGTCAGCGCGTGCCATTTGAACGATCTGCAATAAGCCAACGATTCCAACAAAAAGGGAAAAGGGAAATCACCGTGAAACGCCTCCTTGCTTCATCGCTTGCCGTTGCCCTGCTGACTGCCGCTGGCGCCGTGAGCGCGCAAACGCTGAACATCGCCTTTGCCGATCCGCTGTCGTCTCTCGACCCGCAGTTGAACAACCACGCTGGCGACCGCTCCGTCGACGTGCATTTCTGGGATCTGCTGGTCGAAAACAAGTGGAACAAGCTGCAGCCCGGCCTGGCGCTGTCGTGGAAGACGCTGGATCCGAAGACGTGGGAATTCAAGCTGCGCCCGAACGTGAAATGGCACGACGGCCAGCCGTTCACGGCCGATGACGTCATCTTCTCGTACCAGCGCGCGCGCAGCGTGCCGGGCAGCGTGGCAACGTTCGCGGGCTATCTGCGCACGGTGGAGTCCGTCACGGCCAAAGACCCGCTGACGCTGATCATCAAGACGAACATCCCGAACCCGGACTTGCCGCTGAACCTCGCATCCGTGCACATCGTCAGCAAGCATGTGGGCGAAAAATCGTCCACCGAGGACTACAACGCAGGTCGCGCCGTGGTGGGCACGGGCCCCTACAAGTTCGTCTCGTATGTGCCGGGCGACCGCGTGGTGATGGCGCGCAACGACAACTACTGGGGCGGCAAGCAGCTCTGGGAGAAGGTCAATTACCGCTACATCAACAACGCTGCCGCGCGTACGGCCAACCTGCTCTCGGGCGAGGTGGACGTCATCGACAAGGTGTCGGTGTCTGACCTGGCGCGCCTGCGCCAGTCGCCCAATGTGAAGGTGTTTGCCTACCCCGGCCTGCGCGTGATGCTGCTGCAGCCGAGCTTCCGCAAGGGGCCGAACGAGTACATCACGGGCAACGACGGCAAGCCGCTGCCGAACAATCCGCTGCTGGATGTGCGCGTGCGCCGCGCGCTGTCACTGGCCATCGACCGCAAGGCGATCGTCGACCGCATCCTGCAAGGTGCCGCCACCGTCGCCAACCAGTGGATGCCGACGGACACGTACGGCTACAACCCGGACGTGAAGGACATCGCTTACGACCCGGCGCAGGCCAAGAAGCTGCTGGCCGACGCAGGCTTTCCGCAGGGCTTCAACCTCGTGATGCACGTGCCGAACGACCGATACCCGCAAGGCCCCGAAACGGCGCAGGCGGTGGCGCAGTTCTGGACGCGCATCGGCGTGAAGGCGCGCGTGGAAGTGGTGCCCTGGTCGGTCTACTCGGGCCGCGCCAACAAGAATGAATATGCGATGAGCATGCTGGCGTGGGGCAACGGCACGGGCGAAGCAAGCTACGCACTGGTCAACGTGCTGGCTACGGTCGACACCAAGAAGGGCCTGGGCGCATCCAACTGGGGCCACTACAGCAACGCGGCTGTCGACAACGCGCTGAACGCCTCCACCGAGGAATTCAACGTGGAAAAGCGCGCGGCGATTCTTCGCCATTCGGTCAAGCTGGTCTCGGATGATGTTGGCGTGATGCCGCTGTACCACTACCAGAACGTGTGGGCCGCCAAGAAAGGCCTGAAGGTGACGCCGATGACGAGCGATCGCACGGCGGCGCAAATGGTCACCAAGGACGGCAAGTAAGCGCCATGGGAACGTTCGCGCTCAGCGTGACGCCGGCGGATGACCTGATCGACGTACCGCGCGGCATCGTCGTGACGGGGCTCGCGCCCGGCGCCCAGGTCGGCATCGTCGCGCAAACGCGTCGTGGCAATGGCGTGCTGTGGCACAGCCGCGCCGCATTCGTCGCCGATGCGCACGGCACCGTGGACCTGACGCGTGACGCGCCCGTCTCCGGTGACTACGCCGGCGTCAGCGCGATGGGCATCGTCTGGAGCCAGCGCCCGGAAGACGGCAAGGCACGCGAGGTGTTTCCACAGCCAGTCACAGAGCCGTTGACCACCACGCTGACGGCCACGGCCAACGGCGAGTCGGTCCACGCGCGCTTCGTGCAACGGCTGGCCGCGCCGGGCGTGACGCGCCACGATGTGCGCGACGATGGTCTGGTCGGCACGCTGTACCTGCCCGATCCGTATGCGCACCCGGGGCCGCGCCCTGCGGTGCTCATCCTCAACGGCTCGGGCGGCGGCATCAACGAGCCGCGCGCGGCGCTGTTTGCTTCGCACGGCTATGCGGCGTTTGCGCTGGCCTACTTCAAGGCGCCGGGGCTGTCGGACTACATCTCGAATACGCCGCTGGAATATTTCGAGCGTGCGCTTGCCTGGCTGCGCAAACGCGTGGAGCCACTGCACGACTTCGTTGCCGTGAGCGGCCAGTCGCGCGGGGGTGAACTGGCATTGCTGCTGGGCGCGACGTTCCCGGAAGCCGTGTCTGCGGTCATCGGTTACGTGCCGGGCGCCGTCGTGCACAGCGGACAGAACGCCGCGGACCCTGCCGTCGGCCGCGAAGGCCCGACGTGGCTGTATCGCGGTCAGCCGTTGCCGCATCTGTGGGAAGGCAACCGCACAGCGACCTGGGCACCGTTCGACGAAGGCCCCGCGCCGCATCGCCACGAGCGCGCCATCCGCACCGCGCTGCAGGATGCCGATGCCGTGGCACGTGCGCGCATCCGCATCGAACGCGCGCGCGGTCCGGTGCTGCTGCTCTCCGCCACCGACGACGGCTCGTGGCCCTCGAGCGACTACTCGCGCATGGTGACCACCAAACTGGCCGAGGTACGCCACCCCTACCCCGTCCAACATTTCGATTACGAAGGCGCGGGGCACGCCATCGTCTTCCCATACGTGCCCACCACGCAGCTCGTCTATGCGCACCCGGTGTCGGGCCGCATCAGCACCGGCGGCGGCGAGCCGCGTGCCAACGCCCGCGCCGACGCCCACTCGTGGTCAGCAGTGCTTCGCTTCCTCGCCAGCGCGGTGGCCGCGCGTGGCGCGTCCGTACCCGATTCCCGGAGCCTTTCATCGATGGATTTCTCGCCCGCACAAGATGTGGTCGACCAGGTTGCCGCCCTGGACGACGGCAGCGCCACGCATGCGCTGCGCCATGCCCGCGAAAAGGTCGCCACGGCCACGCAGGGCAGCTACGACGCCTTGTTCGACGCCGGCCTGCCCGGCCTGACGTTGGGTGAACGCCTGCTCGTAGCGCTGTATGCCTGCCGCCTGACACCGGCGGCTGAACTGGCCGAACACTACCGCGCACGCCTCGCGAATACGCCGGTCGACGCAGATGCGTTGCAAGCCGTCGACCACGGCGATATCGACACGCTGACCGACGCCCGCCTGCGCGCCATCCTCGCCTTCACGCGCACGCTCGTCGAGCGCCCCATCGAGGGCGACCGCGATGCGCTGTTGCGCTTGCCCGCAGCGGGCCTCGCTACGGCCGACGTCGTGACGCTCGCGCAGCTCATCGCTTTCCTGTCGTATCAGACGCGACTCGTCGCCGGCTTGCGCGCGCTTCGCGAAGCTGCCGGCAACGGCAGCGCCACCGCCTCCACGGAGACCGCAGCATGACCGAGATCATCCGCGCCCACGGCTTCACCAACGAATCGCTTGAGTGGCGAGCATGGCTGGATGTGGTCGACCTCGACCGCGCCACGCCCGAGCAGATCGCCGTGCTGGAAGAAAGCCATCCGAAGGCGAAAACGTCTGACTACTACCGGTTTCTCGTTCACCAGCCCGAGATCCTGCGTCAGCGGTCGGCGGCGTTCAACGCGATCATGTATGCGCCGGGCGGCCTGTCGCGTGCGGAACGCGAACTCGCCAGCGCGGTGGTGTCGCGCGTCAACGGCTGCGTGTATTGCGCGTCTGTCCACGCGCAGCGCTTCGAACAGCTTGCCAAGCGCAACGACGTGATCAAGCAAGTCTTTGAAGACCCACACATCGCCGGCACGAATGCGCGGGAGCGTGCCATCGTGCTGTTCTCGATCGACCTGACGATGCGCCCGGGCGACGTGCGCGGTGAAGACCTGAAGCCGCTCAAGGCCGCTGGCCTGACCGACGCGGAGATTCTCGACCTGATACACGCCGTGGCCATCTTTGCGTGGGCGAATCGGCTGATGCTGAATCTGGGCGAGCCGGTGTTTCCGGACGCGGCCTGAGCTGGGCAGCATCGCTCCAAAGAAAAAAGCCGCAGGCACACACCTGCGGCTTTTGTTTTGTAGATAGCCTAGCGTGCACCGTCCGTCGTGGGTACACGCGTGCCTTCGGTATAGGAATCGAATTTCCCAGCCCTCGCGCCGTCTGCATAGACGTCGAACCTCGTGGCCAATCCGCCATCGGTGTAAGGATTGCGCGCCTCCATGCCGGCGCTGCCATCCGTGTACACATCTCGTGTGGCGCTCGCATGCGTCAGGGTTGCTCCTGACGCGGCAACGATTGCCGTGACGACGATCCACAGTCTCCTGTCCATTTCACACCTCCTTTTCTGCAGGATGAGGTTCCTGCAACCAACTGATCAACATGCGCATGCTCACGACGCGGGTCTCACGTTCTGGTTGACGCGGAACAGGTTGCCCGGATCGTATCTGGCCTTGATCGCTGCCAACCTGGCGTAGTTATCGCGGTAGGTGGCCTGCACCCGCTCCTGCCCCTCGTCCATCATGAAATTCACATAGGCCCCGCCCGCCGAATAGGGATGCAGTGCGTCCCAGTACCCTTTGCACCAATTCGTGATGCGCTCGCGCTGGTCGGGGTCGGGGTCAACGCCCACGATGACGGCCGCCCATTTCGAATCGCGGTAGGCGAACGGCGTTTCCTTGCGCCCCATGCGATGCACGGCAGCGTCGATGGGATACAGGTGCATCGTGGAATGCATGGTCGGCAGTTGCGAACCATGTTGCACATGCAGTGCGATGGCCTCTTCCGGGAGGTCGTTGACGAAGTCGGCGCGCCAATACCACTGCAGGCCAGGCGGATATAGCGCGTCAAAGGCGGTCTGCAACATCGGATAAGGCATGGTCCCGATACCGTACAGCGCAGGCTGTTGCGCTCGAACTGGCGCGAATGCCGCTTCCGCCGTTGCGGGGTCGCCCGTGTAGCACCACACAACGCCGCACATCTTCTGCAGATGCAACGCGGGCGGGAACGGTGGTGCTGGCGGCACTGTGAGAAAAGCGAAGAAGCCGTTGAGTTCGGGCGGCGCCTTCGGCAGGAAGTCGCGGTACCAGCGCAGAACGTCGGCGGCTTGATCGAGCGGCCAAAGCGTGGGGCCCGCGACCACGTTGCTCACCGCATGCAGGCGGAATTCGAATGAGGTGACGACACCGAAGTTGCCACCGCCACCGCGCACGGCCCAAAACAGATCCTCGTTGGCATGCGCATTGGCGGTAACGAAGCTGCCGTCGGCAAGCACGATATCGACCGACAGCAGATTGTCGATCGTCAGGCCAAAGCGCCGTGCCAGATGACCAATCCCTCCGCCCAGGGTCAGCCCGCCAACCCCGGTGGTGCTGATAATGCCGGCCGGCGTTGCGAGGCCGAATGCGTGCGTCGCATGATCGACGTCTCCCCACGTGCAACCGCCTTCGGCACGCACCGTGTGGGCAACAGGATCGACACGAATGCCGCGCAAACGGGCCAGATCGATCACCAAACCGTCGTCACACACCCCCAGACCGCCGCCATTGTGAGCGCCACCACGCACGGCCAGCAGCAAGCCGTTATTGCGCGCGAAGTTGACTGACGCAATCACGTCGGCCACGTCCGAGCACTGCGCGATGAGGCGCGGCCGCTTGTCGATCATCGCGTTGTAGACGCGGCGTGCCGCGTCGTAGTGCGGATCGCCCGGTTCGACGAGCGCACCCCGCAACTGCGCACGGAACGTCTGGACCGTGGTGTCTTCGAGCATGGTGATCTCCTGGGCAAGCATGGCCGAACCGATCTGGCTGTATCTGCAGAGCGGAAAAAATCGGGCGCCGGAAAGCGTGATGGAAGTCTAGAAGCGGGACATCGTCCGTTCCATCCGCTGCCTTGATCATTTTTGTATGCCGCTCGGCCCGCCCCGGGATAGTCAATACTGACTATTTGTTTTGCTCCCTCTTCGGCCTTCAATAAAACGCAAGGGCGGCGTGGCCCGTCGACGCATCAGGAGGGAAGACAAATGCCGCTGTTTCTCATCGAACGCCAGTTTGCGGAAGCATTGGAGATCGGCGCCGCTAGCGTTGCGAACATCCAGCACATCAATGCAGATGTCGGTGTGAACTGGGTCTTCTCTTTTCTCTCGGCGGACCGCAAGAAAACCTACTGCCTATACGAAGCCCCAAGCGCGGATGCCATCCGAGAGGCAGCTCACCTCGCAAGCCTGCCGGCTGACGTCGTGATCGAGGTGAGTCAAGTGCGTCCGGAGAGCTTCGTGTGACGCCCGGCAACCATGCATTGCGCTTGCTGCCACCGATTGTGCCGGCCCGACGCACGGTTTTGCGACGGTTGCGGCATGCCGCTGCAGGCGGAATCCGCCGCGTCAGGTGGCAGCACCTGCAACAGTGACAGCGCGCTCGCGACGGCACGCTTCGTTGGCCGCGAGCGTGAACTCGAGGTACTGCGCCGCCTGCTGACGCGAGCGCAAGACGGCAGGGGCGGCATTGCGGCGTTGGCTGGGGAACCTGGCATCGGCAAGACGCGTACCGCCGAAATCGTTGCCCAACAGGCAGAGCAACACGGCATGCAAACGCTGTGGGGCCGCTGCAATGAGGAGCCCGGCGCACCGCCCTACTGGCCCTGGCAACAACTGGTGCGTAGCTGGATTGCCTCACACGACGAAGACAGCATCCACCACGCATTGGCCTGCGGGGTCGCGCCGCTCGCCGAAATCGTTCCCGACCTTGCAGACCGGTTGCCCGATCCGGTGCGTGATCGCGCAGTTGCCACGCCAAGTACCGAAGTCGCGCAGGCGCGCTTCCGGCTGTTCGACGCCGTCAACACCTTCTGGCAGCGCGCGGCGCAACAACATCCGTTGCTGCTCATCCTCGACAACCTGCACTGGGCCGACGCGTCGTCCCTGCGCCTGCTGGAATTTCTTGCGCCTGACCTGTGCAGCAATCGCATTCTGCTCCTGGTGACGTACCGTGATGTCGAGCTATCGAGACAGCACCCGCTGTCGGCCACACTGGGCGAACTGGCGCGCCAACCATGCTTCGAGCGGTTGCGCCTGAGCGGGCTGACGCACGCGGAAACCGCGCACATGATGGAACTGGCTGCCGATACGACCGTCGCCCCCGCGCTGGTCGATGCGGTCCATGCGCAAACGGAAGGGAACCCCTTGTTCGTGGGCGAAATGACCCGCCTGCTGGTACAGGAAAAATCGTCCGCCAGCCCGGGGGACGTACTACGCATTCCGGAGGGCATCAAGGAAGTGATCGGACGGCGCTTGAATCGCTTGTCCGCCAATGCGAACAAGGTGCTGACCGCCGCGGCGGTTATCGGCCGCGCATTTGAATTCCGTCTGCTGACTGCGCTGGCCGACGAAGTCGACGAAGAGATCTGCGGCGCAGCCCTCGACGAAGCGCTGCAGGCTCGTGTGGTCGAGGCCTTGCGCGACCCGGGCCACTATCACTTTGCCCATGCCTTGTTCCGCGAGACGCTCTACGACGAGATCCCCATCCCTCGGCGCAGCCGCCTCCATCTGAAGCTCGCGCGTGCGATCGAGATGATTCACGGCGACGACCTCGAGCCGCATCTGCCTGCGCTGGCCTATCACCACTGGGCCGCCCTGCCCGGAGGCGACGCCGCACTCGCGGTGGATTACGCGCAACGTGCGGCGCGGCGGGCCGACCGCCTGCTCGCGCACGAAGAATCGGCGCGCTACTGCCACATGGCACTGCAGGCCATGGACGCGGGCAGCGGCCTGGCGCGCGAGACACGCTGCAGCCTGCTCAATGCGCTAGGCACCGCACACAGCCATGCCGGTGATTGGCTCCAGGCCATGCAGACGTTCAAGGAAGCGGCTCGCCTGAGCGCGGAGTACGGCAATGCAAGGGAACTCGCTTACGCCGCACTTGGTTTCGAAACAGCGAGTTGGGCGCCAGGACTGCCCGGGGGCCCCGCGGCCGAACTCCTGCGCGAGGCTCTCGCAGCCCAGGGCAGCGACGAGCCGGTGATGAGCGCCCGCCTGCTGAGCGCCCTGGCGCGCGCCCTCATTTTCAGCGGCGAGGAGGCACAAGCAAGCCGGGTACACGAGCAGGCCATCGCAGTGGCACGCCGCGCGGGAGACCCCGCAACTCTGGCCGACACCCTTGTTGCGACCGTGTCGCTGCGCTGGCAGCAGGAGCACATTGCCCAGCGCATCGCGGCCTCGGATGAAGCCTACAAGCTGGCCCGGCAAGCCGGCGACCGCACGCTCATGTGTGCAACACGTGCGTGGCGCTTCTTCGATGACTTTGAACTCGGCGACATGGCAGCCTGGCGAGCCAACCTAGAGGAATACGAGCGCAGTGGGGAGACGCTGCGCCAACCTTTCATCCATTACACGGCCAGCATGTCGCGCGCCATGCATGCACTGTTCGAAGGGCGCTTTGCCGATGCAGAGCGCCTCATACCCAACGCTTACGAGATCGCGCGGCGCATGCCCGGCATGGATGCCGCCGGGGTCTACGGCGTCCAGATGTTCATGCTGCGCCGCGAACAGGGCCGGTTGCTCGAGGTGGCACCTCTGGTCGAGCAGTTCGTTGAGCACACCAGCGCGATGGCCATCTGGCAGCCGGGCATCGCCTTGATGCGCGCAGAGCTCGGGCAACTGGAGGCGGCGCGCAAGACGTTTGACACGCTCGCCAACGCCGACTTCCTCACGATCGCGCGCGATGGTGTCTGGGTAGCCAATCTCACGTATCTGGCCATCGTGTGTCATGCGCTTGGCGATGCCGCCAGGGCGGCGGCGCTGTATCGACTGCTTGTCCCGTTCAGCGGGCGCAACCTGGTGTTCGGCACCGCAATCGCCTCGTTCGGCGCAGCCGACGCGATCCTGGGCGCATTGGCCACAACGATGGGCAACTGGTCACAAGCGCAGCAACACTTTCAGGCCGCCCTGGCGATGAACGAACGCCAAGGCGCAAGGCCTGCCCTCGCTCGCACGCGGCTAGACTTTGCGCAGATGCTCCTGCGTCGTGGCGAGGCGGGCGATCTCGATCGTGCAGATGCCTTGTTGAGCGCCGCAAAAGACGAGGCGGCAATGCTGGGGATGGTCAGCTTGCTGGCGCGCATCGAGACCGCCAGGGCGTTGGTCAAGGCGGCTACGGTGGAGCACTACCCCGCCGGGTTGAGCCGACGCGAGGCCCAGGTGCTCCGCCTGATCGCGCAAGGCAAGGGTAACCGCCAGATTGCCCGTGAATTGTTCGTCAGCCCCAACACAGTGGCAAACCACGTCAGCAGCATCCTGAGCAAGACGCACAGCGCCAATCGGGCGGAGGCGGCTGCGTTTGCCATCCGCCATGCGCTCCTGTGAGTTCGACGCCGCTGCCGCGGACCTTCAGACGATGGGCAACTGCCGCACCGGCTTTCCCGTCAACTGCGCCACGGCATGGGCCACCGCCGGCGCGATAGGCGGCACGCCCACCTCGCCCATACCGCTGGGCTCCGCGGTGCTCGGCACGATATGCGTTTCGATGACGGGTGTCTCTGCCATCTTGAGCGCCGGGTAGTCGGGAAAGTTCGACTGCACGACCTGGCCGTCCTTGATGTCGATCCGGCCGTACAGTGCCGCCGTCAGGCCAAAGATGACCGCGCTTTCCATCTGCTGCGCAACGATGCCCGGGTTGACCACCGTGCCGCAATCGACTGCGCAGACAACGCGATGCACGCGCGGCCTGCCGTCCTTCATCGACACCTCCACCACTTGCGCTACCACGGAACCGAAGCTCGGATGCAGCGCAATGCCGCGCGCACGCGGTGCGCCGTCAGCGGCGGGTGCCAGCGGCTGCCCCCAACCGGCAGCCTGCGCCACGGTGTCCAGCACCCTCAACTCCCGCGGATGGTCCTTCAGCAAGTCACGCCGCATCGCCAGCGGGTCAAGCTTGGCCGCGGCCGCCACCTCGTTGAGAAAGCCCTCCATGAAGAACCCGTTGTACGAATGCCCCACACTGCGCCAGAAGCCCACGGGAACCGGCAGATCGACCGCCAGATGCGCGATGTGCTCGTGCTCGATTTCATACGGCAGGTCGAACAGGCCTTCGGCGGTGTAGCGATCGATGCCCGCCGATGGCGCACCGAACAGTCGATCCAGCTCGCCGGCCAGAATCGATTGGCCGGCGCTGCGCGAGGCAATCGCGGTGACCTTGCCGTTTTCGACGCGCGCCTTGAGCCGGGCGATGGCGTGCGGGCGATAGAAGTCGTGACGAACATCTTCTTCGCGCGACCAGATCACCTGCACCGGCTTGCCTTCGGTCTTGGTCGCGATGGTCACGGCCTGGCCGATGAAGTCCGATTCCAGCCGTCGCCCAAAACCGCCGCCGATGAGCGGGATGTCGATATGGACCTTGTCGCCGCTCACCCCGGCCGCGCGCGCCGCTACCAGCCGCGCCAGCGTGGCGACCTGCGTCGGTGCCCAGAGATGCACGCCGTCTGCCGTCACCTGCGCGGTGCAGTTGATCGGCTCCATCGTCGCGTGCGCGAGATAGGGCGCGCTGTATTCGGCCTCGACGATGGTGGCGCCATCGGCCTCGTCGAAGGCTTTCAGGCCATCGCCCATCGATCGGTACGTGAAGCCGCCCTTGTCGCTGTCGAGTGCGCTGACAAGCTGCTGCCGGATGCCTGCGGAATCGAGCTTGGCATGCGGGCCGTTGTCCCACACGAGTTCCAGCGTTGCCAGCGCCTGACGCGCCTGCCAATAATGATCTGCCACCACCGCAACGCCCGGCGCGCCAGCGGCTGTGCCCTCGAACGGCACCACGTAACGCACGCCCGGCATGCCAAGCGCGGCCTTCGATTGGAACGTCTTGAGCTTGCCGCCAAACACCGGGCACATCACCACGGCGGCGTACAGCATGCCCCGCAGGCGCGTGTCGATGGAGAAGCGCGCGCTGCCATCCGTCTTCGCAGCCAGGTCGTTGCGCGGCGCCGGCTTGCCGATCAACTGGAATTGCGAGGCCGGCTTGAGCGTCACGCTGGACGGCGCAGAAATACCACGCGCCGACTTGGCCATCTCGCCAAACGTGGACTGCTTGCCGCCGGGGCCGATGAGTTGCCCCTCGCGGATGCTGACTTCGGCAGCCGACACGTTCCATGCGCGCGCTGCCGCTTCCACCAGCGCTGCACGCGCCGTGGCGGCGGCCTCGCGCACGGGCTGCCAGCCGTCGGCGGTGCTGCTGCTGCCACCGGTAATGATGAGACCGATCTCGCGCGCGCTCTTGGCCATGATCCAGTGCAGTGCGCGGGCCCAGGACTTTTCAGCGCTGTCGGGATGCAGCGGCAGCGAGCTGTCGCCCATGGCCACGACGTTGCCGTAGATGCGCTCCACCGGCGCGCTTTCGATGCTCACGCGCGAGAGCGGAATGTCCAGCTCTTCGGCCGCCAGCATCGACAGCGCGGTGTGGATGCCTTGGCCCATCTCCACACGCGGCATGGCCAGCACGACGTTGCCTTCGGGCGTGATCTTGATCCAGCCGTTCAGCGCAATCTCGCCGTTGTGCTCGGGGAAGATGTTCGCGTCGCCCACGCGGCTGCGCGGTGGCATCACGCCCCAACCGACGACCAGTGCGCCGCCAATGCCAAGCGCACCCAGCAGGAAACGGCGGCGTCCGCTGCGCGGTTTCGTTGCCTTCGCGTTCATGCGCGCGCCTCCCGCAACGCCTTGGCAGCGCGCTTGATGGCGGCGCGCATGCGCGGATACGTGCCGCAGCGGCAGATGTTGGTCATGGCCGCGTCGATGTCGGCATCAGTCGGATCGGGGTGTTGGGCGAGCAAGTCGGCTGCGGCCATCAGCATGCCGGATTGGCAGTAGCCGCACTGGGGCACCTGCTCGTCCACCCAGGCCTGCTGCAGCGCGTGGCGTTTGCCCTCGCCGCCGGCCAGGCCCTCGATGGTGGTGATGTGCTTGCCGGCCACAGCCGCCACCGGCAGCACGCACGACCGCACGGCCGCGCCGTCCACGTGTACGGTGCATGCGCCGCACGCCGCAACGCCACAGCCGAACTTCGTGCCGGTCAGGTTCAGGTGATCACGCAGCACCCACAGCAGGGGCGTGGCCGGGTCGCAATCAACGCTGACCGGCTTGTGGTTGACGTCCAGATCCATGGGGCGGTGGTCTCCTTGTCCTTGTGATTTTTTTGCTGGCAAAGCGTACGGTCAAACGGCTGAGGTCAGCAATAGTGGTCGGCCTCGGTTGCTTGCTGCGCCTGCGAACCGACAACCTCGTCCAGACCAAGGCTGCAGGGGTTGGCTAGCTCGCCCGGTGTGCTACAATCGCCGGCTTCCGGAGAGATGGATGAGTGGTTTAAGTCGCACGCCTGGAAAGCGTGTATAGGTTAATAGCCTATCGGGGGTTCGAATCCCCCTCTCTCCGCCAGAACACAAATGCCCGCGCAAGCGGGCATTTTCATTTCTGCGGCACCTTCCATCGCCCAAAAGCAAAAGGCCCAGTCTCCCGACAAGGCCTTTTGCATCCCACCGCCGCCGACACGTCTGCGCGGTCGGCATCCCCTCGCGTAACTCAATGCAGCGTGGCGCGCGTCTCGCTCGTCAGCAGCGTCTGCGTAATCTGATCGCGAATCGACTGCGCTTTCAGCAGCAGCCGCAGGGCGATATCGGCGCCGCGGCTATTGGCCACGTGCTCGATGAAGGCGTTACGTGCGCGTTCATTCAGTGTGGCAACGTGCGCGGCCTCGGACCACACCCGCCAAGCGGCGGGCTGACCGGCAAACTGCTCGCGGCGGCGGAGCAGGTCCGAGTCGATGGCAGCGGCAATTTCGACGTCTTGAATGGTGCGATTCATGATGGCCCCCTTGCTGTCTGTGCTGTTGTTGCGCTCTTCGTGTGGCGCCCTGTGCCGGGCGTGCAGCCTGAATATGCAACGTCCATGCCAACGTCCATGAGCCGCTCAATGCGCGCTTTTTGCATGCATGCGTTGTCGTTTTGATCTGTTTGAAACACCCTGTTGACGCGGGTTGGCGGACAGCATCCCTACGTTGGTGGGGTGCGAAATCCTCATCCGAGAACAGCTGCATCGTGCCACTCGTTACGCGGAACGTTACGTAACGCGGGTGGGGTTCCAGGCCCCAGCACAGGCGCCACGCCGCCGTACAACGCCACCCACGTGCGACATGTCGACGGGCATGCTTGGTGCTTTACCCGTGCGCCCAAGCCCGCTGGCGCGCGGTCGGTCGTGTCACCCACCCCTCTTCTGCGCCGGCCTCTTCGCTTGCTTCGCTTCCCCACCCGGAGCGATCGGCCGCGTGCCGCCACCCTCGGCGCCGGCCATCCCCCCACACAAACACAACAAGAGCATTCAAGAGGAGACCCCCATGCAGATGGGCAACCCACGTGTGCGGCGCGGCCGCATGCTGATCTCTGCGCTGCTGTGCGCGGCGCTTTCGCTGTCGGGCTGCGGCAGCGGTGACGGTTCCACCGTTGCCAACAGCACACCCGCCGATTCAAACACCACCACGCAACCAACACAGCCCACGCAGCCGGTACAGCCTGCCGCTGTCAACTGGACCACGCTTGGCACGCGCGCCACGCCGGCGCAACCTGGAACGTCCATCACCAGCAACGCCGGCGCGAAGTGGGCCGACTACAATCCGCCCGTGCTCTACGCAGGCGTTGCGAAGCAAGCCACGCAGTACATCACGATGCCCGACGGCACAAAGCTGGCGGCATACGTGACGCTGCCCGCCGACGCATCCGGCAAAGCAGCCACGGGCACCTTCCCAACGGTGCTCGTGCAGACCTCGTACAACGGCGGCAACGCGCAATACGAAGCATCGATTGGCGCAGCGCTGGGCGCGGCGGATCCGTACATCGTCCAGCACGGCTACGCGACGGTGGTGGTCGATGTGCGCGGCACCGGCCAGTCGCAAGGCACATGGGACGCCTTTGGCGCCAATGAGCAAAGCGACTACGGCCACGTGGTCGACTGGGTGACGCAGCAATCGTGGAGCAACGGTGCCATCGGCCTGTACGGCGTGTCGTACCTCGGCATCACGACGGTCATCACTGCGGCGCAGAACCATCCGGCAGTCAAGGCGGCCTTCCCCATCGTGCCGATCGGCGACGGCTACCGCGACATCGTCTTCACGGGCGGGCAGACCAATCTGACCTTCATCCCGGCGTGGTTCGGGCTGGTGTCGGTGCTGAGCCTGACTGATCCCACGCTGGTGACAGACCCGACGATCGGCCTGCCGGCCGTGCTGCAGCATCTGGTGTCTGCGGTTACGACATTCCAGTTGCCGACCATGTTGCAAGCGTTGCTGGGCAGCACAGCCACGGCGTATGACGGCGCATTCTGGGCGACGCGCTCGCCGTTGGAGAACGACGGCAAGATCAAGGTGCCGACCTTCGTGGTGGGCGGCCTGCATGATCTTTTCCAGCGCAGCGAGCCGCTCACATACGAGAGCATCAAGACGCAGGCGCCGGCCAAGTTGCTGATCGGCCCGTGGACGCATCTGCAGGCGGCGTTGGGCAGCGGCTTGCCCGTCGATGGCGTGCCGCCGCTGAACCACATTCAGTTGCAATGGTTCGACCAGTACGTCAAAGGCATGAAGGTGGGTGCCGATGCACTGCCCAACGTCACGCAGTACGTGACCGGCCTCGGCCACTACGCCACCGCCACGGACTGGCCGCATCCGCAGGTGCAGGCGCAGCAGCTCTTCCTGCGCGGCGACAAGAGCCTGTCGGCCACCGCACCGGCCGCCAACGAAGCGTCGAACAAGGTCGCGCAGCAGCCGCTGAACGGGGCGTGCTCGATCAGCCTGTCACAGTGGACCGCCGGTCTGACAGGCTTCATCCCGCTGCCGTGCCAGACGGACGACACGCTTGCCGAAGCCGCCGACGTGAAGTTCGAAACGCCGCCCATGCCGGCCGATGTCTATCTCAACGGGCCGATCGAAGCCGATGTGTGGATCTCGACCACCGCGCTGGACGCCGGCGTCTCGGTACGTATCGACGATGTGGACGCCGCAGGCAACGTCACGCCACTCACGGATGGCCTGCAGACAGCTTCGTTGCGCGCAGTGGACGCCAGCCGCTCGCGCACGATGAACGGCCGGATGATCCAGCCATGGCATCCGTTCACCCCCGCCTCCGCCCAGCAGCTCATGCCCGGCCAAGCCGTGATGGTGCCTGTCGAGGTGTTCCCGACGAGTGCGCTTATCGCCCAGGGCCATAAGCTGCGGGTGGCCGTGGGCGCAAGCAACCTGCCGCAAGGCGTGCCGCCGCTGCCCACGCTGCTCAACTCGCTCGTCGGTGTGCTGACGATCTATAGCGATGCGGCTCATCCGTCCAAGGTGGTCCTGCCGGTGGTGCCTGCGGCGGCGCTGTAGCAATACCCCGCTGCTCGCAATGACACGGCCCGCATCAGCGGGCCGTTTTCTTTAGACACCGGGCACCACCTAAATGTGTAGCCGGCGAATGCATACGTAAAACTACGCACTGCAAATACTGTAGTGAAAATATCGATACCTGACTTCAGGGATCCTAAATACGGCACGAAAACGTTGGCGGAGCCTCGTCTGCATAACCGATCACACGATTCGAAATGATGGTCGCCCAAGCCTTGCCAGATAAGGTTCCACGGGTAAGACAGCCCCCCAATTTGCATTAAGTGAAAACGCTCAGGGGAAATGTTATTCAGGATTTTCTTTTCAATGCCGATAACCCCGTGAAGGCCCGAAAATCCAACGAAGACAGATCGATCACGCCGTGACATAACCCGGCTCCTTTCTCGGGTACGCCAGCACCTTGCACATAACCAACATGGTCGTCGACCGTCTTCTCAAAGCCGCCCCGGTGCACGACCACAACTCAGTTCATTCAGCAAGCCGGAGGACGCAGTGAACCTTTCCCAGATGACGATCAAAGCCAAGCTCACGACGGGCTTCGGCGTGCTGGCAGCCATTGTTGTCGTGGTTTCAAGCATGTCGTTGCGGGCGTTGTCCGAATCGACCGAAGGATTCTCGAACTACGTGCGCGGCATCAGCGCCCGCGCAGACGTCGCCAACGACGTGCGCACGGCGGTGGATCGGCGCGCCATTGCCGCACGCAACCTGGTGCTCGTGGTCACGCAAAAAGACCTGGAACTCGAGAAGGCCGATGTCTTTCGTGCGCACGACGATGTGAAGAACAAGCTCAAGCAGCTCAACGACATGATTGCGGGCGCCAAGGACGCCAGCGACCGCGCGCGTGCGCTGGTGGGAGACATCAACCGCGTGGAAGCGCAGTACGGCCCCGTGGCGACCGACATCGTTGGCCTCGCACTGGCCGGCAAACGCGACGAGGCCATCCAGAAGATGGACAACGAGTGCCGCCCGCTGCTCGCCGCGCTCATCAAGTCCACCGACGCGTATGCCGCGTATACGCATGAGCGCCAGGAGCAGCTCGTGCAGGCGTACGACACGCAGTACGTCACGCAGCGCAATCTGCTCGCCGGCCTGTCGATCGGCGCGGCGCTGCTGGCGGTGATCGCCGGCATCATCATCACGCGTTCGATCACACAGCCGATCCGCACCGCGGTGGACGTTGCCCGCACGGTTGCACGCGGAGACCTGAGCAGCCGCATCGAGGTGCAAGGCAGAGATGAGGCGAGCCACCTGCTCTCCGCACTGCGGGACATGAACGGCCGCCTGACCGAGATCGTCGACAAGGTCCGCGACAGCAGCACCAGCGTTGCGGGCGCGGCCAAACAGATTGCCGCCGGCAATGCCGACCTGAGCCAGCGCACGGAAGCCCAGGCATCGTCGCTGCAGGAAACGGCCGCCAGCATGGAAGAGCTGACGTCCACCGTGAAGCAGAACGCCGAGAATGCGCAGCACGCCACTGCGCTCGCCTCCACTGCGTCGGACGTGGCGCTCAAGGGCAGCACCGTCGTCAGCCAGGTCGTGTCGACCATGCAGGACATCAGCGACCGTTCGAGCAAGATTGCCGACATCACGGGCATCATCGAAGGCATTGCGTTCCAGACCAACATCCTCGCATTGAACGCCGCCGTGGAAGCCGCACGCGCAGGCGAGCAAGGCCGCGGCTTTGCGGTCGTCGCCAGCGAAGTGCGCAGCCTGGCGCAGCGTTCGTCAACGGCAGCCAAGGAAATCAAGGAACTGATCGCCTCGTCGGTGGAACGCATTCACGACGGCTCCACGCTGGCGGGCGAGGCCGGCGAGACCATGACAGAGGTCACGCAAGCCGTGGCCCGCGTCACGCACATCATGGAGGAGATTGCCGCTGCATCGGTCGAGCAGAAGCGCGGCATCGAACAGGTCAACCAGGCGATCTCGCAAATGGATGAAGTCACGCAGCGCAATGCGGCGCTGGTGGAAGAAGCCGCAGCGGCATCGCAATCGCTGCAGGACCAGGGGCAGGAACTGAACGCTGCGATGTCGTTCTTCCGCGTGGATCCGCACGCCCAACACGCCTGATCGCACTGTCACCGCAGTAGCCGTCATCTCCGAGCTGTCATTGCGCCCGCCGCCGAAAGGCCGCGGGCGTTTTCTCTTGGTGTCCTGTGTCTTTCGTTAGGCCGTCGTTCGTGACTTCCGCTGCATTGGCGGACCTGCACGCGCGACGCAAAGTGAGCTTGCGCCGTTCAGCATCGACAACGGAGCAAGCCGGGGCCGCGCACGGCCCACCCAGCCGACGAAGGCCACCATGCAAGCGAAGATCTCAGACTTGCGGTGCAGCATGTTCCGCGCCGTCCTGCCCCCCATGCAACGCAACGACCGGAGGCGGGCGTGATTCCGCTCGCCCTCATGCATTGGTTGCGGCCGGGCGCGGTGCCTCCTCCGCATGCAACCCCGCCCCTCGCGGATCAGCTGCGTGACGAGTGCGCGGCCATGGCCCGCTATGCCCTGCACCACGGCCTCCCGGTCGCGCCCGAACTCATCGCGCAGCTTGGCGCACTGCTCGACGGTCAGATGCCCCCGCATGCCACGCCCCACCACGCACTGGCGACCATTCACCGCAAGCTTGCAGCGACGATCGCACCGGCCACGCCGCAAGCGGTGACGCTGCTCGACGCACAGCATCGCTCCGACCACTCATTCGCGTGGCTCGGTCCTGTGCCGTTGATCCGGCTGCTGACCGGCGCCGCGATCGTCTTTCTGGTCGCGGTGATTGGCACCGGCATGTCGCCTGACGTGTCGAGCGCGAACATCGACCGCGGCTTCCTCGATTCGGACGGCGCGCCCCTTCTTTGGAACACGTTGTTCCTGCTGTTCTGCGCCGGCCTTGGGGCCTCGTTTGCCGCGCTGTTTCAGGCACATCGCTATGTGGCCGCGTCCACGTACGACCCGAAGTACGACGCCTCTTACGGCGCGCGGTTGATCCTCGGCGTGATTGCCGGGTTGATCCTCGTAGAGATGCTGCCGGCACAGTTGTTCGACCACGGCAGCATGCACAACTTCGGCAAGCCGGCGCTCGCGATGCTCGGCGGCTTCTCTGCCACGGCGGTGCACCGGCTGCTGCAACGGCTGGTGGATGCGCTCGAAACACTCGTACGCGGCGACCGCTCTGCCGATGCGGACGCCGCCATCCAGGCCTACCGCGCCCGCGCCGCCAGTGAGCGCACGCAGTGGCAAAGCGAACTCGCCGCCAACCTGATCGATCTGCAGCAGTCGCTCGACGGCACCGCCTCGCCGGGGGCGATGCGCCAACGTTTGACCGATTTCACGCGCGCCATGCTCTGCGCCACCGACCCGGCGGCGGGCGTCCCCTCGCCTCTCTCGACCCAGTCATCCAAGTCCAAGGAGTGACCGCATGCTGTTCCTCTACAACATCCCCGCATGGGCGATGGGCGCGATCATCGTCTTCGCCACGCTATTCGTGGCATTGGGCGGCTACGGGCTGTTCCGCCGCTGTTTCCCGGTCACGCTCGACGCCGAACAGCGCAACATGACCATCGCCATGATGACGGCCGTCACCACCATCAACTCGTTGCTGGTGGCGTTTTCGGCCATCTCGGTATGGGGCGCGTATCAGGCGGCCGCCGACATCGTGGCCGCGGAAGCGGCGTGCGCCACGGAACTCGCGCGCGATCTCTCGGCGTTTTCCCACCCGAGCGCCACAAGTGCGCGCCGCGAGCTGATCGCGTATCTGGGCCACGTCGTCCACGATGAATGGCCGAGCATGCAGCAGCAAGCGCGCCCGGATGCCGGCACGGAGGCGGCGTTCACCAGCATGTTTTCCACGGCCAACCGCATCACACCGCGCGACGACCGCGAACGCGTGCTGCTGATCGAGGTGCTCGCCCGCGTCAACGAGATGGTGAAGCACCGGGAGAAACGATTGCAGAACCTTGAAGCCGCGATGCCCGCCACGCTGTGGGGCGTGATGCTGATCGCCAGCGGCCTGTCGCTATTGCTGCTCTATGCGCTGCCGGCCACGCGCTTTCACATGGCGCTGGTGGCGGTGTGGGCCACCACGCTGGGCCTGGCGTTCTTTTTTGTGCTGGCCGTGGACCGGCCCTTTGCGGGTGAAGTCAGCGTCAGTGCCGCGCCGCTCGAGCGGGCCATCCAGACGCTCTCGAACGATAAGCCGCAGATCAATCCGTTACCGGACTGAACGCGCGCCACTTCGCCGCGCTGCCCCACTCCCGATGTGGCTGGCGGGAGAGACCAGCCCGGGGCCGGAGGCCCACACTTCGGCCCTGCCCTTTGCCGGCTCGTCGGGAGCCGGCTTTTTTACAGCGGATCGCGAATGTAGCCGACGAGTTTGTCGACCACCGGCCGGTTCGGCTTGGTCAGCAGGCTCACGACAATCGCCGCCACAAACCCGGCCGGCACGCCGAACGCGCCCGAGGCAATCGGGTCGACGCCAAACCACGGCTGGCCAAGCACGCCGGTCATGCGCGTGAAGAACGGGTAGTTGGCGATGATGTAGTACACGCTCACGGCAAGACCCGTCAGCATGCCGGCGATGGCGCCGGCACGGTTGGTGCGCTTCCAGAACACGCCCAGCACCAGTACCGGAAAGAAGCACGACGCCGCCAATGAGAAGGCCGCGCCGACCAGGAAGAGGATGTTGCCCGGCTTCAATGACGTCACATAGGCGGCCAGCAACGCCACGCCGAGCAGCACCACCTTGGCGCTCGTGACACGCCGCTGGTGGCTGGCCGTGTTGTCGATCATGTGAAAGTACACGTCGTGCGACAGCGCGTTGGCAATGGTCAGCAGCAGGCCATCGGCCGTCGACAGCGCCGCGGCCAACGCACCCGCCGCAATCAACCCGGACAGCACGTAGGGCAGCCCGGCAATCTCAGGCGCAGCCAGCACGATCATGTCGGGCTGCATCATCACCTCGGCCCACTGCACGATGCCGTCACCGTTGATGTCATGCAGCGCAAACACGGGCGGATCGACCTTGCGCCATGGCACGATCCACTGCGGCAGGTCGGCAAACGGCGCACCCACAAGGTGCTGCAGCAGATCGAGCTTGACGAGCGCCGCCAGCGCGGGCGCCGACACATACAGCAGCGCCACGAAGACGAGCGTCCAACTCACCGAGTTGCGTGTCTCTCGCACCGACGGCGTGGTGTGAAAGCGCGTGAGGATGTGCGGCAGGCTGGCCGTGCCCACCATCAGGCAGAACACCAGCAGCACGAAGTTCAGCCGCTCGGTGCCGCGCTCGTTTTCTGATGCAGAGGGAAACGGCTCGGTGGATGGCGGCGCCATGCGGCTGCGCGCCAGTGCATCTTCTCGTTGCTGGTTCCAGAGGATCGACGCGGTGGCCGCATCGGGGGGAAACTCTTCGCGCTCGCGCTCCAGCGCTTTGATTTCACGCAGCGGCGCATTGCGTTCGCGTGCAAGTTTGAGCTGCGCATTCAGCGCTTCGCGCGCATGGTCGAACGACTGCGGCAACTGCGAGATACGTTCCTGCAGCGCCTGCGCTTCGTTCAGGAAATGGTCACGCACGTGCTGCTCGGCAGGGTCGTGCGCGATGCGCCGCTCCTCTTTCTCGATCTGCACCAGCAGGCGGCCCGTCGACAACTGCGGCACCGGATCGTGATACCGATGCCAGCCGATGATCCCCACGACGCCCAGGAACGACACGATCATGATGATGTACTGCGCCACCTGGGTCCACGTCACCGCCCGCATGCCGCCCAGGAACGAGCACACCAGAATGCCCGCCAGCCCGAAAAACACGCCCACCGAAAACTCGACGCCGATAAAGCGCGTGACGACCAGCCCCACACCCTGGATCTGCGCGACGAGGTAGACAAACGAACACAGCGTCGCGCCCAGCACCGCGATGCCGCGCACGACCGAGCTGCCGCCGCGCTCTCCGTTGCCGTAGCGATTGGCCAGGAAATCCGGCACCGTGTAACCACCGAACTTGCGCAGGTAAGGCGCCAGCAGGAAAGCGACAAGGCAGTAGCCGCCCGTCCAGCCCATCACATAGGCCAAGCCTTCGTAGCCCGAAGCGAACACGATGCCTGCCAGGCCGATGAACGAGGCGGCGCTCATCCAGTCGGCCGCGGTCGCCATGCCATTGAAGAAGGCCGGCACGCGTCGCCCCGCCACGTAATACTCGGTCAGATCGGCCGTGCGGCAGATCAGCCCAATGCACGCATAGATGGCGATGGTGACAAACAGGAACACGTAGCCGAGCCACACCCCCGGCCCGCGCACACGCTCGATCGCGCCCATCATCACGATGAAGAGCACCAGCCCTGCGGTATAGAGCCCGTAATAGAGAAACAGCCGCTTGCGGAAGCGGCTGTCTTGGTTCGAGTCGGTGGCCAAGATTGGCGACCAGCGCTGGCGGTTAGCGGGTTTCCTTCAGTTGATCGAGGATGGCCGGGTTCTCCAGCGTGGAGGTGTCTTGCGTGATGTCCTCGCCCTTGGCCAGCGAGCGCAACAGGCGGCGCATGATCTTGCCCGAGCGCGTCTTGGGGAGGTTGTCGCCAAAGCGGATGTCCTTCGGCTTGGCAATCGGCCCGATCTCCTTGCCCACCCAGTTGCGCAGCTCGTTGGCGATCTGCTTGGCTTCGTCGCCATCGGGGCGCGAACGCTTGAGCACCACGAACGCGCAGATCGCTTCGCCGGTCATGTCGTCGGGGCGGCCCACCACGGCGGCCTCGGCCACGATCGGGTTCGCCACCAGCGCCGATTCGATTTCCATCGTGCCCATGCGGTGGCCCGAGACGTTCAGCACGTCGTCAATCCGGCCCATGATGGTGAAGTAGCCGGTGTCCTTGTCGCGGATCGAACCATCGCCCGCCAGGTACAGCTTGCCGCCCAGCTCTTCCGGGAAGTAGCTCTTCTTGAAGCGCTCCGGGTCGCCCCAGATCGTGCGGATCATCGAGGGCCACGGACGCTTGACGACGAGGATGCCGCCCTGCCCGTTCGGCACGTCGTGCCCGGTTTCATCGACAACGGCGGCCATGATGCCCGGCAGCGGCAGCGTGCACGAACCCGGCACCAGCGGCGTGGCGCCCGGCAGCGGCGTCATCATGTGGCCGCCGGTTTCGGTCTGCCAGAACGTATCCACGATCGGGCAACGGCCGCCGCCGATGTTCGTGTGGTACCACATCCAGGCTTCCGGGTTGATCGGCTCGCCCACGGTGCCAAGCAGGCGCAGGCTGGAGAGGTCGTACTGCTTCGGGTGGACCTTCTCGTCCGCTTCGGCGGCCTTGATCAGCGAGCGGATCGCCGTCGGCGCGGTGTAGAACGTGTTGACCTTGTGACGCTGGATCATGTCCCAGAAGCGGCCGGCATTCGGATACGTCGGCACACCTTCGAACACGACCTGCGTGGCGCCGGCCGCGAGCGGGCCGTACGCGATGTAGCTGTGACCGGTCACCCAGCCGATGTCGGCGGTGCACCAGAAAATGTCGTCCGGTTTCAGGTCGAACGTCCACTGCATGGTGAGCAGCGCCCACAGCAGGTAGCCGCCCGTGCTGTGCTGCACACCCTTCGGCTTGCCCGTCGAACCCGAGGTGTAGAGGATGAACAGCGGGTGCTCCGCGCCCACCGGCGTGACTTCGCAGGTGTCCGGCTGGCCGGCTTCGACCTCGTCCATCGCGCGGTCGCGGCCTTCCACCCAGTTCACGTTGCCATTGGTGCGGCGATAGACGATCACGTGCTTGACGGCTTCCGTGCCTTCCATGGCGAGCGCCTCATCGGCGATGGCCTTGAGCGGCAGCGCCTTGCCGCCGCGCATTTGCTCGTCTGCCGTGATGAGCGCCACGGCGCCCACGTCGACGATGCGCTCCTGCAGCGACTTGGCCGAGAACCCGCCGAACACCACCGAGTGCGTTGCACCGATGCGCGCGCACGCCTGCATGGCCACGATGCCTTCGATGGACATCGGCATGTAAATCACCACGCGGTCGCCCTTCTTGATGCCCAGGGCCTTCAGGCCGTTGGCGAAGCGGCAGACGCGTGCATGCAATTCGCGGTAAGTGACGCGCGATACCTTGCCGTCATCGGTTTCGAAAATGATGGCGACCTTGTCGGCGTTGCCGTTCTCAAGGTTGCGCTCGAGGCAGTTGTACGAGGCGTTGAGTTCGCCGTCTTCAAACCACTTGTAGAACGGTGCGTTGGATTCGTCGAGCACCTTGCTGAACGGCTTGTGCCACAGCAGGTGCTCGTGGGCGAGGCGCGCCCAGAAGCCTTCGTAATCGTGTTCGGCTTCGGCGCACAGGGCACGGTATGCATCCATGCCGGCGATGTTTGCCTGTTTGACAAAGGATTCGGGCGGGTTGAAAACGCGCGTTTCCTGCAGGACAGATTCAATGCCAGCCATGGTGTCTCCTGATAGCGATGTCTGTAGTCGTTTTGCGGCGAATCTAAGGGGCTGACCTGACTCCAGCCTTACGCATTTCTGCGGCGCAAGCCGACGTGAAGGGCATTACTATAATGCGTCACTTCACGTTACGGCACGCATCGCAGCGCAACATAGCCGGCCAGAGAGCCGCATCCCGTGCCGGTTCCACTGATTCCTCATCGTGCCCATCCACGCCCTTTTCCTGATTGCTGCCATGGCATTGGTCGGCAGCAACGTCGGCTTCGGTAAATCGATTGTTGCCGTCATGCCGGTGATGCTGTTCGCGTTGCTGCGCTTTCTGATTGCCATCGTCTTCATGGCACCGTGGTACAAGCCATCGCGGATGCGCCGCGTCACCCGCGGCGAGTGGACGAACCTGTTCCTCCAGGCCTTCTTCGGTACGTTCGGTTTCACGCTGCTGATGCTGAACGGTGTGCGGCTGACCTCGGCGCTGGCCGCAGGCATCATCACCAGCACGATTCCGGCCGCGGTGGCGCTGCTGTCGTGGCTGGTGCTGCGCGAAAAGCCTTCGGGGCGGACGCTGGCGTCGGTGGTGCTGGCGGTGGCCGGCGTCGCGATTCTCAACGCCTACCGCGGCGGCGAATCTTCGGGCGCTTCCCCTGCCGATGCGGCGCAGGCTCTGCTGGGCAATGCGCTGGTAATGGGCGCGGTGCTCTGCGAATCGATCTACGTGATCCTGTCGCGGCGGTTGACGCAAACGTTGCCCGCCATCGAGATCTGCGCCTACACGCACCTGATCGGCGGCCTGCTGATGCTGCCGCTGGGGCTGATGCCGCTGCTCACCTTCGATCTCTCCGGCGTGCCGTTGCCCATCTGGGGGCTGGTGCTTTGGTATGCACTATCGGCCAGCATCTTCTCGTTCTGGCTGTGGATGAAGGGCATTCGGCATGTGCCCGCTCACCTTGCCGGCGTGTTCACGTCGGTGCTGCCGATTGCGGCGGCCACCTACGGCATCGTCGCGCTGGGCGAAACGCCGGGCTGGCCGCACGGCATCGCGCTGGCATGCGTGGTGGCGGGGATTCTCGTGGCGAGCTGGCCGGCGCGGCCACGCCAGCGGGTACAGCAAGGGCGACAGCGCGGCCGCGTGGCCGATCCGCTCGACCCGCTGGACCCGTCGCTGGACCGGGAATGAAGCACTCGCAAGCGTGTTCCTGTAAGCGATTTTGCAGTCACCGAACGTTACAATCTCGCGGTTTTTAGACCACTCGCCCGTCCTGCCCATGAAGTCGCCCATCGCTCCGCTGCGCCCGATTCCGCGCCTGATCTTCTTTTCCCGCTGGCTCCAATTGCCGCTTTACCTGGGCCTGATCATCGCCCAGGCAGCGTACGTGTACCTCTTCGTCGTCGAGGTGTGGCACCTGGTTTCACACCTGGGCGACCTGGACGAAACCAAGATCATGCTGGCCGTACTGGGCCTGATCGACGTGGTGATGATCTCCAACCTGCTGATCATGGTGATCATCGGCGGGTACGACATCTTCGTGTCCAAGCTCGGTATCGAGGGTCATGAAGACGAGCCCGAATGGCTGGACCACGTCAACGCGGGCGTGCTGAAGGTGAAGCTGTCGATGGCGCTGATCAGCATCTCGTCCATCCACCTGCTCAAGACGTTCATCGACGCGGCCCAGAAAGACACGCACACGATCCTGTGGCAGGTGGTCATCCACGTGGCGTTCCTGGTGTCTGCGCTGGTGATGGCCTGGGTGGACCGCATCGTTTCGCACGCGCATCCGCACGGCGAGGCTGCCGACGCACATTGACGCACCTGCGCAAGCGCATTTCGGCTTGATCGGCGTCAACCGCCCCCGGCGCTGCGAGGGATAGCGTGCAGGCAAAGGAGGCGGCATGGACAGACGCGGCTTCATGGCGGGAACGATCGGCTTGCTGGCACTTGGCGGCGCAAGCAGTTGGGGCTGGCGCGCCTCGACCGGCTCGATGGATGAATACGCCCGCTATGCCGCAGCCTTGCGGGCCGATCTTCCGCCAGCCCCGCCGCTGCGCGAGCTCGTCCGGTTTGCGACGCTTGCTCCGAACAGTCACAACACCCAGCCCTGGCACTTCGTCATCGGCGACAGTGCGATCGCCATCCATCCTGACCTGGCACGGGCAACACCGGCCGTCGATCCAGATAACCATCACCTCTTCGTCAGCCTTGGCTGCGCTGCCGAGACGTTGCGGATCGCCGCGCAGGCAACAGGACGCCCGGGAGAGCTCCGGATCGACGACCGCGGCATCGTCACCTATGCCTTCTCGAACGGCGCGCCCCGCCCGGACCCTTTGTTTGGGGCCATTCCCCGGCGGCAATCCACGCGTGCCGAATTTGACGGGCGCCCTGTTCCGGCCGCCGATCTGCAAACGCTGGCACGGGCTGCCGCCATCCCAGGCGTGGATGTCATCCTCGTAACGGATCGGCCCCGCATCAGCAAGATTCGCGATCTCGTCATCGCTGGCAACGAGGCGCAGATGGCTGACCCGGCCTTCATCAGGGAGTTGAAACATTGGTTGCGCTTCAATCCGAAAGCCGCGATGGCATCAGGAGACGGCCTCTTCGCGGCGACGAGCAACAACCCCGTTCTGCCGGATGCGGTGGGCCGCCGCGCTATCAACCTCGCCTTCACAGCCAACTCCGAAAACCGGAAATATCGACGCCAAATCGACAGCTCAAGCGGTATCGCCGTCTTTATCGGCAGTCACGAAGACAAGGCGCATTGGATCGCCGCCGGCCGCGCCTGCCAACGCTTCGCCCTGGCCGCGACCCGCCTCGGACTGCGCTGTGCCTTCATCAACCAGCCCGTCGAAATTGCCCAGTTGCGCCCGGACTTGGCGGGGGTTGTCGGGGCCGCCGGCAAGCGCGCCGATCTCGTGATGCGGTTCGGCTACGGCCCTGAGCTGGCGTTCTCACCACGCCGCCCTGTGGAGGCGGTCATCACCTCCGAGTAGCGGGAAGCAAACTGCCGGGAACCCCTCCGCCAATCCACGCTTAGTCGGCAGACGAGGCTGCCGGCGCACATTGACGCTGCGCCCCTGTTGGCGCGGCGATTCCGACGAATGCGCTCGGACAATCCGCGCCCGACATTGGGTGTATGATCTCAGGCTGTTCTGAGCCTGCGGCGCCCGCCGTCAGGTCACAGGCAGGGAGTGAAAGTCACCGACCACTGCCCTGCCGCACCGGCTTTTCATTCCTATACGTTGGTCCCCCACCATGACCGTCATTCGTCAAGAAGACCTCATCCAGAGCGTCGCCGACGCGCTGCAGTACATCAGCTATTACCACCCGATGGACTACATCACTGCTCTGGGCCGCGCCTATGAGCAGGAGCAGAGCCCGGCGGCCAAGGATGCCATCGCGCAAATCCTGACCAACAGCCGCATGTGCGCCGAAGGCAAGCGCCCGATCTGCCAGGACACCGGCATCGTGACCGTGTTCCTGAAGGTCGGCATGAACGTGCGCTGGGACGGCGCCACGATGAGCCTCGAAGACATGGTCAACGAAGGCGTGCGCCGCGCGTACAACGACGTCGACAACAAGCTGCGCGCCAGCGTGCTGGCGGATCCGGCCGGCAAGCGCACCAACACGAAGGACAACACCCCGGCCGTGATCAACATGTCGATCGTGCCGGGCGACACGGTGGACGTGATCGTCGCGGCCAAGGGCGGCGGCTCCGAAGCCAAGTCGAAGTTCGTGATGCTGAACCCGTCGGACTCGATCGTCGACTGGGTGCTCAAGACCGTGCCGACCATGGGCGCCGGCTGGTGCCCGCCGGGCATGCTGGGCATCGGCATTGGCGGCACGGCTGAAAAGGCCATGCTGCTGGCCAAGGAAGCCCTGATGGAGCCGATCGACATTCAAGACCTGATCGCCCGCGGCCCGAGCAACCGCGCAGAAGAACTGCGCATCGAGCTGTACGAGAAGGTCAACGCGCTGGGCATTGGCGCGCAAGGCCTGGGCGGCCTGGCCACCGTGCTGGACGTGAAGATCCTGGACTACCCGACCCACGCAGCCAACCTGCCGGTCGCCATGATCCCGAACTGCGCCGCCACGCGCCACGCGCACTTCACGCTGGACGGCAGCGGCGTGGCCAAGCTGGAAGCGCCGGACCTGTCGCAATGGCCGAAGGTCGAGTGGGCACCGAACACGGAAACGTCCAAGCGCGTCGACCTGAACGCGCTGACGCCGGAAGAAGTCGCCTCGTGGAAGCCGGGCCAGACGCTGCTGCTCAACGGCAAGATGCTGACCGGCCGCGACGCCGCACACAAGCGCATCGCCGACATGCTGGCCAAGGGCGAGAAGCTGCCGATCGATTTCACCAACCGCGTGATCTATTACGTCGGCCCGGTCGACCCGGTGCGCGATGAAGTCGTTGGCCCGGCAGGCCCGACCACGGCCACGCGCATGGACAAGTTCACCGAGACGATGCTCGCCCAGACCGGCCTGATCGCCATGGTGGGCAAGGCCGAGCGCGGTCCGGTCGCCATCGAATCCATCAAGAAGCACAAGTCGGCTTACCTGATGGCCGTGGGCGGCGCGGCGTACCTGGTGTCGAAGGCCATCCGCGGTTCGAAGGTGCTGGCGTTCGAAGATCTGGGCATGGAAGCCATCTACGAATTCGATGTGAAGGACATGCCGGTCACCGTCGCGGTTGACAGCTCGGGCACGTCGGTCCACAAGACCGGCCCAGCGGAATGGCAGGCGAAGATCGGCAAGATTCCGGTCGCAGCAGGCTGATTCGTTCACTCATATCCAATATGACGACACGCGCGCAGGCCCCGGTCGGAGTCTTTGATTCCGGCCTCGGAGGACTCTCCGTCCTGCGCGCGATTCGCGCCGAACTGCCGGCCGAATCGCTTCTCTACCTGGCGGATTCCCGCCATGCCCCGTACGGGGAAAAATCCCCCCAATACATCGCCGATCGCACGCTGCGTGTGTGCGAATGGCTCGTCGATCAAGGCTGCAAGGCTTTGGTGATCGCCTGCAACACCGCCACAGCGCAGGCCGTGCACGTGCTGCGCGAAAAACTCGCGGTGCCGGTGATTGGCGTCGAGCCGGGATTGAAGCCAGCGGTTGCCACGTCGAAGAGCCGTGTGGTCGGCGTGCTCGCGACCGAAAGCACCCTGCGCAGCGAGAAATTCGCGCGCCTGCTGGCGGCTGCCTCCGGCGATTGCAAGGTGCTGAGCCAGCCCGGCTACGGCCTCGTGCCCCTGATCGAACGCGGCGATACCCACTCGCCCGCGGTGCTGGAATTGCTGCAAGCGTATCTGCAACCGATGCTCGACGCGGGCGCGGACACACTGGTGCTAGGCTGCACGCACTACCCGTTCCTGGAAGACGCCATCCGCGAGATCGCGGGCGATCGCCTGACGTTGATCGACACCGGTCACGCCGTCGCGCGCCATCTGGGCCGCACCTTGACGGCGGCGGGATTGCACGCATCGGGCCAAGCTGCATCGCCGCGCTTCATGAGCACCGGCGACGTGCTTCCGCTGCAAGCCATGGTGGCTGCATTGCTGGGAGAGGCGCCCATGGCGCAGCGCGTCGACATTGGCGATGCGCCGCTCACCCCTGGAGCGACCTCCCTCGCTTCTCAAGCTGAATAAAAAAAGCCACCTGGATAGGTGGCGTTTTTACTTTGGGCCTCAGCCGAGGTTCGGCTGCGCGGCGACTTCGGCCTCGCTTTCTTCTTCAGCCGGTTCGTACTTCGCCACCACGGCCGTGGCCAGGCTGTTGCCGATCACGTTGGTGGCCGTGCGGCCCATGTCGAAGAACTGGTCGATGCCGATGATCAGCAGCAGCCCAGCTTCGGGCAGGTGGAACATTGGCAGCGTGGCTGCCACCACCACCAGCGACGCGCGCGCCACGCCGGCCATGCCCTTGCTCGTGAGCATCAGCACCAGCAGCAGCGTGACTTGCTGCGTAAAGCTCATCTGGATGTTGTACGCCTGCGCGATGAACAGCACCGCAAAGGCCTGATACATCATCGAGCCATCGAGGTTGAACGAGTAGCCGAGCGGCAGCACGAAGCTGGCAACGCGCTTGGGCACGCCAAACTTTTCCAGTGCTTCCATCGTCTTCGGATACGCCGATTCGCTGCTCGCCGTGGCAAACGCAAGCATGGTCGGCTCACGAATCAAGCCCAGTAGACGGCCCAGCGACCGGCCCAGCAGAACATAACCGACGAAGAACAGAATGGCCCACAGCAGCGCCAGGCCCAGGTAGAACTCGCCGATCAGCTTGCCGTACGTCCACAGCACGCCCACGCCTTCCACCGTGATGGCAGCGGCCATGGCGGCAAACACGCCCAGCGGTGCAAAGCGCATCACGTAGTCGGTAATGCGGAACATCAGCTTGGTCAGCTCTTCCAGGCCGCGCCCGATCACGGTGTCCATCGGGTTCTTCATCGTCGACAGCGCGGCGCCAAAGAACAGCGAGAACACCAGGATCTGCAGGATTTCGTTGGTGGCCATGGCCTCCACGATGCTGCGCGGGAACACGTGCGTGATGAACGCCTTGAGGGTGAAGTCACCGGTCTTCAGGCCCGACGTGGCCGACACATCGGGCAACGCCAGGTTCATGTGCACACCCGGCTGGAAGAAGTTGACCAGCAGCATGCCCAGCGCCAGCGACGTGGCCGACGCGCACACAAACCAGATCATCGCGCGCAGGCCGACGCGGCCAACGGAGCGGCCACCGCTCATGCTCGCCAGGCCCGTCACCAGGGTCGAGAACACCAGCGGCGCAATGATCATCTTGATCATGCGCAGGAAGATGTCGGTGATGATGCTGAAGTACGAAGCGATGTCCTTGGCCGCCGCAGCGTCCTTGGCGTATTCGTGGCAGCCCCAGCCGACGGCAATGCCCAGCAGCATTGCCAGCCCGATGTGGGAGGTCAGACGTTTGGTGTTCAAGACTTTCTCCAAGGAATATCGTGGCCGGAGGGACGGCGCGCGACA
Organism: Ralstonia edaphi; assembly: GCF_958350185.1. Lineage (NCBI taxonomy): Bacteria > Pseudomonadati > Pseudomonadota > Betaproteobacteria > Burkholderiales > Burkholderiaceae > Ralstonia > Ralstonia edaphi. Next base: position 346,449 of record NZ_CATWHI010000002.1, read on the forward strand.
GACGCGGATCTCATGGGGCCAAGGGCCGGCCCAAGTTCGTCACGCTTTGTAAAAAGCGACGATATTAGAGAAGCGCATGACCATCGTTATGTCGATGTTGCATAGCACCATGCAATTTCTGCATACATCGATGTGACACGATTGAGCCCGTGCTGCAATGCCGCATGGGCTGTGGATTTCGGGCGGTCCGGCGCGGATTATTGAGCGGCACGCAATGCTGTCGGGGCGTACCCATAAGCGCAGTTTTCAGCACACCGCATGCGGCGCAGGCACCACGTAAGCCGCTGATACCATCATGGGCTTACGTCAGCTACCGGAGTCCCACGATGAAAATGGCGCCCTTCGCTTTCGGCACGACCGACTGGTCCACTGTTGAACCAACCGAACACACTGGCGAGACCGGCATGGCGATCTGGCGCACCCGCTACTTTGGCGACGAGCCGAACCGCATCCGCGTACGCATGGTCGAGTACACACCGGGCTACCTGGCCGACCATTGGTGCAAGAAGGGCCACATCCTGTTCTGCCTGGATGGCGAACTGGAAACCACGCTGGAAGACGGCCGAAAGTTCACGCTCAGGCCCGGCATGAGCTATCAGGTCGGCGACGATGCCGAAGCCCATCAGTCGTACACCAGGAACGGCGCCCGGCTGTTCATCGTCGACTGACAGCGGCACGACCTGTCTGCGTCGCAAATGGCACCGGTTGACGGGGGTCAAGGGATTTAAAAATCAAGGTCTTTACGACTCACCGACCACAATATGTAGTGCTAGTCTGACTCCATACCACTAGATGGAGTACCTCATGACGGGCACACAGCTCACCAGGCAAGTCACCAAGCGCGACGGTTCGTTGGCGTCGTTCGATGCGCAAAAGATCCACCAGGCGATCGCGGCAGCCGGCCAGGCCACCGGCGAATTCGACGCCGTCGAGGCACAGCGCCTGACCACCGGCGTGGTCACACATCTCGCCCCGCTGCCCTGCCCCGGCATCGAAATCATCCAGAACTGCGTGGAAGAGGTGCTGGTCGACGCCGGCTATTGGCGCACCGCGCGCGCCTACATCGTCTACCGCGAGCAGCATGCCCGGCTGCGCTCGCTCAAGCACACGCTGGTCGATGTCGAGAGCACGATGGACGAGTACCTCGAGCAGCGCGACTGGCGCGTCAATGCCAACGCCAATCAGGGCTACAGCCTGGGCGGCCTGATCCTGAACGTGGCAGGCAAGGTCACGGCCAACTACTGGCTCTCGCATGTCTACAGCCCCGAAGCCGGGATGGCGCACCGCGAGGGCGACCTCCACATCCACGATCTCGACATGCTGTCGGGCTACTGCGCAGGTTGGTCCTTGCGGCAATTGCTGACGGAGGGATTCAACGGCGTGCCGGGCAAGGTGGAAGCGACGCCGCCGCGGCATATGTCCGCAGCGATCGGGCAGATCGTCAACTTCCTCGGCACCCTGCAAAACGAGTGGGCCGGCGCACAGGCGTTCAGCTCCTTCGATACGTACATGGCGCCGTTCATCCGGCGCGACGCGATGTCGTATGCGGCGGTCAAGCAATCCATGCAGGAGCTGATCTACAACCTCAACGTGCCCAGCCGCTGGGGGACGCAAACGCCGTTCACCAACCTCACGTTCGACTGGACGTGCCCAGCGGACCTGCGCGAACAGGTTCCGTACATCGGCGGCGAAGAGATGCCGTTCACCTACGGCGACCTCCAGCCCGAGATGGACATGATCAACCGCGCGTACATCGACGTCATGATGGCGGGCGACGCGAAGGACCGCGCATTCACGTTTCCGATTCCCACCTACAACATCACGCCCGATTTCGATTGGGAACACCCGAACACCACGCTGCTGTTCGAGATGACGGCACGCTACGGGCTGCCCTACTTCCAGAACTTCCTGAATTCCGATCTGGAGCCGCACATGGTGCGCTCGATGTGCTGCCGCCTGCAGCTCGACCTGCGCGAGCTGCTCAAGCGCGGCAACGGGTTATTTGGGTCGGCCGAGCAGACCGGTTCGATCGGGGTGGTGACGGTGAACTGCGCGCGATTGGGTTATCTCTACGCGGGCGATGAGGCGGCGCTGCTGGCGCGGCTGGATACGCTGCTTGCGCTCGGCCGCGACGTGCTGGAGGTGAAGCGCAAGTTTGTGCAGCGGCTGATCGACCAGGGGCTGTACCCGTACACGCGTCGCTACCTGGGCACGCTGCGCAACCACTTCAGCACGCTCGGCGTGAACGGCATCAACGAGATGGTTCGCAACTTCACGCACGATGCCGACGACATCACCACGCCATTCGGCCACGCCATGGCCGTGCGCCTGCTCGACCACGTGCGCCAGCGCATGACGGAATTCCAGGAGGCGACGGGACACCTTTACAACCTCGAAGCCACGCCCGCGGAGGGCACGACTTATCGCTTCGCCCGCGAAGACCGCAAGCGCTGGCCGGGCATCCTGCAGGCCGGCACGACAGCCCAGCCGTATTACACCAACTCCAGCCAGCTGCCCGTCGGCTACACCGACGACCCGTTTGAAGCACTGGCGCGCCAGGAAGCGCTGCAGAGCAAATACACGGGCGGCACGGTGCTGCATCTGTACATGAACGAAGCCATCTCCTCGCCGCAGGCGTGCAAGGAGCTCGTGCGCCGCGCGTTGGCCAACTTCCGCCTGCCGTACATCACCATCACTCCGACGTTTTCGATCTGCCCGAAGCACGGCTATCTGTCCGGCCATCACGCGTTCTGTCCGAAATGCGATGCAGAACTGCTGGCTCAGCAGCCTCACGGCAAGTGCGGGTGCGCAACGGCGGACACCCCTGGTTCTTCCACCCACCTCCATCACGAAGGAGCCTCCGTATGACTACCGTTGCACAAACCGCCAACCACACCGCTGCACTCGACGACAGCCAACGCACGCGCTGCGAAGTCTGGACCCGCGTGATGGGTTATCACCGGCCCGTCAGCTCGTTCAACATCGGCAAGCAAGGGGAATTCTGTGAACGCCGCTTCTTTGTTGAAGACCGCGCACGCTGAGCCACCGCACTGCCCGCCGCCGGCCATCGGCGGCCTGGCGCCGTTCTCCAGCGTCGACTGGCCCGGACAGCTTGCGGCAGTCGTGTTTGTCGCGGGCTGCCCGTGGCGCTGCCATTACTGCCATAACCCGCACTTGCAGACGCGGGCGCGCACGCTGGATTGGGACGATGTCTTCGCGTTTCTGCAGCGTCGCGTGGGGCTGCTCGATGCGGTGGTCTTCTCCGGCGGTGAACCGCTGAGCGAGCCTCATCTGCCGCAACTGATGCGCGACGTGCGCGCGCTCGGCTACAGGATTGGCCTGCACACCGGCGGCATTTATCCGGCGCGGCTGGCCGACGTACTGCCGCTTGTGGACTGGGTGGGACTCGACATCAAGACGAGCGCACCGCGCTACGACGCGCTCACATGCCGCCGCGGCAGCGCTGCGCCGGTCGATGCGTGCCTGGATCTTCTGCTGCAGAACGGCAGCGCATTTGAGTGCCGCACCACGTGGCACCCCGATTGGCTGCCAGAACCCGAGCTTCTTGCGCTGGCGCAAAACCTCAGCCTGCGCGGCGTGAAACACTACGCATTACAAGCCTACCGAAGTGCCCCCGGAACCCCGGCCATCACGCTGCCCAGCGAGGGCACCCAGCGCGCATTGGCCGCCTGCTTTTCTTCTTTCTGTTGCCGGTGACACCATGCAAGACCCCCTTGATGTGGGCGCTCTGCTCAAGCACAGCCCGCTGTTCCAGGACTTCGACGACGATGACATGGCCGTGCTTACGCGTGAGAGCCACGCTGTGCGCGTGTCGCGGCACGACTTCGCGTTTCACCGTGGCGATCGCGCCGATGGCTTCTATGTCGTGGTGGTCGGAGCCATCAAGCTCGTATTGCCGGGCACACACGGCCAATGCAAGGTCATCGAGTTCTTCGGACCCGGCGAGTGCTTTGGCGAGCCCTTCATGTTCCTGAACCGCCCCTATGCGGCGGACGCGCAGGCCATGGAAGACAGCCTGCTGGTCTGGATCGGCAAGCGCGCCATCGACGATGCGCTGCACGTGCATCCGCGCCTGGCGCGGCAGATGCTCGCTGGGCTCTCAGCTCGCCTGCACACATTGATGTGCGACATCGAAACCGTGAACCTGCAAAGCGCGAATGAACGGCTGATCGGGTATCTGCTCTCGCTGCCGCGCAAGTTTGACCGCACGCGGTTTCCATGCAGCAAGAGCCTGGTCGCGTCCAAGCTTGGGCTGGCGCCGGCCACGCTGTCCCGCACGCTGCGTCAGTTGGTTCGCGACGGGTTGATCCGGGTGGAGGGCCGCGAGGTGGTCATCCCGAACACCACGGCGTTGCAGCGCCAGCTCATCGCTGGATAAAGACAGAGAATCGACGCAGATCAATCGCCAGCGGCGTCGAGGCGATGCAGCAGCGTGTTGACGGCGTCATCCACCAGCGCGGCGGCGACACGCAATTCTTCGTCACTGCAATCGGCGTGATAGCGCTTTTTGGCGCCAGCCTGATTGAGCACGAGGTGAATGTCCGGCGCCACGCCCGCCGTTGCCAGGCAGGCCTTCACGCACGCCAGGGCGCAACCGTCGAGCGCGAGAATGGGCCGCCCGCTCCGCGCTGTCTTGACGAGCGCGCGCACCCTGCCGCCGACGCCGCTGATGCAGGACATCTCCGCCTTGCCCGCGCGATCGAGATCGACGGCCAAGCGGTTTGCCGCCTGCGCGACGCTCGAACAACCCGAGCATGCATAGACGAGCGGCAACGCACGTGATGACATGGCGCCCCTCGTCCTACCGCGACTGCCAGCGGGCAAGCCACGCCGGGCGTGCTGCCGCATCGAGCCAGTTCTTGACGATCAGGCCAAGCTCCGTGTCGCCTGCAATCTTGAGGCGGCGCTGGAAAAACAGCGTGTCCGCATCGGCAGTCCCGCGAATGAGCGCAACAAAATCGCCCATGCCTGCACGCAACTCCAGCTCGGGCTCGGGGCTGGACGCAGAAAGCATGTGAAACGCTCCGCCGCGGCAGCAAAAACAGGCGCGCAGGCCCAGGTCCTCCACGGTAATGGCGAACCGGCGTCCGTCCAACTCCGGCGGCGGCGTCAACCAGGACAGACGCCGGGCCAGATCGAGCCCCATCACAAAGGGAAACGACGTCACCGGTGCCGGCAGGCGACGCGCCATGCGAACACACACTTCGGGTGGGCGCAGGCGCGTCATTGCGGCATCTCCAGCCACTCAATGCCGGACTGCCCGTGCCAGTAGCCGTTGCAGCGTCCAATGCCTTCGGGAGGCTGCACGTCCCGCACGGGGAGGCCCAGGCGCAGGGCATCCAGTGCCGCCACGGCGTCGAGCGTGCCACGCGATTGCGGGCTGACGCGCAGCACCTTCACGCCGAGCGCCGACAGCGCGGGCGCCTGATCGAGAATGTCGAGGCATTGCCCCGATTGCGTCTGGATGCCGTTGATGGCGAGAAACTCTTGGCCCTCACGCGTGCGCACCGCAAGGCCGTCGGGATGCTCGATGCAGCGGAAGCCGCAGTCGTCCTTATTCAGGCGAAAGTGCCGCGCCGTAAAGCAACGTGCGGAGAATGCCAGCGGCAAGCGCCCCCACACCAGCGCCTCGATCGCCAATTCGGCGGGCTTCTCGCGCATCAGGTCGGCCAGTGTGGCCTGGCTCATCTCCAGCGGCATGACCGCGCGCACCGCGCCCAGCCCAGCCAGCCATGCCAGCGTCGCGCCGTGATACGCGTTGCAATGCGGTCCGGCAACGAACGGTCGGCCTTTCAGCAACCGTACGGCGCCAAGCTCGCCGGCTTCGACCATCCAGGCGTCTTGCTGACATTGCTTGCGCAACGCCTGCGCCTCGGCACTCGTTTCGATGAGCGTGCGCGTCGACAGCACCACCGACTTGCCGGCCTCGCGCAGCATGGCCGCGATATCGAGCCAGTCGTCCGCCCGCAATTCATGGCGACGGCTGCAAACCGTTTCGCCCACGTAGACGATGTCAACCGGGCTGGCCGCGACTTCTGCATAGAAATCAAACGTCTGTAGCCGCGGCCAGTAGTACAGCAGCGGACCAAGCGAAATTTCGTAAGACATGATGTGCCTTCTATTTCCAGGGCCGATCAAACGCGCCCTGCGTGACGTGTGCGCCTTCGGCGTGGCGCACGAGTGCGGCCTGCCAGTCAGGCTTGACGGAGAAGCGCGCCGGGTCCGCCTGCGCGGCATCCAATGCGGCGCGCAACGTGGCCACCACCTGCGCGACATACGCCGGACTGCGCTGGCGCCCCTCGATCTTGATCGCCGATACGCCCATGGCGAGCAGCCGCGGCAACAGGCTCAGTGCGTTGAGGCTCGTGGGTTCTTCGAGCACGTGGTCGACCTCGCCGTCGACCAGGAAGCGCCCCTTGCACAACGTCGGATACCCAGCCGGCTCGCCCGGTGCGTATTGGTCGATCATGATGTTGTTCAGGCGCGCATCCAGACTGCCACCCCGCTCTACCCAGCGCACCGCATGCGCGGGCGAACACACGCCCTTGTTGTTGGGCGAATCGCCGGTGGCATACGACGACAACAGGCAGCGCCCTTCGGCCATCACGCACAGGCTGCCAAAACCGAACACTTCGATCTGCACCGAGGTCTGCTTGATCACGCGCTCCACTTCGGTCAAGGTCAGCACACGCGGCAGTACGGCGCGATGGATGCCGAACTGCTCACGCATCAGCTCGATGGCGTCCGCATGCGTGGCCGAACCCTGCACGGATAGATGCAACCGAAGGTTCGGATAGCGGTCGCGCGCATAGGCCATCAACCCCGGGTCGGCCAGGATCACGGCATCGGCGCCCAGCATGTAGGCAGCGTCGATTGCCATGCGCCACTCGATGGCACGGCCCGGCTGCGGAAACGTGTTGATGGCGAACAGCACCTGGCGCCCTTTCCGATGGGCCAATTCGACGCCGGCGCGGATGTCGCTCTCGGTAAAGTTCAGGCCGGCGAAGTTGCGCGCGTTGGTCGCATTCTTCAAGCCGAGGTAGACGGTGTCGGCCCCGGCTTCCACCGCAGCCTTGAGTGCGGCCAGGCTGCCGGCGGGCGCCACGAGTTCAATGGGGGAAGCGTTCTGTGTCATGGCGGCCAGTCTGCGACTTGTCCGCCAATGTGGTTTTGCGTTCCGTCAATCGCGCGCAAACGCTCGCGAGACACGACGAAACGTCAGCAGCGCGCGGCCCAGCATCGCGCCCAGCCACACGTGCGACAGCGCGAACAACATGCCCGCGGTCACCGCCATCCGTTCAGGCTGCAACGGCACCAGCAACAACGCCAGCAACACGAGCAACAGCAAGCGCGCGTGCCAATGCTGTTGCCGCTCGCCGATCAACGTCTGCATGGCCGGCAGCCGCACATGCCGCGGCACCCGCCTGCGCAAGTGCATCCAGATCATGAACGGGATGATCTTGCCGAGCATCGCGTTGACAGGCAGCACGCCGCCGCCCACCACGGCCAGCACGCCCATCTCCCACGCGATCGGCCAGCCTGATGGCAGCCACGATGCGCTCAATCCGAGCACGGCCACCGCCAGCCAGGCAGTCACCGCGGCCAGCCACAACCGCCAGCCCGGATCGTGCCGACGGCGCGCACCGGACACGGCACGCACGCCCACCATCGCCAGCGCAGCCAAGGCAAGCCATCCCCATGTCTGCCAGAACACCGTGCCACCCACGCTGGCGCACACGCTTCCGACAAGCAGGGGCGCCCACAGCCACCACGGCATCAGCCGATACCAGGACGCTGGTAGACGCGGTGTTTGCCAGAACATCGGCAACACCGTCGACGCCACGCCCGCGAGCAACGTCGCCAGCCAGCCGCCGAGACCCCAGCCGACATGCAGGTTCAGCAGCACTGGCGATGGCGCAAACCATCCGGTAGCCAACGCCGTGGCAAGCGTTGCGCCGCTCGCCAGCGTTGCCAACAAGGCCCAGCCGATGCGGCGCAGTGTTCGCACCGTCGCGTGCGTGGCGCGCGTCTGCCTCACACGCATGCCGGCAAGAAGGATCAGCATTGCGGGCACCGCCAGCAACGGCGCCCCCATCCACGCAGCCAACACGAACGCGCGTTGGTCCGCGCTCAAAAAGCCCGTTGCCAGCGCAGACGCCGTTGCCACGCAAGACAGCGCCACCCACGGCGACACCCATCTCGCGCCGCGCACAGGCACACCGGCCACGACCGGAAGCAGTTGGAATAGCGCGCCGAGCATCGCCGGCAAAAGCATGCCGACGGCCAAGGCGTGAACCAGCGCGAGCGACAGCGGAGCAAACCGGTCAGGCAAACCCACAGACGGCCCCAGCGCCAGCAGAAGACCGGCCGCCGCGCCCACCCACGGCACCGGCAGCAGGCAGCCGAACACCACGCCGGCAGGCGGCATGCGTTCGTAGAAAAGCGTGGGGGCAGTTGGCATCTGGCCGGCTGAATATCCATCCAGCCGACCACGTTAGCGCAGACGCGTCCACAAACCGTTGATGCGCGTTAAGCGTCAGCGCGGCGTGAATCCAATCGAGCGCCGCTCCCGCAACTCCGGCTTGATGGAATGCTCCTGCCGCAGTTGGGCAAGGAAGGCCTCGGGGTCAAGCGTCTCGCCCAGCAGCACAGACTGCTGCTTGACCACCGCAAAATCACCCGGCGTAAGCATGTCGAGCGACGCCAGCATTTCGCGCCACACCGGCTTGAGCGCCTCGGCTTTGCCGCCCAGTGCCTCGGCAATGAACATCTGCTCGCGCTGCGCCCGCACGAGCGGCTTGAAGCGGATCTTGAACGCAAACCGCCGCAGCGCCGCCTCGTCAATCCGATCAAACAAATTGGTGGTGCAGACGAAGATGCCGTCAAAGCGTTCCATGCCTTGCAGCATCTCGTTGACTTCCGACACCTCGTAATTGCGGACCGCGCCCTGGCGGCTCTGCATGAAGCTGTCCGCCTCGTCGAGCAGGAGCAGCGCGCGCTCCTCTTCGGCGCGCGAGAACATCGCCGCAATCTGCTGCTCGGTTTCGCCGACGTACTTGCTCATCAAGTCCGACGCGCGGCGAATCATCAACGGCATGTCGAGCTGCGCCGCGATGTGCTCGGCCAGCACCGTCTTGCCGGTGCCCGGCGGCCCGTAAAAGCACAACGTGCCGCGTCGCCGCGCACGCAGGGCTTCGATGATGCGCTCGACGGAAAACCGCGTCTCCAGATTCAGATAGTCCAGCTTGTATTCGGTCACGACGCGGTGCGCCGGCACGTCAGGACGCAAGCCCATCGCCTGATCGGCGTGGTCGAGCTGACGTTCGATCAGCGACTCGGCAGACTCCTCCATTGCCGGCTGCGTCAGACGTGCAAAGCGTGCGGCGGAATCGATCTGCGCAGGCGTGAGCGTCTTGCGCGCCGCCAGCTTGGCCATGAATGCGTCCGACACCTCCAGCCCTTCCAGATGCTTGCGGATGATGCTTTCGCGCACCGTCGGCGGCGGCACCTTCAGCTCAAGGTGGAACTGGAAGCGGCGCAGATACGCCGGATCGATCTGGCGAATGGAATTCGATACCCAGATCACCGGCACGGGGTTCTGCTCGAGCGTCTGGTTTACCCACGCCTTGCCGTTGACGGAGCCACGCGGCTCTTCGTGGCCGAACAGGCTCATCAGCTCGCGCGTCGGGCCGGGAAATACGTCTTCCACCTCGTCGAACAGCAGCACCGCGCCGGGCCGTCCGCGCAGAAACGCCTGTGACACCTGCAGAGAGCGATAGCGGTCTTTGCCTGTGAGGCTGTTGCCGTCCTTGTCGAGGCAATCCACTTCGTACAGCTCGCAGCCGGCATCGCGCGCCAGCACGCGGGCGAGTTCGGTCTTGCCGGTGCCGGGCGCGCCATACAGGAGGATGTTCACGCCGGACGCACGCAGCTGCGAGGCGTTTTCCAGCAGCGCCGTGAGGTAGCGCGCATCGGTTTCCACATGCGGGTAGTCGGACTGCGACAGCGTGGTCGGCGGCGCGGGGCGCGTGAAGACGGCCATCATGTCCGCCTCGCTGGCGTAGTCGCCCAGAAGTACATGCAACAGGCGGTCGGAGATACGCATCAGATCGCCCAGATCGGTGACGCTGTTCTCGGGCAGCGGCGGCTCGATCAGCCCCAGCGTCTCGAGCCGCGAACCTGGCCGCAATGACGCGGCAACCTCGGCCGTGCTTGCGCCCGCCAGGTTGGCGAGCAGCTGGAACGCCTCCTGGCTATGCGCGACCTTGCAGTCGACCATCACGGCGCGCAGGTCGCGCTTGTATTTCACCAGGGAGGCAAACAGCAGCAACGCACGTTCGTGCGGCGGCAGGCCCAGCACGCGAGCCAGCATGTCGATGTTGCCGACCAGCAGGACGCGCTCGCCGGAGAGCCGCTCCGCCAGCGCATCGCACGACGCGCCGAACACGGTGAACATGTCCTTGGCGTGATGCTTGACGTATTCATCCAGGTAATAGAACAGGGAGCCTTCATCGAAGGCGCTGCTCCACTGACCGTGGCGCTCCATGAAGGTCGGCAGGTCCAGCTTGCCGACCGCGCGCCAGCCTGGCATGTCGGCGCAGCGCGCAGACAGAAAGCGCTGCAGCCGCTGGATGACCGTGACGGGCCAGATCAGCTCCGGCGCGCAAACGGTGAGGATGTCGTTGATATTGGTGCGCAGATTGAAGCGCAGCCCCATCGCGCAGACCGTGCGCAAGGCAAATTGCGCGCACATGGAATCGAGCGAGGACAACAGCAGCGCCTGCGGCTGCCTGCCGCCCGTGGGGACGAATGTGCCATCGTCGTCAGCGTCGTCCATGTTGAGGTTGGCTTCATCCATGGTCGCCCCCTTCTTCCCCGTTTCACGGTTGGCCGGCCGGTCACCGTGTTTGAATGATTTTCATCCTAGCGCGTTTGCGCACACAGCGTACCCCGGGTGGACCCGTGTCTTTGCAAGTTGCGCGCCCGCAGCGCCTTAAATGGCCAACCGCCTGCACAGGCAGTTTCCCGCCATCAGCCGTCTGGACGTGAGCCTCACCCCACGAAAGAGAGGGAAATTCGCGCGCAAATAGGAATCATTATCGTTTATACTTTGCCTATCGGCCTCATAGACTGAACGCAAACTCTGTTCGGTTGTCGCAACACTGTTGCACTTGCAGGCCTACAATACCTGTCACGCTGGCGGCGGCCCGCTGGCTTCAACGCTAGGCGCCATGGAATTGCTCCTGAGTCTGCTCATCAGCATTGGGGTTTCACTGATCGTCTTCGGCAAGCGCTGACGCTGCGCCGCTTTCGTCGTTCATCCCACCACCATCGCATCGCACTCCTTTTTTCTGCTTTCGATTCACGGTCGTTGATGATTCACCCTCGTACTCTCAAGATCCTGGTGGTCGTGCTGTTGCTGCACGCGGGCGTGCTGATGCTGATTCAGCTTGGCCTGATCGCGCCGCGCCCGATTGTCGAAGAACCGCTGGAAATCCAGGCGCACATCATTCCGGCCGCGCCTCAGCCGATCAAGCAACCGGAGCCGCCCAAACAGCAACCGGTCAAGCAAGAGGCGCCCAAGCCCGTCAACATCGTGAAGCCGGTCGCGCAGCCCAAGCCCACGCCGATGCCGACGCCGACACTGCCGCCGTCGGACAACGCCCCGGTGGTGCCCGCCGCGCCGCCCGCGCCGCCGGCACCGGCTCCAGAACCTGCGCCCGCGCCGGCGCCCGTGTCGTCCGGCCCGATCAGCGTCGGCATCAATGACATCCAGTGCAGCGATCCGCCACTCGTCTATCCCAGCATGTCGCAGAAGATGGGCGAGGAAGGCCGCGCCATGGTCAAGATCTCGATCGGCACGGCCGGTGAAGTCACCAATGTGGCGGTCACCTCATCGTCCGGCTCACCGCGTCTGGACCGTGCCGCCGTCGATGCCGCGCGCGCCATCAAGTGCAGCCCTTATAAGCAGAACGGCCACGCCGTGCCCGTGGTGGCCAGCAAGCCGTTCGTCTTCAAGCTCGATAACTAATTCGATTCCGCTTCTCGCTTAGCCTCTCGCTCATTCAGGACATTCATCATGCAGGAACTCGGTCTTTCCCATCTCTGGACACAAGGCGATATCGTCACCCGCGCCACGGCGATTCTGCTGCTCATCATGTCGCTGGCCTCGTGGATCGTCATCTTCACCAAGGCATGGGACATCGTGCGTCTGAAGTCGATGGCGCAAGGCGCTGAAAAGCGTTTCTGGCACTCGGACGATTTCGATCACGCCATGCAGACGCTGGGCTCGCCCAAGGAAAACCCGTTCCACGTGCTCGCGCAAACGGGCCGCGAAGCCGCGCAGCACCACCGCGCCAGCCAGCCGCAGCTGCATGACGTGATGGACATCTCCGACTGGATCACGCGCTCGCTCAAGAGCGCCATCGATGAGTCGGTGGGCCAGATGCAATCGGGCCTGGCCGTGCTGGCATCGGTCGGCTCCACCGCACCGTTCGTCGGCCTGTTCGGCACGGTGTGGGGCATCTATCACGCCCTGCTCGGGATCGGCGCAGTGGGCGTGCCCACCATCGACAAGGTGGCCGGCCCCGTGGGCGAGTCGCTCATCATGACGGCCTTCGGTCTGGCCGTGGCCATTCCGGCGGTGCTCGGCTACAACGCGCTCACACGCGGCAACAAGGCCATCATCGCCAAGCTCAACCGGTTCGCGCATGACCTGCACGCGTATTTCGTGACCGGCGCGCGCCTGCGTCCGGGTGCCTCGCGGGACGAAGCCGGCGTTCGCCTGACTGCGGTCAAGCAGCAGTAAGGAGCCGCCATGTCTTTCGGATCTTTCGACAGCGATGACGAGGTGATGAGCGAGATCAACATGACGCCGCTGGTCGACGTCATGCTGGTGCTGCTGATCATCTTCATCATCACCATTCCGGTGATCAACCACGCGGTGAAGATCGACCTGCCGCGCGCGTCCAACAAACCCGACGATGCCAAACCCCAAAGCGTGAACGTCGAGATCAACGCAGACGGCCAGGTGTTCTGGAACAACCAGCCGGTTGACGAGGCCACGCTGCAGGCCGACATCGCGCAGGCCGCGCAGCAGCAGCCGCAACCTGAGATGCACCTGCGCGCAGACCGCAATGTGCGCTACGAGCGCGTGGCGCAGGTCATGGCTTCCATCCAGCGCGGTGGCCTTTCGCGTATCGGCTTTGTCACGGAGCCGCAGCACTGACGCGACCGACACCACGTAGCACCTCACGTAACCGGGCCACGCGCCCGGTTTTTTGTTCTCCGGGCACGGATCAGCCCATCGTCAGATCACGCTTGTAATGATAACGATTCTCATTTAATCTACCTTGCATTCGCTGCACGCATCCCGCCAGCCAACGCCTCAGCCCATGCTTCACGCCCGCCAGGACATCTCCATGAATGCTGCCGAACACCAAGACGCAGGACGTACCGTGACCCGTCGTCGCCACGTTATCGTGGCCCGCAAGCGCCCTGCGTCCCTGGGGGAAACCGTGCCCACCACGTCGCCTGCCTCCGCAACATCCCGCGCCGCTCACGAAATGCCCGGTGCCATCGGCGACACGCGCGTGATGACCTCCGAGCAACTATTTGCCGGTCAGAATGCCGTCGCCATCCGCCACAACGGCGCGCTCTACACGCTGCGCGTGACGCGCTTCGGCAAGCTGATCCTGACCAAGTAACACCGCAACACGCACCGACTTTTGTGGGGACGTCTCTCTCAGGAGACATTCGGCCGTAGCCAGCCGTCATCATTTCGCATTGCCGGACGACCGCCAGCCAAGCCGTTCTTTATCCTCCACCGCGCCCAAAGAAAAAAGGGCACGACCTGCGCCGCGCCCTTCCCTTTGTTGATTCGTTTAGGTGATTGCGATTGCGTATCAGCAGATCACATTCACCGCGGCAATGCCCGCCTTGGCGATCACGACATCCTCGGTCGACTTCACGCCCGACACACCCACCGCGCCGGCACAGACGCCTTCTACCATCACGGGCACGCCACCTTCCAGCATGCCCTGCAGATGCGGCGCCGACAGGAACGAGATGCGACCGTTATTGATGATGTCTTCGTAGATCTTCGACTCGCGACGACCCAGCGCTGCGGTGCGCGCCTTCTCCGGAGCGATGTACGCCGAGATGGTGGCGCAGCCGTCCATGCGGCGCAGGCCCATCAGATGGCCGCCATCGTCCACCACCGCGATCGTCACGTTCCATTGGTGCGCACGCGCTTCTTTCTCGGCGGCGTCCAGGATCTTGGTGACATCGTCCTGGCACAGGCACGGTTTCGTTTTCATGACGTTCTCCTTGGTGGTTGTAATGCAAAGGCGCAAGGGCTGCGTAAAGCCCGTATCAGGCAAAAGTATGCCACCGGCATTGGTCGTTCCTCGGCATGATCCTGCACCCAGGACGCAAAAGAGCCGATACATTCCTGCGTTTCAGTATCGTCGAGGATCGTTCCACCTGCGCCGTGTGTCAGCGTTTCCTGCACCTTTGCCGGCCAACGTTAACGCGCGCATGCGCCAGAAATATCCAAAAAAAAGCCCGGGTATCGCCCGGGCTTGATGTTGCGATGCGGCAGCGATCCTGACGCCGCCCCCGTTTATGGTTGACGGCCGGAGCAGGCGCCATCCGTGTACGGATCGGCACGCCCTGTCTTGGCACCGTCGGTGTAGGGGTCGGCGCGGCCCATTTTCGCGCCGTCGGTGTAAGGATCAGCGCGGCTTACCTTGGCGCCGTCGGTATAGGCATCGGCGCGGCTCACCTTGTGGGCAGGCTGATACGGATCGATCGAGCCGGCGTGCGCGACCGCCGCGCTTAGCGCCAGGGCCAAGCCGCTTGCGGCTGCAACCAGCGTGCGCGTTGCAAAGCGTTGCGTGGTGACTTGCATGTGGACTCCTTCGGTCATGAGACTGCGAACATGACGTGCACCGCTGCGGCGCACGTGCCCGCGCTCGTTCACGCGGACGTCATATCGACCAGCTAGGGGCGCCACCAGTTCTACACCGCGCCGCTTTGTCACGGGGCTGGCGCGCACGGCCTACCTGTCACCGAGATTGGACGCAGATGCCGTGCCACGTGCATACGTCCGCCAAAGAAAAAAGCTCCCAAAGGAGCCCTTCTCTTACCAAGGTAGGTCGCTCAACGCCAATGGCCCCAGCGATGTCCGTCGTACCAGCGGTAACGCGGACCCCACCGGTACCAGCCGGCACCCACCACAACCGGTGCCGGGCCATACGCGGGCGGGCCGTAATACACAGGAGCCGGAGCGTAATACGCCGGGGGCGGCGGGGGTGCGTAATAAACCGGCGGCGGAGGCGGCGGCGGGTAATACACCGGCGCAGGCGCAACGTACACGGGCGCCACCGGCACGCCAAACCCGATGCCGACGCTCACGTGCGCCGACGCCATCTGCGGCACAGCCAGCACTGCCAGTGCGGCTGCACCTGCAATCCACAGCACATTGCGTCGAATCATCTTCATCACCTGCGGCTTGGAGCGCCGGGCAAATCCGTAGCCGGCGCGGAATACGGTATTTGTATTGTATTCAGGGCCGCTGACACAGGTGATACGGCGCTGGCGAATTGGTAACAGAACGTAACGCCACGCCGCGAGGCCAGCATCATTAAAATCGCTGACATCAATCCAGCGCGGGGCTGCAGTCAAGTTCGCCGGAAGCGATCATCGCTTCGGCATATGCGCGCGCCGCCTCCATGGCGCTTGAAGCGCTCGGATACGTGTTGGCCGATGCGCGCACCGTCGTACGGGCTAACAGGGTCTCGCCATCGCTGACGCGCAGGATACTGACTTCGGCGCGCCACGCTTGCGGCGAGAGTTCATAGGCAGATACCTCGATTTTGCAGTCGTCTCGGAAAGTCATGCGTCCTCCGTGTCGTATTGGATAAGCCAGGCTGCGCGTCAATGCACGAACAGCCAGATCACCAGCAACACAATCGCGGGAACACCCAAGAGCCACGCAACGAGATAGGACATGACGACCTCCTACATGTTGATAGGCATGTAGGAAGTGTAGAGATGCGCGCACGGGCGGACTGTCGACCTCCGCCCGTGCTGTTTTGTAGGACTGTACCGAAATGACTGTCGGCCCACGCCGACGCTTCTCACCCGTATAGAGGAGGTTCAGCGTGCAGTGCCGTCCCTGGCGGCCACGTCACTTGGCAGAATCCGGCTCCCGCCGGCATCCTCAGCCGCTTCTGCGGCGGCCACCTCCAGACCCACGGACGCCTTGAAAAAATTCACCGCCGCCTCGGCCCCCGGAGGCGCCGCGTCCGCAAGATTCTCGGCAACGAAACCCCATTGGCGACGCACTTCATCGCCGTGGCGTTGCAAGGCGCGGGCAATGCCGTTTTGGGTCTCCACGCCAATCTCTACAAAGTTGCGTGTGTAGCCGGAGACGCGTTCGCCCGCGGGTTGCAGATAGCGCGCTTGCGCATTCCACCATTCGCCTGCGTCCTGTGCGCCAGCGGCGTCTTGCAGGCAATGTTCCGTCTCGCCAAGACCCGCCTTGATGGCCTGCAGATTAAGCCCGATCAGGCGATTGACACCGCTCACCGCCTCTTCAGTGACGGCCATCCAGGTTTCAAGTTGTGATCGTTGCAGAACGCCGAGTTGCTCCAGAGTCATCATGTCGGTTGCTCCCTCGTGAGATCGATGATTACGGCCAGCAGGTGCCGGGCGTTTCAGTGTAGTTGCGTGCGAAGCCGATTTCCGCGACATCACCCGTTTGTCCTACAGGTCTTTCGGACGCGCTCGCCTGCGCCGGCAGCCATGTGCGCGTTAGAGTCGATTGCATCCTTCACCAGACCACGGAGTCACGATGAAACGTCTCGCTGCTGCCCTGCTCGCTACCGCCTCCATTGCCGCCGCGCCGCAAGCTTTCGCGCAAGTCGCGGGCCACGCCGCGCTCGGTGTATCCGTGACCGAACTCGATGCGGTCATCAAGGGCGTGAGTGTGAAGAAACAAGTGCTGGGCAAGACCATCTACAACGAAGCCAACGAGAAGGTTGGCAATGTGCAGGATCTGATCGTGACGCCGGAAAATGCCGTCTCGTTCGCCATCGTGGGTGCGGGCGGCTTTGTGGGTGTCGGCCGTCACGACGTGGCCATCCCAGTGAATCAATTCAAGTACGACCAAGGCAAGATCGTGCTGCCTGGCGCAACCAAAGACGCCATCAAGGCGCTGCCGGAATTCAAATACGAACGGCAGGAGAAGCCTGCCAAGGCCTGACGACCGGCGGAACTTTGCCATCAGAAGCCGTGCGCGATGTGTGGGAATCGGCTGACACGCCTTTCAGGCAACGTCACCTGCACATCACGGCGCGCACGACCTTCAATAGAGGCACACAAACGACAAAAGGAGTTTGTTATGCGTGCCTTCGTATCCTTGGTTCTGGCGGCCGCATTGGCATCCGTCAGCGGATGCGCGGACATGACGCCAAAGCAGCGTAATACCGCGTTGGGCGCAGCCGCAGGTGGTGTCGCCGGGGCGGCCATCTGGGGCGGCCCGGGCGCGACGCTCGGCGGCGCTGCGCTGGGTGGCGTGGTCGGTAACGCCGTCACCAAGTAACCCCGCCAAGCGCGCTGCGATGCGCGCGCTGCAAGCTCGGGCCAGGCCATGTTGCCTGGCCCTTTTTATTGCCTGAGAGCGACACCACGCCATCGCACATTCCCCTCATACGCATATGCAAATGCCGGCGCATAATCGGCGTTTTGCAACGGAGGCAATGTGCGATACGAGCAAGAGGGTTTTGGCGTGAGCAGCACACCGATCCTGAGCGTCGAAGGCCTGCGCAAACGTTACGGTGACCAGACGGTCGTCGACAACCTCAGCTTCAGCGTCCGGCGCGGCCAGTGCTTCGGGCTGCTTGGCCCCAACGGCGCCGGCAAGACCACCACGCTGCGCATGCTGCTCGGGATGGCGATGCCCGATGCGGGCAGCCTGAGGCTGTGCGACGAGCCGGTTCCCGAAGCCGCACACCGCGCGCGCATGCGCGTGGGCGTGGTGCCGCAGTTCGACAATCTCGACCCTGATTTCTCCGTCTCGGAAAACCTCCGCATCTTCGGACGCTACTTTGGCCTGTCGGCGGCGACCATTCGCGAGCGCATCCCAACCTTGCTGGAATTTGCACGGCTTGAACAGAAGGCTGATGCGCCTGTGCGTGCGCTTTCGGGCGGCATGAAACGGCGGCTGACGGTCGCACGCGCGCTGATCAACGATCCCGACATCCTCGTCATGGACGAGCCCACCACGGGCCTCGACCCGCAGGCGCGGCACCTGATCTGGGAGCGCCTGCGCTCGTTGCTGGCCGCCGGCAAGACCATCCTGCTGACCACGCACTTCATGGAAGAAGCCGAGCGCCTGTGCGATGAACTCTGCGTGATCGACAACGGCCGCAAGATCGCGCAAGGCAAGCCGCAGGAACTCATCGCTCGCGAAATCGGCTGCGACGTGGTTGAAGTCTACGGCGACGATCTCAACGCCCTGCGCGCGCTGCTCACACCCCTGGCGGAGCGCGTCGAAATCAGCGGCGAGACGCTCTTCTGCTACGCACGCGATCCGCAGCCGCTCGTGGCTGCCCTGCGCACGCAGGCAGAAACGCACACCATGCCCGGCCTGCGCTACCTGCACCGCCCGGCCAATCTCGAAGATGTGTTCCTGCGCCTGACTGGCCGCGAAATGCGTGATTGAGAGAACCCCAATGTCCACTGAAACCGCAGTCACTCCCTCGCAGCAACAAGCCTTTCCGCAGCCGCTGCTGCCGCTCAACTTCCGCAACTGGCAATACGTCTGGCTGCGCAACTTCATGGTGTGGCGCAAGCTGGCCATTCCGTCGATGGCGGGCAACCTGGCCGACCCGATGATCTACCTGTTCGGCCTGGGCCTCGGGCTCGGCCTGCTCGTCGGGCGCGTTGACGGCGTGTCGTATATCGCATTCCTGGCAGCCGGCACCGTGGCGTCCAGCACGATGATGTCGGCGAGCTTCGAGGCGATGTATTCCGCGTTTTCGCGCATGCACGTGCAACGTACGTGGGAGGCGATCCTGTACGCGCCGCTCAGCCTGGGCGACGTGGTCCTCGGCGAGCTGTTCTGGGCGGCCAGCAAGTCGGTGCTCTCCGGCCTGGCGATCATGCTCGTCGCGGGCGCCCTTGGTTATGCGTCGATGCCGCAGGCGCTGCTTGCCCTGCCCGTCATCGTGCTGACCGGCTTCACGTTCGCCTGCCTGGCGATGAACATGACAGCGCTTGCGCCCAACTACGACTTCTTCATGTTCTACCAGACGCTGGTGATCACGCCGATGATGCTGCTCTCAGGCGTGTTCTTCCCGCTGTCGCAATTGCCGGCGCCGGTACGCGCGGCGACGAGCGTGTTGCCATTGCCGCATGCGGTCGAGCTGATCCGCCCCCTGATGTTGGGCCGCACGCCCGACAACATCCTGCTGCACCTCGGCGTGCTGCTGGTCTACGCCGTGGCCGCCCTGCTGCTGTGTCTGTGGCTGCTCCGCCGTCGCATGCTCAAGTAAGGCGCGATCGCAACGCGCAACAAAAAAGCCCGTCGCAATGACGGGCTTTTCTTTTACTGCGTTCGAGATTTACTCATTCACGGCAGAGCGCTGCAGGTGCAGTTGCGTGCGCGGATCATCGTTCTGCGCATTCTCACGATCCGCCTTGGCCGAATTGTTGCGCGCGGCCTCCAGGCGATCGAGATACGCCTCGTCAATGTCCCCCGTCACGTACTTGCCGTCAAAGCATGAGGCATCGAAATCCTTCAGTGCCGGATTGACGTCACGCACGGCGCGCTTCATGTCTTCCACGTCCTGGTACACGAGCTGGTCAGCGCCAATGATCTTGGCGATCTCTTCGTGCGTGCGGCCGTAAGCCACCAGTTCGCCGCGCGTCGGCATGTCGATACCGTACACGTTGGGGAACTTCACCGGCGGCGCGGCCGAAGCGAAGATCACCTTCTTGGCACCGGCATCGCGCGCCATCTGCACGATCTCCGACGACGTCGTGCCACGCACGATGGAGTCGTCGACGATCAGCACGTTCTTGTCCTTGAACTCGATCGCCATGGCGTTGAGCTTCTGGCGCACGGATTTCTTGCGCACCGCCTGGCCCGGCATGATGAAGGTGCGGCCCACGTAGCGGTTCTTGAAGAAACCTTCGCGGTACGGCACGCCCAGGTGGTTGGCCACCTGCATGGCAGCCGGGCGGGACGAATCCGGAATCGGCATCACCACGTCGATCCTGTCGGTCACCTCGCGCTTGATCTTTTCGGCCAGGTAATCGCCCATGCGCAGGCGCGCGTCGTACACCGACACACCATCCATACGCGAATCCGGACGGGCCAGGTACACGTATTCAAAGATGCACGGCGAAAGCACCGGGTTGGCGGCGCATTGCTTGGTGTGCAGCTTGCCCTCGAGGTCGATGAAGACGGCCTCGCCAGGCGCCACGTCACGCTCGAACTTGAAGCCGATGCCTTCCAGCGCCACGGACTCCGAAGCGACCATGTATTCGATGTGGCCCTCCGGCGTTTCCTGGCTACCCAGCGCGAGCGGGCGGATGCCGAAGGGGTCGCGCACAGCCAGCACGCCGTAGCCCGAAATCTCGGCGGCGATGGCGTACGAGCCGCGCACGCGGCGGTGCAGGCCTTCCACCGCGGTGAAGATGGAATCGCGATTCAGCGGAATATCGTTGCTGGCACGTTGCAGCTCGTCGGCCAGCACATTGAGCAGCACTTCAGAGTCGGACTGCGTGTTGATGTGGCGGCGGTCGCGCCGGAACATCTCGTCGCGCAGCTGATCGGAGTTCGTCAGGTTGCCGTTGTGCGCCAGCACGATGCCGAACGGCGCGTTGACATAGAACGGCTGGGCTTCTTCTTCGCTGGAGGAACCCGCGGTCGGATAGCGCACTTGGCCGATGCCGCTCGTACCCGGCAGCCCGCGCATGTTGCGCGTGCGGAACACGTCGCGCACCATGCCATTGGCCTTGTGCATGTGGAAAGTGCTGCCTGATGCGGTGGCAATGCCCGCCGCGTCTTGCCCCCGGTGTTGCAGGAGCAACAGACTGTCATAGATCAGCTGATTGACGGGCGTGGCTGAGACCACCCCAACGATACCGCACATGTCGAACTCCAGCGAGAACGTATTTGGTGGCGCCCACACCCGTTGCGGGCGCCGAAAAAGCTTCCCGGATCGCCTAGCTTGTGGCCAGACGCTCCAGATCAATAGTGAACATACTTCGCGACATCTGGAGGCAACAACGGCTTCGCCGCTTGTGCTGCCTGCTCCGCATAGGGCCGCGTAATCGCATCGCGCCAGAACGGCTGCTCAGGCAGGCTGGTAAAGCCGGCCACCGTCATCAGCACAAGGATGATCACGCCACCGCGTGCCAATCCGAACACCATCCCCAGGCCGCGATCTGCCGGCTTGAGCCCTGCGCTTGCCAGCGCCGCCGAAAGCAGCGCACCCACCAGCGAAGTTGCAATCACCGTCACGATAAACAGTAGGACGAAACCGAGAATGGTGCGTGCAACCGGTCCACCTGGCAGCGATTCCGGCATCCAACCCGCGGCCACACCCGAAAACGTGTACGCCACCCACGCGGCAAACAACCATCCGAGCAGCGCCAGCACTTCGCGGATCAGCCCGCGGAACAACCCGATCAGCGCCGACGTGACGATGATGAACAGCACAGCGTAGTCAAAAAAAGTCGGTTGCATCGGGCAGCGGCGTGAATCGACTGTGGCGAAATGCGGGGTGCGCTGAATACACGTTCGGCCGCATCGTCATTGCTGTACGAGCTTGGGCGTCAGGCCAATCTGCTCGGCACGTTTCTGCGCCGCTTCCGCGGATGCCCGATCGCTGAACGGCCCTGCACGCAGCAAGGCCAGATCGCCTTTGTCAGGCACCTTCTTGTGTTCGATGTAACCAGGAATCTTCTCGCCCTTGAGCTTGCCCAGCCAATTGCGGGCGCGGTCTTCGGAAGCGAAGGCGCCAATCAGCAGAATGAACTTGCCGCCGCTGGCATCGGTGCTCGGTGCAGCCGCTTGCTGTGCGGGCTGGGCCGCCGGTTGGGCAGGTCTGGTTGCAGGCTTGGACTCTGCAGGCGGCGTCACGCTCGCGACGGGCTTGGGCGGTGTTGCCGGCTTGGCTGCGGCCGGCGGATTCTGCGCTGCTGTGGGCGCATCGTTGCTTGTGACAACCTCTTCGCCCTGGTCGAGCGCGTCCGCCTGATCCGTTGACGAAGCCGCGGGACGCGACGCGGAGCGCCGGCTGGCCACTTTCGGCTCGTCGCTCGACGGCTTTGCACCACGATCGACCGGCTGATCCTGGATCTGCACGGCAACGGCATCCGTCACGGGACGCGGCTTGGCGTCGAATATGAGCGGCAGCACGATCACGGCGGCGCCAACCAGCACGAGGGCGCCGATCAGGCGGCGGCGAGCGCGTTGTTTTTGAGGGAGTTCAGGGTCAAGGCCGTCGTCGTCATCGTCGGTGCGACGCGACGCCCGGCTGCGGGCATTAGACGATGCGCGAGAACCGCGCACCGCATCGCGGGCCACATCGGCAGCACTGCCGGCGGTTGCGCCGCGCGTGCGTTCGCCTTCAGCGTTCTTGCGGGAGGAGAAGATGGAAAACAGTCCCATGAGGGCCCCGGGTTTAGTGCGCGCGGCTCTTGCGCTCCGCCAGCACGCCGGCAACGGTGTAGAACGATCCGAAGACCACGATTCTATCATCCTCGGTCGCCCGCTCCATGGCGTTGCGATAGGCTGTGGCGGGATCGCTGAATGTGCTCACGCTCGATTCCTTGCCTGCGCGGAAGCCGGCATCGCCCAGCGCCTGCGCTAGGCTTGCGGCACTCGCCGCACGCGGTGTCGGCAAGTCGGTCAGGCACCAGTGATCGACCTTGTCCAACATGTGGCCCAGCACCCCGGCGATGTCCTTGTCCTGCATGGCGCCGAACACCGCGTAGGTGTAGCGGTAGAAACCCATGTTCTCGAGGTTCTGGCCCAGCGCGGCCGATGCGTGCGGGTTGTGCGCGACGTCCAGGATGACGGACGGACGGCCCGGCAGAACCTGGAAACGCCCCGGCAGCACCACCTGCGACAGCCCCAGGCGCACGTCCTGCGCCGAGATCGGCAACCGGTCGCGCACCGACTCCAGCGCAGCCAGCGCGGCCGATGCATTCAGCAGCTGGTTCGCCCCGCGCAATGCCGGGTACCCGAGGCTCGGCCAGCGGCGTCCGCGGCCGCTGAAGCCCCACTGCTGCTTGTCGCCCTGAAAGTTGAAGTCGCGCCCGATCAGCCAAAGATCAGCGCCAATGGCTTCAGCATGTTTGACCAGGGAGATCGGCGGCACCGGGTCCGAGCAGATCGCAGGCTTGCCTGCGCGGAAGATACCGGCCTTCTCAAAGCCGATGGCCTCGCGGGTATCCCCCAGATAGGCCATGTGATCAAGATCGACGCTGGTGATGATCGCGCAATCGGTATCAACAATGTTCACCGCATCCAGCCGGCCACCGAGGCCGACTTCCAGGATCACCGCATCGAGACCCGCGTTGGCGAACAGATGCATGATCGCCAGCGTGGTGAATTCGAAGTACGTCAGGCTGACGGGCTCGGGAAAGCTGCAGCGCGCCCGCTCCACCGCCTCGAAGTGCGGCAGCAGCATCGCGTCGGTCGCGATCTCGCCATTCACGCGAGCACGCTCGTTGAAGTCGATCAGGTGCGGCGAGGTATGGCATCCCACCTTGTAGCCGGCGGCCAGCAGGATCGCCTCCAGCATCGCGCAGGTCGAGCCCTTGCCATTGGTGCCGCCCACCGTGAAGACAACTGACTTGAATTCCAGCCCGAGCGCATCGCGCACGCGACTGATGCGGGCCAAGCCCATGTCGATGCCGACCGGGTGTGCGGTTTCCAGGTGAGACAGCCAGTCGGACAGCGTATCGAATGTAGGCATGCGAAATAGGTGGCGCGGCGTCAGCGAATTGGGCCGCGCAAAAACAAGAAGCGCGGACTCTCGCCCGCGCTTCGGTTCAACAGATGTGCAGCATCAGGCCAGTGCGTCGGCAGGTTGCTTCTGCAAGAGCGCCAGAAGCTCGGCGATCTCGCGGCGCATGTTACGGCGGTCGACGATCATGTCGATGGCGCCCTTCTGCAGCAGGAACTCGGCGCGCTGGAAGCCTTCCGGCAGCTTCTCGCGCACGGTCTGCTCGATCACGCGGGGGCCGGCAAAGCCGATCATGGCCTTGGGCTCTGCGATCACCACGTCGCCCATGAAGGCGAAGCTGGCGGACACACCGCCCGTCGTCGGATCGGTCAGCACGCTGATGAACGGGAGCTTGGCTTCGGCCAGCTTCTGGACCATCGCGGTGGTCTTGGCCATTTGCATGAGCGACAGCAGGCTTTCCTGCATGCGCGCACCGCCCGAGGCCGTCACGCAGATGAACGGCACCTTCTGTTCCAGCGCCATCTGCGCGCCGCGCGCGAAACGCTCGCCCACCACCGAGCCCATCGAGCCCGTCATGAATTCGAACTCGAAGCAGGCCACCACCACCGGCAGCGCATGGATGGCGCCGCCCAGCACGACCATGGCATCGGTCTCGCCGGTGTTGTCCATGGCGGCCTTGATGCGGTCGGGGTACTTTTTGCTGTCCTTGAACTTCAGCGCGTCGACCGGGAGGATCTCCTGGCCCAGCTCATAGCGGCCTTCGGCGTCCAGCAGTGCGTCCAGGCGGGCGCGAGCGCCGATGCGCATGTGGTGGTCGCACTTCGGGCAGACGTGCAGGTTGGCCTCGACGTCGGTCCGATACAGCACCGACTCGCAAGCCGGGCATTTGACCCAGAGGCCTTCCGGAATGCCCTTGCGCTGCGACGGGTCGGTCTGTTGGATCTTGGGCGGAAGCAGTTTGTCCAGCCAGCTCATGCGTGCTCCTTGAATGCAGTGTCGCGCAGATCAGGCGTCCAACGCCTGGCGGATCTCCGCGATGAAATCAGTCAAGTATTGTACCGCTTGTTCGCGAGGAGCCTCCTCCAACAATTGCACAATGCGGGATCCGATGACCACCGCATCCGCAACACCACTGATCGCACGTGCCGTTGCCGCATCACGGATGCCAAAACCGACACCCACCGGCAGCCGCGCGTGCTGGCGGATTTGCGGGATGCGTGCAGCCACCGCGTCCAGATCGATGGTGGCCGCACCCGTCACGCCCTTGAGCGAAACGTAGTAGATGTAGCCGCTCGCCACGCGGGCGATCTGCGCGATGCGTGCTTCCGTGGACGTGGGCGCCAGCAGGAAGATCGGATCGATGCCGGCGGCGCGCATGGTCTTGGCAAAGGCTTCGCACTCTTCCGGCGGGTAGTCGACCACGAGAACGCCGTCCACGCCCGCTTCGGATGCCGCCTTGGCAAAGCCATCCACGCCCATCCGCTCGATCGGATTGGCATAACCCATGAGCACCACGGGCGTCGTCGAGTCGGTGGTGCGGAAAACACGCACATACTCCAGCACCGTGCGCAGGCCAACCTTCTTCGCCAATGCGCGCTCGGACGCACGTTGGATCACCGGGCCATCGGCCATCGGGTCGGAAAACGGCACGCCCAGTTCGATGACGTTGGAGCCGCCCTTGACCAGCGCGTGCATCAGGTCAACGGTCATCTCGGGATACGGATCGCCGGCCGTGATGAACGGAATCAGGCCCTTGCGGCCCTGTGCGGACAGTTGCGAAAAGGTTTGAGCAATGCGGGACATAGGGGGATCAGGTTTCAGGCGACCTTGATGGTCTCAGGCGCCTGCGATTCAGTCGGTTGGGCGTTGGCGTCAGCGGCGGCATGCACAGCAGTGACCCGTTCGCGCGCCACGCGGCAATAGTCGGCGTTGATCTCGAAGCCGGCGAAACGGCGGCCAAGCCTTGCACACGCGGCCGCCGTGGTGCCGCTGCCCAAGAACGGGTCCAGCACCAGGCCGCCCGGCGGGCAGCTTGCCAGGATCATGCGTTCCACCAGCTCCAGCGGCTTCTGCGTCGGATGCTCGGCGCGCTCCGGGTCTTGCCGGTGCAGGCGCGACACGCTCCACACGTCCTTCGGGTTGTAGCCGACTTCCAGCCACTTCTTGCCCTCGAAACGCTTGCGGCTGCGCGCCTTCTTCGTTTCGGCGTCGTACGGAATGCGCACGGCATCGACATCGAAGTAGTAATCGCGCGAAGCGGCAAAAAAGCCGATGTTGTCGTGCACCGACGAGAACTTGCGCGTGCTGCCGCCCATGCTCGGCACGCGGCGGTCCCAGATGATCTCGTTGACCATCGTGAGGCGTCGCTTGAGCATCACGAACAGTTCCGGCGCGTATTGCCACGTGCAGAACAGGTAGAGCGATCCGTTGCGCGCCAGCTTGGGCCGCACCGCATCGATCCAGCGTTCGGACCAGGCGAGGTAAGCATCGCCCGACAGCTTGTCGGAATCGTTGCCGTAATCCTTGCCCAGCCCGTACGGCGGATCGGCGATGACGAGGTCCACACTGCCGTCGGCCAGATGCCCGACCCCGGTAATGCAGTCCTCGTTGAAGATGCCGTCGATGGCGCGCTCGGTCATGCGTGTGCCAGTGCCGTTAGAGTTGGATGCCGGAGAGTTCAGCGACGGTATGCATGTCCTTGTCGCCACGGCCGGACAGGTTCACGAGCAGGATCTTGTCCTTCGGCAGCGTCGGTGCCAGCTTGCACGCATACGCCAGCGCATGGCTCGATTCCAGCGCCGGGATGATGCCCTCCATGCGGCACAGGTCATGGAAGGACTGCAGCGCCTCCTTGTCGGTAATACCGACGTATTCCGCGCGCTGCACGTCCTTCAACCAGGCGTGCTCCGGACCGACGCCCGGGTAATCGAGCCCCGCCGAAATCGAATGCGTCTCGATGATCTGGCCGTCTTCATCCTGCAGCAGATAGGTGCGGTTGCCGTGCAGCACGCCCGGGGAGCCGCCCGTGAGCGATGCGGCGTGGCGGCCGGTCTCGATGCCCTCGCCCGCCGCCTCCACGCCGATCAGCTTGACGTCGGCGTGGTCGATGTACGGATAGAAGATGCCCATGGCGTTGGAGCCACCGCCCACGCAGGCGATCACGGCGTCCGGCTGGCGTCCGGTCATCTCGGGCATCTGCACCTTGCATTCCTCGCCGATCACGGCCTGGAAGTCGCGCACCATCATCGGATACGGGTGCGGGCCCGCCACCGTGCCGATGATGTAGAAGGTGTCGGCCACGTTGGTCACCCAGTCCCGCATGGCTTCGTTCAGCGCATCCTTGAGCGTGCGCGAGCCCGATTCCACCGGCACCACGGTCGCGCCCAGCAGCTTCATGCGGTAGACGTTCGCGGCTTGGCGGCGCACGTCCTCGCTGCCCATGTAGACGACGCATTCCATGCCGTAGCGCGCCGCAATCGTGGCGGTGGCAACACCGTGCTGGCCCGCGCCCGTTTCGGCAATCACGCGCGGCTTGCCCATGCGGCGAGCCAGCAGCGCCTGGCCAATCACGTTGTTCACCTTGTGCGCGCCGGTGTGGTTCAGGTCTTCGCGCTTGAGGTAGATCTGCGCACCGCCGCAGTGTTCGGTCAGGCGGCGTGCATGATAGATCGGCGACGGACGGCCAACGAAATGCTTCAGCTCGTATTCGTATTCCTTGATGAACTCTGGATCGTGCTGGTAACGCGCATAGGCATCGCGCAGTTCATCGAGCGCGTGGGACAGCGTCTCCGCAACGAAGGTGCCGCCGTAGGGGCCGAAATGGCCGTGGGCGTCGGGCAGGTTGTACATGGCAATCTCTCGAGGCGTCCGCCGAGGTCAGGGTGCAGCCGTGTCGGCGGAGATATTCAGAAAGGCGTGTGTCGCGAAAGACCTGCCGGATCGGCTCAGGCCTGAACCGATGCGCCCAGGGCTGCATCGGCCTCGCGGACCGCACGCACAAATGCGGTCATCCGGGCGTGATCTTTCACGCCCCGTGCGGCTTCGATTCCGCTGCTGACGTCAACAGCGTAAGGCCGCACGCGTTCAATCGCGCCAGCGACGTTTTGCGCGCTCAACCCACCACTCAAAACGAGCCGAGGAGCGGCGCTTGTGGTTGGCAAGGATGGCGATTGCGGGAGCCATTGCGGAGGAATGAGGGTCCAGTCGAAGACGTGGCCGCCACCGCCATACCCCTCAACAAATGCGTCGAGCAGCAACCCTTGGGCAGCGGCAAACCGATCCGCGAATTCTACCAAATCGGCCCCCGGCTGAACACGCAGGGCGCGCAGCCACGGCAGCCCGACCTTCCCGGCAATCTCGGCGCACAACTCCGCCGGCTCGTCACCGTGGAATTGAAGCAACGTCAGCGGCACTTGGTCGAGCACGCGCGCCACGTCATCCGCGGTGGCGTTGACGAACAGGCCCGTCACGGTGACGAACGGACCAGCGCGGCGCGCCAGCTCAGCGGCGCGTTCGATGGCGACGTAACGGGGGCTGGGCGGATAGAACACCAGCCCGATCGCGTCGGCGCCGAGCGCGACTGCGTGGTCGACGTCGGCCGGCTGGGTCAGGCCGCACAGCTTGATACGGGTACGGTGCAACGGCATGGCGGAAGCGGAATTCAGAGGCCGGCGTGCTCGTCGAACACGCCGCGAAACAGGCTGGACGATGCCGGAGACGCCGGCAACGAGAAAGCATCAGGATAGCCGACCTCGGCCAGATACAGACCGTCGGGCATGAAGGTCGGCGCAGCGGCCACGCGGCTGCGGGCGGCCAGCACATCGCCCATCCAGGACACCGGCTGGCGGCCGCGCCCGATTGCCACCAGGCAGCCCATGATGTTGCGCACCATGTGGTGCAGGAACGCGCTCCCGCGAATGCGCACGAACACCCATTCGCCCTCGCCTCGCACTTCGACTGAATACATCGTTTTGACGGGCGACTTGGCTTGGCATTCGGCCGCGCGAAACGACGAGAAATCGTGCTCGCCAACCAGCACCTGGGCCGCCTCGTTCATGGCTGCCACGTCAAGGGATTGACCGGGCGGTAGCATCACGTAGCCGGCCTTGTCTTCGAGCAGCGGTGCCCGCGTCGGGCCAAAGGTCAGTGCGTAGTAATAGGTGCGGCGATGCGCGGAGAAACGTGCGTGGAAATCTTCCGGCATCTCCTGCGCCCATCGCACGGCCACCGTCGGCGGCAGAAAGGCGTTGGTTCCACGCACCCACGAAAACGGTTCGCGCACGAGGTTGGTATCCAGATGGACCACCTGGCCCAGCGCATGCACACCGGCATCGGTGCGGCCGGCCACCGTGGTCGGCAACGCCACGCCTGCAAACTGCCGCAGCGCCGCCTCCAGCGCGTCCTGCACGGTATTGCCGTGCGGCTGCGATTGCCAACCCGAAAACGCGGCACCGTCGTACTGGATGCCAAGCGCGATGCGCGTCATGCCGTGTGAATCCTCATGCGGAAAGAAAAACGCCGGCAGGATACCACCCTGCCGGCGCTGCCGATGGCGTAGAACGCGGTGCGTCAGCCGATCTGGCGCATCAAGGCTTGCGCCTCGGCGTGGAACGACGGATCGCCCAGGTCCAGCACTTCCTGCAGCAGTTCGCGAGCGCCTTCCTTGTCGCCAATCTCGATGTAGGCCTTGGCCAGATCGAACTTGATCTGCAGATCGCGCACCCCGTCGGCACCATGCTCGCCGGACAGCGTGTGCGGCAGGTTGGTGTCCAGGCGGATGGCCGATTGCGGCTCGTCGTTGGCAACCTCGGCGTGCTCTGCATGATGCGGCTCGGATTCGAAGTGCATCGGAGCCTGCGACAGATCGGTCGGCTGCGCCCAGCTCGGCAGGCCTTCCTCGGCAGCGGCAGATGCTGCCGGCGCCGCCGTTTCCGCCGCGGGCGGCGTCGGATTCAAGTCGAGCGACAGGTCCGACAGATCCATATGCAGCGGCGGCGCGGCAACAGGCTGATAAGCCTCGCCAGCGTGCGCGTTGAACTGCGGCAGATCGGCTTCAGGTTCGACATGCACCTTGAAGATGTCCGAGGCCTCTTCCGGCGCGGTGATTGGCTCGCCCGCTGCGGGCGCAGGGAACGACTCCAGCGGCAGATCGAAACCGGCCAGTTGCGGTGCCTTCGTCGATGGGGCCGACGGGTCCAGATCGGGCGACAGCGTCGTCCAGTCGTCACCGCGGCGGGTGGTCTGCCCCGTCACCGTCGGGCTGAAGGCTTCGGCGGCCACCGCTGCGCCCACACCTGCCAGCGCAGCGGCGCCTGCAACCGCGGCACCTGCGTGGCTGGGCTCTGCGTGCGCTTCGGCACCCGGATGGCTTCCATCACCCTGCACCGTCAGATACAGCGGGTTGGCCGGATCAAACTTGCGGCCCATTGCGGCAGCCTCCGCCCATTCCGGCGAGGACGCGCCAACTTGCGCCAGCATCTCTTCAGCAATCGTCTGGAAGCCGTGAGCGTCCTGACGATTGGCGTAAATTTCCATCAACTTCAGGCGAATGGCTTGGCGCTCCGGATGTTGTTCCAGTGCCTCGCGCAGGATTTCTTCGGCTTGTACGTCGCGGCCGTAGGCGATGTAGACATCGGCTTCGGCGATCGGATCGACCTCGTTGCTCTCGTTGCCGCCGCCAATGCGGAAGTCCGCACCGAACACGCTGTGCTGCGAGGTGTCGACGCTTTGACCGCCGGCTGCACCAAACAGCGAGTTGGCCCCAGCCATCACCGTGCTTTCCTGTGACAGCAGGCTGTCCTGGAAGCCATGTGCCTGCTCGGGTTTCTGCTGACGACGGCGATACACCACCAAGCCACCCAGCAGGGCGACCACCAGGCCGCCCAGGCCCAGAGCCATCGGATTGGCCAGCAGCGACGAGAAGAAGGATTCCTCCTGGATCGGCGGCGGCGGGGCCACCACTACAGGCGCCTTCTTCGGCGCGGCAGCTGGCGCCGACGCAGCGGCTACCGGTGCGCTGGCAGCCTGCGGTGCCGAGGCTGCCGCCACCGGCGCCGACGCCGCTTCCGGCGCGGAAGCTGCCGTCGCAGCCGTCGTCGAGGAAGCCGGTGCAGCAGCAGCCGTCTCTGCCGGTGCAGCGGCAGCAGGAGCCGGCGCTGACGATGCCGGCGCGGGAGCCGGCGCATTGGCCGCAGCCACTGCAGGCGCGGCAGTCGACGGCGCAGCACCAGCGGCAGGCTTGGCGGCGCTGGCGGCCTTGGCCAGCTCAGCGTTCTTCAATTCGACCAGGCGCTGCATGTCGGAGAGATTCTTCTCCAACTGCGCAACGCGCGATTCCATTTCCTTGAGCGCGCGCTCCTTGGCGACGAGTTCCTCGTCGCGGGCGGCTGCCGCACCAGCCTTGCCGGTACGGTCTGCCTTGGACAGACGCAGTTCGTCACGAGCGCTGGCAGCCGGCGTGGCCTGATCCTGCACGCGGGCCGACACGCTGCCGCTCTGCTGGCGGGCGGAATCGGTGTCCGTGGCTGCGTTGGCTTCAGCTGCCGTTGCCAGGCGGTTGCGGTAGCCGGCAAAGCCAGACGTTTGCGCAATGACTTCGCGGCGCGCTTCACGCGCTGGCGTTTTCTGCGCTTCGGCCTGCGACGGCACCTTCAGCACCGAGCCGGTACGCAGCCGGTTGATGTTGCCGCCAATGAAGGCGTTGGGGTTGTTGCGGTACAGCGCCAGCAGCATCTGGTCGAGCGACACGGCCTCCTGACCTTGAGCGGCCGTCGATGCCACGTCGTACAGGCTATCGCCGCGCTGCACGGTGTACGAGCCGCCCGGGGTAGCGTCCGGTGCGGCGGCTGCGGGAGCGGCTTGCTGAGCGCGCGAGGCTTGGCGAGCGGCGCGAGGCTGGCGGGTCGGTGCCGGCGCAGTTGGAGTCGAAGCTGCCGCTTGCGGTTGGGCGGTCGAAGCAGCAGGCGCCGATTCAGCGGCACCCGGCGTCGTGGCCTGCACAACCGGCGTCGGCGCGAAATTCTGTGCGGTATTGCTGGAGCCGACCGGGTCCAGCAGGAACGTATAGGCGCGCGAAACGTGGCCGCTCGCCCAGTTCAGGTCAACCAGAACATCAACGAACGGCTCGGCGACGGGCTGCGTCGAGCGCAGACGCACAACGTAGTTGCCATTCGACTGGCGTTCCAGCGAGGCACGCAGCGAGGAGACGATCGGGTTGTAAGTCAGCCCAGCCCGCGAATACGCATCTGGCGCAGCCAGTTTGGCGACCAGATTTTGCGCCTCTTCGGGCGTCACGCCGGTCAGATCGATCTCGGCCTGCAGCGGCTGGCCGAGGCTGGAACGCACGTGCAGCGCGCCGAAACCGGCCGCTTGCGCAGCAGGCTGGATCAACAGCAGGCTCGCCGCAGCAAACGCGACGGCCGACCAGCGAGGACTGCGATGGGACGATTCTCTCCGGCGGTATTGGCTCACCCTCACCTTCGACTCCGTTATCTTTTAATGTGCAAACGAACTTAACATCAACGAGTTAGCGCAGCAAGTTCACCCAAAAAGTGAAGTGCTGGTTAAGAACCGCCGTCAATTTTGATGAAAACGACACAATTGGCGAGATTCTGAAGCACCCGACGTACCCCCCGGAATGCGCGTGCTTCATGTGGCGCTAACCCTTCCCCGTGCCCCGTCCACCCCACGAATGGGCGGACGGCGTTCCGGCCGCTATTGTGTACCAACGTTACAGAGCGTGGGCGTCCAGATGGCACAACGCCGCGCAGGCCGCGCGGCGTTGGCAGAAAAAGCGCACTTTCTGTTGTCAAGCCGCAACGACGACCGCCGATGCCCGGCCCGACAACGAAAGCAAAGCCCGAATCACTTGCCCAGCAGGATACGCAACGTACGGCGCAGCGGCTCGGCAGCGCCCCACAGGAGCTGATCACCGATCACGAAGGCGCTGACATACTCCGGCCCCATGTTCAGCTTGCGCACGCGGCCGACGCCGATTTGCAGGCCACCGGTAATGGAAGCCGGCGTCAGCTCCTTCTCGGTGATGCTGCGATCGTTCGGAACCCACTTCACCCAAGGATTGCCCGAGCGGATGATCTGTTCGATCTCTTCGAGCGGCAGGTCGCGCTTGAGCTTGAGCGTCAGCCCCAGGCTGTGGCAGCGCATTGCGCCGATCCGCACGCACAGGCCATCGACCGGAATCGTCTGCGCCGTGCCCAGGATCTTGTTGACCTCGGCTTGGCCCTTCCACTCTTCCTTCGACTGGCCGTTGTCGAGCTGCTTGTCGATCCACGGGATCAGGCCACCGGCCAGCGGCGCCGGGAAGAACTCCGTCGGCACGTCTTCGCGGATCGTCTTGGCAACCTTGCGGTCGATGTCCAGGATGGCGGAAGCCGGATTGGCCAGCTCATCGGCCACGGCGCCGTGGATCACGCCCATGCCCTTGAGCAGTTCGCGCATGTGGTTCGCACCACCGCCCGAAGCCGCCTGGTAGGTCATCGAGCTGACCCATTCGACCAGATCTTCGCGGAACAGGCCGCCCACGCCCATCAGCAAGATGGAGTTGGTGCAGTTGCCGCCGATGAAGTTCTTTGTGCCAGCCGCCACCGCATTCTTGATGAGCGACAGGTTGACGGGGTCCAGCACGATCACGGCGTCGTCTTCCATGCGCAGCGTCGAGGCGGCGTCGATCCAGTAGCCGTTCCAGCCTGCAGCGCGCAGCTTCGGGAAGACTTCGGTCGTGTAGTCACCGCCCTGGCACGTGATGATCGTGTCGCAGGCCTTCAGTGCTTCGATGTCGTTGGCGTCGGCCAGAGGCGCATCCGTCTTGGCGAATGCGGGTGCCTTGCCGCCAGCGTTGCTGGTGCTGAAAAACACGGTGTCGATCAGGTCGAAATCCTTTTCTTCCTGCATGCGCTGCATCAGCACGCTACCGACCATGCCGCGCCAACCGACGAGACCTACCTTCATGATTGTGAACCTCTAGTGATTTTCCCCGCCTCGGTCGCCCGGCGTGACCGCGCGGGGAAGGCGAACGGGCACGACGGACGATCTACGAGATCGTTTTTTTGGTAATGATTTTCGTGGTCGTGCGAATCTCGACAGGCGTCATGCGAGCGCGCGCGGCGGTGCCCCTGGCGGCGATAGCCAGGGTGCCCAGAATGCCCAGTACGAGGACGGGGAGCGCGATCGAGATCATCTGCAAAAATATACACGATTTGGCGGTCACACAATGCACTGCAGCATGTGTCCGCCGAAAAAACGACGATTGCGGTACCGCATGTGACGGCACCGCAACGCCTGTTTTGATTTACAAGGCAGCCACGACCGCGTCGCCCATCTCGACAGTGCCGACCTGCTTGCAACCCGGCGTCAGGATGTCGCCGGTCCGGTAGCCCTGCGCCAGCACCTTCTTGACGGCGGTTTCGATGCGATCGGCCTGCTCGGCCTTGTTCAGCGAGTAGCGCAGCATCATCGCGGCCGACAGGATCGTCGCCAGCGGGTTGGCAACGCCCTTGCCCGCGATGTCCGGCGCGGAGCCGTGCGACGGCTCATACAGGCCCTTGTTGTTCGCATCGAGCGACGCCGACGGCAGCATGCCGATCGAGCCGGTCAGCATGGCTGCCTCATCCGAGAGGATGTCGCCGAACATGTTGCCGGTGACGATCACGTCGAAGTTCTTCGGCGCCTTGACGAGCTGCATGGCCGCGTTGTCGACGTACATGTGCGACAGCTCGACTTCCGGGTATTCCTTGTGCACGTCGGTGACGATGTCCTTCCAGAACTGGAACGTCTCCAGCACGTTGGCCTTGTCGACGCTGCACAGCTTCTTCCCGCGCTTGGCGGCAGCCTGGAACGCGACGTGCGCGATGCGGCGGATTTCCGGCTCGGCGTAGCGCATGGTGTCGAAACCTTCGCGGGCGCCGGCGAACACACCGTCCGGTGCGGCACGCACGCCCCGCGGCTGGCCGAAGTAGATGTCGCCGGTCAGTTCGCGCACGATCAGGATATCGAGACCGGACACGATCTCCGGCTTCAGGCTCGACGCGCCGGCCAGTTCGGGATAGCAGATCGCCGGACGGAAATTGGCGAACAGCTGCAGGTGCTTGCGCAGGCCCAGGATGGCCTGCTCCGGGCGCAGTTCGCGCGCCAGCGTGTCGTACTTCCAGTCGCCCACGGCGCCGAAAAGAATGGCATCAGCTTCCTTGGCGAGCTTGAGCGTGTCTTCCGGCAGCGGATGGCCCTTCGCCTCGTAGCCGGCGCCGCCGACGGGCGCGAATTCCATCTCGAACGACTGGCCCAGCACCTTGAGCACCTTCACGGCCTCGGCGACGATTTCCTTGCCAATGCCGTCACCCGGCAACACTGCAATCTTGGTCATGTGGTTGTCCTTGTTGTTCTGGTATCCGCTCAGCCGACGAGCTTGTGTGCGAGCCACGGCATCTTGGCCAGGCGCTGTGCTTCGTAAGCCTTGATCTGGTCGGCGTAGCGCAAGGTCAGGCCGATGTCGTCGAAGCCGTTGAGCAGGCAGTATTTTCGGAACGCCGTGATGTCGAACGGATATGCCGTGCCGCCCGGCGTGACGACGACCTGCTTGTCCAGATCGACGGTCAGCTGGTAGCCCGTAAAGGCTTGCGTCTCGTTGAACAGATGGTCGACTTGCGACTCCGTCAGCACGATCGGCAGCAGGCCGTTCTTGAAGCAGTTATTGAAGAAGATGTCGGCAAAGCTCGGCGCGATGATGGCGCGGAAGCCGTACTGCTGCAGCGCCCACGGTGCGTGCTCACGCGAGCTGCCGCAGCCGAAGTTCTTGCGCGCCAGCAACACCGAGGCGCCCTTGTAACGCGGCTGGTTCAGCACGAAGTCCGGATTCAGCGGTCGCTTGCTGTTGTCCTGGCCGGGCTCGCCCACGTCCTTGTAGCGCCACTCGTCGAACAGGTTCGGGCCGAAGCCGGTGCGCTTGATCGACTTGAGGAACTGCTTCGGAATGATGGCGTCGGTGTCGACGTTCTCGCGGTCGAGCGGGGCCACGAGGCCGGTGTGGATGGTGAATTGTTCCATGATTGCTCTCTCTATCCTGCCGCTCAAGCGAGCTTGCGCACGTCGACGAAGTGGCCTTCCAGCGCAGCCGCAGCGGCCATCGCAGGGCTTACCAGGTGGGTGCGGCCGCCCGCGCCCTGACGGCCTTCGAAGTTGCGGTTGGACGTCGACGCGCAGCGCTCGCCCGGCTCGAGGCGGTCCGCGTTCATGGCGAGACACATCGAGCAGCCCGGCTCGCGCCACTCAAAGCCTGCCGCCTTGAAAATCTTGTCGAGCCCTTCGCGCTCGGCCTGCTCCTTCACGAGGCCCGAGCCCGGCACGACCATCGCCAGCTTCACGTTCGAGGCAATGCGCTTGCCCAGCTTCTGCACGACCCACGCCGCGGCGCGCATGTCTTCGATCCGGCTGTTGGTGCACGAGCCGATGAAGACCTTGTCGATGTTGATGTCGCTGATGGCGACGTTCGGCTGCAGGCCCATGTATTCGAGCGCGCGCTCCATGGCGTTGCGCTTGTTCGGGTCTTTCTCTTTGTCGGGATCCGGCACGCGGTCTTCAATGCTGACCACCATTTCCGGCGACGTGCCCCAGCTCACCTGCGGGCGAATCTCTTCCGCACGCAGCTCGACCACCTGATCGAAATGCGCACCCTCGTCAGAATGCAGCGTGCGCCAGTAGGCGATGGCCTGCTCCCACTCGACGCCCTGCGGCGCGAACGGGCGGCCCTTGATGTATTCGAGCGTGACATCGTCGACCGCGACCATGCCGGCACGTGCGCCGCCTTCGATTGCCATGTTGCAGACCGTCATGCGGCCTTCCATGGACAGCGCACGGATGGCCGAGCCGCCGAATTCCATCGCGTAGCCCGTACCACCGGCCGTACCGATCTTGCCGATGATGGCAAGCACGATGTCCTTGGCGGTGCAGCCACGTGGCAGCGTGCCTTCCACCTTCACGAGCATGTTTTTGCTCTTCTTCGCGAGCAGCGTTTGCGTGGCCAGCACGTGCTCGACTTCCGACGTGCCGATGCCATGCGCGAGCGCGCCGAATGCGCCGTGCGTGCTGGTGTGCGAGTCACCGCAGACCACCGTCATGCCCGGCAGCGTCGCGCCCTGCTCCGGCCCGATCACGTGCACGATGCCCTGACGCTTGTCGTTCATCTTGAATTGCGTGATGCCGTAGCTGTCGCAGTTGGCATCGAGCGTGTCGACCTGGAGCTTGGAAACCGGGTCGGCAATGCCGTGCGAGCGGTCGGTGGTCGGAACGTTGTGATCCGACACGGCCAGGTTGGCGCTGATGCGCCACACCGGACGCTCGGCCATCTTCAGGCCCTCGAACGCCTGCGGGCTCGTCACTTCGTGCAGCAGTTGACGATCGATGTAGAGGACGGTCGTGCCGTCTTCTTCGGTATGAACGACGTGATCGTCCCAAAGTTTGTCGTAGAGCGTCTTGGCCATGATGCGATCCGTACACAACGCGCCCTTTTTTGAAATTCAGGGCCGCTGCGCGAGCTGTTTCGTGGGGAGTGATCGATTATGCCACCCAGTGCATTCGGTGCCGGACGTCACTGGCGAAAGGGGGTTTCGCCATTTCGCGAAGGCCCTTTCCCGGCACCTCAGACGGCGCGCAACAAAAAACCCCGCCGGTTTCCCGGGCGGGGTTTCTGCACGGCGAATAGCCTGCTTAGCGCTTGTCGATCGACGGCACTTCGCGGGTGGCTGCGCCGTTGAACAGCTGGCGCGGACGGCCGATCTTGTATTCCGGATCGGTGATCATCTCTTCCCATTGCGAGATCCAGCCCACCGAGCGGGCCAGCGCGAAGATACAGGTGAACATCGAGGTCGGGATGCCCAGCGCGCGTTGCACGATGCCCGAGTAGAAGTCGACGTTCGGGTACAGCTTGCGACTGACGAAGTATTCGTCTTCCAGGGCGATCTTTTCCAGCTCCATCGCCAGCTTGAACAGCGGGTCGTTATGCAGACCCAGCTCGTTCAGCACTTCGTGGCAGGTTTCGCGCATCAGCTTGGCGCGCGGGTCGTAGTTCTTGTACACGCGGTGGCCGAAGCCCATCAGGCGCACGCCGCTGTTCTTGTCCTTCACCTGCTTGATGAACTCGGGCACCTTGTCGACGGTACCGATTTCTTCCAGCATGTTCAGCGCAGCTTCGTTCGCGCCGCCGTGCGCCGGGCCCCACAGGCAGGCGATACCGGCAGCGATGGCAGCGATCGGGTTGGTGCCCGACGAGCCTGCCAGACGCACCGTCGACGTCGAGGCGTTCTGCTCGTGGTCTGCATGCAGGATGAAGATGCGGTCCAGTGCCTTTTCCAGCACCGGGTTCACCTTGTATTCTTCGCACGGCGTGGCAAACATCATGCGCATGAAGTTACCGGTGTACGACAGGTCGTTCTGCGGATAGATGAGCGGCTGGCCGATGTTGTACTTGTATGCCATGGCCACCAGCGTCGGCAGCTTGGCGATCAGGCGGATCTGCGAGATTTCACGCTCGCGCGGGTCGTTGATGTTGGCAGCGTCCGGATAGAACGCGCTCATGGCACCAACGAGGCCCGTCAGCACGGCCATCGGGTGGGCGTCACGACGGAAACCGCGCAGGAAGAACTGCATCTGCTCGTGCACCATGGTGTGATTCGTCACCACATGGTTGAACTCTTCCTTCTGCTTGGCGTTGGGCAGCTCGCCCTTCAGCAGCAGGTAGCAGATTTCCATGAAATCGCACTTGCTGGCCAGATCGTCGATGGCGTAGCCGCGGTACAGCAGCTCACCCTTGTCACCATCGATGTAGGTGATCTTGGAATTGCACGACGCGGTCGACATGAAGCCGGGGTCGTACGTGAACTTGCCCGTCTGACCGTACAGCTTGCGGATGTCGATCACGTCCGGGCCAACCGTGCCCTTGTAGATCGGCAGCTCGACGCTGGGCGAGCCATCGGAAAACGATAGGGTGGCTTTCACTTCGGACGGCGTCATGTCGGTTTCCTTCTCTGCTGTTTATAAAAATGAAGTCGGGAGACTCCCGCCAGACGGATCAAGGGGCGCCGGCCGGGGGCGGCTGGACCGATTCGTCTTGCGGCAACCTCTCGCGCGCCGGTTCAGACCGAGCGCAGCAAGGTCAGGACGTGCTGAATGTGGGGCACGTCGAGTTCGCCCTCCGGCTCCTTGCGTGCAAGCAGGAGATCCATCAGGTCGTTGTCGGGCAACTCGAACAACTGCGAGAGTGCGGCAACGTCGTCGTCTGACAGTTCCGTCTCGTAGCGGTTGAAGAAGCGCTCGACGATGATGTCGTTCTCAAGCAGGCCGCGTCGGGCACGCCAGCGCAAACGGGCACGCTTGTGCGGATCGGACTGATGGGAGAACGTCGGAGTGTTCACAGCAACCATACTTCCTAAAAATGCGTCGCCGGAGAAACCGCTCCGGCGACACACAATGCCAAAGTGCCCTGACTCGCGCCTTACACCGCGCGACGCACCATCAATTCCTTGATCTTGCCGATGGCCTTGGTCGGGTTCAGACCCTTCGGGCACACATCGACGCAATTCATGATGGTGTGGCAGCGGAACAGGCGGTACGGATCTTCCAGATTGTCCAGACGCTCGCTGGTGGCCTGGTCGCGGCTGTCAGCGATGAAACGATACGCCTGCAGCAGACCGGCCGGGCCGACGAACTTGTCCGGGTTCCACCAGAACGACGGGCACGACGTCGAACAGCTTGCGCACAGAATGCACTCGTACAGGCCGTCAAGCTCTTCACGCTCTTCCGGCGACTGCAGACGCTCCTTCTCCGGCGGCGGCTCGTCGTTGATCAGGTACGGCTTGATCGAGTGGTACTGGTTGAAGAACTGCGTCATGTCGACGATGAGGTCGCGCACCACGGGCAGCCCCGGCAGCGGACGCAGCACGATCTTCTCGGGCAGCTCACGCATGTTGGTCAGGCAGGCCAGACCATTCTTGCCGTTGATGTTCATGGCGTCGGAGCCGCACACGCCTTCACGGCACGAACGACGGAACGCGATCGACTCGTCCAGCTTCTTCAGCTTGACCAGCGCGTCGAGCAGCATGCGCTCGTGACCGTCGAGTTCGACCTCGTAGGTCTGCATGCGGGGTGCTGCGTCCTTGTCCGGATCGTAGCGATAGACTTCAAAAATACGCTTCATTTTTGTGGGCCCTTCTTATCCGTTAGAACGTACGCGCCTTGGGCGGCACCGATTCCACCGACAGCGGCTTCAACTGCACGGGCTTGTAGTCGAGGCGGTTGCCTTCGCTGTACCACAGCGAGTGCTTCATCCAGTTTTCGTCGTCGCGGTTCGGGAAGTCGCTGTGGGCATGGGCACCACGCGATTCCTTGCGGGCGGCGGCCGACACCATCGTCGCCTTTGCCACTTCCACCAGGTTGGCCACTTCCAGCGCTTCGACGCGCGCGGTGTTGAACACCTTGGACTTGTCCTTCAGGTGGATGTTGCCAGCGCGCTCGGCCACTTCCATGATGC
Source organism: Ralstonia edaphi (assembly GCF_958350185.1). Classification (NCBI taxonomy): domain Bacteria; kingdom Pseudomonadati; phylum Pseudomonadota; class Betaproteobacteria; order Burkholderiales; family Burkholderiaceae; genus Ralstonia; species Ralstonia edaphi. The sequence goes on from NZ_CATWHI010000002.1 coordinate 386,997, forward strand.
GCTCGACGCCTTCATCCATCAGCTTCTGCGTACGGAACACGCCAGCGTGCGACTGCATGTTGCGGCGGATGTCGTTGGCGACGTCCTGCGCGTATTCACCCGAGCTGGACGAATCGAGCTTGGCGAGGCGCGACAGCGCGCGGTCTGCAGCATCGGCCGGCAGCGGCTTGTGCTCGCGGTTCTTCAGGTTCTGCGCAATGATGTGGTTGCCCGCCGAACGGCCGAACACCACCAGGTCGAGCAGCGAGTTCGTGCCCAGGCGGTTGGCGCCGTGCACCGACACGCACGAGCATTCGCCGATCGCGTAGAAGCCGTTGATGACCTCGTTCGGGTTGCCGTTTTTCGGCACCACGACCTGGCCGTGATAGTTCGTCGGGATGCCACCCATCTGGTAGTGGATGGTCGGCACCACCGGAATCGGTTCCTTGATGGCGTCGACGTTGGCGAACTTCAGGCCAATCTCGCGAATCGACGGCAGACGCTTCATGATGGTCTCGGCGCCGACGTGGGTCAGGTCGAGCAGCACGTAGTCGCCGTTCGGGCCGCAGCCGCGGCCTTCCTTGATTTCCTGGTCCATCGAGCGCGACACGAAGTCACGCGGCGCCAGATCCTTCAGCGTCGGGGCATAGCGCTCCATGAAGCGCTCGCCATCCTTGTTACGCAGGATGCCGCCTTCGCCGCGCACGCCTTCCGTGATCAGCACCCCCGCGCCGGCCACGCCGGTCGGGTGGAACTGCCAGAACTCCATGTCTTCCAGCGGGACGCCTGCGCGCGCTGCCATGCCCAGGCCGTCACCGGTGTTGATGAAGGCGTTGGTGGAAGCTGCGTAAATCCGGCCTGCACCGCCCGTGGCGAACAGCGTCGTCTTGGCTTCGAGGATGTAGACCTCGCCGGTTTCCATTTCGAGCGCCGTCACGCCCAGAACGTCGCCGTCCTGATCGCGGATCAGATCCAGCGCCATCCATTCGACGAAGAAGTGGGTCTTGGCCCGCACGTTACGCTGATACAGCGTGTGCAGCAGTGCGTGGCCGGTACGGTCGGCCGCGGCGCAGGCACGCTGCACCGGCTTCTCGCCATAGTTCGACGTGTGACCGCCAAACGGACGCTGGTAGATGGTGCCGTCGGCGTTGCGGTCGAACGGCATGCCGAAGTGTTCCAGTTCATAGACCACGTTCGGCGCCTGGCGGCACATGAATTCGATCGCGTCCTGGTCGCCGAGCCAGTCGGAACCCTTGACGGTGTCGTAGAAGTGATAGTGCCAGTTGTCTTCGCTCATGTTGCCCAGCGAAGCACCGATACCCCCCTGCGCCGCGACGGTGTGCGAGCGGGTGGGAAAAACCTTGGATAGCACGGCCACGGAGAGGCCGGCTTCTGCCAGCTGCAGCGATGCGCGCATGCCCGAACCGCCCGCACCGACGATCACGACGTCGAATTTGCGGCGCGGCAGCCCAGTCTTGACTGCGACCATGTCTTAAACCCTCCAGAGAATCTGAGCTGCGTAGCCCGCACAACCGACGAGCCACAGAATCGTCAACACTTGCAGCGTCAAACGCACTGCCACGGGCTTCACGTAGTCCATCCAGATGTCGCGGACACCGATCCAGGCGTGATACGTGAGCGACACGAACGCCAGGAACGTCAACATCTTCATCCACTGGTTCGAGAACAGGCCGGCCCAGCTTTGGTACGACGTGTCTTTCGAGAGCAGGAACGCCGCCAGCAGCACGACGGTGTACACCGCCATGATCACGGCGGTGACGCGCTGCGCCAGGAAGTCCTTCAGGCCGTAGTGCGCGCCGACAACGAGGCGCTTGGGACCAATATTGTTATTTGCCATCTGGGACTCCTCAGAACAGGCCGAACAGCTTGGCGCCGAACACGACGGTCAGCAGCAGGCTGACGATCAGCACGCTCACAGCCGACTTCGAGGCCGAGGCCTTGTCGATGCCGATATGCAGATCGAGGATCAGGTAGCGAACGCCGGCGCAGAAATGGTGCAGGTAGGCCCAAATGAGCGCGAGGATGACGACCTTGGCGAAGCCGTTGGACAGAAGCGCCGAAAACTTGGCGAAACTGATTTCCGATGTGAGACTTTGTTCGAACAAGTACAGCACGAACGGAAGAAGAAGGAACATCAACGCACCGCTGGCACGGTGCAAGATGGACACCTTACCGGCCCAGGGCAAGCGGTAGCGGGCGATATCGCCCAAACCGATGTTCCTGTATACCGGCCTGGCTTTCTTGATGGCTTCTGCCATGGTCAGACCCCAATTGGCTAATCAACAAACAAAACAGCTTTGCACAAATCCGCGAGATTCTAGCGCGCTTTTGTTGCGCAGCGCACCATTAATTCCATGCGACGCGCTCCACTTTTGTGCTTCCTGCCCTCGCCTGCCAGTGGCGTGATACGGGGGCCGATTGTCCTCTCTATGCTGCATTCATGACGCGCAATACGCTGTTGCGCGACGCACAAACCAAGACCCACCGAAGCATCACAGGGCCGCACAAAACGGGCCTGGCGGCGGGTCGTCAATTCAGTTCGTTCTGGTAGTAATGCCGGGTCGTGACGTACAGGCCACGGCGTATCTCCACCGGTTTATCGCCGAACGTATGCGACACGCGCTCCACCGAGAGCAGCGGCGATTCTGCAGCCACCGACAGCAGCTCCGCCGTGGTCGCGTCGGCAGCTACTGCCCGGAGGCGTTCGGTGGCGCGCAACATGCGCACACCGAATTCAGCCTCGAAGAACGCGTACATCGGGCCCTTCCACTCGGTCAGCTTTTCAGCTGTCAGCCCTTTGAAGCTGGCGCCCGGCAGCCAGATTTCTTCCAGCACAGTGGGCTCACCCGAAAAGAACAGGATGCGACGGATCTGCACGACGCTGTCGCCGGCCTTGAGCTCGAGCAGGCGCGCGATTTCGGCCGGGGCACGCATGCGCTTGCACTCCAGCACACGGCTGCTGGGATAGTGCTGTTCGCCCTGCTCCGGCATCAGGCGCAAGAAACGGAACTGCACCCCTTCTTCGTAGTGCGTGGTAACGAAGGTGCCCTTGCCCTGGCGCCGCGCGACGAGGTTTTCGGCTGCCAATTCGTCGATCGCCTTGCGCACGGTCCCCTGGCTGACCTTGTAGCGGGCGGCCAATTCCATTTCGCTGGGAATCATCTCGCCGGGCTTCCACTCGCCCGCCTGCAAGCTTTGCAGGATCAGCGTCTTGATCTGCTGATACAGCGGACTGAACGTGGGAGAGCCGCCCGCGCCGCCCGCAGAAGCGGGCGATGCGCCGCCTTCGCCGCTTGAAGGCGGCATCGCAGCGGATAGAGGGCTTGGTGTGCTCGACATAACCGCCGATTTCACCACAAAAGCGACAAAGGCGTCCAGCCCGTTTATAGAATGTCTTATGTCTTATATAAGACAGAAGATTCATTGACTTTCCGGCGAGGCCCGACCTACACTCGCGCCTGTTCCGGGCGACGGCCCACACACACGCCACGACGACGCCAAGGTCAATCGCACGTGTGTTTCCACATCGTCATGCGGACGCAGTAAACTGCGAGGCTCTTGCCGATTCTGAGCCGACCGCCCACGAGGCGCCGACCGTTGCCGGCAATGCCTGCGAGGCTGCACCGACATCCCGCCGGGATGCGCGCCGCACGCAGTGCGATCCGCTTTCACTACCGTTTGGAGAGTTCTCATGGCAAAAGCACCCATGCGCGTCGCAGTGACCGGCGCTGCTGGACAGATCGGTTACGCCCTGCTGTTCCGCATCGCTGCCGGCGAAATGCTGGGCAAGGATCAACCCGTCATCCTGCAACTGCTGGAAATCCCCGATGAGAAGGCCCAGAAGGCGCTCAAGGGCGTGATGATGGAGATCGAAGACTGCGCCTTCCCGCTGCTGGCCGGCATGGAAGCCCACTCCGACCCGATGACCGCGTTCAAGGACGTCGACGTGGCCCTGCTGGTGGGCGCCCGCCCCCGCGGTCCGGGCATGGAACGTGCAGACCTGCTGTCGGCCAACGCCCAGATCTTCACGGCGCAAGGCAAGGCACTGAACGCCGTTGCCTCGCGCAACGTCAAGGTGCTGGTGGTCGGCAACCCGGCCAACACCAACGCCTACATCGCCATGAAGTCGGCGCCGGACCTGCCGCGCGAGAACTTCACCGCCATGCTGCGCCTGGACCACAACCGCGCCCTGTCGCAGATCGCCGCCAAGACCGGCAAGCCGGTGTCGAGCATCGAAAAGCTGTTCGTGTGGGGCAACCACAGCCCGACGATGTACGCCGACTACCGCTACGCCACGATCGACGGCAAGAGCGTCAAGGACATGATCAACGACCCGGTGTGGAACAACGACGTGTTCCTGCCGACCGTTGGCAAGCGCGGCGCCGCCATCATCGAAGCGCGCGGCCTGTCGTCGGCTGCTTCGGCTGCCAACGCCGCCATCGACCACGTGCGTGACTGGGTGCTCGGCAGCAACGGCAAGATCGTCACGATGGGCATCCCGTCGAACGGCGAATACGGCATTCCGAAGGACGTGATGTTCGGCTTCCCGGTCACCACGGAAAACGGCAAGTACAAGATCGTCGAAGGCCTGGAAATCGACGAGTACAGCCAAGGCAAGATCAAGATCACGCTCGACGAGCTGGAAGGCGAGCGTGCGGGCGTGCAGCATCTGCTGTGATCCGCATGATCTAAAAGAAGAAACCGGAGCGGATCGGCAGCGAACCCTCCGGTTTTTTTACATCTGCATTTCGAACAAAACGCAGGCGTTACCGCGCCGCCCAACCGATACCACCCCGTGCACCCCACCGAGGTTTTGTTCCAGGACGATGCCCTGCCGGCCCAGCTGCCGGTCTGCGACCACTACGCAGGCGCAGAAAAACTGATGCGCAAGTCGCTCGCCCTGCAACAAACCCTTGGCCCGGTTTTCGACATCACGTTTGACTGCGAAGACGGCGCCGCCGTCGGCCAGGAACGCGCGCATGCCGAACTGGCCGCCGCGCTCATCAACAGCGACGACAACCGCTTCAACCGCGTTGGCGTGCGCATCCACGATCCGAACCACGATGCGTGGACGCAAGACGTCGACATCCTGGTCGGCCTTGCCGGCCGCCGCCTCGCCTACGTGACCGTGCCGAAGGTACGTGACGTCGTGGAAGTGGCGCGCGTGACCGATCGCGTCAACCAGGCGGCCAAGGCGGCCGGCATTGCGAGGCACCTGCCGATTCACGTGCTGATCGAAACGCATGGCGCGCTGGCACAGGTGTTCGATATCGCCTCGCTGGTGCAGGTGGAATGCCTGAGTTTCGGCCTCATGGATTTCGTTTCCGCCCACAACGGTGCGATTCCGGGCGCGGCGATGGGCTCGCCCGAGCAGTTCGAACATCCGCTGATCCGCCGCGCGCTTGCCGAGATTTCTGCCGCGTGCCACGCGCACGGCAAGGTGCCGTCGCACAACGTCAGCACCGATATCAAGCACCCGGACCGCGCCGGCGCCGATGCCGCGCGTGCCCGCAACGAGTTCGGCTATCTGCGCAAGTGGAGCATCCATCCCGACCAGATTGCGCCGATCGTTTCCGCATTCCGCCCATCGCACGAAGAAGTGACACACGCGGGCGCCATTCTTGCGGCTGCGCAGGATGCCTCGTGGGGCCCGATCCAGCACGAAGGCCGGCTGCATGACCGCGCGAGCTATCGCTATTGGTGGGCCGTGCTGCAACGCGCGCACACCACCGGCGTGGAAATGCCGGCCGACGCCGTCGCGCGGTTCTTCGCGTGACGAGCATAGAGAGGAGATTCGCCATGACGGCAAACACCCAAACCAGCGCAGGCGCCCGCTTCCGCCAGGCGCTGGGCGAAGAATCGCCGCTGCAGATCGTCGGCACCATCAACGCCAACCACGCGCTGCTGGCCAAGCGCGCCGGCTATCGCGCCATCTACCTGTCAGGCGGCGGCGTGGCAGCAGGCTCGCTGGGCCTGCCTGACCTCGGCATATCCGGGCTGGACGACGTGCTGACCGACGTCCGCCGCATCACCGATGTGTGTGACGTGCCGCTGCTGGTGGACGTCGACACGGGCTTCGGCGCTTCCGCCTTCAATGTGGCGCGCACGACCAAGTCGCTCATCAAGTTTGGCGCCGCGGCCATGCACATCGAAGACCAGGTCGGCGCCAAGCGCTGCGGCCATCGGCCCAACAAAGAAATCGTCTCGAGGGACGAGATGGTCGATCGCATCAAGGCAGCCGTCGACGCGCGCACCGACGCCGACTTTGTCGTCATGGCCCGCACCGATGCGCTTGCCGTGGAAGGGTTCGACCGCGCTCTGGAACGCGCCGTGGCCTGCGTGGAAGCCGGCGCGGACGCGATCTTTCCCGAGGCGATGACGGAACTGTCGATGTACCGCAAGTTCGTCGACGCGGTGAAGGTGCCGGTGCTGGCCAACATCACCGAATTCGGCCAGACGCCGCTGTTCACGCGCGACGAGCTGGCCTCCGCCGGCGTGTCGATGATCCTGTATCCGCTGTCGGCATTCCGCGCGATGAACAAGGCTGCGGAAAACGTCTACGCTGCCATTCGTCGCGATGGCACGCAACGGAACGTCGTCGACACCATGCAGACGCGCATGGAGTTGTACGACAGCATCGGTTACCACGACTACGAAGCCAAGCTGGACGCGCTGTTCGCACAGAACCGCGGTTGACCCGCTCCCCCATCCATCCCAACGCAAACAAGGAGAACGGAAGACAAGACTGCGGGATAACTTGCCCCGGAAACAACCCGGAAAACGGTGCCGATGCTGGCGCGACACCCCCGTTTGGCGGAGCGGTCGGGCGAGCATGTAACAGAACGTTGGGCACGGCGTCCAAATCGGTCAAAATACCGGCCGGTGTGCGAAATGCCGTGGCATTCCGTGGCCTGGCAGCCGCCTCCCCCACTCTGTCTTACCGAAGGAAACCCTATGAACAAATTCATCGTGGGCGCCTGTGCTGGCGTTCTTTCGCTGGCTGCATCGCAATATGCAACCGCCCAGGCCCCGGCCAAGCCGGCTGCCAAGAAGGCTCCGGCCAAGAAGCGTGCCGCCAAGAAAGCCGCGCCTGTTGCTGCCGTCAAGCCGGAAGGCGTCGAATGGAAGTGTGAGCTTGGCAACGAGCTGTACCTCAAGGGCGACATGGCCCGCGACCAGATCATCACGATGCACTGGAAGGGCAAGAACTACCAGCTGCCGCGCCAGATGACCCGCACCGGCGCCGACCGCTACTTCGACCAGAAGACCGGCATGGACCTGGTGGTGATCCCGTCCAAGGCCATGCTGTTCGACCGCAACGAAGGCCACCGCCTGGCCGACGAGTGCCAGACTGCCGAGATGGCTGCCGGTGCACCGGCCCCGACGCAAGCCGGCGCCCTGCGCGCCCCGGCCGGCCTGCCGCTGATGACGCCGGACAGCGCGGCTCCCGCCCCGGCCCCCGCTCCGGCACCGGGCACGACCCAACCGGCCCAGCAATAACGCGCTATCGCGCAACAGGCCCACAGGAACCGCCCATGTCCGCACCGGTTGCGAACATCCGCACGAATCCGGACAAGGTCATCGTCGACGATGTGACCTTGCCTGGATACGCCGGGCGCCTTGGGCCTTTTGTGCCTGGGACCGTCCTGCCGAATGCCCCGACGGGCACGTCGTGTACGGCGGCTCCCGGCACACCGCGCTTCGGCCGTCAGGCCATCCAAGATCAGCAAGATACCGTCGCCCGCGGCCCGCGCACCGATGTGCTGCGCATGAAAGCGGCCCGCGAGGAAGACCAGCCTTTCATCAGGAATGACCACGACGCCAAAATGCGTTCGATCGCCCACGGCACCACCGCCCGCATCCACGGCGGCAAGACGTTCGGCGGTGTCGTGGCGGAGTACCCGACCGGCCGGAAGCTGTGCCGGTCAAAGCGTTTTGTCGGTTTGTACGTGATTTGATTTTGTCGATTTGATGTATCCGCAACGGGCGCCCCGGCACCCCGCGCAATCCTCAAGCCTTGGAGTCATGCCATGCCCCACAATCTCAAAAATACACTCAAGGAATTTAAGATCAACGGCGGCCAGACCGGCAAGTTCCACTCCCTGCCGCAACTGGGCAAGGAACTGGGCGTGGCGATCGAGCGCCTGCCGGTGTCGATCCGCATCGTGCTGGAATCCGTGCTGCGCAATTGCGACGGCAAGAAGGTGACCGAAGAGCACGTCGCGCAACTGGCCAACTGGAAGCCGAACGCCGAGCGCGTCGACGAAATCCCGTTCGTGGTCGCTCGCGTGGTGCTGCAGGACTTTACCGGCGTGCCGCTGCTGGCCGACCTGGCCGCCATGCGTAACGTGGCCGAGCGCATGGGCAAGAACCCCAAGAAGATCGAGCCGCTGGTGCCGGTCGACCTGGTGGTGGATCACTCGGTGCAGATTGACCACTTCCGCGAGAAGAAGGCGCTGGACCTGAACATGCAACTGGAGTTCTCGCGCAACAACGAGCGCTACCAGTTCATGAAGTGGGGCATGCAGGCATTCGACACGTTTGGCGTGGTGCAGCCGGGCTTCGGCATCGTCCACCAGGTCAACCTGGAATACCTGGCGCGCGGCGTGCACAAGAAGGACGGCGTGTTCTATCCGGATACGCTGGTCGGCACCGACAGCCACACCACCATGATCAACGGTATCGGCGTGGTCGGCTGGGGCGTGGGCGGTATCGAGGCCGAAGCCGGCATGCTCGGCCAGCCGGTGTACTTCCTGACGCCGGACGTTGTGGGCGTTGAGCTGAAGGGCCGCCTGCGCGAAGGCTGCACCGCCACCGACTTGGTGCTCACGATCACCGAAATGCTGCGCAAGGAGAAGGTCGTCGGCAAGTTCGTCGAGTTCTTCGGCGAAGGCACGGCCAGTCTGTCGCTGCCGGATCGCGCAACCATCGGCAACATGGCTCCGGAATACGGCGCCACGATGGGCTTCTTCCCGGTCGACGAAAAGACCATCGATTACTTCAAGGGCACGGGCCGCACGCAGGAAGAAATCGCTGCGTTCGAAGGCTACTTCAAGGCGCAAAAGCTGTTCGGCGTGCCGAAGGCCGGCGAAATTGACTACACCAAGACGCTGACGCTGGATCTGGGTACGGTGGCCCCGTCGCTGGCCGGCCCCAAGCGCCCGCAAGACCGCATCGAAATCGGCAACGTGAAGTCGACGTTCTCGTCGCTGTTCTCGAAGCCGGTTGCGGAGAACGGTTTCAACAAGAAAGCCGAAGACCTCGACAAGACCTTCACGACCACCAACGGCGTCGACGTGAAGAGCGGCGACGTGCTGATCGCGGCCATCACCTCGTGCACGAACACGTCAAACCCGAGCGTGCTGCTGGCAGCGGGCCTGCTGGCCAAGAAGGCCGTCGAAGCCGGCCTGGAAGTGGCGCCGCACATCAAGACCTCGCTCGCCCCGGGAAGCCGCGTGGTGACGAAGTACCTGGAAGCCGCCGGCCTGCTGCCGTATCTGGAAAAGCTTGGCTTTGGCGTGACGGCCTACGGCTGCACGACGTGCATCGGCAACGCCGGCGATCTGACGCCGGAACTCAATGAAGCCATCGTGAAGAACGACATCGTTGCTGCCGCCGTGCTGTCGGGCAACCGCAACTTTGAAGCGCGCATCCACCCGAACATCCGCGCCAACTTCCTGGCTTCGCCGCCGCTGGTCGTCGCCTACGCGATCGCCGGCAACGTGACGCGCGACCTCATGACCGAGCCGGTCGGCAAGGGCAAGAATGGCAAGGACGTGTATCTGGGCGACATTTGGCCAAGCTCGGACGAGATCGCCAAGCTGATGAAGTTCGCGATGAACGCCGACACGTTCCGCACGAACTACGAGCAGGTCAAGAAGCCGTCCAAGCTGTGGGCCAACGTCAAGGGCACGAAGGGCCAGGTCTACGACTGGCCGAAGTCGACGTACATTGCCGAGCCGCCGTTCTTCGAAGGCTTTGGCATGACGCCGGCGGCTGCTTCGGCATCCGTCAAGGGCGCCCGCGCACTCGGCGTGTTCGGCGATTCCGTGACGACCGACCACATCTCCCCGGCCGGTTCGATCAAGGAAACGTCGCCCGCCGGCAAATACCTGCTGGCCAACGGCGTGCTCAAGGCCGACTTCAACAGCTACGGTTCGCGCCGCGGCAACCATGAGGTGATGATGCGCGGCACGTTCGCCAACGTGCGCATCAAGAACCTGATGATCCCCGCCAAGGCCGACGGTTCGCGCGTGGAAGGCGGCGAGACGCTGTTCCAGCCGAGCGGCGAACAAATGTCGATCTACGACGCCGCCATGAAGTACATCGCCGAAGGCACGCCGACGGTCGTGTTCGGCGGCGAAGAATACGGCACGGGCAGCTCGCGCGACTGGGCCGCCAAGGGCACGCAGCTGCTGGGCGTGAAGGCCGTGATCGCACGCAGCTTCGAACGTATCCACCGCTCGAACCTGGTGGGCATGGGCGTGCTGCCGCTGCAGTTCAAGGGCAGCGACTCGGCGCAATCGCTGGGCATCGTGGGCGACGAAACCTTCGACATCGAGGGCCTCGACGGCGAAATCAAGCCGCAACAGGACGTCACCCTGGTCATCCATCGCGCCAACGGCGAGACCACGCGTGCGCAAGTGCTGCTGCGCATCGACACGCCGATCGAAGTGGATTACTACAAGCACGGCGGCATCCTGCCGTTCGTGCTGCGCCAGCTGCTGGCGGCTTAAGTTTCAAGCCACCACGCTGCGAAGGTGCAGATCGAAAGCCGGCTCTTCGGAGCCGGTTTTTTATTGCCTGCCAAATCAAACAAGGTGACGATGCCCCAATCGGCAAGCAGGCTTTGGTACAGTGTGCCGAATCGGCCGTGTGATGTGCCCGCCCCGTTGGAGGCACGCTCGCCGCCCGGCCTCGCCTGACCGTTTCATTGCTGGAGTCCCGCACCCATGGCCCAAGTGGTACTTGCCTTCATCGTCGTGGCGGCTGCCGTGTTCTACATCCTGTTCAAGGCACCGCAGACCGACGCCCAGGCCCCGGCCCCGGCAACGCCCGCCGTAGCAGCGGCGCCTGTGCCCCCGCCTCCGCCAATGGCAGCTTCCGCGCCGGTTGCCGAGACGCATACGGCACCGGCCAGCACGCCGGCTGCATCCGAACCCGCAGCGGCTTCCGCACCTGCGAGCGCAAGCAGCGCGGCCTCCGCAGCCTCGGCGCCTGCGGCCAAGCCTTAAGGTTTTCGCCTGACAGGTTTCGCAATGGGCGTCGCGCAGCAGCGTACAAGGGTAAAATAACGCCCCTTCATTCTTCCAACGAACGGTACGGCACAGCATGGCAGGATTCCGCTCCAAGGCTCCCCAACGTCTTTCCCCCGATGCAGAACGGCTGGTGGCCGATGCGCTGGCGCTCGACGCGTCGGGCAGCCGCATCGAAGACGTCTATTGGGAACAAAGGCTGTCCGAACGTCTTTCCCGGCTGCTCAAGAACGGCAGCCAGACCGCGCTCGACGCCGCGCTAGACCATCTTTTCAAGCACAACGAGGAAGCCTCCGACGTGCTGGCCGAGCAGGCCGAGACGCTCGCCGAATCGGCCATCCTGAGCTCGGGCGGCGTCGAATATGACGCGCTGCTGATCGCGGCGCCCATCCTGGCGCACACCCGCTACATGATCCCGTCGGGCACCATCAAGCCCGAGATGGCGCAAACGCTGCAGGTACACCTGCAGGCGCATGTGATGGCTTCCAACGCCCGCGTGGCGCTGGCCCCTTACCTGTACAGCATCGATCAGCTGCCGCGCACGCATTCCGACACCTTTGCGCTCACGCACAAGCTGGCCGCGTATGCGCTGTCGGGCCAGCCGGCCAAGGTTGAACTGCGCGACATGCCGGAAACGGCGCCGATCCTGGCCGACCCTCGCTACCTGGTGGCGATCGTCGTGGCGCAGCACGGCCAGGCGCTGTTCCGCTGGCAGGAAGACGCCAAGGAGCACCACGCAGAGCGCTCCGCCTGCCTGGAGCAATGGCGCGAACAGGTCACGCCGACCATCTCCACGCTGATGCCCGGCTGCGAGTTCGACCTGCTCCTGCCCGACGCCTTCTTCCTGTCCTGCCGCGAATCCGACAAGCAGATCCGCCCGCTGACCGTGCGCGCTGCCGTCAATTACCTGCAGGGCGCGCTGGATATGCCGGCCAATCGCTTCGGCGCGATCATCGGCGCGTTCGGTGAAGAGCAGATCGAGGAATACCGCGTGGCCTTCACGGTGCGCGGCGAGAAAGACCTCATCTACGGCATCGTCTGGCCCGTCTACGGCCGCGACGGCGGCGCCACCGATGTCACCGCGGAAGGCGAACCGGGCAGCCCGCTGGAGCAGATCTGCGATGAATTGCGCGCCTGCGGCATCGAAGACATCTTCCGCCACGGCCAGCTCTTCGAACCCGAGTACTGCGAAGACTGCGGCGCCCCGCTCTATGCAGACCGCTCGGCCGAAATCGTCCACGCAGAAATGCCGGAAGACGCGCCGACCCAGCAGCCGCTGTTCCACTGACGGGCGACGCGCGTGATCAAAGCCACCTCCGGGTGGCTTTTTTATTGCTCCGCGATCGTTCATATTGATTGTCGGTTTGCGTCGCACGCGCCCCGCCGGGCTGCGGCACAATGACGGTCTCCCGCCACATGGCATCACCGCCGAACCCCAGGAGCCTCCCGATGACAACCCGTGCCCTCTTGTGTGTTCCCATCCGCGCCCTGATCCGCAACCTCGCAGCCTGTGCGCTGGCAGCGGCTGCCGCGGCGCCGTTCGCCGCGCACGCCGACGACCTGCGCATCGGCCTATCCGCCGACGTCACGTCGATGGACCCGCAGTGGAACAACGCCGGCCCCAACAACGCCATGGCGCTGCACATCTTCGAGTCGCTGGTCTTCCTCGACAAGAACGGCCGCTACACGCCTGGCTTGGCCACCTCGTGGAAACCCGTCGACGCCAACACCTGGGAGATCAAGCTCCGCCCCAACGTGAAGTGGAGCGACGGCACGCCGTTCACCGGCGAAGACGTGAAGGCATCGATCGAGCGTCCGGCACGCCTCACCAACAGCCCAGGCCCGTTCACGAGCTATACGAAATCGATCACCGATGTACAGATCGTCGATCCGCTGACGGTGCGGCTGAAGTTGTCGACACCCAATTACGCGAGCATCCCCAACGATCTGAACAGCTTGCCCATCATCCCGAAGAAAGTGGCCAACGCGGCGCAGGCGGACTTCGATGCTGGCCGCGCCATGATCGGCACCGGTCCGTTCCTGTTCGACCACTTCACGCGCGGGCAGGAAATCGTCCTGAAGAAGAACCCGCACTACTGGGGCCGCGTGCCGCAGTGGGACAAGGTGACGTTCAAGATCATCACCGACAATGCGGCGCGCACTGCCGCGCTGCTCTCGGGCGATGTGGATGTCGTCGAGGCCGTACCGGCCGCGGACGTGCCCCGCATCAAGCAAGATCCGAAATTCCACCTCGAACAACAGGTGTCGTGGCGCACGATTTTCTGGCAGATGGATCAGAGCCGCGATGCATCGCCGTTCGTGACCGACAAGGCCGGCAAGCCCCTCGCCAAGAACCCGCTCAAGGACCATCGCGTGCGCGAGGCCATCGCGCTGGCCATCAACCGCGATGCCATTGTCAGCCGCGTGCTGGAGGGCCAGGGCGTCGTGGCATCGAGCATCGTGTCGCCGCAGATCTTCGGGCATCCGGGCGGCAAGCCGATCGCATATGACCCGGCGCGCGCCAAGAAACTGCTTGCCGAGGCCGGTTACCCGGACGGTTTCGGGCTCACGCTGCACGCCACCAACAACCGGTATCTGAACGATGCACAGGTCGCGCAGACCACCGCCCAGCTGCTCACGCGTATCGGCATCCAGACGAAGGTGGAAACGTTGCCGGTGGCAGCGTATTTCTCGCGCGCACGTCAGGGCGAGTTCTCGTTCATGATGCTCGGCTGGGGCTCGGTGGCGGCGGATGTGGCGCTGCGCAGCATCCTGGGCACGCCCAACGCGCAAACCGGCTACGGCTCGTGGAACTGGGGCCGCTACAGCAATCCGGAGCTGGACAAACTGGTACAGACGTCGCTCTCGACGGTGTCGAGCGAACAGGCTCACGAGCAGGCCGCCAAGACCGCGGCGCGCTTTGCGCAGACCGACTACGCGATCATCCCGTCGCATCACCAGCTCGCCACGTGGGCCATGCGCAAGGGCATTCGCTACGAGGCCCGGACCGACGAATGGTCGCTTGCCTGGTTGTTCACCAAGCAATGATGATCGCTTGGTAACGAACACCGTGCCGTAACGCGCTGTTACAGCAAATTCGCCCGATGTGCCGCATTGGGGTAACTAGCAGGAACTTTCGTCCTGAGCTTTCCTCTATCATGGCGATTTCCACGCCGACACCCTGTAACACTCGTGATGTTGCGACCCAAACTACTCTGTCTCGGCGTCGTCGCTTTGCTGGCCGCCTGCTCCAACTTGCAGACTGAACCGACCGATGCGTCGGCCCAGGCCACCAACGCCACGCCAAGCACCCCAGCCGTACAAGCCAAGCCGGCCATCCAGCCGGCCCCGACCACGCCGCCCATCGTCTTCGGCTCGACCGACAACAGCGGCACCACCACGGTCAACCTGCCGTCCAAGGACAAGATGAGCCTGTCCGAGTACCGCGCACAAACCCGTGACCGCCTGATTCAATCGGAAGGTGCCCGCCCCGACGTGGCGGACTGCGCTGCGCATGCGAGCTGGATCATTCCGCGCTCGACCAATTTCGATCAGTTCCGCCTGCCAACCGGTGCGCTTTCCAACGACCAGGCCAAGGTCGAGCCATGGGACTCGCGCTTCTCGTCCAGCAAGCAAGGTGCGATCAAGGTGTCGAGCGTGATCACCTTCAATGCCGCCGTGCACAAGCGCGGCACGGGCAATGACCAGTGGGAACCCGTGCGCGTGCGCTGCGGGTATGACGAAGGGATGATGCTGGCGTATGAGCTGCTCGACGCCAACGGTCAGCCATTCGCCGCGCCGGCCGCGCCCTCCTCTTCGACAGCGCGCACGCACTGCCGCCGCGGCCATCGCTGCACGACCAGTGCAGCAGCACATGGCAAGACCACCGCCACGGGCAAGGCCTCGACAAAAGCGACGGCCAAGTCGGCCAAGGGCAGCGGCGCCGCCAAGACCAAGTCGACCACGGCAAGCAAATCCACCGCCAAGTCGACGGCAAAGAAGACGACGAAGAAGTCGTCCTCCAACTAAGCGCAACGCGCCGCCACCCGAGGCGGCGCGGCGTTTATCTTCAGCCGAGATACTCCAGGATCGCCTGCAGCATGGCCGCGCCCAATGCGGCGCTGCGGGCGCCGTCCCAACCCACGCGTGCGTCGGGCAGGTCGGCGTTGTCCTTGAACGGCATTTCCAGCGTCAACGACAGGCAGCCATACGTGTGGCCGATGTACTTGGAGGCGAGCTTGAGCGCGTCTTCGTTGTACTTGCTGGCCTCGTAGCCGTATCGCGTCTGGAAATCCGGTGAAGCACGGAGGAACGCCGCGACAAAGCGGTCCTGATCCGCACGCTGCGCGTCGGTAAAGCCTGGCAGCATTTCACTACCGGCCACGAATACATAAGGCAGCGCCTCGTCGCCGTGGATGTCGAAGAACAGATCGACGCCGGTTTGCTCGATGGCCTGGCGCACCGCCAGCACTTCGGGGCTGCGCTGCGCGTCGGGTTCCATCCACTCGCGGTTCAGGTTTGCGCCCGCGGCATTGGTGCGCAGGTTCCCCAGCGACGAGCCGTCCGGATTCATGTTCGGCACGATATGGAAGACGGCGCGCTCGGCAAGCACACGGCCGACGGGATCGCCGCTCCAGACGCCTTGGCGCGTCAGACGCGCGAGCAGGCCCTCGACGAACCACTCGGCCATCGTCTCGCCCGGATGCTGGCGCGCGATGATCCACACGTTTTTCTTGCCGGGGCCGGGTTCGCCGACGGTAATGCTCGTCATGTCGCGGCCCTGCACCGTTTGCCCCAAGCGCTGCGTACGCACGCCGGGTTTCGTTTGCGCAGCGGCCACGAGCGAAAGGTGGCGCTCGTCCGAATACGGCTCGAAATAGGCAAACCAGATGCTGTCGTGCTCGGGCGTCACCTCGATCGTCAACGTCTTGCCGTCGTAGCGGGTCGGGACACGGAACCAATGCTCGCGGTCGTACGAGGCGACGGCGCGGTAGTCCTTCCAGCCGGAGGCATAGGTGCATTCGCCGGCGTTTTCCAGTGCGAGCTTGCAGGCCTGGCCCCGCACACCTTGCAGGCGGAAGTGGAACCACTGCATGAAATCAGCGTGCGAATCGCGGCGAATGCGCAGGCGGATGGCATCGGCGCGGGCAACATCGACGATTTCGATGGCGCCGCTGTCGAATGCGCTGGAAATGTGCGGTTGATTGGCAGTCATGTCGGATCCTGTCATCAGGTGAGCTTGCGGCGGAAGACCCAGCGCTCGTCGTCGGAATCGGCAGCGGCAAAGGCATAGCCGTCGACATCGAACGCCTTGAGCTTGCGCGGATCGGTGATGCGATGCTCGATCGCGTAGCGCGCCATCAGACCACGCGCACGCTTCGCGTAGAACGAGATGATCTTGTACTGGCCGTTCTTCCAGTCTTCAAACACCGGCGTGACGATGCGCGCCTTGAGCACCTTGGGCCGCACCACCTTGAAATACTCTTCCGACGCGAGATTGACCAGCACGGGATCGTCGTCCTGCTTGAAGAGCTTATTCAGCGCCAGCGTCACCTCGTCGCCCCAGAAGGCGTACAGGTCTTTGCCGCGCGGATTGGCAAGGCGCGTGCCCATTTCCAGCCGATACGGCTGCATCCGGTCGAGCGGGCGCAGCAGGCCGTACAGCCCCGACAGAATCCGCAGATGCTTCTGCGCGAACTGCAGATCGTCCACCGCCAGCGAATTGGCGTCGAGCCCGCCGTAGACGTCGCCGTCGAAGGCCAGCGCGGCTTGCTTGCTGTTCTCGGCGGTGAATTCGGGCGACCAATCGGCGTAGCGCGTGGCATTGAGCGCCGCCAGCGGGTCGGAAATGTGCATGAGCGTGCCGATCTGGGCCGGCGACAGCTTGCGAAGCACTTCGATGAGTTCTGCGGAGCACGCGATGAAATCGGGCAGCGTGTGGGTCTTGGTGCGCGGCGGCGTGTCGTAGTCGAGCGACTTGGCCGGCGAGAGGACGATGATCATGTCAGAATCGCGGTTCACAAGTCTGGAATTGTATCGAATGGCAGACGCTGCCGCCCTCGCCCACTCCACCCAGGCTCCGGCCCCGCGCGTGGTGCTGGACTCCAACATCTGGGTCGACATCCTGATCTTCGACGATGCGGTTGCGCGCCCCATCCGCGCTGCGCTGGAAGCCGGCCGGCTGGACGCCATCATCAGCCCCGCCTGTCGCGAAGAGCTGCGCCGCGTGCTCGACTATCCCCAATTCGCCCGCTACGCCGTTGACGCGCAAGCTGCGCTGGCGTGGGTCGATCGCGTGACCCGGTCCGTCGCCGATCCTGATGATGCTGCCCGCGTGCAAGGCGAAGCGTTCGTCCCGCGCTGCAAGGATCGCGACGACCAGAAATTTCTCGCGCTCGCCGATGCCGCCAACGTTGCCTATCTCGTTTCCAAGGACCGCGCCGTGCTCAAGCTCAAGCGCCGCATGGCGAAGTATTGCGACGTGGCGGTGCTGCCGCCCAAGCAGTTCGTCGCGCTGGTCCAGTTGGAAAACACGCCACTTGCTGCCATCCCGAATCAAGCCTGAAGCCGTCTTCTCATGACCACTGTTGAATCGCTCGCACCGATCGCCCCGCCGCCGTCGCGGCTGCCGAATGTCGGCACCACCATCTTCACCGTGATGTCGGCGCTGGCCGTGGAAAAGCAGGCCGTCAACCTGGGCCAGGGCTTTCCGGATTTCGATTGCGATCCGCGCATCGTCGAAGCCGTGTCCGAGGCCATGCGCGCCGGCCTGAACCAATACCCGCCGATGACGGGCGTGCCCGCCCTGCGCCAGGCCATCGCAGCGAAGATCGCCAATCTGTACTGCCACGCTTACGATGCCGACCGCGAGATCACCATCACCGCCGGCGCCACGCAGGCGCTGCTGACGACCGTGCTGTGCTGCGTGCATCCGGGCGATGAAGTCATCGTCTTCGAGCCGACGTACGACAGCTACATTCCGTCGATTGAACTGGCGGGCGGCAAGGTCGTGCCAATCACGCTGAACGCGCCGGACTTCCGCATCCCGTTCGACACGCTGGCGGCGGCCATCACACCGCGCACGCGCCTGATCATGCTCAACACGCCGCACAACCCGACCGGCACGGTCTGGCATGCGGACGACATGTGCAAGCTCGCCGAGATCCTGGCGCCGACCAACGTGCTGCTGCTCTCCGATGAGGTCTACGAGCACATGGTGTACGACGGCGTACCGCACGCGTCGGTCGCGCGCATTCCCGAGCTGGCACGGCGTGCCTTCGTGGTGTCGAGCTTCGGCAAGACGTATCACGTGACGGGCTGGAAGGTCGGCTACGTGGCCGCCCCCGCCGCGCTGATGGCGGAATTCCGCAAGGTGCACCAGTTCAACGTGTTCACCGTCAACACGCCAATGCAGCACGGCCTGGCGAAGTACATGGCGGATTCGCGTCCGTACTTGCAGTTGCCGGCGTTCTACCAGCACAAGCGCGATCTGTTCCGCGCGGGGCTGGAGAAAACGCGCTTCAAGCTGCTGCCCTGCCAGGGTACGTACTTCCAGTGCGTGGATTACAGCGCCATCTCCGACCTGCCCGAAGCCGAGTTCGCCAAGTGGCTGACGAGCGAGATTGGCGTGGCGGCGATCCCCGTATCGGCGTTCTATTCGCAGCCGCACGAATCTGGCGTGGTGCGCTTTTGCTTCGCCAAGAAAGACGAAACGCTCCAGGTTGCCCTGGAGCGCTTGTCGAAGGTGTAAGACCGTAAAGCTGAGGCCGATCAGCGCTTGCTGGCGTAGTGCGCCAGCATCTGCTCCAGATTGGCCTTGCTGTCTGCCCGAACCTTCTGCACGTTCGGGTTCTCGGCCATCTTGGCCAGGTAAGGCTTGACGCCCTCCACCTGCGCCAGCAGATCTTCACCGTAGATGATCTTGGTGGCCTGGCTGACCAGCGGGAAGTGCACGATGGCCGCGCAGTCCGCAATGGTGAACGTGTCGCCCGCGACGTAAGGCGAGAACTTGAACAGCTTGGCCGCCGCCGGGATGTTCTTCTGCAGCTGCTCGCGCGTCTTCGCTTTCAGGTTGTCGCTGATCTTGCCGCCGAAGAACGCCTCGGGAAACAGCTGGCGCGCCACCAGTTCCAGATGCAGCTCCAGGAAGGTCACCACCTCCCGCACCTTGGCCGCCCGGAACGGATCGGCCGGAATCAGCGGATGTTCCGGATACCGCGCTTCCAGATAGTCGACAATGACCTGCGATTCGCACATCCCACCGTCCTCGCCCACCAGATACGGCACCTTGTGCAGCGGCGAGATTTCGCCGTCGGTCTGGTCCGGCCAGCGCAGTGATTCTTCAAAAGGGATGCCCTTTTCCAGCAGGGCGAGCTTGACCTTGTTGTAGTAGTTGCTCGCAGAAAAGCCGTAAAGCGTCAGCATGAACCCGTCTCCTTGGTAATTTGGCCGCCCGTTATGGTCGGTGCGGATGCCAGAAATCGCACGCTCGTGCTATTTTAGCCAGACTTCTTTCGATCGCAGCGGATTTCATATGCAGACTATCGGGATTGTGGGCACGGGCGCCATGGGGCGCGGCATTGCGCAGATCGCGGCCCAGGCAGGTTTGCGCGTCAAACTGTTCGACGCCAACCCGCAAGCCGTGGAAGCGGCGCGCACTGCACTGGCCGATACGCTCGCCAAGTTGGCCGCCAAGGGCAAGATGACGGCGGAGGAAGCCGACGCCACCGTCGCGCGGCTCGTCCCTGCAGGCGCGCTCACCGATCTGGCGGACTGCGATCTCGTGGTCGAGGCCATCGTCGAGAAGCTCGACGTCAAGCGCGACCTCTTCCGCCAGCTCGAAGACATTGTCCGCGCGGATGCGATCCTGGCGTCGAATACCTCATCGCTATCGATCACCGCGATTGCCGCCACATGCAAGCACCCGGAACGCGTTGCTGGCTTTCACTTCTTCAACCCGGTGCCGCTGATGAAGGTGGTCGAAGTCATCGACGGCCTGCGCAGCGCGCCCGCCACCGGCGACGCCCTGGCTGCACTGGCCAAGCGCATGGGGCACACCGCCGTGCGCTGCATCGACATGCCGGGCTTCATCGTCAACCACGCCGGTCGCGGCATGAACACCGAAGGGCTGCGCGTGGCGCAGGAAAGTGTGGCGGCCTATGCGGACATCGACGCCATCATGCGCGAGCAGGCCGGTTTCCGCATGGGGCCGTTCGAGTTGATGGACCTCACGGGGCTGGACGTTTCGCACCCGGTGATGGAATCGGTCTACCGTCAGTTTTATGACGAGCCGCGCTATCGTCCGTCGCAGATCACGGCGGTGCGCTTTGCCGGCGGCATTCTGGGTCGCAAGACGGGCGAAGGTTTCTACCGCTATCCGGAGGGACAGAAGCAGGTGCCGGCTGAAGCGCCCGCCCCGTCTGCGTGCCCGTCTTCGGTGTGGATCAGCCGCGCACATGACGCCGGCCACGCCGCAGCGCAGCGCCTGTTGCTCGATCTGGGCATCACGCCCGAAGGCGGTTCCAAACCGTCCGCCGATGCATTGATCATCGTCACGCCGCGCGGGCTGGACGCGACAGCCTGCGTGGCCGCCGAGGGACTCGACGCACGCCGCACCGTCGCGCTCGACACGCTCTATCCGTTTGCCGCCACCAAGCGCCGCACGCTGATGACCACGCCCGCCACCGACACGGCCTACCGCGATGCCGCCCACGGCTTGCTGGCCTGCGACGGCGTGCCCGTCACGGTGATCCGCGATTCGGGTGGCTTTGTGGCGCAGCGCATCGTCGCGTGCATCGTCAACATCGCGTGCGACATCGCCCAGCAGCGCATTGCCACGCCTACCGACATCGACCTCGCTGTCACGCTGGGGCTCGGTTATCCCAAAGGGCCGCTGGCACTCGGCGATACGCTCGGCACGCACGCCATCCTTGAAGTCCTGCAGAACCTCTACGTGCTCTACGGCGATCCGCGTTATCGCCCGAGCCCGTGGCTGCTGCGCCGTGCCCGTCTCGGCATGTCGCTGCTCACGCCCGATGCCTGATGCCTGATACGCCTGACGCCTGATTGCCGCTTACCCTGACGAGGCCGCCATGACCGCGCAATTGCTCTCCAAACGCATCGGCTCGACGCTGGTGCTGACGCTGTCCAACCCTGACGCGCGCAACGCGCTGGACCCGGTGATGTACACCGCGTCGATGGAAGCGCTGGACCGCGCCGCCAACGACAACGAGATCCGCGCCATCATCTTCACGGGCGACGGCAATGCCTTCTGTGCGGGCGGCAATCTGAACCGCCTGCTGGAAAACCGAAGCAAGCCGAGGAGCGTGCAGGAAGACGGCATCGACGCGCTGAACCACTGGATCGAGACGATCCGCACGTTTCCCAAACCCGTGATTGCGGCGGTGGAAGGCCCAGCGGCCGGCGCAGGTTTCTCGCTGGTGCTGGCGTGCGACTTTGCGATTGCCGCGTCGGACGCGAAGTTCGTGATGGCGTATGTGAACGTCGCGCTCACCCCGGACGGCGGCGGCTCGTGGCACATCGCGCGCTTCCTGCCGCGCCCGCTGGCGAGCGAAATCATCATGCTCGGCAAGCCTGTCAGCGCGGAGCGGCTCGCGCACTTCGGCCTCATCAATGAGGTGGTCAAACCCGGCGAGGCGCTGGACCAGGCGCTGGCACTGGCGGAAAAACTCGCTGCGCAATCGCCGCACGCGGTGGGCCGCATCAAGGGCCTGATCGCGCACGCCGAAGACGCCTCACTGCACGATCACCTCAAGGCCGAGCAGCACAGCTTTGTCGAAGCGCTGCATCACGCCGATGGCAACGAAGGCATCTCCGCCTTCCTGCAAAAGCGCAAACCCCAATACCGCTAATTTCCGGCTCGCATGGTTCCCTTCCCGACACCCAACCGCCGACGCGTCTACCTGATGCGTCATGGCGCGGTGACGTACTTCGACGAAACCGGCCGGCCCGTTCCGTCGCCCGAAGCCGTGCCGCTCAACGAACTCGGCCGCAGCCAGACCACCGCCGCCGGCAAGGTCTTCGCGGCCGAGAACATCATCTTCGACCGCGTCATCGTCAGCGGCCTGCCGCGCACCGTAGAAACCGCGCAGCGCGTGCTGGCCGAGATGCCGGCGATGCAGGAACGCGGCATCGCGCTTGAGCACTGGCCCGAGCTGCAGGAAATCCGCGGCGGCAAGCTGGCGGAAATTCCCGAGCACGAACTCGCGCAAGCCTTCATCGGCGCGTTTGAAGGCACGGTGTCCGAAGACCGGCGCTTCCTCAACGGAGAAAGCATCGGCGAATTTCTTGACCGCGTGATTCCGGCCATCGCCCGGCTGCGCGCGCAAACGGACTGGGACACCGTGCTGCTCGTGCTGCATGGCGGCACCAACCGCGCGATCCTCTCGCATGCCATCACCGGCGGCGAGCGCGTGTTCTTCGGCAGCCTCGCGCAGACCGCCGGCTGCATCAACGTGCTCGATGTTGGCGAGGCCCCGACCGACTGGGTGCTGCGCATGAGCAATTTTTCGGCGCCCTCGCCCGCGCATGTCGGCTCGCGCCTGACGACGATGGAAGTACTGCTGCAGCAGTACCTTCGCCATCGTCAACCGACCTGAACTTTCCTCGATACACAACAAGATTCGGAGACACACCCATGGCACAAACGGACCAGCAGGATTTCTCGGCCTTTGAGGGCACGCGCCCGGTAGCAGATCAGCAGAAGTTCGACATCGGCGCGCTGGAAGCGTGGATGCGCGAGCAGGTTGAAGGCTTTGCCGGCCCGCTCACGGTTGAACAGTTCAAGGGCGGCCAGTCGAACCCGACGTTCAAGCTGATCACGCCGTCGCGCACGTACGTGATGCGCGCCAAGCCCGGGCCGAAGGCGAAGCTGCTGCCGTCCGCGCACGCGATCGAACGCGAATATCGCGTGATGGATGCTCTCGCCAAGACCGACGTGCCCGTCGCGAAGATGTATGCGCTGTGCGAAGACGAAGCCGTGATCGGCCGCGCCTTCTACATCATGGAGTTCGTGCAGGGCCGCGTGCTGTGGGATCAAGCCCTGCCCGGCATGGCGCCCGCCGAGCGCACCGCAATCTATGACGAGATGAACCGCGTCATCTCTGCGTTGCACACGGTGGACTACGCCGCCATCGGCCTGACCGATTACGGCAAACCCGGCAACTATTTCGCGCGTCAGATCGAGCGCTGGAGCAAGCAGTACAAGCTGTCGGAAACCGAGTCGATTCCGGCCATGGACAACCTGATCGAATGGCTGCCCAAGCACGTGCCGCAGGAAGCCGAGGAAATCACCAGCATCGTTCACGGCGACTACCGGCTCGACAACCTGATCTTCCACCCGACCGAACCGCGCGTGCTCGCCATCCTGGATTGGGAGCTGTCGACGCTCGGCCACCCGCTTGCCGATTTCAGCTACCACTGCATGAGCTGGCACATTGAGCCGGGCCAGTTCCGCGGCGTCGCCGGCCTGGACTTCGCCGCGTTGGGCATCCCAACAGAAGCCGAGTACATCCGCCAATACGAAGAACGCACCGGCCGCCGCATCACGGGCGACTGGAACTTCTACCTCGCCTACAACATGTTCCGCATTGCCGGCATCCTGCAGGGGATCATGAAGCGCGTGGTGGATGGCACGGCGTCGTCGGCGCAGGCGATGGAAGCGGGCAAGCGCGCCCGCCCGATGGCCGAACTGGGCTGGAAGTACGCGCAGCAGGCCGGCGCATGATGTTGCGCCTCACTCCGTAGCCGGCTTCTCATACTCGCGCGCCGCTTCCAGCGGACCGGACAGCGGCGCCTCCAGCTCCAGCACCACCCCGCCCGGCAACTGCACGAAGATCTGTGCGGCAGGCCGCGCGGGGTGTTTTCTGACCTGGTGCGGCACGCCGCTCTGACGCACGGCGGCCAGCACATCGGCGGCATCCTTCCCGGTGCGGAACGCGATATGCGAAAACACCAACTCCGGCGTATCACCTTCCTGCGTCACGAGATGGACCAGCGCATCGTCGTTCTGGTACAGCCATGTGCCGGGAAACGGAAACACCGGGCGCGGCCCCGGTTTCCAGCCCAGCACATCAGCGAAGAATTTCAGGATGGGTGCCTCTCCTGCCACGTGAAAGTTCACGTGGTCGAAGGTCCAATCGCTGTCAGTCGTCATAGCAAACCGCCTCCTTCAATGTCGATGATGGCGCCGGTCATGAAGCCGTTTGTCATGGCCAGCAGATAGCCTTGCGCGAGGTCTTCCGGCGTGCCGACACGGCCGACCGGCAAGCCACTGCCGATGCGCGCGCATGGCCTGCCGATCGGCCGGCGCGCCCCACACTTCCGTATCCACCACGCCGGGGCTGATCACGTTGACGCGGCGCGGTGCGAGTTCCTTCGCCAGGTTCTTGGCGGCGGCTTCCACTGCAGCATTGATCGAGCCACGCAGCAGCCCGGTTGCCGTCGCCTTGCGCGAGAGCAGGCCCGAGGTGAGCGTAATCGATGCGCGTTCTGTCAGATACGGCAACGCAGCTTGCACCGCCATCAGTGCCGCAAACAACTTGGTGCCGAAGGCCTGCTCAAGATCGGCACGCTGCAACGAAGCAAACGGCGGCGGGCTCGTGCGCGAGCCGATGGTGATGACAAGGTGATCGATCTTGCCGCTGGGCGACAACTCGGCTGCCTGCGCCAACGCGCTGCCCAGCGACGCCGTATCGTTCGCGTCGACGGCAATGCCGTGCGTGCCGTCCGTCGCTTTGGCCGAGCGCCCCAGCACCGTCACGCGCGCGCCCTCGGCTGCCGCCGCGCGTGCCACCGCCTGGCCAATACCGGCCGTACCGCCCAACACCACCACGGACTGGTCCTGCAAGGTCTTCGAAGTCATGCCAATGCTCCTTTGAGAAGAAAAAGAAAAAACCGTCAATCGACTGGGGCCATTCTTTCATCAAACAAAAGCAAGATAATCTGGCTATGCTTTGATGATTCTCCAAATCTGCTTTGACAATGATCGCCCTCGACGACCTCCGCCTGCTGGTGCGCATTGCCGACGCCGGCAACCTTTCCGCCGCCGCGCGTCAGCTCGGCTGGCTGCCCGCCACCGCCAGCGCCGCACTCAAGCGCGTGGAAACCGAACTCGGCGCCCGCCTGTTCGAGCGCACCACGCGCAGCATGCGTCCGACCGAAGCCGGCCAGCGTTATCTGGGGTATGCAAGACAGGCGCTGGAAGCGCTGGACGAAGGCGCCGAAAGCCTGGGGCAGGATCGCACCGAGCTGTCCGGCCCCATCCGCATTGCGGCCACATCCGACCTGGGGCGGCACATCCTGCGCCCGTGGCTCGATGCCTTCTGCGACGAGCATCCCGGCGTGCGGATCACGCTGGTGCTCGGCGACCGGCTGGCCGACCTGATGCGAGAAGACCTCGACTTCGCGCTGCGCTATGGGCATCTGCAGGATTCGGCGCTGGTGCGGCGGCCGCTTGCGTCGCATCCGCGTGTGATCGTGGGCGCGCCGTCGTATTTCAAGCAGCACGGCCGGCCTGCCCACCCGAGCGACCTCGCCGACCACCGCTGCCTCATCCTCCTGCGCAACGGCGAGCCCGTCACCCGCTGGCAACTCACGCACGCCAGCGGCCCCGCCCCGATCGACGTGCGCGGCGATTTCCAATGCGACGACGGCGCCGTGGTGCGCGACTGGGCGATCGCCGGCCGCGGCCTGGCCTTCAAGTCGTGGCTGGATGTCGCGCAAGACGTCAGCGCGGGCCGGCTGGAGGTGGCCTTGCCGGCATGGAGCCATGCCCCCACGCCGCTACAGCTCGTGGCCCTGGCGCGCCGCCATCGGCCCGCGCGGCTGACGGCATGTGCAGACTTCCTCGCCGCCCGCTTTGCGGAGTTCAGCGCGCGTTACCCGTTCCCGGCTGCAAAGACGGCAAAGGCGGCAACGGCATCGCCCAAACCCGCCAAAGCCAAGTCGGCCGTCACCGCGAATACGTAGACGTTCTTATTGGTTGTTGCGGCGGCGGACCACCCACCAGGCCACGATGCACGTAAACGCCGCCACCAGCCCCACCATCAGCCAGAAGCCGTGATGGTTGTCGGCCAGCGGCACGCCACCCACATTCATGCCGAAAAGCCCTGCGACGATGTTGATCGGCAGGGCCAGCACGGTCACCAGCGTCAGCGTGAACAGCGTCCTGTTGTTCTGCTCGTCCAGGCGCGCAATCACCTCTTCCTGCAGCAGCTTGATGCGCTCGATCAATCCGCTCATGTCGCGCAAGACGACGGAGAACTCCTCGGTCGATTCGCGTAATTGCTGCACATCTTCCGGATGCAGCCACGCCGGCGGCCGGGCCAGCAGGCGAAAGACCGAACCGGGCTCCGGTGCCAGCATGCGCTGCAGACGCACCAGCACGCGACGGGTGCCCGCAAGCTCCTGCCGCCCGGAGGTGATCTTTGACGCAAGGAAACGGTCTTCGATGCGGTCGATGTCGATGCCGGTGGTGCGGACGATCTGCGTCATCAGGTCGGCCTGATCGCACATCAAATGCCCCAGCAGGTCCGCTGGCGAGCGAAACGTCTCGCCGCTGCGCACGCACTCGCGCAAGCGGTCGACCGAATGCAATGGCTTGCGGCGCAACGTCACCAGCAGGCGCCGGTGTGCGTATACCCACTGCGTCGCCACCTGCGTGGGCGTGCGCTCGAAATCGAAGATCACATCATTGAAGACAGCGACGAGCGCACCGTCCTGCTGCTCGATGCGCGTGGAGTGCGCCTCCTCGCCCAGCAACTCGAGAAACGATTCGGGCAGATCAAGATGGCCCTGCAGCCACCGCATGCAGCCCGCGCGCGACAGGTTGAAATGCAGCCAGATGAACGCGTCGTCGGCATCCTCGTTCTCTGCACGCTGGAGCGCATCCGCAATCTCGGACGAATCCAGCGCCACGCCGGGCTTGCCCGGTTCGAAGCGAAAGCCGCAGATGAAACCGGTGTTGTCAGATTGGAAACTGATCGCGGACGCAGTCGCAGTCATACATCGGAAGAAGAGACGGTTTACCGGGAGCGCAGGCGCTGGACAGTGGCACACCGAATGCCATCAATCTGTCATAAACCGGCGTGGTTACGCCATTTGCGCCGCGCAGCCCCGATGATTGCGTCCGCCCTAGCGTTCGTCAACGCCCGTCTGCGAATGACGCCACGGCGTCGTCCAGGGCCACCTCCGCCATCGCGGCGAATACGTGATCGCGCAGCCAGCGGCTGGCCGCATCCTGGTCGCTGTTGGTGTGCCAGTACAGATACAGCTCCAGCGGCTGCACGTTGAACGGCAGCGGCAGCATCACGTTGCCATACGGCTCGTTGGCGATGCGCGCATAGCGGATCGGCAACGTGGCGAGCAGATCCGTGCAGCTCACCACGCGGCAGGCGGCCGGGTAATGCTGGCAACGCAGCCGCACGCGCCGCTCGTGCCCCAGGCGGCGCAACTCCACGTCTTCCAGCCCGGCGCCACGGCGCCGCGACGACACATGCACGTGCTCGCACGCGAGGTAGCGCTCCAGCGTCAGCGGTTCGTTGGCGATGGGGTGGCCGGGGCGCGCCAGCACCACCATCGGGTCGGTCAATAGCGGCGCATGGCGGATGGCCGGAGATGCCGGCACCAGGATGTCCGCCGCCGCGTCGATGGTGCCGGCCAGCAGTTCGGTTTCGAGCTGGCGGCGGTCTCCGCGCACGGTGGTCACGTCGATGCGCGGCGCCTCCTTGGCGATGGCGGCCATGAGCGGCGGCAGCAACGTCGCTTCCAGCGCATCGCGCATCGACAGCGTGAAGCGGCGCTCACTCGTGGCGGGGTCGAAGCGCGTGCCCTCACGCAGGGTGCGCTCAAAGCCCTGCAGCGCTGTGCGGACTTCGGCGATCAGCGTGCGCGCCAGCGGCGTCGGCACCATGCCCTGCCCGCGCCGTTCGAACAGCGGGTCGTCAAACAACTCGCGCAGCCGCCCCAGGGCGTGGCTCACCGCCGGCTGCGTCAGGTTGAGCGTGCGGGCGGCCGCCGTAATCCCGCCTTCCGTATAGATGGCGTCGAAAACGACAAACAGGTTCAAATCGACGCGCGATATATGCATGACATTGATGGACCGCAATCTACGAAATTCATTTCTCTTATTGTAGGCGAAGGCTTATTCTGCGGACACCACTTGTGAGTTGCGCCGCGCGCCATGACCACAACCCCTCATCTCGCCGTACCGACGGGCTTTGAACTGCTGAACAAGCCGAGCCCCTTCCTGACGATGCTGGGGCCGGTGTATGCCAAGGGGATGGGCGCGTCGATGGTGATGGGTTTCCACGTACAGCATCACCACCTGAATCGGCGCGGCATCCTGCATGGCGGCGTGGTGGCATCGCTGGCCGATGCGGCGCTCGGTTACTGCCTGGCCGAACCCGGCGAAGGCACCGGCGGCGCGCTGGCCATGTCGACCGCCAGCCTGACGGTGGATTTCATCGCCTCTGCCGGAGAAGGCGACTGGATCGAGATCACCCCGGAGGGATTGCGCACGGGCAGCAAGCTGGCCTTTGCGCAGGCCCTCTTCCATCGCGGCGACCGGTTGATTGCGCGCGCGAGTGCCGTATTTGCCGTGCTCGGCGGACGTGTTTGACGCATGGCCGAGCCCGTCTGTCTGAACTGAGTTGATGGTTGCCCGTTCGAGGCGCTTGTTCGATGTACTGAGGAGACACCATGAATTTCGATTACACGCCCAAGGTCAAGGAAATGCAGGCACGCCTGCTTGAATTCTTTGACCAGCACATCTACCCGAACGAGCACCGCTTCCACGAAGAAGTCGAAGCCAACCGCCGTGCCGGCAACGCGTGGATTCCCACCAAGGTCATCGAAGAGCTGAAGCCGCTGGCGCGCAAGGCCGGGCTGTGGAACCTGTTCCTGCCGCGTTCGCCGCGCGCGCCCGAAGGGCTGTCGAACCTCGAATACGCACCGCTGTGCGAAATCATGGGCCGCGTGCCCTGGGCGCCGGAAGTGTTCAACTGCTCCGCGCCCGACACCGGCAACATGGAAACGCTGGAGCGCTACGCGTCCGAAGAACTGAAAGACCGCTGGCTGGAGCCGCTGCTGCGCGGCGAGATCCGCTCCGCCTTCCTGATGACCGAGCCGGCCGTGGCCTCGTCGGACGCCACCAACATCGAATGCCGCATCGAGCGCCAAGGCGACGAGTACGTCATCAACGGCCGCAAGTGGTGGTCGTCGGGCGCCGGCGACCCGCGTTGCGCCGTCTACATCGTCATGGGCAAGACCAACCCCGATGCCGGCCGCCACGAGCAGCAATCGATGATCGTGGTGCCGGCCAACGCGCCGGGCATCACCGTCATGCGCCCGCTGAGCGTGTTCGGTTACGACGATGCGCCGCACGGCCACATGGAAGTCGATCTCAAAGACGTGCGCGTGCCGGTGGGCAACATCCTGCTGGGTGAAGGCCGCGGTTTCGAGATCGCGCAGGGCCGCCTCGGCCCGGGCCGCATCCACCACTGCATGCGCAGCATCGGCGTGGCCGAGCGTGCGCTGGAGCTGATGTGCAAGCGCTTGAGTTCGCGCATCGCGTTCGGCAAGGCCATCGCGCAGCACAGCGTCTGGCACGAGCGCATTGCCGAAGCCCGCTGCATGATCGAACAGGCCCGCCTGCTGACGCTCAAGGCCGCGTACATGATGGACACCGTCGGCAACAAGGTCGCCAAGGCCGAGATCGCGATGATCAAGGTTGTGGCCCCGAACATCGCCTGCCAGATCGTCGACTGGGCGATCCAGGCACACGGCGGCGGCGGCGTGTCGGGCGACTTCCCGCTGGCGTCGGCTTACGCGCACCAACGCACGCTGCGCCTGGCCGACGGCCCGGACGAAGTGCATCGCGCGGCCATCGCCAAACTGGAACTGGCCAAGCATCTGCACCTGAAGGATGTTGTCGACATGCCGGTCACCCGCGGCTCCTGATCTGCGGCGCGGCCGTACCGTTCACTCCTTAACCCCGCCTTGAGCGGGGATTTTTTTGCCTCTGCCCGGCGTCTGCGCGTTTTTCGGTTCTGTGCTGGAATGGAACACTTTGCAGGCTGCTGGTGGCCTGCACTTCTCTTCCCGGCCAGAAGCCAAGGAGCCACTCGATGATCGACGTCTATAGCTGGGCCACGCCCAACGGCCACAAAGTGCACATCATGCTGGAGGAATGCGGGCTGCCTTACCGCGTTCACGGCATCAACATCGGCGCCGGCGACCAGTTCAAACCCGACTTCCTCAAGATCAGCCCCAACAACAAGATCCCGGCGATCGTCGATCAGGATGGCCCGGACGGCAAACCGATCTCGCTGTTCGAATCGGGCGCGATCCTGCTGTACCTCGCGGGCAAGACGGGCAAGTTCCTGCCCGACGATGTGCGGGGCAAATACGAAGTGCTGCAGTGGCTGATGTTCCAGATGGGCGGCGTCGGCCCGATGCTCGGCCAGGCACACCACTTCCGCATCTACGCGCCCGAGAAGATCGAGTACGCGGTCAATCGGTATACGAACGAAGCCAAGCGGCTGTATGGCGTGATCGACAAGCGCTTGTCGGAATCCAAATACTTGGGCGGGCCGGAGTATTCCATCGCCGATATTGCGACGTGGCCGTGGCTGCGGAGCTGGAAGAACCAGGGGATCGAGCTGTCGGATTACCCGAAGCTGCAGCGGTGGTTTGAGGCCATTGAAGAACGCCCGGCCGTGCAGCGCGCGGTGAAGGTGCTGGCCCAGGAACGGCCTGCGGTGCAGGACGACAAGGCGAAGGAGATTTTGTTTGGGGCTACGCAGTATCAGCGGCGTTGATTCGGCGTTTTCCTTTGCTGGAGGGGCTGCCTTGTTTGGCGGCCTTTTTTGTTTTTGTGGTCGGGTTGGGGGTGGGCTTTTGTTTTGTCCTCTGCGAGGCCGGCTCTTGTGGTGCATCTCTATTTCTCCCCCTGCCGGGGGCGACTCACTTTCTTTGTCTTGCCAAAGAAAGTAAGCAAAGAAAGGCGCGCCCGAGATGGCGAAAGACTCCTTGAATTTCTGTAACCGGGCGGGGAAGGAGGCAAACTCGCTTCGCTCAAACAGGCCTCCTTCCTTTATCCGCCCGCTTACAGAAATTCAAGGCGCCATCTAGGGCAGGAACGTCAACGGCCAAACCGACGGTGTGCTGGCCTGGGTGGCACTGTTTTACTGCTGGTGTTGCTCGCTTTGCTTCGCGTTGTGTTGGTGGCTCCTGCTGCACGGGTGATCGATGGTTTGGCCTTTCCCTGCCCTATGCGGCGCCTTGAATTTCTGTTGCAAGGAGGAAAAAGAGGGGAGGCCTGTCTGAGCGCAGCGAGTTTGCCTCCCCTCCCTCCTTGCGACATAAATTCAAGGAGTCTTTCGCCGCATCGGGCGCGCCTTTCTTTGCTTACTTTCTTTGGCAAGACAAAGAAAGTGAGTCGCCCCCGGCAGGGGGTGAAATAGAGATGCACCACAAGAGCCCGCCCCCGCAGGAGAACAACCGCAATAACCAAACCAAAATACCCTAGCCCCCCACCAACATCCCCTGCCTCTCAATAAACCGAATCACCTCATCCAACCCACCCTGCGCCCGCAGATTGCACATCACGAACGGCCGATCGCCGCGCATCTTGCGCGTGTCGCTCTCCATCACCTCCAGCGACGCCCCGACATACGGCGCCAGGTCCGTCTTGTTGATGATGAGCAGGTCCGACTTGGTGATGCCCGGGCCGCCCTTGCGCGGGATTTTCTCGCCGCCCGCCACGTCGATCACATAGATGGTCAAGTCCGACAGCTCGGGGCTGAACGTCGCCGCGAGGTTGTCCCCGCCCGACTCAATGAAGACGACGTCCGCATCCGGAAACTTGGAAAGCATGCGATCCACCGCTTCGAGGTTGATCGACGCATCTTCACGGATGGCCGTGTGCGGGCAGCCGCCGGTCTCGACGCCCATGATGCGTTCAGCGGGCAGCGCGCCGGAGATGGTCAGCAGGCGCTGATCTTCCTTCGTATAGATGTCGTTGGTGATCGCCACGAGGTCGTAGCGCTCGCGCATGGCCTTGCAGAGCATTTCGAGCAGCGTGGTCTTGCCGGAGCCCACCGGGCCGCCCACGCCAACGCGCAGGGCAGGAAGTTTCTTGGTTCGCATGTTGATCAGGTTCAGGATCGAAAGAGTCGTGAGTATTGCGTTTCATGCCGGGCAGACAACACGCCCAGCCCGGGCGAAAACGTAGACAGTTCAGGCGGATGACAAGCCGCACGCCTCGTAGCCTCTTCCACCGCACGCCCCACCGCTGCGTGCAGGCCAAAGAGAATCCGTTGCCCTGCAGCCTGCCCGAGCGGCACGGCCTTCACTGCCGCCGCCATCTGGTTTTCCACCCAGGCAAAGCAGTACGCCGTCACGCCGTCGCGCGGGTCAACATTCAGTGCGGCAGCGGCGGCGGCAAAGGCGGTCGGAAACGTCACTGAAGCGCGCGCGGCCAATGCGCTGCGCAGTGCGTCATCGCCCCATTCCATCTGCTGGATGAGTCGACTGAGCGACCAGCCCATCTGCGACGTTTCGAGCCGCAGCTCGCGTGTCTCGCGGGTGGCAAGGAACCAGGCATCGCGCTCGGCCACGGCATCGAAGCGGTCGGCCTGCCAGTCGGCAAACTGCAGCAGCCACAACGGCGCCTCGCAGGCGGCCAGCACGTCGAGCCCCTCGGCAATCCACGCCGCAGCCGACGCTTCATCGGTCACGTGCCGCACGTCCACCGCCGCCTCCAGGCCCTGCGAATAGCTGAAAGCGCCCACCGGCAGCGCCGGGGACGCGAGATGCAGCAAGGCGGTGAGCTGCGCCGCGTTAGTCATGGTGATGATGGTGATGGCCGCAGCCGGGGCCATGCACATGGCCGTGGCCGTGGTCGTGATCATGACCGTGCGCGTGACCATGCTCGTGGCCGTGGTCATGCGCGTGACTGTGGCCATGATCGCGCCCGTGATGCTCGTGGTACAGCGCCTGCGCGGCCGCGTAGTCCTCCTCGAACGTCGCATCGTGGCCGTGACGATGGCCGCCGCCATAGGCGCCCGCCTCGGGCTCGAACGGCGCTTCCACATGCGCGACGGTCACGCCGAGGCGGACCAGCATGTCTTCAAGCACGGGATCGGCCTCGAGCTGCAGCGCATCGGCGCTGACCTGCACGGGCGTGTGGCGATTGCCGAGGTGGTAGGCAGCGCGCATCAGTGCGAGACGGTTGTCGCTGCTCACGCGCAGGACCTGTTCCGGGGCGGCCTGCACTTCCACCAGCGTGCCGTCTTCAGCGACCAGCACATCGCCGCCGCGCATGACGGTGCCGCGCGGCAGCACGACGGCCACTTCACGGCCATCGTCGAGGGTGGCGCGCAGGCGGCTGCGGCTGCGCTCCAGGAATGGCAGCACCAGCTTGGGCGCGCGCTTGACCAGCACGGAGGCCAGGCCATGTGGCGCGGAGAGGTGTTTGTTGATGGAAAGCATTTTTACGACCTGATTCGTCATCCAACTATGAAGCTCGAAGTTCTGAACTCCACGCGCTGAGTTCTGAACTCCAAGCATCGAGTTCTGAACTGCAAGCACCGGGTTCGGAACCCCGAGCATGGAGTTCTGAACCCCAAATGTCCGGTTCGGAACCTCAAACGTTGAGTTCGGAACCTCAAACGTTGAGTTCGGAACCTCAAGCGTCGAGTTCTGAACTCCAAGCGTTGAGTTCAGAGACCCCACGCGTCGGGTTCGGAACTTCAAGCGTTGAGTTCAGAGACCCCACGCGTCGGGTTCGGAACTTCACGTGTCGAGTTCTGATCTCCAAACGCTGAGTTCTGATCTTCAAGCGTGGAGTTTTGATCTCGGTGCGGCAGCGCATCCCTTGTTTCACCCCCTGCCGGGGGCGACTCACTTTCTTTGTCTTGCCAAAGAAAGTAAGCAAAGAAAGGCGCGCCCGAGATGGCGAACCATCCCTTGAATTTTCGTAACCGGGCGGAGACGGGAAAAACTCGCTTCGCTCAGACAGTTTCCCGTCTTGTTTCCGCCCGCTTACGAAAATTCAAGGCGCCATCTAGGGCAGGGGTAAAGCACACAATCTTCTGCCCGTGCACTACTCCGTCGTGTACGTTCAGAACCGTCGCACGCGCTGGCTCTTGCACTCGCACTCGCACTCGCACTCGCACTCGCACTCGCACTCGCACTCGCACTCGCACTCGCACTCGCACTCGCACTCGCACTCGCACTCATCGAGTCCCGGCGCTCACCCCAGTTCCCCGCCGGTGTGGCCGTTGACGTTCCTGCCCTAGATGGCGCCTTGAATTTCTGTAAGCGGGCGGATAAAGGAAGGAGGCCTGTCTGAGCGCAGCGAGTTTGCCTCCTTCCCCGCCCGGTTACAGAAATTCAAGGAAGGGGTCGCCATCTCGGGCGCGCCTTTCTTTTGCCTACTTTTCTTTGGCAAGACAAAGAAAAGTAGGTCGTGCCCGGCAGGGTACGAAACAGGGATGAACCACAAAAGCCCATCCCAAGCCGAAACCTAAAACAGGAAATACCTCTGCGCCATCGGCAACACCTCCGCCGGCTCACAAGTCAACACCGTCCCATCCGCCACCACCTGATACGTCTCCGGATCAACAGAAATATCCGGCCGCCAGTCGTTATGAATCATGTCCGCCTTGCTCACAGTGCGCGTACCCTTGACCACCGCCGTGGTCTTGGCCAACCCATACTGCTCCGCCACGCCGGCAGCAGCAGCGGACTGCGACAGGAACGTCAATGAAGTGCGCCCCAGCGCCCCACCCGCCGACCCAAACATTGGCCGATAGTGCACCGGTTGCGGCGTCGGGATCGACGCATTCGCATCGCCCATCGCCGCAGAGGCGATCATCCCGCCCTTCAGGATCAGGCTCGGTTTCACGCCAAAGAACGCCGGCTTCCACAGCACGAGGTCTGCCCATTTGCCGGCTTCAACCGAACCGACTTCATGTGCGATGCCGTGCGTGAGCGCGGGGTTGATCGTGTACTTCGCCACATAGCGCTTCACGCGGAAGTTGTCATGCCCGCCGCGCGCATCGTTCGGGTCGCCGGCCAGCTTGCCGCGCTGCACCTTCATCTTGTGTGCGGTCTGCCACGTACGCAACACGACTTCGCCGACGCGGCCCATGGCTTGCGAATCGCTGGAGATCATCGAGAACGCGCCCAGGTCATGCAGGATGTCTTCAGCGGCAATCGTCTCGCGGCGGATGCGGCTTTCGGCAAAAGCGATGTCTTCGGCGATGGACGCATCGAGGTGATGGCACACCATCAGCATGTCGAGGTGCTCGTCCAGCGTGTTGACGGTGAAGGGCCGCGTCGGGTTGGTCGACGACGGCAGCACGTTCGATTCACCGCACACGCGGATGATGTCGGGCGCGTGCCCACCGCCCGCGCCTTCGGTGTGATACGTGTGGATCGTGCGGCCCTTGAATGCGGCGACCGTGGCTTCGACAAAGCCCGATTCGTTCAACGTATCGGTGTGGATGGCGACCTGCGTGTCGGTGTCGTCGGCCACGCCAAGGCAGCAATCAATGGCGGCGGGTGTGGAGCCCCAGTCTTCGTGCAGCTTCAGGCCGATGGCGCCCGCGTCGATCTGCTCGCGCAGCGCGCCCGGCAGGCTGCCGTTGCCCTTGCCCAGGAAGCCGATGTTCATCGGATACGCATCAGCGGCCTGCAGCATGCGCTGCATGTACCACGGTCCCGGCGTGCAAGTGGTGGCGTAGGTGCCGGTGGCGGGGCCGGTGCCGCCGCCGATCATCGTCGTCACGCCGCTGTTCAGCGCTTCGTCGATCTGCTGCGGGCAGATGAAGTGGATGTGCGAGTCGACGCCGCCGGCTGTGACGATCATGCCCTCGCCCGCGATGATCTCCGTGCCGGGGCCGATGACGATCGTCACGCCGGGCTGGATGTCCGGATTGCCCGCCTTGCCGATCGCCGAGATGCGGCCGTGCTTCAGGCCAATGTCAGCCTTGACGATGCCCCAGTGGTCGATGATCAGCGCGTTGGTGATGACCGTGTCGGCACAATCTTTCGACTCGCGCTGGCTCTGGCCCATGCCGTCGCGGATGACCTTGCCGCCGCCGAATTTCACTTCCTCGCCGTAGAGGGTGAAGTCGCGTTCGACTTCGACGATGAGGTCGGTGTCAGCCAGACGGACGCGGTCGCCCGTGGTGGGGCCGAACATTTCCGCATACGCGCGGCGATTGATCTTCAATGTCATGTCCGTGTCTCGCTCAAAGCTTGCCCATCACGCGGCCGGCAAAGCCGTAGACCACGCGGTCACCGGCCAGCGCCACGAGTTCGACCGTGCGCTCCTGCCCCGGCTCGAAGCGCACGGCGGTGCCGGCGGCGATGTTCAGCCGATAGCCGCGCGCGGCTTCGCGGTCAAAGCGCAGCGCGTCATTCACTTCATAGAAGTGGTAGTGCGAGCCGATCTGCACGGGGCGATCACCGGTGTTGGCCACCGTGACCGTCAACGTGGCACGGCCTGCGTTGAGTTCGAGATCGCCGTCTTGCGGCAGGAGTTCTCCGGGGATCATGTCGCGCCCCGTCAGACAGCCGCCGCCAGCAGGCCGGCACCGTACAGCGCCACGCCCACACCCGACAGACGCGCCAGCCATGCCACACGCGGCTTCAGCGCAAAGCCCGCGCCGATGCCGGCGGTGTGCAGCAGCGCCGTCGCCACGGCAAAGCCGCCGACGAAATACGGGAACATGGCCTGCGCCCCTGCGGGGAATTCCGTGCCGTGCGCATAGCCGTGGAACAGCGCGAACGCGCCGCACAGCAGTGCACCGCCCCACGTCGGCAATTGCGCGCGTGCGGCAATCAGCAGGCCGAATACCAGCAGCGATGCGGCAATCATCGGCTCGGCCATCGGCACCGCCACACCGCCTGCGCCGAGCAGCGCGCCCAGGATCATCAACGCGACAAAGGCGACGGGCGCCCACAGCGCATCGCGCACCGAGCGCGAGGCCAGTGCACTCCACACGCCCACGGCCACCATCGCCAGCAGGTGGTCTGCGCCCGTGAGCGGATGCAGGAACCCGGCGAG
Organism: Ralstonia edaphi; assembly: GCF_958350185.1. Lineage (NCBI taxonomy): Bacteria > Pseudomonadati > Pseudomonadota > Betaproteobacteria > Burkholderiales > Burkholderiaceae > Ralstonia > Ralstonia edaphi. The sequence continues at coordinate 424,350 of NZ_CATWHI010000002.1, forward strand.
CAGGCTGCCCTCGGCGGTGTGGTCCGGGTGCCCAGGGTGGGCAAACGCGATGGAGGCGCCGAACGTAAGCGCAATGGCCGCTGCGGGCCGGACGAAGCGAGACAGGGTAGGCGTCATGGCAGGACTCGTAGTGGTGAGTGGCGTGCGGACTTCAAACTTGAAAATTCAAAATTCAAACGATCGGGTGGTGGACGGTGACAAGCTTGGTGCCGTCCGGAAACGTGGCTTCGACCTGGATGTCGGGAATCATCTCGGCCACGCCGTCCATCACGTCATTGCGGGTGAGAAGCGTGGTGCCGTAGTGCATCAGGTCGGCCACCGTCTTGCCGTCGCGTGCGCCTTCCATGATGGCGGCGCTGATGAAGGCGACGGCTTCCGGGTAGTTGAGCTTGAGGCCGCGGCCCTTGCGGCGCTCGGCCAGCAAGGCGGCGGTGAAGATCAGCAGCTTGTCTTTTTCGCGCGGGGTCAGTTCCACGAGGGGCTCTCTTCGGTGAGGGTCAATTCAGTTGAGTTCAGATCGGGCGATGCGAGGTCAGGTCGCCATCATGTGGCCGTCATGTCGCAGTCATGTAGACCAGAGGCGCAGCGGACGGCCTACCACGCCATGCATCGGTTCGCGCAGCGCCAGCCACGTCTGTGACAGCAACGCGCGCACATCTTCGGGCCGGCGTGCGAGCACGCGCAGCAACAAAACGTTTGGCAGGCCGGGCGCATCTTGCGTGAGGCACGTGACGCCCGCGCGCAGGTCGTCGTTGTACGGCAGGCGCTCGGCCATCGATTCGGCAAGGGCTTCGGTGGCGCCCTCGCCCACGGCCCACAGCGTGCCGACGACATGGAAGCCGGCCATGCCCGTCGTCGCATTCAGCACGGGCGATTGCGCGTCGAACGCGGCAGACTCGATCCACAGCGGCTGACCGTTGCAACGCAAGGCGGTGCGCATGGCGATGCGGCCTTCGGCCCAGGATTCGCCGGCGGCGTGGCGGCCGAGCATGGTGGTGTCCCAGCCGATGGCGGTAGCGCCGGGCGCCAGGTCCAGCGTCAGGTCGATGATCGGGCACGCCTGGTTGAAAACGATGTTCTCTTGCGGCAGCCAGTCGAGCCGCGCCCCCGCCTCCGCCCGGATGGCAACGCGCTGCGTGGCCGTGCGGCCGAGCGACTTGTACCACTTGGTGGCGCCGGGCGTGGTCAGCACAGCATGCGCGTCGGCACCGACTTCGATGTCGATATCGAGCACATCGCCGCCGGCAATGCCTGCGGGTGGATGCAGCATGACGGCATGGCAGACGCCCTCGCCTTCCGGATACAGCGCCTTCTGCACCCGCAGCGGCCCCTGATGCCGGCACGTGGCCAGCACAGTGCGCTCACCGCGCCGTGCAAACGCCAGGTGCAGCGAGGCCTCCCAGGATGCAAATGCGGTGGCCTGCGGCGGAACAGGAAAGTCGGGATGGCGCATCGGTCATGCAAACGGGAGGGTTGCCCCATGAAACGCGGCTGCGCGCTTCATGCCGGGCCCCGCCCTAAGCAAACGGAAAGGTTTTCCATCATAGCCAGATGCCGCCCATTTGGCACCCGACTTTTTCACACGACTCCTGTGCGTCAAACCGCCACCAGATCGCGCACGCCATCGGCCTCCATGTTCGCGCCGTCGCCCTGGGCGATGACCTCGCCGCGGCTCATGACGACGTAGCGGTCGGCAATGCTGCGGGCAAAGTCGTAGTACTGCTCGACCAGCAGCACCGACATGCCGAACTCATCGACAAGGCGCCGCAGCGTGCGGCCGATCTCCTGGATGATCGACGGCTGGATGCCTTCGGTCGGCTCGTCCAGGATCAGCAGGCGCGGCTCGCTCATCAGCGCGCGGCCGATGGCAAGTTGCTGCTGCTGGCCGCCGGACAGATCGCCGCCGCGACGGCCCCTCATCTCCTTGAGCACCGGAAACAGCTCGTAGATGGAATCGGGCACCTTGGAAGGCGCGCGCTTGGCGGCCGCACCAATCAGCAGGTTCTCTTCCACCGTCAGCCGCGGAAAGATCTCGCGCCCCTGCGGCACATAAGCGAGGCCCTGCGAGACACGCTCGTATGCAGGCAGCTTCTGGATGGTGCGCCCCTCCCAATCGATCGCGCCGCTGGCGGTGGGCACCACGCCCATCAGGCATTTGAGCAGCGTCGTCTTGCCAACGCCGTTACGGCCAAGCAGCGTGGTCAGCTTGCCCGTCGGGACGTCAAAGCTGACGTTGCGCAGGATGTGGCTGCCGCCGTAGAACTGGTTCAGTTGTTGGACCTGCAACATCGCGTTCTTTCCTTTTGCCTCGAGAAGGCTCTGAAAAACGTAGCGAGCGGTCCGATGTTGGCCCGAGAAGCGCAGCCGTACACGGGTACGGCGAGCATCACAGGGGCAAGATCGGGACGCGCAGTAGTTTTGCGGAGCCTTCTAACGCCCCAGATAGGATTCGATCACTCGCTCATCACGCTTGACGGCGTCGAGGGTGCCTTCGGCCAGGACGCTGCCTTCGGCCAGCACGGTCACGCGCCCTTCCGCCCCTGCCAGCGCGGCGACAAATTCCATGTCGTGCTCGACGACCATGATCGAGCACGTGCCGCGCAGGCCGTTGAGCAACGTTGCGAGCTGCATCGTCTCTTCATCCGTCATGCCGGCAACAGGCTCATCCAGCAGCAGCAGCTGCGGCTGCTGCATCAGCAGCATGCCGATCTCCAGCCGCTGCTTCTGCCCGTGCGAGAGCAGTCCGGCGGGCCGATAGGCCTCCGCTTCCAGGTGGATGCGGCCGAGCGTTTCTTCGATGCGCCGCCGGCCGTCGTTCAGCAGCCGCGCGCGCAGCGAGACCCACCAGCGCTTGTCGGCCTTCATCGCCAGTTCCAGGTTTTCCCACACGGTGTGCTGCTCGAACACGGTCGGCTTCTGGAACTTGCGGCCGATGCCGATCTGCGCGATGCGCGGTTCGGTCAGGCGCAGCAGGTCAATGGTCTGACCGAGGAAGACACGGCCGGTCACATCAGCATTGCGCGGCCCCGTCTTGCCGGTAATCACGTCCATCATCGTGGTCTTGCCCGCGCCGTTGGGGCCGATGATGCAGCGCAGCTCGCCGTGGTCGATCGACAGCGTGAGCGCGTTCAGCGCACGAAAGCCGCCGAAGCGCACGGTCACGTCTTCGAGATACAGGATGGCGCCATGCGAGACGTCGATGGTGTCCGGCTCGACCAGGTGGCCCATGCCGGTGGCGGTGCCCGTCTCTGCGCGGTCGGGAAGTTCGGTGAACGTGCTCATGCGTGGTCTCCGGTGACGGTCGCAGTTTCATGCGCCTTGGCTTGCGCAGGCGCGCGCTTTTTCATGCGCAGCTTGCCCAGCAGCCCCAGCACGCCGTTCGGCAGATACAGCGTGACCAGCACGAAGATCGCGCCGAGCACGAACAGCCAGTACTCCGGCACCCATGCGGTGAGCAACGTCTTGGCGCCGTTGACGAGGAACGCGCCGATGATCGGGCCGATCAACGTGCCGCGCCCGCCCACGGCGACCCACACGGCCATCTCGATGGAGTTGCCCGGCGACATCTCGCCCGGGTTGATGATGCCGACCTGCGGCACGTAGAGCGCGCCCGCGATGCCGCACAGCACGGCCGAAAACGTCCACACGAACAGCTTGTAGCCGAGCGGGTTGTAGCCGGAGAACATCACGCGCGCTTCGGCATCGCGAATGGCGGTGACCACGCGGCCGAACTTGGACGTGACGATGGCGCGGCAGGCGATGAACGCCAGCACGAGCGCCACGAACGTCGCTACAAACAGCACGGTGCGCGTCGCCAGCGCCGAGATCGGGAAGCCCAGGATGCGTTTGAAATCCGTAAAGCCGTTGTTGCCGCCAAAGCCCGTCTCGTTACGGAAGAACAGCAGCATGGCCGCATACGTCATCGCCTGCGTGATGATCGACAGGTAGACGCCTTTGACGCGCGAGCGGAAGGCAAAGAAACCGAACAGCCACGCCAGCACGCCAGGCACCAGAATCACCAGCAGCATGGCCCAGGCGAAATGCTCGGTGCCGTGCCAGAACCACGGCAGCTCCTTCCAGTCGAGGAAGACCATGAAGTCCGGCAGATCGCTCTTGTACACGCCTTCGCGGCCGATGGAGCGCATCAGGTACATGCCCATGCCATAGCCGCCGAGCGCGAAGAACAGCCCGTGCCCGAGGCTCAGGATGCCGCAATAGCCCCACACCAGATCGAGCGCCAGCGCCGCGAGCGCGTAGCACATGATCTTGCCGATGAGCGTGAGCGCATACGCCGACAGATGCAGCGGGCTGCCCTCCGGCACGAGCAGCGCGCACACCGGCGCGCCAATGCACACGATGAGCGACACGAGCACCAGCGCAGACCACCCGCGCCGTGACAGCAGCGGCATGCGCGCCGGAATATCGAGAGAGAACTTGGTCGTCGTCATATCAGGCCTCGGCGCTGCGGCCCTTGAGGGCGAACAGGCCCTGCGGACGCTTCTGGATGAACAGCACGATCAGCACCAGCACGATGATCTTTGCCAGCACCGCGCCGTAGAACGGCTCGATGAATTTGTTGATAAGGCCCAGCCCGAACGCACCGATGATCGTGCCGGCCAGCTGCCCCACCCCGCCCAGCACCACGGCCATGAACGAATCGATGATGTAGCTCTGGCCGAGGTCCGGCCCGACGTTGCCGATCTGCGAGAGTGCGCAGCCGCCCAGGCCGGCAATACCGGCGCCGAATGCAAACGCGTAGCTGTCGACCTTCCACGTGCGCACGCCGACGCAGGCCGCCATCGTGCGGTTCTGCGTGGTGGCCCGCACGAACAGGCCCAGGCGTGTGCGGTTGAGCACCGCCCACGCAATCGCCACCACAGCCAGCGCAAACAGCAGGATGACGAGCCGGTTGTAAGGCAGTACGAGGCCCGGATACAGCGCAATGCCGCCGCTCATCCAGCTCGGGTTCGCCACCTCCACGTTCTGCGCACCAAAGATCGAGCGCACGGCCTGCATCAGCAGCAGGCTGATCCCGAACGTGGCGAGCAGCGTTTCGAGCGGACGGCCATACAGGTGACGCAGCACCAGCCGCTCCAGCGCAAAGCCGACGACGGCCGCCGCCAGGAACGCAGCAGGCAGCGCCGCGGGCAGATACCAGTCGAACGCGTTCGGAAAGTAGTTGCGGAAAATCGTCTGCACCACGTAGGTGGCGTACGCACCGATCATCAGGAATTCACCGTGCGCCATGTTGATGACGCCGATGAGCCCGTAGGTGATGGCCAGCCCAAGCGCCGCCAGCAGCAGCACCGAACCGAGGCTCAGCCCGGCAAACAGGTTGCCCACCAGCTCGGCCTTGCGTTGCTGCGCGGCGAGGCCGTCGAGCGCCTGTTGGGCCGCGGCGCGCAGTTCATCGTCGGCGCCGCTGTCCTTGGCAAGCAACGGGGCGATGCGCTGGCGCGTCTGCGGGTTGGTGTCGCCCGCAAGCAGCTTCAGCGCTTCGAGCTTCTCGGCATGCGTGCCGTCATCGAGCGCCAGATTGGCCCACAGCAGGTGCAGCTTGCTGCGCAGCTCCGGATCGGTCTCATGCTTGCGTGCGGCGTCGACAATGGGGCGCGACGCCGTCTCGGGATGCGCAAGCAGCGTATCGACGGCCTGTGCGCGCACGGCACGATCGGGCGATTGCAGCACGAAGCCGCTCGCCGCGCTGTCCACTTGCGCACGCAGAGCATTGTTCAGTGTGAGGGATTGCAGATCGTCGGCCTTGACGGTGACGGGTTGGCCAGTGATCGCGTCCAGATACTTCTCGCCGTCCTGACGCACCATGCCGGCGGCGGGCGCGAAGAACAGCGCGTCATTCTGCAAGGCTTGCAGGATCGGCCCGGCTTGTTCGGCGGGCGCAGCGGTCAGCGCGTTGAGCGCCTTGACCTTGGCATCGAAGTCGTCTTCGGCCAGCGGCTTGAGATCGGCCTGGGTCAGGGGTTGTCCGGCAGCCCACGCAGAACCTTGGGGCGTCGCAGCCAGACAGAAAGCGCACAGCAGTGCAGCAAGGGAATGAAACAACCAGCGGGACAAGCGCATCATGGCAATCCGATGCGTGGCGGCCGGTGTTGGGCCGTCCGCCACGTCGTGCAGCGTCGTTCAAAGGACCGGCCGCGCTGCATGCGCCGCCGGTCCGCCTGATTACTTCACTTCGTCAGGCTTGCCCTCGTTGCCCGGGATGTACGGGCTCCACGGCTTGGCGCGGATCACCGTCGGCGTCTTCCACACGACGTTGAACTGGCCGTCGCCGCGCACCTCGCCAATCATCACGGGCTTGCTCAGGTGATGGTTGTTGTTCATCACCAGCGTGAAGCCCGACGGTGCCTTGAACTGCTGGCCGTACATCGCCTTGCGGACCTTGTCCACGTCGGTGGAGCCGGCCTTCTCGACGGCCTGCTTCCACATCATGATGCCGACGTAGGTGGCTTCCATCGGGTCGTTGGTGACGCGCTTGTCGCCGCCGGGCAGGTTGTTGGCCTTGACCCATGCAGCCCACTTCTTCTTGAAGTCGTCGTTGACCGGGTTCTTGACCGACATGAAGTAGTTCCATGCCGCCAGGTGGCCCACCAGCGGCTTGGTGTCGATACCGCGCAGTTCTTCTTCACCCACCGAGAAGGCCACCACCGGCACGTCCTTGGCCTTCAGGCCGGCGTTGCCGAGTTCCTTGTAGAACGGCACGTTGGAGTCGCCGTTGATGGTCGACACCACGGCGGTCTTGCCGCCCTGCGAGAACTTCTTGATGTTGGCAACGATGGTCTGATAGTCGGAGTGGCCGAACGGGGTGTAGACCTCTTCGATGTCGCTGTCCTTCACGCCCTTGCTGTGCAGGAAGGCGCGCAGGATCTTGTTGGTCGTGCGCGGATAGACGTAATCGGTACCGAGCAGGAAGAAGCGCTTGGCACCGCCGCCTTCCTTGCTCATCAGGTATTCCACGGCCGGAATGGCCTGCTGGTTGGGCGCCGCGCCGGTGTAGAAGACGTTCTTCGACATCTCTTCGCCTTCGTACTGCACCGGGTAGAACAGCAGGCCGTTCAGCTCTTCATAGACCGGCAGCACCGACTTGCGCGACACCGACGTCCAGCAGCCGAACGTCACAGCCACCTTGTCCTGCGTCAGCAGCCCGCGCGCCTTCTCGGCAAACAGCGGCCAGTTCGATGCCGGATCCACCACCACCGGCTCCAGCTTGCGGCCCAGCACGCCACCACTCTTGTTGATCTCGTCGATCGTCATCAGCGCAACGTCTTTCAGCGACGTCTCGGAGATGGCCATCGTGCCCGACAGCGAATGCAGGACGCCGACCTTGATCGGTTCTTTTGCCTGAGCAAACGCGAGGCTCGACACGGACAACAGCGTTGCGGCGGCGACGGCAGACAGCTTCAACAGCTCACGACGTTTCATTGCGGCTCCTTGGGTTTATTGGTGGCGAGAACGACTCCCCGGGGCCCAAAAGTGCAACTACCGTGCCATCGCATTTGGCTCATTCGAAGGGAAATTCGCGCCAAAACGGTGCCAAAACGGCGCCAAGTCAGCGCATTTGCTCATCGGAATGCGCCTGCTTGGGGCGCAAGAAGACAAGCACAAAACAAGCGGAGCGCAAGGGCAAACCGATGCAAAAAGAAAGGCCGGCATTGCGCCGGCCTCGGAGCCTTGCGAAGAACGGGACTCAGGAATAGCGGCGCGAAATCGATTCGGCCACGCACACGGGGCGCTCCTGCCCCTCTCGCTCGATGGTCACGGCCCAGGTCATCTGTGCGCCGGTCAATGCGGGTGCGTTGGGCAGCGGCGGCAGCGCTTCCATTTCGACCAGCTTCACGCGCGCGCGCACGCGGCTGCCGACCGGCACCGGCGCCGTAAAGCGAACCTTGTTCAGGCCGTAGTTCACGCCCATCTTCACGTCGGACATCTCGATCGCATTGGCCATCAGCATCGGCAGCAGCGACAGCGTCAGAAAACCGTGCGCCACGGGTGCGCCAAACGGCGACTCACGCTTGGCGCGCTCCACATCCACGTGAATCCACTGGTGATCGCCCGTGGCCTCGGCAAAGAGGTTCACCTGCTGCTGCGTGATCTCGGTCCAGTCACTCACGGCAACTTCCTGACCGATCAAACCTTTCAGCTCGTCGAGCGATTCGATGATGCGCATCTGGGTTGTCTCCTTGTTGTGATGCGATGAGGTGTCATCAAGCCTTCGGGCGTCGGCCAAACAAGCCCATGCCCGTGACCGTGCAGACGAGTTCGCCGCGCTGGTTGCGCGCTTCCCAGCGGTTGACCGCCACACCGCGGTCCGGCTTCGACTGCGAGGGACGCACCTCCATGCACGTGCTCGACACCGACAGCGTGTCGCCCGGATACACCGGCTTCATCCAGCGGATTTCATCCACGCCCGGTGAACCCATGCTGGCTGCCTTGCCCAGGAAGCCGGTCACCATCAGCCGCATCATGATCGAACAGGTCATCCAGCCGCTCGAAATAATGCCGCCGTAGATGCTGTGCTTGGCGGCCTCTGCATCGATGTGGAACGGCTGCGGATCGTACTGCCGCGCGAAGCTCAGGATCTCTTCTTCGGTGACGGTGTAGGTACCCATCTGCAGCGTGCGGCCGACCTCGAAATCGTCGAAGTAGAACTCGTACGATCGTGTCGCTGCTGCGTTTTCGTTTTCCGCCATGTCGTCTCCTCCAAATGACAACGCCCCGCACGAATGCGGGGCGTTCAGGTTTGCCGTTACGCCGCCTGCTGGAAGCCGGGCAGCGATGCGAAGCGTGCCAGGTGATGATCCACGTCACCCAGCGTCGTGTTGATCATCGTCAGCCGCTTGAACATGTGTGCGGCTGGCAGTTCGTTCGTCACGCCCATGCCGCCGTGCAACTGCACCGCTTCCTGGCCAACATCACGCGCAGCCTGGCCGACACGTGCCTTGGCCGCCGACACATAGCGGCGGCGCGCCTCGACATCGCCATCTTCAAAGTGCGCAGCCGCCAGATACGTGATCGAACGCGCCTGCTCGCCATGGATAAACATGTCGACCATGCGGTGTTGCAGCGCCTGGAAGCGCGCGATGGGCACGCCAAATTGCTGGCGGGTCTTGGTGTACTCCAGCGTTGCGGCGTTCAGCGCATCGATCAGACCGATCGCTTCAGCGCACAACAGCACGCAGCCAAGATCGGCGACGGCGTCGATGGTCTCCCACGCTTCGCCGGCCTTGCCCAGCACCGTTGCCGAGGCGTTGTCGAAGCGGATGTCCGCAGCGTGCAGGTTGTCGATCGTGCGGTAGTCCTTGACCGTCACGCCAGCGGCATCGCGATCAACCACGAAGAGCGACAGGCCCGATGTATCGCGCGCTTCGCCGCCCGTGCGCGCCGAGACGATCAGCTTGTCCGCCTGCGCGCCATGCACCACCACCGCCTTCTCGCCGGTGAGCGTCCAACCGGCGCCCTGCTGCGTAGCGCGCGTGGTGACGTTGAACAGCTCGTAACGCGATTGGCGCTCGCCGAATGCAATGGCCAGCTTCACGGCGCCGCCAGCGACTTCTTCCAGCAGCGCTTCCTGACCGCCCGCAAGCTTCAGGGCCTGGGCGCCCAGCACGGTGGCCTGATACGGCTCCACCACCAGGCCGCGGCCCAGTTCCTGCATCACCACCAGCAGGTCCATCGCGCGGCCATCAAAACCGCCTTGTGCTTCAGGCACCGGCAGCGCGGTCAGGCCCAGTTCGGCCAGTGCATCCCAATGACCCTGCGACACACCTTCCGGCGAATACACGACCTTGTTGCGCGCCTCAAAGCTGTAGTCCTTCTCGATGAAGCGGCGCACCGCATCGGCCAGTTGCTTCTGTTCGTCGGTGAACGAGAAATCCATGTTTGTCTCCGCTATGTGTTCTGTCGCCGTTCTGCTCAGACGCCAAGGATCATCTGCGAGATGATGTTGCGCTGGATTTCGTTCGACCCGCCGTAGATCGAGGTCTTGCGATAGTTGAAGTAGTACGGCGCAAGCGGCGCGGCATCGTTGTCGCCCGTCGCGGCCTGCGAGGTCTCGCCTTCAAGGTAGCTCGGGTCGAACGGCTGGGCGTATGGCCCTACGGCCTCGACCATCAGCTCGGTCAGCATCTGCTGGATCTGCGTGCCCTTGATCTTGAGCAGCGACGCCTCGGGCCCCGGGCCCTTTCCTGCGTTCTCGCTCGACACCACGCGCAGCACCGTCATCTCCAGCGCCAGCAGTTCGATCTCCAGCGACGCCACCTTGGCACCGAATACCGGGTCCTGCAGCAGCGGCTTGCCGTTCTTCTGGTGTTGCTTGGCAACGCGCTTGAGGAACGCCAGTTCGCGCTTGGAATTGCCCACACGTGCAATGCCGGTGCGCTCGTGGCCGAGCAGGTATTTGGCGTACGTCCACCCGCGGTTCTCATCCCCGATCAGGTTCTGGACGGGCACCTTGACGTTGTCGAAGAAGACCTCGTTCACCTCGTGCTCTTCGTCCAGCATGATGATCGGGCGCACGGTAATGCCCGGCGTCTTCATGTCGATCAGCAGGAACGAGATGCCTTCTTGCTTCTTCGCATCGGGGTCGGTGCGGACGAGGCAGAAGATCATGTCGGCGTGTTGGCCGAGCGTCGTCCACGTCTTCTGGCCGTTGACGATGTAGTGATCGCCTTCGCGCACGGCGCGTGTCTTCACGGAGGCCAGATCGGACCCGGAACCCGGCTCCGAATAGCCCTGGCACCACCAGTCGGTGCAATCAACGATGCGCGGCAGGAAGTAGCGCTTCTGCGCTTCATTGCCGTACTTCATGATCACGGGCGCGACCATGCTGACGCCGAACGGCAGCACGCCAGGCGCGCCGACCTGCGCGCACTCTTCGTCCCAGATGTGTTTTTGGATGGGCGACCAGCCGGTGCCGCCCCACTCGACCGGCCAGTGCGGTACCGACCAGCCCTTCGCTGCGAGCGCCTTGTGCCAGCGGACGAAATCGTCGCGGCTCAGGCGGCGGTGGTTCAACACCTTGTCCTGGATGTCCTTGGGCAGATTGGCTTCCAGCCAGCCGCGGACTTCCTGGCGGAACGCGTCGTCGGCCGCCGAGTAATTCAGATCCATGCCTGTCTCCTGTGGTTGGCTCCCCACCGTGGCAAATCGGCGGAGAACGTTCTGTCGGACCGGCGCGGACCTGAATCGGGGCGGCTAGTGCACGGGCTGCTTGAGCGCGTCGGGCACCAGCAGCGGCATCACGTCGATGCCTTCCTCGGCCAGTTCCTGCGCTTCCTCCCGAGATGTCGTCCCGCGAATGCCCCGCTCCGGCGCCTCGTTGTAGTGCATGCGGCGCGCCTCTTCTGCAAACCGCTCACCGACGTCCTCGGTATTGGCAAGGACATGGCGGACGGCTTTCAGGTAAAGCTGTTGCAGGGTTGCGGGCGCACTGCCCTCGCCTTCGGCCGCCTTGCCGGCGCCGCTCTTGTGGGCGGTCTCCGTACGAGACGACGACAGATTCAGGCGCGGCGCACTCGGCAAGCGCTCAACCTCGTTGTGACCGCAAACTGGGCACGTCAATAGCCCGCGCTCTTGCTGCGATTGCAGATCGGCATCGGAGCCGAACCAGCCTTCGAAGCGATGGTCATTGGCACAGCGGAGGTCCAGCACTTTCATGATCGGTCCAGCGCATGGGGACGAGTGTATCCCCGATTCGAAAATTTGTGAACGGTCGTGCTAATTTTTTTGCACGATCGTTCGCTATGGTAGCGACAATAAGAAACCAGAGTAATCCAGCGATGATTACAAGCGGCTCATGCGCCACCTGGCGTCCACACGCCGGACAGAATCTTCTCGAGCCAGAACGTGCCGATGATGGTCTTCACGTCTGAAATTTTGCCATCGCGCACCCAATCGATGAGCTGGCCAGCCGACGTGACAAAAGTCTCGAGAAATTCGCCTTCATCGAGCATCGCCTCGCCTTGCTTCAAATCCCGGGCAAGATAAATGTCGATGAATTCGGTGGAATACGAAATGACCGGGTGGATGCGTGTGAGGTAGTCCCAGCGCTCGGCCGTGTAGCCAGTTTCCTCGCGCAATTCGCGCTTGCCGCATGCCAGGGCGCCTTCCTCCGGGTCAAGCTTGCCGGCTGGGAATTCAATCATCACTTGCCCGACTGGGTATCGGAACTGGCGCTCCATGAGCACCGTGCCGTCGTCGAACAGGGGAATCATCATCACCGCGCCGGGGTGAACGAGGTATTCGCGGCTGGCGTTGCGGCCGTCCGGCAGACGGACGATATCTTGCTTGAGCGTGAGAAACTTGCCTTGATGCATCAACGCAGATGCCACCTGCGTCTCGCGCAGACCGGCATCCGGGTCCTGGGCCGTATCAGGGGTAGCGTTCGATGGAGTGTGATCGGACATGGCGCTCTCTCATGCCGAGACAGCGGGAACCTGCCCGGCGGGATTTAACGGGAATCGCGAGGATGGCGAACCAGGTATTGCCACGTAAAGCCCGGAAACGCGAACACCAGCATCAGGCAAGCGGTGATCGCGTAAAACTGCCAGCCTTGCGGGAAGGCATTGCCCTGGCTTGATTCGATACCGAAGCCGACCACGCCCACCACAACATACATGGCAATCAGCTCGGTGCCGCGCAGCCAGAACGGCTTGCGCGGCCAGCGTACCGGCACCAGTGCCAACACGCGTTGATTGACGAACGGCAGGTTGGCACAGATCAGTGCCAACACGATGACAAACAGGCCGCCCGTCGACGTGCTCATGACGCTCGCCGTGTTACGAAGCCAGCGTCAGGCGGATCGCCTGATAGCACACGGCCATCAGCCCGGCCGGGAAGATACCGAGCAACAACACCAGCAAGCCATTGATCGACAGCAGCGAGCGCAGGCCGAAGGTGGCTTCCACAGGGCCTTCGTCAGCCGGCACGTCGAAGTACATGACCTTGATGACACGCAGGTAGTAGAACGCGCCCACGAGCGAGAACAGCACCGCCACAACGGCCAGCCACGACATGCCCGCATCGACCACTGCGCCCAGGACCGACAGCTTGGCGTAGAAGCCGACCGTCGGCGGCAGGCCCGCCAGCGACATCATGATGAACAGCATCAGCAGCGCAAACCACGGGCTCTTTTTCGACAAGCCTTTCAGGTCGGCAATGTCCTCTGCCTCGTAGCCCTTACGCGACAGCAGCAGGATGATGCCGAACGCGCCCAGTGCGGTCAGCACGTAGGTAATGGCATAGAACATCGACGCGCTGTAGGCCTGGGCCGTCAAATCCGGCTTGCCAGAGCTGACGCCCGATACCAGACCCAGCAGCAGGAAGCCCATGTGGGAGACCGTCGAATAGCCCAGCAGTCGCTTGAAGTTAGTCTGCACAACGCCCGTGATATTGCCGATGGCCAGCGACACGACGGCCAGCACGATCAACATGTTCTGCCAGTCGAACGCCAGCGGCAGCAGGCCCTCCACCAAGATACGCAGCGTCATCGCGAATGCAGCCACCTTCGGTGCGCCGGCAATCAACAGTGTCACCGCCGTGGGCGAGCCTTGGTACACGTCGGGGACCCACATGTGGAACGGTGCCACACCGAGCTTGAAGCCCAGCCCGGCGACGATGAACACCACGCCGAACACGAGGATCGTCTTGTTGATCTCACCGTTCTTGATGGCGTCAAACACCTTGCCCAGTTCCAGCGAGCCGGTCGCGCCGTACAGCATCGACATGCCGTACAGCAGCAGGCCCGATGCCAGTGCGCCGAGGATGAAGTACTTCATGGCCGATTCGGACGACACGTTCGAACGGCGACGCAGCGCTACCAGCGTGTACGACGCCAGCGACAGCAGTTCCAGGCCCAGATAGAGCACGAGGAAGTTGTTGCCGGTGATCATCACCACCTGACCGCCCAGTGTAAACAGGGCGAACATGTAGAACTCACCCGCATACATGTCGCGGTCGGCGAGATAGCGGCGCGTGTACACCAGCGTGGCAAACAGCGTCAGCGCACAGAACGACGCCAGCACGTTGGCCATCGGATCGATCACGGCCATGTTGCCGAAGACGTAGTGCGTCTCACCGTTCGCGGCGTTCAACGCGAACCACACCGCCAGCACCAGCGTAATCACCAACGAAACCGGATACGCCACGCTGCTTCGTTTCTGGCCACGTGCCAAGTCAATCCAGTTGACGGCACCAATGCCCAGCGCGAGAAAAACGATTGGGGCAAAAGCCGCAATAGAGGAGGACGATTGCATAGTTTCTTCTCGCTGCTTACAGCTTCGACTGAGCCACGTGGGTCAGCAGATTGACCACGGACGCATGCATGACATCGGTGAACGGTTTCGGATACAGGCCCATGTACAGGGTGGCGATCGCGAGCACGCCCAGCATGAAGAACTCACGGCAATTCAGGTCCTTCAACTCAGCCACGTGCTTGTGGGTCACATCACCGAAGATCACGCGCTTGACCATCCACAGCGAATACGCTGCGCCAAAGATCAGCGCCGTGGCAGCAAGCAGACCGATCCAGAAGTTGAACTTGACGGAGCCGAGGATCACCATGAACTCTCCGACGAAACCCGAGGTTGCCGGGAGGCCGCAGTTTGCCATCGCAAAGAAGACCGACAGCGCCGCGAACTTCGGCATCGTGTTCACCACACCGCCGTAATCGGCGATCTGACGCGAGTGCACGCGGTCATACAACACGCCAATGCACAGGAACATTGCGCCCGAGATGAAGCCGTGCGAGATCATCTGGACGATAGCGCCCTCCACACCGATCTCGTTGAAGATGAAGAAGCCCAGCGTGACGAAGCCCATGTGCGCGATCGACGAATACGCCACCAGCTTCTTCATGTCGGCCTGCACGAGCGCCACCAGACCGATGTAGATCACGGCAACCAGCGAGATCGCGATGATGAATGCGGACAGGCTGTGGCTGGCATCCGGCGCGATCGGCAGCGAGAACCGCAGGAAACCGTAGGCACCCAGCTTCAGCATGATGGCAGCCAGCACCACCGAACCACCGGTCGGCGCTTCCACGTGAGCATCCGGCAGCCAGGTGTGCACCGGCCACATCGGCACCTTCACGGCAAAGGCCATGAAGAACGCCAGGAAGATCAGGATCTGCTCGTTCATCGACAGCTTGACCTGATGCCACTGCAGGATTTCAAACGTGCCGCTGTGGAAGTACAGGTACAGCAGCGCAACCAGCGTCAGCAAAGAGCCCAGCAGCGTGTAGAGGAAGAACTTGAATGCTGCGTAGACGCGGTTCGGGCCGCCCCACACGCCGATGATGATGTACATCGGGATCAGCGTGGCTTCGAAGAACACGTAGAACAGCAGACCGTCGAGCGACGCAAACACGCCGATCATCAGACCCGAGAGAATCAGGAACGCAGCCATGTACTGCGCCACGCGCTCGGTAATCACTTCCCAGGCGGCGATGACGACGATGACAGTGATGAACGCGGTCAGCACCACGAACCACATCGAGATGCCGTCGACACCCAAGTAGTAGCTGATGTGGAAGCGCTCGATCCACGACGACTTCTCGACGAACTGCATGGCAGCCGTCGTCTTGTCGAAACGCGTGATCAGCGGCAACGTCATCACAAAGCTGATCAGCGAGCCGATCAGCGACATCCAGCGGACATAACCGGGATTGCGGTCTGAGCCCGAGGCCAGCACCAGCACGCCGAAGAAGATCGGCAGCCAGATCGCAAAAGACAGAACCATTTTTGTAATCCCTTATTTGCCTGCCAGGAACACGAAATACGTCAGCAACCCAACCGTGCCGATGATCATCGCGAACGCATAGTCATAGATGAAGCCGGACTGGAGCAGGCGCACGACCGTCGCGAACCAGCCCACCAGACGCGCGCTGCCGTTCACGACAACACCGTCGATCACACCTTGATCGCCGCCCTTCCACAGGCCGCGGCCGAACTTGACCGCACCGTTGGCAAAGACGATCTCGTTGATCTTGTCCATGTAGTACTTGTTGTCCAGCAGCTTGTAGACGCCGGAGAAGCGCTTGGCGATCGCCGCCGGAATATCCGGACGCTTCAAGTAGAAGAACCACGACAGCACGACACCCGACACCAACAGAATGAACGGTGCCGACGTGAAGCCGTGCAGAGCCATCGCCACCCAGCCGTGGAAGTCTTCGGCCAGCACCTTCATGGCTTCATGGTTTTCGCTGTTGAAGATGACTTCCGAGAACACCACACCGTGCTTAAAGAACTCGCCGAACAGCATCGGCTGGATCGCCATTGCACCGATGATGACCGACGGGATCGCCAACAGCACCAGCGGCACCGTCACCACCCACGGCGACTCGTGCGGTTTTTGACCGGGCGCGAGACCATGGTGATGGTCGTGATCACCCTCTTCCTCTTCATGATGGTCGTGGGCCTTGCCGAAACGCTCTTCGCCATGGAACACCAGGAAGTACATGCGGAACGAGTAGAACGCGGTCACGAACACGCCCGCCAGCACGGCCCAGTAAGCGAAGCCCGCGCCCGGCAGGTGCGATTCACGCACCGCTTCGATGATCGAGTCCTTGGAATAGAAGCCCGAGAAGAACGGCGTGCCAATCAGCGCCAAGGAACCCACCAGCGACGTCAGCCACGTGATTGGCATGTACTTGCGAAGGCCGCCCATATTGCGCATGTCCTGATCGTGGTGCATGCCGATGATGACCGAGCCGGCACCCAGGAACAGCAGTGCCTTAAAGAAGGCGTGTGTCATCAGGTGGAACACGGCCACTTGGTAGGCCGATGCGCCCAGCGCGACGGTCATATAGCCCAGCTGAGACAGCGTGGAGTACGCCACCACACGCTTGATGTCGGTCTGGATGATGCCCAGGAAGCCCATGAACAGCGCGGTGATGGCGCCGATGATCAGCACGAACGACAGCGCGGTGTCCGACAGCTCGAATAGCGGCGACATGCGTGCGACCATGAAGATACCGGCCGTCACCATTGTGGCCGCGTGAATCAGTGCGGAAATCGGGGTCGGGCCTTCCATCGAATCCGGCAGCCACACGTGCAGCGGGAATTGCGCGGATTTACCCATTGCGCCGATGAACAGGCAGATGCAGGCCACCGTCAGCATGTGCCAGTCCGTGCCCGGAAAGCCGATCGTGGCCAGGTTGTCGCGGGCGGCGAACACGTCGGCGTAGCTCAGGCTACCGCTGTACGCCAGCAGCAGGCCGATACCGAGCACGAACCCAAAGTCGCCCACGCGGTTGACCAGGAACGCCTTCATGTTGGCGTAGATGGCCGTCGGACGCTTGAACCAGAAGCCGATCAGCAGGTACGACACCAGACCCACCGCTTCCCAGCCGAAGAACAGCTGCAGGAAGTTGTTGCTCATCACGAGCATCAACATCGAGAACGTGAACAGCGAGATGTACGCGAAGAAACGGTTGTAACCGTCGTCTTCCGCCATGTAGCCGATGGTGTAGATGTGCACCATCAGCGAGACAAAGGTCACCACGCACATCATCATCGCCGTGAGCGAATCGATGAGGAAGCCGACTTCCATCTTCAGCGAGCCGACCGTCATCCACTCATAGACGGTGCCGTTGTAGCCGGCACCATTGATGACGTCGGACAACGTCAGCGCCGACAGGATGAAGGCGATCGCAACACCGAGGATGGTGACGCTGTGGGATGCCGTGCGGCCGATCTTCTCGCCAAAGAACTTGGTGCCGAACAGCCCGGCGATCGCTGCGCCGGCCAGCGGCGCGAGCGGAATCGCCAGCAGCAGGTTGGGATTGAGCGTGGTAGCCATGGAACGCTTCTTATAGGTGGATGCGGAGGTCAGCCCTTGAGGCTGTCCAGATCGTCGACGTTGATGGTGTCCAGATTACGGAACAGCACCACCAGGATGGCGAGACCAATCGCGGATTCCGCCGCGGCCACCGTCAGGATGAAAAACACGAACACCTGTCCCGCCAGATCGCCCAAGTAGTGGGAGAACGCGACGAAGTTCAGGTTGACCGCCAGCAGCATCAGCTCGATGGCCATCAGTAGCACGATGACGTTCTTGCGGTTCAGGAAGATGCCGACGATGCTGATGGCAAACAGCACCGCGCCGAGCACGAGGTAATGGGCAAGGGATAGCGAAGACATATGGGTTCTCCCGGGGCTCAGCTCTTGGATTCAGCCGAAGCTGCGCCAGCCGACTTTTCCGCCGGCATCGAGACCAGACGCACGCGGTCCTTGCGCTTCACGCGGATTTGATCGGACACGTTCTGTGCCTTGGTGTCCTTGCGACGGCGAGCGGTCAGGGCCACGGCGGCGACAATCGCCAGCAGCAGCACCGCGCCGGCCACTTCAAAGGCATAGATGTAATCGGTGTAGATGAGCTTCCCGAGCGCTTGCGTGTTCGGGCCGGTAAAGCCCTTCGGCAGCTCCTGCACGGGCTGCACGCGGCCCATGAAGGTCTTGGTCAAGACGACCGCCATTTCCAGGATGATGACCACGCCGACGAAGGCTGCCATCGGCACATAGGTCCAGAAATCGCGTCGCAGGTGTTCGATGTCGATATCGATCATCATCACCACGAACAGGAACAGCACCATCACTGCCCCAACGTAGACCAGCACCAGCGTGATGGCGAGGAACTCCGCCTTGAGCAGCATCCAGATCGCCGCCGCGGTGAAGAACGAGAGCACGAGGAACAGCGCCGCGTGCACCGGGTTCTTCGCGGTGATGACCTTCAGCGCTGCGAGCACCAGCACGAGCGCGAAACAGTAGAAGATGATCGTCGTGATTTCCATGATCCTGGCACGGGCCGTTTTGCGGCACGCGCTTGTCCGAAGCCGCGATGGCCTGACGCCACCGCAACTGGTTGGCTCTCGAAGAGCCGTTGTCCAACCGGGATGTCAACTGCAACGCCCGCCAACTCCAACTGCACGGCGGACGTCTTGAATCAGCGGTACTTTGCGTCGGCCGCCTTGTTGGCCGCAATTTCCGGCTCGAAGCGATCACCCACGGCCAGCAGCATGTCTTTGGTGAAATACAGGTCGCCGCGCTTTTCACCGTGGTATTCCAGGATGTGCGTTTCGACGATGGCGTCCACCGGGCAAGCCTCTTCACAGAAGCCGCAGAAAATGCACTTGGTCAGGTCGATGTCATAGCGCGTGGTGCGGCGGGTGCCGTCGTCGCGCTGATCCGACTCGATCGTAATGGCCAGGGCCGGGCACACGGCTTCGCACAGTTTGCAAGCGATGCAGCGTTCTTCGCCGTTCGGATAGCGACGCAGTGCATGCAGACCGCGGAAACGCGGCGACAGCGGCGTCTTCTCTTCCGGAAAGAGAACAGTGATCTTGCGCGCAAACAGGTAGCGCCCAGTCAGCGCCAGGCCCTTGAAGAGTTCCTTCAGGAGCAGGCTGTTAAAGAATTCCTTGATGGCAAGCAACATGGTGCCTTCCTATTGTCCCGTTACTTCCAGATGTTCCACGGCGACACCAACCAGATGGCGACGACGACAAGCCAGCCCACAGTGAGCGGAATGAAGATCTTCCAGCCCAGACGCATGATCTGGTCATAGCGATAACGCGGGAACGATGCGCGCAGCCAGATAAAGACCGACAGCAGCAGGAAAACCTTGATCAGCAGCCAGAAGAAGCCCGGAATCCAGTTCAGCACCGGTGCGTCGATCGGCGAAGCCCAGCCGCCCAGGAACAGCGTTGCGGTCAGCGCCGAGATCACAATCATATTGATGTACTCGGCCAGGAAGAACAGCGCGAACGCCATGCCCGAGTACTCGATCATGTGGCCGGCCACGATTTCGGATTCACCTTCCACCACGTCAAACGGATGGCGGTTCGTTTCAGCCACGCCCGAGATGAAGTAGACGCCGAACATCGGCAGCAGCGGCAGCCAGTTCCACGAGAGAATGTTGATGCCGTGACCCGCAAAGAAACCGCGGTTCTGCGAGTTGACGATGTCCGACAGGTTCAGGCTGCCCGTCACCATCAGCACCGTCACAAGCGCGAAGCCCATCGCGATTTCGTACGAAATCATCTGTGCCGAGGCACGCATCGCACCGAGGAACGCGTACTTCGAGTTCGAAGCCCAGCCCGCCAGAATCACGCCGTACACGCCGACAGAGCTGATCGCCATGACATACAGCAGGCCGGCGTTGATGTTCGACACCATCGCCTCGGCCTGGAACGGAATCACCGCCCAGATCGCCACGGCGGGCATGAGCACCATCAGCGGCGCGATGATGTACATGCCACGGCTGACCGCGCTCGGCACCATGACTTCCTTGAGCAGCAGCTTGAGCACGTCGGCAATCGGCTGCAGCAGACCCATCGGGCCCACGCGATTCGGGCCCAGACGCACGTGCATCCAGCCGATGAGCTTGCGCTCCCACAGGATCAGGTAAGCCACACACAGCAGCAGCGGCAGAATGATGCAGACCGCACGGACCAGCGTCCAGATCAGCGGCCACCACCCACCGAAGGTGGCAGTACCGAAAGAAGTAATCGACTCGATCATGTTGACCCTTACACCGTAGCCGCCAGCGCGGACGATTCAACCTTCTCAACGCTTACCGCACCGAACATGGCACCCAGCTGCGCCGACGCCTCGGTCGCGGCGGGCACACGGATCACGCCGGAAGCCAGCGACTTGTCCAGCACAGCCGGCAGCACCACACTGGTCTGCCCTTGCGTCACGCGCACGGCATCACCATTGACCAAGCCCAACTGTGCATAGAGATCTGCCGGCACGCCAGCGCGCACTGCGGCGCGTGCTGCAGCCGTCAGTTGCAGGGAGCCCGCACGACGCACGATCGGGTCGGCGTGGTAGATCGGCACATCGGCCAGACGTTCGATGCCTGCCGCAGCGGCAGCAGGCGCGGCGGTCTGTGCGGTCGTCGCGTTCGACAAACGCTCGCTGACCGGCTTGGCCAGCACTTCGTCGCGCACGACTTCTGAGCTGTCGTATTCAAAGCCCGAGACGTTCAGCAGGTTGCCCAGCACGCGCAGAACCTTCCAGGCGGGACGCGAATCGCCCAGGCCGCGCACAACGCCGTTGAAGCTTTGTGGCAGGCCTTCGCAGTTGATGAACGTGCCCGAGGTTTCCGTGAACGGAGCCGTCGGCAGCAGCACATCTGCGTACTCGAGTGCAGCGCGGGAAGCAAACGGAGCGAGCACGATCACGGTGTCAGCCTGGTCCAGTGCGGCACGTGCCTGCACGGGGTTCGCAGTATCGAATTCCGGCTCAGCGCCCAGCAGCACGTAAGCGCGACGCGGTTGCGCCAGCATGGCGGCGGCGTCCAGACCATTGCCTTGCGGCAACGCACCGGCAATGTAGCCGCCCACGGTGTTGGCCGCTTCCGTCAGGAAACCCAGCGTCGCGCCGGTCTGCTGCGCCACCCACTGGGCCAGCGCATGCAGTTGCGAGAACTGCGGATGCGCCACAGCAGCGTTACCGAGGAACACAGCCTTACGCTCTCCCGACGCAAGGCTCGCAGCGATGCGCTTGGCAACGTCACCGGCTTCGATGCTATCGGTGCCACCTGGGCGGGCAACGTTGTTGGCAGCCGCCACCGCCACGGCAACTTGCGACAGCAGCGACAGCCATTGCGACGGCGCGCCCAGCAACTGCGTAGCAGGCATCAGCAAATCTTCGCCACCTGCGCCAATCACGCTCAGTTGCGCACCCTTCTTGCCTGCCTGACGCAGACGCGCGGCCAGCAGCGGGTGATCCTTGCGCAGGAAAGAGCCTACGATCAGCGTACGCTGCAGCAGCGACACGTCGGCGATCGGCATGCCGAGCCACGGAGCGCCCGTCGGCTTGACCGAGAAATCGGACTGACGCAGACGGAAATCGACGTTGTTGCTGCCAATGCCGCGCACCAGCTTTTGCAACAGGAAGAGTTCTTCCAGCGTGCTGTGCGGGCTTGCCAGTGCACCGATCTGCTCGGCACCGTGATCACGCTTGATCTCATTGAGGCCGTTGGCCACGTATTCCAGCGCGGTGGTCCAGTCGACCGCCTTCCACTGACCGCCTTGCTTGAGCATCGGCTGGGTCAGGCGGTCGTCGCTGTTCACGCCTTCATAGGCGAAACGGTCCTTATCGGACAGCCAGCATTCGTTGATGGCTTCGTTGTCCAGCGGCAGAACGCGCATCACGCGCTGATTCTTCGTCTGGACGATCACGTTGGCGCCCAGGCCGTCGTGCGGCGACACCGACTTGCGGCGTGCCAGTTCCCACGTACGGGCCGAATAGCGGAACGGCTTGCTGGTCAGCGCGCCAACGGGGCACAGATCGATCATGTTGCCCGACAACTCGGAGTCAACAGTCTGACCGACGAACGTCGTGATTTCGGAATGCTCGCCCCGGTTGAGCATGCCCAGCTCCATCACGCCGGCAATTTCCTGACCGAAGCGAACGCAACGCGTGCAGTGAATGCAGCGCGTCATCTCTTCCATGGAGATCAGCGGGCCCACATTCTTGTGGAACACCACACGCTTTTCTTCCTGGTAGCGCGATTCAGACTTGCCGTAGCCCACGGCCAAGTCCTGCAGCTGGCACTCGCCGCCCTGATCACAGATCGGGCAATCCAGCGGGTGGTTGATCAGCAGAAACTCCATCACGGACTTCTGCGCCTTCACCGCCTTCTCGGAATTCGTGAAGACCTTCATGCCCGCGGTGACGGGCGTGGCGCAGGCCGGCAGCGCCTTGGGCGCCTTCTCGACCTCGACCAGGCACATCCGGCAGTTGGCCGCGACAGACAGTTTGCGGTGATAGCAGAAGTGAGGAATGTAGGTGCCCGTCTGGCGAGCCGCCTCCATCACCAGGCTGCCTTCAGCAACCTCGACCTTCTTGCCATCGATTTCGATTTCAACCATGTTCTGCCACGCTTAAATGTAGGTGGGCACCATGCACTGCTTGTGTTCGACGTGATACGCGAACTCGTCCCAGTAGTGCTTGAGCATGCCGCGGACCGGCATCGCGGCGGCATCGCCGAGCGCGCAAATGGTCCGGCCCATGATGTTTTCAGCCACGTTGTTCAGCAGGTCCAGATCTTCCTGGCGGCCCTTGCCGTGCTCGATGCGATCGACGACGCGGTACAGCCAGCCGGTGCCCTCACGGCACGGCGTGCACTGGCCGCACGACTCTTCGTAATAGAAATACGACAGACGCAGCAGCGACTTCACCATGCAGCGCGTTTCGTCCATCACGATGACGGCGCCCGAGCCGAGCATCGAACCCGCCTTGGCGATCGAGTCGTAGTCCATGTCGGAGGCCATCATCAGATCAGCCGGCACCACCGGCGCCGACGATCCACCCGGGATCACAGCCTTGAGCTTCTTGCCACCGCGCATGCCGCCGGCGAGCTCCAGCAGCTTGGAGAACGGCGTACCGAGCGGAATCTCGTAGTTGCCCGGACGCTCCACGTCGCCGGACACAGAGAAGATCTTCGAGCCGCCGTTGTTCGGCTTGCCCATCTTCAAGTAGTTATCCGGACCGATGGCCAGCAGGAACGGCACCGCGGCAAAGGTTTCGGTGTTATTGATGGTGGTCGGCTTGCCGTACAGGCCAAAGCTCGCCGGGAACGGCGGCTTGAAACGCGGCTGGCCCTTCTTGCCTTCCAGCGACTCGAGCAGTGCGGTTTCTTCACCGCAGATGTACGCGCCATAGCCATGGTGCGCATGCAGCTGAAAGTTGAAGCCGGAGCCCAGGATGTTGTCACCGAGGAAGCCCGCAGCGCGCGCCTCTTCCAGTGCCTGTTCGAAGATCTTGTATTCGTTCCAGATCTCGCCGTGGATGTAGTTGTACCCCACGGTGATGCCCATCGCGTAGCCGCCGATGGCCATACCTTCGATCAGCGCGTGCGGGTTGTAACGGATGATGTCGCGATCCTTGAACGTGCCCGGCTCGCCTTCATCCGTGTTGCAGACCAGGTATTTCTGGCCCGGGAACTGGCGCGGCATGAAGCTCCACTTCAGGCCGGTGGGGAAGCCTGCACCGCCACGGCCGCGGAGGCCCGAGGCTTTCACGTCGGCAATGACTTGCTCGGGGGTGATCTTCTCGGTAAGGATGCGCTTGAGCTGTTGATAGCCGCCACGCTTGACGTAATCTTCGAGGTGCCAGTTGTCGCCGTTCAGACCGGCGAGAATCAACGGCTGGATATGTCGATCGTGCAGGGAGGTCATTTACTTGCCTGCTCCGGTGGTCGGCGCCTTCGACTGGAGGTCGGCGATCAGCGCGTCGAGCTTCTCGTTGCTCATGAAGCTGCACATGTGGGTGTTGTTGACGATCATGACCGGTGCATCACCGCACGCGCCCATGCACTCGCCTTCCTTCAGCGTGAAGTTGCCGTCGGCCGTGGTCTCGTTGAAACCGATGCCCAGCTTCTTCTTCAGGTAGTCGGCAGCACGTTCGCCGCCGGACAGCGCGCACGGCAAGTTCGTGCACACCGACAGCTTGAATCGGCCGACCGGCTTGGTGTCGTACATGTTGTAGAACGTCGCCACTTCCTCGACCCACACCGGCGGCATTTCGAGGTACTCGGCCACGAACTGCATGACTTCGGGCGAGACCCAGCCTTTCTCGCTCTGCGCGACCGCCAGCGCCGCCATCACGGCGGACTGCTTCTGGTCGGCGGGATATTTCGCGACCGCGCGGTCGATTTCCTTGAGAGCTTCTGCTGATAGCATGTTCGTTGCGATTGGTGCGGGACGCGGGGCGTATTACCTGACTGCTTACCCCGGCGTGCGTCCTCGTTTCACAGCCGCGCTTGCCTGCGCGTCAAACCGTTGTTTCCTGCGGGTTCAGCGATCGATCTCGCCAAACACGATGTCTTGCGTACCGATGATCGTCACCGCATCGGCAATCATGTGACCCTTCGCCATTTCGTCGAGCGCGGCCAGATGAACGAAGCCCGGAGCGCGGATCTTCAGACGGTACGGCTTGTTGGCGCCGTCGGAGATGGCATAGATGCCGAATTCGCCCTTCGGGTGCTCAACGGCGGCATACGCCTCGCCTTCTGGCACATGCATACCTTCGGTGAAGAGCTTGAAGTGGTGAATCAGCTCTTCCATGTTGGTCTTCATGTCCACGCGCGACGGCGGCGCCACCTTGTGGTTATCGGTGATCACCGGGCCTGGATTTTTGCGCAGCCATTCGATGCACTGACGAATGATGCGATTGCTCTGGCGCATTTCTTCCACGCGCACCAGATAACGGTCGTAGCAATCGCCGTTCACGCCAACCGGGATGTCGAAATCGATGCGGTCGTACACTTCGTAGGGCTGCTTCTTGCGCACATCCCATTCGATGCCCGAACCGCGCAGCATCGCGCCGGAGAAGCCCTTGTTCAGTGCGCGCTCCGGGCTCACCACGCCGATGCCAACCAGGCGCTGCTTCCAAATCCGGTTGTCCGTCAGCAGCGTTTCGTATTCGTCAACGTACGTCGGGAAGCGGTTGGTGAAGTCTTCGATGAAGTCCAGCAGCGAACCCGAACGCGCTTCATTCAGCGCAGCCAGTGCCTTCTCGTTGCGCACCTTGGATGCCTTGTATTGCGGCATCGTGTCGGGCAGGTCGCGATACACGCCGCCCGGACGGTAGTAGGCTGCGTGCATGCGCGCACCCGACACCGCCTCGTACATATCGAACAGATCTTCGCGCTCACGGAAGGCGTACAGGAACACCGCCATGGCACCCACGTCCAACGCGTGCGAACCGATCCACATCAGGTGGTTCATGATCCGCGTGATCTCGTCGAACATGACGCGGATGTACTGAGCACGCAGCGGCACCTCGAGACCCAGCAGCCGCTCGATTGCCATCACGTAGGCGTGCTCGTTGACCATCATCGACACGTAGTCGAGACGGTCCATGTACGGCACGCTTTGAATCCAGGTCTTCTGTTCGGCGAGCTTTTCCGTCGCGCGATGCAGCAGACCGATGTGCGGGTCGGCACGTTGAATGACTTCGCCGTCCAGCTCCAGCACAAGGCGCAGCACGCCGTGTGCGGCCGGGTGTTGCGGACCGAAGTTCAGGGTGTAGTTCTTGATATCTGCCATGATCGGGCGCCCTTCAGTGCTTCAGACCACCGTATTGATCCTCGCGGATCACACGCGGCGTAATCTCGCGCGGCTCGATGGTTACCGGCTGGTAGACCACGCGGCGCTGCACCGGGTCATAGCGCATTTCAACGTAACCCGACACGGGGAAGTCCTTGCGGAACGGATGGCCAATGAAGCCGTAGTCGGTCAGGATGCGGCGCAGATCCGGATGGCCTTCGAAAACGAGTCCGTACAAGTCGAAGGCTTCCCGCTCGTACCAATCGGCGGAATTCCAGATCGTGGTCACTGACGACACCACGGGCAGGTCGTCGTCCGGCGCGAACACGCGCACGCGAACGCGCCAGTTGTGCGTGATCGAGAGCAGATGCGACACAGCGGCAAAACGCGGGCCGTTCCAGGCGCCGTCGCCGTAGTCGGCATAATCGACGCCACACAGGTCGATCAGTTGCTCGAATTTGAGCGAGGCATCGTCGCGCAGCGTGTGCATGACGTCGTAGTAATCGGCAGCCTTCACTACGAGAGTGAGTTCACCGATCGACTCGGTCAGCCTTTGAACGCGATTACCCAGCGCTTTTTCCAGCGCGGCCTTCAAGGTAGCAAGCTTGTCGGTCATGTCAGGCCTTGCGCGCGATGGTGTTGGTGCGACGGATCTTGGCCTGCAACTGGATGATGCCGTAGATCAGCGCTTCCGCCGTCGGCGGGCAGCCCGGGACGTACACGTCGACCGGCACGATGCGATCACAGCCGCGAACGACAGAATACGAGTAGTGGTAGTAGCCGCCGCCGTTCGCGCACGAACCCATCGAGATGACCCAGCGAGGCTCGGCCATCTGGTCGTACACCTTACGCAGCGCCGGCGCCATCTTGTTGCACAGCGTGCCGGCCACGATCATCACGTCGGACTGACGCGGCGACGGACGGAACACCACGCCGAAACGGTCCAGGTCGTAACGGGATGCGCCTGCGTGCATCATTTCCACCGCGCAGCACGCCAGGCCGAACGTCATCGGCCACAGGGACCCAGTACGGGTCCAGTTGATCAGCTTGTCAGCGGTTGTCGTGACAAAGCCTTCGTTGAGTACGCCTTCGATCGCCATTTCACATCACTCCCAATCGAGCGCGCCTTTTTTCCAGATGTAGACGAAGCCCACGAGAAACTCGAGAAGAAACACGCCCATCGCGAAGAACCCCGGCCAGCCGATCTCGCGCAGCGCCACGCCCCAAGGGAAAAGGAACGCGGTCTCCAGATCGAACAGGATGAACAGGATGGCGATGAGGTAATAGCGCACGTCGAACTTCATGCGCGCGTCTTCGAATGCTTCGAAGCCGCACTCGTACGGCGAGAGCTTGTCAGGATCGGGATTGTTCGGACCGAGGACTCGGCCGATGGTCATCAGAGCAAGGCCAAGGCCCACGCCGACAACGATGAACAACAGTACGGGGAAATAGGCTTCGAGGTTCAAGGGACGCCCGCCTTTTTGAATGGTTGCAACAGCACTGCCCGCAGGCGGCGCCTTGTCGCCCCATCGAAGGCGCCGGGTCCGCAGCCTTACGACGCCTCGACAGCGCGTCGTCTTGCGGAGGGGCCTGCGCGGAACATCCCGTTGAACAGACCCCGAGTTTGATTGGTGCCGACGGCGAGACTCGAACTCGCACAGCTTTCGCCACTACCCCCTCAAGATAGCGTGTCTACCAATTTCACCACGTCGGCTGGGGGAAGAAACTCTATCAGGAAGCCGGTTGAGACTTAACGCCCTTGCCGTTTCCCGTATTGTTCCAAGCCTTGCATTCTACCGCAAAGCAACGCTTTTGTTCAATGCACAAACAAAAATCTTATGTATCGCGACACGCCGGAAAACCTCAACGGCGCGCCGCCATCGTTACATCAAATTACTTCGGAACAGCGGGCGCGGAAGCCGCACCCGACGCAGCGGCAGGAGCCGAAGCCGCAGGGGCTGACGCCGTGGACGTAACAGGCGCCACCGAACCCATCACACCTGCCGACACGCTGCCCTTGCTGGTGCCGATCAACGTCAACGCCAGCGTGGCAATGAAGAAGACCGTAGCCAGGACGGCCGTCGTACGCGACAGGAAGTTGGCCGACCCCGTCGCGCCAAACAAGCTGCCTGAGGCGCCGGATCCAAACGCCGCCCCAACATCCGCGCCCTTGCCATGTTGCAGCAGCACCAGGCCGATCACGCCGAGCGCGCTCAGAATTTGCGCAACCAGCAGCAGAGTTTTCAGAATCGCCATTTCGTTTCTCTCAATAATATGTTGCAGTCGCACATGGAAGACATGGCGACCCGATCCGTCGTTTATGCGCGACCGATCGCCAGAAAATCTTCTGCCTTCAGCGATGCGCCGCCGATCAGGCCGCCATCGATGTCCGCCATTGCAAACAACTCGCCAGCATTGTCCGGCTTGACGCTGCCGCCATACAGAATCGCCATGCGCTGCGCCACGCCAGCGTCGCGGGCAGCAACACGTGCGCGCAGGAACGCGTGCACAGCCTGCGCCTGCTCGCTCGTTGCGGTCTTGCCCGTGCCGATGGCCCAAACCGGCTCGTACGCCACGACGATACGGCCGAGCTGTTCGACCGACAGCGCTTCCAGCACCGCGTCCAGCTGGCTGGCGACCACCTGCTCCGTCTCGCCAGCCTCGCGCTGCGCGAGCGTTTCGCCCACACAGACGATCGGAGTGATGCCGTGTTCGAGCGCACGCAGCGCCTTGGTCGCCACTTGCGCGTCGGTTTCGCCGTGGTACGAGCGACGCTCGGAGTGACCGACGATCACGTAGCCGCAGCCAAATTCCGACAGCATCGATGCGGCGACTTCGCCTGTGAAGGCACCCCGCGTTTCAGCCGATACGTCCTGCGCCCCCCAGCCCACTGCGGAACCGGCGAGCAAGGACTGGCACTGAGCCAGGTACGGAAACGGCGCACACACAGCCAGTGTGGCGTTGGTTTTGCCTGCCGCCTTGATTTGGTCAAGCAGCGCAGCGTTCGCGCTCAGGCTGCCATGCAGCTTCCAGTTGCCCACCACCAGCTTCGGTCTTGCGTTCACGTTTTGCCCGGTCGACTGTCAAATAAACCCGGCATTCTACCGTGGCGGTAAAAACAGGGTCAATTTCGGCATCCTGGATGTCAATCCCAAACCAACATGATCTTGCCGATATGGGCACTCGATTCCATCAAGGCATGCGCCTGCGCCGCCTGCGCGGCCGGCATGACCTCGTGCACGACCGGCTTGATGCGCCCTGACGACAGCAACGGCCAGACCGTTTCATACAGATTGGCGGCGATGGCCGCCTTGAATGCCACGGGGCGCGGCCGCAGCGTCGAGCCCGTCAGCGTGATGCGCCGCCGCAGGATGTCGCCAAGCGGCACCTCGGCCTTGGCGCCGCCCAGCAACGCAATCAATACGATGCGACCGTCGTCGGCGGTGCAGGCGATTTCGCGCGCGACATAGCTGCCGCCGACCATGTCGAGCACCACGTCGACGCCGCGCCCAGTCTCGGCCTTGACGATTTCGGCGAAATCTTCGGTCTTGTAATTGATGGCGCGCGTGGCGCCGAGTTCGACGCAGGCGTCACACTTGTCGGCGCTACCGGCGGTGGCAAACACCCGGTGACCCAATGCGGAGGCGATCTGAATCGCCGTCGTGCCGATGCCGCTGGAGCCGCCCTGCACGAGCAGCGTTTCATCGGCGCCGTGCGCACCCCGCCCCAGCAAGCCGCGGTCGAATACGTTTGACCACACGGTGAAGTAGTTCTCGGGCAATGCAGCGGCCTCGACATCGGACAAGCCGGCCGGCACCGGGAGCACTTGGCCCAGCGGCGCCGTGCAGAACTCTGCATAGCCGCCGCCTTGCACCAGCGCGCAGACGCGATCGCCCACCTTCAAGCCGTAGCGATTGTCGGCGTGCGCCAGATCACCACCGACGATCTCTCCTGCAACTTCGAGCCCCGGAATATCCGAAGCACCGGGCGGCACCGGATAGTTGCCCGTGCGCTGGAACACATCCGGCCGGTTCACGCCCGCCGCACGAACGCGGATCAGCACGTCGCCGGCCTTGGCTTCCGGCATCGGGCGCTCACCAAGCTGCAACACTTCGGGACCACCGTATTGCGTGATTTCAATCGCTTTCATGGGAATCGGATCAATGAGGTAGAGACGCTGTGCTTGAGTTACGAGACGCTGCGCTTGGGCTCGACAAAGTGCTGCGGAATGCCACGCGTGGTCTCGCGCATGATTTCTTGTTTGCCGTGGACGATGCCGTCGGCAATCTTGCCGATATGCAATTTGAGCCACATCTCCGTCGGCGAGCCAGCGCGATAGTCGGCCGGGCCGAGCATGTCGACGCGATCATCCGCACGCAAATTGTCGGCCTGTTCGAATGAGCGAGGGCTCTCGGGGTTGTAGACCGCATACGTCCGGCCGCCGCCCTTGCGGGCCACCGAAAACGCCGGAATATCGCTCGGCCCGTCAGCCACGTAAATCATGTTGGCGAAGGGCACGCGGCGCTCGTCCTCGGCGATCGACGAGTTCACGCTCACCGCTTCCGGGTGCTTGTTGACGCCCTTGTTGATCTCGAACAGCGCCCGCGTCTTGGTGGTGTTGTCGATGGCGTAGATGACTTCCGAGATGACCGGCCTGCCATTTGCGTTCGAATCGGGCGCCTCCAGGAATTCGCAGCCCCATACCCCGTCGATGTATGGGGCGATGGGCGAACCCTTGATCATCTCCGTCAGGCCGGTGCTGACAATGTAGTGCTCGAGCTTGATGTCGAACGCCTGGTAGGCCGCGTTGTCGCGCACCCACGCCTTGCTGCGCTCGAAGAACTCGGTCACGCCGGGAAAGAATTCGAGTTCAGCGCCCAGCTCGCGCAGCGTGGCGTTGTCGAGGCCCCCCATGCGTCCGTCGCGCACATGGCGCAGCAGCACGTTGAGGTAGAACGTCTCCTGGTTGACCTTCTGGCCGCGCGATTCGATTTCGCGCGCGCCCGCGGCCACTTCGTCCCAGAAACCCTGCTCGGCGATATTGAAACGGTCGAACAACGGCACTTGCATGTAGCGCGGAATCAGCGTCTTGTCGAAATCCCAGACGATGGCGATGCGGTTTTGCTCGAACAGGCGGCTCATGATGGGGCGCGAAGAGACAACGGGAGGGAACTCGCGACGCAGTGTAAACAAAAAAACGGCTGGACATCGTCCAGCCGTTTTTCTTGGCGAAAACCGCTCGCTTACTGCTGTTGTTGCTGCTGTTGTTGCGAGGCAGCGTCGCCAGCACCCGGGGCTTGCGGTGCAGCGGCAGGCACGTCGCCTTCTTCAGCCTTGGCAGCCTTGATCGACAGACGCATGCGACCCTTCTCGTCAGTGCTCAGCAGTTTCACGCGCACGGCCTGGCCTTCCTTCACATAGTCGGAAACCTGGTTCACGCGCTCGTTGGCGATTTCCGAGATGTGCAGCAGACCGTCCTTGCCCGGCAGGATGTTCACGATCGCGCCGAAGTCCAGCAGCTTCAGAACCGTGCCGTTGTAGATCTTGCCCACTTCGGCTTCGGCCGTGATGCCTTCGATGCGGCGCTTGGCTTCTGCCATGCCTTCCGACGAAGTCGACGCGATGGTGATCGTGCCGTCTTCCTGGATGTCGATCGTGCAGCCGGTTTCCTTCGTCAGCGCCTGGATGGTCGAACCGCCCTTGCCGATCACGTCGCGGATCTTCTCCGGATTGATCTTGACGGTGATCATGCGCGGAGCGTGCTCCGACAGCTCGGTGCGAGCGCCGCCCATGGCAGCCTGCATCTTGCCCAGGATGTGCAGACGGCCTTCCTTGGCTTGCGCCAGCGCCACCTGCATGATTTCCTTGGTGATGCCCTGCACCTTGATGTCCATCTGCAGTGCGGTGATACCAGCGTCGGTACCCGCGACCTTGAAGTCCATGTCGCCCAGGTGATCTTCGTCACCCAGGATGTCGGTCAGCACGGCGAACTTGTTGTCTTCCAGGATCAGGCCCATGGCCACGCCGGCCACGTGCGCCTTGAGGGGCACGCCAGCATCCATCAGTGCCAGCGAACCGCCGCACACCGAAGCCATCGACGACGAGCCGTTCGACTCGGTGATTTCCGACACCAGACGGATCGTGTAAGCGAATTCGTCGTCCTTCGGCAGCACCGGGATCAGCGCGCGCTTGGCCAGACGACCGTGGCCGACTTCGCGGCGCTTCGGGCTGCCCACGCGACCGGTTTCGCCCGTGGCGAACGGCGGCATGTTGTAGTGGAGCATGAAGCGATCACGGTATTCGCCTTGCAGCGCGTCGATGATCTGCTCGTCGCTCTTGGTGCCGAGCGTGGCCACCACCAGCGCTTGCGTTTCACCGCGCGTGAACAGGGCCGAGCCGTGCGCACGCGGCAGCACCGACGAACGGATCTCGATCGGGCGCACCGTGCGGGTGTCGCGGCCGTCGATACGCGGTTCGCCGTTCAGGATCTGACCGCGCACGATCTTCGATTCGAGTTCGAACAGGATGTTGTCGACTTCCACGCCGTCGGCTTCCACACCGGCTTCGGCCAGCTTGGCCGCAACCGACTTGTAGACTTCCTTCAGCTTCTGGCTGCGAGCCGACTTCTGGCGCAGTTGGTAAGCGGCTTGCAGATCGGCCAGGCCCAGTTCGGACACCTTGGCGACCAGCGCTTCGTTCTTCGGAGCGGCTTGCCAATCCCACTCGGGCTTACCGCCGTCGCGCACCAGCTCGTGGATCGCGTTGATGGCGATCTGCATCTGCTCGTGGCCGTACACCACGGCGCCCAGCATGACCTCTTCCGACAGCTGCTGCGCTTCCGATTCGACCATCAGCACGGCACGCTCGGTACCGGCCACAACCAGGTCCAACTCCGAATGCGCGAGTTGGGCACGATTCGGGTTCAGCAGGTATTGGCCATCCTTGTAACCCACGCGGGCAGCGCCCACTGGGCCGTTGAACGGCAGGCCCGACACAGCCAGCGCAGCCGAAGCCGCCACCAGCGCCGGAATGTCAGCCGGCACTTCCGGGTTCATCGACAGCACGTGGATCACGACTTGGACTTCGTTGTAGAAGCCTTCGGGGAACAGCGGACGCAGCGGACGATCGATCAGACGCGAGGTCAGCGTTTCGTTTTCCGACGGACGGCCTTCGCGCTTGAAGAAGCCACCCGGGATCTTGCCGGCGGCGTAGGTCTTCTCGAGGTAATCGACGGTCAGCGGGAAGAAGTCCTGGCCCGGCTTCGGGTTCTTGGCGCCCACCACGGTGGCGAGCACGACGGTGTCGTCCATGTCGAGCAGCACAGCGCCGCTCGCCTGACGGGCGATCTCACCCGTCTCCATGCGGACCTTATGGCCGCCCCATTGGAATTCTTTGACGACCTTATTGAACATGGTCATAGCATCTCCTGTTCGGTATTCGCGGCGCGCTTCATTGCGCCTCACCGCGACAAACACGTTCCGTAGGACGGTGCGGTTGCAGAGGTGTGTTTTATGCCATTCCAGCGCAGCGCTGGCATCAATGCTGCGCTGGAATGACACAAGGCCCTGCTTCCTGCCGCCCCCGGTCCCATGGCAGCCGCTTCATCTTGAACTGGCTGGCCGCCATCACTTACCGGTTGCCCGGTGCGGCCACAAACGCGGCCGCCAAAAACAAAATGCCTGCATCAGCACGCTGACGCAGGCACTTTTCATCACGCGCAGTGCGTGATACCCACCATTACTTACGCAGACCCAGCTTCGCAACCAGGGCGGTGTAACGGTCAGCGTCCTTGCTCTTGAGGTAGTCCAGCAGACGGCGACGACGGCTCACCATGCGGAGCAGGCCGCGACGGCTGTGGTGATCCTTCATGTGCGCCTTGAAGTGCGGCTGCAGTTCGTTGATGCGAGCGGTCAGCAGTGCAACTTGCACTTCCGGGCTGCCCGTGTCGTTGGCGCTGCGGCCGTTATCTTTGACGATGTCTTGCTTGTTGATGTCAGCGACGGACATTTTTGATTCCTTTGACTTGCGGACACTGCAGCGCCTGAATAGCCGCCGTTGGTGCCGTGTTGAAAAATGATCTTGCCGCACAGCCCGAGACAGGTCTGGACAGCAAGACCGCGATTATAGCGTAGAACCCGACTCTGACGACAGATCTGTGTCGTCCGACTCAGTGGCGAACCATTTTGCAGCCGGCCGACAAAGTCGTTTGCGATTCTGGAATCACTTTCAGCGTGCGAAAGCCGAAGCCGGAGCCCTCGATATCGAAGGCCGCACCGGGCGTGCCTGCCCGCTCCATCTGCGTGACGACAAGGGGCTGAATGGCCTGGTGATCCTGGGCCCGCAGCGTGATGCGGTGGAAACCAGTGTCGAGCGATGCGCCTTCCAGCGCACGCGCCACGGCCGCAGCTTCGGTGGTCCCGGCCCGCTCGATGGCAGCGGCGAGCATGTCGACCATCATCTGGTCGCGCAGCAGCGGGTAATCGTCGGCGGGGGCCGGATAACGCGCGCGGAATGCCTTGTAGAACGCATCGGACTTGGCGCCACCCAGATTTGGGTGCCACTCCGCCACCGCCACCACGCGGCCAACGCCCGCCTCCCCCATCGCCCCGGGCGCGCCCAGCGAATTGCCGTAGAACGTAAAGAAGCGCGCCTTGAGCCCCGCATCCCGAGCCGCCTTGACGAGCAGTGTCAGATCGTTACCCCAGTTTCCGGTGATGACCGTATCCGCACCCGACGCGGCAATGCGCGCCACGTACGGTGCAAAATCCTTGACCTTGCCGATGGGGTGCAGCACCTCGCCAACGATCGCGATGTCTGGCCGCTTTTCGCTCAACTGCTGGCGCGCCAATTGCGCCACCTGGCGGCCGAATGTGTAGTCCTGCCCGATCAGGTAGACCCTCTTGATCGCCTTGTCGGCGCGGATCACCTCGGTCAGCGCCTGCATGCGCATGTCTGCGGATGCGTCGAAGCGAAAATGCCAGAAGCTGCATGCCTCGTTGGTCAATGCAGGATCGACGGCGGCGTAGTTCAGGAAGAGCACTCGCGCGTCCGGATGGCGGTCGTTGTAACGCGAAATCGACGCCGACAACGCCGCCGCTGCCGCCGAGCTGTTGCCTTGGAGGACGAAGCGGATGCCCGCATCCGTAGCCGCCTGCAACTGCAGCAACGACTCATCGACGGTGTTCTTGCTATCGAAACGCACGAGTGCAAGCGGATGACGCCCATCGGGCAGCTTCACACCGCCGCGCGCATTCACGCCTTCAATCGCCATGCGCAGATTGCGATCCACCGCCTCGCCCGCGTTGGCAAACGGGCCTGAAAGTCCTTCGATCAGCGCCAGCCGGATCGGCGCGGCTTCGGGCTGGGCACCTGCTGACCCACACAACCCCACGGCCGCCAGCGCGGCCACAAACCAACGAAACATCATGGCAAATCTCCGTGAAGCGCGGATGGTAAAGCGCCGCTGCATGTCGGCACAAGCCAGCGCAACTCACACGCCCGCCTACACTGAAGGCATCCGGAGGACCGACTGTGAACATCCGATCGACATGGCAGTGCGCGGCCCTGCTCGCGGTAGCGCTGGCGTCGGCAAGCGCGTGTACCGCATTGGCCCCCGTACCAACGGGCGAAGCACTGATTGGCCAACCCGCCTCAGCCGTGGAAGCACGCTTTGGCAAACCGCCCGAGCGGTATCCGCGTGCCAACGGCGGCACGCGATGGCTATACCCGACGCAACCGTATGGGCAATTCACTTATGCCGCTGATTTCGATGCGAGCGGCAAGCTCATCTCGTTCCGGCAGATTCTGACCACAATGGATTTTGCACAGGTCCGCGTCGGTACGGCGACGCAAAACGATGTGCTGCAGACGTTCGGCAAGCCGGAAGAAACCGCGTATTTCCGGCTGATGGATCGGCAGGTTTGGTCCTACCGTTTCAAGCATGAAGGCGTATGGCCTTCGCTGATGCACTTCTATTTCGACCGCGACGGCATCGTGCGGCTTACGCAGGTCAGCCCCGACCCGATGTACGACCACGATCACGATTCAAGCCGCTGAGCCAGCGTCAAACGCCAGAACGGCAACATCCACGCGAGGCGCATCGCCTGGCGTGGACGTTCAGGTCGGCCATGTCGTGGATCGCACGGACATCGCTCTCAAAGACGGCCGGCATGGTGCACGCTCCTGACGTGTCCGGTGCCGCCGCACCCGCTTCGCGTTCCGGTGGATAACCGGGTGCGCGCTCAGTGGTGATCGTGTTGGGGTCTGGGCTGACTCCTGCGTGTGTTGATGAACCCGCGATCAGATCTGCGGGTTGAGTTTTTCGCTGCTCTTGTCCTGGAGCTTGTTCAGCGCGGCAAGGTAAGCCTTGGCCGACGCCGCAACGATGTCCGGATCAGTACCCACACCGTTGACGATGCGTCCCGACTTGGACAGCCGCACCGTCACTTCGCCTTGCGCCTGCGTGCCCGTCGTGATCGCGTTGACCGAATAGAGCAGCTGCTCTGCGCCGCTGGCGACCTTGCTCTCGATCGCATTCAGCGTGGCGTCGACCGGGCCGTTGCCCTCCGCTTCGCCCGTCACTTCCTGGCCGTCTGCCACGAAAACGATGCGCGCGTGCGGACGCTCGCCGGTTTCCGAACGCTGGGCAAGCGACACGAAACGGAAGTGCTCGCCCTCGCTGTGCTGCGCTTCGTTGGAAACGATGGCGACGATGTCTTCGTCGAAGATCTCGGCCTTCTGGTCGGCCAGCTCCTTGAAGCGGGTGAAAGCGGCGTTCAGCTCGGCTTCCGAATCCAGCTCGATGCCCAGTTCCTGCAGACGCTGCTTGAACGCGTTGCGGCCCGAGAGTTTGCCCAGGACGATCTTGTTGGCCGTCCAGCCCACGTCTTCGGCCCGCATGATTTCGTACGTGTCGCGCGCCTTCAGCACGCCGTCCTGGTGGATGCCCGAAGCATGCGCGAAAGCATTGGCGCCGACGACGGCCTTGTTCGGCTGCACGACGAAACCGGTGATCTGCGAGACAAGCTTGGAGGCCGGCACGATCTGCGTGGTATCGACACCCACGTCGAGATTGAAATAGTCGCGACGGGTCTTCACGGCCATCACCACCTCTTCGAGGCTGGTGTTCCCGGCGCGCTCGCCCAGGCCGTTGATCGTGCATTCGATCTGGCGCGCGCCGCCCAACTGGACAGCGGTCAGCGAGTTGGCAACAGCCATGCCCAGATCGTCATGGCAATGCACTGACCAGATCGCCTTATCGGAATTAGGAATGCGCTCACGCACCGAGCGGATCAGCGCGGCGTAGCCTTCTGGCACCGCATAGCCCACCGTATCCGGCAGGTTGATGGTCGTCGCGCCCTCAGCAATCACGCCTTCCAGCACGCGGCAGAGGAAATCCATGTCCGAGCGGCTGCCATCTTCCGGCGAGAACTCGATGTCGTCGGTGAACTGGCGCGCGAAGCGCACGGCAAGACGCGCCTGCTCGTACACCTGATCCGGCGACATGCGCAGCTTCTTCTCCATGTGAAGCGCCGAAGTAGCGATGAACGTGTG
Organism: Ralstonia edaphi; assembly: GCF_958350185.1. Lineage (NCBI taxonomy): Bacteria > Pseudomonadati > Pseudomonadota > Betaproteobacteria > Burkholderiales > Burkholderiaceae > Ralstonia > Ralstonia edaphi. The sequence goes on from NZ_CATWHI010000002.1 coordinate 461,974, forward strand.
GATGCGGAACTGCCCTGCCGGCTTGAGTGCTTCGGCAGCGCGCGAGATATCGCGGTCGTTCGCACGGGCCAGCGAGCAAATCCGCGAATCCTTGACCGACTGTGCAATCGCGCGGATCGCTTCAAAGTCACCATTGGAGCTGGCCGCGAAGCCGGCTTCGATCACGTCCACCTTGAGCCGCTCGAGCTGCTTGGCGATGCGGATCTTCTCTTCCTTGGTCATCGATGCCCCAGGGGACTGCTCGCCGTCGCGCAAGGTGGTATCGAAAATGATGAGTTTGTCGCTCATGGCGGCTCCTTGGTGGGGTGACGTTTTTGGCGTCGGTCTTAGTGGTGTCTTAGATGGTTTCTTGCGGCGCAGAATGCAAAACGCCCCGGCGTGCATGGTTGCAGGCCGGGGCGCTGTGAATTCTGGTTCGCGAAAACTTGGCGGTTTCTGCTTGCCTTGTCTTGCGATTTCCTATGCGCGTGTCCCGACCTGACGACCTAGTAGGCCATCAATCGAGACTAGCGTAATCAGAATGGAAATCGGGCGCGAAAGCATGCGGACGAATATAGACGAATTCAAAAATTGACGCAAGCGCACACTGATGAAGCCCATGAATCACTCATGCGTGTCGTCGGAAGCCTGTTTCGGCAACCGGGGGCTGCCTTGTTGCCCATGCAGGGCGCGCCAGCCCCACAGCAGGTAACCCGACACGGCGTAACCAACGAAGAGGCCGAACAGCGCGACCGGCGGATCGCTCGATATCACGACGAACAGCACAAGCACGAGCACCATCACGCCGAACGGTACGCGGTGGCGAACATCCAGCGCCTTACCGCTGTAGAACGGCGCGTTGGACACCATCGACAGCCCTGCGTACAGCGTCAGCCCGAAGGCCACCCACGGCATCCACAGTTCCTTGACGGGCAGCTTGTTGTCGATCGCCAGCCAGACAAATCCCGCGATGAGTGCGGCGGCGGCTGGGCTCGGCATGCCCTGGAAGAAGCGCTTGTCGACCGACCCGATGTTCGTGTTGAAACGCGCCAGACGCAGTGCAGCGCCAGCGCAATACACGAACGCCGCGAGCCAGCCCCACTTGCCCAGGTCGCGCAAGATCCATTCGTACATGACCAATGCGGGCGCCACGCCAAACGACACCATGTCCGACAACGAGTCGTACTGCTCGCCGAACGCGCTTTGCGTATTCGTGATCCGGGCGACGCGGCCGTCCATGCCATCGAGGACCATCGCCGCGAAGATGGCGATGGCAGCCGTCTCGAAGTTCAGGTTCATCGCCTGCACGATGGCGAAGAAGCCGGCGAACAGCGCGGCCGTGGTGAACGCGTTGGGCAGCAGATAGATCCCGCGGCGGCGCGGACGCACGATCTCAAGATCGTCGTCATCCGACCTCGGTTGGTTGTGCCGCAGCGGACGCAGATGCGTCACATTGCCGGCGGTGAAACGCTTCTTGCGTCGGTTGAACGCGGGCATGGCGGCCTCCGGATCAGTCCAGCTCAGCAAGCACCGTCAGCGTGGCGGACACCTTCTCGCCGATGGTCACGCGTGGGCGCGCCGTCAGCGGCAGGTATACGTCAACGCGCGAGCCAAAGCGGATGAAGCCGTAGCGCTGGCCACGCGTGAGTGCTTCCCCTGCCTTGGTATAGCAAAGGATGCGCCGCGCGATCAGTCCAGCCACCTGCACCGAAGTGACGAGCTGGCCATCAGCTCGGCGCAGCACGATGGCGTTGCGTTCGTTTTCGAGCGACGCCTTGTCCAGGTCCGCATTGACGAACTTGCCCGGGAAGTACTGCACGTGCTGCACGGTGCCGTCGACCGGCGCCCGGTTCGAGTGCACGTTGAACACATTCATGAACACGCTGATCTTCAGCGAGTCGCGATCGGCATACGGGTCCCGCACCTGCTCGACTGCGACGATGCGGCCATCGGCCGGCGAAAGAATCGCATTGGCCTGCGTTGGCACGGCGCGCGCCGGATCGCGGAAAAACTGCAGGACAAACAGCGTCAGCACCCAGAACGGCCAGGCCCAGCCGAAGCCGGCGGCAGCCTGCACAATGAGCGTGACGATGAAGATCCCGCCCAGGTACGGCCAACCCTCGCGGGCGATGATGGGATGCGGATACGTGTTGTTCAAATCAGACCTCGACAGCGTCTTGAAGGAAATGCGGCATTCTAGCCGACACGGGGCCGCGCCAGCACTTGAAACAATGTTTGGCGCCCTGGAATCAGCATAAAAAAAAGCCAGCCCGAAGGCTGGCTTTCTCGCACAAGACGCGTCCGATCAGTTCTTCGACTGGTCGACCAGCTTGTTCTTGGCGATCCACGGCATCATCGCACGCAGCTTGGCGCCAACTTGCTCGATCTGGTGCTCTTCGGTCAGGCGGCGGCGCGAGATCAGCGTCGGCTGGCCTGCCTTGTACTCCAGCAGGAAGCTCTTGGCGTATTCGCCGGTCTGGATGTCCTTCAGGCACTGCTTCATGGCCTTCTTGGTCTCCTCCGTCACGACGCGCGGGCCGGTGACGTACTCGCCGTATTCGGCGTTGTTCGAGATCGAGTAGTTCATGTTGGCGATGCCGCCTTCATAGATCAGGTCGACGATCAGCTTCAGCTCGTGCAGGCACTCGAAGTAAGCCATTTCCGGAGCGTAACCGGCTTCCACCAGCGTCTCGAAACCAGCCTTGATCAGTTCAACGGTACCGCCGCACAGGACGGCTTGTTCGCCGAACAGGTCGGTTTCGGTTTCTTCGCGGAAGTTCGTCTCGATGATGCCGGCACGGCCGCCTCCGTTGGCGGTGGCGTACGACAGAGCGATATCACGTGCGGCGCCCGACTTGTCCTGGTGCACGGCGATCAGGTGCGGCACGCCGCCACCTTGCGTGTACGTGCCGCGCACGGTGTGACCCGGCGCCTTCGGGGCGATCATGATGACGTCCAGATCGGCGCGCGGAATCACGGCACCGTAGTGCACGTTGAAACCGTGGGCGAATGCCAGGGCGGCGCCTTGCTTGATGTTGCCGTGCACTTCGTTCTTGTACACATCGGCAATCTGCTCATCCGGCAGCAGGATCATGACGACGTCGGCTTCCTTCACAGCCTCGGCCACTTCCTTGACCTGCAGGCCGGCGTTGACGGCCTTGTTCCACGACGCGCCGTTCTTGCGCAGACCGACCGTCACCTTCACGCCGGAGTCGTTCAGGTTCAGGGCGTGGGCGTGGCCTTGCGAGCCATAGCCAACGATGGTGACGTTCTTGCCCTTGATCAGGGAGAGGTCGGCGTCCTTGTCGTAAAACACTTTCATGTTGATGTCCTAATTTTCAAATACTTCAATATCGATGGGGTCCGGCCACAGTGACACGCTGGTGCACGCGCCGGTTCAAACCTTCAGAATGCGCTCGCCGCGGCCGATGCCCGAGCCGCCTGTGCGAACGGTCTCGAGAATGGCAGTGCGATCGATGGCATCGAGAAACGCGTCGAGCTTGCTGCCGTTGCCGGTCAGCTCGATCGTGTAGGTCTTCTCGGTCACGTCGATGATGCGGCCGCGGAAGATGTCCGCTGTACGCTTCATCTCCTCGCGTTCCTTGCCGACCGCGCGCACCTTGACGAGCATCAGCTCGCGCTCGATGTGCGCACCTTCGGTGAGGTCGACGACCTTGACGACTTCCACCAGGCGGTTCAGGTGCTTGGTGATCTGCTCGATGATATCGTCCGAACCCGTCGTGACGATCGTCATGCGCGACAGCGAGGCGTCTTCAGTCGGGGCGACCGTCAGCGTCTCGATGTTGTAGCCGCGCGCAGAGAACAGGCCCACCACGCGCGACAACGCGCCCGGTTCGTTTTCCAGCAGGACGGAAATGATGTGGCGCATTACAGATCCTCCGCGCCGAGCAGCATTTCAGAAATACCCTTGCCTGCCTGGACCATCGGCCAGACGTTTTCTGTCGGGTCGGTCTGGAAGTCGAGGAACACGGTGCGATCCTTGAGTCGGAAGGCTTCGCGCAGCGCCGGCTCGACGTCGGATGTCTTCTCGACGCGCATGCCGACGTGGCCATACGACTCAGCCAGCTTCACGAAGTCGGGCAGTGCCTGCATGTAGGAATGCGAGTAACGGTTGTCGTACTCGATTTCCTGCCACTGGCGCACCATCCCGAGGTAACCGTTGTTGAGCGAGCAGATCTTCACAGGCGTGTCGTACTGCAGACAGGTCGACAGTTCCTGGATGCACATCTGGATCGAGCCCTCACCGGTGATGGTGACGACTTCCTTGTCCGGGAATGCCTTCTTGATACCCATCGCATACGGCAGGCCCACGCCCATCGTGCCCAGGCCGCCGGAGTTGATCCAGCGGCGCGGCTCGTTGAACTTGTAGAACTGCGCGGCCCACATCTGGTGCTGACCCACATCGGAGCAGATGAAGGCGTCGCCGTTGGTCAGTTCCCAGATCTTCTCAACCACGTACTGCGGCTTGATGATCTCGGAATTGCGGTCGTACTTCAGGCAGTCGACACTGCGCCACTGCTCGATCTGTTCCCACCACTTGGCCAGCGCCGTCTTGTTCGGCTTGGCTTCGCCAGACTGGATCTGGGCGATCATCTCCTGCAGCACGTCCTTGACGTTGCCGACGATGGGGATGTCGACCTTCACCCGCTTCGAAATGGACGACGGATCGATGTCGATGTGGATAATCTTGCGCGGCTGCGAGGTGAAGTGCGCCGGGCTACCGATCACGCGGTCATCGAAACGCGCGCCGATGGCAATCAGAACGTCGCAGTTCTGCATCGCCATGTTGGCTTCGTACGTGCCGTGCATGCCGAGCATGCCGACGAACTGCTTGCTGGTGCCCGGGAATGCACCCAGCCCCATCAGCGTGTTCGTCACGGGGTAGCCCGTCAGCGCAGCCAGCTGGCGCAGCTCTTCGCTGGCCTCGGCAAGCACCACGCCGCCGCCCGAATAGATGTACGGACGCTCGGCCTGCAGCAACAGGCTCACTGCCTTCCGGATCTGCCCCGAATGGCCCTTGTTGACGGGGCTGTACGAGCGCATCTCGATGGTCTTCGGATACTCGTACTTGCAGAGTTCGCGCGAGACATCCTTGGGGATATCCACCACGACCGGACCCGGACGGCCCGTTGCGGCGATGTAGAACGCCTTCTTGATGGTCGAGGCGAGGTTGCGGACGTCCTTGACCAGGAAGTTGTGCTTGACGATCGGGCGGGTAATGCCGACGGTGTCGCACTCCTGGAAGGCATCCTGACCGATGGCGTGCGTCGGCACGTTACCGGTGATGATCACCATCGGGATCGAATCCAGGTAGGCGGTGGCGATGCCAGTCACGGCATTGGTCACGCCCGGGCCGGACGTCACGAGGGCGACACCGACCTTGCCCGTGGCGCGCGCATAACCGTCAGCCGCATGGACTGCCGCCTGTTCATGGCGCACCAGGATGTGTTCGATCTTGTTTTGCTTGTAGAACGCGTCGTAGATATAGAGCACCGCGCCGCCGGGGTAACCCCAGACGAACTCGACGCCCTCTGCCGCGAGCGCATTGACGAGGATGTCGGCCCCCATCATGTCGGCAGATGAACCGCTATTGGCGTGGGAAAATTCCGCGCTTGGCATATTCATGTCAGTCCTTTGCAATTTTCGGCAAAAAATTGTTTGGATGCTCTCTACCGGGCTTGTGGCGCGGATTTGAGCGGTGCGCGTCTGCATGGATGGTCCGCCTGATGGGCGTCCAGATGAGACAAACCACAGATGTTGTGAACCGGGGATGATACTGCAATGCCGCATAGCGGTCCAGCACCGGCGCGATTCGGCAAAGCAAGCGGTCCGCCGGACAGTCGGACTGTCCGTAGAGCCGCATTTTTGCTAGCATCGCAACATTTTTCACGGCCAAGGCCGTTGACGCCACGCGGCGTGATCATCACATCTTGAGAATGTGAATTTTCGCGCGGCTGCCTCACAGGATTCGCACCCGCCGTTGTATGGCCTCTGAACAGGAACTGTCGGCCTTTCTCCTAAGCGTCGAGAAACGCGCCTTCAAGCAGGCGGTCTTCGCGGTGCGCGACGACGATGCCGCGCTCGATATCGTGCAGGACGCCATGATCAAGCTGGCCGAAAAATACGGCGACAAGCCGGGGGCCGAACTCCCCCTGCTCTTTCAGCGCATTCTGCAGAACACCATTCACGACTGGTTCCGCCGCTCCAAGGTGCGCAACACGTGGGTGAGCCTGTTCTCCAGCTTCCGCACGGACGCCGAGGGCGACGACACCGACCCGCTGGAACTGATCGAAAGCGAAGCCGGCACCACAGCGGCGGAAAGCAGCGCCGACAAGGTCGAGCGCTCGCAAATGCTGGAAATCCTGGAACGCGAAATCGAGAAACTCCCCGCGCGTCAACGGGAGGCCTTCCTGATGCGTTACTGGGAGGACATGGATGTTGCCGAGACAGCCCAGGCGATGGGCTGTTCCGAGGGCAGTGTAAAGACGCACTGCTCGCGGGCAACACACGCCCTGGCCCAAGCGCTGCGGGCGCGAGGGATCCGACTATGAACAAGGTAGAACTTCGAGAACGCCGTTTTGTGCATGCCGTCCGAACCGCTCTGAACGAGTCGGCAGGACAGTTGCCGCCCGACGTGCGCGACCGCCTCGCTGCGGCGCGCCGGACGGCGCTTGCGCACAAGAAAGCGGAAGTGCCGAGCACGGTGCGCTCGCCTGCCTTGGCAATGCCAGGCGTCGGCTCGGTGTCCTTCGAGGCGGAAGGCGAAGCACCATCGCCGCTGCAGCGCGCCGCCGCAGTCCTGCGCCGCCTCGGCCTGCTGTGGCCGACCATTGCGCTGGTCGCTGGGCTCGCGGGCATCTATCAGTGGCAACAGCAGCAACGCGTGGACGAACTCGCGGAGGTCGATGCCGCAATGCTGCTCGACGATCTGCCGCTGGCCGCTTACGCCGATCAAGGCTTCCATCAGTACCTGAAGCACGATCAGTGAAAGGCTGATCGATGAGCAACTTCCAGCACACCCACGGCCAACCACCGCGAGGCGGACGGACACTGCGCCTGCGCGCCGGGATCGTTGCCTTGATCGGCGCGGTCGGCCTGACGGCGGGGCTTGCGATCGCACAGGTGCCGGCCGCTTCCGCGCCTGCCGCGGCATCTGGCGTGACGGTTAACGCGCCGGTTGATCTGCCGACACCGCCCGCAACCAACCCGCTGCCCGCCGTCCACCCGAACTGGGCCGAGTTGACCATTGTGCAGCAGCGCATCTTCGCGCCGCTGGCGCCGGAATGGAACGGCTTGCCGGAATTGGCCCGCAAGAAGTGGCTGCAGATTGCACAGGCGTATCCGAAATACACGCCGGCTCAACAGCAGCGCCTGCAAACCCGCATGGCGGACTGGGTCAAGCTCACACCTGAGCAACGCCACCGCGCGCGCGAGAATTTCCAGACCACCAAGTCGCTTCCGGTGCAGAAGAAGAGCGAAGCTTGGCAGAGCTACCAGCAACTGACGGAAGAGCAGAAGAAAGCGCTGGCCGCCGCGGCCAAGGCGCAAAAGCACCCGTCCGCAGTGACGGCGCTGCCGGGCGGCGCGGGCTTGGCCAAGGACGCGGCCAAATCGATCCATCACGGTGCGCGCACCAAACCGGGCACGACCAAATCCGCGCCGACCAGCAAGGCGACCGCCGCGGCATCCGCGCCAGCGGCGACCCCTGCACCGGAACCTGCCGCCGCCGCGCCCGCACCCGCCAGCGCGCCGCTCACCCCGGTGCACCCTGTTGCGCCGCCGACTACCACTGGTGGCGAGTCGGGCAATCCGCCGCCCTCCACGGTGCTGGGCGGCTGAGGCGGCCCAACCCTTTTGGCATAATCCGAACCGCGTGCAGCGCGACCTCCGCGCCGGCACATGACGCATTGCGCGCACAGCGCTCACACTCTGTTCGATGGCCACCTCCGCTTCCTCGTCTTCACCCGTTGCGGCACCTGATCCGCTTGCCGCGCCCACGCTGCGCCGCCGTCTTGCCGCGATGCTGTACGAAGGCCTATTGCTGTTTGGCGTCATGTTTGGCGCCACGGCCATCTTTCTGCTGCTGCGCCTGATCGTGCCGCCGCTCGCGCGCACCGGCGATGTCGGCCTGCAGGTGTGGGGCTTTCTCGCACTCGGTCTGTACTTCGTTTGGTTCTGGCGCAAACGCGGCCAGACGCTCGCGATGCAGACGTGGCGCATGCGTGTGGTCAACGCCGATGGATCGCCTATTTCGCTGGGCCGAGCCGTTGCGCGCTACCTGCTGGCCTGGGTGTGGGTGGCTGCGGCCGTCGGCGTGATCCACCTGAGCGGGGCGTCCCGCTGGGCCGGCGCCGCTGTCGCACTGGGGTGCCTGCTGGCCTGGGGCGCACTGGCGTGGCTCGATCCGCAACGCCAGTTTCTGCATGATCGGCTGGCCGGCACGCGGCTGGTGCGCGACTGATTGCCTTTACAGTCGGCGACGACTTTCACCATGACGCGCGCCGATCTCCCCACCTCCCCCGTCCCCCTCGCCTTCCTGACTGCGGCCACCGCGCGCCGTATTGCCGTGGCGCTGCAAGGTGTGGCGACGCTGGCCGTTGGCTGGGCGGCATATCGCTGGGGCGGATGGAGTTGGCCCGCAGCGACGTTGCTCGCAGGCGCAGCGCTGATACTCGGGTATCTCGTTTCGGTCGGGTGGGCGTTCCTGGTGTCGTTGAGGAGCCTGGGCACCGCGATACCGGACGACCCCATGTGGGACCGCATGCCCGTACCTCACGAACACCGCATCGGCATCGCCGGTTTCATCGCATGTTGGTTGCGTGAATGTGTATGCGTGGCATGGATGTTCAACGTGCTGCAACCGTTCCGCGCGAGCGCCGCGTTCGATGCACCGGCGGGCGGCGGCAAGCGCGTGCCTGTGCTGATGATCCACGGCTATGGCTGCAATCGCGCGGTATGGCTGCCGATGCAGCAACATGTAGCCGCTGCCGGCCACCCGACCGACGCCATCGACCTCATGCCGCTGCTGGGCGATATCGATGACTACGCCCGGGATATTGCCGCCGCTGTCGCGCGCCTGACGCGCCTTCACGGCCGTCCGCCCGTCCTGCTCTGCCACAGCATGGGCGGGCTCGCCGCACGAGCGTTGCTGCGCCAGACGGAGCCCAGCGCTGTTGCCCACGTCATCACACTCGGCACGCCACATCGCGGCACGGCCATGGCCCGAAGCGGTCGCGGCCACAACGTGCGCCAGATGGCTTGGGCCAGCCCCTGGTTGCGCCAGCTTGCAGCGTCCGAAACGCCGGCTGTACGAGCACGCATCACGTCGATTTTTTCGTGGCACGACTCCATCGTCGGGCCGGCCGGAGCCTCCTGGCTGGAAGGCGCGCGGCACGTTCCGTTCGCGGGCGTCGGCCATGTGTCGCTGCTATGCGAGGCGCGCGTGCGGGATGCCGTGCTGGCGGAACTCGCGCGTATCGAAAACAGCGCTGCGGCCCCGTCTGCCTGAAACCCGCGCCTGGCGCAATTCTTCGGCGTTCGCGCCCCCTTCCCAGCGAGCACGTCACGTGACGGTCATGTTTCTGACACGGCTTTTTCATGCAGCGATGGCGAAATCCGTCCAACGCAGCCTCTGTTGCCGACATGGTCCTGCCAAATCTGCCATCGCGCCCCGGATTTCTCCGCCGCCTCGCGCAACGCTTTCGCGCTGCTCCCCTCACCGGTTCCGACTGGAACGCTCCACCGCCGCTGATGCAAATGGCCGCCGGATTCGCCGCTGCGGGTGCGCTGGGCTCGGCTGTACCGGCAGGTCGGGGCGATGTGCGCGAGCACGAGGCACCGGTCGCCACGCCGGCTTCGACGTTGGCGCCCGATCGCTCGGCCGACAGCGACACTGACTCGCCCGCCGAAAAAATCCAGCGCTACCGCACGATCTGGCTGTCGGACATCCATCTCGGCACGCCGGGCTGCCAGGCCGACTACCTGCTCGACTTCCTCAAGCATCACGAATCGGACACGCTGTACCTGGTGGGCGACATCGTCGACGGCTGGCAACTGCGCAAGGGCTGGTACTGGCCGCAGGCCCACAACGACGTGGTGCAGAAGGTGCTGCGCCGCGCGCGCAAAGGCACACGCGTCGTCTTCATCCCGGGCAACCACGACGAGATGGCGCGCCAGTTCCACGGCCTGAACTTTGGCGATATCGAGGTCGCTGAAGACGCTGTGCACGTGACCGCCACGGGCAAGCGCCTGTGGGTCGTGCACGGCGACCTGTTCGACGGCGTGATGCAGCACGCGCGCTGGCTGGCCTACGTCGGCGACTCGCTCTACACGTTCATCCTGGCGATGAACCGGCACTTCAACCGCATCCGCGGGCGGCTGGGTTTTCCGTACTGGTCGCTGTCGCAATACCTGAAGCACCAGGTCAAGAACGCGGTCAACTTCATCAATTCGTTCGAGCGTGTGATGACGGACGAAGCACGCCGCCGCGGCTGCGACGGCGTGGTCTGCGGGCATATCCACAAGGCCGAAATCCGCGAGATCGACGGCCAGCTCTACTGCAACGACGGCGACTGGGTGGAGAGCCTCTCTGCACTGGTCGAAACCATGGAAGGCGAACTGCAGATCGTCTACTGGACGCATCTGCTCGATGCGCCGCGCACCTCCCGCCGCGCACGCCGTGCCGCTGCGGCCGCCGCCTGATGGAAGCCTCTATGACCCACACCAGCATCGACCTCGTGCAGCCCGCTGCCGCCCACCCTACCCCCCAAGGAGAGCCCGTGAAAGTCATGATCGTCACCGATGCCTGGGAACCGCAGGTCAACGGCGTCGTCCGCACCCTCACCCAGACGCGTCGCGAGCTGGAGGCCATGGGGCACATCGTCGACATGATCACGCCGCTGGAATTCAAGACGGTGCCGTGCCCGACGTATCCGGAAATCCGCCTGTCGATCCTGCCGTCCAAGCGCGTGCGGGAGCGCATCGAACAGTTCGCCCCGCAAGCGCTACACATCGCGACCGAAGGCCCGCTGGGTCTGGCCGCACGTGCCTACGCGCTGCGCCACAAGCTGCCCTATACGACGGCCTACCACACGCGCTTTCCGGAGTACGTGCAGGCGCGGTTCGGTATTCCGCTGGCCTGGACGTATCGCTTCTTGCGCTGGTTCCACAGCCCCGCCCAAGCCGTGATGGCGCCCACGCCCGTGGTGCTGAAAGACCTTGCCGACTACGGCATCACCAACGGCGTGCTGTGGACGCGCGGCGTCGATCTGGACATCTTCACCGCCCAGCGCAGCAACGTGCTCAACACGGCGCACCCGATCTTCCTGTACGTCGGCCGTGTGGCCGTGGAAAAGAACGTTGAAGCCTTCCTGGAGCTGGATCTACCGGGCTCGAAATGGGTGGTGGGTGAAGGCCCCGCGCTGGCCGGGTTGAAGGCGAAGTACCCGAATGCCAGCTACCTCGGCGTGCTCAAGCAGCCGGAGCTGGCCAAGGTGTACGCCTCGGCCGATGTGTTCGTCTTCCCCAGCCGCACAGACACGTTCGGCCTGGTACTGCTGGAGGCACTCGCCAGCGGCCTGCCGGTGGCCGCGTATCCGGTGACGGGCCCGATCGACGTACTCGGCGATTCGCCGGCTGGCGCGATGCGCGAAGACTTGCGCGAAGCCTGCCTGGAAGCGCTGCGCATCGACCGCGCCACGGCGCGTGCGCATGCCGAGAAGTTCTCATGGCGCGCCGCCTCGGAGCAATTCCTCGCGCACCTGCGTCCGATGCCCGCAGCCTCCGCTGGCAACACCAAGGCCGCCGAGCCGTCCACCGCTGCGGGTGCCTGAGCCTTGCGTTCCATGAAGCCCACCACCCCGCCGGATCGGCGATTGGACAATCCGCCCGCACCGCCGGCGCCAGGCGCGTACTCGCCGGCCGACAACCCGCATAAAGGCAATCGCGGCATCACGCGCGCGTGGTTTGCGCTCAAGAACTCGATCAGCGGCATCCGCTTCGCCATCGACGAGGAAAGCGCGTTCCGCCAGGAGCTGACGCTGTGCGCGATCCTGCTGCCGTGCGCATTCGTCATTCCCGCCACCGTGGTCGAGCGCATTCTGATGCTCGGCACGCTGGTGCTGGTGCTGATCGTGGAACTGCTCAATTCAAGCGTGGAAGCGGCGGTCGACCGCATCTCGCTGGAGCAGCACGGGCTGTCCAAGCGGGCCAAGGATTTCGGCAGCGCAGCGGTCATGCTCGCCCTGCTGCTGTGTGTGGGGACGTGGGTGGCGATCGCCTGGCCGTGGGCGGTGTCGCTGTTGCATTAGGAACACCAGCGAAAAGCCGGCGACAACGTTTGGCAATGTATTCCCCGCGGCATGTGGGGGTCGTTGCACAAGCACGATCTCTTATAATCCGGGCACCAATACGCCACGGAGACAGGGCCACCGGCCTTGGCAGTTCAATGGAAACCAAGCAGCATTCCACCGGCCCGCGCCGGACGCGCGATCGCATTCTCGAAGTGTCGCTGCGCCTGTTCAACGAACTGGGCGAGCCCAACGTCACGACCACGACGATCGCCGAAGAGCTGGAGATCAGCCCGGGCAACCTGTACTACCACTTCCGCAACAAGGACGACATCATCAACTCGATCTTCGTGCAGTTCGAGCAGGAGATCGCGCGTCGCCTGAAGCTGCCGGACGACCACAAGGCCACACTCGACGAGACGTGGGGCTACCTGCAGTACATGTCGGAGTTTCTCTGGAACTACCGCTTCCTGTACCGCGACATCAACGATCTGCTCGCGCGCAACCGCATGCTTGAACTGAACTTCAAGCGCATCGTCGAGCAGAAACGCCACTTCGCCATGGACATCTGCCACCAGTTCATCGAAGACGGCGAGATGGAAGCCACGGCGGAGCAAGTCGACGTCATCTGCACCAACATCGTCGTGATCGCCACCTACTGGCTGTCGTTCCAGTTCGTCCAGCACCCGCGCCAGTACAACGACCAGAACGCGATCCGTGACCACCTGCACGGCGCGAGCTACCACATCCTGTCGATCCTCGCGCCTTACCTGCGTGGCAAGCCGCGCCGGGCGTTCGATTTGCTGGCGGTGAGCCGCAGCAACGATCCGCCCACCGGCACCCCGGGCACCCCAAGCAACAACACCCCTGCTAAATGAAATCGATCTGCGTTTATTGCGGTTCCAGCCCGGGCGAGCGCCCGGAATACAAAGCCAACGCCATCGCGCTGGGCAACGAGATGGTCAAGCGCGACCTCACGCTCGTCTACGGCGGCGGCAATGTCGGCCTGATGGGCGTGGTGGCCGATGCGGTGCTCCACGGTGGCAAGCCGGTCATCGGCATCATCCCGAAATCGCTGGTGCGCAAGGAGGTCGGGCACAAGGAGCTGACCGAACTGCACATCGTCGACAGCATGCACCAGCGCAAGCAGATGATGGCCGATCGTGCCGATGCCTTCATCGCCATGCCGGGCGGCGTCGGCACCTACGAAGAGCTGTTCGAGACCTTCACGTGGCTGCAACTCGGCTATCACAACAAGCCCATCGGCCTGCTGAACGTGGCCGGTTTCTACGACAAGCTGCTGGCCTTCATCGACCATGCGGTGCAGGAAGGATTCCTCAAGCGTCACCACGCTGACCTGCTGCACGTGAGCGACGACCCTGCAGCGTTGATCGACATGCTGGCGCGTGCGCCACGCGAGACGGTCGACAAATGGTCGGAGCGCCGAGAGCGCACATAAGCCCCGTCAGCGCTAAAACGACGACCCTGGCTGCTTCAGAAACTCCACTTCCTCGGGCGTGGAAACGCGCCCGAGCGCTTCGTTGCGATGCGGAAAGCGCCCGAAGCGCGCCACGATCTCGCGGTGCTTCTCCGCCCAGATGAGCGGGTCCGCATCGCCTTCCTCGTCGCGCAGGCGCGTGTAAAGGCGAATCGACTCATCCTGCGCCGACAGCGCCTCGCTGTGCTCGAACGGCAGGTAGCAGAACACACGGTGATGGCGCGTTGGCAATTGCGCATCCCATCCTGCGGCCACGACGATCTGCGCGGTATGCAACGCAGCGGCGTCGCTGGCAAAGGCGCGCGCGGTGCCGCGAAACATGTTGCGCGAGAACTGGTCGAGCACGACGATGCGCGCGATGGCTTCGAGCGGCGTGTCCATCCAGGTGTCGGGCTCGCCCGTGGAAAGCGCCTCCCACAGCGGCAGGAAGCGCGCGCGGATCTCGGCATCGAACGCATCGGACTTGGTGAACCACTCCGAGCGGGCGTCAATCAGCGGCGCATTGCCGAACCAGAACGCGAGCACGTCGTCTGCGGTGGGCAAACCGATCATCGGGGTCTCCTCGAATGTTTTCTTGTAGGGTGCGCTTTCGCGCGGCACCTTAGCGCTGCACGTTCCGCATCCAGTCGGCGGTCTGCCAGAACGCCTGCATCAGCCGCATCTGCAGGGCTTCGTCCAGGCCGATGTCTTGCATGGCGAGGGCCATGCAGCGCATCCACTGATCACGCTCCTGCGTGCCGATCTCGAACGGCATATGGCGGGCACGTAGCCGCGGGTGGCCGAAGCGCTCGATGAAATGATTCGGGCCGCCCAGCCAGCCGCACAGAAACCAGAACAGCTTGTCGCGCGATCCATCGAGGCTTTGCGGATGCAGCGCGCGCAGCACCGCAAACTCGGGCTCCAGATCCATCAGGTCGTAGAAGCGGTCAACGAGTTCGCGCACGCGCGCCTCGCCGCCAATCAGGTCGAAGGCCAGGGCTTCCTGGCCGGAAGTTGCATCAGTCATACAGCGTCAATCACATCAAGAAAATTCGGGCGTCGTCACGCGTCACGAAGCGTGGCCATGGCCGGGCGACGCAGCACGTCGCGCAAGCCGAGCCAGCCGCCAACAAAGGCGCACGCCATGCCGCTCACGATGCCCACCGGCAGGATCGCCGGGTTGAAACGATACGGAAAATCGAAGACGTACGCCGACAGCACCCAGCCGATGGCGATCGCGCCCACCCCGGCCATCAGCCCGGCGAGGCCACCCACGATCAGCACCTCTGCGTACTGCGTCTGGCGTACTACGCCGGACCCCGCCCCGAGCGCGCGCAGCACGCCGGCGTCGCGCAAGCGCTCGTCGCGCGAGCCGGAGAGCGCTGCGTACAACACCAGCACACCCGCCGCCAGCGTAAAAACGAAGAGGAATTCCACCGCCGCTGTCACCTGGTCCAGCACGCCCTGCACCTGCTGCAGGATCAGCTCGGTATCAACCACCGTCAGGTTCGGAAACTCGCGCACAAGCTTGGCCGGCAGATCGGCCTGCCCGGCGGGAATGCGGAATGCAGTCACGTAGGTCTGCGGCATGTCGCGCAGCGCCACGGGCGGCAGGATGACGAAGAAATTCACGCGCATCGAACTCCAGTCGAGCTTGCGCAATGACGTGATGGGCGCATCCACCGTCTGCCCGGCGACGTCGAAGCGCAGCACATCGCCCAGGTGCAGGTTGAGCGTCTTGGCAATGCCCTCTTCCACCGAGGCCTCGGGCTTTTGTCCACTGAACCATTGGCCGGAAACGATGCGATTTTCAGGCGGCTGCGCGGTGGCGTACGACAGGTTGAATTCGCGTTCGACCAGATTGCGGGCGCGCGATTCGGCATACGTCTGGCGATCGATCACCTGGCCGTTCACCTGCGTGAGGCGCCCGCGCACCATCGGGTAGAGCTTTGGATCCGCCACGCCAGCTTGTGCAAGGGCCTGCGCCACCGCCTGCATCTGGTCAGGCTGGATATTGATGATGAAACGGTTCGGCGCATCGGCCGGGGTGGCGTTGTGCCACGAGCGGATCAGGTCGTTGCGCGTCATGGCGAGCAACAGCAGGGCCATCAGGCCGACCGCAAGCGCTACGGTCTGCAGCACGCTCACGCCGCGACGGCGCTCCAGCACGGCCAACGCAAAGCGCCAGCCCACGCTCAAGGCACGGCCCCGGCCCAGCGACACCGCCAGCGCGCGCAATCCGCCGGCGGCCAGCAGCGCAAATACGACGATGGCGCCGGCAAACCCGGCGGCCGTCAGCGCCCCAAGCTTCACGTCGCGCGCGGACACCACCAGCAGCGCAAAGAACGCCGCCGCGCCCAGCGCATAGCCAATCCATGCGGCAACGGCGCGCTCGGCCACATCGCGTCGCAGCACGCGCAGCGGCGCCACGCGCACGAGGCTCAGCAACGGCGGTACGGCAAAGCCGATTAACAGCACCAGCCCCGCTGTCACGCCCACGACTGCGGGCCAGATGGAGGGCGCAGGCAATGTCACCGTGACCAAGTCGCCGAGGGATGCGAGCAACAACCAATGCGCGCCATAACCCAGCGCCACGCCCACCGCCGAACCGATCACGCCGATCAGCAAAAACTCCAGCGCGAACGTGCCAAGAATCTGCCCTTGCTTGAGCCCCAGGCACTTGATGACGGCCACCGCATCGGTATGCCGCGCGGTGTAGCGGCGCGCGGCCATGGTGATCGCCACCGCGGCAATCATGGCCGCCAGCAAGGCGACGAGAGAAAGGAAGCGCTCCGCACGGTCCAGCGTTTCGCGCATCTGCGGCTGGCCGTTCTGCAACGATTCCACGCGCACGCCACGCAACTGGCGCGTCTTCGCTTCGTTCTCGGCCCAGGTGTGGAACGCACCGGCAGCGGCATCCGGGCCCGCCACCAGCAGGCGATACGTGACCCGGCTCCCGTAGGTGACAAGGCCCGTCGAACCGAGGTCCGACATCTGCAGCATCACCCGAGGCGCGAAATTCATGAAGCCCGCGCCTCGATCGAGTTCCTGGGTGATGACATGCGCGATCTTGAAGATGCGCGTGCCGAGGCGTATCGCATCGCCCACGCGAAGGCCGAGCGCTTCGAGCAGCGGTGCATCCACCCACACTGTGCCGGCGGCGGGAATGCCCCGAATGGGCGCACCGGCGGTATCCCGACCGTCATCGCTGACCTTCAGTGTGCCGCGCAGCGGGTAGCCCACGTCGACGGCCTTGATGGCGGCGAGTTGCGAAGCAGGTTCGCCCGACGCGCCCTTGGTCAACGTGCTCGCCATGCTGGGGAACGTGGCGGTGTGCGTGACCTGCAGGCCGCGCGCGCGCGCATGTGCCTCGATGTCGGGCGGCAGCGGCTGGTCGGACACGACAAGCACATCCGCGCCGATCAGCTGACGCGCGTCGCGCTCCAGGCCGGCATGCATGCGATCGGCGAGGAAACTGACGGACGCCAGCGCGGCCACAGCCAGCACCAGCGCAACGAGCAGCAGGTTCAGTTCACCGGCGCGCCAGTCGCGGCGCAGCATGCGCAGGGCTTGGGTCCAGACGGAGAAACGTGACATGGGCGGAACATGAACGAGGCGCGCAATGGCGCAAACCCCGCCATGTTCGCACGACTTCAGCGGGCCAGCGCGCGGGCCTCGTCAGCGTGCCAGGGCAGCGCCTGCTCGGCGGTGAGCAGCGAAACGTGCTCGGTCGGCCGGTAGCCGGCGAGATGGCCCAGACCTTCGCGGAAGGCCGGCTGCCCGATGCGCTCGATCAGCTCGCGCACCCAAGGCGACAGCGCGTCATTGCGGCGCACCGCCAGGTAGTACGTTTCGCGCGTCAGCGGCACAAAATGCAGGCCGTGGGCTTCGGCGCCGGGGCGCAGGCCGAAGCCGACGTCCGCCCGCCCTTCCTGGACGGCCACGGCGATCTTGTCGCTGGAGAATTCCTGCTCGTCATACCCATTGATCTGGTCGGGATACAGGCCGGCCGCCACCAGCAACTGATCGAACAACAAGCGCGTGCCCGAACTGCGCTGGCGGTTGATGAAGCGCGCCTGCGTGCGCGCAAGGTCCCCGAGCGACAGCACCCGCCCCGCCCATTCCGCCGACATCATCAGCCCCTGCTCGCGATCGGCCAGGGCGATCAGGCGCACGGCGGTCGGGCGCAGCCACTTGCGCAGGGTCTGGTGCGCGATCGAGCCCGCACCTTGCTGCGGCGCCACGTAGAAACCGGCCACCTCGCATTGCTTTTCCTGCAGGCAGATCAACCCCTCGACGGCGCTGCAGAACACCGTATCGATATGGGCGCCGTGGCTTTGCCGCGCAAACGTCTCGGCCAGCAGTTCCACGGCGGGGTCGTGACTGCCCGAAAAACGGATGCGCGCCTGGGACTGGGAAGCGTCTTCCAACTCTGAGAGGAACTGCCCCATGGCCTGATGCAGCACCGGATCGAGTTGCTCGCGCAGACGCATCTCAGCGCGCAGCATGCGCTCACCGAAAAGCGTGAGCGAGGCGCCACGGCCGCGCTCCATGTCGAGCAGCGCGCGGCCGAGCATCTCTTCCCACGACCGCATCACCCCCCAGGCGTGCCGGTATGACAGCCCCACCTGCTTCGCCGCGCGGTGCAGCGACCCCGTCTCTCGAACAGCCCGCAGCAACTGAAACACCTTGCCGTTCGCACGCGGGTTGTCGTCCGGCCCCACCACCGGAAATACTTCGAACTGGAATGTCATTATGTTTATGGTTTCCTATTTACTTCCGCCGTGGCCCGGGAGAACAATCCTGCTCATTCCGGGGCGGGCATCTCGTGGTCGCTGGCTGCCCCCGACGTTGCCGCCATCATGCAGCATCCGACATAAAGCGTCCACGCCTTCGCGCTAACCCCCACAACATGCCCGGATTGTCCAAAGCCCTTCGGCTACCTGCTCTCATTTGCCTGACGCTGGCGGTTGCCACCACCGCATATGCTGGCGATCTCCGCATGGCCACCACCACCAGCACGGAAAACTCCGGTCTGCTGAAGGTCCTGCTGCCCAAGTTCGAGGCGGCCACGGGCATCCATGTGCAGGTGATTGCCGTTGGCACCGGCAAGGCGGTCAAGCTGGGCGAATCGGGGGATGTGGATGTGGTGCTGGTGCACGCCCGCCAACTGGAAGACGCCTTCGTCGCCTCCGGGGGCGGCATCGACCGCCGCGACGTGATGTACAACGACTTCATCCTCGTCGGCCCCGAATCTGACCCAGCCCACGTGCGCGGTCAGAAGAACGTCATTCAGGGGATGGAGACGATCGCTGCGGCGGGCGAAAAAGCCGGCGCCAAGTTCATCTCGCGCGGCGACAACTCCGGCACCGATGTCATGGAAAAAGCCTACTGGAAGACCGCCAACATCGACCCGAAGGGCAAGCCGTGGTACGTGAGCGCAGGGCTCGGCATGGGCGAAGTGCTGAACATGGCCGCGCAGATGAATGCCTACACACTCTCGGACCGCGCGACCTACGGCGCCTACCGCGCCAAGACGGGCCTCGGCATCGTGCTGGCCGGAGACCCGCGCATGTTCAACCCCTACGGCATCATCGCGGTCAACCCGAAGAAATACCCGGGCATCAACTACACCGATGCGACCAAGCTCATCGAATGGATCACGTCACCGGCGGGTCAGCAGGTGATTGCGGACTTCAAGGTCAACGGGGAACAGGTGTTTTTCCCGGATTACGGGAAGGCCGTGGCAAGCGGAAAGTGAAAGCGAGCCGGGCCCAACCCATGGCGGATCGGCTGGCGGCAGGGTTCAGGCCACCGCCGATTCCAGCTGCGAATGCTGTGGCAGCTCGGCCGCCACTTCACCGATCATCCGGCGCAGCCACATCACATCCGGTGCAGCGTGGCTGCGCTCATGCCAGAGCTGGTAGAAGCGCATTTTCGGGAACGTTATGGGCGCCGGCAGGATGCGGATCGGCAAATACTGAGCACAGTGCGCCGCGAACTGGCGACCGGTGGTAAAGACGAGATCAGTACGCATCAGCACATACGGCACGAGCCCGAAATACGGCAGCGATACCTGGATCTGCCGCTTCAGCCCCTGCTCGGCAAGTGCCTGATCGATCATGCTGCGCTGCATGACCGCATACGGCGCGGGCGCGAGATGCGGCATCTCCACATAGTGCTTGAGCGAGATGCCCTTGCGCGCCAACGGGTGCTGCGCACCCAGCATGCAGACGACTTCATCGTCGAACAGCGGTGAAATGTGCAGATGTTCCGGCGGCGACAGCCAGTTGCCGATCACCAAGTCCATGCCGCCCTGCTCCAGCGCGGCCAGGTAATCCACGCCGGCATTGAGCGGATGCACCACCAGCTTGGCTTGCGGCGCCTGCTTGCGCAGACGCTCGACGATGTTGGGCAGGAAAAAGGCATCGAGATAATCCGGCGCCCCCAGATGGAACGTCCGCGTGGTGTTGCCCGGATCGAAATCCTGCGACGGACGTGCAATGCGCTCCATCGCCTCCAGGCTCTGCTGCGCCAGCGACAGCAGGTCATGGCCGCGCTCGGTCGGCACCATGCCGTTCTTGCCACGCACCAGGATGGCGTCGCCGGTGATCTCCCGCAGGCGCTTGAGCGTGTTGCTGATGGCCGGCTGCGACTGGCCGAGCTTGACCGCCGTGCGCGTCACGCTCTGCTCGGTGAGCAGCGTGTAGAGAACGCGCAGGAGGTAGGTATCGAGGTGATCTTTGCCGTGCATCTGGAGGCGGGTATCGGCTGCGCCGACCCTTCAAAAAAACGTGCTTGGGGACACTTTCAGTGTATGTCACTTGCACGCCGCGCCGCCAGACCGCTACCGGCGGGTATACCCCGGATTTTGGCTTTCCGATGCGGGTTATCACATGGGCCAAATATTGCATTCCTAGGCCGGTGCTATGGTTCCGTTACACACACAAACAGGCGTAGAACCCCCATGGAGACTCAGCCCATCCGCTTCTTCCACCGCGGCCAGGTCCGCACCGTTACGGACGCCCCGATCACCCGGACGGTGCTTCAGTACCTGCGTGAAGACGCACACTGCACCGGCACCAAGGAAGGGTGCGCCGAGGGCGATTGCGGTGCGTGTACCGTCGTGCTCGGCGAACTGCAGGAAGACGGCAGCGTCGGCCTGAAGGCCGTCAACGCGTGCATCCAGTTCCTGCCCACGCTGGACGGCAAGGCGCTGTTCACCGTGGAAGACGTGCGCGGCAAGGATGGCACGCTCCACCCCGTGCAAGAGGCCATGGTGGAGTGCCACGGATCCCAGTGCGGCTTTTGCACGCCTGGCTTTGTGATGTCGCTGTACGCCCTGTACGAAAACACCGGCAACCAGGCGCCGATTCCGTCGCGCCAGACCATCTGCGATTCCCTGACCGGCAACCTGTGCCGCTGCACCGGATACCGTCCCATCATCGACGCCGGCGAACGCATGTTCGAGCTGCCCGCGCCGACAGGCATCGACCGCACGCAGTTGGCCGACACGCTGCGCAAGCTGCAGCGCAAGGACACCTTCAGCTATGCGCCCATCGGCACCGAGAATGCGCCTCGCTTCTACGCACCGCGTACCGCGTCCGCTTTCGCCGCCATCAAGGCCGCGCATCCGAACATCCGCATCCTGGCCGGCAGCACCGACGTCGGCCTGTGGGTCACGAAGCAGTTCCGCGACCTGGGCGACATCCTGTACATCGGCCAGGTGGCCGATCTGTACGCACTGGAAAAGCGCGATGGCTGGATCGAAATCGGCGCCGCTGTCTCGCTGGAAAAAGCCTACGAATTCCTGGCTGCGGACTACCCCGAAGTGACCGAATTGTGGAAGCGCTTTGCCTCGCTGCCGATCCGCAATGCCGGCACGCTGGGCGGCAATATCGCCAACGGCTCGCCGATCGGCGACTCGGCACCCGCGCTCATCGCCATCGGCACGCGCGTCGTGCTGCAGCGTGGCGAAGCCCGCCGCGAGTTGCCGCTTGAAGACCTCTACCTCGCCTACCAGAAGAACGCGATGGAAGAAGGCGAATTCGTTGCGGGCCTGCGCATCCACGCACGTGAGGGCCGCGATGCCCTGCGCTTCCGTACGTACAAACTCTCGAAGCGCTTTGACGAGGACATTTCCGCCGTGTGCGCGGCGCTGGCCATCGAGCTGGACAGCCAGGATGGCGAAACGCGCGTGCGCAGCGCACGCATCGCCTACGGCGGCATGGCGGCGACCTCCAAGCGCGCGACAGAGACGGAAAACGCCATCGTCGGCCAGCCGTGGAACGAAGCGACCGTGCGCGCTGCCATGGCAGCCATGTCGCGCGACTACACCCCGCTGACCGACATGCGCGCGACCGACAACTACCGTCGCATATCGGCTGCCAACACGGTGTATCGCTTCTGGCTGGAAACCCGCGTCGATGCGCCGCTCGCGCCCGAACAGATCAATGTGCGCGCGGTCGAATTGAATACCCTCACGGCAGCCTAAGAACATGAACAAGCAAACCGAAGCCTTCCTGCTGGCGGAAGCCGATATTGCTGCCGCCATGCCCGGCCAGCGCGGCGCTGTGGTGGGCATTTCGCGCCCGCACGAATCTGCGCACCTGCATGTTGCGGGCACCGCCACATACACCGACGACATTCCGGAGCTGGCCGGCACGCTGCACGCGGCGCTGGGCATGAGCACGCAAGCGCATGCGCGCATCGTCAACATGGATCTGGATCGCGTGAAGGCCGCGCCCGGCGTGGTGGCGGTATTCACGTCGGCCGACATTCCAGGCACGAACGATTGCGGCCCGATCATTCACGACGACCCGATCCTGGCGACCGACACGGTGCACTTCATCGGCCAGCCGATGTTCATCGTGGTGGCCACGTCGCACGATGCGGCCCGCCGTGCGGCGCGTCTGGGCAATATCGAATACGAAGTCCTGCCCCCGCTGCTGACGCCTGAAGAAGCGCGTGCCGCCGGCAAGTCCGTGCTGCCGCCGATGCACCTCAAGCGCGGCGAACCGGCTGAGCGCATCGCCTCTGCACCCCACGCTGAAGCCGGCAAGATGTCGTTGGGCGGCCAGGAGCAGTTCTACCTCGAAAGCCAGATCTCGTACGCCGTGCCGAAGGAAGACAACGGCATGCACGTGTGGTGCTCGACGCAGCATCCGACCGAGATGCAGCACATGGTGTCGCACATGCTGGGCTGGCACGCCAACCAGGTGCTGGTCGAATGCCGCCGCATGGGCGGTGGCTTCGGCGGAAAGGAATCGCAGTCGGGCCTGTTTGCCTGCTGCGCTTCGCTGGCGGCGTGGAAACTCGCCTGCCCCGTCAAGCTGCGTCCGGACCGCGACGACGACATGATGATCACCGGCAAGCGGCACGACTTCCGCTTCGCCTACGAAGCCGGCTACGATGACGACGGGCGCATTCAGGGTGTCAAGGTCGACATGACCTCGCGTGCCGGTTTCTCGGCGGACCTGTCCGGCCCGGTGATGACGCGCGCCATCTGCCACTTCGACAACGCCTACTGGCTGCCCGAGGTGGAGATCGACGGCTTCTGCGCGCGCACCAACACGCAGTCGAACACCGCCTTCCGCGGCTTCGGCGGCCCGCAAGGCGCGTTCGCCATCGAATACATCATGGACAACATCGCGCGCTCGGTCGGCAAGGATGCGCTCGACGTGCGCCGCGCCAATCTTTACGGCAAGGACAAGAACAACGTCACGCCGTACGGGCAGACGGTGGAGGACAACGTCATCCATGAATTGCTCGACGAACTCGAAGCGACGTCCGACTACCGCGCCCGCCGCGAAGCGATTCGCGCATTCAACGCGACCAGCCCGGTCCTCAAGCGCGGCCTGGCGCTGACGCCGGTGAAGTTCGGCATCTCGTTCAACGTAAAGCACTTCAACCAGGCCGGCGCGCTGGTGCACGTCTACAACGACGGGTCGATTCTCGTGAACCACGGCGGCACCGAAATGGGCCAGGGCCTGAACACGAAGGTCGCGCAAGTGGTGGCGCACGAACTGGGCGTGTCGTTCTCGCGCATCCGCGTGACGGCCACGGACACCAGCAAGGTCGCCAACACGTCCGCCACGGCGGCATCCACAGGCAGCGACCTGAACGGCAAGGCTGCGCAAGACGCCGCACGCCAGATCCGCCAGCGCCTGATCGCGTTTGCGGCCGAGCATTACGAAGCGCCCATCGAGACGGTGTCCATCGCGGGCGACCATCTGGAAATCGGTACGCGCCGCGTGCCGTTCAACGAGCTGATCGGCAAGGCCTATGTTGCCCGCGTGCAGCTGTGGTCAGACGGCTTCTACGCCACGCCCAAGCTGCACTGGGACCAAGCCAAGCTCAAGGGCCGCCCGTTCTACTACTACGCCTATGGCGCAGCCGTGTCGGAAGTGGTCGTCGATACGCTGACCGGCGAATGGCGCCTGATGCGCGCCGACGTGCTGCACGACGCCGGCCGCTCGATCAACCCGGCCATCGACATCGGCCAGGTGGAAGGCGCGTTCATCCAGGGCATGGGCTGGCTGACGACCGAAGAGCTGTGGTGGAACAAGAACGGCAAGCTGATGACGCATGCGCCGTCCACCTACAAGATCCCGACGGTCAACGACTGCCCGCCGGATTTCCGCGTGCGCCTGTTCAACAACGCCAACGTGGAAGACAGCATCCACCGGTCCAAGGCGCTGGGTGAGCCGCCGCTGCTGCTGCCGTTCTCGGTCTTCTTCGCCATTCGCGATGCGGTGGCTGCGGTTGGCGATGGCCGCACGAACCCGCCGCTGAATGCGCCGGCGACCAGCGAGGAAATCCTCAAGGCCGTGGATGCCATCCGCAGCGCCCCGCTGACGGCCTGAGTTGGGAGACACCATGGACCACACGCAACTGCGCCCATTCCGCTTCGCCGAAGTGCTTGCCACCGTGCAGGCCGGGCAGCCGTGCGTGCTGGTCACGGTGACGGACGTGCAGGGCTCCGCGCCGCGCGAGCCGGGCACGCTCATGCTGGTGGGTATCGACGGTTTCTACGGCACCATCGGCGGCGGCCATCTCGAGTGGCGCGCGATGGAAATCGCCCAGACGATGATGGACGCGCCCCAGGCCACCGGCGAAGCGCGCCGCCAGTTCGTGCGCATTCCGCTGGGGCCGGCACTCGGCCAATGCTGCGGCGGCGTGGTCCGCCTGTCGTTGGAGCGTCTCGATGCGCGCGATGTGGAATGGATCAGGCTTGCGGACGACGCCATGCGCCAACGCCGCAGCCTGCGTCGATTTGTGCCGACCGATGTGGAGGCGCCTGTCGAAGCGAGCATCGGAGATGCCGCCGCAGCCGGCGTGACGCTCGACGCCAACGGATTCACCCAAACCGTGCTGCCGCCCGACATGTCGATCGTGCTGTGCGGCGCGGGCCATGTCGGCCACGCCATTGTGCGTGCGCTGGCCCATCTGCCGTGCGGCGTGACGTGGGTGGACGAGCGCGATGCGATGTTCCCGTTTCCCACGGAAGTGCCGCCGAATGTCGTCATCGAATCCACCGACACGCCGGAAGCCGTGATCGACCACGCGCCCGCCGGCAGCTACTTCCTGGTCATGACGCACAACCACGCGTTGGACCTTGCGCTGTGCGAACGCATCATGCGCCGCACGGACTTTGCCTACTTCGGCCTGATCGGCTCCAAGACCAAGCGCGCGCGCTTCGAGCATCGCATGGTCGAACACGGCGTGGACCCTACGCGCCTGCCGGAAATGGTGTGCCCGATTGGCGTGGCGGGCATTGTGGACAAGGCGCCGGATATCATTGCGGTATCCGTCGTCGCGCAACTGCTGCAGGTGCGAGAGCTGCAACAACAAGCGCTCACCAGCGCCAGCAGCGGCGCGGCGGTCCCTTACCGAGTCCCCACGCCTGTCTGATCATGCCGATTTCCTCCGCGCTTGCAGAATGCATTGCCACCAGCCCGAAAGCTGAACTGCACATCCACATCGAAGGCTCGCTCGAACCCGAACTGATGTTCGCGCTGGCCGAGCGCAACGGCGTCAAGCTGCCGTATGCATCGGTTGAAGAAGTACGCGCCGCCTACGCCTTCGACGATCTGCAATCGTTCCTCGACCTGTACTACGCCGGCGCCAGCGTACTGCTCACCGAGCAGGATTTCTACGACATGACCGCCGCGTACGTGGCACGCGCGCTTGCCGACAACGTCCACCACGCCGAAATCTTCTTCGACCCGCAGACGCACACCGCCCGCAACGTGCCCATGCATGTGGTCATTCACGGCATCGTCCGCGCGTTGGATGACGCCGAGCGCGAGCACGGTTTCTCCAGCGCGCTGATCCTCTGCTTCCTGCGCCATCTGAGCGAAGAAGACGCTTTCGACACGCTCGAAGCAGCCCTGCCCTACATCCAGGACCCGGCCAACCGCATCATCGGTGTGGGGCTGGATTCGTCCGAGCGCGGCAACCCGCCGGAAAAATTCGCACGCGTATTCGCCCGCTGCAAGGAACTCGGCCTGCGCCTGGTCGCCCACGCCGGTGAAGAAGGCCCGGCGCAATACGTGATCGACGCGCTGGACATCCTCAAGGTGGAGCGCATCGATCACGGCGTACGCGCCATCGACGATGCCGCGCTCGTCAAGCGCCTCGCCGCCGAACGCATCGCGCTGACGGTCTGCCCGTTGTCGAACGAAAAACTGAAGGTCTACCCCGACTTGCGCGATCACTCGCTCAAGCAACTGCTGGACGCCGGCTGCGCTGTGACGCTGCACTCCGACGATCCGGCCTACTTTGGCGGCTACATGAACACCAACTGGCTCGCCACGTTCAACGCCCTTGACCTGTCTGCGGCCGATGCCCACACGCTCGCACGCAACAGCTTCGAGGCGTCCTTCCTGCCCGAACAGGACAAAGCCCTGTGGCTTGCCAAGGTCGACGACCACTGGAAAGCCGCACACTAAAAATCCACGAGACGACGATGACCACGATGCCTCCGACTTCCAACTCCGTTCACGCTTACCGCGGCCGTGTGCTGCATTTCCTGCACGACCCGCAGTATCGCGAGCGCGATGCCTATGAATATTGGGAAGACGGCCTGCTCGTAGTTTCGGACGGCAAGGTGGTCAAGGCCGGCGACTATGCCGCGCTGCGCGAAGACCTGCCCCTCGGCACGCAACTGCACGACTACAGCGGCAAGCTGATCGTCCCAGGCTTCATCGACACACACATTCACTTCCCGCAGACGGACATCATCGCGTCGCCGTCGCCGGGCCTGCTGCACTGGCTGGAGACGTACACCTTCCCGGAAGAGCGCCGCTTCGAAAACGAGCAGTACGCCGCCGGCGTCGCCTCGTTCTTCCTCGACGAACTGCTGCGCAACGGCACGACCAGCGCGATGGTGTGGAGCACCGTGCACCGCGGCTCCGCCGAGACGCTGTTCACGCAAGCCCAGCAACGCGGCATGCGCATGATCACCGGCAAAGTGATGATGGATCGCAACTGCCCGGAATACCTGCGCGACACGGCCGAATCCGGCGCGCGCGACACCGCCGACCTGATCTCGCGCTGGCACGGCAAGGACCGTCTGGCCTACGCCATCACGCCGCGATTCGCGCCCACCTCGAGCGAAGCGCAGCTGCAGGCCTGCGCCGAACTCGCCAAGCAATACAAGGACGTCTTCATCCAGACGCACGTCGCAGAAAACCCCGACGAAGTGAAATGGGTGGCCGACCTGTTCCCGAACGCACGCAGCTATCTGGACGTCTACGACCGCTACGGGCTGCTGCGCAAAGGCGCCTTCTACGGCCACGCCATCTGGCTGGACGACGGTGACCGCCAACGCATGGCCGAATCCGGCGCAGCCGTGGCGCACTGCCCCACCTCCAACCTGTTCCTGGGCAGCGGCCTCTACAACTTCCACAAGAACGACGCGCACCGCCTGGCGCTTACGTTGGCGACCGACGTGGGCGGCGGCAGCTCGTTCTCGATGCTGCGCACGATGGGCACGGCGCACAAGGTCGCGCGCATGGGCGGCTATCACCTGACGGCGTTGCGGATGTTCTACCTGGCCACGCGCGGCGCCGCTGAAGCGCTGGGTTGGGAAGACCGCATCGGCAGCTTCGTGCCCGGCGCCGAAGCCGACTTCATCGTGCTGGACCCCGCCGCCACGCCGCTGCTGGCCCGCCGCAACGCCCGCTCGGAAACGCTGGAAGAGCTGTTGTTCTCGTTGGCGCTGCTGGGCGAGGACCGTGCGGTATCCGCCACTTACGTGCAGGGTGAACCCGCCAAATTTGCGGTTGGCGCCAACGCTTGATGCACTTATAATCGCGGCTTCCATTGGGGAGTAGCCGCTCGAAGTCGTCACTTCGAGGGCCACGTCAACAGACTTGACCGCCGTCGCAACGACAGGCGGTTATGGCGTGGTCAGCCGCACTCAGGGTGCCATCCGTGCACTCGGTGACGCGCCTGGCGAGACCGATGACAACCCACTGCGGACAGGGCCGGCAGTGGCGCGTCATTGGTTCGCATACGGCCCGGACACCACAACAACATGGAAGCCTTTCTCGTCTCCACCGGCATCGTTGCGCTCGCAGAAATCGGCGACAAGACGCAGCTGCTGTCGATCCTGCTGGCCGCGCGTTTTCGCAAGCCGGTGCCGATCATTCTCGGCATCTTCATCTCCACCCTCGTCAACCACGCACTGGCCGGCGCCGTCGGTGGCTGGATCACGCACGTGCTCGGCGAAAACGTGCTGCGGTGGATCCTGGGCGTGGGCTTTATCGCCATGGCCGGGTGGATGCTGATTCCGGACAAGCTCGACGACGACGAAGCGCCCTCGACGACGCAGCGCGGCCTGGGCATCCTCGGGACCACCATCGTTGCGTTCTTCTTTGCCGAGATGGGCGACAAGACGCAGATCGCGACCGTGGCACTGGCGGCGCGCTTTCACGACGTGTTTTCTGTCGTCGCGGGCACGACCGTCGGCATGCTGCTGGCCAACGTGCCGGCCGTGCTGATGGGCAACAAGTTCGCTGCGCGCATGCCGATCACGCTGGTGCATCGGATTGCGGCGCTGATCTTCCTGGTGTTGGGCGTACTGGCGTTGCTCGGCGTCGGGAAATAAGTCGTCAATCCGAGGGCTCTGGGGCTGCCCTGTCGGCGCCCCTTGCAGCCGGTGACGCAGCGGCGAATTCAGCCCAGCCACGGACACATCACTGCAGACGCTTCAGGCGAAAAAAAACGGGGCCGCAGCCCCGTTCAACCCTCACCGGTCATGCCACCCGCTAGGGAACGAATGGCATGCTCCGATAAACCGTTCTGTTGTTGCTCAGCGTGCGCCTCAGTTCGTCTTGGCGCCGCCTTCGAACCACTTGGCGATGATCGTGCGCTCGTCGTCGGTGATTTGCGTCACGTTGCCCAGCGGCATCAGCTTTTGCTGCACGACCTGCTGGTAGACAAGCTGTGCATGCTTGCCCAGTTCTTCCGGCGAATCGAGCAACACGCCCTTGGCCGGCGAAGGCATCAGGGTAGGATGAGCCGAGTGACATTGATAGCACCGCGCGGTAACGACTGCCTGTACTTTGGCGAAGTCCGAGCCGCCAGCGGCTGCCGCAGGCGCTGCAGCGCCGCCTTCTGCCGCCGCTGCGGGCGCTGTTGTTGCCGGGGCTTCCGCCGCCGGAGCAGCCGGACGCGACACCGGAGCCAGCCACACCGCCACACCCAACAGCACAGCCACACCCGCTGCCGGATAGCCCCAGTTCACGACGCCCTTGTGCTTCAGGATGAAGAACTGACGGATCAGCACGCCGGCCAGCATGATCAGCACCAGCACAACCCAGTTGTACTTGGCGGCGTACGTCATGCTGTAGTGGTTCGACAGCATCGCGAACAGCACCGGCAGCGTGAAATACGTGTTGTGCACGCTGCGCTGCTTGCCGCGCTTGCCGTGGATCGGGTCCGGCTTTTCGCCTGCCTTGAGCGAGGCGACCACCTTGCGTTGGCCCGGAATGATCCAGAAGAACACGTTGGCGCTCATGATCGTTGCGATCATCGCGCCGATCAGCAGGAATGCCGCGCGGCCCGAGAACAGGTGGCACGCCGCAAACGCCGCGATCA
This sequence comes from Ralstonia edaphi, assembly GCF_958350185.1. Taxonomy (NCBI): domain Bacteria; kingdom Pseudomonadati; phylum Pseudomonadota; class Betaproteobacteria; order Burkholderiales; family Burkholderiaceae; genus Ralstonia; species Ralstonia edaphi. Next base: position 491,845 of record NZ_CATWHI010000002.1, read on the forward strand.
CCACATAGATCGCCACGAGAATGCCGACCACGCGATCGTTCTTGCCGAACACGCGGCAGATCGTGTCGTACACGAGCCAGCCGACCACGAGGAAGCCCAGCGCCAGCAGCACGGCCGTCGTCGCTGTCATGTCGAACACGCTGCGATCGATCATGTAAACGTTGGCGTTGAACAGGTACACCACCGTCAGCAGGGCGAAGCCCGACATCCAGGTCGAATACGACTCCCAGTAGAACCAGTGCAGATGGTCCGGCAGCTGCTTCGGCGCCAGCAGGTACTTCTGCGGGTTGTAGAACCCCCCGCCGTGCACGGCCCACAGTTCACCGTCGACGCCCTTGTCCTTCAGGTCCGGTGCGGTCGGCTTGGTCAGGCTGTTATCGAGCCAGACGAAGTAGAACGACGAACCGATCCACGCGATCGCGACGATCACGTGCAGCCAACGCAAGAGCAAGTTGGCCCAGTCGAGGATATAGCCTTCCATGATGAGTCCCTGCCCTGTTAGCTACCGCGATAGGTCGAATACGACCACGGCGACACCAGCAGCGGCACGTGGTAGTGCGCACTGGTATCGGCCACGCCGAAGCGCAGCGTCACCACGTCCAGGAACGCGGGATCGGGGAGTTTGACGCCGGCGGCGCGGTAGTACTCGCCCACGCCGAAGTCCAGCTCGTACACGCCGGTTTGCAGCGCTTCGCCTTCAAGCAGCGGCGCATCGCAACGGCCATCGTGATTGGTGCGGACCGACTTGATCGGTTGCCGCTGATTGTCGACAATTTTGAACAGTGCGATCGCCAGGTTTTGGCCCGGCGTGCCTGCAGCGGTGTCGAGCACATGGGTGGTCAAGCGTCCCATTTGTCTTCCTCTGTAGTTCGAATTTTCAGAAGCGCCGCTGCCTCCACTTGCACCTCGCGCCAAACCCTTGTGTGACAAGGATTGGCGTCGGGGCCCGCTCGGTACGTGCTGTGCACGCATCCCGGCGCGCGTCCAGCCGGTTTACGCCTGCCGCCCATGTTGGGAGGGTGCATGCCAAACCGGCAAAGCCGTCGCTCGTTCTGGGTCCGACGCCTTGCTTCCACCGTGTCGCTAGACTCGGTTTGAAACAGGGATTTCCCTAGTTTGTCGGATTCCCGAACGCATTTTGTTGACAATATTGAAGGCCGCCACGAATAATTGTCAACAGATTTTCGCAGTTGCTTATGCTGCGGCGCGTTACTCAAAGGCGGGTCTGCCATGTCCAAGAATCTCAAGCTGGTCTCCACGGAAGCGACGTCGAAGTCGGGCGCCAAGGCATCGGGAGCAACACGCATGTCGGTCGAAGAACGGATGTATCACGAGATCTACGACGCGATCATGGAGCACCGCCTGCCCCCGCGCACCAAGCTGACGGAGCATGCGCTGTGCGAAATCTATGCCACCGCCCGTCATACGGTGCGCAAGGTCTTCTCCCAACTGGCCGCTGACGGCCTGGTCGACCTGGAGCCGAATCGCGGCGCGTTCATCGCGGCGCCCTCCATCGACGAAGCCCACGCCATGTTCGAGCTGCGTCAGATCTTGGAGCGCGCGGTGCTCGACAAGGTGGGCCACAGCAGCAACCCCAAGGCTGCCATTGCGCCGCTCATGGAACTCGTCAAGCAGGAGCGCCAGGCGTTTGTCACGCACGATCGTCCGCGCTGGATTCGCCTGTCTGCGGAATTTCACGTGGCGCTGGCCGAGCAGTCGGGCAATCCGCTGGTGGTCGAGATGATGCGCCGGCTGGTGTCGCGCACCACGCTGATGATCGCCAGCGTCGAGGCCCCAGGCAACAACGCCTGCTCGTTCGACGAACACCTCGACATCCTCAATGCCCTGGAGCGTGGCGACGCCAGCGCTGCCCAGGCCCACATGGCCCAGCACTTGCAATGCTGCGCCGATCGCGTGCGCCCCGAAGCGCCTGCTGATTTCGATCTGCGTTCGGTATTGGGCCCGCGCGGCGGGAAGGACAAAGTCTAGGACCGGTTTAGCTGTATCGGGCGAGCCGGCACGACAGAGGCCGGCCGCCACAAGCCGGACGCCGTCCGGCTTACCACCCAAAGGAGACCTTTATGGCAAGCAGCACCATCGCCGCCCCCACGGCGGATCTGACCAATGAGCGCGTGGCGTACGGACGCCTGCTCGCATTGGGTCTGCAACATGTATTGGTGATGTATGCAGGCACCGTGGCAGTGCCTCTGATTGTGGGCGGTGCACTGCATCTGCCCAAGGAACAGCTCGCTTTCCTGATCAATGCGGATTTGTTTGCCGCTGGCCTTGCCACCCTCATCCAGGCCTTCGGCATTTGGAAGTTCGGCATTCGCATGCCGGTCATGATGGGCGTGACCTTCGCGTCGGTGGGCCCGATGATTGCCATCGGCACCGACCCGAGCATCGGCCTGCTCGGCATCTACGGCGCCGTGATCGCGGCGGGGTTGTTCGGCATCATCGTCGCGCCGCTCATGGGCCGCGTGCTAGGGCTCTTCCCGCCGGTCGTGACGGGCACCGTGATCACGCTGATCGGCATGTCGCTGATGGGCGTTGGCATCAACTGGGCAGCGGGCGGCCAGCCGACCATGAAGACCATGGTCGATGGCGTGCTCAAGACCGTACCCAACCCGGCCTACGGCGACCTGAGCGGCCTTGGCATCGCGCTGGCCGTGCTCGTCATCATCCTGCTGCTGACAAAGTACGGTCGCGGCCTGATCGGCAACATTGCCGTGCTGCTGGGCATCGTGATCGGCACGTTCATCGCCATGGCATTCGGCAAGGTCAGCTTTGCGGGCATTACCGAAGCCGACTGGGTGGCCGTCATCACGCCGCTGCACTTCGGCATGCCGACGTTCCACTTCGGCGCCATCGCTTCGATGTGCATCGTGATGTTGATCACGCTGGTCGAATCGACCGGCATGTTCCTGGCGCTGGCGGAAATTACCGGCAAGAAGCTGTCCACCGATGATCTGACCCGTGGCCTGCGCGCCGACGGCCTGGGTACCGTGATCGGCGGCGTGTTCAACACGTTCCCTTACACGTCGTTCTCGCAGAACGTTGGGCTGGTGACGGTCACGGGTGTGCGTTCGCGCTTCGTGGCTGCCATGGGCGGCGTGATCCTGATCGCGCTGGGCCTGTTCCCGAAGATGGCGCACATCGTGGCGTCGGTTCCTTCGTTCGTGCTGGGCGGTGCGGGCATCGTGATGTTCGGCATGGTGGCCGCCACCGGCGTACGCATTCTCGGCTCGATCGATTTCAACAAGTACCGCCACAACCTGTTCATCGTGGCGATCTCGATCGGCTTCGGCATGATCCCGACGCTGGCACCGACCTTCTTCCAGTACCTGCCGCATTGGCTGGAGCCCGTCACGCACAGCGGCATCGTGCTGGGCACGCTGGTCGCGGTCATCCTGAACCTGTACTACAACGGCATGCAGTCTGCCGAGCACGCAATGCGCGACGCGGCCGCCAACACCCACGGCACGGAGTAATTGCATGAACGCCACTGTCGGGCACAACGACCCGCTTCTGATCGCCCGTCATGCCGACGTGCTGGTCACCATGGATGCGCAACGCCGCGAGATCCCGGACGGCGCCCTGGTTGCGCGCGGTGGCGTGATCGAATGGGTGGGCGCCACGGCCGATCTGCCGTCGCAGTATCGCGATGCCGCTGATAACACAACGCGCCAACCCAACGTACGCGTGATGGAACTGCGCGACCACGTGGTCACGCCGGGTTTCGTCAACACGCACCATCACATGTATCAAAGCCTGACGCGCGCCCTGCCCGCCGCGCAGGATGCGGAACTGTTCGGCTGGCTGACGAACCTGTACCCGGTGTGGGCGGGCCTCACGCCCGAGATGGTGCGCGTGTCTACGCTTACCGCGATGGCGGAACTGCTGCTCTCGGGCTGCACGACGTCCAGCGACCATCTGTATCTGTACCCGAACGGCAGCCGGCTCGATGATTCGATCGAAGCCGCGCAACAGATCGGCATGCGTTTTCACGCGGCGCGCGGCAGCATGAGCGTCGGCCGCAGCCAGGGCGGTTTGCCGCCGGACCGCGTGGTCGAAGGCGAAGAAGCCATCCTGAAGGAAACGCAGCGCCTGATTGAAACGTGGCACAACGCCGACCGCCATTCGATGCTGCGTGTGGTGGTGGCGCCGTGCTCGCCCTTCTCCGTCTCGCGTGACCTGATGCGCGAATCGGCCAAGCTCGCGCGCAGCTACGGCGTGTCGATGCACACCCACCTGGCCGAGAACGACAACGACATCGCTTACTCACGCGAGAAGTTCGGCATGACGCCGGCCGAGTACGCGGAAGACCTCGGCTGGGTCGGCCGCGACGTCTGGCATGCGCACTGCGTAAAGCTCGACGCGCACGGCATCGACGTGTTTGCGCGCACCGGCACCGGCGTTGCGCATTGCCCGTGCTCGAACATGCGGCTTGCATCGGGCATTGCGCCCATCCGCACGATGCGCGATGCCGGCGTGCCGGTCGGGCTGGGCGTGGATGGCAGCGCGTCGAACGATGGCGCGCACATGCTCGGCGAAACGCGCCAAGCCATGCTGCTCGCACGCGTCGGCTTTGGCCCCGCGGCGATGAGCGCGCGCGAGGCGCTGGAGATCGCCACGCTCGGCGGCGCGCGCGTGCTCAACCGCGACGACATCGGCGCGCTCGCACCCGGCATGTCGGCCGACTTTGTCAGCTTCGATCGTCACCAAGTCGGCTTTGCCGGCGCCGACCACGACCCCGTCGCGGCGCTGGTGTTCTGCGCCCCGTCCAACGTGGCGCACAGCGTGATCAACGGGCGCGTGGTCGTCGAAGACGGCCGCCTGACCACGCTTGAACTCGACGCCCATCTCACGGTTCACCGGAAGCTCGCGCTGGAACTGGCGCAGGCTGCCCGGGCAGTCCCGGCTTGACGCGATGGCGCCTTGCCTGGTTCATGACGCCGCTGTGATGTCGTGAATTTGGAAAGCCGCATTCCACTGTCTGACCGGTGTTGTATGAAGTCTCCTCGACATGAAAAACCATGACAAACAATAACTATCCGCGCGATCTCATCGGTTACGGCAAGAACCCGCCCAACGCCAACTGGCCGGGCGGTGCGCGCGTCGCCCTGCAGTTCGTCCTCAACTACGAGGAAGGCGGTGAAAACTGCGTGTTGCACGGCGACGCGGGCTCCGAGCAGTTCCTCTCGGAAATCATTGGCGCCGCGGCCTACCCTGCCCGCCATATGAGCATGGAGGGGATTTACGAATACGGATCGCGCGCGGGCGTGTGGCGCATCCTGCGCGAGTTTGAAAAGCGCGGCCTGCCGCTGACGATCTTCGGTGTGTCAATGGCCCTGCAGCGCCATCCGGACGTGACGCAAGCCTTCGTTGACCTGGGCCACGAAATCGCCTGCCACGGCTGGCGCTGGATCCATTATCAGAACGTCGACGAAGCCACCGAGCGCGAGCACATGCGCATCGGCGTCGAGATCATTCGCGAGCTGACCGGCAACGCACCGCTGGGCTGGTACACCGGCCGCGACAGCCCCAACACGCGCCGTCTGGTGGTCGAGCACGGCGGCTTTGCCTACGACGCCGACTATTACGGCGACGACCTGCCCTTCTGGACCGAAGTCCAAACGTCATCCGGCGAGACCAAGCCGCACCTGGTGGTGCCGTACACGCTCGACACCAACGACATGCGCTTTGCCAGCCCGCAAGGCTTCAACACGGCCGACCACTTCTACCAGTACCTGAAGGACGCCTTCGACGTGCTGTACGAGGAAGGCGATCCGAACGGCCTCGCGCAGCCGAAGATGCTGTCGATCGGCATGCACTGCCGCCTGCTGGGCCGGCCGGCGCGCTTCCGTGCGCTGCAGCGCTTCCTCGACTACGTGCAATCGCACGACAAGGTCTGGATCTGCCGCCGTATCGACATCGCGCAGCACTGGATCCAGAACCATCCGTATGCCAAGCAACCCGTTTTGAGCACCACAGCATGAGCCAGACCACCTACACCCTTTCGCAACTCAACGGCATGGACGCATCGCAGTTCGTGCAAGTCCTCGGCGGCGTCTACGAGCATTCGCCGTGGGTTGCCGAACAGGCCGCCACGCAACGCCCGTTCGCCTCGGCCGAGGCGCTGGCGGCTGCCATGCGCAATGCGGTGGACTCGGCTGGCATCGAGCCGCAACTCAAGCTCGTGCGCGCTCACCCCGAGCTGGCGGGCAAGGCGGCCGTGCGCGGTGAACTGACCGCCGAGTCGACGCGCGAGCAAAGCGGTGCGGGCCTGAACCAGTGCACGCCGGAAGAGTTTGCACGCCTGCAGGCACTCAACGCGCAGTACAACGAGAAGTTCGGCTTCCCGTTCATCCTGGCAGTGCGCGGCTACGACCGCCACGGGATCATCGACAACTTCAGCAAGCGCGTGGAAAACGACCGCGATACCGAGCTGCGTGCCTCGCTCGAACAGATTCATCGCATTGCAGGTTTCCGCCTGGCCGATTTGATTTCAGCAAACTGATTTTTCAGGTTCATCAGCAAAAAACAACGCTGTGGGCGCGGTGTCATGGGGCATGGGACACCGTCCGGCATGGAGCCTGACCAGCCGGCCTGTGACTGCATCAAAGAATGCGGCGCAACCTGCAGTGATCTTCAACAACAAAGGAGGTAGCAATGCAGTCGAAATTCAAGCGTGGCATGGCCGCGCTGGCAGTGGCATCGGCACTGGGGGCAGCAAGTGCCGGTGCGCAGGCGCAATCGTCCGTCACGCTGTACGGCCAGGTGGATGCCTGGGCGGGCGCCACCAAGAGCCTGGGCGCATCCGACCGCGCCTGGGGCGTCAACTCGGGCGGGATGTCCACGTCGTACTGGGGCATGAAGGGCAGCGAAGACCTCGGCAACGGCCTGAAGGCGATCTTCACGCTGGAAGCGTTCTTCCGCCCCGACACCGGCAAGTACGGCCGCTTTGACGGCGACACGTTCTTCGCCCGCAACTCGTTCGTCGGCCTGCAATCGAGCACCTGGGGCTCGATCAAGCTCGGCCGCCTGACGCCGCCGTATTTCGTGTCGACGATCCTGTTCAACCCGTTCATCGATTCGTACACGTTCTCGCCGATGGTGTTCCACACCTACCTCGGCAACGGCCTGAGCGGCCCCGGCGGCATCTCGGGCCTCGTCGGCGATTCGGGCTGGAACAACTCGATCATGTACTCGACGCCGGACTTCAACGGTCTGACCGCCAACTTCATCTACGGCGCGGGCGAGCAAGCTGGTCACAACGGCCAGAACAAGTGGGGCGGCAACTTCCTGTACTTCCGTGGCAACTTCGCGGCCACCGCAGCGTTCCAGCAGGTGCGCTTCGACTCCGCTCCGGGTGACCTGAACGCACTGGTGGCAGGCTTCTCGCGCCAGACCGCTGCGCAGCTGGGTGCCACGTACGACTTTGGCGTGGCGAAGGTCTACGGTCAGTACCAGTACATCAAGAACGCCATCAACTCCGGCGATGCGAAGAGCAACGGCGGCCAGCTGGGTGTATCGGTGCCGGTCGGCCCGGGCAGCATCCTCGCGTCGTACGCGTACACCAAAACTTCGGGCGCGGCCGACGTGAAGCGCAACACGTGGGCCGTCGGTTACGACTATTCGCTGTCCAAGCGCACCGATGTGTACGCCGCGTACATGCGCGACAAGGTGACGAACCTCAGCTCGGCAGACACCTTCGGCGTGGGCATCCGCGCGAAGTTCTAAGCAGTCGGCAGCAAAGAAAAACGGCGCCTGGACTTTCCCCAGGCGCCGTTTTCTTTTGGGCCACCCACCTTCTGCGGCCCAAGGGTCGGATCAACCGATCAACGCGTAGCCGATACGTCTGCCACCGCCAGCGCCGTCATGTTGACGATGCGGCGCGATGTGGCCGACGGGTTCAGGATGTGCACCGGCTTGGCCGCGCCCAGCAGGATCGGGCCTACCGTCACGCCCTGCCCGCCCGTGATCTTGAGCAGGTTGAACGCGATGTTGGCGGCGTCGAGCGACGGCATCACCAGCAAGTTTGCGCTGCCCGAGAACGCGCTCTTCGGCAGGAAGTGGTGGCGGATGTCTTCCGACAGCGCCGCATCACCCTGGATCTCGCCTTCCACCTGCAGGTCCGGCGCTTCCACCTTCAGCAGGTCATACGCAGCGCGCATGCGGCGGGCCGATGCGTTCTTCGACGATCCGAACATCGAGTGCGACAGCATCGCCACCTTCGGCTCCTGGCCGAACCGGCGCACTTCTTCTGCCGCCAGCTTGGTGATGTCGGCCAGCTCTTCTGCGCTCGGCATTTCGTTGACGAACGTGTCGGTGATGAACAGCGTGTGCTTCTCCAGCATCAGGCCGTTCATGGCGGCGAACACCTTGGCGTTCGGGGCCAGGCCGATCACGTCGCGCACGTGTTCCAGGTGGGCGTCGAAGCGGCCGACCGTGCCGCACAGCAGCGCATCGGCATCGCCCAGGCGCACCAGCAGTGCACCGATCAGCGTGTTCGAACGGCGCAGCGCCGACTTAGCCATGTCCGGCGTCACGCCGTTGCGGCCCATCAGCTCGTGGTAAGCGGTGTGGTACTGGTGATAGCGGCGGTCGTCTTCGGGATCGACCAGCTCGAAATGCACGCCCGGCTTCAGGCGCAGGCCGGCCTTCTGGATGCGCATTTCGATCACGTGCGGACGGCCGACCAGGATCGGCTTGGCCAGGCCTTCGTCGACCACCGTCTGCACCGCGCGCAGCACGCGCTCTTCTTCACCTTCGGCGTACACGACGCGCTTCGGGTTGGCCTTGGCGGCCGAGAACACCGGGCGCATGGTCAGGCCCGTGTGGTACACGAAGTCGCTCAGCTGGGCGCGATAGGCGTCCAGATCCTTGATCGGGCGCGTGGCCACGCCAGACTCTTCCGCGGCCTTGGCGACGGCCGGCGCGATCTTCTCGATCAGGCGCGAATCGAACGGCTTCGGGATGATGTAATCCGGGCCGAAGGTCAGGTCCTGGCCGGCGTAAGCCTGCGCCACGGCGTCGTTCGTTTCGGCTTCTGCCAGCTCGGCAATGGCCTTCACGCAGGCCAGCTTCATCTCTTCCGTGATCTTCGTGGCGCCGCAATCGAGCGCACCGCGGAAGATGTACGGGAAGCACAGCACGTTGTTGACCTGGTTCGGGTAGTCCGAACGGCCCGTGGCGATGATGCAGTCCGGGCGCGCGGCCTTGGCGATTTCCGGGCGGATTTCCGGCTCGGGGTTGGCCAGCGCCAGGATGATCGGCTTCGGAGCCATGGTCTTGACCATGTCGGCGGTCAGCACGCCGGCCGCCGAGCAACCCAGGAACACGTCGGCATCGCGCACGATGTCGGCCAGCGTACGGGCCGACGTGTCTTGCGCATAGCGCGCCTTGTTCGGCTCCATCTTGGCGTCGCGGCCGGCGTAGATCACGCCCTTGGAGTCGACCACGTAGACGTTCTCGCGCTTGACGCCCAGGCCCACCATCACGTCCAGACACGCGATGGCTGCGGCGCCCGCGCCTGACACCGCCACCTTCACGTTGCCGATGTCCTTGCCGACGACCTTCAGGCCGTTGAGCAGCGCCGCCGACGAGATGATCGCCGTGCCGTGCTGGTCATCGTGGAAGACGGGAATGTTCAGGCGGTCACGCAGCTTCTGCTCGATGTAGAAGCACTCCGGGGCCTTGATGTCTTCAAGGTTGATCCCGCCCAGCGTCGGCTCCAGCGAGGCGATGATGTCGACCAGCTTGTCCGGGTCGCGCTCGGCCAGTTCGATATCGAATACGTCCACGCCGGCAAATTTCTTGAACAGGCAGCCCTTGCCTTCCATCACGGGCTTGCTGGCCAGCGGGCCGATGTCGCCCAGGCCCAGCACCGCGGTGCCGTTGGTAATCACGCCGACGAGGTTGCCGCGCGAGGTGTACTCCGCCGCCAGCGACGGATCTTGCTCGATCGCGGTACACGGATACGCCACGCCCGGCGAATACGCCAGCGAGAGGTCGCGCTGATTGATCAGCGCCTTGGTCGGGCGGACCTCGATCTTGCCGCGCGTGGGTGCGCGGTGATATTCAAACGCCGCGCGGCGCAGTTCGGCCTCGGCGCCTTGGTCTTGGGAATCCGGCGAGGCGTCGTGAAGCTTGTCATTCATAGCAATGAATCCTGATGGGGAGTTCCGCAGACGAGGCGCACATGCGCTCAGGCAGAAACTCCCTGAGACGAAGTGGCGAAAAACAGTGGGAACAGAGAGAAACCGGGGGCGAGGCCGCACGCGTTGCGCAGCACCGTCAGGAGGGTAGCGACGGGGCGGAGGCAGCGCCGGCCAGGGGTGGCGGTCGGCGCGAGACGGGATGAAGTGACAACGCTCAAGCGGGGTACGGCTGGCGGCCTACAAATTAGGTCACGCATTCTAACGTAGACCGCCGGCCAAAACCCACCCGGGCGCACTACTTAGGTGCCGGCCCGGATGCTGGTTTCGCTGCCGGTTTCACCGATGGATCAATCGGCAGTTCCACGAGGATGGGCTGCGCATTCGGCGCCGGGAAATTGGCAAACGCGCTGCGTACCAGATACGGCATCACAGCGGTCAGGGAGCCATCCCCACCCTGCGTTTGCGCGGTCACCTGATAGACGCGCTTGCCGGTGGCTGCCTCGTCAATTTCCACGTGATAGGCATAGAACGGCACCTGCACGTTGGTCTCTACGTATTGAGGTCCCCACGGGCCCCAGGGCCCCCAGGGACTGCGCCACGGCCCCCAAGGCCCGGGCCCCCAGTACGGATCGGGATACACGGGCTGGCGTACCTGCACGAGCCGCGTGGCGGTCGAATAGTCCAGCCGGACCACATAGCGCGCGCTGGCACGCGGCACGCTCGTGAAGCCGTGAGCGGCCAGCTGGTCTGATGTCCAGGCCTCGTAGGTCTGGCGTTCCAGGTCATTTTGCTGCGTTGCGGTGCGTTCGAAGGCATAGGTGCGCGGCGGGGTGTCGGTCCAGCCGGGCTGCCGGAACGCCGTCACCTGACTGGTGACCGTGCTCGCACAGCCCGCCAGGAGGCTGGCCGCCATCAACGCGCCGGCCATCGGCCAGACGCGCGATGACTTGATCCATTTCCACATAGAAAATCCCCTACTCTCAATCAGACAGATGGTCGCGCGCCCCAGAAAGAGGCCGCCCGCGGTCTGTTACTCAGAGTGACGCCTGCCGCGGAAGATTCCCGCCAAGCGCCTGAGTACAATGGCCTTTTGCGAACGCAGACAACGCAGATAAGGATGTTACCGATGTTGCGCACCGATACCGCCGTCACGATTTACCGCAAGGACTACACCGCGCCCGCTTTCCGCATTGACGAAGTGGCCCTGGAGATCGATCTCGTGCCCGAGCGCACCCGTGTCGTCAACCGCATGCGCATGACGCGCACGGATGCCGGCAAGCCGCTCGTGCTGGCGGGTGAAGGGCTGGAGCTGGCGGGCGCAACGGTCGACGGCAAGGCGCTATCCGGCCTGCAGGCCTCCGGCGACACGCTCACCATCGATGCCGTGCCGGCCGATGTCGGCGCCAGCTTCACGCTGGAACTCACCACGTACTGCAATCCCGCCGCCAACTCGTCGCTGATGGGTCTGTACGTTTCCAACGGCAACTTCTTCACGCAGTGCGAGGCAGAGGGCTTCCGCAAGATCACCTACTTCCTCGACCGCCCGGACGTGATGACCGTCTACACCGTCACGCTGCGCGCATCGAAAGCGGATTATCCGGTGCTGCTGTCCAACGGCAACCTCGTGGCGGAGCGCGACCTGCCGGACGGCCGCCACGAAGCGGTGTGGCACGATCCGTTCAAGAAGCCGTCGTACCTGTTCGCGCTGGTGGCGGGCAAGCTCGAGTGCATTGAAGAACGCATCCAGTCCGCCTCGGGCAAAGAGAAGCTGCTGCAGGTCTGGGTGGAAGCGCAAGACTTGGGCAAGACGCGCCACGCAATGGATTCGCTCATCCACTCCATCCACTGGGACGAGCGCCGCTTCGGCCTGGAGCTGGATCTCGACCGCTTCATGATCGTCGCCGTGGGCGACTTCAACATGGGCGCGATGGAGAACAAGGGCCTGAACATCTTCAACACGAAGTACGTGCTGGCCAATGCAGAGACGGCCACCGACGTTGACTTCGCCAACATCGAATCGGTGGTCGGCCACGAATACTTTCACAACTGGACAGGCAACCGCGTCACCTGCCGCGACTGGTTCCAGTTGAGCCTGAAGGAAGGCCTGACGGTGTTCCGCGATCAGGAGTTTTCCGCCGATATGGCGGCACAAGCGGCCGCGCAAGCCGGCAATGAAGCCGCGGCTGCCAGCGCCCGAGCCGTCAAGCGCATCGAAGACGTGCGCGTGCTGCGCCAGGCGCAGTTTCCAGAAGATGCGGGCCCGATGGCGCACCCGGTGCGGCCCGACAGCTACGAAGAAATCAACAACTTCTACACCGTCACGGTGTACGAAAAAGGCGCGGAAGTCGTGCGCATGTACCAAACCTTGCTCGGCCGAGACGGTTTCCGCAAGGGCATGGACCTGTACTTCCAGCGTCACGACGGCCATGCCGTCACCTGCGACGATTTCCGCGCCGCCATGGCCGATGCCAACGGCCGCGACCTCACGCAATTCGGCCGCTGGTACAGCCAGGCCGGCACGCCGGTCGTGGCAGTCGAAGGCCACCACGATGCCGCCACGCATACCTACACGCTCACGCTGCGCCAGCGTTGCGAGCCGGTCGGCATCGAAGTCAACAGCGGCATCCAGAAGCAACCGTTCCACATTCCGTTTGCGATCGGCCTGATCGACAAGAACGGCCGCGACTTGCCACTGCGTTTGCGTGGCGAGGCCGCATCGCCCTCGCCGGTGACCACCCGCGTGCTGGACTTCACCGAAACCAAGCAGACCTTCGTCTTCGAAGATGTGGCCGAAGCGCCGTTGCCCTCGCTGCTTCGCAATTTCTCGGCGCCGGTGATCGTCGAATACGGTTATACGACGGAGCAGCTCACATTCCAGCTCGCGCACGATTCCGACCCGTTCAACCGCTGGGAAGCCGGCCAGCGCCTGGCCACCGACACCCTGCTGCGCATGGTGACGGACATCCAGCACGGCCACGCACCGGCGGTCGACCCAGCGTTGGTCGAAGCGCTGCGTGCCGTGGTCGCCGACACGTCGCTTGATCCAGCCTTCCGCGAGCAGATGCTGATCCTGCCCGCCGAGAGTTACCTGGCCGAGCGCATGGACGTGGCAGACCCGGCTGCCATTCACACCGCACGCCGCACGCTGCGCCGCACGCTGGCAGAGAAGCTCAACGCAGAGTTGCTGCGCGCCTATCACTACAATCAGACCGAGGGGCCCTACTCGCCCGATGCGGTATCTGCAGGCAAGCGCGCCCTCAAGAACATCGCCCTCGGCTATCTGGTGGAAACCGAAGCCTCCGAGGCGCTGGCCCTGGCCGAACAGCAATATGCCGGCGCCACCAACATGACCGACCGCATGGGCGCCCTCTCGGCGATGGTCAACAGCTACGCCCCCGGCCGCGAAGCCGCACTAGCCGATTTCTACACGCGCTTTGCCGACGACGCCCTCGTCATCGACAAATGGTTCTCGCTGCAGGCCATGCAGCCCGGCGCCGCAGGCAAGCCGACGCTCGCCACCGTGCGCGCGCTGATGGCCCATCCCGCCTTCACGCTGCGCAACCCGAACCGGGCGCGTTCGCTCATCTTCAGCTTCTGCTCCGGCAACCCCGCGCAATTCCATGCCGCCGATGGTTCCGGCTATGCGTTCTGGGCCGAGCAGGTGCTCGCGCTCGACGCCATCAACCCGCAGGTCTCTGCCCGCCTGGCACGCGCGCTGGACCGCTGGCGCAAGTACGTGCCCACGCTGCGCGACGCCATGCAGGACGCGCTCAAGCGCGTGGCGGCACATCCGAGCCTCTCGCGCGACGTGCGCGAGATCGTCGGCAAGGCGCTGGCCTGAATGTCACCGCTTGTATCGTAAAATCGCGCCCGTCTCAGGAGAACCCATGAAGCGCATCAACCTCACCCGCTACCTGATCGAAGAGCAGCGCGAGCACAACACCATCCCGGCCGAGCTGCGCCTGCTGCTCGAAGTCGTGGCGCGCGCCTGCAAGGCGATCTCGCACAGCGTCAACAAGGGGGCCCTTGCCGGCGTGCTCGGCTCGGCCGGCACCGGCAACGTGCAAGGCGAAACCCAGCAGAAGCTGGACGTGATCGCCAACGAAGTCCTGCTCGAAGCGAACGAGTACGGCGGCAACCTGGCCGCCATGGCCTCGGAAGAGATGGAATCGTTCTACGAGATTCCGCACCGCTATCCGAAGGGCGAATACCTGCTGCTGTTCGATCCGCTCGACGGCTCGTCCAACATCGACGTGAACGTGTCGATTGGCACGATCTTCTCGGTACTGCACATGCCCAAGGCCGGCGAGGCCGTGACGGAAGCCGATTTCATGCAGCCCGGCGTCAAGCAGGTCGCTGCCGGCTATGCCGTGTACGGCCCGCAGACCACGCTGGTACTGACCGTCGGCAACGGCGTGCACATGTTCACGCTCGACCGCGAAGTCGGCAGCTTCGTGCTGACCCACCGCGACGTGAAGATTCCGGTCGATACCAAGGAATTCGCCATCAACATGTCGAACATGCGCCACTGGGCCCCGCCCGTGCGCCGCTACATCGACGAATGCCTGGCCGGCACCGAAGGCCCGCGCGGCAAGGATTTCAACATGCGCTGGATCGCCTCGATGGTGGCTGACGTGCATCGCATCCTCACGCGCGGCGGCATCTTCATGTATCCGTGGGACAAGCGCGAGCCGGGCAAGGCCGGCAAGCTTCGCCTGATGTACGAAGCCAACCCGATGGCCTTCCTGGTGGAACAAGCCGGCGGCGCAGCCACCAACGGCGAGCAACGCATTCTGGATATCCAGCCCGAAAAGCTGCACCAGCGCGTGGCGGTCGTCCTGGGGTCGAAAAACGAGGTGGATCGCGTCACGCAATATCACCTCGAAGCCAAAAAAACGGCCTGACGACGCCATGTAAGACTGTTGTTGCCGCGGTTCTTGCAGAGCGACAAAAAGTTCTGTTAGAATCGCTGTTTCCGACGCCGCTGTAGCTCAGTCGGTAGAGCAGCGCATTCGTAATGCGAAGGTCACCAGTTCGATTCCGGTCAGCGGCACCAGGACATCACGCAAAACCCAAGCCTGTGCTTGGGTTTTGTCTTTTTGGGCGTAAAGCTGGCGTACTGCCAGTTCGCCACTGCCCATATCGGCCGCGAGACGTCTCTCGCCGTCATACCCCTCGCCCCCCCATGATGTATCGGCTGGGCCGTTGCGCCCGGCCTCGTCTGCGCAATAGCGGCTCCCATTGGCCGAGCCGCGCATAGCCGAATTGCGTCTGGCGTGCCAAACAGCGCACGCCAGACGCCTTCCACCGAAAGGAACCACTGCCCCGCCCTCAGGAGGGGCAGCGTTCCGGCAAAGCCGGGACATTTCCACACCGGGGTCAGCCCGCGAAATCAGTGGCTTCAGACGAGCCCTTCCACGCGTGCAGGTCCTTTGCGACCGCACTGGCCTTGGCAGCCGCGAGTTCGTTGGCGATCTTGCCGGCGAACAGGTGCAGCGGAGCCGATTCGACGTTTGCAGCCTGGATGATCAGAAGCGCGAGCTTGTCCGGGTCGCCGGCCTGGCGGCCGTGCAGGGTGCCGAGATGCAAGTCCAGCGAAGCCTTCGCCTCGGAGTAATCGTCGATCTGCCGCTTGGCAACGGCGAGCGCATCGCTCGACAGGAAGTCGGTGCGTACCGGGCCGGGATACACGACCGTCGCGCGGATACCGAGTTCGGCGACTTCGGCCGCGAGGGATTCCGTCACGCCCGATAGCGCGCACTTGCTCGCGACGTAGCTGCCCCATCCCGCATATCCGCCGTGATAGCCGACGATGGACGAGATGTTGATGATGTGCCCGCTGCGCTGCCGGCGAAGATGCGGCAATGCATGGCGCATGACCGTCATCGGCGCGAAGAAGTTGACTTCGAAGTTCCGGCGAAGCTCCTCGTCCGACAGTGCCTCGACGGTGCCTTGCTGCGCATATCCGGCGTTGTTCACGACGACGTCGACACCGCCGAACCGTTGCACGGTCTTTTCGATTGCATCCTGGACGCTTCGATCGTTCGTCAGATCGACCTCCAGCGGCAAAAAGCGGTCTGACGCGCGACCGAAAACATCGGTCAGCGATGCCGCGGCGCGCGAGGTAGCCGCGACCCTGTGGCCTTGCTCGAGCAAATGGGTGACGAGTTTCCGGCCAACGCCTTTCGACGCGCCGGTGACAAACCATGTGCGGGATACGGATTTCATGATGAACCTCCTCAGTTGCAGGTCAGGTGTTGGATGGATTGCTGTGTTCAGGGCAACGCGACGCTCATGCCGCCGTCGGCCATCACGACGGCGCCCACAATGAAGCTGGCCTTCTCCGACGCGAGGAATGCGATCACCTCCGCAATTTCCTTCGGCTGCGCGGCGCGGCGGATGGGCGCGTTCTTTCCGTGCTCGGCGAGGAACGCCTGTCCGTCCGCATGAATGTGATTCGTAATGTTGGTGATGACGTCGCCGGAGCCCACGGCATTGACGCGGATGCCGTGTTCGATCGCCTCGAGCGACAGCGCACGCGTCAACTGGGCGAGCGCGCCCTTCGAGGCCGCATACGCCGAGATCAGCGGAAAGGCCTGGTAACACGCGTAGGAACCCACGTTCACGATGGCCCCGCCCTTGGCCGGCACCATCGCGCGCATGGCTTCGCGCGAGAACAGGAATGCGCCCGTCGCATTGACGGCCTGAATGCCGTTCCAGTCGTCGAGCGACATATCGATCAGCGGCTTGTTGATGATGACCGCCGCGTTGTTGACCAGAATGTCGAGCCTGC
The DNA here is from genome assembly GCF_958350185.1 of Ralstonia edaphi. Taxonomy (NCBI): domain Bacteria; kingdom Pseudomonadati; phylum Pseudomonadota; class Betaproteobacteria; order Burkholderiales; family Burkholderiaceae; genus Ralstonia; species Ralstonia edaphi. Next base: position 508,801 of record NZ_CATWHI010000002.1, read on the forward strand.
CGAACCGCTCGATGGCCGTCGCCACGGCGCGCACGGCGCTTTCCTCGCGCGACACGTCGGCGACGAGCGGAACGATGCCCGGGCGGGCCAGCGCTTCCACGTTGCTGCCGCGCCCCACGGCGATCACGTTTGCGCCTTCGGCATGCAGCAGTTCGGTCGTGGCGAGGCCGATGCCGCTGGCTGCGCCGGTAACGATGGCGACCTTGCCTGCGAAGGCGCCGCTTGCGGTGCTGGGTGATGTCATGGTGTGCTCCTGGATCGGGATGGGTTGGCTGCTGCCATCGATGACTCAGAACGGGCTCGCCGTCGGCCGCACGACGATCTCGCTGACGTCGACATCGGCCGGCTGCTCCACCGCGTAAGCAATCGCACGCGCGATGGCGTCGGGTGTGATCGCGATGCGTCGGAACGTCTGCATGGCGGTCCGCGCGGTGTCGTCCGAGATCGAGTCAGCCAGCTCGGACTCCACGACGCCGGGGCAGATCACGGTCACGCGGATCTTGTCGGTTTCCTGGCGCAGGCCGTCCGAGATGGCACGCACGGCAAACTTGGTCGCGCAGTAGACGGCGGCCGTGGGCGACACGGAAAGGCCGCCGATCGACGAAATATTGATGATCTGTCCGCGTCCTTGCGCTTCCATCGTTGGCAGCACCGCCGCGATGCCATGCAGCACGCCGCGGATGTTCACGTCGATCATCCGATTCCACTCCTCCACCTTCAGCGCGTTGAGCGGCGAAAGCGGCATCACGCCCGCATTGTTGACCAGCACGTCGATGCGGCCGAACGCATCGAGCGCGAAGCGAGCAAATGCGGCCACGTCGTCGGCGGAGGTCACGTCGAGCTCGCGATAGCGAATGGCGCCGCCTGACGCCTCGATCGATTCTGCGAGCCGCGCGAGCCTGTCGGTACGGCGAGCGCCGATCACGACGCGATGTCCCTGTGCGGCAAGCAAGCGGGCCGCGCCCTCGCCGATCCCGCTGCTTGCGCCGGTGATCAGAATGACTTTGGACTGGTTTGAGACAGTTTCCATATTGCATACTCCTATCGTTGGCGATGAACTGGCCCCTGCTGTTCGAGCCCACCCACCCCATGTCCGATGCACGTTACACCGTGATACGAAGCGGTATTTCTCGTCGGCCGGTGATGGAATGATAGGAACGCGGTGAGGTTGCGCGAATACACGGACCGATGCCGTTATTGCCTATTCCTATCAATTGGTCGGCGGCGCATTCACCGTGAAGCTAGAATGGCGCGTGTAGCAAGCAACAGGAGGTTTGTCGTGTCGAAGAACCGCTCTCTTGCGTCCGTCAAGATGGTCCGCCTCATCGAGAAGCTGGCACCGAGCGAGGGATATACGCAGTCGGCGCTGGACAGCGTGCGGCTGATGCGTTCGGACCGGCCCCTTGGGCGCACGCCGGTGCTGTACGAACCCAGCATCGTGATCGTGTGCCAGGGCCGCAAGCTCGGGTTCCTTGGCAACGACGTCTACATTTACGATGCGCAGCACTACCTCGTGCTGTCCGTGCCGCTGCCGTTCTCGACCGAAACCCAGGCATCGCGCGAGGAACCGATGCTTGCCGTGTCGATTCGCCTCGACCTGCTCGAGCTCAGCGACCTGATCACGCAGATCGGCGCGTTCGGACGTCTACCGGACGCGGCGCCAAACGGCATCGTGTCGACACCGCTTGACGACCCGCTCGCAGATGCAACCGTGCGGTTGCTCGAAGCCTTGACGGTGCCGATGGATGCACACATTCTCGGGCCGGGCCTGGTGCGGGAGATCTGCTATCGGGTGCTGGCGGGCGCCCAAGGCGGTGCGTTATGCGCCGCGCTCGGGCACCACGGGCGATTCGGCCGCGTGGCAAAGGCGCTCAAGCGCATCCACGCCGACTATGCTTCTCCGCTGAACGTGCCCCGTCTTGCCGAAGAAGCCGGCATGAGCGTGCCGGCATTCCACGCCAACTTCCGCGCGGTGACACAGACGTCGCCGATTCAGTACATCAAGTCCACGCGGCTCCATCATGCGCGCCTCATGATGATTCGCGACGGCCTCACCGCCGCTGCGGCGGCTGGACGCGTCGGCTATGAAAGTACGTCGCAGTTCAGCCGGGAGTTCAAGCGCCTTTTTGGAAGAACGCCGGTGGAGGAGGCACGCGACATGCGCGAGTCCTTCTCCCTATCTCCGGCAGTTCACTTTGGTACCTAAGCCGTCTTTGATGCGGTCGCGTCGAGGACGACTTTGCCCCGCACGTGGCCGGCCCTGCTTAGATCCAATGCGCGGCCCGCTTCGAACAGCGGAAAGACCGACTCGACGTGGACGCGCATCTCGCCCGACGCATGGAGCGCGGCCACGTTCTCGAGCAGCGGCCCGTCGCTTCTGGTCGCAAAGTGGCGGCCCGTTGCCTGCGCTTCGTGGGCACGCGCCAGGTCCGGTTTGGCAACCGTCGATACCAGCGTGCCGCCCGGCTTGAGCACCGACCATGATTTCGCCTGGGTTTCGCCGCCGATGAGGTCGAGCACCAGGTCCACGCCTGCAACCCGTTTTGCGAAATCGTCAGCACGGTAGTCGATGAACTCCGTCGCACCGAGGCCTTTCACGTAGTCGCCATTTGCACCCGACGCCGTGCCGATGACATAGGCGCCGGCCAATCTGGCGAGCTGCACTGCCGCGCTTCCGATGCCGCCCGCGGCGCCATGGATCAGCACAGACTGCCCGGCACGCAAGGCGCCGTGCTCATGCAGCGCCTGCCACGCCGTCAACGACGCTGCGGGGATGGCGGCCGCGCTTGTGAAATCCAGAGACGCTGGTTTGCGCGCGAGCCGGCTCGCTTCGACGACGACGCGCGTGGCGTATGCGCCGACGATCCCGATAAAGCCCATCACTTCGTCACCGCGCTTCAGCGCCGTGACGTTGCGGCCCACTGCGATGACGGTGCCTGCAGCGTCCACGCCGGGCGTGAACGGTAGTGGCAGCGGAATGAATGCCTTCATGGCACCACTGACGATTTTCCAGTCGATGGGATTCACCGACGCCGCGGCGACATCGATCAGTACTTCGTTGTCGCCCGGCACGGGGTCGTCGAGCTCGGCAAGTGTCAGCTTGTCGGGGCTGCCATAGGCAGCAACTTGGATCGCTTTCATCAGATGCTCCTGGAGGGGACGCCCACCACTGGGGCATCGAGGGCAAGGGCGGCCTGGACGGGATCGAAATACTCGCGCAGATGCACGATGCGGCCGTCTTCGGCAGTCAGGAAAATGACGTACTCCTGGCGGTACGCGCGGCCGGTCGCAGCGATGCGTCCTTCGCCGCGAACACGTGCAATCGCATGCTCAGGGTCATCCGTGGCAGTCAGGATGGCATCGAAGAAGCGGAAGTCCTCGACCGCCCCCGCGAACCAGCCCGCGTGGCGCAGGACGGATTCCCGCCCGTCAAGCTTCAATGGATGGCCGAGGCTCGGCGCATAAGGCAGGTCCCACACGATGTTGTCGGCAATCAACTGCTGCCATTGCTGAGGGTCGTCCACCAGCCAGTCAAGGTGTTGCTGCAGAAGGGCTGTCGCAATGCTCATGATGTCGTCTCCAGCAATGCGAGGCTCAGGCGGCCGCACGCGTGACTGCTGCGCGGCGGTTGTCGATGCTGAAAGCGCCGGCCCCGAATGCGGCCACCTGCAGGAGCCCCCCGGCCATGGCGAGATTCTTCAGGAAGTGAAACATCTGGTTCTGGTCGCCGAGCGCGTGGTGGAAGATCAGCGCCGTCACGACGGCGTATACCGCAAGCAGGAGCGCAACCAGCCGCGTCTTGTAACCGACGACCAGCAGCGTGGCGCCCGCCAGCTCCAGCACGAGCGCGCCAATGAGTCCCAGGGCTGGGGCGGGAAGGCCAAGCGAGGCGATATAGGCCATCGTTGCAGCGGGCGCGGCCAACTTGCCAATACCGCTGATGAAGAAGATTGCAGCGATCAGCGTGCGGCCTACGGCCGGGACGGCCGAGTTGGCGTTCAGTTGGGCATTCAGGTTCGGGTTCATGTCAATCGTCCTTTTCAAAGAGTGGATGACCGAAGAGTAGAGACTTGACACGTATCCAGGAAGCCTATATTTCTAGATGAAATCAATCTACAAAATAGATACATGCTCGACGCCGTCTCGCTGGATCAGCTCCGCACCTTCATTGCGGCCTCCGAAGAGGGCAGCTTTTCCGCCGCAGGTCGCAAACTACGACGCGCACAGTCGGTGGTGAGCCATACCTTGGCCAATCTGGAAAACCAGATCGGCGTCAAGCTCTTCGACCGCAGTGCGCGCTATCCACGGCTGACGGATGAGGGAACGGCCTTGCTCGCGCAGGCGCGACTCGTGGTGAGCGGCATGGACGGGTTCAAAGCGAAGGCGCGCGCGATGTCGGATGGCCTTGAGCCGGAGTTGTCCGTGGTCGTCGACGTCATGTATCCGATGGCATCGCTGACGGACGCCGTTGGCGCATTCCGCGACGCGTTTCCACACACGCCTCTGCGGCTGTACGTCGAGGCGCTGGGCGCGGTCATGCAGCCGGTGCTGACCAACGCATGCCGGCTCGGCATCAGCGGATCGATGCCCTCAGTGCCACAGCTTCTGGATGCGGAGAAACTGCTGGATGTCCCGATGATCACCGTGGCGGCGCCGTCCCATCCGTTGGCGTCAAAGCCGGGGGTCATTCGTCCCGCTGAGCTCGACGAGCATGTGCAACTGGTGCTCACCGATCGCACGACGCTCACGGAAGGCAAGACCTTCGGCGTTTTCTCGCCGCATATATGGCGACTGGCCGATCTCGGCGCCAAGCATGCCTTCCTGCGCGCTGGATTCGGCTGGGGGCACATGCCGGTGGCGATGGTTCAGGATGACCTCGATTCGGGAAAGCTCGTGCCGTTGCAGCTTGAAGCCTTCCAACCGTACACGCCTCCGATCGCCATGTTTGCTGTCTACCGAAAGGACACACCGCCTGGCCCAGCTGGCCGTTGGTTCCTCAAGCGCCTAAAAGCCGGGCGCGATAACGAGCGACAGTGACGACCCCGCGCGTCCGCCCTTCCCTTCCGGAAGCAAGGCACCTCGGCTCCCCTCGCGCCCAGCCTATTGCTGATTCGGCGAAACAATCCCGAACCGCTCCATCTGGCGATAGACCGTCGCGCGCGCGATGCCAAGCTCGTGCGCAACGTGGGTGATGCGCCATTTGTTCCGGCGCAACGCAGCCAGCAGGATTTCCCGCTCGTTGTCCGGTGCGGCATCGGCCGCGACTGAAGCTGCGGCAGCCGTAGCGTCCGTCGTGCTTTCAAGAACCTCCGGCGGCAACGCGTCGACATCGATCAGGCCGTCGTCGCTCATGGCCAGCGCAAAGCGCAGCACGTTGCGCAACTGCCGGACATTGCCCTGCCACGGGTAGCTGCGCAGCACCGCCAGCGCAGCCGGCGCGAGTTGCGCGTGCATGTCGAGCTGGCGCGCTTCTTCTTCGACGATGCGGGCGATCAGGTAATCCTTGTCGCAACGCTCGCGCAGCGTGGGCAGGTGCAGCGTTGCGCCGCACAGCCGGTAGTAGAGATCCTCGCGGAAGCGCTGCTCGGCAATGAGCTGGCGCAGGTCACGGTGGGAGGCGGCAATCACGCGCAGGTCGACCGGCGTGGGCTTTTCCGAGCCCAGCGGCATCACTTCGCGTTCGGACAGCACACGCAACAGCCGGCTCTGCAGATGCAGCGGCATGTCGCCGATTTCGTCGAGAAACAGCGTGCCGCCGTCCGATTGGGCGATCAGACCGCGCATGCCCTTGCTGCGGGCGCCGGTGAAGGTGCCCGGCGTGTAGCCGAACAGTTCGCTCTCGATGAGCGACTCAGGAATGGCTGCGCAATTGACCGCAACAAACGCTTTGCTGCGACGCTCGCTCGCGGTGTGCAGCGCCTTGGCCAGGACTTCCTTTCCGGTGCCGGTCTCGCCTTGTACCAGGATGTTGAGTGGCTTGTTGGCCAGACGCTTGGCCTGCAGGATCAGCCGCTGCATCTGCGGGTCGTCGGCGCCGAGCGCCTCCAGGGCGGCACTGGCCTCGGGGCTGGGCAACACCGGCTGAGCTGCCGCCGCAGACGGCATAGACGGCTTGCTGGGCGCGCCCCTCGGCGGAATCCCCGTCGCGTAATACAGCCCGTGATCGAACATCCGAATCGCCGTGCGTTCGGATGACGTGCCAGCGCGGGCGATGCGCCACAGCTCGCTCATGTTTTCGCGAAACACTTCGGTCAGGAGGTGGCCACGCACATCGGCGTGCGGATCGCTCTCAAGCCGCAGCTTGCGCCGGCCACCGCTGTTTATGCCGCGAATCACGCCGTCGGCATCGAAGGCGACCATGATTTCGCTGTCCACATCCACCAGCGACCACGTTGACCCCAACCGCAGGATCCACTGATCGCGGAAGTAGCGCAGGAAGTTCGCGTCTTCGATCTTCTGCGCGTACATGGTGGTCATCTGCAGCGCGAGGTGCTGCCCTTCACGCGGGGCAGGCGCACTCAGTGCAGACACATCGAGCACGCCGAGGAAGTTGCCAGTCGGGTCAAACAGCGGCGCGCTGTTGCAGGTCAGCGTGATGTGGCAAGCGTCGAAATGATCGGTCTGATGACACGTCACCGGGGCCTGCTCGACGATGCAGGTGCCGACCGCACAGGTTCCGGCGCGCGACTCGCTCCAATCCGCGCCCAGGTACAGGCCAGAACGTTTCAGTTCGCGGTCGAGGTTGTCGTTGCCGATGAAGTCCACTGTGACGCCGTAGGCGTCGGTCAGCAGCAGCACGTAGTCGAGGCCGGAGACGCGCTTATAGAGCTGCTCCATGCCGGTACGCGCGACGCTCAGGAAGTCTTCGATCTGGTCCTTGTGTTCGCGCAGGCGCTGCGCCTCGACGATGTAGGCGGGTGTGGGTCGGCTGGGGTCGCGACCGTAGTCGTCCAGGCAGCGCCGCCATGAGCGCTCGATGACGCCTTGCGCCTCGCCCGGCTGCTGCGAGAAGGCGAGCAGCCGCTCGATATGTGCGCGGTGTGCTTTTTGCTGCACGACTGTCTCCTTAGCCGCCGCATTTGAAGGGTGCGATGCCCGCGCCGCCGGTCTTTGCCGGCCTTTGGAGCGAGGGCGGATGCGGTTCTACGCTAATCGATTTACCCGGTTGCCGCAACGTAGCAGCGCTGCACAGGCAACCGGGCTGGCTGGCTCAGATCTCCCTGCGGTTCAATGCCTCGGCAATGTATTCGGCCTGCCGGATCGCCAGGGCCACGATGGTGAGCGTGGGGTTGGCCGCCGAACTCGACGTGAACTGGCTGCCGTCGGAGATGAACAGGTTCTTCACATCGTGTGCCTGTCCCCAGCGGTTGACCACGCCGTCGCTGGCCTTCGCGCTCATGCGGTTGGTGCCCATGTTGTGGCTGGCCGGATAGGCAGGCATGTCGATCACCCGCGTCGCGCCCACCGCCTCGGACACCTTGCGCCACTGCACCAGGCCGTGCGCGGTGATTTTTTCGTCGTTCTCGTGATAGGTCTTGGTAACGATGGGAATCGGCAGACCGTACTGGTCTTTCTCGGTGGGATGCAGCGTGATGCTGTTCTGCTCGCGCGCAAGGTCTTCACCGCACACCCAGACGCAGCTCATGTGGTCGTACATTTCCATGGCCGAGGTGAAGTCGCGCCCCCAGCCGCCCGGCTTCATGAACGCGGCCGTGTAGGGCAGGTGAATGGCCAGACCTTCGAGGTAATAGCCGCCGACAAACCCGCGCTTGGTATTGAGCGGCACCTCATCGGCCACCACGGCCGCAATGTCGAAGCCGCGATACATGTAGACCGGCTTCTTGTGGATGGACACCGCCGCTGCCGTGGCGTGGTTCATGTAGTTCTTGCCCACCTGCCCCGACGAATTGGCGAGCCCGTTGGGGAACATGCTCGACGCCGAGTTCAGCAACAGACGCGGCGACTCGATGGAATTGCCCGCCACACAGACCACCCGTGCCTTCTGCAGCTGCTTGCGGCCCTTGTTGTCGACGTAGAGCACACCATTGGCGCGGCCCTGCTTGTCATGCTGAATCTGCAGCACCATCGATTCGGGCCGCAGTTCGACATTGCCGGTGGCCTGGGCACGCGGCACTTCGGTGTAGAGCGTCGACCATTTCGCGCCGATCTTGCAGCCCTGCATGCAAAAGCCGATCTGCATGCAACCGGGGCGGCCGTCATACGGTTCGGAGTTCGACGCGGCGGGGCGGACGATGTGCTTGTAGCCCACCTTTCTTGCGCCTGCTTCGATCACCTTGTAGTGGTTGTTTGGCGGCATGGGCGGCAGGCCGCTGGCCTTGGTGCCGCACACGCCCATCTTCTTCTCGGCCAGTTCGTAATACGGTTCAAGTTCGGACAGCGTGATCGGCCAATCCAGCACATTGGCCCCCTGGATTGCGCCGTACGTCGTTTTGGTGTGGAAGTCGTGTTCCTGAAAGCGCAATGCCACGCCGGACCAGTGCACCGTAGACCCGCCCACGCCCTTCACGATCCAGGCAGGCAGGTTTGGATACGTCTTGGTGTGATGCCAACCGCCCGCCGAGATGCGTTTGTCCAGCCACGAGATCTTGTTGAACATGGCCCATTCGTCGTTCTCGAAATCGGCCTGCGTGTAGTGCTTCCCGGCTTCCAGCACCACGCATTTGACACCGCGCTGCGCCAACTCGTTGGCGAGCGTGCCGCCGCCCGCGCCCGAACCGACGATCACAACGACGCTGTCGTCGTCGAGGGAAAACCTTGCCTGATCCGTCATGATGGTTGTCTCCGTTTTTTTTATGCGCTGGCGCTCAGAGCCAGTCGATGTCGTCGAAGCCGCGGTGCAGATAGCCGCCCTTCTGCCACGAGGAGCCCTCGTAGCCGAACAGCGGCCATAGCTTCTTGTTGTTGTAGAGGCCGGTGACCAGATCGCCCTGGACCTTCTTGAAGAAGGGCGTGGACTCGATGTCCTTGAGCAGCGCCACACGTTCGTTCTCGGTCTTCACCTGGATGTACGGCACGCCGTAACGCTGCCTTGCGCGTTGGTCCAGGTCGTGCACGCCGTTGATCAGCAGCGTCTTCACTGTCGAATCCTTGCCTGCAGCGGCGTCATAGGGCGCCACGGCCTCCACGTAGAACTTTTCGGCCAACTTGTCGTGCGGATAGATGTCGCGCGCCATGCGCACCAGCGTCCTGCCGGTGGCGGTGCCCAGCAGGGGAAAGCTGTGCTCGACCACGACGTCCTTGGTGACCGCCATGGCCGACGGCACGACCGTGACGCTGATGGCGGCCAGGCCGCTGCCGCGCAGAAAGCCGCGTCGCGACACCTTGGGTTGCTTGTCCAAAACGCGCATGGCAGGGCCAGCGGTTGGCGTGGGTTTCATGTTGGTTGCCTCCGTTATCGGGCGTGCACCGCGCGCGCCTTATCTTGTTGAAATGCACAACGTTGCCTGGCGGCTCATGGTCCCGCCGCGGCGGTCCGGGACACCTGCGACGCATATGGCGCGCCGTGGGAATGACGGGGTTCATTTGTGAGATCGTGCTCGCCAAGCACATCGACCAGCATGTGGTGCAGTCCTTCGGCCAGTACGGTGGCCAATAGCGGCGCGCCCAACTGCTCGGTACAGGACGTCGTACACGCTTGCAGGCGCTCCGCCTGCGCCGGATTCGCTCCCAAAGCCGTGCACAGCAGCGGCCAGTCCGGCGGCGAGACGAGCGTGCCGCACGTCAGCAGCACGCCCGTGCGGCGCCGTACCTGCGCGAGACCGACGATCTTGCGATGCCCGACCACCACTTCCCACGGCGACAGCGAGCCGAAGCAGGCCCACTTGAGCGACGGGGCCGGCGATGCTAACCGCACTTCCTCCGGCGGCACTGCATAGGCCGGAATGCCGAGGTCTCGCAACAGCCCTGCGTGCAGCACGCCCAGCCACCGGTAGCTCGACACCGTGCCGGTCCCCGCGACGAGCGGATGATCGGCGGGCAGCACGATCGATGCCGACAACATCCAGGGCCCGGCCAGCACCGCGCCGCCGCCAGCGTCGCGCACGACCACCGGCGTGGCGCCGCCTGCCATGCCCGGATGCAAGGCCGCCTGCGCACGACCGAGCACGACACCGGGGCCCGCATACGTCCACAGCCGCACCGCTGGCCGCAGGACCGGTTGCGCAAGCTGCGCGCGGTTCCAGTCCTGCTCGTCTGCGCAATGAATTCCATCGGAGAGGAAGGCGGCGGTCAGCATCACAGACCTTCAACGGTTTCCAGCCGCACCTTCAGATCGGTCAGGAAGCGTGCGGCCGGGTAACCGTCCACAGCGCGGTGATCGAAGATCAGATGCAGGCCCATCATTGGCGCGACCACGATGCTGTCGCCCTTGACCACCGCCCGCTTGGCAACACGCGTCACACCGAGGATGGCCACCTGCGGCACGTTGATGATGGGCGTGAAGCTGTCGATGCCCGTCATGCCGAGGTTGGTCACGGTGAAGGTGCCGTGCTGATAGCTGCCGGCGGACAACGTGCCAGCGCGGGCTCCTGCAGCCAGGCGGCGGCTTTCGGCGGCAATGTCGGCCACTGACTGCGCGTCGACATTGCGCAGCACCGGCACCATCAGCCCTTCATCCAGGCTGACGGCCAAGCCGATGTTGACGTCGGGCATCAACTCGATTTCTTTCTCGAGCGCGCGGGCATTCAGGCGTGGATGCTCGCGCAGTGTCAATGCCACCGCACGCAGCACGAAGGCCGTCAGCGTGACCTTGCACTGCGGCCCGAGCTGCTGCTGCAGTGCCTGCACGGCGGCTTCCAACCGGGTGGCATCCACCTCGATCGACTGCGCCACGCGCGGCACCTGCCAGGCAGCGCTCATGGTGCGGGCGATGGCACCGCGCATGCCCGCGAGCGGCACGACACGACGCTCGCCGGCATCGGGCACGAAAGCGACGGCTTGGTTCATGCTTTCGGCTCCAGCCGCGCCAGCACCGCGCCGCGCCCGAAGGTGTCCTGGGCCGCGACCTCCAGTGCGGCGACAACGCCATCGGCCGGAGCCGCCACCTCGTGCGTGGTCTTGACCAGCTCGACCACCGCCAGGGCCTGCCCCGCGCTCACCGCATCACCGGGCTTGACGAGCCAATCCTGCAACAGGGCCTCGGTGCCCTCTTCCACGTCCTGCCAGGCGGCGTCAGACATCAGTACGTCGATCATGCTGCTTCTCGCTTGAGTGAATGGAAAGCCGGTTGGTGCTGCACGAGTGCGCGCACCTGGGTGACGATGCTGTCGACCTGCGGAATGACGAACTGCTCGAGCGGTCGCGAGTACGGAATGGGCACGTCGGGCACCGCCAGCCGCCGCACGGGCGCGCGCAATGCCACGGTGTCGAGGTTCTCCGCCACGATGGCGGCAATCTCGCCTGACAGGCCGAAGCTGAGGTAGTCCTCGTCGGCCACCAGCAGACGGCCCGTCTTGGCCACCGAGCGGAGTACCGCCTGGCGGTCGAGCGGCACGATGGTGCGCAGGTCGATCACCTCGACATCGATGCCCTCGGCGGCGAGCTGCTCGGCCGCCAGCAACGACTTCTGCACCATCTGCGAGAGCGTGACGATGGTCACGTCGCGGCCTTCGCGCGCCACACGGGCCTGTCCGAACGGGATCGTGTAGGCCTCTTCGGGAACCGCGTTCGTGCTGCCCTCGAAGTAGGACATCCACGACAGGCCCATGATGCCCTTGTGGTAGCAGAAGATGACGGGGTTGTCGTCGCGGATGGCCTGGGTCATCAGGCCCTTGGCGTCGTACGCGTTGGACGGTACGACCACCTTCATGCCGGGCATGTGGGCAAAGCTGGCATACAGGCATTGCGAGTGCTGGGCCGCATCGTTGTAGCCCCCGCCGATGCCGGTCGTGATGACGGCGGGCAGCGCGACACGGCCGCCGGACATGTAGGTGTTCTTCGCCAGGTGGTTGTAGATCTGGTCGAAGCACACCCCGAAGAAATCCACGAACATCAGCTCGGCGATGGGACGCAATCCTTCCGCTGCTGCGCCGAGTGCCGCGCCGATGAAGGCCGTCTCTGAAATCGGCGTGTCCATGATGCGATCCGGCCCGAAGCGGTCGAGCAACCCGGTGGTGGCGCTGAAAATGCCGCCGTACTTGCCGATGTCTTCGCCCATGACGAAGACACGCGGGTCGCGCTCCATTTCCTGACCGATGGCTTCGGAAATGGCCTGCGCCATGGTGAGAGTGCGCGCGCCCTGCGCCGCGCCTTGTGAGGCTTGCATGGTGAGTCTCCTGTGATGGCCGCAGGGGCTGCTTAATGAACGAAAACGTGATCCAGCGCTTCGCCGGGTTCCGGATACGGGCTGTTGCGGCCGAAGTCGTAGGCCGCGTCAATGCGTGCCGAGATGGCGGCCCGCAGCGCGCTGTCGGCGTTGTCGTCGAGCAGCCCCGAAGCCCGCAGACTGTTGCCAAGGAGGTTGATGGGATCGGCCTCGCGCAGGTGCTTGGCCTCGTCCTTCGGGCGGTACGTTTCCGGGTCGCCCTGGAAGTGGCCGAGGTAGCGATCGGTCTTGACCTCGATGAGCGTCGGCCCCTCGCCGCGTCGCGCGCGGGCGATGGCCTCGCCGGCCGCGTAATAGACGGCCACGGCGTCGTTGCGGTCCACCAGCACGCCGGGCATGCCATAGCCGGCAGCACGTACATCGTTGGAAGGCACGGAGGTCGAATCGGCCTTCTCGACCGAGATGCCGTACTTGTTGTCTTCGCAGATGAAGACGACAGGCAGCTTCCACAGCGCCGCCAGATTCAACGACTCATGGAACGCGCCCTGATTGGCCGCGCCCTCGCCAAACACCGCAATGGCCACCCAGTCCTTGTTCAGCTTGCGCGCTGCGAGCGCCGCGCCGCAGGCTTGCGGCATGCTCGCGCCGACGATGCCGCTGCACGAGAACTTCGTCTCCGGGTGAAACAGGTGCATGTGGCCGCCCTTGCCGCGGCCGAGCCCCGTTGCCTTGCCGAAGATCTCGGCGGTCATTTCATTCAGGGGCACGCCCTTGGAGATGGCGAAATGGTGGGCGCGGTGCGGGCCAACCACGGTGTCTTCCGGCCGCAGATGCGCACACACGCCCACCGCCACCGGTTCCTGCCCCGCCGACAGATGCATCTCGCCAGGCACTGGCCCGGCGCCAATATCAAAGGCCAGGCCCTTCTGGATTTTCGGCGGCAACTTGCCTTCCAGATAGACCTTCGCCATGGCCTCTTCGTACTGGCGAATCTCGATCATCTTCTCGTACATCCACAGAAGATGTTGCGGTGTGGGGTCCATGCAAAGTCTCCTCTTGCTCTCGTATCGGTGTCCGGCTGCTGGGCCGGCTGACCGGGAATTGCAAGAGGGGTGCCAGCTGCAAGCGCAAGCGGCTCGCGTGCATCGAGAAAGCGCGCAGAGCCTTTAGTGGCAAGGGATTGCCGTCATGCGACCCGCGCTTGCGGCGCACCTGAAGTCGTCTCGTTAGAGACCAGCGGGGCGAGACAGACGTCGCAGCGAATGCGACAGGTGTCTCGCTCAACCGTCATGCGCCGGCAAAAGAAAAAGGGCCCGAAGGCCCTCTGTCTTGATGCAACCGCCAGCCAGATCACGCCGCCGGAATGCGCAGCTTCTGCCCCGGATAAATCTTGTCCGGGTTCGACAGCATCGGCTTGTTGGCTTCGAAGATGGCCGGGTACTTGTTGGCATCGCCGTAGAACTTCTTGGCGATGGCCGAAAGCGTGTCGCCGCGCTCCACGGTGTGCCACTGTGATTCCTGCGACTCGGTATTGACCGACATCTGATCATCGACCGACTTGATGCCTTCGACGTTGCCGCAGCACAGGATGATCTTCTCGCGCGTGGCTTGGTCGGGCGCCACGCCAAACACCTTGGCGGCATCGCCTTCCACCTGCACCGACAGTGCCGTGGCACTCAGGCCTTGTTGCGCGATGTAGTCCTGAATGGCTTGGCCCTTGGCATCGTCGGCTGCCTTGGCGGCACCGGCATCCGCCGGCGCATCGGCCGGGGCGGCTGCGGCGCTGCCGTGGAACAGCTTCTCGCCAGCCTCTTTGATGAAGTCAAAAAAACCCATAACGACCTCCATAAGTACACAACGGGGAACGGGAAAGCCGAAAGGCGAGCCCTGCGAGGCCCGCCCCGCCGCGGCAGTGTAGCCGCTCACCAACGGTGTCTCCATGACAGTCGCGTGCAATTGCAAACTTTCGACCTCGACCGGGCGGCCATGAGGCGCTTCGCCCACTTTGAATGCTGCGTCGCAACAAAATCACTGGCACACTGTCTTACCAAAACCGAAACCACTTGCGACCTCTCGGAATGCACGGGCACCATCGTCCCCATCCGAGCCCCTTTGCCGCCGCCATGCACCGTAATTGGATGAAATCCATCACCCGGCTGGTCGACGCCCTGACCACCCCGGGCTTTGGCCGCCAGTCGTGGCCGCCCAAACCCGTCAAGCCGCTCAAGCCGACCGCCCGCAGGGAAAGCCCACGCCGCGTGCGTCCGACGCCCACCCAGGGCACCTTCGTCCGCGAGCAGTTCATCTACGAACCGGAGTCGCCGGTCGTGGTGGCACGCCGGCCGGAATACTGGCTGTACACACCGCCCACGCGCGGCAGCAAGCCCCCCGCGCTGATGGTGATGCTGCATGGCTGCAAGCAATCGGCAGAAGTGCTGGCACACGGCACGCGCATGAATGCACTGGCAGATCGCGAGGGCTTTATCGTCCTGTACCCGGAGCAGCCGCGCCGCGCGCATCCGCAATGCTGCTGGCACTGGTATGACCCGGAGCACGCTGGCGCCCGCGAGGCGGACGGCATTGCCCAACTGATCGAGCAAACCCTGGAACAGACTGGCGCCGATCCTTCACGCGTGTATCTGGCAGGCTTGTCAGCCGGCGCCGGATTGGCCGGCCTGATCGCATTGCGTCATCCGAAGCTGTTCGCCGCATTGGCGCTGCATTCAGGCCCGGCGCTGGGCGTGGCGCGCTCGCCGGCATCTGCGTTGAACCTGATGCGCCGCGGAGCACGCGTCGACGCCGTCGAGGCGCTCTCCAGCGTGGTGAACGTGGCCGCCTACCCCGGCATGCCGACGATGCTGTTGCACGGCCTGCGCGACGAGGCCGTCAACCCCGCCAACCAAGCGCAACTGGCCGCGCAGTTCCGCGCGCTGAATCATCTAGGCGATGGGGGCACCGTCTCACGCGAAACCGCGCGCGGCGAGGGTTATGTCCTGCGCAACGACATGCGCGACGGCGAATGCATCGTCAGCCTGTGCCAACTCACCACGATGGGCCACGCCTGGAGCGGCGGCGACCCGCGCTACGCCTTCCACGCGCCGGGGCCAGACTCGACGTGGCTGTGGTGGCAATTCGCGCGCCGACACGTTCGCGACGCAGCGCTGGCCGCGTAAGTGCGCGTCAGAGATCGATCGACTGCTGGACGGGGTTCCGCCCCAGCAATTCATCGATCAAGCCATAGCCGCGCGTAAGCCCGGCATCTTCAGCGGCTTCACGCGTGGGCAGCGGGCGCTCGTCATGCGAATGAGCGACAAGAGTTTCGACCGCGGTTGGGTCTGCGCCTGACTCGCAGATGCGCACGACAAAATCCCACTGCGCGGGCCCCTGCCCGCTCCTTTCCGATTTGCGCTCGGCACGCGGAATGGCCAGTACATAGACGTCGAAGTCCTTGTACAGCTCGGTGCGCCAATTCGATTCCATTGTCATGTTGCCTCCCGGACGGCGCCGCTGCCGCTCATCCGGCGATTACGGCGTCGACAGAACTGCCTGCAAAAAACAGGCCGGTACATGAGCGGCCTGTCGTTGCATCATCAGCATTCGCCCTTGCGCGCGTGGCCCGGGGGGCAGTGATAGCGGTCATCGCGATCACGACCGCGCCAGCGGCCGTCGTCACCGCGGTCCCAGCCGCCGTCACGCATTTGCCAGCCGTGCGGCCCCTGCTCCCAGCGCGGCTCGCGCCAGTGGTAACCCGGTCGGCCGTGTTCGCGATAGCCGCGACGCCAGACGTAGCGGCCGTCACGCCATTGCCAGTAACCCGGCACCCAGACGTAGCCCGGCTGCAAGACCGGCACGGGCTCATATTGAGGCGGCGGCGGCGCGTAGGTCGGGCCGATCTGCACACCGATCGACACCTGCGCCTGCGCCGGCAAGGCGATCGAGCCTGCCACACCGGCCGCGGCCAGGCATGCAGCGAGAATCCATGCGTTCTTCTTCATATTGGGGACCTCCTTTTCAAACCCATCGAACTTGAGTGGATCGTAGCACCGGGTTTCGCCCGCGCCTCTAGGGTGTTACGCGGCGTTACCTCCGTTACCGGAAGCCGGAAATGTGTTCACGTTTGCGTGACGTTGCGGCCGTTCCTCGCCCAGCCACGCACAAAATGCCTGCACCACTTCGTCACCGAGATTGCGCGCCGGGCTGTACCAGTAATAGCTGCGCGCGACCAGTGAAAGGTCCGGAAACGGCGCGACGAGGCGCCCCTCCTCAAGATCCTCCGTGACGAGCGCCGATGGCCCCATCGCGACACCCAGCCCATCAATGGCAGCTTGGATCGACAGATAGAAATGCTCGAACGTCAGCGCATGCGCGGGACGCAGGTTCGGCACGCCGGCCAGCACCAGCCAGCTGGGCCATACCGAAGGCAACGTGTCCGAATGCAGCAGCGTGTGATGCCGCAAGTCCGACGGGGCCGCGAGGGGCAAGCGCTCCAGCAACCTCGGGCTGCACACCGGAAAACGGCTCTCGTCCAGAAAGCGCCCCGACTGAAAGCCCGCATGAATCTCCGGCCCGCCGCGGATGATGACGTCGAAATGATCGGGCAGGTCCGCGATCTCTTCGATGGACGTGGTCAGGCGCACCTCGACGCGCGGAAAGCGCATCTGAAACGTGGAGAGCCGCGGAATCAGCCAACGCATCGTGAACGTCGGGATGCTGTTTACGCGGAGGATGCGCACCGCGTCGCGGTCACGCAGCGCCTGGCTGGCCGTGCTGATGCGGTCGAGTGCCACCCCAATCTCGGCCAAGTAGCGCTGCCCCGCATCGGTCAGTTCAACACGCCGATTCAACCTGCGAAACAGCGCCACACCCAGCCACGCCTCCAGCGCCTGGATCTGACGGCTGATGGCGCCATGCGTGACGTTCAGTTCTTCGCCTGCGCGCGTAAAACTCAGATGGCGCGCCGCCGATTCAAAGGCGCGCACGGCATTCAGAGGGGGCAGTTTGCGCATATCGCGTGAGTTTTTTGCACAGATCGAGTCAGTATATATCGATTGTTGATCATGCTTGACGGCGCTACGCTGTCGCTTTCCTGCTCTCGCCGATTCAGCATCGAGTGAGAAAAATCGACTCGATTTTCACTTTCGCGCTCCGCGCACCCCGTCATCGTGACCCCCGCCGTCATCGCCCTGGTTCTCTGCGCCGCCCTGCTCCACGCGTCATGGAATGCGTTGCTGAAAAGCGGCTCCGACCGCCTGCGCGCCATCACGCTGATGACGCTGGCCTCGGGCGTGGCCGCAATACCGATGGCGATTGCATTGCCGTTGCCGGCGCCGGCTGCATGGCCCTATGTGGCGCTGTCCGCGGTGCTGCACGTCGGCTACAACGTGTTTCTGGCGCGGGCGTATCGGTTTGGCGAGTTCGGACAGGTGTACCCGATCGCGCGCGGCTCATCGCCGCTGCTCGTCACGGTGGGCGCGTCGCTCTTCGCGGGTGAAATGCCAGGCGCGATTGCACTCGCGGGCGTGGTGCTGGTGAGTAGCGGCATTCTGAGTCTCGCGCGCGGCCGCAAGGCCGATCTTGGCTCGACGCTGGCGGCCCTCACCACGGGCGTATTCATCGCGTGCTACACGGTGTGCGACGGCATCGGCGCGCGGGCGGCAGGCAATGCAAATGCATACTCGGCTTGGCTGTTCATGCTCGACAGCTTGCCGATGGTGCTGCTCTATCGCATGTGGAAAGGCCCGCTGAACATCGACGTGCGCGACGCCACTACGCTCAAGACGTTTGGCGGCGGCGTGGTCTCGCTCATCGCCTACGGCATCGTCATCTGGGCTGTGACGCTCGCGCCGATGGGGCCTGTGTCAGCCCTGCGCGAAACGTCGGTGGTGTTTGCCGCGCTGCTCGGCCGACTGTTCCTGAAAGAGTCGCTCACGGCGCGGCGCCTGTCGGCCTGCTCCGTCATCGCCTTCGGGGCCTACTGCCTCGGCCACCCGGCCTGAGTAAAAAAACTCACGCTGAGCGCGGCGGATATTTGACCTCGAGGATGTCGATCTGCTCGACGCCGGTCGGCGTTCTCAGCGGCACCGTATCGCCCTCGCGCGCCTTGATGAGCGCGCGCGCAATCGGCGAAATCCAGCTCACGTGCCCGATGTCCAGATCGACCTCGTCCATGCCGACGATGGTGATGGTCGTCTCTTCACCGCGCTGGTTGGCGTAGGTGACTGTCGCACCAAAGAAGATCTGGTCGTTGTCGCCCTGCAAGCTCGCGTCGACAACCTCGGCCTTCTCGATACGGCGCGTGAGAAAGCGGATGCGGCGATCGATCTCGCGCAGGCGCTTCTTGCCGTAAAGGTAGTCGCCGTTTTCAGAGCGATCGCCATTGGATGCGGCCCACGACACGATGCCGACCACCTCGGGCCGCTCGGTGTCGATCAGGTGCATC
This sequence comes from Ralstonia edaphi, assembly GCF_958350185.1. Lineage (NCBI taxonomy): Bacteria > Pseudomonadati > Pseudomonadota > Betaproteobacteria > Burkholderiales > Burkholderiaceae > Ralstonia > Ralstonia edaphi. The sequence continues at coordinate 527,523 of NZ_CATWHI010000002.1, forward strand.
AGCTCTGTGCGCAAGCGCTCATAGCCCGCTGGCGTGATGTAGTTCTTGGAACCCGGCGGCAAGGGTGCAGCACCCTCGGGCAGATCGTCTTCGTCATCGCCGGAATCTTCCCGGACGAAAGCCTTGTTCATGATGGAAGCCACGGTGGATCAAGGCTCCATTATAGAAAGTTGGTCCCTCTCGAAGAAAAAGTGAAGAAGGGGGTTCACAAGACGGAAAATCTCTGTATAATCTCATTTCTCGGTTGCGGCTGTAGCTCAGTTGGATAGAGTACTTGGCTACGAACCAAGGGGTCGTGGGTTCGAATCCTGCCAGCCGCGCCAACCTAATACGAGAATGAAAAGGGCTTCCAGAAATGGAAGCCCTTTTCTTTTGTCCGCTTCGGACTCGCATACAGCGCTGCGTCAAAGCGATCTCGTCGCTCTACGTGTGCTGCAAGCGGACTACAAACAAAAAAGGCGAAGCCCGGTGGCCTCGCCCTTTCTTTGTTCCACCCGGAAGCATCAATCTCCGCCGCGATCCCGCGCAATGCGAATCACATCCGGGTTGCGTCGCAGCGCGCGCATCACATCGGCCAGGTGCACGCGGTCATGCACCTGAATCAGGAACGTCATGTACGTCGCTTCCTGATCGCCCTCCTGCTCCATCGACACGTGCGCCACGTTGGCATCGGCCGAGGTCAAATCCGCCGCCACGCGCGCGAGGATCCCCTTCGTATTGCGCACCAGCACCTTGATCGACACATCGAAGGCGCGTGTGGTGTGCTCGGCCCACATGACGTCGATCCAATGCTCCGGATCCTTGCCATGCAGGCGCTTGGCCACGCGACATTCCTGCACGTGGATCTGCAAGCCTTCACCCTTGCCGATATAGCCGACGATCGGGTCGCCGGGAATCGGGCGGCAGCATGACGAGAACACCATCGCCATGCCTTCGTCGCCACTCACGGTGACGGCAGGCGCCTCGTCGCCAGCGAAGGTGTGCACGGCCGCCATCAAGGCCTCATCACCGTCGTGACCGCCTTCTTGCAGAAGAATTTCCAGCCGGCGCGCAACCACGGCAGCCACCCGGCGACCCAGCGCCAGATCCGCGAAAACATCTTCACGCGCCTTGTTGCCCGTCCACTGCACGATGCGCTCCCACACCTGGGCCGACACGGCCTTCATGTCGATGCCGATCTGCCGCAGCGCCTGTTCGAGCAGACGCTCGCCCAGTTGAATCGCCTCATCCAGCTTGGCTGTCTTGAGGAAATGTCGGATCGCCGCGCGCGCCTTGCCCGTGCGCACGAACGTGAGCCATGCGGGGTTCGGCTTCGAGTACGGCGCCGTCACCACTTCGACGATGTCGCCGTTCTTCAGCTCCGTGCGCAGCGGCAGCAGCTCGTTGTTGATCTTGACTGCCACGCACTGGTTGCCCAGATCGCTGTGCACCGCGTAGGCAAAGTCCAGCGCCGTGGCGCCGCGCGGCAGTGCGCGGATCTCGCCCTTGGGCGTGAACACGTAGACGGCATCCGGGAACAGGTCGATCTTGACGTGCTCCAGAAACTCCTGCGAGTCGCCCGTCTGGCTCTGAATGTCGAGCAGCGACTGCAGCCACTGATGCGCTTGTTGCTGCGCGCGATCGGGCTCGTCGTGGTGCTGCTTGTACATCCAGTGCGCTGCCACGCCGGCTTCCGCAATCTGGTTCATCTCGCGCGTGCGGATCTGGAACTCGACCGGCGTGCCGAACGGCCCCACCAGCGTCGTGTGCAGCGACTGATAACCGTTGATCTTGGGGATGGCGATGTAATCCTTGAACTTGCCGGGCATCGGCTTGTAGAGGCTATGCAGCGCACCCATCGTCATGTAGCACTGCATCTGCGTGTCGACCACCACGCGAAAGCCATACACATCCAGCACCTGCGAGAACGACAACTGCTTGTCGTGCATCTTGCGGTAAATGCTGTACAGCGTTTTCTCGCGACCCGTCATTTCGGCCGGGATGCCCGCGTCGGTCAGCGCGCGCTGCGCCGTCTCCAAAATGCGGCTCACGACTTCGCGCCGATTGCCGCGCGCGGCCTTCACCGCCTTCTCGAGCGTGGCATACCGGAACGGCGAGCCGATTCGGAAGCTCAGTTCCTGCAACTCGCGATATGTCGTATTCAGGCCAAGGCGGTGCGCGATCGGCGCGTAAATCTCCATCGTTTCGCCCGCAATGCGGCGCCGCTTCTCCGGCGGCACGTGGTCGAGCGTGCGCATGTTGTGCGTACGATCGGCGAGCTTGACGAGAATCACGCGCACATCGCGCGCCATGGCGAGCAGCATCTTGCGGAAGCTCTCGGCCTGCGCCTGCTCGCGGCTCTGGAATTCGAGCTTGTCCAGCTTGGTCAGGCCGTCGACCAGTTCCGCGACCTTGGGGCCGAACTTCTCGGCCAGCTCGCTCTTGGTCACGCCCTGGTCTTCGATCACGTCGTGCAGCAGCGCTGCCATGATCGATTGCACATCCAGCTTCCAATCCGCGCAGATCTCTGCCACGGCTACGGGATGCGTAATGTACGGCTCTCCGCTTTGGCGGTACTGGCCCAGATGCGCTTCGTCGGAGAAGTGGAACGCCTCCTTCACCAGCTTGAGATCCGCCGGCTTCAGATACGACAGTTTCTCAGTGAGCCCAGAGATGGAGACGACTTGCTGCCGAGGCGGCGCTGCCGGCTGCGAGGTCGGGCCGAACAGATGCCGATAGGTCTGCTCCAGCACCGCATCGATGAAGAGCGTGTCGGCACCCTCGGGCCGGGCTGTCGGCTCGGCGGCGTCAGCGCTTGCGCTCTTGTGTAATTTTGGCGGCAGGGCTGCCCGCTCCCCTACCAGGTCGGCACCACGCGGATCAGGCAAGTTCGGCGCGCCCGTACGAGGCGACGCAGGGCCGGAGCCGGAAGCGGAGGACGGCATGGAAACGATGGATGCGGTAGAAGACCCCGAAGGCACCGTGGAGGCGCCCGGCGCAGAACCGGACGACCTCGCGGACGATTCCACCGACGGCACGTTGTGTTCGTGCGTGGCGGAATGTTGGGTCCTGGGCGAAGAAGAAGCGGGCGAGGTAGGCATGCCGGGGTCTAGTGCGTTCGCGGCTTTCACATCCATGAAAGATCGCTAGAACGATCAGTGACCGAGGCAGCGTACCACGCCGGGTAATGCCAAGTAACGCGCGTCAGCTCAGGACGGAACCTTCTTGAGCATCTCGATACCAACCTGGCCCGATGCGATTTCGCGCAATGCGGTCACGGTCGGCTTGTCCTTGGCATCGACCTTGGGCGTGTGGCCCTGCACCAACTGACGGGCGCGGTACGTTGCGGCCAATGCCAGTTCGAAGCGATTCGGAATCTGTTTCAAGCAATCTTCGACGGTAATACGCGCCATGAAAACTCCACCTGGTGGCAAATCTTGTTGATCTCGATATTTTAGCAGCAGCGCAGCACTCCCTTCGGACAGCCCTTGGGCGCAGGCGCTACCACACTTTCGCAGTCGCGCTGAAAAACGCGATTGCGCTGCGTGCTTCAGTGAATGCCCAGCTCGACGAACAGCTCGCCGTGGCGCGCCTTCTGGGCACCGAATCGCAGGCGCGTGGCCTGGACCACCGTGCGCAACTCGGCCAATGCCGTATCGAACACTTCGTTGATGATCACGTAGTCGGCCTCGGGCGCGTGCGCCATCTCCGAGCCCGCCGCCAGCAGGCGACGCACGATCACGTTCGGCTCGTCCTGGCCGCGCTTCTTCAGGCGCTCTTCCAGAGCCGTGAGCGATGGCGGCAGGATGAAGATTTCGACAGCGTTGGAGAAACGCTGATGCACCTGCTGAGCGCCCTGCCAGTCGATTTCGAGCAGCACGTCGGTACCGGCGCGCATCTGTTCCTCGATCCACACGCGCGAAGTGGCGTAGTAGTTGCCGTGCACCTCGGCCCATTCGAGAAACTCGCCGCGGTCACGGCAAGCCTTGAATTCCTCGACGGTCATGAAGTTGTATTCACGGCCGTGCTGCTCGCCCGGGCGCGGCTTGCGCGTGGTGGCCGAGACCGACAGGCGGATCGACGAGTCGTGCGCCAGCAGCGCATTCACCAGCGTCGACTTGCCGGCGCCGGACGGCGCCACGACCATGAACAGGCTGCCCGGAAAATGATTCTCGATGGGCGTATCGACGGCGGAGTGCGCTTGAGAGGATGGCATGTTCTAGTTCTATCGTTTCGAGTTATTCGAGGTTCTGGACCTGCTCGCGCATCTGCTCGATGAGCAGCTTGAGTTCCATCGATGCATCGGCCAGCTCCTTGGCGGCGGCCTTCGAACCGAGCGTGTTCGCCTCGCGGTTCAGCTCTTGCATCATGAAATCCAGGCGCTTGCCGATCTGGCCGCCCTTCTCCAGGATGTGGCGCGTTTCGCGCAGATGTGCCTGCAGGCGCGAAAGTTCTTCGGCGATGTCGATGCGGATGCCGTAGACGGTGGCTTCCTGGCGAATGCGCTCGGAAAGCTCATCGCGCGTCAGCGCCGGCGTGCCTTCGGGCGCTGCCAGGCCAAACGCCTCGCGCAGGCGCTCGGTCAGCTTGTCTTGATGCTGCTGGATCAGAACGGGCACCATCGGCGTGAGCTTGTCGACGATGGCCAGCATCGCGTCAGCGCGGTCAAGCAGCACAGCCTTGAGCGCATCCCCTTCGCGACGGCGCGATTCCAGAAGTTGCTTGAGCGCCTCTTTGGCAGCTTCGATCACGGCATCGCGCAGCGCGTCTTGTGTCAGCTGGGGCTCGGCCAGCACGCCGGGCCAACGCAGAATTTCACCCATGCGCAGCGAACCCGATGCCGGCAGATACCGCGTAACGGCCTGCTCGAGCTTGGCGAGTTGTTGCAGCAGCTCAACATTGAGCGCCGCGACATCGCTGGCAGCTTCCTGGCGCTGCAGATTGATCCGGCATTCCAGCTTGCCGCGCGACAGTGCGCTCATCAGCATTTCGCGCAGGGCCGGCTCGAAGGCTCGGCACTCTTCAGGGGCGCGGAACAGCAGATCGAGGAAGCGGGAGTTGACGGTGCGGAATTCGACCGAGACGGTAGCGACGCTGCCGCTGGGGGCGCCATGGGCATCGGTAAAGGCTGCCTGGCGTGTGGCAACGCCGTAGCCGGTCATGCTGTGGATCATGGAATCGTGGTGTGTTGTTCTTGGTCGAATCGGGAAATCCGGTGGCGGTATTTAACGCCTGGAATTGGCGGGGAATCCCCCACCTTTTGTCGCTTTACAACGTGTGGACTGGTCAGGGAGAATCCGACAGCCATTTCGCCACACAAACCCATGACAGAGTCAAAAGGCTCAGGACAGCCGCGCAGTGCCCCGTTGCCGGTCGGCACCTTGCTGTCCAATTATCGTATTGTAAAGAAGTTGGCCAGCGGGGGGTTCAGCTTCGTCTATCTTGCGACCGACGAGCATGGGACGCCGGTGGCCGTAAAGGAATACCTTCCGTCTTCGCTGGCCCGTCGCGCGCCGGGCGAATTGATTCCTGTCGTGCCCGAAGAAAGCGCGAGTGCGTTCCGCCTCGGGCTCAAGTACTTCTTCGAAGAAGGCCGGTCGCTGGCCAAGATTTCGCACCCCGCTATCGTGCGCGTGCTCAATTTCTTCCGGGAAAATGGCACGGTCTACATGGTGATGACGTATGAGCAGGGTAAAACGCTGCAGGAACACATCCTCACCGCGCGCCAGCAAGGCAAGCTGAAGATGCTGCGCGAGCGCTTCATCCGCCAGGTCTTCCATGACCTGATGAGCGGGCTGCGCGAAGTCCACATCCACAAGCTGCTGCACCTCGACATCAAGCCCGGCAACATTTACCTGCGCGAAGACTTTTCGCCGATCCTCCTCGACTTCGGCGCCGCGCGGCAGACGCTCACCGCCGAGGCCTCGCGCTTCCAGCCGATGTACACGCCGGGCTTTGCCGCGCCGGAGCTGTACCGAAAGCACAACGAGCTGGGCCCGTGGACGGACATCTACAGCATCGGCGCCACGATCTATGCCTGCATGGCCGGCACACCGCCCCAGGAAGCCACGCAGCGCGAAAAAGACGACAAGCTGGAAGAAGGCCTGGAACGCCTGCGCAAGGTCTACACGGCCAGCCTGATCGATCTCGTTGGCTGGTGCCTGAAGATGAAGCCCGAAGAACGCCCGCAGAGCGTGTTCCGCCTGCAAAAGGTCCTGCGCGAAGAAAGCAACGCGCTGACCGAGTTGCAGGCCTTGACCGCCGTTACGCAAGGCGGCCCGGTGCCAGAAGAGAAAGAGGCGTTGACGACACGTTTCATGAGCCGCCTGTTGCGCCGCCGGGACAGTTGACCGCCCAGTCGCCGCCCATAGGCGGAGTATGATTCCAAGATGGTGCAACACAGGGCTCGACTGACCGCCCGCACCGCCTCCCTCACCGAATACTCATCTAGCCGCAATGCGATTCTCGGTTTATCAGGAAAGCAAAAAAGGCGCGCGACGCGTCAACCAGGACCGCATGGGCTACTGCTTCACGCGTGACGCCATGCTGATGGTGCTGTGCGACGGTCTGGGCGGGCATTCCCTGGGCGAAGTTGCGGCCCAGCAGGCGCTGCAGACCATGGCGCGCCAGTTTCAGCGCCACGCACGTCCGTCGATCCGCAATCCGCGCGATTTCCTGCACGAGAGCATCATGCTCGCGCACCGCGACATCCATCGCTATGCCGAGACAAACGGCCTGCCGGACGCGCCACGCACGACCATCGTCTGCGCCCTGGCCCAGCGTGGCTCGCTGCACTGGGCGCATGCTGGCGATTCGCGCATGTATCTGATGCGCAAGGGCGAACTGGTGACGCGCACGCGCGATCACTCCAAGATCGAAAACCTGCTGCAACAAGACCGTGTGCTGCCGATGCAGGTTGCGAACCACCCCGAGCGCAACAAGATCTACAACTGCCTGGGCTCGCCCAATCTGCCGCTCATCGACATCGGCGGGCCGGTCAACCTCGAGCCGGGCGACGTCGCCATGCTGTGCTCCGACGGCCTGTGGGGCAGCGTGCAGGAAGACGAACTCATCGACACCTGCACCAGCTTCTCGGTCACGCAGGCGATTCCCGAACTGATCGCCCGCGCGCTGCGCAATGCCGGCGACACGGCCGACAACACCACCGCCATCTCCATGATGTGGGAGCTGGACGCCGTGACCACCACACAGGATTCGGTGCAGACCGACACCCTGCCCCTGAACGCCTTCACGACGTCGATCCTGGACGCGCCGCAAAGTGAATCGGGGCTGATGTCGGAAGAGGAAATCGAGCGCTCCATCGCTGAAATCCGCGCCGCCATCGACAAGACGAGCAATCTGACGCGCTAAACGCCGTCGCGCAGTCATCGCAGTCCTCGCATTCCCCACCTCCGGCCCGCCCTGCCGAGCGCAGCGCGGGCCGGTATCATGTCGGGCTATCCGTTTTCTTAAGCGAGACCCCACATGCGACCCAGCGGCCGCCAGCCCGACCAACTCCGCCCTGTCACCCTCACCCGCAACTTCACGCGCCACGCCGAAGGCTCGGTGCTGGTGTGCTTTGGCGACACGCAAGTGCTCTGCACGGCCAGCGTGCTGCCCAAGGTGCCGCCCCACAAGAAAGGCAGCGGCGAGGGCTGGGTGACGGCCGAATACGGCATGCTGCCGCGCTCGACCCACACGCGCTCCGACCGCGAGGCCGCACGCGGCAAGCAGACCGGCCGCACGCAGGAAATCCAGCGCCTGATCGGCCGGGCGATGCGCTCGGTGTTCGATCTGCGCGCGCTCGGCGAGCACACGCTGCACCTCGACTGCGACGTGCTGCAAGCCGACGGCGGCACGCGCACGGCCAGCATTACCGGCGCGTTCGTCGCGGCATATGACGCAGTCTCGGTCATGCGCGAAAAGGGTCAGTTGGTCGGCAACCCGATCCGGGATTTCGTGGCCGCCGTATCGGTGGGCGTGGTCGACGGCGTACCGGTGCTCGACCTGGACTACCCCGAAGACTCCGCATGCGATACCGACATGAACGTCGTCATGACGGGCAGCGGCGGCTTTGTGGAAGTGCAAGGCACCGCAGAAGGCACGCCGTTCTCCCGCGCTGAAATGGATGCACTGCTGGGCCTGGCCGACCAAGGCATCCGCACGCTGATCGGCCTGCAAAAGCAGGCGCTGGGCCTGTGATCGACACGGCCATGCGCAAGATCGTCCTCGCATCGAACAACGCCGGGAAGCTGGCCGAATTCAACGCGCTGCTGGGCACCCTTGGGTTTGACGTGACGCCGCAAGGTGCGCTCGGCATTCCCGAGGCGGAGGAGCCCTATGCGACCTTCATTGAAAACGCCCTCACCAAGGCACGCCACGCGAGCGGCGCATCTGGCCTGCCCGCGCTGGCGGACGACTCGGGCATCTGCGTGCATGCACTGGGCGGCGCACCGGGCGTCTATTCCGCGCGCTATGCGCAACTAGCGGGCGGGCCCAAATCGGATGCCGCCAACAACGCCCGCCTCGTCCGCGAACTGGCCGGCAAGGCCGACCGCGGCGCGCACTATGTTTGCGTGCTCGTCTACGTGCGCCACGCAGATGACCCACAGCCAATCATTGCTGAAGGCAACTGGTTTGGCGAGGTGATCGACACACCGCGCGGCGACGGCGGCTTCGGCTACGACCCGTACTTCCTGCTGCCCGATCTCGGCAAGACGGCCGCCGAGCTGACCAAGGCCGAGAAGAACAGCGTGAGCCATCGCGCACAAGCCCTTGCGCAGCTCGTCGAACGGCTGCGCACCTTTGAAAACGCCTGACGTTCCGATGATTCCGATTCACCCCGCCGGCGCAGCCAAGACGCCCTCCGCGACCGCCGCTGAAACCGGTGACAAGGTCACCTCCGTCTTCCTGCAGCCGGGCAAGATCAGCCTGCCCGCTTCGCCGCCGCTGTCGTTGTACGTGCACGTGCCGTGGTGCGTACGCAAGTGTCCGTACTGCGATTTCAACTCGCATGCGGAGCCGGAACAGGGCATCCCGGAGGAGCGTTTTCTGGCCGCCGTGCGGCAAGACCTGGAGGCCGCCCTGCCGATGGTGTGGGGCCGGCATGTGCACACGATCTTCATTGGTGGCGGCACGCCGAGCCTGTTGTCGGCGCAGGGGCTAGACCGGCTGCTGTCGGACATCCGCATGCTGCTCCCGGTCGATGCCGACGCCGAGATCACGATGGAAGCGAACCCCGGCACCTTCGAGGCCGAACGCTTCCGCAGCTATCGCGCCAGCGGCGTGAACCGTCTGTCGATCGGCATCCAGAGCTTCAACGATGCGCACCTGCAGGCGCTGGGCCGCATCCACAGCGCCGCTGAAGCGCGCGCCGCCATCGACATCGCCCGCGCGCACTTCGACAACATCAACCTCGACCTGATGTTTGCCCTGCCCGGCCAGACACTTGCCGAGTGCGAAGCCGACGTGGAGGCCGCGTTGTCGTTCGATACGAACCACGTGTCGCTGTACCACCTGACGCTGGAGCCGAACACGTACTTCGCCAAGTACCCGCCCGCGCTGCCGGATGACGACGCGGCGTTTGCGATGCAGGACTGGATTCACGCGCGGCTGGCGGCGGCAGGCTACGAGCACTACGAGGTGTCGGCATACGCCAAGGCGGGCAAGCGCTGCAAGCACAATCTGAACTACTGGCAATTCGGCGATTACCTTGGCATCGGCCCGGGCGCGCACGGCAAGCTCAGCTTTCCGCACCGGGTCATCCGCGAGATGCGGCACAAGCATCCGGACACGTATCTGCGTCAGGCCGAGACTGCCGGCGGTGCGGCCGTCATGCAGGAGCAGCGCGAAGTCGACGCCGCCGACCTGCCGTTCGAGTTCATGCTCAATGCGCTGCGCTTGACGGATGGGTTCCCCGTCACGCTGTTCCAGGAACGCACGGGTCTGCCGCTGCGCTCGATCGAGCGACAACTCGATGCCGCAGAGCAGCGCGGTTTGCTCACGCGCGACCATGTCGCCATCCGCCCGACCGAGCTGGGGCAGCGATTCCTCAACGATTTGCAGGAATTGTTCTTGGCCGACGACGAAAACTGACAGTACCCGGTGCCAAGTTGCGCCAGGTACCGTTACAATGGCGCCCTTGCTCGCAACGAGCAGCGCAGTACGAAGGAAGCGTGGCCGAGTGGTTTAAGGCAGCAGTCTTGAAAACTGCCGATGGGGTGACCCATCCGTGAGTTCGAATCTCACCGCTTCCGCCAGTCCTTGGTTCCAAGGCGTTCCAGATTCCCCCCTACTCTTCCAGCCCGCGCCGCTTTGTCAGTGCCGCGCCATGGGCCAAAGCACATCGGCGTCTTCTCCGAGCGCCTGGGCAATGGCGAGGCGAACGCGCTTCGCTCCATTGCCCGCGATGGAAGACGACAGCAATTGCGGAGTGACGTCGTCCAAACCCAGTTTTTCCGAGAGCCCACGCAGCGTGGTCTTCCCGAAGCGCTCTTCAAGAAGGCGTTTAACGAGTGGGACAGCGCGGGAAACTTCACGGGGACCAGACGGCAGTCCTCCTGCCGGGCTTCTCTTCTGGCGCTCTTTCGACTTGATGGGGAGATCTGCCGACTGAGGGAGTGGACTCTCGGCCATTGAGCGGCCTAGATTTGTCAAAGCTTCAGCTGCATTACGCCCTGTGCTGGAGCACATGGTGTCCGGTGCGACCAACACCGCAAAATAACGTCCGCGATCTTGGTATAACCTTACCTTGCAAATCAAATCCATATTAATCGGGCGTTAAATCAAAACAGGCTTATTGATTATTCTTTTCTCGAATGGAATAACCTGACGGGCTCTGCTGCGCGTTGCCGCCAATGCCAAGGACAGAAGCGCTGCCCCAAGCCCCCCGGGCTTGGGGTTGGTCAAGCGCATGAAGACGCTCCCCCGTTCTTCAAAGTTGCGGCTCGTTCTTATGAGGTTCCCTCACCAACGATCGGATTGGTGATGGTCCGCGCATCAACGCCGAAGCCATATCGCTGGAACGCCAACTCGCAAAGACGCGGGGAATATCCGCTCACCCCGCGCCGATGAGTCGTGTTTGGCCTGCGACGGCCAGGCGACCTGCTGTTTTCCCCGTTGCCCGCCCTGCGTCGGCTCCATGGAACCGCACGGGCGCTGAACTTTTTATCAGGCCTGATGCTGATGCCGAATATTGTCGGAAACGATAGCAGACGCTATTCTGGCTGGCACCCTGCTAATTAGAGGTATGAACCCGCCAGCAGACGCCGTTCATGCGGCTGCAATTGGGTGCAACGAGCTTAGATCAACATTTTCCAAAGCGCGGCAAGTTCTGGCAGCGCTGTCATATCGCCGCTATCCGGGATGGCGACCACGCATTGGTCATGCGCATTGGCGCTTTGGCATCGGTTCTTTTGTATTGCAACTCAACGCGTCAAACCATGGAAGTCCTCAAGGATGTAAGCGCGATCGCTTTGGCCGATAGTCTTCCGGATGGCGTCTTTCTGGTCGACGAGCGTGGGCGGATCCGTCACGCCAATGCTGCGTGGGAAGACATTCTTGGTTACCGCCCCTCCGACCTGCTTGGGCAAACCATGCTCGAACTCGTGGCGCCTGACGACCGCGACAGAACGCAAAAGCAAGCGGGTCGCGTTCAGGCTGGCGTCAAGTGCACCGGATTTGAGAATCGCTATCGGCACCAGCTTGGCACCGATGTCCATTTGTCGTGGTCCGCACAGTGGAACGTGGAGCATCGGCTCCGCATCGGCGTGGCACGTAACGTCACCGCAACAAGAACGGCGGCCGAGCACAGTCCCTTGGCGCAACTGCAGGCGCGTCTCGCGCCTCATGAATCCAGGGTATTGCAGTTGTTATTGACTGAAGCCGCAGAAAAGCAGATTGCGGAACAGCTCGGTCTGGCCACGTCGACCACGCACTCTTACATCACGAGCGTCTATCGCAAGTTCGGCGTGCGTGGCCGCGCTGGGCTGATGAGCCTGTGGCTCAAAGAGATGCAGAGCCGCTGATACCCGCTTTGTTCATGGCCGGGCCTTGGCAAGGGAGCGTTTGCGCTCGCCGGTTTCCTTTGTCACCGGTACGCCAACCTCGCCTTGTGCCCGGCCACCCCATCGTTGCATCACCATCTGGCACAAATAGGGCATGCCCCCTGGGCTATACTGCGGCCCGTCACGCACACAACGTGACCTCGGATTGGCGTCCGAGAATATCGCAGGCGGGTACGACCGCCGGTTGGCGGTTTTTTTACGCCCGTACATCAAGCGCCTCCTATGGTCGGGCCTTGGTGGGGGAGCGCTCGCGCTCGCCGGTTGCCTGCGATACCGGTACGCCAACTCTACCTTGTGCCCGGCCACCCTGATTGGCGTCAGAGAGCGGGATACCAACCCATCGCAGGAGGCCCCAACGTGCGCCATGCCATCGCTCGCCCCGAGCAATCGCAATCCCCCTCCCCAGACGGCAGCCGTGAACTCCAGCGCGAGTTTGAATCGCTTCAGCAGCAACGCGCCGACCTCGTGCGAGCGTTGGCAGCGGCCGAAGCATCCGTAAGAACATTCCCCATCGGCTCATTGCAACAGGCCAACGCACGGGCTCGCGTCACGCGTTTGCAGAGAGAGTTGCGGCGCTTGAAAGCCGAGCTTGGCACGTCAAAGCGGCATCAGGACGTCGGCGACTTCCTGATCGAGATGTTCCGCGAGCGCGTTTCTTTCAGCGAATGGCAGTGCATCGTGGCCGAGGCGCGACGCCGCCATGATTCAAAGGCGACGGAAGGTCAAATCGGTACGCTGGCTGCGGGGCCGGGCGCACAAAGCTGATATAGTCGCGTCGCCTCCGATTTCTGAACTTTGCGATGTCCCTCGTACTCCGCCGAACCGTCCTCACGTTCGTTGCCGCAGCCTCGGTTGCGGGCGCCGGCCTCGTCCACGCGCAAGTTAGTGCACCACAAGCGCCGGCAGTGTCCACGGCTGCGTCGGGCGGCACCGTCGCTGAACTGCAGCAATTGCTGGCGCAGAAGCGCCTGACCGAACTGCGCACGACCTACAACGGCGACTACGGCACGAGCCTGCTGCTGGTCAACGAAGACACCACGGCCTACGTCGCGCTGTCGTATCGCAAAGAACTGTGGCGTGTGTACAAATTTGCGTCGGTCGCTCCGGCCGAGGGCGCGTACGAAACGCTGGCCGGCCAGACCCGTACCTGGGCCGAAGACGATCTGCGCCGCGCCGTCACGGCGGGCCAGAAAGCGCAACTGGAGCGCGAAGCCCAGGCGGCACAGCAGCGCGCCGCATCCCTGAGCCAGGAAGTGCGCATCATGCAGGCGCAGCGCCAGAAAATGCTGACCGAACAGCAAACCATGCGTCAGGAAACGAAGGCACTGGACATCGAGCGCCGCGCGTACCAGACCCAGGTCGAATCGCTGCAGCAGCAGATCCGCTTGCTGGAAAAACAGCTCAACGATCCGCACTGGTCGCCGGCACCGTAAAGGTCTGCGGCATTCACCTTCCTGGCCTGGCGCAGCTGCGGCGGGCCAGCGACCTCTCCGCCTTTGATGCAGCACGCATCGAGTTAAGACCAATCTGATCGACCACCGTCCATCTGCCGCTTAGCATGGCGCCTGCTCGCGCAGCCAGCTTGGATGCGCGCTGCGGCCATCAGCGGAGACGGACGTGGAATCCCCCAACTTCATCATCGACGGACACCTGCGCCTACCGGGCTTGGTGCGTATGCCGCCGCCCTTCGGGCCTGCACTCGACAGCGCGCCGCCCAGCGCCGCGGCACAGGTCAGCGCATCGTCCGATCCGGTAGCCCACACGTGCGGTGACACCGGCACAGCCGGCCGTGGGCAGTGGCGTCGACGCATGACCGGGCTGTCGATTGGCATGGCGTGCACGTTGGCGGCCGCACTGCTTGGCTGGCAGACCGGGCAACATCGGCAGCCAGCCGCAGGGTTGGATCAAGCAACCGTGGCCGCCATCGCCCCGCAGACCGTACCGTCTCTTCCGCTCGAATATTCTCCTGCGACGTTTGCGGAAACCAGCGAAGCTACAGAATCCGAAGGCGTTACCACAGCCGCGACCAACGTTGTCCAGGCACCCGACATGGCGCTCGACGAAACGGAAGTTGCCGCGCCGGTCCTCGCTGCAGCACCACCAGCCTTGACGCAATTGCCGGTGAAACGAATACGACCGCGAGCATTGCCGCAGCCCGTCGCGCACGCGAAGACGGCGCCCGAATTGCAGCGCTCGCCCGTATTGCACGACGAAGCGCCCGCGGCCATCGAAGTCGAATGGCCCACGACCGACACGGCACCGATCACCTCCGCCTATGCGGCGCCGGGCACGCCGGTGCGCATTGAGCTGCAACGACATACGCGCTTCACGGACTGACCGGAGCGCGTGCCGCCGCGCCGGCTCAGTGCAGCTGGCCGCCGGTTTCCCGTACGTCGTGCAGCGTGCGCAGCGTTGTCTCGATGGCGATGCGCAGCCCGGCGACGATGGTGTCGTGCGCCATGCTCGGTTGCCCCGGGTGCTTGGCCGCCTGCGACGGCAGATACGGGATGTGGATGAAGCCGCCGCGCGTGGGCAGCTTGTGGCGGGCGATGGCGTGCATCAACCCATAGAAGACGTGATTGCAGACAAAGGTGCCCGCCGTCTGCGAAACCGACGCAGGAACACCGCCCGCACGCAGTTCGCGCACGATGGCCTTGATCGGCAGCGTTGAAAAATACGCGGCCGGCCCGTCACTCGCGATGGCGATATCGATCGGTTGCTTGCCGGCGTTGTCGGCAATGCGCGCATCGTCGACATTGATGGCGATGCGCTCGATCGCCATCTCGGCACGGCCACCGGCCTGCCCCACGGCGATCACCACATCCGGCTGCAGCGTCTGCAGCAACTTGCCGAGCACTTTGTTGGACTCGCCAAAAATGGTCGGCAACTGGCGCGCGACGATGTCGGCGCCTGCGATTCCCTGGCCATCGAGGGTGCGCACGGCTTCCCACGACGGATTGATGGGTTCGTTCTCGAACGGATCGAAACCGGTGACGAGGACGGTAGGCATGACGTTCTCCTGCTTGCTGCGTAAGACAAAAACGATGATAAACGTCCGTCGAACATCATGCCCAAGCGCGTTGCGGCGTCAGTTTGCCTTGCTGCGCTTGTTCTCGAAGTTCAACAGGATGTCGACTTCTTCCGTGCCCGCGGTGTGCAGCCATTCACGCGTCAGACGCTCCCCCAGGCGGCGCATGTCGCCTTGCAGGGTCACGTCGGGATTGAGCACGCGCACGCCGGTCTTGGCGAGTTCGGCTTCATCGCGCTCGTAGGTCTGGCGGCTGGAATCCCAACCGCGCGTTTCGTAATCCTTGGCGAGCTTCAGCACCGTCTGCTGCATTGCGGGCGGGAGCTTGGCAAAGCGCGCTTCGTTCACGAACACGGCGTTCTTGGGAATCCACGCATTGACCTTGTAGTAGTAGGTCATGCGCTGGCCGGCCTTCGTCTCCAGACCGGTGGACGGCGAGGTGACCATGGTGTCGATGCGGCCACCGGCAATCGCGGCGGTCAGATCGGCGGCTTCCACCTGCACGGCCTGCGCGCCATACAACTCGGCAATGCGCTTTTGCGCCGCGTTATACGTGCGCAAACGATGTCCCTTCAGGTCAGACAAACGGGCAATCGGTGTTTCGGAATACAGGTTCTGTGGCGGCCAGGGCACGGCGTACAGCAGACGCAATCCGTTGGCCTTCATCAACGCTTCGATGTGGCTGCGCGAGGCATCCCACAGCAGGCGCGCATCGTTGTAGCCCGATACCACGAAGGGGATCGAATCTACGCCGAACAGCGGATCGCGCTGGGCCAACGTCGACAGCATCACTTCGCCCGCCTCGGCCTTGCCGTCCTTGACGCCGTCAAAGATGGCGGCCGGCTTGAGCAGCGTGCCGTTCGGATAGACCTCAAGCTTGAGCCCGCCATTGGTGGCGCTGCTGACGGCACTTGCGAAGGCCTGCAGGTTTTGCGTATGGAAATTGAGGGCCGGATACGGCGTGGCCACTCGGAGCGTTTCCGCACGGGCTTGCGCGGCGGAAATCAACGACAGCGCGCTGGCTGCGAGAACACAAAAAAAGCGGCGTCCCGACATGGAACGGCCGCTCGTCATCTGGCTGCTCATGAATCCCCCCGGAGAAGAGCACGATGCGAGGTCTACGACCGCGTGCCCTTGTCTCGCGGGCAGCGACCGCGCTCGGTGGCGTCTGCCGGCTGAGAACCGCCAGCGTGACGCGCACCGCACGCGTCGCATTAAACACGATTAGTGAAGCATCAGGAAGTACAAGAGCACGATATTGGCTGCAAGCAACAGTAGCGCGGTCGGGACTTGCGCTTTGATCACAGCGTTCTTATCGGACAACTCCAACAGCGCGGCGGGCACGATATTGAAGTTCGCCGCCATCGGGGTCATCAGCGTGCCGCAGTAGCCCGAGAACATGCCGATCGCCGCCATCACGGCGGGGTTGGCATGGAACACGCCCACCAGAATGGGCACCCCCACCCCGCCCGTCATGACCGGGAACGCCGCAAAGCCGTTGCCCATGATGACGGTGAACAACGCCATGCCCACGCAATAGACGATGACCGCGACGAGGCGATAGTCCATGTTGATGTAGGCGGTGGTCAGGTGCGCCACGGCCTTGCCCACACCGGCATCGGCAAAGACGAGACCCAGCATGGCCAGCATCTGCGGCAGCACCAGCGCCCAGCCGAGCGACTCCGTCAGCCGACGCGACTCACGCATCGCCTGCACCGGCGTGTCACGCGTCAACCAGCACGCCAGCGCCAGCGAGATGATGCAGCCCAGGCCCAGCGAGACGAAGGTCTGGTTCTTCGGATCGAGCAGCAAATCGCCGCCGATCTTCACGTCCTTCAGGAATACGCTGCCGATGACGGTGACCAGCGGAATGGTCAGCGCCGGAATGAAGAGGCGGTTGCCCAGGCGCTTGGCGGATGCGCGGCGCTCTTCCGCCGGCAGTTCACCGTGCTTGCCCAGCGTCACGCCGCCCGTGCCGGCCAGCAGTGCCATCACCACGGCACCCACGCCCACCACGATGGGCGGGAGCTTGTCGCCAACAAGGAAGATGACGGCGAAGATCGCCCAGAACAGGCCCGTGGTCCAGCGGCGCGGGTGGTTCTTGTCGGCAAAGGTCATCAGCGCGGTGATCGTCAGGATGATCCCGGCCAGCCAGTACAGATAGTTGATCGACAGAATCATGGCTTACCCCTGCTTGGCCGCAGCCGTGTTGGTATTGCCGGCGGCGCCGCGCTGGTTACCCATTTCACGGGCAAGCCAGCCGTCCAGGCGCTTGAGGCGCACCGAGTGGATCAGGAACGCACAGACCGCAGTCGGGATGCCCCACACGGCGATATGCAGCGGTTCCACGTCGATGCCCGAGCCGAGCAGGAACGTGTGCATCAGCGCGATGGCGCCGAAGGCCACGAAGATGTCTTCGCCGAAGAACAGGCCGACGTTGTCGGTGGCGGCGCAGAAGGCCAGCAGGCGTTCGCGCACCGGCGCCGGCAGCTTGCCGAAACGGTTTTCGGCGGCGCCTTCGGCCATCGGGGCCAGCAGCGGACGCACCATCTGCGGATGACCGCCGAGGCTCGTCAGACCGGCAGCTGCCGTCAGCTCGCGCACGGCGAGGTAGACGATCAGCAGACGGCCAACGGTGGCCGATTGAATGCGCGAAATCCAGTTCTGCGCGTGTTCACGCAAGCCGTGGCGCTCGAGCAGGCCCACCACCGCGAGCGGCAGCAGGATGATCAGCGGCAAGGTCCGCGTCTTGATGATGCCCGTCCCGATCGCCGTCAGGATTTGTTCGATGGACATCGATGCCGCAAAACCGGTGGCGATGGCGGCCACAGCCACCACCAGCATCGGATTGAATCGCAGGATGAACCCCGCGATGATGACGACCACCCCGATCAGCGGCCATAGATTCACTGCCGTACCCATGTGGTGCTTCCCCCCAAGTTAATAAAAAGCCCCGCTGGAAGGACGGGGCCGTGGCTCAGGCGCCGGCACGGACAGCGATGCCTTCGCTGCCAAGCCGTTCCCGAATGCGTCGCGCGAACGCCAGCGCATGCGCGCCGTCGCCGTGCAGACAAACCGTTTCCGCGCGGATCGGAACCCACGTGCCGTCGATGGCCTTCACGCGCTGCTCGCGCACCATCGTCAGCGTCTGGTCCAGCGCGGCATCTTCGCTGTCGATGAGGGCGCCGGGCGTGCCGCGTTTGACGAGCGAGCCGTCCGGGTTGTAACCGCGATCGGCAAACACCTCTTCCTTGGCCTGCAGGCCAAGTTCACGCGCGGCCTTGACCAGCTCACCGCCCGCCAGGCCAAACACCACCAGCGACGGATCGAAATCACGGATCGCGCGCACGATCGCCATGGCCAGCGGCCGATCGCGCGAAGCCTGGTTGTACAGCGCGCCGTGCGCCTTCACGTGCGCCAGCTTGCCGCCCTGCGCACGCACGATCGCCGAAAGGCCACCGATCTGGAACAGCACGCCCGCGTAGATTTCATCCGGCGGGAGGTGCATTTCAGTACGGCCAAAGTTTTCGCGATCGGGAAAGCTCGGATGCGCGCCGATCGAAACGCCCTGGCGCAGCGCCCAGCTCACCGTCTGGCGCATCGTGTTGACGTCGCCGGCGTGCCAGCCGCAGGCGATGTTGGCGGAACTCACCAGGGTGAGGAGCGCCTCGTCGGTATCGCAGCCTTCGCCGAGGTCGGCGTTCAGATCAATTGCAGTCATGATGTTGTCTTCCGGTGCATCAGGCGTTCAGTCGCGTCTTGGCGGTGCGATGCGCGCTCGACAGAATGCCTTGGCGTTGCCAGTCCAGCGCGGTTTCGATTTGCTGCAGATACCGTGCCACGTCGGCGCGGGCGGCTTCGGCCTCTTCCAGCGTCACACGCTCGAAGCGCACGCGCGTACCGAGCGGAATCTGCGCCAGGCGCCATTGGTCGGCCAGGATGACGGAGCCGATCTTCGGATAGCCGCCGGTGGTTTGCGCATCGGCCATTAGCACAATGGGCTGTCCGGACGGCGGCACCTGGATCACGCCCGGCACCACGCCGTGCGAGAGCAGATCGCCGCCGCGCTGCTTCTTGCGTTGGAGTTCCGGCCCCTGGAGGCGAAAGCCCATGCGGTTGCTGTTGGGCGTGAGCGTCCAGTCCGATTCCCAGAATGCGGCTTGTGCGTCGGCAACGAAATCGTCGTATTCAGGACCGGGCAGTACGCGCATGACCGGCGTGTCCTTCTGCGCGCGGTCGAACGTCCAGCGGGCTGCCTTCACGGCAACGATGTCACCGCTGATGTCAGGGGCATACGTCGTATCGGCGGGCAGCACGGGCAGCCTGTCGCCGTCCTTGAGCGGGCGGCCTTCGAAGCCGCCGAAGCCGGCTTTCAGATCGGTGCTGCGCGAGCCCATCATCTCCGGCACATCGATGCCGCCGGCCACGCAGAGATACGCGCGCACGCCGCCCTGCGCCACACGCAATGTCAGCGTCTGACCGCGCTGCACGGGAATGGCGCGCCATGCATGGACCGGCGCGCCGTCGAGCGTGGCGCGGCAATCGGCGCCCGTCAGCGCGATCAATCCATTGGCGTGGAAGCGAAGCGTGGCGTTGCCCAGCGTGAACTCGATGCCCGCGGCATCACTGCGGTTGCCGACCAGGCGGTTGCCGACATACAGCGACAGCGGATCCAGCGCGCCCGACGTGCACACGCCAAAGCGGCGATAGCCGGTGCGGCCCAGGTCCTGCACAGACGCCAGCACGCCGGCCCGCACGATCTCGATCATGGGTTGGGGTTTCGAACTCATGCGCGCACCTTCGAGGCAACAAAGCGGATGCGGTCTCCAGGCGCCAACAGCGTGGGGGGATTGCGCTGCGGCATGAAGAGCGCCGCGTCTGTGCGGCCAAGCAGTTGCCAGCCACCGGGGGATGCGGCCGGGTAGATGCCGGTCTGCTCGCCGCCGATGCCGACCGAGCCAGCCGGCACGGCCATGCGCGGTTCGGCGCGACGCGGTGTGGCGAGCGACTTGTCGAGCCCGCCCATGTAGGCAAAGCCGGGCTGGAAGCCCAGGAAATAGACGATGTATTCCGGCGCAGTGTGGCGGCGCACGACTTCAGCCGTACTCAGGCCGGTGTGCTTGGCGACTTCGCGCAGATCCGGACCTTCGTCACCGCCATAGGCGACTTCGATGTCGACGAGTTTGCCGTCGGCCACCAGCGCCTGGCTTTCGTCCCAGGCTTCGCGCAGTTGGGTGGTCAATCGCTGCGCATCGGCCAGCGGGCCGAACACGAGCGTGAGGTTGTTCATGCCGGGCACCACGTCGACCACGCCCGCCCAGTTGGACGCGCGCGACGCCATGGCCCAGATCCGCTGCTGGCAATTCAGGGTGGCCGGTGGCGGCACTTCGCACAACAGCGCGAGTTCGCCCAGCCGGTGAATCGTGCACTGCAACTTAACCCCCGTCTCGTCTGCACCGTTGGCGGGAAGATCCCGGCAAAACGACGCGCGTTTGAAAACGAAAGCGATACGTTAATAAATTGTCGATAAATTCTGTATAAGAAGTAACCCTTAGTCACTCAGGGCCAAGTCGGTGCTGAACGCGGTCCGGCTGCACTCATCATAGGTGCCGAACACGATCAGCGTGACGGGCATGTTATGCCAAAGTCATATGAAAGGATGAAGACGCCCCTAGAACAAGAGGCGTAGATCGAGACCGGAAGTGAGAGTCAGGCGGCGGGCTCTTCGCGCGTGATGCGCAGGCCCAGAAGGAGCGCGACGATGGCGCACACAGCCATCATGCCCAGCAGCGGCAGTGCGGTCTGCCCGATGGCGGCGACCACCGTGCCCGTCACCATGCCCAGGCCGAATTGCATGGCGCCCATGAGCGCCGAGCCCGTCCCCGCACGCGCGCCCTGCCCCGCCATTGCGAGCGCGCCGGTGTTAGGTGAAATGCAGCCGATCGACGCGATGTAGCAGAACAGCGCCGCGAGCACGAGCGGCAGCGGCGTAAAGCCTGCCGCAGCCGCCGCGGCGGCCAACACGCTCGTGATGGCCGGCACCCACAGCGCCCGCCGCAGCACGCGCGCCGGCGAATACTTGCGCACCAGCCGCACATTGACGCGCGAGGCGGCGATCATCCCGGCCGCATTGCTGCCGAACACCCATGCATAGTGCGACGGGGTCAGCCCGTAACCATCGATCAGCACGAACGACGACACGGTGATGTACGCAAACATGCCCGACAGAAACACCGCCCCGCACCACATATAGGCAGCGTAGTGGTGATCGCGCAGGAGCTCCCAGTAGTCGCGCAGCACGTGGCCGACTGCCAGCTTGCGCGCCTGCTCAGGCGCCAGCGACTCGCGCATCAGGTAATGCACCGCCACCAGCGACAGCACCCCAAATGCCGTCAGCAAGGCGAAGATGACGCGCCACGTTGCGAACTGCAGCACCGCGCCGCCAATCATCGGCGCCAGAATGGGCGCCACGCCCATCACCAGCATCAGCGTCGAATACGCCTGTGCGGCACCGGCCGGATCCATGCGATCGCGCACGGCAGCACGCGCGATGACCATGCCCGCACAGCCGCCAAACCCCTGCACGCCGCGCAGCACGGCCAGCATCGTGGCGTCCTTGGCGAAGGCGCAGCCGATGGAGGCTGCGACGTACATCGCCAGGCCGATGTAGAGCGGCGGCTTGCGGCCAAACCGATCGCTGGCCGGGCCGTAGATGAGCTGGCCGATTGCAAGGCTGATCAGGAAAACGGTCAGCGTGAGCCCCGCCGCAGCCGACGACGTATTCAGATCGCGCGCGATGGTTGGCAGGCTCGGCAGGTACATGTCGACCGACAGCGGGCCGATGGCCGTAAGCGCGCCAAGCAGCAGGAGCCAGCCAGGGATTGGGCCGGGCATGCGGGATCGTGCGGGAGCGGGAGCAGTCATGAAGGGAGAACTTGACGCGCCGGCAGACGGGAGGCCCGCGCCGGAGCAAACCGAGAACTGTAGCGCAAAGCGGCGCGCCGCGTGCGCGCACCGGGCAGGTGCAAGACGGCCTGCGCGCCCCACCCGAGGGCTGCGCGTGCCACCTGCATACGTCGGCATGACAAGCTGCAACCGGCAAATGGCCCCAATGCGCCCGGCACGGGATTTGCACTCCGCCACCCCTCGTACGAGGCAGGCGCAAGCGGGCCGAAATCGCCGCCCGGCGCGATGCCGAACGATATAATTTGCGGCTGATGGCAAGCATCACTCAACCATGATGATTGCTGCGATGCGTCGGCGCGAACCTGCGTCGGCGTTGCCTGTTGTGAAGTGTCGTCAACACCCAAAAAGAGACCGCCTCCGATGCATATCCGCACGGTGAGCGGCACGGAAACCACGAGCCAACTGTTGTGACACCACTCCCACCACGCCTGTCGCTGACGGGCATGACCAAGCGCTACCCGAGCGTGGTCGCCAACGACGGCGTCAGCCTGACTGTCGCGCCGGGCGAGATCCACGCCGTGCTGGGCGAAAACGGCGCCGGCAAGTCGACGCTGATGAAGATCATCTTCGGCGCGGTGCAGCCTGACGCCGGTGAGATGCAGCTCGACGGCCAGCGCGTCGAGATCGCCAATCCGCACCAGGCGCGCGCGCTGGGCATCGCCATGGTGTTCCAGCACTTCTCGCTGTTCGACACGCTCACGGTGGCGGAGAACATCCTGCTCGGCCTGCCCGCAGGCACCGACCTGCGCGACGTGGCTGACCAGGTGCGCAGCACGGGCGAGAAATACGGCCTGCCGCTGGAGCCGCATCGCCATGTGCATACGCTTTCCGTGGGCGAGCGCCAGCGCGTGGAAATCGTGCGCGCGCTGCTCACTAAGCCGCGCCTGCTGATCCTTGACGAGCCGACCTCGGTGCTGACGCCGCAGGCCGTCGAAAAGCTCTTCGTGACGCTGCGCCAGTTGGCCGCAGAAGGCACGAGCATCCTCTACATCAGCCACAAGCTCGACGAGATCCAGGCCCTGTGCCACACCGCCACGGTGATGCGCATGGGCAAGGTCACGGGCGTGTGCGACCCGCGCCAGGAAACGGCGGCGTCGCTGTCGCGCATGATGATCGGTGGCGAGCCTCCGCGCGAATTGCGCCCCCAGACCACACCGGGCGAGGTGCGCATGGAGGTGGCCGGCCTGTCGCTGCCCAAGGCCCACGCCTTTGCGACGGAGCTGCGTGACATCGCCCTGCAATTGCGCAGCGGCGAGATCGTCGGCATTGCAGGCGTATCGGGCAACGGGCAACAGGAACTGCTGGCAGCCCTGTCCGGCGAAGACACCCGCGCGTCGGCACAGACCATCAGCATCGGCAACGAGCCGGTCGCCAAGCTGGACCCGCGTGCGCGCCGCAAGCGCGGGCTGTCGTTCGTGCCGGAAGAGCGCCTGGGGCGCGGCGCCGTGCCCTCGCTGTCGCTGGCAGCGAATACGCTGCTGACGCATCAGCGTGCGCCGCAGGTGCGCGGCGGGCTCATCGACAAGAAAGCCGCCGCCAAGCTGGCTACCGCCATCATCAGCCGGTTTGGCGTAAAGGCTGGCGGCCCCGATGCATTGGCCAAAAGCCTGTCGGGCGGCAACCTGCAGAAATTCATCGTCGGCCGCGAAATCGAATGCGCGCCGCGCGTGCTCATCGTGGCGCAACCCACCTGGGGCGTCGACGTGGGCGCGGCGGCGCAGATCCACAACGAAATCCTCGCGCTCAAGGCGGGGGGCTGCGCCATCCTCATCGTGTCGGAAGAACTCGACGAACTTTTTGCGCTGTGCGATCGCCTGCACGTGATCGCCAATGGGCGCCTCTCGCCCTCCACGCCCACGCACGCCACCGACCGCGAACAGATCGGCCTGTGGATGAGCGGCATGTGGGACAAAGCGTCGGCGCCGGCCGCCGCCAGCTCGGAGGTAGTCCATGGCTGATGTCATGCATGGCAGCCGCCTGGCGCTGCCGGTTTCGCTCGAGCTGCGGGCCATTCCGTCGCGCACCATGGCCTACGCCTCGCCGCTCATCGCGCTGGTGCTGACGATGGTGTTCGGCTTGCTGCTGTTCGCGCTGCTCGGCAAGGATCCGGTGGCGGGCCTGCGCGTGTTCCTGGTCGAACCGCTGGTCAGCAAGCGGGCGATTGGTGAAGTGCTGCTCAAGACCGTGCCGCTGGTGCTGTGCGCGCTGGGCTTGTCGGTGTGCTATCGCGCCAACGTGTGGAACATCGGCGCGGAGGGGCAGCTCATCGTGGGCGGCATCTTTGCAGCGGCCACCATCATCTACTTCGATACGCCGACGCCCGCCATCCCCGGCGGCGTTGCGCTGGTGCTGGCCATCGTTGCCGGCCTCATTGGCGGTGCGCTGTGGGCGGCGATCACCGCGCTGCTGCGCGATCGCTTTCATGCCAACGAAATCCTCGTCTCGCTGATGCTCACCTACATCGCGCAGTTGCTGCTGCTGTACGTGGTCAACGGGCCGTTGAAAGACCCGAACGGCATGAACTTCCCGCAGTCGATCGTGTTCGACAGCGCATTCGTTCTGCCGACGCTCGTGGCCGGCACGCGCCTGCACGTCGGCTTCCTGTTCATGCTCGTGATGACGGCGGCGATGACGTTGTTCGTCTTTCGCAGCTTTGCGGGCTATCGCCTTCAAGTCGGTGGCCTGGCGCCGCAAGCCGCGCGCTATGCAGGTTTCTCGTCGCGGGCGGCGCTGTGGACGGCGCTGCTGGTGTCGGGCGGCCTGGCAGGCGTTGCCGGCGCCTTCGAAGTCACCGGGCCGATCGGGCAACTGCTGCCATCCATTTCCCCCGGCTACGGCTTTGCGGCCATCGTGGTGGCGTTCGTCGGGCGTCTGAATCCGGTCGGCACCGTGCTGGGCGCGATCGTGATGTCGCTCTTCTATATCGGCGGCGAGCTTGCGCAATCGCGCCTGGGGCTGCCGTCGGCCATTACCGGAGTGTTCCAGGGGATGCTGCTGTTCTTCCTGCTCGCCTGCGACACGCTCATCGAATACCGCCTGCGCTGGCGCGCGCACCACTGATATGGAAAGTCTCGCTCCCCTGATCGCCGCGTCGATCAACGCCGGCACCCCGCTGTTGCTCGCCGCCCTGGGCCTCTTGATGAACGAGCGCTCCGGCGTGCTCAACCTCGGCGCCGAAGGGATGATGCTGGTGGCGGCCGTGGTCGGCTTCATGGTCGGCTACCAGACGCAGATTCCGCTGCTGGGTTTTGCTGCCGGCGCGATTGCCGGCATGGTGATGGCGTCCCTGTTTGCATGGCTCGCGCTGGTGCTCGTCACCAACCAGGTCGCCACGGGCCTCGCGCTGTCGATTTTCGGCACCGGGCTGTCGGCCTTCATGGGCCAGCGCTTTGTCGGCATGTCGCTGCCGGCGCAGGCGCACGGCATCCCCGGGCTGGAGTCGATCCCGTTTGTCGGCCCCGCCCTCTTCGCGCACCACTGGATGGTCTATTTCAGCCTGCTGCTGTGCGGCGCGATTGCGTGGTTCCTGTTCAAGACGCGTGCTGGCCTCACGCTGCGCGCGATCGGTGAATCGCCGGAGTCGGCGCATGCACTTGGCTATCCGGTGCGCACCGTCCGCTTTGGCGCGCTGTTGTTTGGCGGCGCATGCTGCGGGCTGGCAGGCGCGTACCTGTCGCTGGTCTACACGCCGATGTGGGTCGAGAACATGGTCGCCGGCCGCGGCTGGATTGCCCTGGCGCTAACCACGTTTGCCACCTGGCGCCCGCTGCGCATCCTGTTCGGTGCGCTGCTGTTCGGCGGGGTGACGATCCTGCAATTCCACCTGCAAGGGATGGGCGTGTCGGTGCCGTCGCAGATTCTGTCGATGGCGCCGTTTGCGGCCACCATCGTCGTGCTGGCCATCATCTCGCGCAATCCGGACTGGATTCGCCTGAACATGCCCGCATCGCTTGGCAAGCCGTTCCGCCCCGGGGCTGCCTAAACTGCATGCAGCCTCAGCTTCTGCATTCCGCTTTTATTTGCTTCAACACAGTCAACGAGCCACACAACAGGAGAAATCGATGAACGTCACTCGCAGGATCACGCTGGCCGCCCTGGCCGCCGGCGCTGCCCTGACCCTCTGGGGTTGCGGCAAGTCCAACGACAACGCCGGCGGCAATGCCGCGCCCGCAGCGTCGTCGGCCCCCGCCGCTGCCGCACCGGCGCCGGCCAATGAGCCGCTGAAGGTTGCGTTCGTCTACGTCGGCCCGGTGGGCGACGCAGGCTGGACGTACGCCCACGACGCCGGCCGCAAGGAGGTCGAAGCCAAGTTCGGCGACAAGGTCAAGACCAGCTTCGTCGAGAGCGTCCCCGAAAGCGCTGCGGACGCCGAGCGCGTGTTCCGCGATCTCGCCACGCAAGGCAACAAGGTCATCTTTGGCACGAGCTTCGGCTTCATGGAATCGATGCTCAAGGTCGCCAAGGAATTCCCGGACGTGAAGTTCGAGCACGCCACCGGTTTCAAGACCGCCGACAACCTCGGCCAGTACGACGTGCGCACGTATGAAGGCGCGTACCTCGCGGGCGTGGTGGCCGGCAAGATGAGCAAGTCGGGCAAGCTCGGCGTGGTGGGTTCGGTGCCCATCCCCGAGGTGATCCGCAACATCGATTCGTTCACGCTGGGCGCGCGCAGCGTCAACCCCAAGGCCACCACCCGCGTGGTGTGGGTCAACAAGTGGTTTGACCCGGGCAAGGAGCGCGAAGCGGCCACCACGCTCATCGGCCAGGGCGTCGACGTGCTGATGCAGAACACCGACTCCGCCGCCGTCGTGCAAACGGCCCAGGAAAAAGGCGTCTACGCCATCGGCTGGGACAGCGACATGACCAAGTTCGGCGAGAAGGCCCACCTGGCCGCCTCGATGAACAAGTGGGGCGTGTACTACACCAAGGTCGTCGGCGACGTGCTCGACAACAAGTGGAAGCCGGAAACCGTGTGGTGGGGCCTGAAGGAAGGCGCCATCGACCTGGGCGCCTACAACGCTGTGGTGCCGGAAGACGTGAAGACGCTGATCGAAACCCGCAAGAAGGGCATCATCGACGGCTCGGCACCGATCTGGAAGGGTCCGCTCAAGGACAACACCGGCAAGGAAGTCCTGCCCGCCGACAAGGTCGCCGACGACGGCTTCCTGCACGGCATCAAGTTCTACGTGGAAGGCGTGGAAGGCAAGATTCCGGGCTAACCTGCCCACGGTCCTGCTGCGCGCGACGGACCTTGAACAGATCCGTCGTGGCAAAAAGCCGGCACCTCGTAAGAGGGCCGGCTTTTTTCATGGACGATGGGGCCCCACCTTGAAAACCGGGCCGTTTCCCCAAGCTGATACGATGGTTTGCTGGCCAAACGCCCTCATGTGACGCCGGCTTTTCATCAAGGAGCCCACGATGTTCGGACGACTTTTCCGCCTGTGGAGCGTGGTGCGCAACGACGTGCGCCTGCTGTGGTTTGCGCTGCGCCATCCCGACAAGCCGTGGTGGCTCGCGCCGGCTGCGCTGCTGCTGGTGGGGTATGTGGTATCGCCGGTCGACCTGATCCCGGATGTCATCCCGGTAATCGGCTGGGTGGACGACATTGTGCTGGTGCCGTTCGCGCTGCACATGCTGCTGCGCGGCCTGCCCCACCGCGTGCGCGAGGATGCGCGCTTTGCCGCCGCCCGGCGGGTGAAGCCCTCCGGGCGGTAACGTCTCAACTTACGGCAGGAGGATCGTCGACCCGGTCGTCTTGCGCGCTTCCAGATCGCGGTGCGCCTGCGCCGCGTTCTGCAGTTCGTAGCGCTGGTGAATCTCGATCTTCACCTTGCCGCTGCTCACCACATCAAACAACTCTGCCGCCATCGGTTCCAGCAGCTCGCGCCGCGCCGTGTACGTCATCAGCGTCGGCCGCGTGATCTTGAGCGAGCCTTTTGCGCTCAGCACGCTGAGGTCAACCGGCGGCACCGGCCCCGATGCGTTGCCGTACGTGACCATCATCCCGCGCGGCGCGAGGCAATCCAGCGAGCCCGTGAACGTGTCTTTGCCAATGCCGTCGTAGACCACCGGCACGCCCTTGCCGCCCGTGATTTCGCGCACGCGTTCGGTGAAGTTCTCGCGCGTGTAGACGATGGTGTGATCGCAGCCGTGCGCGCGGGCAAGTTCAGCCTTGGCATCGCTGCCGACGGTGCCGATCACCGTGGCGCCAAGCGCCTTCAGCCACTGGCAAGCAATCAAACCCACCCCGCCAGCGGCTGCGTGAAACAGCGCCGTATCGCCGGGCTGCACGCGGTAGCTGTCGCGGATCAGGTATTGCGCGGTCATGCCCTGCAGCATCATCGCTGCGCCGGTTTCAAAGTCGATCGCATCCGGCAGGCGCACGAGAATGTCGGCCGGCATCGTACGCACCGCAGCGTAGGCGCCGGTCGGGCGGCCGGCATAGGCGACGCGGTCGCCGGGCTTGACGTGCGTCACGCCCTCGCCCACGGCTTCCACCACCCCTGAGGCTTCCATGCCGATGCCGCCGGGCAGCGGCTGCGGATACAGCCCGGTGCGGAAATAGACGTCGATGTAGTTCAGGCCGATGGCGTGCTGCTTGATGGTGGCCTCGCCGGGGCCGGGCGCGGGCACGTCGACATCGACGTACTGCATTACTTCCGGACCGCCGGTCTCGAAGATGCGGATGGCTTTCGCTTGTGTCATGCGTGGATCTCCTTCGGGTCGGGCGCCACCCGTTGCAGGGCCGACATCACCAGGTCGGCGGTTGCGAGGTTGGTGGCGCAGGGAATGTTGTGGACGTCGCAGGCACGGACCAGCGCGTTGATGTCGGGTTCGTGCGGCTGCGGCGTCATCGGGTCGCGCAGGAAGATGACGGCGTCGACACGGCCTTCGGCCAGTTGCGCGCCAATCTGCAGGTCGCCGCCCCACGGGCCGGACAGCATGCGCTGCACGGTCAGGCCGACTTCCTTCTCCAGCCGGCCGCCGGTGGTGCCGGTCGCCAGCAGGTCGCATTGCGAGAGGAAGGCCTGGTGTGTTTGTGCGAAAGCGACCATGTCGTCTTTCTTGTGGTCGTGTGCGATCAGGGCGACGCGGCGTTTGCGGACTGCGCTTTCGGGCGTAATTGGCGTAAGGGTGGTCATGTCGATTGGCTTAAAAGGTGCCAGGGAAGCTGCCGCCATCCAGCAGGATGTTTTGGGCATTCAGGTAGCCGGCGTGCTGGCTGCACAGGAAGGCACACACGGCGCCAAATTCGGCAGGTTGGCCGAAGCGTCGGGCCGGATTGCCCTGCCGCTTGCGGTCGAAATTCTCTTCTGCGCTGATGCCGGCCGCCTTGGCGCCCGCTTCCAGCGTCTTGGTCAGGCGGTCGGTCTCGAACTGGCCCGGCAGCAGATTGTTGATGGTCACGCCGTGCTTGGCGACTTCACGGGCCAGGCCGGCCACGAAGCCGGTCAGTCCGGAGCGCGCGCCGTTGGACAAACCCAGCACGTCGATCGGCGCCTTGACCGCACCGCTGGTGATATTGACGATGCGGCCCCAGCGGCGCTCGATCATCTTGTCGACGGTGGCTTTGATGAGGTCGATGGGCGTGAGCATGTTGGCGTTGAGCGCGGCATTCCATGCGTCGCGATCCCAATCGCGGAAGTTGCCCGGCGGCGGGCCGCCTGCATTGTTGATGAGGATGTCGGGCGAGCCGCCCAGGCGCTCGCACGCGAGCAGCGCTTCGGCGCGGCCTTCCGGCGTGGTGATGTCGGTCGCCACGGCTTCCACGCGCACGCCATGCGCCGTGCGGATGCGCTCGGCCGCTGCCGACAACGCTTCGGCACCGCGCGCGACAATCACCACGTCCACGCCTTCGGCAGCCAGCGCGTCGGCGCACGCAAAGCCCAATCCCTTGCTTGCGCCGCACACCAGGGCACGCTTGCCTTTCAGGCCCAAGTCCATGTGTCTGACTCCTTGTGATTGTTATTTGGATTATTTCGATCGGCCGCCCGTCAGCCGCGACGGCGTGACAGCAGCGCCATACCGGCAAGCACCAGCGCGCTGCCGGCAATCTGCCAAATCGTGATCGGCTCGCCCAACAGCCACCAGCCCAGCAGCAGCGTCGACACCGGGCCGATCATGCCCGCCTGGGACGCCACCGGCGCACCCACGCGCGCCACCGCCATCATCGTCATCGTGACCGGCGCCACCGTACAGAACACCGAGTTGATGGCCGACAGCCCATACACCTGCCACGGCAACACCAGCGCCGACATCGGCCGCAGCACCAGAAACTGGACGATACAAGCCGCGGTCGACACGCACATCGCATAGGCGACGAGCCGCATCGAACCCACGCGCTTGACCAGCTCACCGCTGGCCAGCAGATAGATACCGTAGCTGACGGCGCTGGCAAGCACCAACCCGCCGCCCAGCCAGACGTTGTTGCCCCCCAGGTTCAGGTCGTGCGCGAACACCAGCACGATGCCGGCATAGGCCAGCGCCAGCGACACCCACTGCAAGCCGGTAATGCGCCGCTTGAATACCGTCGACGTGATCAGCAGCACGAACGACGGCGTCAGAAAGAGGATCAGCCGCTCCAGCCCGGCCGTGATGTACTGCAGTCCGAGGAAGTCGAGAAAGCTGGAGAGGTAATAGCCGATCAGCCCCAAGCCGACGATGCGCCAGCGGTCGGGCACGGTCAGGGGCTCCGCACGGCGCGACTGCCACCACCCCATCGCCATGAACAGCGGCGCGGCCAGCAGCATGCGAAGGGTGATGACCATGACAGCGTCCACCTGGTAGCGATACATCAGCTTGGCGACGATGGCCTTGGCGGAAAACAGCACAGCGCCCGCGGAGGCAAGCAGCAGCCCGCCGGTGTCGGTGGTTCTTGCGGGAGTGGTGGACGCAGAGGACGCGGTGTTCACAGCGGAACGCGGAAGAACCGCGGGCGGTGTTGGAGAGCGTCGTCGATTGTATTGGAATTCAACAAAACGTTCCGGCGCGGGGTGCGCTGCACTTGGCACAGCTTTCGCTTGAGCACGCCGGGGAGCGCCGTACAATCGCGCCTGCATTCCGAATATCTACAACGACAACGGATCCCACATCGACATGAGCCAAACCACCTCTTCCGCCTTTTCCGCGGATGCCGCCGGGGCACCCGACCCGACCCTCTGGAACGAAGACCTCAACCCCACGCCGCCCGCGGCCCGCACCTGGACGGCGACCAATTACGCCGCGCTGTGGGTGTCGATGGTGGTGTCGGTGCCGGCCTACATGCTGGCTTCGGGGCTGATGAGCGAGGGCATGAACTGGTGGCAGGCGGTGCTGACGGTGTTCCTCGGCAACCTGATCGTGCTCGTGCCGATGGTGCTGGTGGGCCACGCTGGCACCAAGTACGGCATTCCCTTTCCTGTGCTGGTGCGGGCGTCGTTCGGCGTGCGCGGAGCGCAACTGCCGGCCATTCTGCGGGCCATCGTGGCGTGCGGCTGGTTCGGCATCCAGACGTGGCTCGGCAGCCAGGCGATCTACACGATCCTCAACGTCGTCACCGACAACATGCTGGTCGGCAGCAACATTCCGGGGCTGGGCATCAACCCCGGCCAGGGATTCTGCTTCCTGCTGTTCTGGGCGCTGCACATCTGGCTGATCACCAAGGGGCTCGAATCGATCAAGCGCTTCCAGGCGCTGGCGACCCCGCTGCTGATCCTGGCCGCGCTGGGCTTGGTCTGGTGGGCGTATGTCCATGCGGGCGGCTTTGGCCCGATGCTGTCGGCGCCGTCGGCGTTTTCTGCAGGCGGCAAGCGCGCCGGCGAGTTCTGGGGCTTCTTCTGGCCGTCGCTCACCGCCATGGTCGGCTACTGGGCCACGCTGGCGCTGAACATTCCCGACTTCACCCGCTTTGCACGCAGCCAGCGCGATCAGCTGGTCGGGCAGGCGATCGGCCTGCCGCTGCCGATGGGGCTGCTGGCGTTGGTGGCCGTGCTGGTCACGTCGTCCACGGTGGTCATCTACGGTCAGGCCATCTGGGATCCGGTCACGCTGGCCGGCAAGATGACCGGCCCGTCGGTCATCGTGGCCCTGCTGGCGCTGATCACCGCCACGCTGATGACGAACATCGCCGCCAACGTGGTCTCGCCGGCGTATGACTTCTCGAACCTGGCGCCGCACCGCATCTCGTTCCGCATCGGCGGCTACATCACGGCGGGCATCGGCCTGGCCATGATGCCGTGGAAGATCCTGGAAACCACGAAGGGCTACATCTTCACGTGGCTGGTTGGTTACGGCGCGCTGCTGGGCCCTGTGGCCGGCATCATGATGGTCGATTACTTCCTGGTGCGCCGCACGGTGCTCAAGACCGGAGAACTGTTCCGCGTAGACGGCCCGTACGGTTACGGCAACGGCTGGAACGGCCGCGCCATCGTCGCGCTCATCATCGGCGTGCTGCCCAATCTGCCGGGCTTCTTCAAGCAGGCCGGGTTCGTCGCCAGCGTGCCGGGCGTGTTCGAAGCGCTGTACACGTATGCGTGGTTCGTGGGCCTCGCGATCTCCGCCGTGGTGTATGTGCTCCTCATGCGCGGCCGCCGCTGAGCGCTTCCAAAATCGACACGGGGTGCGCCGGTACAATGCGCCCCATCTGAGAATCCCTTGCCGCCATGAAACAAGATCCGCGCTTTCCGAACCTGTTCATCCTCAATCACCCGCTGATCCAGCACAAGCTCACGCACATGCGCGACAAGGACACGTCCACGCGCACGTTCCGCGAGCTGCTGCGTGAGATCACGCTGCTGATGGGCTACGAAATCACGCGCAATCTGCCGCTGACCAGCCGCCACATCGACACGCCGATGGGCCCGATGGAAGCGCCCGTCATCGCGGGTCGCAAGCTGGCCGTGGTGCCGGTGCTGCGCGCAGGCGTGGGCATGAGCGACGGGCTGGTGGAGCTGATTCCGTCGGCGCGCATCGGCCATATCGGCGTGTACCGCGATGACCAACACCGTCCGGTGGAATACCTCGTGCGGCTGCCCGACCTGGAAGACCGCACCTTCATCCTGTGCGATCCGATGGTCGCCACCGGTTACTCGGCCGTCCACGCGGTCGACGTGATGAAGAAGCGCGGCGTGCTCGACGAGAACATCCTCTTCCTGGCGCTCGTGGCGGCGCCCGAAGGCGTGGAGGTGTTCCAGCAGGCGCATCCGGGCGTGAAGCTGTTCGTGGCATCGCTCGATTCGCACCTGGATGAAAACGCCTACATCATCCCGGGCCTGGGCGACGCGGGCGATCGTCTGTTCGGCACGAAAAACTGATCGCGCACGGTCTCAGCGCAAACAAAAACAGCCGGCAATGCCGGCTGTTGTCTTTGGTGCGTCGGATGCGCTCAGCGCTTCTTCGATCCGCCCAGAATGCTGCCCAGCACGCCGCGTACGATTTCGCGCCCGACGGTGGAACCGATGGTGCGCATCGTCGACTTGGCCAACGTTTCGACAATCGAATCGCCACGACCGCTGCGGCCCGTGCCCTTCGTGAGGATCGAGCCGACATCGCCCAGCCAACCGCCGCCGCTCTCCTGTTGCGCAGGTGCAGGTCCAGGCGCGGGCACTGAGCCTGTCGATGCCCCGAAGTCCGTGCCGATGGAACCCGGAGCCGGCGCCGATGCCGCCCCGCCCTTCGCCACGCGGCCGCTCAGGATTTCGTACGCCGATTCACGGTCGATTGCCGTGTCGTAACGGCCGGCCACCAACGAATTCGTCATCAGCGTGCGACGCTCGTCGTCCGAGATCGGGCCGATGCGCGACGCGGGCGGGACGACAAACGCACGCTGCGTGATTTCCGGGCGGCCGCCCTCGTCCAGCATGGAGATCAGCGCCTCGCCCACAGCCAGTTCGCCGATGGCCTCTTCGATGCTGAACTCGGGGTTCGCGCGCATCGTGGTGGCCGCGGCCTTCACGGCCTTCTGGTCACGCGGGGTGAAGGCCCGCAGCGCGTGCTGCACGCGGTTGCCGAGCTGGCCGAGCACCGTGTCCGGCACGTCGGCGGGATTTTGCGTCACGAAGTACACGCCCACGCCCTTGGAGCGGATCAGCCGCACCACCTGCTCCACCTTCTGCAGCAGCGACGGCGGCGCATCGTTGAACAGCAGGTGCGCCTCGTCAAAGAAGAAAGCGAGTTTGGGCTTGTCCACGTCGCCCACCTCGGGCAGATGCTCGAACAGCTCGGAGAGCATCCACAGCAGGAACGTCGCGTACAGCTTGGGCGCGTTGAGCAGCTTGTCGGCCGCCAGGATGTTGATCACGCCCTGGCCACGCACGGTCTGCATCAGATCGTTGATGTCGAGCATCGGCTCGCCGAAGAACTGGTCGGCGCCCTGCTCTTCGAGCGCGATCAGGTTGCGCTGAATGGCCCCGATGCTGGCCGACGAGATATTCCCGTACTTGTTCGTGTAGTCCGACGAATGCTCGCCAACGTGCTGGAGCATCGCGCGCAGGTCTTTCATGTCGAGCAGCGCGAGGCCCGCGTCGTCCGCAATCTTGAAGACGAGGTTCAGCACGCCGGTCTGGATGTCGTTCAGGTCGAGCATGCGCGAAAGCATCAGCGGGCCCATGTCGGACACGGTGGCGCGCACGGGGTGGCCACGCTCGCCGTACACATCCCACAACGTGACGGGGCAACCGGCCCATTGCGGCTCTTCCAGCCCGCGCTCCTGCAGGCGGGCCTTGAGCTTGTCGTTTGGCTGGCCGGGCTGCGAAATGCCGGTCAGATCACCTTTCACGTCGGCCAGGAAAACCGGTACGCCAATCTTTGACAGGCCCTGGGCGATGGTTTGGAGGGTGACGGTCTTGCCGGTGCCGGTGGCGCCGGTGATCAAGCCATGCCGGTTGGCGAGCTGGGGCAGCAGCACCAACTCGGCTTTGGCGTTCTTGGCAATCAGGATGGGATCGGTCATGGCGTTTGGACGAGGATCAATCTGGGGGGACGACACACCGCCAAATCGACCGGATGGACGGGGCGGCAGGCGTGTGCAGCATGCTAAAATCCGCGACCGATTATAGAGCGTGCAGGTGGCGTCAAACCGCCATCTGAGCGCCAGATTCCACTGCATTCCGCTCGGAGAGTTTCATGGCCGGTCATTCCAAATGGGCCAATATCAAGCATAAAAAAGCCGCTGCCGACGCCAAGCGCGGCAAGATTTGGACGCGCCTGATCAAGGAAATCACCGTGGCGGCCCGTCTGGGCGGCGGCGATGCCGACTCCAACCCGCGCCTGCGACTGGCCATGGACAAGGCCACCGACGCGAACATGCCCAAGGACAACATCAACCGCGCCATCCAGCGCGGCGTGGGCGGCCTGGAAGGCGCGAACTACGAAGAAATCCGCTACGAAGGCTACGGCATCAACGGCGCAGCCGTGATCGTCGACTGCCTGACCGACAACCGCACGCGCACCGTGGCCGAAGTCCGTCACGGGTTCGACAAGTACGGCGGCAACATGGGCACGTCGGGCTCCGTCGCGTTCCTGTTCGACCACATCGGCCAGTTCATCTTTGCGCCGGGCACGCCCGAAGACAAGCTGATGGACGCCGCGCTGGAGGCCGGCGCAGACGACGTCATCACGCACGAAGACGGCTCGCTCGAAGTCATCTGCCCGCCGCACGATTTCGCCAAGGTCAAGACCGCGCTGGAAGCCGCCGGCTTCAAGGCGGAACTGGCTGAAGTCATCATGAAGCCGCAGACCGAAGTCGTGTTCACCGGCGAAGACGCGGTCAAGATGCAGAAGCTGCTCGACGTTCTGGAAAATCTGGACGACGTGCAGGAAGTCTTCACCAACGCGGTCATCGGGGAGTAAGCCCCGGACGCGCGCATAACGGCGATCGACCTCACGATCGCCGTTTTTGTTTTCCAGATTTCGAATCGGATTTGCAATTTCAGGTAGGTACAGCATGAAAGTGATGGTGGTCGGTTCGGGCGGTCGAGAGCACGCCCTGGCATGGAAGCTGGCACGCTCGCCCAAGGTACAGGTGGTGTACGTGGCCCCCGGCAACGGCGGCACGGCGCTCGACAAGCGCCTGCAGAACCTCCCGATCACGGATCCGGAAGTGCTGGCCGCCTTTGCCGAGCGCGAAGGCATCCACTTCACGGTGGTGGGCCCGGAAGCGCCGCTGGCGGCCGGCATCGTCGACCTGTTCCGCGCCAAGGGCCTGCGCATCTTCGGGCCGACCAAGGCCGCCGCGCAGCTCGAATCGTCGAAGGATTTCGCCAAGGCGTTCATGCACCGCCACGGCATTCCGACCGCCAAGTACCAGACCTTCGGTGATGCTGCGCAGGCACATGCGTACGTTGACCAGGAAGGCGCCCCGATCGTCATCAAGGCCGACGGCCTGGCCGCCGGCAAGGGCGTGGTCGTTGCGATGACGGTCGAAGAAGCGCACAGCGCCATCGACATGATGCTGGCCGACAATCGCCTGGGCGACGCCGGGGCACGCGTGGTGATCGAAGAATTCCTGGCCGGCGAAGAAGCCAGCTTTATCGTCGTGTGCGACGGCAAGAACGTCGTGGCGCTGGCCACCAGCCAGGACCACAAGCGCCTGCTCGACGGCGATGCCGGCCCCAACACGGGCGGCATGGGCGCCTACTCCCCTGCGCCAGTCGTTACGCCCACGCTGCACGCCCGCGCGCTGCGCGAGATCATCATGCCGACCATCCGCGGCATGGAGAAGGACGGCATCCCGTACACCGGTTTCCTGTATGCCGGCCTGATGATCGATGCAGAAGGCAATCCCAAGACGCTCGAATTCAACTGCCGCATGGGCGACCCCGAAACGCAGCCCATCATGGCGCGCATGAAGACCGACCTGTACGACGTGCTCGACCGCGCCATCGACGGCAAGCTCGACGGCATGGAGCTGGACTGGGACCGCCGCACCGCACTGGGCGTGGTCATGGCCGCCCACAATTACCCGGACACGCCGCGCAAGGGCGACGTCATCACCGGCATCCCGAAGGAAACCGAAGACAGCGTCACTTTCCACGCCGGCACCACGCTCAAGGACGGCGTGCTGACCACCAACGGCGGCCGGGTGCTATGCGTGGTCGGCCTGGCCGACACCGTCAAGGCGGCGCAGCGTGCGGCGTACAACGCCATCGAGCAGATCCACTTTGACGGCGCCCAGTACCGTACCGATATCGGACATCGCGCCATCCGCCATTGAGCGACCGCCCGCCGCGCCCATGCCCCACGATGGGGCAGGCGCGGAATCCGTCACCCCGGGTGATCCCCAACTTGCCCGCGCGGCCCGCCCGCTACAATGGTGACAACCGTATGACTCGGCCCGACTCGCCCCTACGAGCGGCCTCCTTCTGATCGCATGGATACCCAAGCCGTCCGCGCCTACCTGCTGGACCTGCAGGACCGCATCACCACTGCCGCCAGCGCGCTGGACGGCGGCACGTTCATCACCGACGCATGGGAGAAGCCGCCCACCGAGCGCCTGCGCGGCAGCGGCCGCACCCGCATCCTGGAAGGCGGCACGCTGCTCGAGCGCGGCGGCGTCGGTTTCTCGCACGTGATGGGCGACACCCTGCCCCCGTCGGCGACGGCCAACCGGCCCGAATTGGCCGGACGCGGCTTCGAGGCGATGGGCGTGTCGCTGGTCTTCCATCCGCGCAACCCGTACGTGCCCACGGTGCACATGAATGTGCGCTGCTTCGTCGCCGTGCGCCCGGACGCCGAGCCCGTCTGGTGGTTCGGTGGCGGCATGGATCTGACGCCTTACTACGGCTTCACCGAAGACGCCTCGCATTTCCACCGCACCTGCCAGGGCGCCCTCGCCCCATACGGCGACGAGCTGTACCCCCGCTTCAAGCAATGGTGCGACGACTATTTCTATCTGAAGCATCGCAAGGAAGCGCGCGGCGTTGGCGGCATCTTCTTTGACGACTTTGCCGAACTGGGCTTCGAGCGCAGCTTCGAGATGATGCGCTCGGTGGGTGACGCCTTCCTGCCGGCGTGGCTGCCCATCGCCGAGCAACGCCACGCCACGCCCTATGGTGAGCGCGAACGCGCCTTCCAGGCCTATCGTCGTGGCCGCTATGTCGAGTTCAACCTGGTATTCGACCGCGGCACGCTGTTCGGCCTGCAAAGCGGCGGCCGCGCGGAATCGATCCTGATGTCGATGCCGCCGGTCGCCAACTGGCGCTACGACTGGCAACCGGAACCGGGTTCGCCGGAAGCCGCCCTGTACACCGATTTCCTGCCGGCGCGCGATTGGGTATGACGCTTCCCACATTCGTGCGCCCCGATCTCGATCGCCCCTACCGGCTTGGTTTGCTGGGCGGCACGTTCGATCCGCCGCATGTCGGCCACATCGCCCTGGCCGAACTGTGCATCGCCCGCCTCGACCTGGATGAGCTGCTGTGGATTCCCACCGGCGTGTCGTGGCAAAAGGCCGCCGACATCACGCCAGCACCGCTGCGCTTCGCCATGACCGAACTGGCCGCCAAAGCGGTACGCGGTGGCCGCGCGCGGGTCCACGTGAGCAGCATGGAAGTCGACCGCCACGGCCCCAGCTACACCATCGACACCGTGCGCGAATTGCGCGGCGTCTACGGCCCGGATACCTCCATGGCGTGGCTGATGGGCGCCGACCAGCTCGTCGGCCTGGACACCTGGCACGGCTGGCAGGACCTGTTCGAATACGTCCACCTGTGCGTCGCCACACGCCCGGGTTTCGACCTCCAGGCATTGCATGTGCCGGTGCAGCGCGAACTCGATGTGCGCCGCGGCGACACGGCATTGATACAATGCGCACCCGCCGGCCACATGTGGATCGACCAGACCCTGGCCGTCGACCTGTCTTCCACCCGCCTGCGCCAGCAGTTGGCGACGGGCGCTCGGTGCGACGCCGACCTGCCCGCCGGCGTGGCCGACCTGATCCAATCGCATTCGCTGTACCGCCGTGCCAATGGCACAGTCAGTGCTTGACCGCGTGATTGACCGCATTCACGCGCTTTTTTGACCTTTTTTCTCGCCCTTTAAACGTTCTTCTCACTCAGTATGGATATTCGCAAACTACAACGCGTGATCGTCGACGCGCTCGAAGACGTCAAGGCGCAAGACATCAAGGT
This sequence comes from Ralstonia edaphi, assembly GCF_958350185.1. Lineage (NCBI taxonomy): Bacteria > Pseudomonadati > Pseudomonadota > Betaproteobacteria > Burkholderiales > Burkholderiaceae > Ralstonia > Ralstonia edaphi. Next base: position 566,666 of record NZ_CATWHI010000002.1, read on the forward strand.
CTTCAATACGACGCACCTAACCGAACTGTTCGACCGCACGGTCATCGCCAGCGGCACGTCCAATCGCCAGACGAAGGCCCTCGCCGCATCGGTGCGTGACGCCGTGAAAGAAGCCGGCGGCCACATCATCGCCGTGGAAGGCGAAGACGTGGGCGAATGGGTGCTGGTCGACTGCGGCGACGCCGTGGTCCACATCATGCAGCCGCAACTGCGCCAGTACTACAACCTCGAAGAAATCTGGGGTGACAAGCCTGTGCGCATCGAACTCGGCGGCACGGGCAAGCGTGGCCTGCCCAAGGCCAGCGAAGGTTACGACGACGAGGAAGACGAGGCCGAAGAGGTCACGCCCGCCAAGCGCCGGACCACCAAGCCGAAGCTGGCAGGCGAGCGCCCGACCAAGGCTGCAGCGCCGGCCAAGAAGGCGCCTGCCAAGACGGCTGCCAAGAAGCCCGCCACCAAGCGCGCGGCCGGTACGGGCAAGACCGCCACGAAGACGGCCACCAAAACCGCTGCAAAAACCGCCACCAAAACGGCAGCCAAGCGCGCGCCGGCCAAGAAGCGCGCAGCGTAACGTCGGGCAGGCTGTCTCGCCATGCAGTTGCTGATCGTCGCCGTCGGGCACAAGATGCCGTCCTGGATCGAAGACGGTTTCTCCGAGTATGCCAAGCGCATGCCGCCCGAACTGCGCATCGAACTACGCGAGATCAAGCCCGAGCAGCGCTCGGGCAGCCGCACCGCCGCCACCGTCATGCAGCTCGAAGCGGCGCGCATTGAAGCCGCGCTGCCCAAGGGCTGCCGCATGATCGCGCTGGACGAGCGCGGCAAGGACCTCACCACCGTCGCGCTGGCTGAGTCGCTCACCGGATGGCAACAGGAAGGCGGTGACATCGCCTTCGTCATCGGCGGCGCGGACGGGCTGGACCCGGCGCTCAAGGCGAAAGCCCGTACGCTGATTCGTCTGTCGAGCCTGACGCTGCCGCACGGCATGGTGCGCGTGCTGCTGGCCGAGCAGCTCTATCGCGCGTGGAGCATCACGCAGAACCACCCGTACCACCGCGTATGACCATGGATGCACCCGGCGCGCCGCACCTCTATCTCGCCTCGCAAAGCCCGCGCCGTCAGGAACTTCTGCGCCAGATCGGCGCGCGCTTCGAGCTGCTGCTGGCCGGCGACGACGAAGACGCGGAAGCGCTGGAAGCCGTACTGCCCAACGAGACGCCCGACGACTACGTCCAACGTGTCTGCGCGTTGAAGGCACAGGCTGCGGTGCGCCGCCGCATCGCACGCAACCTCCCCGCCCTGCCGATCCTCACGTCGGACACCACGGTATGCCTGGGCGGCGAGATTCTCGGGAAACCGTCTGACGCCGCCGATGCCCATCGCATGCTGCGCGCGATGTCCGGCCGCGAGCACCGTGTGCTGACCGCCGTAACGGTCGTCACCGCCAGCGGCACGCCGATGCACGCGCTGTCCATTTCGGACGTGCGCTTTGCCGTGCTGACGGACAACGACATCGCCCGCTACATCGGCAGCGGCGAGCCTTTCGGCAAGGCCGGCGCCTACGGCATCCAGGGCCGTGCAGCCGCCTTTGTGGCCCATATCTCGGGAAGCTATTCGGGTATCATGGGTCTTCCCTTGTTCGAGACCGCCGCACTGCTCGCGCAGGCGGGCATCACGCTGTAACTCGCCCCTGACCGGCCGCTGACGCACGCACCGGGCAGCGTGCGAGAGCCGGTTTCAAGACACGCTTCGGGCGCATACGATCGAGCCCAGAGGCGGGTGCTGAAACCCGCTCTCCTGGTACCTCTCCATGTCCGAAGACATCCTCGTCAATATCACGCCGCAAGAAACGCGCGTGGCCATCGTTCAGCAAGCCGCCGTTCAGGAGCTTCATATCGAGCGCACGCTAACGCGCGGCCTGGTCGGCAACATTTATCTTGGCAAGGTGGTGCGCGTGCTGCCCGGCATGCAGTCGGCCTTTATCGATATCGGGCTGGAGCGCGCCGCGTTCTTACACGTGGCCGACATCTGGCACCCCCGCGACGCCAAGGACGCGCCGCCCACGCCGCAGGTCGCCATCGAGAAGACGCTGTTCGAAGGCCAGGCGCTGATGGTGCAGGTCATCAAGGATCCGATCGGCACCAAGGGCGCGCGGCTGTCCACGCAAGTCAGCATTGCCGGCCGCACGCTGGTGTATCTGCCGCAAGACCCCCACATCGGTATCTCGCAGAAGATCGGCAACGAGGCCGAGCGCGAAGCGCTGCGCGCGCGCGTGACCGCCATGGTCCCCACCGATGAACGCGGCGGCTTCATCGTGCGCACGATCGCCGAAGAGTCGACCGACGAGGAGCTCGCCAACGATGTCGCTTACCTGCGCAAGATCTGGGCGACCATCCGTCACAACGCGACGACCCTGCCCGCGCCGTCGATCCTGTATCAGGACCTCAACCTCGCCCAGCGCGTGCTGCGCGATTTCGTGACGGACGAAACGCGCAGCATCCAGGTCGATTCGCGCGAGAACCATCAGAAGCTCATCGAGTTTGCACAGGAATACACGCCGGCCGTGGTCGAGCGCCTGACGCACTACACGGGCGAGCGGCCCATTTTTGACCTGTACAACATCGAGGCGGAAGTCGAGCGCGCGCTGTCGCGCCGGGTCGACCTGAAATCGGGCGGCTACCTGATGATCGACCAGACCGAGGCGATGACGACAATCGACGTCAACACCGGCGGTTACGTGGGCGCGCGCAACTTCGACGACACGATCTTCAAGACGAACCTGGAAGCGGCGCACACCATCGCGCGGCAACTGCGGCTGCGCAACCTGGGCGGCATCATCATCATCGACTTCATCGACATGGAGTCCGCCGAGCATCGCGATGCGGTGCTGGCGGAACTGCGCAAGGCGCTGTCGCGCGACCGAACACGCATCACGGTCAACAGCTTCTCGCAGCTGGGCCTGGTGGAGATGACGCGCAAACGCACGCGCGAATCGCTCGCGCATGTGCTGTGCGAGCAATGCCCCGTGTGCCAGGGCAAGGGCCAGGTGAAGACGCCGCGCACCGTCTGCTACGACATCCTGCGCGAGATCATGCGCGAGTCGCGGCAGTTCAATCCGCGCGAATTCCGCATCCTCGCGTCGCAGTCGGTCATCGACCTGTTCCTGGAAGAAGAAAGCCAGCACCTTGCGATGCTGGGCGACTTCATCGGCAAGCCGATTTCGCTGCAGGTGGAATCGTCGGCGGCCAGCCAGGAGCAGTACGACATCATCTTGATGTAGTGCTGCACGAACTGGCGGCATAGACGCCGCCTGCGCCCTACTTCTTCTCGCGCGGCACGCGGCCGAGCAGGAAGAACTCGTCATTGGGCCGCATCGAAATCACATTCGCCATGCGGTTCGAGAGGCCGAAGAAGGCCGTGATGCCGGTGATGTCCCAGATGTCCTCATCATCGAAGCCGTGCGCGCGCAGCGCCTCATAGTCGGCGTCATTGACGGTGTGCGATGCGGTGCAGACCTTCATCGCAAAGTCGAGCATGGCCCGCTGGCGCGGCGTGATGTCGGCCTTTCGGTAATTGACGGCCACCTGGTCGGCCACGAGCGGATTCTTCTCGTAGATGCGCAGAATGGCGCCGTGCGCGACCACGCAATACAGGCACTGGTTGGCGGCGGACGTTGCGACGACGATCATCTCGCGCTCGCCCTTGGTGAGGCTGCTGCCTTCGCGCAGCATCAGCGCGTCGTGGTACGCGAAGAAGGCGCGGCATTCGTCGGGCCGATGCGACAGCGCCAGGAAGACGTTCGGCACAAAGCCGCTCTTCTCCTGCACCTCGAGGATGCGCGCGCGAATGTCTTCGGGAATGTCGGCCAGTTCAGGAACGGGAAACCGGCTGATGGGCGGCGTGGTGGTCGTCACGATGTCTCCTTTGATTGAGCGTCCTGAGCACGCCGCCCGCGAGGAAGGGCCTACTGGGTGGCGAACTGGATGCGATGGAGTCCAGCATACAACCCATCGCGCTCGATGAGTTCGCGGTGCGTGCCGGCTTCGGCAATCTTGCCGTGCTCCAGCACGATGATCCGGTCGGCATTTTCGATGGTCGACAGGCGGTGCGCGATCACCAGCGTCGTACGGCCTTCCATCAGGCGTTCGAGCGCCGCCTGCACCTGGCGCTCGGACTCCGAATCCAGTGCGGACGTGGCTTCATCCAGGATCAGGATCGGCGCGTCCTTGTAGATCGCGCGGGCAATCGCCAGGCGCTGGCGCTGTCCGCCGGACAGCTTCGAGCCGTTATCGCCGATATTGGTATCGATGCCCTCGGGCAGGTTGTCGACCACATCGGTCAGGTAGGCCGCTTCGAGCGCGCGGCGCACGCGCGCCATGTCGATCTCGGAGGCGTCCCGCGCGCCATACGCCACGTTGGCAGCGATGGTGTCGTTGAACAGCACCACATCCTGGCTCACGAAGGCAATCTGGCGGCGCAGGTCGTGCAGCGCCAGATCTGCCAGCGCATCGCCGTCGAGCGAGATCGTGCCCGAGGTCGGATCGAAGAAGCGCGGCAGCAGGTTCACCAGCGTGGTCTTGCCGCTGCCCGACGGCCCGACCAGCGCCACGACCTCGCCCGGCTTGACGTGCAGATTGACGTTGTCGAGCGCTGCCCGGCCGTCTTCACCATAGCGGAACGTGACGTTGTCGAAGCGGACATCGCCGCGGGCGCGATCGATCTTCTTGCCGCCCTCTTGCGGTTCGATCGGCGTGTCGATCAGGCCGAAGATGAATTCGGCGGCGGTCAGGCCGCGCTGCAGCGGCTGGTTCACGTCGGTCAGGTGCTTGAGCGGCGAGATCAGCAGCAGCATCGCCATCACAAAGCCGGTAAAGCCGCCGACCGTGGTCTGGTTAGCCTGCGCCTGCAACATGGCAATGGCGAGGATGACCGACAGCGCCAGCGCCGCCAGGAACTGCGTCACCGGCTGGTTCAGGCCGCCCGCCACGGCGACGCGCATGGCGTAACCGCGCAGGCGATTCGTCATGGCATTGAAGCGCAGCGATTCGTACGCCTCGCCACCATGCAGCTTGACGACCTTGTAGCCGCCCACGGCTTCTTCCACCACATAGGCTGCCTGGTTGGTCAGGTTCTGGCTCTCGCGGTTGAGCGAGCGCAGGCGACGGTTGATACGCGACATCAGCAGCCCGATGATCGGCAGGATCACCGCCACTACCAGCGTCAAACGCCAATTGGTATAGAAGAGGAAGACCAGCAGCGCCAGCACCGTCATCGAGTCGCGCACCAGCGTGATGAACACGCCGGTCAACACCTGCAGCACCTGGTTCACTTCAAAGATGACCGCGTTGATGATCGACGCCGCCGTATTGCGCTGATAGTACGAAGCCGGCGCCTGCAGCAACCGCTCGAACATCTTCATCCGCAGATTCAGCAGCACCTTGTTCGAGACGAGGCTCAGCAGATACGTCGACGCAAATTGCGCAATGCCGCGCACCACGGCAATCCCCACCAGCATGGCCGGCACCTGCCACAGCTTGCCGGCGTATTCACCGCCGAAGCCCTGATCCAGCAAATCCTTCACGACCTTGGGGATGATCCCCTCCGTGGCCGCCACCACACCCATGGCGACCATTGCCAGGATGAAGGCGGTCAATTCGGGGCGAAGGTAGCCCCACAACCGCTTGAGCATCGGCTTGGCGGGCGCTGGGTGATCAGACTTTGCTTGTATACTCACGGCGTTTTCAAATGAGGGTGGGCAGCGTGCGTCGCATGGCGATCGCATGGCCGCCATAAAGTGCGTCGCAGCGGCTGTCATCCGACAGACGGGCGACCCGGCATTTTAGCGGCAATCCACCACCCGGCCCATCCTGCTGCGCAATGCCCGGTCCAGACTGGCCGGCGGATCAACTGACGCTTCCGCAATGAGTTCGCGCGTTCCCACGTTTTTCATCAATCTCGATCATGACGCCGGGCGCCGCGAAGCGCTGGAGCGACAACTCGATGCGTTGGGCCTGCCGCATCGCCGCTTCCCCGGTGTGTACGGCAAGACACTTCCCGCCGACGAACTTGCCCGCCACTATGACCACGCACGCGCTACGAGCCAAAGCCGCGAATTGACCGTCGGCGAAGTCGGCTGCGCGCTCAGCCACCTCGGCGTCTACCGCGCAATGATCGAGCAGGACCTGCCCTACGCGCTCATTCTCGAAGACGATGCGAAACTCGGGCCGGATGTGCCCGCCGTGGTCCAAGCTCTGGCACAGAGCGTGTCACCCGACGAACCGGTCGTCACGCTGCTCACGCACATCGACCGTTACTACAAGCGCAGCGCCCGGCCCCTGACGGCGCACCACCGCACGGTCAAACTTGCCAACTATCAGTGGCTCGCGCATGGCTATTTCGTCACGCGCGCCGCGGCTAAACGGATGGTCGAGCAGCTCTATCCTGTGTGGCTGGCCGCAGACTATTGGTACAAGTTCGAGCGCGAAGGCATCGTCCAGATGCGTGCCGTCGTGCCTTATGTGATTGGCGTGCAGAACTTCGATAGCGGCTCGAACCTCGAAGCCGATCGCGCCATCAAAAGCCGTGAAGCCGACAACCGGCTGGGCCTCGGCCACCATCTGCGCCAGATTTTCGTGCGCAAGTTCCTCTATCAGATCTTCGTGCGGCCGTTCCTCGGCATCGTTAAGCAGAAGAAGACTTGGTGAGCATGACGGCGCCCGCTCAGGCGCCTCGCTCTCGCAGTTCTGCAAGCCCCACGTCTGCGCGGATGATGTCGGTATCGCGCCGAGCCATCATGCGTTGATAGTTGGGGCTTTCCTGCTCGCGCGATTGCTCGCGATGCCATAGGTGAAAGACTTCGGTCGCGCAGAAGCCGCGCTTGCGCCGCACACCAGCGTTGTATAGGCGGACCGCCAGATCGGCGTCTTCATGACCCCACCCGACGAAGCTCTGATCGAAGCCGTTCACGCGCTCAAAATCGCTGCGCCAGACGCCAAGGTTGCAGCTCTTGATGCCGCGCAGGCTGGTGTCCTTGAAAGTGCGCGGCACCGGCAAACCCGGCACCAATAGCGGCAAGAATTTGTTGATGCGGCCCGCGCGCCAGGCGGCAAACCAATACGCGCGGTCCTTCAGGTGAATGTCGATCTGCTGGGTGACAACCTCACGCGTCATCGCCTCATTCAGCAGGATGCGACTACCGGACAGCAGGCGACCCCGCTCGGCCAACGCGCGATGCCGGGCAACGAAATCCGGACGCGGCACGCAATCGCCATCGAGAAAAACGAGGTAGTCGGCGTCCGTCGCCAGCACGCCGCGATTGCGGATTTCGCCAGCGCGAAAGCCGTCGTCGGGTTGCCAAACATGGCGCAGGGGATACGGCGCGGTCTTGGCAGCGGTTTCGACCGCCACGCGTGTGTCATCGCGCGAACCGTCGTCGGCGACAATGACGTCGAATGCGCGATCGGTCTGTGCGCCACAGCCGGCCAGTACGCGAATCAGCGCGTCCGGGCGGTTATACGTCGTAACGATGAGGGCGATGCGACGCGGCGGTTCAGCGCTTGCCATGACGATGCAGCATCATCAGCTTGACGTAGCGGTAATACGTGCCCTCGGCGTTCGACACCGCGAGCATGAAGCCCTCCGCGCCATCTAGGAAACCCCGCTGGATGATGTACGTACGGATGAACGCCCACAGCCCGTGGCCGATCGCACTGCCCAACGACGCGCGCTTGCCCTTGGCATAAGCTGCGGCCGCTCCGGCGGTCGAATAATCGTTGGCCTTGTCCAGCGCAGCCTTCAGATCGGGAATCGAATAGTGGATGATCGGTGCGCGGAAGTCGCCCACCGTACCCTCGAAGACCAAGTGGGAGTGCACCGGCGCATCGAAGAACGTCACCTGCTCGCGCTTGAAGAAGCGGCGAATGCGGTCCGGCCACCAACCCGAGTGCTTCATGAAGCGGCCGCAAAAACTGGAGCTGCGCGGCATGGAGTAGACGGTGTGCGGGCTCCCCGATTCGAGTACGGCGATCATCTCGGCACGCAATTCGGGGCTGATGCGCTCATCGGCGTCCAACGAAAGCACCCAGTCGGTACGGGCTTCGCGCAAGGCACGGTTGGACTGCTCCCCGTAGCCGGGCCAGTCGGTCTCGAACACGCGCGCACCGAGCTGGCGGCAGATGTCCTGCGTGCCGTCCGTGCTGCCCGAGTCGAAGACGATGACATCGTCCGCCCAGTCGCGCACCGAGCGGATGCAGTCGCCGATATCAGCGGCTTCATTCTTGGCGACGATGATGACGGCGAGCGTGGCTCGATTGGATGCGGACATGCGAAAGCGATCTCAGAGAACAGGAGCGGCGCCAAGCTGCTGTCGGCGCCGGTGAATATGCGCGGTGAATACGGCCACCATCACGCTGTAGAACACGACCGTCTGCGCGATGATCAGCATCACTTCGGTCAGGCCGAACAGGACGAAACCGACGCATAACGTGAGGCCCATCGCCCCCGTTGTACGCAGGACGCGATCGTCGCACAACGCAGCACGCAGAAAGTACGCGGCGGGTACCAGATACAGCGCCAGCAATGCGCCGATGCCCAGCATGCCAAGCGTGGCGCCATTGTATAGAAACTCGTTGTGGGCATGCTCGAAGGCAGTCGCCTCCTTTGTGATCAGGCCTTCCGCGTGAATCGCCTTGAGGGCGGGTTCGAATTGCCCTCTTCCCACTCCGGCTAGCGGGTGGCGCGTCAGCATCAAGGTCGCGGCTTTCCAGAGTTGGAAGCGGATACCGACCGACGTGTTGGTCTGACCCGCTTGATAGGCGTGCAAATCGCTGACTGCCTGATCGAACCGGGCACGAACCATACTCGACGACACGCATACCGCCGCCAACAGCGCGAAGAACACCAGCAACGCTGCCACTCGCTTCTTCCAGCTCACGTGACGCAGTGTCGCCACGGCGATCAGGAGCAGCACGGGGATTGCAACCCAGCCGCCCCGCGACTGCGACATGTACGACGCAACAAGCCCTGCCCCCCCTCCCAGCAAACGCAACGCAATAAGGGGCCACCCATCTCCTTTAGACCAACCAATGGAAATCAGCGAGAACAGGCCCATCAGCAACGATAGATTGCCGAAAGGGATTGTGTTGGCGAATGCCCCGATCTTGTCGGGCCGTCCGATGCGCAATTCGAGATAAGCCCACACAACGGAGGCCAGCGCGCCGGCAACACATCCCCACTGCACACTCTCCAGCTGTTTAGGCCGCAATTGCAACAGCGCAAACAGCGCCAGCCCGAACAGCCAGAGCCGGCCATAGGCAAACGGCACACTGCGCGGTGCGGCAGGGTTCAGCTGAGCGCTGACCAGCATCGCGGTGGGCATGGCCGCCATGGCGAGAATCAGCCAGCGATGTTCGCGCCACATCGTCCGCAGTCGGCTCAAGACCTCCGCAGGCGCGGCCAGCATCGACCAGAACGCGGCAACCAGCAGCAGGGAAAACGACAGGAACGCCGCACCGCGCACCGACAGCATGAAGGCCGGGAGAACGGCGATTCCGAACACAGCCAGAGCCGCCGGCGCGCTGGATAACAGCGTCCGGCCCCTTTGCGTCAGGCCGCTCATCGCAGTGTCCCTGCGCCGGGCGCAAGCGCCAGGAGAGCATCAATGTGCGCAGCGATGCTCGGGTCATAGCGAAGGTGCTCGCGCGGATTCAGCAGGCGCGCTTGCCCAGCGTGCGCACGCGCTACGACCGTCTCAATCGTGCGGGCCAACGTGGCCGGGTCATCGAGATCGAAGGTGGGCGCCCCTTCTTCCGAGATCACCTCAGTGCAGGCGATATTGGCTGCGAGCACGGCAGGCGTGCCGCACAGGACGGACTCCACACCAATCAGCCCGAACGGCTCGTAGTGCGAAGCGAGGATCGTGTAATCCGCCGCGCGGTAGACGTTTTCGATGTCCTTGCGGTATCCCAGGTAGCGAATGTTGGGCGAGGACGACGACACCGGCCGCCCGATCACCGCCAGCTGCACAGGCAAATCCGTCTTCGAGAAAAACGCCTCCAGCAGCGGATAGCCCTTGCGCTTGTGACTCGACGACGGGAACACAAACGTGACGCGGTCCTTCGCGAAGCCCAACTCATCGCGCAGGCGCTGGCGCTGTGCTTCATCCACCGGCGAGAACTTCGTCTCACTCACGGGGGGGTACACCGTCTTTACCTTGTCAGCCGGAATGTCGTAGTAGTCGAGCACTTCCTGCGCCATCAGTCGGGAGTGCGCAACGACGACGTGCGAGCGCACATAGTCGCGGCGCTCCAGGGCAATCTGCTGGCGATCCCAGAAGGCGGGCTCTTTTGAAAAGCTCTTCAGATAGCCGACGTGGGTACCGCCGCAAATCGCGATATCCGAAGCGCCCGTGCGATTGCAGCCGATCATCAGATCGATGCGCTCGCGCTTGGCCAGATAGCGCACAAGCCAGCCGAACGCGTGGTCATTCAATTTGCCGGGCAGCTTGCGCGTGGGCAATGCAACGGCCTTGACCTGGCGGTATTCGGGAAGCGCCTTGTCCACCATCTTGGCGAAGAACACAGGACGGATGGCGCGCTCATGCAGACCGCGCACCAGGTCCATCGCGTAGCGCTCGCTGCCGCCGCTGTAGCCCAGCGCGTTGCACGAGATTCCGACGTTCATGGATGCTCTAGTAATAATCGTATTGAGACTGCAGTCGTGCCGAGCACCCGCCCGGCAATGGCGCCCCCCGCGCCATCTTCGAACTACTCGTACACCGTTGCCACGTTCTCGGCGTCCAGCGCCTGACGCAGCGCGGCGATTGCCGCTTCGCTCGGAACAATGCGCCATGCGTCGCCAAGCACGGCTTCGCAGCGGGCCTGCTCGCAAACGTAGTTGATGCGTACCGAGACGCCGTTGCCATCTGCCGCCACATGCGGCGAAAGCAGATCGCGCAGCTTGGCCGCTGTCGAATCGCCGTTCATCGACAGCCGAATCGCCCGCGCAAACTTGGCGCGCGCCTGGGTCATGTCCATGACGGATTCGGCGGTCACACGCACACCGCCAGTGAACATGTCATGGCGAGCGCTGCCCTGCACGATCAGCACTTCGTCTTCCTTGAACAGCGCGCGATTGGCCTCGAAGACTTCGTTGAAGACCGTCACTTCGGTGGCTTCGCTGGCGGAGCCGTCGTCGAGCATGACGATCAGCATCTTGCCGCGCTGCGTCATCTGCGTGCGCTGCCCGACAATCACGCCGGCCACCGTCTTGTTACGTGCATCGCGGTTGCCGTAGCCGCCGCCGTTGCCCTTGTCGGTCACTTCGCGAGCCAGATCGGCCAGCGTCGTACGCGCAAAGCGGCGCACTTCGTCGCGGTATTCATCGAACAAGTGGCCAGAGAGATAGAAACCCAGCGCCTGCTTTTCTTCCTGCAGCTTGCGCTTGGTAGACCAGGCCGGCTCATCGACGAGTTCGGGGCGATGCTGCTCGGCATCGTCACCGCTCATCAGATCGAACAGCGACACCTGGTTGGCAGCCGCTGCTTTCTGCTCGGCGGCTTCCATGGCCAGGCCGATCGAGGCGAGCAGCTGCGCGCGGTTGGCGTTGAGGCTGTCGAAGGCGCCGGCGCGCACCAGCGCTTCGATCGTGCGGCGATTGACCTGGCGGCGGTCGACGCGTTCGCAGAAGTCGAACAAGTCCTTGAACGGGCCGTCTTCGCGTGCACGCAGGATGTCTTCGATGGCGCCCTGGCCGCTGCCCTTCACGCCGCCCAGGCCGTAGCGGATGGTCTTGGCGTCGGTCGGTGCAAAACGATACTGGCTGGCGTTGATATCAGGCGGCAGGATGGTCAGGCCGTTCTTGCCTCGGGCATCGTCGTAAAGGATCTTCACCTTGTCGGTGTCGTCCATGGCGAGCGACATGTTGGCTGCCATGAATTCGGCCGGGTGATGCGCCTTGAGCCACGCCGTGTAATACGCCAGCAGCGCATACGCGGCCGCGTGCGACTTGTTGAAGCCGTAGCCCGCGAACTTCTCCATCAGGTCGAAGATTTCATCGGCCTTTTCGGTGGAGAGCCCGTCCTTGGCAGCGCCCGCGCGGAACAGCTCTCGGTGCTGTGCCATCTCTTCGGGCTTCTTCTTACCCATCGCGCGGCGCAGCAAGTCGGCGCCGCCAAGCGAGTATCCGCCCACGATCTGCGCCATCTGCATCACCTGCTCCTGGTAGACCATGATGCCGTAGGTCTCCTTGAGCACCGGCTCGACGCGCGGGTCGGGGTACTCGACCTTCTCGCGGCCGTGCTTGCGCGCGCAGAAGCTCGGAATCAGGTCCATCGGGCCCGGGCGATACAGTGCCACCAGGGCGATGATGTCCTCAAAGCGGTCAGGCTTGGCGTCCTTCAGCATGCCTTGCATGCCGCGGCTTTCCAGCTGGAACACGGCGACCGTGTTGGCCGTCTTCAGGATGTCGAACGCCTTCTTGTCCGTCAGCGGAATGTGGCTGCAGTTCCAATCCGCCTTGGACGGATCGAGCATGCGGATGTAGCGCTCGGCCCAGTCGAGGATCGTCAGCGTGGTCAGGCCCAAGAAGTCGAACTTGACCAGGCCGACGGCTTCCACGTCGTCCTTGTCGTACTGACTGACGACGCCGGCGTCTTCACCGCCTTGCGTGTAGAGCGGGCAGAAATCGGTCAACTTGCCCGGGGCGATCAGCACACCGCCAGCGTGCATGCCGACGTTACGGGTCATGCCTTCGACGCGCTGGGCAAGTTCCAGCAGCTGCTTGACTTCTTCTTCGTTGGCCTCGCGCTCGGCCAGCAGCGGCTCTTCCTTCTTCGCTTCTTCCAGCGTGACGAGCTTGCCCGGCTTGAACGGGATCAGCTTGGCCACGCCGTCTACAAAGTTGTAGCCGAGATCGAGCACGCGGCCCACGTCGCGCACCGCAGCCTTGGCGGCCATCGTGCCGAACGTGGCGATCTGCGAGACGGCGTCCTTGCCGTACTTTTCCTTCACGTACTGGATGACGCGGTCGCGGCCGTGCTGGCAGAAGTCGATGTCGAAGTCGGGCATCGACACACGTTCCGGATTCAGGAAACGCTCGAACAGCAGGTTGTATTTGAGGGGATCCAGATCGGTAATGCCCAGCGCATACGCCACCAGCGAACCTGCGCCCGAGCCCCGGCCCGGCCCCACCGGCACGCCGTTATTCTTGGCCCAGTTGATGAAGTCGGCAACGATCAGGAAGTAGCCCGGGAAGCCCATCTTGATGATGGTGCCGGTTTCGAATTCCAGGCGGGCGTAATACTCGGCGCGTTTGGACTCGCGTACGGCTTCGTCCGGGAACAGCACTTCCATGCGCTTTTCCAGCCCTTCCTTGGCGAGCTGGACGAGATAATCGTCCAGCGACATGCCATCGGGCGTCGGGAACAGCGGCAGCTTGGGCTTGCCCAGTTCCAGCTTGAGGTTGCAACGCTGCGCGATCTGCACCGAATTGGCCAGCGCGGAGGGGATGTCGGCAAACAGCGCGCACATCTCGTCCTGCGTCTTGAAATACTGCTCCGTCGTGAAACGACGGGCGCGGCGCGGATTGGCGAGCAACTCGCCCTCGGCGATGCAGGTGCGCGCTTCGTGGGCCGTGAAGTCATCCGGCGTCATGAATTGCACCGGATGCGTGGCCACCACCGGCAACTGCATCGCCGAGGCCAGCTTCACAGCCTGCTGAATGTAGGCTTCGGTGCCGGCGTGCCCGGCGCGCTGCAGCTCGATGTAGAAAGCGCCCGGAAACACGCGCGACCAGTTCGTTGCCAGCTTGCGCGCCAGCGCATCGTTTCCGTTGGCCAGCGCCATGCCGATATCGCCGGCCATGGCGCCCGAAAGGGCCAGGAGGCCGGTGGCCAGCGGCGCGTTCTCAACGCCCGGCTCATCGAACCATTCGGGGGCGATTTCCGCGCGGCCGCGATGTTGATTGGAAAGCCACGCCCGGGCCAGCAACTGGCACAGGTTCAGGTAACCCTGCTTGTCACGCACCAGCAACAGCAGGCGCGTCGGCTTGTCGCGCTCGTCGTGATTAGTGATCCACACGTCGGCCCCGACGATGGGCTTCACGCCCTTGCCACGCGCTTCCTTGTAGAAACGCACCAGCCCGAAGGCGTTGGCGAGATCAGTCAGCGCCAAGGCGCCCATGCCGTCTTTGGCGGCAGCCTTGACGGCATCGTCGAGACGGACGTTGCCATCGACGACGGAATATTCGGAGTGGAGACGGAGGTGGACGAAGCGCGGCGAATTCATCCGCGTATTGTAACGGGTGACACCTTCCGCAAAGCATTCCGGGCGCGCCCTGTTGACCGGCGACAACCCCGCGCAGCTGCGCGGGCGGCTATAATTTCGGCTTACGAATCAACGGGTTACCCAAGGCGCCAGAAAATGGCGCGGCAGCACATGCAGATCGTCAATATTTCCGCTTACAAATTCGTCACCCTCGATGACCGCGAGACCCTGCGCCCCGCCCTGCTGGCCGAGTGCCAGGCGCGCGGGCTGAAGGGCACCGTGCTGCTGGCGCCCGAGGGCATCAACATCTTCCTGGCCGGCTCGCGTGAGGCCATTGACGGCATCGTCGGCTGGCTGCGCGCCGACCCCCGTTTTGCTGACCTGGCACCGAAGGAAAGCCTGTCCGACCACCAGCCGTTCCGCCGCCTGCTGGTGCGCATGAAGAAAGAAATCATCACCATGCGCCATCCGCTGATCCGCCCCGAAGAAGGCCGCGCGCCGTCGGTCGCGCCGCCGGACCTCAAGCGCTGGCTCGACCAGGGCCACGACGACGAAGGCCGCCCCGTGGTGATGCTCGACACGCGCAACGACTATGAAGTCGCCGTGGGCACGTTCAAGAACGTCGTCGAATACAACCTCAAGAAGTTCACTGAATTCCCGCCCGCCATTGCCGCGCACAAGGACGACTTTGCCGGCAAGACGGTCGTGTCGTTCTGCACCGGCGGCATCCGCTGCGAAAAGGCAGCAATTCACATGCAGGAGATCGGTATCGAGCGCGTCTATCAGCTCGAAGGCGGCATCCTCAAGTATTTCGAGGAAGTCGGCGGCGCCCATTACGATGGCGATTGCTTCGTGTTCGATCACCGCACAGCGCTCAATGCCGAACTGCTGCCGGCTGGGCCGAAACAATGCTTTGCCTGCCGCGCCGTGGTGACGCCGGAAGAACAGCAGTCCCCCGACTACATCCCCGGCCAGCGCTGCCCGCATTGCGCCGGCAACCAAACACGCGCCGCCGCATGAAGTGCCTCGCCGCCCGCCTCCTCGTCACCGCGCTGTGCCTTGCGGCACTGGGCGGTTGCGCAGCGAGTTGCGAGGGCGGATCGAACCGCGGCGTCTTCTGCGGAGCGGGCACGCGCTTCTGACCTTTCGCAGCGCGCCAGCAAAAAAACGCCGGACATGCCGGCGTTTTTCTTTGAGACATCCGTTTTACTGACGGCCGCGCACGAACTGGTTCGTGATGGCAACAATACGTTCACCGAACAGCTTGGCGGTTTCCAGGTCGCCGGGCAGCGGACCTTCTTCCGGGCTCGCATCCGACGGCGACTGCGCAAGCGCGCCGCCAAAACCCGCGAGGTAATTCACATCGTTGCGCGTAGCGGCCTTGCTGTTGGCCGGCATCATGCCCGTGCCGACCCAGATCATTCCGTGCTGCTGCGACAGCGTCCACAGATACTGGATCGACGCGTACTTGTCACCGTTCATCGATGCGGAATTCGTGAACCCCGCAGCGATCTTGTCCTTCCACGCACCGGTAAACCACGCCTTGGACGATGCATCGGCAAACTTCTTGAAGTCGCCGGAAACGCCGCCCATGTAGGTCGGCGCGCCAAAGACGATCGTGTCGACACCGGCGAGCAGCGCCCAGGTATCGTCGTTGACGTCCGTGACGGAGATCAGGTGTGCTTCGGCGCCGGCGCCTTGAATGCCTGCAAATACGGCCTCGGCCTGCTTCTTGGTGTGGCCATAACCGCTGTGATAAACGACTGCAACTCGTGCCATGGGAATCCTCTTGGGGTTAGGGGTACGGCGGGGAACAACGGAAAAGAAAAATGGCGCACAGAGCGTGCGCCATCCACATTACGGCAGATCGAACACCAGCACTTCGCCGTCTTCGCCGCCGGAGAGCATCACCGTCTCTTCCTGCGTCAGCTTGGCTGCGTCGCCGCCGACCAGCGTGCGACCGTTAACGCTCACCTTGCCGCGCACGACGTGCACATAAGCGCGGCGGCCTGCGGCGATCGGCAGGGACGCAGTTTCTGCGCCATCGAACTTGCCGGCGTAGAGCGCCATGTCCTGGTGCACTTTCACCGATCCGTCACGGCCGTCGGCGCTGGCGATCAGGGCCAGCTTGCCGCGCTTGGCCGCCTCGTCGAAATGGCGTTCTTCGTAGCCCGGCGTCAGGTTCAACTGCGCCGGCAGCACCCAGATCTGCAGGAAATGCGTGGTCTGGTCCTGCGCGTGGTTGAACTCGGAGTGACGCACGCCTGTCCCAGCCGTCATGCGCTGCACGTCGCCCCGGCGCAGCACGCTGCCGTTGCCCATGCTGTCCTTGTGCGCCAGCTCGCCATCCAGCACGTAACTGATGATTTCCATGTCGCGGTGGCCGTGGGTGCCAAAGCCCATGCCGGCGGCGACGCGGTCTTCGTTGATGACGCGCAACGGCCCGAATTGAACGTGCTCCGGGTCCATGTAATCAGCAAATGAGAAGCTGTGATACGACTTCAGCCAGCCGTGGTCTGCGTACCCGCGATCTTGAGAGGGGCGGATTTCAATCATTTTGATGAATCTCCTATCCAAATTACTGCGTCGATGTGTGAATGGTACGCAGATTGGCTATAGTTGCGCGGTAAGGCTTTGATTCAATACATCAAAAATTCTGAATATGGCGCTCTCGCTGGAATCTCTAGAAGTGCTGGACGCGATCGAACGCAAGGGCAGCTTTGCCGCCGCAGCGCATGAACTCGGCAAAGTGCCGTCAGCGCTCACCTATGTGGTGCGCAAGCTGGAAGACGATCTCGACGTCCTGCTGTTCGACCGACGCCGCCACCGGGCTGAACTCACACCCGCCGGCCGCGCGCTGCTCGACGAAGGCCGCCATCTGTTGCAGGCGGCCGATGAACTCGCACGCCGCGTCAAACGCCTCGCCACCGGATGGGAAGCCACGTTGACCATCGTAGTCGACGATCTCGTGCACTTCCGCGCACTGATGCCCGTCATCCAGGATTTCTACGCCGAAAACACCGCCACGCGCCTGCGCTTCTGCCGTGAGGTGCTGGCCGGCACGTGGGACGCACTGCTTTCTGGCCGTGCGGATTTGCTGATCGGCCCCGCACAAGTGATGCAGGTGCAGGGCATTCAGACGCGTACGGTGGGCAATATTCCGTTCGTGTTTGCGGTCGCCGCACATCATCCACTGGCGCAAATGGAGGAGCCGCTGCCCGCAACCGCCATCACGCGGCATCGCATCGTTGCCGTGGGGGATACGTCGCGCAACCTGCCCGCACGCACCATCGGCGTGATGGCTGGACAGGACACGCTGGTCGTGCCGTCCATGGCGGACAAGGTGCAGGCGCAGATTCGCGGCCTGGGCTGCGGCTGGCTCCCGGTGCCGTTGGCGCAACCGTATCTCGATTCCGGCGTGCTGATCGCCAAGGAAACCACCGAAGACAAGCGCGCCGGCACGTTTCAGGTTGCCTGGCGCAACAACATGCGCGGCAAGGCACTGCAATGGTGGGTCGACAAGCTGGAAGACCCGCGCCTGGGGCAGGCCTTGATGATGCAGTAGGCGCCTCAGGCCGCCAAATCGCGCACAATAGCGCCATCGACTTCTGCGCCTGGAGCGTTGCGTTGTCCCAAGCCAATCTCGATTTTCCGGAATCCATCAACGCGTCGCGCGGCCAATACCGCGGCCGCTTTGCGCCCTCGCCCACGGGCCCGCTGCATATCGGCTCCCTGGTCACCGCATTGGCAAGCTGGCTGGATGCGCGCGTACACGGCGGCACGTGGCTCGTGCGGATCGAAGACATCGACTTCCAGCGCAACGTGCCCGGCGCCGACCGCGACATCCTCGCCACACTGGATGCGCTCGGGCTCATTCCCGACGAAGCCCCGCAGTGGCAGAGCACGCACCTCCCGCGCTTTGAACAGGCGCTTGAGCAGTTGCAGGCCGTCGGCCGCCTCTACCCGTGCGGCTGCACGCGCCGCGAAATTGCGGATTCCGTCACCAGCATCGACGCGAACGGGCACGTGCGTCACCAGACGCTGATCTATCCCGGCACGTGTCGCAACGGGCTGCACGGCCGCCCCGCGCGCGCATGGCGCGTGCGTGTGCCAGAGGCCGATGCGGCCACGATCTGCTTCGACGACCGCTGGCAAGGCACGCAATGCCAGAACTTGGCTGAAGCCGTCGGAGACTTCGTGCTCAAGCGCGCGGACGGCATGTGGGCATACCAGATTGCGGTGGTGGTGGACGATGCCGCGCAAGGCATCACGGATGTCGTGCGGGGCGCCGACCTGCTCGATTCGACGCCGCGGCAGACCTATCTGCAGCAGCTGTTGGGCCTGCCCGCGCTGCGCTACCTGCACGTGCCCGTGGTCGTAAATGCTGACGGCGAAAAGCTCAGTAAGCAGACGGGTGCACGCGCCATCAACCGCAATCAACCGCTAGCGGCGCTCACCGAAGCGGCGCAGCACCTCGGGCTGGAAATTCGTGCAGAGGATGTGGAGGGGTTCTACCGGGACGCCGTCCCGGCATGGGCCAATCGCTTGGCGCAGCTGGCCTGATGCAATTGACCCGGGCGGCAGGAGCGCCGCCGCTTTCCGTCGACTGACTTAACGCTTGCGCGGCACGCCACCGAGCAAGGCCGCAATCGGCCGCTTGGCGGTGCGCGGGTGTCCGGCGGGCTGTGCCGGCTTGGCGGCCTCCGCCGATTCCGCCGGCACAGACGATTCGTACGGGCGGTTGAAGAACGGATCGTCCGATGGGCGGAACGCCGGGCGTACGATCGTGTGATCGAGCACGCGCGCACCGTTACGCTCATCGCGCTCACGGGCGCGACGGACTTCGCTGCGGACACGCTTTTCGTCGCGCTCGCGGCGTTCACGGTCACGCGCCTGTTCGCCGGTCGGATCGAAATCGGCCAGTTGCTCGCGCGGCAAATTGCGCTTGATCAGCTTTTCGATATCGGCCAGCAGACGTTCATCGCCCGGGGCGAACAGCGACAGTGCGTCGCCCGAAGCGCCGGCACGACCCGTGCGGCCAATGCGGTGCACGTAATCTTCTGCGTTGAACGGCAGGTCGAAGTTGATCACGCACGGCATCTGCGAGATGTCGAGACCGCGCGCTGCCACGTCGGTAGCGACCAGCACATCGACGGTACCTTGCTTGAACGCTTCGAGCGTCTGCATGCGTTCGGTCTGCGTCTTGTCGCCGTGGATGGCGTTGGCGTTGATGCCTTCGCGCTCCAGCGCGCGCGCCAGGCGCGAGCAGCCGATCTTGCTGTTGGAGAACACGATGCACTGGCGCGGCAAGCCTTGCTCGGCGCGCTGCTTCAACAGGTGCACGAGCGCGGCTTGCTTGTGGTTGTCCGGCACCGTGTAGATGACCTGGCGGACATTCTCTGCCGTGGCGTTGCTGCGGGCCACTTCAATGGTCTGCGGATGACGCAGGTAGCTGGCGGCCAGCTTCTTGATCTCCGGAGAGAACGTCGCCGAGAACAACAGCGTCTGGCGGTGTGCCGGCAGCAGGTTGATGATGCGCTGCAGGTCAGGCAGGAAGCCCATGTCGAGCATGCGGTCGGCTTCGTCGAGCACCAGCATGCGCACCTGCGACAGGTTCACGCTGCGCTGTTGCACGTGGTCCAGCAGGCGGCCCGGCGTGGCCACGAGGATTTCGACGCCGCGGCGCAGTTGCTCCGTCTGCGGGTTCATGTCGACGCCGCCGAACACGACGGCGCTGCGCAACGCCGTGTACTTCGCGTACTTGGCGACGTTGTCGTACACCTGGTCGGCCAGCTCGCGCGTGGGCGTGAGGATCAGCGCCCGCACCGGATGGCGTGCCGGCGATGCGCTCGTGTTGGCGTCGGGCAGCAGGTTATGGATGATCGGCAGCGAGAAACCGGCGGTCTTGCCGGTGCCGGTTTGCGCGGCGCCCATGACGTCGCGGCCAGCGGTGACCACCGGAATGGCGGCGGCCTGGATGGGCGTGGGCTTGGTGTAACCGCTTTCGGTCAGCGCGCGGAGGACGTCCGGATGCAGGCCGAAGCTGTCGAATGTCACCGATTCATTGGCCGGCGCTTCTGACGCTTCAGACATCGTTGCAGTATTCATAGGGGAGATGCGGCATGCCGGTTGGCATGGCGGCGCGCCAGACCGAAGCGGAAACCCCGCGTGCGGCTCGCGCAAAGCGTTAAAAATCAAAAGTTTATCACGTGAGAACCGGCCCGGGACGGATGATTGGCACACCCTCGCCAATGCCGGCGTCACACCTGCCTTGACACGGATCAAGTGCGGCAGGCGCGCGCTGCGCCACCATCCAGGCATTCCCATCCGCGCCCTGCCCTCTCCCATGGTCACCACGCTCTATGAATCGCCCGAGCATGTCTGCCTGATGTTTTCCGACCTGGTCGACGATCACGACGACCTGCCGGTGCAGACCAACCAGTTCCTCATCGTCGATCATGGCCACGGCGCGCTGATCGACCCGGGCGGCCAGATGACCTACAACGCGTTGTTTCTGGCGATGAACCGGTACTTCCCGCCCAAGCAGCTCGACTACGTGCTCGCCTCGCATGCGGACCCGGACATCGTCGCTTCGGCGGGACGTTGGCTGACGAGTTCAAGTTGCGACATCCTGATTTCGCGCGTGTGGGAGCGCTTCCTGCCGCATTTCTGCAACGTCGGCAAGACCGACGGCCGCATCGTGCCGATCCCGGATACGGGCATGGCGATTCCGTTGGGGAAATCGCATCTGCTGGCCGTGCCGGCGCATTTCCTGCACTCGGAAGGCAATTTCCAGTTCTACGATCCGGTGTCGCGCATCCTGTTCTCGGGCGATCTGGGTGCATCGATGGTGCACGCCAACGTGGCCGCCAAACCCGTGGACGACTTTGATGCGCACCTGCCGTTGATGGCGCCCTTCCACCGCCGCTACATGAGCGGCAACCGGGTGTGCCGGCTGTGGGCGCAAATGGTGCGGGGGCTGGACATTGAATGGATCGTGCCGCAGCACGGGCAGCCTTTCCGCGGTTCAGCCATGGTCAACCGGTTCATCAATTGGGTCGAAACCCTGGACTGCGGCATCGACCTGATGACGCCGGAGATTTTCCGCCTCCCCGCCTTGCCCAACGCACCAGCGGGCGCGACGCTCAAGACGCGGGCTTAGCTGCGGGGCTCGGGGCGGCGGGCAGGATGATCTTCATCATGGCGCCCGACAGCTCCACCGCCAGCACCTCGGCATCGATGCGCGACGGGTCGTGCCAGGTGTACATGAAACCCATGACGCCGCCCATCGAGTGCGCTGCGACGCGCGCATCGCCAAAATCGAACACACCGGCGCGCTTGCCCTCATCGAGCAGCGCATAGAGATCGCGGTAATACGCCCGCGACATGCCGTGTAGCCACTCCACCGTTTCGGGACGCAGGTATTGCCGATCGCGATACGTCAGCGCAGCGGCGTAATGGCACGCGATGCAACGGCGCGCCATTTCCAGCAGACACGCCTGCAAACGCTCCCGCACGGGCAGCGCCGGATCGGCGGTTTCCCGAATGGCCGACAGGCAGATCTGCGCGGCCTCGCGGCACAGGATGTCGAATATCTCGTATTTGTCGGTGAAGTAGTAGTACACCGCCGGCTTGGTTACGCCGAGCGCGTTGCACAGGTCGCTCATCGTCATGCCGGCATAGCCTTTGGTGAAGAAGAGCTGTGCGGCGGTGTCGAGAATCTGCCGGCGGCGCGCCTCCTGCCGCTCGGCAATGTGCGGGCGCGTGGCCGGCGGTGTGACGCCGGAGGCATCGACGGCGTCGGTTTCAGCAGACGGTTGCACGTCGGAAACGGCAGATTTGCGGACGGTGGACATGACACATATTTTCGCATGTCGCCTGCAGATGCGCCGTGGCATGTGCGCATCCTGGCGACATCTTTGCGCCTCGATGCTTGACGCATCAAAGAACGCTTTCTATATTCATACCCGTTGGTATAAAAAATTACCTCTGAGTATAGACAGTGAGGCGCCACGCTGCGCACGCACTGCACAACCCAACGGAGACAAGCTTTGGCGATGGACGAGTCCGAGTATCTCGGCCGCGTTCGCGCGCTCTGGGCGCGCGCATGGCCGGTCGATACCCCACGTGAGCCGCATTACCCGATCGGGCGCGTTGCCCTCACCGACTATCTGCGGCACTGGGCGCGCACCACGCCAGACAAGCCGGCCATCCACTTCTACGGGCACGACACGACGTTCGCCCAGCTCGACGATCTCTCCGACCGCTTCGCCGCGCTGCTCGCGCAACACGGCATTGGCGCGGGCGACCGGGTGGCGGTCTTCCTGTCGAATTGTCCGCAATTCAATGCGGTGTTCTTCGGCATTCTCAAGCTGGGCGCCGTGTACGTGCCGATCAGCCCGCTGTCACAGCGCGCCGAGTTGATGCATGCGCTGAGCGACGCGACACCGCGCGCCATCGTCACGCTGGACCGTCTCATGCCGCTGGTGCGTGACGTGCGGGCTGAAACGTCGATCGAGCACGTCTTCGTCACACGCTACGCAGATGTGCTCCCCACACAGCCGACGCTGCCGCTGCCGGCCATGCTGACCGAGCCGGCGATGCCCTGCGAAGACGTCATCGACTTGTTGCCGGCACTGGCGCAGACCACGCCGATCCCCCTGCCGCCCGGTTCGCTCGATGCGGTTGCCGCGCTCAACTACACCGGCGGCACGACGGGGCTACCTAAGGGCTGCATCCACACGCAAGGGGACATGGTCGACATGGCGGCTGCGTTCTCGGCCGTGTCGCTGCGCGCGGATGCCGACACCGTCCTGCTCAGCTTCTACCCGCAGTTCTGGATTGCGGGGGAAAACACTGGGCTGATCTTCCCTGCCTTCCTTGGCGTGCCGCTGGTGTTGCTCGCCCGCTGGGATGCCGAGGCCTTCATGGCTGGCGTGCAGCGCTACCGCGTGACCAACGGTTCGATGCTGGTCGACAGTGCGGCGGAGGTGATGGCGCATCCGCGTGTGCATGCGTACAACCTGCGTTCGCTGCGGCATACGGGCGTGTCGTCGTTCGTGAAGAAGCTGAACCCGGAATACCGGCGCGCGTGGCGCGAATTGACCGGCTCGATGATGGCCGAGAGCGCCTGGGGCATGACGGAAACGCAGACCTGCAACAGTTTCACGGTTGGCATGCAGGACGACGATTTCGATCTGCGCTCGCAGCCGATTTTCGTGGGCCTGCCGGTGCCCGGCACTGATTTCAAGATCTGCGATTTCGACACGCACGAACTGATGCCCATCGGCGCCGAAGGCGAACTCTGCGTGCGCACGCCAACGCTGCTGAAGGGCTACTGGAACAAGCCCGACGCCACCGCCCAAACGCTGCGCAACGGCTGGTTCCACACCGGCGACATCGGCTGCATCGACGAGCAGGGCTACCTGCACTATCTCGGCCGCCGCAAGGAGATGCTTAAGGTCAATGGCATGAGCGTATTTCCGGCGGAGATCGAAGCCATGCTCGGCAAGCATCCGGCCATCCTCGGTTCTGCCGTGGTCGGCCGGGCCGACGAGCAGCGCGGCCAGCTTCCCGTCGCCTTCGTGATGCTGCGCCCCGAGGCCGTCGGCACATTGGATGACGCCGCGCTCACCAGCTGGTGCCGCGAGAACATGGCCGTCTACAAGGTGCCCATCGTGCGCATTGTCGATGCACTGCCGCTCACGGCCACCGGCAAGGTGCGCAAGCAGGACCTCGCGCCGCTCGCTGAACAGCTCTAACCCACCTCCGCTCCATGACGTTTCGCAAACTGCTGATCGCCAATCGCGGCGAGATCGCCATTCGCATTGCCCGCGCAGCTGCCACCATGGGCTTGCCCTCCGTCGCCATCTATTCCGAAGACGATCGTGACGCGCTGCATCCGCTGCGCGCCGATGAAGCCGTGCCCTTGCCTGGAACCGGCCCGCGCGCGTATCTCGACGGTGTGGCCATCCTCGACGCTGCACGCGCAGTTGGTGCCGATGCGGTGCATCCGGGCTACGGCTTCCTGAGCGAGAGCGCCGCCTTCGCGCGACAGTGCGCACAGGCCGGCGTGCAGTTCATCGGACCGCCGCCGCGCGTGCTCGATCTCTTCGGCGACAAGGCACGCGCTCGGGCCCTTGCACACGAGGCCGGCATTCCCGTCGTCAGCGGCACGCAAGGCGCGACCACGCTGGAAGAGGCGCGCGCCTTCTTCGCCGCGCTGCCGCCCTCGCACGGCATGATGATTAAGGCCGTATCCGGCGGCGGTGGACGCGGCATGCGCGCCGTGCACGATGCGCAGGCCATTGCCGACGCGTACGCGCGCTGCGTATCTGAAGCGACTGCCGCAGGTGGTGGCGGCGACGTCTATGTGGAAGCGCTGGTGCCCGCGCCGCGCCATATCGAAATCCAGATCGTCGCAGACGCGCACGGCCACGTTACGCACCTCGGCGAGCGTGAATGCAGCCTGCAGCGCCGCCACCAGAAACTGATCGAGATCGCGCCCAGCCCCGCGTTGGACGATGCGCTGCGTGCACGCATTGCCGAGGCCGCCGTCACGCTCGCCAAGGCGGCAGGCTACAGCGGCATCGGCACCTTCGAGTTTCTCGTGGAAGGCGCCGGCACGCCCCACGCCACCTTCTACTTCATGGAGGCCAACCCGCGCGTGCAAGTCGAACACACGGTCACGGAAATGGTGACGGGCGTCGACCTGGTCGCGACACAACTGGCGCTGGCGCAAGGTGCGTCGCTCACGGATTTGGGGCTCGAGCGGCCCATCGCACCGCGTGGCCACGCCGTGCAGGTGCGCATCAATGCGGAGACCCTCGACGCAGGCGGCCAGCCGCACCCGTCCACCGGCACGCTCACCGCATTTGAGCCGCCCAACGGCCCCGGCGTGCGTGTCGACACCTGTGGTTATGCGGGCTACCGCCCGAACCCGCGCTTCGATTCACTGCTGGCCAAATTGATCGTCCACGCGCCGCACGGCACGTATGCGCAGACGCTGACACAGACGTACCGCGCGCTGTGCGAATTCCGCATCGAAGGGCTGGCCACCAACAAGCGGCTGCTGCAAGACCTGCTGCGCGATGCTGACGTGCAGGCCAACGCCGTGCACACGCAGTTTCTCGATGCGAAGCTCGCCGACTTGGCCGCCGGCAACGGCGAAGCGCATCCCGCACTGCACGCCACGTCGGCCGCCACCCCGGACCTGACGCCCGCAACGTCATTCGTCGATGACCTTCCTGACGACGCTGAAGTGCTCACGGCGCCGATGGATGGCGCACTGATCCAGATGCATGCACTAGCCGGTGCCACCGTCGCGCGCGGCGAGGTGCTGGCCGTCATTGAAGCGATGAAGATGGAGCATGTCGTCACCGCACCGGCTGCTGGTCGTGTGTTGCAGGTCTGCGCGCAGTCAGGCGCAACGGTGCGCGAAGGCCAGCCGCTGGCCGTGCTGCAGCCCGCCGACGCACAACATGACACCGCAGCCGCCAATGCCGAAATCGACCTCGACCACATTCGCCCCGACCTGCAAGCCGTCATCGAGCGCCATGCGTTCGGCCTCGACGCGAACCGTCCGGAGGCCGTCGCCCGCCGCCGCAAGACCGGGCAGCGAACCGCGCGCGAGAACATCGCACACCTGTGCGACGCCGACTCGTTCATCGAATACGGTGCACTCGCCATCGCAGCGCAACGCCAGCGCCGCGCACTCGACGACCTGATCCGCTCGACGCCGGCCGACGGCATCATCACCGGCATCGGCACCGTCAACGGCTCGCAGTTCCCCGATCAGGACGCGCGCTGCATGGTGCTCGCGTATGACTACACCGTGCTGGCGGGCACGCAGGGCACCTTCAACCACAAGAAGACCGACCGTGCGCTGGAATTGGCGCAGCAATGGAAGCTGCCCGTTGTGCTGTTTGCCGAAGGCGGCGGCGGTCGGCCGGGCGACACTGAAAAGCGTGGCGTCAGCGGCCTGGACTGCCCGACCTTCATCCACTTCGCGCGTCTTTCAGGGCTGGTGCCGACCGTCGGTATCGTCTCGGGCCGCTGCTTTGCGGGCAACGCTGCGCTGCTCGGCTGTGCAGACGTGATCATCGCCACGCGCGACGCGACCATCGGCATGGGTGGCCCCGCCATGATCGAAGGCGGCGGTCTTGGCGTCTACGCGCCCGAGGAGGTCGGCCCGGTCAACGTGCAGGCGCCGAATGGCGTGATCGACGTGCTCGTCGAAGACGAAACTGAAGCGGTCGACGCCGCGCGCCGCTACCTGAGCTATTTCCAGGGGCCACTCGCCGACTGGGAAGCCGGCGACGTACGCCACCTGCGACACGTGATTCCCGAAAATCGCATGCGCAGCTACGACATGCGCGCCGTGATCGATGCGCTGGCCGATACAGGGTCTGTGCTGGAACTGCGTCAGGCGTTCGGCGTGGGCATCATCACCGCGCTGATCCGCATCGAGGGCCGCGCCTTCGGCTGCATTGCCAACAACCCGCGTCATCTGGGCGGCGCCATTGACTCTGCGGCGGCGGACAAGGCGTCGCGCTTCATGCAGTTGTGCAACGCATTCGATCTGCCCATCGTCTCGCTGTGCGACACACCGGGTTTCATGGTCGGGCCGGAGGCGGAGAAGACGGCCACGGTCCGCCACGTCAGCCGCATGTTCGTAACGGCCGGTAACTTGCGCGTGCCTTTCTTCACCGTCGTGCTGCGCAAAGGCTACGGCCTTGGGGCGATGGCCATGGCAGCCGGCGGTTTTCACGCACCGCTGTTCACCGCGTCGTGGCCGAGCGGCGAGTTTGGCGGCATGGGCATCGAAGGCGCCATCCGTCTGGGTTACCGCAAAGAGCTGGAAGCCGTGGAAGACCCGGCAGAACGAGAGGCGTTATTCCGCAAGATGGTCGATGCCGCTTACGAGGAAGGCCGCGCACTCAACATCGCCAGCTATCTGGAGATCGACGCGGTGATCGACCCGGCCGATACGCGCCGCTGGCTGTTGCGCGGGTTGCAATCGGCGCCGCCCGCCCCGCCGAGGCACACACGCGACCCCGCCACACGCCGCTTCATCGACACCTGGTAGCCGAGAACACACACAAGGAGGAGACATGCCCGCAGCGATCCGCTTTGCCCGTCCGTTGTCCGCATCGGCCTGTGCGGCAGCGTTGCTGTTCGCACCGCAGGCCCATGCCGCAGACCCGGCGCCGATCAAGGTGGCGTTCATCGATCAGCTGAGCGGGCCACTCTCGAATGTGGGCGAGCAGTTTCTAGCGAATCTGAAACTCGGTATCGACGATGCCAACGCGCAGCCGCAAGGCGTGCTCAACGGTGCGCGTTACGAGCTGTCGACCTACGACAACAAGCTCTCGGCGCAAGACAGTCTGTCGGCGCTGCAGAGCGCCATCGACGCGGGGGCGAAGATTGTTTTCACCGGCGGCTCTGGCTCTTCTGTAGTGGCGGCCATGGTGGATGCGGCCACCAAGCACAACGAGCGCAATCCGAACAGCCGTGTGCTGATCATCAACTACGCATCGATCGACCCAGACCTGACGGGCGCGCATTGCAGCTTCTGGCATTTCGCCACCGAGGCCAACACGGCAATGAAGATGCGCGCGCTGGCCAACTTCGTGAAGACGCAGCCCGATATCCGCAAGGTGTATTCGCTGAACCAGGACTACGCGCACGGCCGGCTGTGGGCGTCGCTGGGCAAGCAGATGATCTCGGCCGCGCGGCCCGACGTGCAGTTCACCGGAGAGACACTGCACCCGATCGGCAAGGTGAAGGACTTCGCGCCTTACGTCTCGAAGGCCAAGGCGACGGGCGCAGACACGCTCCTCACCGGCAACTGGGGGCAAGACCTGAACCTGCTCATCAAGGCCGCCGGCGACATGAGCTACGACGTGCGTTATCTGAACCACAGCGGCGCGGGGGCGCCGGGTACGGTGCTCGCCGTCTCGCAGGCCAAGCTCGGCAAGGTGACCTGGGTGTCGGAATGGACGCCGGGCAACGGCAACGCGCAACTGATGCAGATGGATGCGCGCGTGCGGCAGACGCCCGCCGGCGAGCACTTCGCGCCGCGCACCGTGCTGTCGGTCGAACTGGTGACGGACGCCATCCGCAAAGCCAATTCGACCGACCCGTTGAAGATTGCGCTGGCGCTGGAAGGCATGCAGAAGCCGAGCTTTCTCGGCGACGTCACGATGCGCAAGGTCGACCACCAGTTGCTGCTCCCGCAGGTGGTCTCGACCATCGCGCCGGTGGACGGAAAGACCGTCAAGGTCGGCTACGACGGCACCCAATGGGGCCACAAGACCGAGAGCACAACCGCAGCCAAAGACCTGGACCTGCCGACCGTTTGCAAAATGAAGCGGCCGGCGGGCGCTTAAACGGTCGGGCCGAAAATCAATCAGCGCGGTCCGTGCGCAGGGGGCCGTATTCGATTGGCACCCAAGCGAAGGCGTTGCCGTCGCGGCGCACGTGGCCCAGGCCCGGGAACGGCAGATGTGCGCCGGCCACCCAAAGCTTGTCGCGCGCTGCTTCTGCAAACAGCTTGCGGCGCGAGGCGATGGCGGCCTTCTTGTCGACGTCGTATTCAAACGCGACCTCGGGGTGCTGGAACTGCACCGCGTGGCTGTGCACGAGGTCGCCCCAGACGAGCAGGCTGCGTCCCTTCGATGCAAACAGATAGCCGCTGTGCCCCGGCGTATGCCCGTTCGCGACGACCGAGCGCACACCCGGCACCACCTCGTCGCCCGGCTTGAACTGCTTGAGCTTGCCCGCTGCCGCATACGGCGCCACGGAGTCGCGCGCCATCTTGAAGAACGGCTGCATGTCGCTCGGCTTGGAAGCGGCGATCGTTTCGCTGAGCCAGAAATCGGCTTCCGGCGCGGCCACATACACCTGCGCATTCGGAAAGGCCGGCTGGCCTTGCGGCGTCAACAGACCGCACGCGTGGTCCGGATGCAGGTGCGTCAGAAGCACGGCGTCGATCTGCTCGGGCTGGTAGCCGGACGCGCGAACGTTGCCGGCCAGACCGCCCATCGTCGGGCCGAAACACGTGCCCGAACCCGTATCGACGAGGATGCGCTTCGCGCCCGTGTCGATCAGAAAGCCGTTCACCGCCGTCTGCATGCCGGGCGTGTTCGATACAAACATCCGCGCCAGCAGGCTCTGCACGGATTGCGCGTTCAGACCAAGCAGGGTCTTGGCGGGCAGATCGGTGTAGCCGTCGTAGAGCGCTGTGACCACGTCGTCGCCGAGCGCCATGCGGTAATAGCCTGGCACTTGCGTGCGTTGTTGCGTTGGCGCGGCGGCGGCAGATGCTGGCGTCTGGGCATAGGCGGATCCGATGGACGCCACCATCGCTGCGGCCACGGCGACTGAAGTAAGCAAACGCATGTCTTGGCTCCCGTAAAAGGCCGCTGCCCCGGTGCAGCGGCAAAAGCCGGATCATGCCACCGCCTCGGCACATTGCGTTGCCGCCATTGGCGACAGGGGTATTGCCCAGAGGGAAATGCGCCGCATAAAAAGAAACAAGGCCCGACATGCCGGGCCCATGCTTCAGACCAATCGACGGCGGCTGCGCAACCGCGCGTCAACCGGGTACGTGCTTATTGCACGTGGAACTTCGGCGTCGATACCACCGTGCCGCTCACCGTACAGTCCGGCGTGAGCAGTGCGTTGGTAAACGTGAGCGACGAGTTCGGATCGTTCCAGGCCGTCACGACCTTGCTGGGGCCGCAGCTGCCCAGCAGGAACACGTTGACCGCCGCATTGTTGATCGACAGCTGGGTGGTGCTGTCGGCCTGGCCTGTCCACGGGGTCGCGCCGGAGATGAGGCCGCACGTCCCGCCGCCGGTAAACGATGTGGACGTGATGTTGACGATGCCCGAAGGCGTGATCGTGCCGGTGAAGGTCGCTGTGCAATTGGCGCTGATGGAGCCTTTGGACAGCGTGGTCTGGCCGGTGACCGAGAATGGCTCGCCATTCGGGTTCATCGGTTGACCATCGACACGCGAGACGGTGACGGCAAGTGCGGGTGTGGCTGCTACGGTGGCAAGTGCGAGTGCAACTGCAAGAGATACGACTTTACGTGTGCTCATTTATTGCCTCACTAGAACTGACGGTAGAAACCGCCTTAAGAATGCGGCGCAAACCGGTTCCCGCTCGATTCACGCCGCGCCGATTAGCCAGGCGCAGACAGCCGACACCCGGCTAAAACTTGTACGACACCCCAACGAACGTGATGATCGGATTGGCCTTGAGCGTGGTCTTCGTGGTGGCCAGCGTGGTGCCGTCCGCCGCCTTGATGACGGTCGCCGCTTCGGTCTTGAGCGGCAGGTACGACACCGTTGCCGTCAAGGCCCATTGCTTGTTGATCGCGTAGCTCGCACCGAGGTTGAAGATCGGCGCCCACGACGAAGACGATTTACCCTCGACATACGTCGGCCCCGGTTTGCCCGCCCCCGCCGCCAGCACGCTGCCCAGCTCGCGATTCACGGCCGCCGCAAAGTACGGATTCAGCTCGATGTTGGTGAAGAAGCTGTAGACCACACCCACGCCCACGAACGGACGGAAGGTCGACTGCGCGTGCCCGAAGTACCACTGCAGGATGACCCCGGGGCTCCATTGACGCGCCTTGCGCACGGCGGGCTGGTTGGACGGGTCGTCCAGATCGACGTGGCCGAGCGCGCCAGCAGGCCCGGGCGCGCGGATCACGCCATGTCCGGTCAGCTTGAATTCGGGCGGCACGCCGGCGATCGTGGTCAGCGCAATGTTGTCGGTAAAGAAGTGCGTGAGCGTCAGGCCCAGCGTGTTGGCATTACCCACGCGCAGCCCGCTGTTGGGTGACGTGAAGCTGCCGGGCAAGCGCAGCGGATCATTGATCGGCGCATTGATCACGCTCGTGGTCAGGTTGTTGCTCGAGTCCTGCGGCATGATGTGGAACCAGCCCACCGTCGCCACGTTGTCACCGGCCTGCTGCGCCATGGCACCTGCGGATGCGCAGGCCGCCATCAATGCGACAGTCAGTTTCTTCATGATGCTTCCTCCTGTTGTTCTGAGCGGAGCGCGGTTGTCTGTGCCGCGCCCCGTGGCGTGTTATTCCGGAAACGTCACTGCACGAAGGCGCCCACGGTGAAGTACGGGTTCTTCGTATCGCTCATGTCCAGGAAGCCGAAGGTCTTGCCGGTAAAGATCAGCTTGCCCGTCGGGGCCGAGCCGGCCGGTGCGCTGGTCTGCGTGGTGCGGATCACACCCGGGACGGCTTGCGTGAAGTCGAGGTTCAGCGGTCGCGCCAGCGCAGCCTGCGATGCGTTGAACGGATCGAGCATCGTGGCCTGCGCACCGACCAGCGCCGTCGCACGGTAGTTGAACGTGCTGTCCACACCCGTGTATTCGCCGTCTTGCGAGCCCTGCGCGATGTTGCCGACCGGCGCCATGAAGGAAATGCCGGACTCGTCATCCGCCACCGGGGGGCCGGCCGTCAGATCGGAGTTGGCGGCGCCCACGCGAA
Source organism: Ralstonia edaphi (assembly GCF_958350185.1). NCBI lineage: Bacteria > Pseudomonadati > Pseudomonadota > Betaproteobacteria > Burkholderiales > Burkholderiaceae > Ralstonia > Ralstonia edaphi. The sequence goes on from NZ_CATWHI010000002.1 coordinate 598,445, forward strand.
TGAAGATCGGCACGAGCTGGCCATACAGCTTGCCCACGATCATCACGCCCTTGCCTGCCTTGGCCGGGTCGAGCGACGACACCGTTGCCGGCACCTGCGGCTGATAGTTCAGCGTGGTGAAGGCCGGCGCGTCGCCGCGCAGCGTCAGCTTCTGGTTGACCGTCGCGCTTGACGTCAGGCACGCCCCGCCGTTCTTCACGCCGAGGTTGTCGCACTCGGTGTAGGTGCCGTCCGCGTTGATGGTGAAACGCGCATCGACCGCCTGCTGCGAGAAGTTCTGCGACGGCACCTGGTGGTAGCCCAGCTGGTTGTAGTTGCCCGCAATCTTGTTCAGATCGGTCTCGGTGTTCGAGAAGCTGATGAACGGGTAATACGGGAACGTGGTTTGCGCAATCTTGCCCACGCCAACGATGCCGTCGAACTGGATCGTCGCCCCCGGAATCGTGCCGCCCAGCACGCCCTGCCCCAGGAAGAACCGCGCCGGACGGCTCGGATCGAGGCTCGCGTTATTCAGGCGGAACGCGCACTGGTTCAGTTTCTCGGTCGGCAGCGCCGTCTCTTGCGTGAGCGTGCCGGTCTGCACGTTGTTGGGCGCCGTATCGCGGGTGGGCGCCACGGTGCCCGTCTTGACCGGAATCGGCGAGGCCAGATACGTGATCTGGTACGTCATCTTCGTCGTGTCGAGCTGCACCTTCACGAGTTCGCCCGAACCCGACCCGCCAGTGAAGACGGTGTTGTAGTCGATGGCCTGCGGACACAGGCGCTGGATCACCGGAGCGGGCGAATCATCACCGCCGCCTCCGCACGCTGTCACCATCGGTGCGCAAGCGAGCACGACCAACCATTTACGCCATTGCATTTGCGTTTCCTCCGTGTTGTTGTTCCGTCGCGGCGGCGCAGCGTGCACAGGTCACGCACGCCGCCGCATGTGGTTTCGTTGTTGCGCGCCTCACTGGACGAATGCGCCGACCGTGAAGAACGGGTTGTACTTGTTGTTGTTCATGAGCATTGCGTACACGTTGCCTACCTTGACCGCTACGCCGGTGTCGCCGGCCTTGAACAACGCAACGTTGCCGCTGGCGCCCTGCGCGTTGAAGTCGTTCTGCGCGGTCACGATCAACTTGCCCGGCGAGCTTTGCGTGTAGTCGAGCCCGAACTGCGCCGTCACACGTGACGTAAGCGGGTTGATGAAGGCGGCGGTGCCGTTCTGGAACAGCGTGGAGGTGTAGTTGGCGGCCAACGTCGACACGGCCGTGCCATCGCTGCAGTTACCGGCGTTCGCGTGGAAGAAGCCACCGCTATAGGAGCCTGACAGTTCAGGGTGATCGACCGTCGCGTTCAAGCCGTTGCCGCTGGCAGGCGCACCACTTGGCCCGTTGTTGGTGACCACACCGCAAGCCGAGCCGCTGGTCGCACCAACATAGCCGCCCTTGAGCGCGTTGGCCGGGATTGCCGTTGCAGGAGAGAGGATCGAGATACCGATCTGGTCATCCGCCACCGAAGCCAGCAAGTTCGCGGCATCGCTATGCGAGTAGCCCACTCGGATCACCACCGGCACCACCTGCCCGTTGAGCTTGCCGGCAATCAGAATGCCCTTGGCTTGGCTCGGCGCCAGCAGCACCAGCGGCGAGACCTGGCCTACATACGGATACGGCACGCTGCTGCTGGTCGGGTTGCTGACGAACACGTTATCCTGCGAGCCATCGGCGTTCTGACGCAGCGTCCACGGCGTGCCGGTCGTGTGGCAGGAATAATCGATCCCTTCCGCCGTACAGGTGCCGTCGGCATTCAGCGTTTGCGTCCAGTTGACAGCATCGGGTTGCCAGCCTTGCGGTGTGGAGGTCTGATTGCCGGAACCCGTGGGCGTGACATGCACGCCAACTTGGTTGTAGCGCCCCGCGACCTGCGAGAAATCGGTCACGGTCTCGGAGAAGCCCAGGAACGGGTAGAAATCAAACGTCCGCGACGGCACCGCGCCAATCACGACCCCCGGAATCGGCTGGATGCCGTCAAACTGGATAGTCGCCCCCGGAATGCCGCCACCCACGATGCCCTGGCCGACAAACAGCATCGGCGGGTCTTGCGGATTGACCGTGATCGCGTAGCTGTTGTCCGCCGTCTTGCCCGACTGCAGCACGAAAGCGCAGCGGTTCTGCTCGGGCGTCGGCAGGTTCGTCGGATGGACGAACGTGCCATCAATGGTCAACCCCTTGCGCGTCGTATTGACCTGCCCCGCCGAAGTCGGCACCGACGACTCGAGGAACTGCATCTGGTACGTGTTCTTGCTGGTGTCGAATTTGACCTTGATGTACTCGCCGCTGCCGGAGCCGCCGGTGTACGTGGTCGTGTAGTCCAACGCCGCCGGGCAAAGACTTGTCGGCGTGCTGGGCGTGGTGACGGCTCCGCTGGGCGGGCAAGAGCTGCCCGAACACTGCGCCACATCCGACGAGCCGGGGTCGTCCGCCCCACCGCACCCGCCAATAAACGGCATGGCCACTATGCAACTGGTTGCCATGACAACAAAAAGATGACGTCGACTACCCATGGTTGTCTCCTCACGTTTTGAAACTTGTTGTGTTTTGGGCCGGCGAATGTGTGCAACAGCCGGTCAATACCCCCGCCTGCCGGCAAACGACAGCCGACAGCGCACGACCTGCCCCATCGGCAGATCGACCTGCAAACGACAAAAACGACGGACGTGCTTTGGTCGCGTTAACCGACGGCCAGCCGGTCTCACGCAGATCGGCCGGGCGCCGATCCCAAGAACAATCGAGGTAACGTTACTAGCGTGGACCCGCCCCGCCACCGCAGCTGCAGCGACGACGATGGCGATGACGCGCGTGGGCACGCGCAGAAGCGGAATGCTGGAAGGGCCCGTTTTGAATGCGTAACATCCTGTGTCTCCGAAGGGTACGCTACTGGCTATTTACTTATCGTTATGGCCGAAACTATGGTCCGCTCAGAGTATGAAGTAAATAGAGATTTCATTCAAAACAACTCCCGCAATCTCCCGTACAAGCAGGCACGGCGCGGTTCGGCGACTTTTCAAACGAGAGAATGAAACCGATTCGTTTGAAGCGTTTTAAACTCCCCCCTCCAATTGGGGGAAAGCTTACGCACTGAGACGTTATTCAAATATGTCGAAATGAATATATTTCGCCGAAAACTGCAGGCGTAGCAAAATACGATCCCGAACAATAACGCGCGCTAACGAACAGAAGACGGCCATGTGCCATGGGCACGCAAACGCGGATGAACCGAGGGAAAAGGCGGGGGAGCAAAAGATGGTGGGCCGGGTGGGATTCGAACCCACGGTGTCCTTTCGGAGGCGGATTATGAGTCCGCTGCCTGCAACCAGCACGGCGTCCGGCCCTGTCAAACAGGAAAAAAAGAGACCCGGCGCTTAGGCCGGGCCTGGTGCGGGATTTTACCCGAAAGTGGGCGCAAGCCCACTCGGAAAATCGCCTGCCTCGCTAGAATCAGCTTCCCTCGAGGAAGCTCTTCAGCTTGTCGGAGCGGCTCGGATGGCGCAGCTTGCGCAGTGCCTTCGCCTCGATCTGACGGATACGCTCGCGGGTCACGTCGAACTGCTTGCCGACTTCTTCCAGCGTGTGGTCAGTGCTCATTTCGATACCGAAGCGCATGCGCAGCACCTTGGCTTCGCGCGGCGTCAGCGAATCGAGCACGTCCTTCACCACACCGCGCATGGAGCCATGCAGCGCTGCTTCGGCCGGGGCCAGCGTGTTCGTATCCTCGATGAAGTCGCCCAGATGGGAGTCGTCGTCGTCACCGATCGGCGTTTCCATGGAGATCGGCTCCTTCGCGATCTTCATGATCTTGCGGATCTTGTCTTCCGGCATCTCCATCTTCTCGGCCAGCGTTGCCGGATCCGGTTCGTTACCGGTTTCCTGCAGGATCTGACGCGAGATGCGGTTCATCTTGTTGATCGTCTCGATCATGTGCACCGGAATACGGATGGTGCGCGCCTGGTCGGCGATCGAACGCGTAATGGCCTGACGGATCCACCACGTGGCGTACGTCGAGAACTTGTAGCCGCGACGGTATTCGAACTTGTCCACCGCCTTCATCAGGCCGATGTTGCCTTCCTGGATCAGGTCGAGGAACTGCAGACCGCGGTTCGTGTACTTCTTGGCGATCGAGATCACCAGACGCAGGTTGGCCTCGGTCATCTCGCGCTTGGCCTCACGGGCGCGGCGCTCGCCTTCCGACATCTTGCGGTTGACGTCCTTCAGCTCGGTCAGCGGCAGCACCACGCGCGCTTGCAGGTCGATCAGCTTTTGCTGCAGTTCGTGCACGGCCGGCACGTTACGCTCGACGATGGTGCTGTACGGCTTGCCGTCAGCCACCACGGTTTCAATCCACTTCAGGTTCGTCTCGTTGCCCGGGAAGCGCGCAACGAAATCGCCGCGCGGCATGCCGCACTTGTCGACCACGATGTTCAGGATGGCACGCTCAAGCTTGCGCACTTCGTCCACCTGGCCGCGCAGCGTGTCGCACAGCCGCTCGACGTTGCGTGCCGTAAAGCGGATCGTCATCAGCTCGGCCTGGATGGCTTCCTGCGCCTTCACGTAAGGCTTGGACTTGTAGCCTTCCTTCTCGAAGGCACGGCGCATCTTGTCGAACTGCTCGCCGATCACACCAAACTTGACCAGCGCAGCCTGCTTGAGCTCTTCGAGTTGACGGGCCGAAGCTGCCGCAGCGCCGGCACCTTCATCGTCCTCGTCTTCCTCTTCGTCGCCTTCTTCTTCGGCTTCTTCTTCCTCGAACTCCTCTTCTTCCTCGGCAGCAGCAGCGGCCTCGGCTTCAGCGTTCGGGTCGATCAGGCCGTCGATGAATTCGTCGATCTTGGATTCATCGTTGGCCACGCGCTCGCCCATGGCCAGGATTTCCGAAATGGTGACCGGGCAGGCCGAGATGGCCATGACCATGTCTTTCAGGCCGGCCTCGATGCGCTTCGCGATTTCGATTTCGCCTTCGCGCGTGAGCAGCTCGACCGTGCCCATTTCGCGCATGTACATACGCACCGGGTCGGTCGTGCGGCCGAATTCGGAGTCAACCGTCGACAGCGCGGCTTCGGCTTCTTCTTCAGCCTCTTCTTCCGTGGTCACGGAAGGCGCGTTGTCGTTCAGGAGCAGCGTTTCGGCGTCCGGAGCCTGCTCGTACACGGCAACGCCGATGTCGTTGAGCGTGGCAACCAACGTTTCCATCGACTCCACGTCGACCATGTCGTCGGGGAGGTGGTCGTTGATTTCAGCGTAGGTCAGGTAGCCGCGCGATTTGCCCAGCTTGATCAGCGCCTTGAGCTTCTGGCGGCGGGCCTCAAGCTCTTCTTCCGAACCGCCTTGCTGCGAAGCAGCGAATTCCTTGAGCAGGGCTTTTTCCTTGGCCTTGCGGTCACGGGCCTTCAGCTTTTCGGTTTTCGGTGCCGGAGCGGCGGGGGTGTCAAATTCTTCAGTCACGTCCGTGCTGCTGTCATCGTCTGCCTGCGTCTCTGCCTTGGGCTTGCGGCCGCGCTTCTTGGGCTCGGCTGCGACCTCGGCGCGGGGCGCGGGAGGAGTTGTGGGGGTGGCCCCTGCCTGGGCGGTGCGCTTGGTGTCTTCCGCGGTTGCCTTGGCTGGCTTGGCTGCGGTGCTGGTACGAGCGGTACCCGTCTTGGTTGCGCTTGCGCTGGCAGTGGTCTGCTTGCTCTCGACTTCGGTAACTTTCGATTTCGCCACGGTGGTTGTCTTGCCCTTGAGTGCGACGGAAGCGGCTGTGCCGCCAGGTCTGGCGCTCGTGCTCATCGACGTCGAGACCTTGCCTGAGGTTGAAGATTGGATCGCGCCCTTTGTGCGCGCTGTCGGTTTGACAGTCTTGGCGGCGACGGCGATATCGGCGGTCTGGCGCGGCTGGGTTTTCCCCGTCTTTGCCGGCGCAGTGGCCTTCACTCCTGTCGATCCCGCCTGCCCCACATGAGTCCGACCATTCGCGACTTTCGCCGTTCCCGCTGAAGTCTTTCCTCCCCCCGAGCCGCGCGCCGATGAGGATCGCTTGGCAGAATCAGAAGCAGGACTGGCCTTGGAACCGGCCTTCGCGGAGGTCTTCACCTTCACCATGGGCACGCTCACTCCCCCAAAAATGGGAAAAAGGACTTGCAATCCAAACCGGCTATTCTAGCACGCCAGACCCAGCCGGTCTAAACGAAAATCGGGTTTTCGCCTGAAAAATCAAGGGGCTACCCGCAATTGCCCGCCCCGCTTGGAGCTTGCCTCTGCGGCGTGTGCGCTACACGAGCTGTCGACGGCGGCTAATTTCGCCCACCAGCCAGCGCATGCGCTCCTTGTCGTCGTCGCCGGCATGGCCGGCTTCCATCTTGCGCTGCAACATCTCCAGCTCGCGCTTCAGCGGCTCGGCGAGCATCTTTTGTACGGCGGTGTCGAATTCGGACATGGCCGGCTCCAGTTCGATGTCGTCCTGGAGCACGGCCGGACGCAGCCCGGCGAAGGCTTCGGCGTAGGGCGTCTGACCCAAGCGCTCAACAAAGGCGCCGAAGTGCACTTCCGGCCCCGCAGCATCGCATTCAGCCAGCAGCGCCGCCAATACCTCACCTTGGGGCAATTGCGGCGCTGTCAACTGGGCGCGGGCATCGGCGTCGAGCCGAGCGGCCAGCCCGGGATAGCGCATCAGGAGGCGCAGCACCTTCTGTTCAAGCGCCGTAGGTGCGGTGCGCGCCACGCGGGGCCGCTTCTGCGTCATGCGGCCCGCTTGGGCTGGGTCGCTGCGCAAACCGCACAGCGCTTCGATATCGGCGGGTGTGGTGCCGGTCATCTCGGCCAGACCGCGCACGATCTGCAGGCGCAGCCCACCGGCCGGCATGGCATTCAGCAGCGGCTTGGCCTCATATTGGGCGCGGGCACGGCCCTCGGGCTGGCGCAGGTCCAGGTCTTCGGTCACCGCTTGAAGCAGGAAGCGCGACAGCGGCATCGCGTTGTGCACTTCGCGGGCGAACGCCTCGGTGCCCTCTTCACGCACGAAGCTGTCTGGATCGTGCTCCGAGGGCAGGAAGAGGAACTTGATCGTCTTGTTGTCGGTGGCGTGCGGCAGGCAGGCTTCAAGGGCGCGGCGCGCGGCCCGGCGCCCGGCGCTGTCGCCGTCAAACGAAAAGATGACGGTGTCGACCTGCCGCAGCAGCTTCTGCACGTGGACGGGCGTACAGGCCGTGCCCAGCGTGGCCACCGCATTGGCAAACCCCAGCTGCGCCAGCGCGACGACGTCCATATAACCTTCGACGACGAGCACGTAGTCGAACTCGCGGATGGCGTTGCGCGCCTCGAACAGACCGTACAGCTCGGTGCCCTTGCTGAACAGCGGCGTTTCGGGGGAGTTGAGATATTTCGGTTCGCCCTGCCCCAACACCCGGCCGCCGAAACCGATCACCACGCCCTTGGTATTGCGGATCGGGAACATGATGCGATCGCGAAAGCGGTCGTAGCGGCGGTGCGATCCATCGGCGCCCGTCTTCTCGCTTTCGATGACGAGGCCCGCCTCGATGAGCGGTGCCGCAGTGGCGTCTTCGCGATACGGACCGAACACGGCTTCGAGCGATTGCCAGTCGTCCGGCGCATAGCCGAGACCGAAGTGCGCGGCGATCTCGCCGGTCAGCCCGCGGCCTTTGAGGTACTGGATCGCGTTGGGGGCGCTGCGCAGCTGCTTGCGGTAGTGATCGCAGGCGCGGGCCATGACGTCGCCGAGCGCGACGGTCTTGGCTTGCTGCTCAGCCCGCGCGGCGGGCGGCAAGCCACCGCGCTCTTCGGGCACCACCATGCCGACGGACTGCGCGAGGTCCTTGATGGCCTCGACGTACGACTGCCCGGAAAACTCCATCAGGAAGCCGATTGCCGAGCCATGCGCGCCGCATCCGAAGCAGTGATAGAACTGCTTCGTGGGCGACACCGAGAACGACGGCGACTTCTCGTTATGGAACGGACACAGCCCCATGAAGTTGGCGCCGCCCTTCTTCAACTGCACGTAACGGCCCACCACGTCGACGATATCGACGCGGTTGAGCAGGTCGTCAATGAACGGCTGCGGGATCACGCGGAGTGCGCCCCTTCGATGCTGCGAGTGTGCGGATTCAGGCGCCGGTCAGGGCAGCCTTCACGCGGGCCGAGACTTGCGTCATGTCGGCGCGGCCGGCCAGGGCCGGCTTGAGAATGCCCATCACCTTGCCCATGTCCTGCGGGCCCGAAGCGCCGGCCTTGGCCACGGCGTCACGCACCGCGGCATCGACTTCGGCTTCCGTCAGCTGCGCGGGCATATAGACCTGCAGCACAGCCACTTCTGCCGCCTCCTTGGCGACGAGGTCCTCACGGCCGGCTTGCTCGAACGCGGTGATCGAATCCTTGCGCTGCTTGAGCATCTTGTCGATTACGGCCAGCACGGCAGCGTCATCCAGCTCAATGCGCTCATCCACTTCGCGCTGCTTGATGGCGGCCTGCAACAGGCGGATCGTGCCGAGACGATCCATTTCCTTGGCGCGCATGGCCGCCTTCATGTCTTCCGTGATCTGGGCCTTGAGGGACAACTGCGACATTCCGAACTCCGATAAACGGCAAAACCCGCTTGGACAGTGGTCCAGCGGGTTGCAAACTTTGAAAAATGGATCACTGATCGTAGCACAGAACCCGAACAGTTCCAGGACCGATCCGTGGGGGGGTCAGCGAGCGGAAGCGGCCTCTCCCGCCGCGACGGCCGAAGCCCACGCCCACTGGAAGTTGTAGCCGCCAAGCCAGCCCGTCACGTCGACCACCTCGCCGATGAAGTACAGGCCGGGCGCCGATTGGGCCTCCATGGTGGCGGACGACAGCTCGCGCGTATCGACACCGCCGCGCGTCACTTCGGCTTTCCGATACCCCTCGCTGCCGGACGGAGTCAGTTCCCACCGGTTCAGCGCCGCGCCAAGGGTGCGAAGCACCTTATCGGGCAACTCCGCAATCGGGGCGTGCGGGTTGGCACCGTGCGTGGCGCACCACGCCTGCGCGACGCGTTCGGGCAGCCGCTGCGCCAGCACCGTACCGAGTTGCTTGCGCGAGCCGGATTTCTCATCGCACAGCCATTGCCCGGCGTCGGTGTCCGGCAGCAGATCAATAAGCAGCGGCTGACCGGCATTCCAGAAGCTGGAGATCTGCAGCACGGCCGGACCCGACAGCCCGCGATGGGTAAGCAGCAAGTCTTCGCGGAACGTCGTCGCGCTCCCCTTGCGACCGCCCTTGCCCGGCGGCTGCGCAACGGTCACGTCCACTTCCATCGACACGCCCGACAACGCCGAAAACGGCGCCCAATGCTCGGCGTTGAAGGTGAGCGGCACCAGTGCCGGGTGCGTCTCGACGATCTTCAATCCGAACTGCCGCGCAATGCGATACCCGAAATCCGTCGCGCCGATCTTGGGGATGGACAGGCCGCCCGTGGCGAGCACAACCTTGCTGGCAACGATCTCGCCTGCACTGGTCGATAGTCGATAGGCCTCGCCATCCTTGCCGACTTCAGCGATCGAGCAGCCGGTGCGCCAGATCACATTGCCGCGCCCGCATTCCGTTTCGAGCATGCGGATGATGTCTTCCGCGCTGTCGTCGCAGAAAAGCTGGCCCTTGTGTTTCTCGTGATACGGAATGCGGTAGCTGGAGACGAGGCTGATGAAGTCCTGCGCCGTGTATCGCGCCAGCGCCGAACGGCTGAAGTGCGGGTTGTTCGACAGGTAATTGGCGGGGCCCGCATTGACGTTGGTGAAGTTGCAGCGGCCGCCGCCGGAGATGCGAATCTTCTCGGCCAGCTTCGTCGCGTGGTCGATCAGCACCACGCGCGCGCCGCGCTGCCCGGCCACGGCCGCGCACATCATCCCGGCCGCGCCTGCGCCGATCACCGCTACATCGCACCGCATCATGATCGCTGCGCCGCCCTATTCTTGAAGAAACCGCGCATTTTAACTTGTGCTATCTTCGGCGGTCTTCCCATTGCAATTCCTCACGCCCCGCTTGCCATGCTGGTCCTCGGCATCGAATCCTCCTGTGACGAAACCGGCGTCGCCCTGTACGACACCCATGCCGGCCTGCGCGCGCATGCGCTGTATTCGCAGATCGCCATGCACCGCGAATACGGCGGTGTGGTGCCCGAGCTGGCCTCGCGCGATCACATCCGGCGCGTGATTCCGCTGCTGGAAGAGGTGCTGGTCAAAGCGGGGGCGACGCGCGGGGACATCGACGCGATCGCTTACACGAAAGGCCCGGGGCTGGCCGGCGCGCTGCTCGTCGGCGCTTCGGTGGCCAATGCGTTGGCGTTTGCGCTCGGCAAACCGCTGGTGGGCGTGCATCACCTGGAGGGGCACCTGCTCTCGCCGCTGCTGGAGGCGGACCGGCCGGAGTTTCCGTTTCTGGCGCTGCTCGTCTCGGGCGGGCATACGCAGTTGATGCGCGTCGATGCCGTCGGCCAGTACACGCTGCTCGGCGAGACGCTCGACGATGCCGCGGGCGAAGCCTTCGACAAGACCGCCAAGCTGCTCGGCCTCGGCTACCCGGGCGGCCCTGCCGTTTCGCGGCTGGCCGAGTTTGGCAACCCGGGCGTGTTCGACCTGCCCCGACCAATGCTGCATTCGGGCAATTTCGATTTCTCGTTCGCGGGCCTCAAGACGGCGGTGCTCACCCAGGTGCGCAAGCTCAACCTGACCGATAGCGAAACCTGCCACCAGCCGCGCGCGGATCTTGCCCGTGCGTTTGTCGACGCCATCGTCGAAGTGCTCGTCAAGAAGACGCTGCGCGCCGCACGCGAGCATGGCCTCAAGCGCATCGTCGTGGCCGGCGGCGTGGGCGCCAATCGCCAATTGCGCGAAGGGCTGAACGCCGAGGGCAAAAAGCGCGGCCTGCGCGTTTATTACCCCGACCTGCAGTTCTGCACCGACAACGGCGCCATGATCGCCTTTGCCGGGGCGATGCGGCTGCAGGCTGATCCCACCCAGGTGCAGGACGGCTACGGCTACGGCGTCACGCCGCGCTGGGACCTCGAAGACATCCGCATCCACCAGGCATGAAAAAAGCCGCTCGGTTGAGCGGCTTTTTCTTGGGGCAGCGCGTCGATTACTTGTCGGTGCGCTTGTCGCGCTCGATCAGCGCATAGGCGCTGTGGTTGTGAATCGACTCGAAGTTTTCCGCTTCCAGCGTGTAGGCGACGATGCGATCGTCCTGGTTCAGGCGCATGGCGATATCGCGCACCAAGTCTTCCACGAACTTCGGGTTTTCATACGCACGCTCCGTCACGAATTTTTCGTCCGGACGCTTGAGCAGGCCCCACAGTTCGCACGAGGCTTCTTCTTCGGCCATGCGGATCAGCGCTTCGACCGGCGTATCGGCGGCCAGCTCGGCGTCGATCGTGATGTGCGAGCGCTGGTTGTGCGCGCCGTACTGCGAAATCTTCTTCGAGCAGGGGCACAGGCTCGTCACCGGCACCAGCGCCTTCACGCGGACCTTGGTGTGGCCGTCACGCACTTCGCCAATCATCGTCACTTCATAGTCCATCAGCGACTGCACGCCCGACACCGGGGCCGTCTTGCTGACGAAATACGGGAAGTGGACTTCGATACGGCCGGCGTCGGCTTCGAGCTTCTCCAGCATCTTTTCCAGCAGCAACTGGAACTGCGCCAGATTCAGCGGCTCGCGCTCTTCTTCAAGCAGCGCGACGAAGCGCGACATGTGCGTGCCCTTCTGGTCAGCGGGCAGATGCACGTCCAGGTTGTAGGTACCGACGGTGTTCTGCACGCCCGAGGGGGTCTGCAGCGACATCGGGTAACGCACGCCGCGCACGCCAACGCGCTGAATTGGGATCTGGCGGGTATCGTGGCTGGACTGCACGTCCGGCATCGCGAAAGCCGGGTTCATATCGTTCATGATCGGTTTCCTTTACGGTCGCCCGGCCATCGCAGTCGGCCGGTACGCAACGAGTGTGAAACCGCGGAACCTGGCTGACGATGACCACCCCTCAAGTGATCGAATCTGCCCATCCCGCGACTGCGCACACAATTCAGAAATAAGACTGGCGGAGTGTAAAAGAAATTTCCTACCTCTGCAGTCAACTACTCATACCCGTGGATGCAATACGGGTGATTGATTCTGCCTATAGGCCAGCGCCAAAGGTGAATCACGCGACGCGCGGGGCCGCTGCGCGCGGCTGTACGGCAAAACGCTCGCGGATGGATGCGAGGATGCCGTTGGCATCCAGCCCGCATTGCGCCAGCAGCGCAGCGTGATCGCCGTGATCGACAAAGCGATCGGGCAGGCCCAGTTGCAGCACCGGCGTCGAGACGCCAGCGGCAGCCAGCGCTTCTAGGCAGGCGCTGCCGGCGCCGCCCATCACGCAACCTTCTTCCGCGGTGACCACGTAATCGTGCGTGCGCGCCATTTCCAGCACGCAGGCCACGTCGAGCGGCTTGACGAAGCGCATGTTGACGACGGTGGCGTCCAAACGCTCGGCCGCTGCCGACGCCGGGGCCACCATCGAGCCAAAGGCCAGAATCGCAACGCGCTGGCCGGCGGGTGCGGTGGACGTGCGGCGCACTTCGGCCTTGCCTACAGGCAGCGGCTCCAGGGTCGGCTGCACCGCCACGCCCGTGCCGGCACCACGCGGATACCGCACCGCTGTCGGGCAATCCTGCGCGAAGGCCGTGCTCAGGAGTTGGCGGCATTCGTTCTCGTCGGCAGGCGTCATCACCATCATGTTGGGGATGCAGCGCAGGTAGGCAATGTCGTAGGCACCCGCATGCGTGGCACCGTCCGCACCGACCAGGCCCGCACGGTCCAGCGCAAACACCACCGGCAGATTCTGCAGCGCCACGTCGTGAATCAGCTGGTCATAGCCGCGCTGCAGGAACGTCGAATAGATGGCGACGACCGGTTTCAGCCCCTCGCATGCCAGGCCGCCGGCAAAGGTGACGGCGTGCTGCTCGGCGATGCCGACGTCGTAATAGCGGTCGGGAAAGCGCTGTTCGAACTCCACCATCCCCGAGCCTTCGCGCATGGCGGGCGTGATACCCACCAGGCGCTTGTCGGCCGCCGCCATATCGCACAGCCACTGGCCAAACACCTGCGTGTACGTCACCTTGGCCGGACGCCCCGAAGGCTTGATGCCCTCCTGCGGATTGAACTTGCCCGGGCCGTGATAGAGGATCGGATCAGCCTCGGCCAGCTTGTAACCCTGGCCCTTCTTGGTGACGACGTGGAGGAACTGCGGGCCGCCGCCTTCGCGCGCGCGCTGGCGGATGTTCTGCAGCGTCGGCACCAGCGATTCAAGATCGTGCCCGTCGATCGGGCCGATGTAGTTGAAGCCGAATTCCTCGAACATCGTGGCCGGCACGAACATGCCCTTGGTGTGTTCCTCGAAGCGCTTGGCAAACTCGAGCACCGGCGGCGCCACCGACAGCAGCTTTTCCACGCCCTTCTTGGTGGCCGCGTAGAACTGGCCGCTCATCAGCCGCGCCAGATAGCGGTTCAGCGCTCCCACCGGCGGCGAAATCGACATGTCGTTGTCATTGAGCACGACCACCAGCGGCAGGTCTTTATAGACGCCCGCGTTGTTCATCGCCTCGAACGCCATGCCGGCGCTCATCGCACCGTCACCGATGACGGCAATGGCGACGCGGTGTTCACCGTTGGTCTTGGCGCCCAGGGCCATGCCCAGCGCGGCGGAAATCGACGTGGACGAGTGCGCGGTACCGAACGTGTCGTACGGGCTCTCGCTGCGGCGCGGGAAGCCGGAGATGCCGTCCAGCTGGCGCAGCGAGCCCATCTGGTCGCGGCGCCCGGTCAGGATCTTGTGCGGATAGCTCTGGTGGCCGACGTCCCACACGATGCGGTCTTCCGGCGTGTTGAAGACGTAATGCAGTGCGATCGTCAGTTCGACCGTGCCCAGGTTCGACGACAGGTGGCCGCCCGTCTGCGAGACGGAATCGAGCACAAAGGCGCGCAACTCGTCGGCCAGCGGCCCGAGCTGGCGGCGGTCCAGTCGGCGCAGGTCGGCCGGATCGTCGATGGTGTTCAGAAGTTCGTACGTCATGTGGGACCGCCGCTCAGGCGTTTTGGCAAAGACTTCTAACGTCGATGCAATGTTGTTCAGTGGCCACGCCGCACAATCAGGTCGGCCATCTCGGCCAATCGGAGGGTACGGGCCTGGCTCGCTTCACCGCCGATCTCGCGGGCCAGTTGGGCGACCGCCGCACCCGCTGCGGCGTGCAGCTCATCAGCCAGCGCCCGGGCCTTGTCCAACCCGAGGATGGACACGTAAGTCGGCTTGTCGTTGGCCTCGTCCTTGCCGGCGGTCTTGCCCAGCGTTGCAGTATCGGCCGTCACGTCGAGGATGTCGTCGACCACCTGGAACGCGAGGCCGACAGCACCCGCATACGCATCGACATGCTCCAAGGCAGCGGCATTCACGCCAGCACACAGCGCGCCCATCCGCAGGCTCGCCCGCAGCAACGCTCCGGTCTTCATGCGGTGCATCGCTTCCAGCTCGTCTTGCGACAGCGCGATACCCACGCTTTGCAGATCGATGGCCTGACCACCCGCCATCCCCAGCGAACCGGAAGCACGCGCCAATTCACCGACCAGCATCGCCCGCGTTGCGGGGCTTACCGCTCCCAGCTCGGCCAGCACGATGAACGCCTGCGTCTGCAAGGCGTCGCCGACCAGCAGGGCCGTCGCTTCATCATAGGCGCGATGCACGGTGGGGCGGCCGCGGCGCAGGTCGTCGTCGTCCATGCAGGGCATGTCGTCGTGGACGAGCGAATAGGCGTGGATCATCTCCACGGCACAGCTCACGCCGTCAAGCGCCTCCGGCGATGCGTCGCCCAGCGCACCCGCAGCATGTGCCAGCAGCGGACGCACGCGCTTTCCCGCACCCAGCGTGGCATAGCGCATGGCGGCATGCAGACGTTGCGGCGCGACGGTTTCGGCGGGCAAGGTGTGCTCGAGCGCGCTTTCCGTCCGCGCGACCACGGACGCCATCCATTGGGCGAAATCGCTCATGCGTCGCCCTGCTCGTTCGCGTTGGAGTCGTCTCCCAACGGCTTCAGCGCATCGCCGTCCAGCACGCGCACTTGCTGCTCGACACGTTCCAGCACCTGCTGGCAGTACTTGACCAGCTCAGCCCCGCGTCGATACGCCGCAAGCGAGGCCTCCAGCGGCAATTCACCGGATTCCATGCTCGCGACGAGGGTTTCGAGTTCGGCCATCGCCGCTTCATAGGAAGCCGGCGTAGCGGAGGGCGTGGCGGACGCGCTGCTGGAGGCGTCGTTTGAGGCACGGGGCATGCCGGTTGCGAATCAGAAAAGGACAATCCGGCATTTTACGGCAATTCCGCGTGCGTTCTGCGCACATCCCACAGGGTGCGAGATGACGATTCGTGGCTGCGACGCGAGGCATCACCCATCTGACGGTCGAATAGCCGGCGGCGGAAAGGGTTCGAAAATCAGGGACTTATCAATTTCCCTGGGGTACAATCCCCCCCTTTCCTCCAAAGGCCGGGCCGGCGTACGCCGCTCCGCACGATGGTCTGGGTCTGTTGGCCCATTGAACGTATGGTCGTTGGCCCAAGCGGGGGCCGGCAGCGCTCGTTTCCTACCTCAACAGACCCTACGCCACCTGCCGATGGCGTCCTTTCCCAAATCGAATTTTTCATCGAATTTTTCGATGGTTGGGTTGTTCACTGCTTTCACCGTTATTGGGAGTGGGGATAATGTCCAATCTCAGCGCCGCACTGAATCTGGTGCCGTCTGAAACCCAGTTGCCCGTCTCTGCTTACTTCGACGAGGCGCTGTATCAAACTGAAATCGAACGTCTGTTCAAACATGGCCCCGGTTACGTCGGCCATGAGCTGATGGTTCCGGAAGTCGGCGACTATCACACGCTTGCCGCCGAGGCCGAGGGCCGCGTGCTGGTGCGCAATCCGAACGGCGTCGAACTGCTTTCCAATGTGTGCCGGCATCGGCAGGCCATCATGCTCAATGGGCGCGGCAATGCCCAGAACATCGTCTGCCCGCTGCATCGCTGGACGTACGACCTGCAGGGCGACCTGCTGGGCGCGCCGCATTTCGAGAAGCAACCGTGCGTGCATCTGTCGCGCTCGCCGCTGCAGAACTGGAACGGCCTGCTGTTCGAAGGCAAGCGCGATGTGCGCGAAGACCTCGCCCGCTTGGGCGTGGCGCGCGATCTCGATTTTTCCGGCTACATGCTGGATCACGTCGAGGTGCACGACTGCAACTACAACTGGAAGACCTTCATCGAGGTGTACCTCGAGGACTACCACGTGGTGCCCTTCCACCCCGGCCTCGGCCAGTTCGTCTCGTGTGACGACCTGGAATGGGAGTTTGGCGAGTGGCACAGCGTGCAGACCGTCGGCATCCATGCCAATTTGCGCAAACCCGGCACGCCGGCTTACCAGAAGTGGCACGACGCTGTGCTTCGCTTCAACAACGGCGAGATGCCGAAGTACGGCGCAGTGTGGCTGACGTATTACCCGAACGTGATGGTCGAGTGGTATCCGAACGTGCTGGTGGTGTCGACGCTGCACCCGCTCAGCCCGACCAAGACACGTAACGTGGTCGAGTTCTACTATCCGGAAGAAATCGTGCTGTTCGAGCGTGAGTTCGTCGAAGCCGAGCGCGCCGCCTACATGGAAACGTGCCTCGAAGACGACGAGATCGCCGAACGCATGGACGCCGGGCGCTTGGCGTTGCTCAAGCGTGGTACGAGCGAAGTCGGCCCGTACCAGTCGCCCATGGAAGACGGCATGCAGCACTTCCACGAATGGTATCGACGCACGATGAACTACTGAGCGACGACTGAAGGTAGGCATCCGCCCCCTTCCGCGTCACAATAGGAACGGTGCAGCCCTCACAGGCCGCACCGTTTTTTTTCGCCCCCTCCTCGCCATGCCCGCCGACACTGCAACCGCCGCCCAGACTGCCGCCCAGACGGCCGAAAGCTCCTCTCGCCAATCGCTGTGGATGATCCTCGCCGCGTTTGCCTTCTCGGCGATGGGCGTGTGCGTGAAACTGGCCTCGGCGCATTACAGCACCGGCGAGATCGTCTTCTACCGCAGCGTGATCGGCATGACGCTGATGGGCGCCGTCCTCGCCAAGACAGGCGCGGGCATCCGCACGCCCTATCTCGTGGCGCATATCAAGCGCAGCGTGTTCGGGGTGACATCGCTGCTGCTGTGGTTTACGTCGATCAGCCTGCTGCCGCTGGCGACGGCCATGACGCTGAACTACATGTCGCCGGTATGGATTGCGTTGATCATCGGCGCGGGTGCTGCAATGGCCGGCAAGGCCGCGGGTGCCGACAAGAAGATGGTGGCAGCGATCCTGATGTCGTTTGTCGGCGTGCTGTGCCTGCTGCAGCCCAGCGTCGGAAGCGGGCCATCTCAGCTGGCCGGCGGCATGGTCGGGCTGGTCTCCGGCGTGTTCACCGCCCTCGCCTATGTGGAGGTCCGCCAACTGGGCGACCTGGGCGAGAACGAGGCACGCATCGTGTTCTACTTTTCACTGGTGAGCGCAATCGCCGGCGGCGTGTGGATGCTGATTGGCGGCGCCCAGTCGCATACGTGGCATAGCGCCGGCCTGCTGCTGGCGGTCGGGCTTCTTGCGACGCTGGGCCAGACCGCCATGACGCGCGCCTACAAGCGTGGCAACACGCTGCTGACGGCTAACCTGCAATACACCGGCATCGTCTTTGCGAGCGGGTGGGGTATGTTGCTGTGGAATGACCACCTGAACGCGCTGTCGTGGGCGGGCATGGCGCTCATCATAGGGAGCGGCATCGTCACCACCGTCATGCGCGCCCGTCAGTCGGGCAGCGAACATCCGACGCCGCAGACAGCCGTGTCCGGCCCGGAAGCCGAGATTCACCCGGAAGTTTGATCGACCCAGGAGATTGCCGCCATGAGCGAACGCGCTCACTACGCCACCCTCATCACCGCACCGCAACTGGCCGCACTGCAGCAGAGCGCGCCCGAAGCGGTGGTCGTTATCGATTGCAGCTTTGACCTCGCCAACCCCGCCGCGGGGCGGGACGCGTATCACGCGAGCCACGTGCCCGGCGCGTTCTACATGCATCTCGACAACGAACTGTCGGGCCCCAAAACCGGTACCAATGGCCGCCACCCGCTGCCCGACGCAGAGGCACTCGTCGCGCGCCTGCAGGCGCTCGGCGTGAACGACGACACGCAAGTCGTCGCGTATGACCGCCAGGGCAGCATGTATGCGGCGCGCCTGTGGTGGCTGCTGCGCTGGGTCGGCCATGCCGATGTGGCCGTGCTCGATGGCGGCCTGCAGGCCTGGGAAGCCGCGCACTTTCCCGTCGACCAGATCGTGCCCGAAGAACCGCAGCTCAATGCCACGCCCGGCAACATCACGCGCAAGCCGTCGCTCGTGCAGATGGTCACGGCAGATATCGTGCAGAAATACCTCGGCCACGCCGACAAGCCCGTCGTCGACGCCCGCGCCCCCGACCGCTACCGCGGTGAAAACGAAACGCTCGATCCCGTCGGCGGCCACATTCCTGGCGCGCGCAATCGCTTCTTCCGCGACAACCTGCAGGCCGACGGCACTTTCAAGCCGGCAGAACAATTGCGCGCCGACTTTACGGCCGTGCTGGCCGGCGCCAAGCCGCAAGACGCGACGCTGCAATGCGGCTCGGGCGTGACTGCCTGCCACAACGCATTGGCCATGGAGATCGCTGGCCTCACGGGCGCCGCGCTCTACGCCGGCTCATGGAGTGAATGGTGCAGCGATCCGTCGCGACCGGTGGCGACGGGGCCGAACCCGTAATTTGCCAAACCAGCGCGCAACAAAAAGCCCGGCATCGACCGGGCTTTTTTTCTAAGCAGAATGCGTCGCCTCAGTGCGCGTGGCCGTGCAGACCTTCCGTCAGCAGAAAGATCATCGCGATGCCCGCCGCAATCAATGCCACCTGCACCGCCGATTCCTGCCAGCGCGGCCGGCGTTTCATTTGCGGCATCAGATCGCACACCGCGATGTAGATGAAGCTGCTCGACGCCACCACCAGCACGTACGGAATCCACGACGTCAAGCGGTCCAGCAGGTAGTAGCCCAGCACCGCGCCGACCAGCGCACAGACGCTGCAGATCAGGTTGTAGACGAAGGCGCGCGTCTTGGAGAATCCGGCGTTGAGCAGGACCATGAAATCGCCGATCTCCTGTGGAATCTCGTGCGCAGCAATCGCCAGCGCGGTGACGATGCCGACCTTGGTGTCGGCCAGGAACGCCGCGGCAATCACGATGCCGTCCGAAAAGTTATGCAGTCCGTCGCCCACCAGGATCATCAGGCCGCTGCGCCCGGCTTCCTGCCGGTCGTGGCCGTGGTGATGGCCGTGCCCGTCGCCCTCGTGATGATGAGAGTGGCGGATCAGGGAAATTTTTTCCAGCAGGAAGAATCCCAGCAGCCCGGCCAGCAACGTGGCGAACAGCGCATGCGTATTGGGCTCAATGCCGCGATGCGCTTCGAACGCCTCCGGCAGGGAATGCAGCAATGACGTGGCCAGCAGCACGCCCACCGAGAAGCTGACCATCCGCTCGACCATGCGCGACAGCACCGTCAGTGACAGCACGGCAGCGCCTGCCATGCTGCCGATGCCAGACAGCGCGGTGGCCAGGAGAATGCCTAACAGGGTGGTATCGAAGGTCATGCGGACGTAACGCAGCGGAAGCCGATAAACGCAACAGAGTTGCAAGAAGGGCGAATTGTATGCCGCTTTATCAACCTTTGCCAGTGCAGGCAAAAGAAAAAGGCCCCGGGGCGTTTTCCCCAGAGCCTTTCGGTTCGGCGCGTTGAGGTGCTACGCCACGCCGTGTTCCTTGAACCAGGCCAGGCATTTCTTCCAGCCATCTTCCGCGTCGGCCTTCACATAGCTGGGGCGGTAATCGGCATGAAATGCGTGACCGGAATTCGGGTACACGATGATGCGCGATGCGTGCGCCTTGGGGTTCCTGGATTTTTCCAAGGTTTGCTTCATTGCATTGACGGCATCCTGCGTAATGCCAGTGTCCTTTGCACCGTACATGCCCAGCACCGGCGCCTTGAGATCGTCCACTTTATCGATCGGGAAAGCAGGCTGCAGCGCGGTCGGATTGCCTTTTACATGGCCATACCACACCACTGCGGCTTTGATATCCGGGCTGTGCTCCGCAAACAACCACGTCTGGCGGCCACCCCAACAAAACCCGGTAATACCGATGCGCGCCGCATCGCCGCCGTTCTGCTTGGCCCACGCCACCGTTGCGTCCAGATCGCCCGTGACCTGCGCGTCCGGGACCTTCGAAATGATCTTTTCCTGCAGCTCAGCGATGGTTCCGATTGACTGGGGATCGCCCTGGCGCACAAACAACTCAGGGGCAATCGCGAGATAACCGAGCTTCGCAAAGCGCCGGCATATATCGGCGATGTATTCGTGCACGCCGAATATCTCGCTGATGACGATCACTACCGGCAGCTGCGTCCTGCCTTGGGGCTGGGCGCGGTAGGCCGGCATCTTGAAATCGCCCACGGGCACGGTCACCTCGCCGGCCGTCAGCCCATTGAAATCGGTATGGATGGTCTGCGCCGACACCGGCAGCACCGCCGCCGCAAAGGCTGAGCCCAGTGCGGTCTTCATGAAGCCGCGACGGTCAAAGCTGCGGCCGGGTACCAGGCTCTCCACTTCTGCATCAAGCTGCATCGCACTCTCCTCGCGCCCGCGGGCGGTTACGGTGAACGAAGCGGCTAGTCTACCGAAGCAGATGCATTGCTGCCGAGTCAGGCATCCGGCCCAGGTACCAGGGCCGGCCTAGTGCAGCTTGACGCGCGGATTCGTCTTGCTGCGCAGCCAGTGCATCACCGTATCGACCGACATGCGCACCCAACCGTGCAGCGCGAGCACGTGCATGCGATACAGCGACGTATACATCAGCCGCGCCATCAGGCCTTCGATGAACATCGACCCGCCGATCAGTCCGCCCATCAGGCTGCCCACCGCGCTGAAATGGCCCAGCGACACCAGCGAGCCGAGATCCTTGAACGCGAAAGGCTGGACCGGCTTGCCGTCCATACGCTTGCGCAGCGCATCGAAGAGATACGTGGCTTGCTGATGCGCGGCCTGGGCACGCGGCGGCACGCTGGACGACGCCTCCGGCCAGGGGCAGCTCGCGCAATCGCCAAAGGCGTAGATCGAATCGTCACCCTCCACCTGCAGCGTGCGCGAAACGACGACCTGACCCAGCTTGTTCACAGGCAGCCCCAGCTCGCCCAGCACCGACGGTGCGCGGATGCCTGCAGCCCACACGGTCAGGTCCGCCGGAATAGATTTGCCGCTGGCCGTGTTGACGGCGCTGGCAGTGACTTCCGTCACCCGTTCGCTGGTAATGACGTCCACGTCGAGCTTGTGCAGCAACTCCGTGGTCGCAGCCGAAATGCGTTCCTTGAGCACCGGCAAAATACGCGGGCCGCCTTCGATCAGGTGGATGCGAATGTCGTGGCGCGGGTCGAGCTTGTGCAGGCCATAAGCGGCCAACACGTGGGCGGTGTTGCGCAGCTCAGCCGACAGCTCCACGCCCGTTGCTCCAGCCCCCACGATGGCGATGTCCACTTGCGGACGCGCATCGCCCACACCGTTCTGTGCGCGCATGCATGCCGCGATGAGCCTGCGGCGAAAGCGTTCGGCCTGCCATGCGGTGTCGAGCGCAATGGCGTGCTCGGCCGTGCCCGGCACGCCGAAGAAATGCGTCACGCTGCCGATGGACAGCACCAGCGTGTCGTACGAGATGGCGCGCTCGGGCAGGACCTCGGTGCCATCCGCGTCAACGCATCCCGACACGATGATGGATTTGGCGGCGCGGTCGAGGCCCTTCAGTTCACCCTGCTGGAATTCGAAGCCATGCCAGCGCGCCTGCGCAGCGTATTCGAGCTGATGCGTGTTCGGATCCATGCTGCCGGCAGCAACTTCATGCAGCAGCGGTTTCCAGATGTGTGTGGGATTGCGATCAACGAGAATGATCTGTGCCGCGCCGCGCTTGCCGAGCTTGTCGCCCAGCCGCGTCGCAAGCTCCAATCCGCCGGCCCCTCCGCCGACCACCACAATGCGCGGCCCGTTCGTACCGCCTGCGCCATCCGTCTGCCCTGCCATGTGCCTCTCCTGGAGCCATTGAAACTTTTCGATCACTCGATCTGTCAGGTGCAGTCTGCTGCAACGCAAAACCCGCTGCAACCCCGGACGCTTGGATATGGCAAATCATGACAACCACATGCCAACGCGATCCGCAGCCTGCCTTGTCAGGCAAGCGGGCGCCACGCCTTGGTTTATGGCGTGGCGCTCGCGGGGCAAGCGATTGCGTCAGTGCGCTTCTTCCCAGTTTGCGCCCACGCCAACTTCGGCCACCAGCGGCACGCGCAGCGTTGCGACGCTGCACATCAACTCGGGCAGGCCCTCGCGCACCACGGCAAGCTCGTCCTGCGGAACCTCGAGCACCAGTTCATCGTGTACCTGCATGACCAGGCGCGAGCGCATCGCTTCGGCTTCAAGCCAGCCTTGCACTGCCAGCATCGACAGTTTGATGAGGTCTGCCGCCGTGCCTTGCATCGGCGCGTTAATGGCGGCGCGTTCGGCCGCCTGGCGGCGCGGGCCGTTGCCGCCGTTGATGTCCGGCAGCCACAGGCGGCGGCCAAAAACCGTCTCCACGTAGCCGCGCTCGCGCGCGCTCTGCCGGGTTTCGTCCATGTAGCTCGCGGCGCCGGGGTAGCGGGCGAAGTAGCGGTCGATATAGAGCTTGGCCGCATCGCGCCCAATGCCCAGGTTGCTCGCCAGCCCGAACGCGCTCATCCCGTAGATCAAGCCGAAGTTGATGACCTTGGCCACACGGCGCTGGTCGGGTGAGACCTCCAGCGGCGTCACGTTGAACACTTCGGCGGCCGTGGCGCGGTGCACGTCCTGACCTTCTCGGAATGCACGCATCAGGCCTTCATCCTGCGAGAGATGCGCCATGATGCGCAGTTCAATCTGCGAATAGTCGGCCGACACGATCACGCTGCCTTCCGGCGCGATGAACGCCTCGCGGATGCGCCGCCCTTCTTCCGTGCGCACCGGAATGTTCTGCAGGTTCGGATCGGTCGACGCCAGACGCCCCGTCACCGCCGTCGCCTGACCGTAGGTGGTGTGGACGCGGCCAGTGCGCGGGTTGACCATCTTCGGCAGCTTGTCGGTGTAGGTCGACTTGAGCTTGGCCAGGCCCCGGTAATCGAGCAGCAGCTTCGGCAGCGGGTAGTCTTCGGCCAGCTTCTGCAGCACTTCTTCGTCGGTCGACGGCGCACCGCTCGCGGTCTTCTTGATGATCGGCAACTTCATCTGGTTGAAGAAGATGTCGCCGATCTGCTTGGGTGAGCCGAGATTGAACGGCTGCCCTGCAAGCTTGTGGGCCTCGGCTTCCAGATCGATCAGGCGTAGGCCCAGCTCGTTGCTCTGCTTGGCCAGGCGCTCGGCGTCGATCAGCACGCCGTTGCGTTCCATCTTCTGCAGCACGATGGACGTCGGCATTTCGATCTGCTCGTAGACGTAGCGCAGTTTGTCGTCTTCGGACACCTTGGGGAACAGCGTGCGATGCAGACGCAGCGTGATATCGGCGTCCTCCGCCGCGTATTCGGTCGCGCGATCGAGCGGCACCTCGTCAAAGCCGATTTGCGATGCACCCTTGCCGCACACCGCTTCGTAGGTGATCGTCTTCAAGTGCAGCACGCGCTCGGCCAGTGCATCCATGCCGTGATTGCGGTGGGATTCCAGCACATACGATTCGAGCATCGTGTCGTGCTCGATGCCGCGCAGCGCGATGCCGTGATTGGCAAACACATGCGCGTCGTACTTCAGATGCTGTCCGACTTTCTTGCGCGATTCGTCTTCGAGCCACAGCTTCATGCGCGCGAGCACCGTGTCGCGCGAAAGTTGCGCCGCTGCATCGAGCCCCGCCACATCGGGGCCACGATGCGCCACGGGGATGTAGCAAGCCTCGCCCGGCTTCACCGACAGCGAAATGCCCACCAATTGCGCAAGCATCGGGTCGATGGACGTCGTCTCGGTATCGATGCAGACGAGATCCACTTCGTCCAGGCGCTGCATCCACGATTCGAGCTGCGCTTCGGTCGTCACCGTCTCGTATTTGATCTCATCGGGTGGCGCCTCCACATCGAAGAGGTTGGCCTGGGCCTGCAGTTGTGCCGCCTCGCCGGCGTAATTCTTCACGGGCGTCGCGGCCTTGCGCGCGGCACCCACGCTGCGCGTGTCGGGCAGCGCTTCGCCTGAAGCCTCGCGCAGCCAGGTCTTGAAGCCGTAACGCGAGAAGAAATCGACGAGTTTGGATTTGTCTTCGCCGCCGTCGATCAGCGCGTCGAACGTCGGCACTTCCTTGCTGAGGTCGCAGTCGAGCTTCACGGTCAGCAGCTCGCGGCCCTTCGGCAGCCACTCGAGCGTGTTGCGCAGGTTGTCGCCCACCACACCCTTGATCTCGCCCGCGCGTGCCATGACGTTGTCGAGCGAGCCGAACTCCGTCAGCCATTTCACCGCGGTTTTCGGCCCCACCTTCGGCACACCGGGCACGTTGTCCACGGTGTCGCCAATCAGCGAGAGATAGTCGACGATGCGCTCCGGCGGCACACCGAATTTGGCTTGCACGCCGGCCGGGTCGAGCGTTTCGTTCGTCATGGTGTTGACCAGCGTGACGTGGTCATTCACCAGTTGGGCGAGGTCCTTATCACCCGTTGAGACGATGGTCCGAACGCCTTCGCGAGCGGCCCGCTCAGCCAGGGTGCCGATCACATCGTCGGCCTCGACGCCTTCCACCATCAGGATGGGCCAACCCAATGCCCGCACGGCTTCGTGGATCGGTTCGATCTGCGCGCGCAGGTCGTCGGGCATGGGCGCGCGATGCTCCTTGTAGGCAGGATAGAGGTCGTCGCGAAAGGTCTTGCCTTTGGCGTCGAAAATGCAAGCGCTATACTTGGCCGGATAGTCGTTGCGCAGTTTGCGCAGCATGTTCACGATGCCGTAGATGGCCCCCGTAGGAAACCCTTCTCCGTTTCGCAAGTCGGGCAGTGCGTGATAGGCACGGTACAGATAACTCGAGCCATCGACGAGCAACAGCGTTTCTTGACTTTCCGACATTCCCATGGACTCTAATGTGACTGGAACGCCAAAAGGCGTTTCCGATAATGGCGCTTCCGCAGAAGGCGGCGTGGCAAAGCAGGCTGCTGGCGCTTCCTCGGCCGAGGTGTCGGCGGCTGAACTGACCGGAGTGAGCCCCTCGCGCCAGGCCACCACGGCCGACATGGACGTCAACGTGACGGTGGGCGTCGAACACGAGCCCAAGGCTGACGTGTCGCAAGGCCGTACCGATCGCAAGATGATTCCCAGCCTGCGGGCACTCGCCGACGAAGAACGCGCCACCGCAAAGAAAGCGCGCGCCTCCTGGCAGATGTTCACGATTATGGCAGAGTTCATCGAGGCGACGGAGTACCTCTCGGAGATCCGTCCGGCCGTCTCGATCTACGGCAGCGCGCGCCTGCGCGAGGATTCGCCGTACTACGAACGCACCATCGAAATCGCCCGATTGTTCTCGGATGCAGGCTTCGCTGTCATCTCCGGCGGGGGCCCCGGCATCATGGAAGCGGCCAACAAAGGCGCGCATGCCGGCAAGTCGGCCAGCGTCGGCCTGAACATCGAACTGCCGCACGAGCAGCAAGGCAATCGGTACCAGGACATCTCGATGCGCTTCCGCCATTTCTTCACGCGCAAGGTCACCTTCGTGAAGAATTCGGATGCGTTCATCGTCATGCCTGGCGGTTTCGGCACGCTCGATGAGCTGGCTGAAGTGCTCACGCTCGTCCAGACGGGCAAATCGCGCAGTGTGCCGGTGGTCATGTTCGGCAGCCATTTCTGGAAGGGCCTGCTGGACTGGTTCCGCTTTACGCTGCTGCCGATGGGCCTGATTGCGGAGCACGACCTCGACATCATGCGCATCGTCGATGAGCCCAAGGACGCGCTCGATGCTGTCTACGAGTTCTACGAAAAGCGCGAAGGCACCTCGCCGATTCCGCCCAAGGAAGAGATGTTCTATCTGTAACCTCGGGTGTGACATTCGGCGCCACATGAACGGACGATGGCGGGAGGCCGGACTGCTAGAATGTAGGGTCCCAGATCACCCGCCGGAGTCCATGATGGATTCGCTGCTTCACCCGTCCGCCCCTGTCCACTCCGGCTTTGCCACCGCCGCGCGCCTGATGCGCCACGCTGGGTTGCTGGCAGGCGCCGTTTTCTGCCTCGCCCTGCCGGCGCACGCGGAGGTGAACTCCGATAGCGCCGGTCTGGACCTGCCCGACGTCAAGGCGATCAACAATCAGCCGATTTCCAAGCCGACCCGCGGCGCCATCCACAACGAGCGCGTCAAGCCGAGCTTCGATTACCGCGACAACGACGGTACGCAAGTCGAGGAATACCGCTTCCAGAAGGGCCAGGCACCGGACATCCATGTCAAGTCCGGCATGGGCACGTCCTACAACCTCAGCAAGCCCGAAGACAGCTCGCCGCGCATTCGCGAGCGCGGCGATATCGACCGCGTGCCCTCGGTCAACGTCCTGAAGTTCTAAGCCCGTGCCGCAAGCGCGGCGCCTGCAAGCAGGCTCCACGGTGGGCCGGCTGCATTTCCCTCCACCCGTTTCCCGTTCCTGAAGCATGGCTGTTTTCACCCCGGTCTCCGACGCCGAGATCGCTCTCTGGCTGGATCAATACGATGTGGGCGCCGTGCGCGCATTTCGCGGCATCCCCTCCGGGATCGAAAACTCCAATTTCTTCCTGACCACGGAAAAGGATGGGCAGACGCACGAATACGTCGTCACCCTGTTTGAGCGGCTGACGCTCGAGCAACTGCCGTTCTACCTCTATCTGATGCAGCATCTGGCGCAGCACGACATCAGCGTGCCGGCGCCGATTCCCGGCCGCGACGGCGAGATCCTGCGCACGCTCAACGGCAAGCCCGCGACCATCGTGACGCGTCTGGCGGGCCGGTCGAACCTGGCGCCGACGGTGTCGGAATGCGCCATCGTCGGCGACATGCTCGCGCGCATGCATCTGGCCGGACGCGACTATCCGCGCCATCAGCCCAATCTGCGCAGCCTGCCGTGGTGGAACGAAGTCGTGCCTGATGTCGTGCCGTTCGTGCACGGCGACACGCGCGTGCTGCTCGAAAGCGAACTCGCGCACCAGCAACGCTTCTTCGCCAGCGCCGACTACGCTGCGCTGCCCGAAGGCCCCTGCCACTGCGACCTCTTCCGCGACAACGTGCTGTTCGAGCCGGCCGCGGACGGCCAGCCGGAACGCCTCGGCGGCTTCTTCGACTTTTACTTTGCCGGTGTCGACAAGTGGCTCTTCGACGTGGCCGTCACCGTCAATGACTGGTGCATCGACCTGGCCACCGGCGTGTTGGACGCCGAGCGGGCACGTGCGATGCTGGGCGCGTATCACGCTGTGCGCCCGTTTACCGACACGGAAGCGCGGCACTGGCAAGACATGCTGCGTGCCGCGGCATACCGCTTCTGGGTCTCGCGCCTGTGGGATTTCTATCTCCCGCGCGATGCCGAACTGCTCAAGCCGCATGACCCCACCCACTTCGAGCGCGTGCTGCGCGAACGGGTGGGCGCCGGCGGCCTGACTCTGGATCTTCCCCAACCATGCAACTGATTGAAGTACCGGCCAAGCAAGGCTACGTCTGGCTGCGCCAGGGTGCGTGGCTGTTTCGCAAGAACCCGATCGGGTTCTTGCTGCTGCTGTTCATCTACCTGTTTGCGGTCAACCTGCTGATGCTGCTGGTGCCGCCGATTGGTGTGTTTGCCATCCTGCTGGTGAATCCAGCCATCTTCGTGGGCTTCATGTCAGCCTGCCGCGATACGGTCGCAGGCAAGCGCGTCGGGCCTGCGTCGCTCATCGCCGGCTTTCGTGCGTACGGCAAGGATGCGATGCGCAGCCTGCTCAAGCTCGGCGGCATCTATGGCGTGCTGGTGCTGGTGGTCAGCGGCGTGCTGATGACGATGGTGGACGTCGACACGCTCATGACCGTCGTCAGCGACAAACCGCTCACCGCTGACGCCATCCGCGAGTTCTATCTCGCCATGGTGATGGGCTCGGTGCTGTACATCCCGGTGGCGGTGCTGTTCTGGTTTGCGCCGTTGCTGGTAGCGTGGCACGGCATTCCCGTGGGCAAGGCGCTGTTCTTCAGCTGGATGGCCGTATGGCGCAACCGCGCCGCGTTCATCGCGTACGGCGTCTTGGTGGCAATCCTGCTGATCGCGGTGCCGCTGTTCATCGATGCGTTGTTCGCGTCGAGCGGTGCCAACAATATCGCTCCCATCATCGCCACGCCGTACCGGATTCTGGTGATGGCGGTGCTGTACTGCTCGTTCTACGCCACCTACCGCGGCTGCTTCAACGTGACGCAAGCGGCCGGCCAAACGACTGACACGACGGCCTGATCGGGCCCAACGACGCGATCAGCGCTCAGTTGATCGGGTCGAGCTTGGCGATGCCCAGCGCCAGCGTCTTCACCCCGTGGCGGTTGAATTTGATCTGGGCGCGCGCCTCGGCGCCCTCGCCTTCCAACGTCGTGATGACGCCTTCCCCGAACTTGTTGTGAAACACCGATTGGCCGACGCGGAAGCCTGTGGCCTCCGCGCGCTTGGCGTCGGCGTAGTTCTTGCCGGTGTCCATGCCGCCGGTCGGGCGGCCGGTGTAGGCGTCGTCATCGCCGCGCTCGGGGCGCTTGAACCAATCCTTGCCCCACGCGGAATCGCCTTGCACTCGCCGCGTGGCCTGATAGCCAGAATGCTGCGGCGTCAGCCACTTCAACGTGTCTTCGGGCAGTTCGTCGAAGAAGCGTGAGCGGATGTGGTAGCGGATCTGGCCGTGCAGCACACGGCTTTGCGCGAACGACAGGTACAGCCGCTCGCGGGCCCGGGTAATCGCCACGTACATCAGGCGGCGCTCTTCCTCCAGGCCGTCCTTTTCCATCTGGCTGTTTTCGTGCGGGAACAGACCCTCTTCCAGCCCGGTGATGAAAACGACATGGAATTCCAGCCCCTTCGCCGCATGCACGGTCATCATCTGCACGGCATCCTGGCCTGCCTGGGCCTGGTTGTCGCCAGCTTCCAGAGAGGCATGCGTGAGAAACGCAACGAGCGGCGTCATTTCTGCAGGCGTTTCGTCGGCGACGAGTTCAGAAGCGGTATCGATCTCGCCGCCTTCGATGCGCAGCATGGCGTCGTGGCGCACGGGCAGCGCGGTCGCAATCGCATCCACGCCGTAGCCTTCTTCAGCGACGAAGGCTTGGGCGGCGGTCACCAGTTCCTGCAAGTTCTCGATGCGGTCCTGGCCTTCCTTCTCGCCCTGGTAATACGTGATCAAACCGCTGGCGTGAATGACGTGCTGGACGATTTCGGGCAGCGTCATCTGGCGCGTGTCGGCACGCATCTGCTCGATCAGACGCACAAACGCCGACAGCTTGGTGCCCGCGGCCCCCGTCAGATACGGCACCGCCGCCGCGAGCGAAATGCCATAGAGCCGCGCCGCATCCTGCAACTGCTCCAGCGAGCGCGCCCCGACGCCGCGCGCAGGGAAATTCACCACACGACCAAACGCCGCGTCGTTATCGGGATTCTCCAGAAGCTGAAGATACGCAAGCGCGTGCTTGATTTCCGCACGCTC
Source organism: Ralstonia edaphi (assembly GCF_958350185.1). Classification (NCBI taxonomy): domain Bacteria; kingdom Pseudomonadati; phylum Pseudomonadota; class Betaproteobacteria; order Burkholderiales; family Burkholderiaceae; genus Ralstonia; species Ralstonia edaphi. Next base: position 628,267 of record NZ_CATWHI010000002.1, read on the forward strand.
GAAGAAGCGCAGGCCGCCGTACACCTTGTACGGGATGCCGGCCGAGAACAGGGCATGCTCGATCACCCGCGACTGCGCGTTGCTGCGATACAGGATGGCGATTTCCGAGCGCGACATGCCGGTGGCAATCCGGTCGCGGATCTCATCGACAATCCAGCCGGCTTCCTGCCCATCCGTCGCGGCCTGGTAGACGCGCACCGGCTCGCCATGGCCGGCGTCGGTGCGCAGGTTCTTGCCCAGCCGACGCGTGTTGTGCGAGATCAGGTGGTTGGCGGTATCCAGGATGTGGCCGTGCGAGCGGTAGTTCTGCTCCAGCTTGATGCGGTGCTCCACGCGGAATTCGCGCTCAAAGTCGACCATGTTGCCCACGTTGGCGCCACGAAACGCGTAGATGCTCTGATCATCGTCGCCCACGGCAAAGATGGCGTTGGGCGTGACACCAGGCTCGCCCAGCCCGGCCAGGATCTTCAGCCAGGCGTATTGCAGCTTGTTCGTATCCTGGAATTCGTCGACCAGGATGTGCTTGAAACGCCGTTGATAGTGCGCGCGGATGGCATCGTTGTAGCGCAGCAGTTCGTAGCAGCGCAGCAGCAGCTCGGCAAAATCGACCACGCCTTCGCGCTGGCATTGCGCGTCGTAGGCAGCGTAGAGATCGGCCATGCGGCGGTCGTACTCGTTGGCGATTTCCAGATCGCCCGCGCGCAGGCCCTGCTCCTTGGCCCCGTTGATGAAGTACTGGACGTTCTTGGGCGGGAATTTCTCGTCGTCGATATTGAGCGACTTCAGCAGGCGCTTGACGGCGGACAGCTGGTCTTGCGTATCGAGGATCTGGAACGTCTGGGGCAGACCGGCATCGCGGAAATGCGCGCGCAGCAGCCGGTTGCACAGACCGTGGAACGTGCCGATCCACATGGCGCGCGTGTTGATCGGCAGCATGGCCTGGAGGCGCGCCGTCATTTCCTTGGCCGCCTTGTTCGTAAACGTGACGGCCAGCACACCTGAGGGCGACACCCGCGCACTCTGGATCAGCCAGGCGATGCGGGTGGTCAACACGCGCGTCTTGCCGCTGCCCGCCCCCGCCAGGATCAGCGCCGATTCATCGGGAAGCGTGATGGCAGCGCGTTGTTCGGGGTTCAGATTGGCGAGCAGGTCGGACATGCGGGAGGAGCCTCGGCAGAATCCTGAAATTATACCGGCCGCAATAGCCGCTTCGCCCGTGCCGGACATCGACACGCCGTATAATTCCAAGCTTTCGCCCGCCATTTTCCTGGGCCAAACGTCTTTTTGCGCCCATTGCGCCCTGTCAGCATGACCGATCAAAACCAGTCCCTCGCCAAGAGCTTCGAACCCGCCACCATCGAGCAGAAGTGGAGCGCGGCGTGGGAAGCGATGGGCGTCTCCCGCGCGACGCTCGAAGCCGGCAAACCCGACTTCTGTATCCAGCTTCCGCCGCCGAACGTGACAGGCACGCTGCACATGGGCCACGCGTTCAACCAGACCATCATGGACGGCCTGACGCGCCACGCGCGCATGTCGGGCGCCAACACGCTGTGGGTACCGGGCACCGACCACGCGGGCATCGCCACGCAGATCGTCGTCGAACGCCAGCTGGATGCCCAGGGCATATCGCGCCACGACATGGGCCGCGAGAAGTTCGTCGAAAAGGTGTGGGAATGGAAGGAGCAATCGGGCTCGACCATCACCCGCCAGGTGCGCCGCATGGGCGCCTCGATCGACTGGGAGCGCGAATACTTCACGATGGACCCGAAGATGTCGCGCGCCGTCAGCGACGTCTTCGTGCGCCTGTATGAGCAAGGCCTGATCTACCGCGGCAAGCGCCTCGTCAACTGGGATCCGGTGCTCGGCACTGCCGTGTCCGACCTGGAAGTGGTGAGCGAAGAAGAAGAGGGCTCGCTGTGGCACATCCGCTATCCGCTGGCCGAGCCGGATGCCTTGCATGGCCTCACGCACCTGACGGTCGCCACCACCCGTCCGGAAACGATGCTCGGCGACACGGCCGTGATGGTGCACCCTGAGGACGAACGCTACGCCCACCTCATCGGCAAGTTCGTCCACCTGCCGCTGACTGATCGCAAGATTCCGGTGATTGCCGACGAGTACGTCGACCGCGAATTCGGCACCGGCGTGGTCAAGGTGACGCCGGGCCACGACTTCAACGACTACGCGGTCGGCCAGCGCCACAAGCTGCCGCAGTTGTCGATCCTGACGCTCGACGCGAAGATCGTTGCCGATGCCCCGGCCGCCTACGCAGGCCTGGATCGCTTCGACGCGCGCAAGAAGATCGTCGAGGACCTGGAAGCGCAAGGCCTGCTGGCCGAGGTGAAGAAGCACACGCTGATGGTGCCGCGCGGCGACCGCACCGGCGTGGTCATCGAGCCGATGCTGACCGACCAGTGGTTCGTCGCCATGAGCAAGCCGGCGCCGGAAGGCACGCGCTTCCCGGGCCGCTCCATCGCTGAAGTCGCGCTGGACGCGGTGCAGAGCGGCAAGATCAAGCTGGTGCCGGAGCAGTGGGTCAACACGTACAACCAGTGGCTGAACAACATCCAGGACTGGTGTATTTCGCGCCAACTGTGGTGGGGCCACCAGATTCCGGCGTGGTACGACGACGCGGGCAATGTATACGTCGGCCGCACGGAAGAAGAAGCCAAAGCACAAGCAGCCGCCAGGGGCTACACCGGCGCGCTCACGCGTGACGACGACGTGCTGGATACGTGGTTCTCGTCGGCGCTGGTGCCGTTCTCGTCGCTGGGCTGGCCGGCCGATACGCCGGAACTGAAGCATTTCCTGCCCTCGACCGTGCTGGTCACGGGCTACGACATCATCTTCTTCTGGGTGGCGCGCATGGTCATGATGACCCTGCACTTCACCGGTGAGGTGCCCTTCCACACCGTCTACGTGCACGGCCTGGTGCGCGATTCGGAAGGCAAGAAGATGAGCAAGTCCGAAGGCAACACGCTGGACCCGGTCGACCTGATCGACGGTATTGCGCTGGAGCCGCTGCTGGCCAAGCGCACGACCGGCCTGCGTCGCCCGAAGGACGCGCCCAAGGTCGAGAAGCGCACGCGCAAGGAATTCCCCGAAGGCATTCCCGCATTTGGCGCCGACGCGCTGCGCTTCACGTTCGCATCGCTCGCCACACTGGGCCGCAGCATCAACTTTGACCCCAGCCGCTGCGAGGGCTATCGCAACTTCTGCAACAAGCTCTGGAACGCCACGCGCTTCGTGCTGATGAACACCGAAGGCCAGGACTGCGGCATGCAGGAATGCGTCGGTGATTGCGGCCCCGAAGGCCATCTGGACTTCTCCCAGGCCGACCGCTGGATCGTCTCGCTGCTGCAGCGCGTGGAAACCGAAGTGGAAAAAGGCTTTGCCGACTACCGCTTCGACAACATCGCCAACGCCATCTACAAGTTCGTCTGGGACGAATACTGCGACTGGTACCTGGAACTGGCCAAGGTGCAGATCCAGACCGGCACGCCGGCGCAGCAGCGCGCCACGCGTCGCACGCTGTTGCGCGTGCTCGAAACGGTGCTGCGCCTGGCGCATCCCATCATTCCGTTCATTACCGAAGAACTCTGGCAGAAGGTTGCGCCGATGGCCGGCCGCGCCAAGGGCGACGGCACCGAAAGCCTCGCGCTGCAGGAATATCCGCGCGCGGTGCTCACCAAGATCGACGAACAGGCCGAGCAGTGGGTCCAGCAGTTGAAGGCGCTGGTCGACGCCTGTCGCAACCTGCGCGGCGAGATGAACATCTCCCCCGCGCAACGCGTGCCGCTGTACGTCAACGGCGACGCCGAATTCCTGCAGGTGGCTGCGCCGTACGTGCAAGCGCTGGGCAAGCTGTCTGAGGTGAAGGTCTACACGGACGCGGCCGCCATGGAACAGGACGGCGCCGGCGCACCGGTCGCGATCGTCGGCGAGAACAAGCTGCTGCTGAAGATCGAAATCGACGTGGCCGCCGAGCATGCGCGCCTGTCGAAGGAAATCGACCGCCTGCGCGGTGAGATCACCAAGTGCGAAGCCAAGCTCGGCAACGAATCGTTCGTCGCCCGCGCACCGGCCGCCGTGGTCGAACAGGAACAAAAGCGCGTGACCGACTTCAAAGCCACGCTGGCCAAGCTGGAAGCCCAGATTGCACGGCTGCCGGTGCAGGCTGCCTGAGCGCCCCGAACAATCGATAATCGATACCAAGGAAACCACGATGCAACGCGTCACCAAAGCCGTTTTCCCCGTCGCGGGGCTCGGAACCCGCTTTCTGCCGGCCACAAAGGCCAGCCCGAAGGAAATGCTGCCGGTCGTGGACAAACCGCTGATCCAGTACGCCGTAGAAGAAGCCATGGCTGCCGGCATCACCGAGATGATCTTCGTGACCGGCCGCAGCAAGCGCGCCATTGAAGACCACTTCGACAAGGCCTACGAACTCGAAGCCGAACTCGAAGCGAAGCAGAAGACCGCGCTGCTCGAAGTTGTACGCTCGATCAAGCCGTCGCATGTGGATTGCTTTTACGTGCGCCAGCCTGAAGCGCTTGGCCTGGGCCACGCGGTGCAATGCGCTGAAAAGCTCGTCGGCGATGCGCCGTTTGCCGTCATCCTGGCCGACGACCTGCTGGACGGCGAGCCGCCCGTCATGAAGCAGATGGTCGACCTGTACGACCACTACAACTGCTCGGTGATCGGGGTGGAAGAGATCGACCCGGAGCAGAGCCGCTCGTATGGCGTGGTCGATGGCCGCCCGTGGGAAGAAGACGGCAGCGTGATCAAGATGTCGGGCATCATCGAGAAGCCGGCGCCCGAAAATGCGCCGTCCAACCTCGGCGTGGTCGGCCGCTACATCCTCACGCCGCGCATCTTCGATCACATCCGCAACCTCAAGCCGGGCGCGGGCGGTGAGCTGCAGCTGACGGATGCCATCCAGTCGCTGCTGTCGGCCGAGCAGGTGCTAGCGTACCGCTACAAAGGCGTGCGCTACGACTGCGGCAGCAAGCTGGGCTACTTGAAGGCCACGGTGGAATTGGCGCTCAAGCACAAGGAAGTCGCTGACGAATTCCGCGCCTATCTGGCGGCACGCGGCTGAGCTGGACGCGCTCGTCGCCATAGAAAAAAACCCGCGCAGCGTGAGCTGACGCGGGTTTTTTGTTGCCGGATCGTGTCCCGTCCGTCCGGCGCGGAGTCCCACCCTTTTGCGAGGAGAGGCTGCAGCCTCTTCTTATTGCGGTGCCGTCAGCGGTTTGATGGTGTTGTTCAGCAGGCTCCAGTACGAACTGGTGCTGTACGGCAGCATCTGCTCAACGTAGTTCCACCAGAAGTAGCCGCCGATGAAGCGCGGATCTGCTGCCATCGTGGTGGTACCCATCGGGTAGTACGACTTGATCAGATTCTGCTGCACGGACAGCGGCGCCGACGTACTGGACGTACCGATCTCACCAAAGCCCACCTTCGCGATCGGGAAGATGCTCTCAAGCAACTTGAAATCGTTTGCCCACGTCGGATTCAGACCCGGGCAGTCCTGGTACGGGTAGTAGCTGAACAGCGCATAGTCCGCACCCTGGCGCACACGGGAGGGCAGGAAGTTCGTTGCCCAGGTACGCCACGAGTCCATCGGCAGCTCGTAGCAGTTCGTGCCCTTGCCGTCGTCGTTGTAGTACATCGTCACCGACACCAGGCCACCCGCGCCCTTCACGATGTCGTAGGCATTGCCGACCATCTGACCGATCTGCTGTTCCTGCGACGTTGCCGTCGCGGTCGGACCGCTCGGGTTGGCACGCAACCATTCGCCGTTGATCTCATTGGCGATTTCCCATACGTCCACGACATTCTTCAGCGTGCTCACCAACTCGTTGGTGCGCGCACTGTAGGTCGTCGGGTCGACCGGGAAATAGTACGAATCCATCACTTCGCCCATCACGTAGGCGACTTGATGAAGCTTGACCAGCGGTGCGTAGTAGTCGGCTGCCGATGTACCCGGGTCAAAGACCACGCGCACGGTGGGCTTGTACGGCAGGTGCGTGAGCGACGCCACGATCGCGTTGATACTGCTGACGTCATCAAGCGTGACGCCGTAGATAGGTGCCTTCGGACGCGTGGCCTGCGCCGAGGCGGTTTGTGTTCCCAGGCCTGTCAGCGTTGCCGCCGCCGTCAGACCCACCAAAGCGCGCAGGCTCATGCGCGCCGCCCTCTGTGCTGCTTTTTTGGTTTCCAACATTGTGGTTTTCTATTCCCTCGGACGCAAAACGTTACGCCCAGTACTTCGATGGACAAGCGCCGTCCTACCTGTGCGGTATCCCGATGTGGTGTGACTCCTGTGACACACTGAACACCGAACGGGTGCGAGCGTCAGATGACGCCCCGGTCGGCGAATGGACGCGCGATTGGAGGTCCTGCTGAGTCGATGGATCGATCAGCGGCCGTGCGCTTATTGATGGACTGGTACAGCTGGCGCGGTCATACCCGGAGGCTGCTCGCGGCTTGAAAATATGACAAGCCCTGCACTTCAGTTGGCTGCCAACTGCGTTCCCCCCGTCGACAGCCAAGCGGGATGATACCGGATGTTACCGGGAGATCAACGAAATTTAACGCTGCTTACGCAACAATAATAAAAAAACCGCGGGTCTGCAGGACACGCGGTTTCTTTGAAACGCCCGCTGGACGGACGTCTTGGCGGCACAGCCGTTTTTACTTGTGCCGGTAGTTGATGCGACCCTTGGTGAGGTCGTACGGCGACATTTCCAGCTTCACGCGGTCGCCCGCGAGAATGCGGATGCGGTGCTTCTGCATCTTGCCGGATGCGTAAGCCCAGATTTCCACGCCGTTTTCCAACTGCACGCGAAAACGATTGTCGGGCAGTGCTTCAGACACCACCCCTTCAAATTCAATCAGTTCTTCCTTGGCCAAACTCGTTCCTTTGTATGCAGCACGCGGCTGCGCCGATGGTTGCAATGATGTGATGACCCACCCGAACCACGCCACACGCCTGGAACGGCATGCAGCGGTACGCCGCGATCATCTGCCCGGACTGCGGGCTTGGGGGGTACCGAGTTGTACGAAACACAAATCGCGCCCGCCGATGGCGTGCGCCGCTTCGTACAAGCGAGAGCGAGGATGGGTGGCGGTCGCAGATGCGCGCCGCCCGACTCGGCGCGGGGTATTCCCCGGTGCTGGACTCAGCTGCCACCGGCCCTGACAGGCCCGGCGGCGAGCCGGATTCGCCCGCTATTCTACCACGGGCGTTTTCCGCGGTTTCAGGCGCCGTCGGCAGGAAGCGACAGTTCAGGCACGTCGCCATCGATGATGCTCTCAGCGAAGCGCAGTGCTGCAATGCGCGCAGCCCCTACATTGCTGAATTGCCGGTCCCCCGAGAGGCGGAAGACCTGGGTCTGTCCGGGTTCGGGCGACTCCCCCGCCCGGCAGATCATCACGGCCGCGTTGTAGCTGCGGTCTTCCCTGGCCTCGGGCCAGCGTGCCGTGCGTTCATGTTGGAAAGCCAACGGATAAATGTCGAAGCCTTTGTATTGGCCCGCCGGCGAAGTGTCCATCTGAAATGCCCCCTTCTTGAACGTCGAGTGCTGTCTGACTATACACCCGTGCGTTTTGCGTGGCGATGAAAGCGACGGCAACGTTTGACTGCGGGCACGGCACAGCATGCGCACGCTGATGAGCCACAGCAAAGGCTTCGGTGCAAACACCAACGCTGGTCTAAATACGTTTCGGCACGTCACCCGTCCACAGCAGGGTGCGGCGCGATCCGATTGTGCTAGCTTGGATTGGTGCTTGCCGTGGCATCCAAACGGATGTGCAGGTTTGCGTGAGGCCCCCCGAACTTTTCGAGAAACCACAATGCGCCTGATTTCTCCGGTTGCCCTGGCGTGTGCCGGGCTGATGCTGTCTGCCTGCGGTGGTGGCGACGGCGGTTCATCGTCGAGCCCGCAAGCCGCCGACACTTCCAATGCCGCGATTGGCGGGTCAAAAACCGCGACCGCAACGGCCACAACCACCAGGCCTGTTTGCGGCATCAACGGCATCTCGCCGCTGGCCGGCGTGCAGACTTGGATGTATCAGTTGCAGGGCATGACAACGAGCGCGCAAATCGACGTGCTGGACGCGCAGCCGTACGACATGCTGGTGATCGAGGCCAACAACACCGTCAAGGGACTCGAGAACTTCAACACGGTCGACATGGTGGCGCGCCTGCGCACCAAGCCCGACGGCTCCGCCCGCAAGGTGCTCGCCTACATCGACATTGGCGAGGCCGAAGACTTCCGCACCTATTGGACGTCGAGCTGGAAGGCGCCCACAGCCGACGGCGCCGGCACGCCCGACTTCATTATCAAAGCCGACCCCGATGGCTGGGCCGGCGACTACCCCGTGGCGTTCTGGGACCCGCGCTGGCAAGCGCTTTGGCTCGGGCCGAACGGTGCCGTTGCGCAACTGGCGCGCGAAGGGTTCGATGGCGTCTATCTGGATTGGGTCGAGGCGTATGCCGAGCCTTCTGTGGCAGACGCCGCCCAGGCGGCAGGCATCGACCCCGCGCGGGCCATGGTCGATTTCATCGCCAAGATTCGTGCTGCCGGCCGCGCCATCAATCCGCAATTCGCAGTGATCCAGCAGAACGCACCCTCGTTGATTGACGACGGCGGTGCATCAACGCTGCTGGCAACGATCGATGGCATCTCGCAGGAAGACACGTGGTTCGGCGGCAGCGCCGGCGCCGCATGGAGCAGCGCCTCCGGTGGCGACAAGGCTGCAAGCGCCGTCGACACGCAATGGACGATCGAGCAGTTGCAGAAATACTGCGCCGGCAACGTGCCCGTCTTCACGATCGACTACGCGCTGAAGACCGCCAACGCGCAGAAGGTCTACACGGCTTCGCGCGCGCAAGGCTTCCGCCCGCTCGTGTCCCGCATTGCGCTGTCCAAGCCGACGACTACGCCGCCCTGGAACTACTGACCACGCTCAACGACGCCCCGGCGGGCGCATCGGCAAACGGCAGGCCGACGTAGTTTTCGGCCAGCACGCGCGCGCCGGCAGCCGAGCTGGTCACGTAGTCCAGCTCGGCGCGCTGCAGCTTCTGCATGAACGGTGTGTGGTCGTCAAAGCGATGCAGCATCGACGTCATCCACCACGAGAAATGTTCGGCACGCCAGACGCGTTGCAGGCAGCGTTCGGCGTAGCTTGCAAGCTGGGCGGTGTCGCCTTGCTTGTAGCGTGCCGTAAGCCCCTGAGCCAGGACGCGCACGTCCGCGACGGCTAGGTTCATGCCCTTCGCGCCGGTCGGCGGCACGATGTGCGCGGCATCGCCCGCAAGGAAGAGGCGCCCATACTGCATCGTCTCGCAGACAAAGCTGCGCATCGGCGTGACGCTCTTCTGCAGGATCGGACCTTCCTTCAGCCGCCAGCCGTCGTTGTTTTCCAGCCGCGTGTGCAGCTCATCCCAGATGCGCGCATCGGACCATTCGGCCAAGTCTTCATCCGGCTTGCACTGCAGGTAAAGCCGCGTGATCTTGGGTGAGCGCATGCTGAACAGCGCAAACCCCCGATCGTGGTTCGCGTAGATCAGCTCTTCCGCCGCAGGCTCCGCTTCCGCCAGGATGCCGAGCCATGCAAACGGATACACGCGCTCGAACACCGATTGCCGCTGTGCCGGAATCGCCTGCCGGCAGATGCCGTGGAAGCCATCGCATCCGGCGATGTAGTCGCAATGCAATGTCTGCGGCACGCCGTCGTGAACGAACTGCACCGAAGGCGTGGCCGACTCGATATCGTGCACCGACACATCGCTCACATCGAACAATAGCGGCGCGCCCTGCTCCACGCGTGCGGCAATCAGATCTTTCACCACCTCGTGCTGCCCATACACGGTGATCGAGCGGCCGCCAGACATCGCCGTCAGGTCGATGCGATGACGCTTGCCGCCGAACAGCAAGTCGATACCGTGGTGCACGAGCCCCTCGCGCCGCATGCGCTCGCCCACGCCCGCTTCGTTGAGCACGTCGACCGTGCCTTGCTCCAGCACGCCGGCGCGGATGCGTTCTTCAACGTACGTGCGGCTCTTGGTTTCGAGGATGACGGCGTCGATGCCGTTGCGGTGCAGAAGCTGCCCGAGCAGAAGGCCTGCCGGGCCCGCGCCGATGATGGCGACCTGGGTGCGCATGGTGTTGTCTCCGGATGGATTGGAATCGTTCTGGCAACCATTGTTGGCGCACACCTTGATATCGCACAATGCAATATTGGCGATAAACTCTATCGCTGATTCAGATAATCCATCGCCATGTCTACGCTGCCCGACTTTGATCTGAACCTGTTGCCGATTCTGCTGGCGTTGCATGACGCGCGCAGCGTGAGCATGGCGGCGCAGCAGCTCGGGATGAGCCAGCCGGGCGTGAGCACTGCGTTGGGCAAGCTGCGCACTGCGTTCGACGACCCGTTGTTCGTCCGCACCTCGCGCGGCATGGAGCCGACGCCGCGGGCGCTGGCGCTCATTCCTGCAGCGCGCGACGTCCTGGCCCGTGTGCGGGAAGGCATTCTGGAGACCGGCGCGTTCGATCCGGCCACGACCACGCACACGTTCTCGATCTCGCTGTCGGACGTGGGTGAAATGGTCTTCCTGCCGCGCATTGTCGAGGCGATGGCGCGGCAGGCGCCGCACGCGTCCATACAATCCGTATCATTGCCTCCAGCGCAGCTCGAACGCGCGCTGGAGACCGGCTCGCTCGACCTTGCGGTGGGCTACTTCCCCGACCTGAAGAAGAACAACTTCTTCCAGCAGCGGCTGTTCACGCACTACTTCACCTGCATCGTGCGGGCCGATCATCCCGTCACGCGCGGCGGCAACAAGAAGCTGTCGATGGCGCAGTTTCTGGAATACGGGCACGCCGTGGTGCGCGCTGAGGGGCGTAGCCAGGAACTGTACGAGCGCTTCCTTGAACGCAAGCGCATCCGCCGCACCCCTGCGCTGCTCACGCCGCATTTCATGAGCATTCCGTTCATCCTCGCACGCACGGACTTGATTGCGACGGTACCGCACGCCGTGGGGCTGTCGTTCATGCAATCGCACGCCAACATCTGCGTGATGGAGCCGCCGCTGGAGCTGCCGAGCTTCGATCTCAAGCAGCACTGGCATCGCAAGTTCCATAACGACGCACGCAGCCGGTGGTTTCGCGCGCTCGTGTCGTCTCTGTTCAACGACGAGGCGGACGAGTGGCGCGAGCCCGGCCATCCACCCGCCAAACGCAAGAACACGAAATAATCGTGCGGCCGCCCGCTGTTCACAGTCCGAACACTCGATTGCATTGCGAACACGGAGCCTTTAGGATCGCTGGCACGCGCAGGCGACGCCGTTGCGGTGTCTCTCGGCTCACGCTTGCCGATCAACCTTTGGAGACCTTCATGAAACGTCGTGTGCTGCTGCTCACCGCCGTTGCCGGTGCGCTCACGATCGGCCTGCCCGCCTTTGCGGAAGAGCCGATCAAGATCGGCCTGATCGCGCCCTTCTCCGGCCCCTTTGCCGACTATGGCAAGCAGATGGAAGACGGCATCAAGGCGTATCAGAAGCTGCACGGTACGACCGCCGGCGGGCGGCAAGTGCAGATCATCGTAAAGGACACGACCGGCCCCGTGCCGGACGTCGCCAAGCGCCTCGCGCAGGAACTGGTGGTGCGCGACAAGGTGGATTTCCTCGCGGGCTTCGGCCTGACGCCCGAAGCGCTGGCTGTGGCGCCCATCGCGCAGCAGGCCAAGAAGCCGATGGTGATCTTCAATGCAGCGTCGTCGTCGATCACGACCAAGTCGGACTATGTGACGCGTGTGTCAATGACGTTGCCGCAAATCTCCACGCCGATCGCCACGTGGGCGCTGAAGAACGGTATCAAACAGGTAGCCACCGTAGTTGCCGATTACGCGCCGGGCATTGATGCGGAGAACGCGTTCAAGCAGACGTTCACAGCCGGCGGCGGCCAGGTCATGGAAGCCGTGCGGGTGCCGCTGCGCAATCCCGAGTTCGCGCCGTTCATCCAACGTGTGAAAGATGCCAAGCCGCAAGCCGTGTTCGTCTTCCTGCCGGCCGGCGAGCAAGGTGTGGCATTCATGAAGGGCTTCCGCGAGCGGGGGCTGGCGCAGGCCGGGATCAAGGTCATCGCGACAGGCGATTTGACCGACGACCACGTGCTGCCAGCCATGGGCGACTCGACGCTGGGCGTCATCACGTCGTTCCACTACTCGGCCGCGCACGACTCGCCGCAGAACAAAGCCTTCCTGAAGGCCTTCGCCGAGGCGAACCCGGGCGCCGGCCGCCCGAACTTCATGGCGGTGGCCGCGTATGACGGCATCGGCGCGATCTACAACGTGATCAACAAGCTCGGCGGCAAGATCGACGGCGAGAAGGCCATGGCCGCCTTCAAGGGCATGAAGATCGACAGCCCGCGCGGGCCGATCACCATCGACCCGGCCACGCGCGACGTGGTGCAGACCGTCTACATCCGCAAGGTGGAGAAAGTCGGCAACGAGCTGTACAACGTCGAGTTCGACAAGTTTGCCGACGTGAAGGACCCGGGCAAATAAGCACTACGCAACCGCCACGAGCCGTTGCAGCAACGGCGCATCGGCCAGCAGATCGGCGCTGGCGGATGCGTGCACGATCCGGCCTCGATCGAGCACCACCGCGCGCTGCGTGAGTTGCAGCGCCAGACGCGCATGCTGCTCCACCACGATCACGGCCATGCCGCCCTCCTCAACGAGCGCGCGGATGGCGCGGCCAAGCTCCTGCACGATGATCGGCGCGAGGCCTTCCATCGGTTCATCCAATAGCAGCAGCGCGGGATTCGTCATCAGCGCGCGGGCGATGGCGACCATTTGCTGCTCCCCGCCCGACAGCTGATTGCCGAGATTGCGGCGCCGCTCCTGCAAACGCGGAAACGTCTTGTAGACGCGCGCCACATCCCAGGCGCCGGGTCGCGCCACGGCGGTCAGATGCTCTTCCACCGTCAGCGACGGAAACATCCATCGCTCCTGCGGCACCCAGCCGAGCCCCGCACGGGCACGCCGGTGCGGCGGCACCTTGGCGATATCCGCGCCTTGCCAGCGGATACGCCCACCGTGCAGGCGCGTAAAGCCCATCAGCGTGGCGAGCAGCGTGGTCTTGCCGACACCGTTGCGACCCAGCAGCGCGAGGCTGCCGCCGGTCTCCAAGGCGAACGACACATCATCCAGCACGACTGCATTGCCGTAGCCGGCGGTCACATGTTCGAACGACAACAGTTCACGCATGCTCAGCCTCCCCCAGGTAGACCTCACGCACCCGCGGGTCGGCGGCGATCTCCTGCGGCGTGCCTTCGGTCAGCACGCGCCCGGCGACCAACACGCTGATGCGCTCGGCAAAGCGGAACACGAGGTTCATGTCGTGCTCGATGAAGAGGATCGTGATGTCGCGTGGCAGGCTGGCGATGACCTCGAACAGCTCGGTGCTTTCTCCGCTCGGGATACCGGCGGCTGGCTCGTCGAGCAGCAGGATGCGCGGCTGGGTCGCGAGCGCCAGGGCGATTTCCACCAGACGCTGTTTGCCGTAAGGCAACGCATGCGTGGGCAACAGCGCGTCGGCGCCGAGTTGCAGGCGGCAGAGCAATGCCATCGCCTCGTCGCGGGCATCCTTGTGCGACGCGACGGTACGGTGCCAATGCCACGACGCGCCCGTGCGCTCGAAGATGGCGAGCATCACCGATTCCAGCACCGTCAATCCCGGAAACAACGTGTTGATCTGGAATGTGCGCGTGATGCCGCGCTTGACGCGCTGGTGCGCGGGCAGCCGGGTGATGTCTTCATTGTCCAGCAGCACCTGGCCCGCCGTGGGTGCGAGCGTGCCGGTGAGCAGATTGATGAAGGTCGTTTTGCCGGCGCCGTTCGGGCCGATCAGAGCGTGGCGTGCGCCGGGCGCAAAAGACAGCGAGATATCGGAATTGGCGTGAAAGCCGCCCCAACGCCGGGACAGGCTCCGCGTGCTCAATGTGGGCGGAGGATGGATCGCGGGTGCAGTCATGACGCACCTCCCTTGCGAGCACCGCGCGCCTTGACTGCAGATACGACAGCCTCCAGCCCGCCGAGAATGCCGCCGCGCGCAAACAGCACAATCATCATCAGCAGCAGGCCGATCCAGAACTGCCAATAGACAGGATTGATGCCGGCCAACACGTCCTGCGCAATCATGAACACCGCTGCGCCGATCAGCGCCCCGTACAACCGCCCGGCGCCGCCCAGCACGAGCATGATCAGCAGCTCTGCCGAACGCGAGAAGCCCAGCGAATCCAATCCGACAAATTGCGTCGTCTGCGCGAGCAAGGCGCCTGCGATACCGGCAATCGCCGCACTCACGGTAAACGCCGCAACCAGCCGCATGCGAACATTCGCGCCGATGGCTGGCATGCGCTTCGGCCCCTGCTGAATGCCGCGCAGCGACAACCCGAACGGCGAGCGCACCAGGCGACGCAACCCTACAAACACCAGAAACAGCACGACCAGGCTGTAGGCGTAAGCCGTGCGCCCCTCCAGGTCGAACTCGAACGTGCCGAGCAGGTTGCGCATCGTCACACCGGAAAGGCCATCAACACCGCCCGTGAGAAACGCCATCTTGTTGGCCGCTTCATACAGCATCAGGCCGATCCCGAGCGTGACCATCAGTCGCGTCAGATCCTGGCCGCGCACGACGAGAAAGCTCACACAGAAGCCGGCCAGCGCGGCGACGACAGCGCCTGCAGCCAGACCGCTGAGCGGTTCACCCCAGCCATGCGCTGCGAGCAGTCCGGCGGTGTAGGCGCCCAGCCCGAAGAAGCCTGCATGCCCCAGCGACACGATGCCCGCATAGCCGAGCACCAGATCGAGCGACAACGCAAACAGCCCGACAATCAGCACCTGGCTGCCGAAGACAAGGTAATCGGGAAGGAGAAAGAACACCGCAATCGGCACGCACCAGAACGCGATCTCGAACGGTGACCACCGTGCTTCCGGCAGCCCGTGTGTGGCGGAGCCCTCGACAGGCCGGGCTGAACGCCTCAACTGCTGCAGCACACTCATGCGCGCCTCCCCAGCAAACCGCTCGGGAACAGCACGAGCAGCACGACCATCAACCCGTAGATGACGAACGCGCCCACGTCGGGCACGTAGTACTTGCCGGCTACGTCGAACACGCCGAGCACAAGCGCCGCCAGCAATGTGCCCTTGATTGAACCGGCACCGCCGACTGCTACCACGAGCAGGAAGTACACCATGTATTTGATCGGGAAGGCCGGGTCGAGCCCGAGCACGTCGATGCCCAATCCGCCGCCTAGCCCTGCCAACCCCGAGCCCAGCGCGAACGTGACGGAAAACACGAGGCTCACGTTGATGCCCAGGCCTGCAGATGCCTGCTGGTTGTCCACGGACGCCCTCACCTGCGCGCCGAAGCGCGTGCGCTCGACCAGCCACGCGAGCAGCGCCGTCAGCGCAATCACGACGCCAATCAGGAACACGCGATAGCGCCCGACTTCCAATCCGCTATCGAAAACCCGCCATTGCCCGCGCAGCATCTCGGGCAGTTCAACCGGTTGCTGCGACGGGCCCCACACGTAAGTCGCCCCCGCCATCGCCATGAAAACGAGCGCGATGGAGAACAGCACCTGATCGAGCGGGCTCGCGCGATAGAGCCGCCGATACAGCGTGCGCTCCAGCACAAAACCGATGGCTGCGGTGACAAGGAAAACGATGGGCAGCGTCGCCAGAAACGGCACGCCGAGGCGGTTCATCAGCACCACGCACACATAGCCGCCCGCCATGGCGAAGGCCCCGTGGGCGAGGTTGATGAAGTTCATCAGGCCCATCGTGACCGACAGGCCGATGCTGATCAGGAACAGCAGGCTGCCGTAGGCCAGCCCGTCGAACAACACACCCAATGCGCTGAGCATGGGTCTCCTCCTTGGGCTTTTTTCCAGCTCGGCGGCCGGTTTGCCCGGTGTGTTGCGTGGCGTCTCTGCGGAGACGGCGGTGTTACTTCTTCGCAGCGCCCTCCGCATCCATCTCGGCAAACACCGTCTGCGCGAGATGGAAGGCATGGTTGGCAGCCGGCACGCCGCAGTAGATGGCGGTCTGCAGGAGCGTTTCCTGGATCTCGTCGCGCGTGACACCGTTGTTGGCGGCGGCGCGCAGATGCAAACGCAACTCGCCGTCGCGGCCGAGGGCGACCATCATGGCGATCGTCAGCAGGCTGCGGGTGTGGCGCGGCAAGCCGGGGCGCGTCCAGATTTCGCCCCAGGCGTAGCGCGTGATGAGGTCTTGAAACGGAGCCGTCAGATCGGTCTGCGCGGCATTGGCACGGTCGACGTGGGCATCGCCCAGCACAGCGCGGCGCACTTCCATGCCCGCGGCGTAGCGTTCGCGATCATCCATGGGCAACCTCGCGCACCACGCCGGTCGTCAAGAAGCTGACCAGCGCTTCGGTGTAGCCGTCAGCCTGCTCCCAGTTGGCGAGGTGGCCGGCAGACAGTTCGATGTACTGGGCGCCGGGCACGCCGTCGGCAATGAGCTTGGTCTGTGCAGCCGGCGTGGAGATATCGTGCGTGCCGCCGATCACCAGCATCGGCACGCGGATGTTCTGCAGTTGCGCGCGCAAATCCGCATCGCGAATGGCTGCGCAATTGCCGTTGTAGCCGGCGTCCGGCGTGGACAGCAACATCGCCTTGACGATGTCGACGCGGCTTGCGTTGGCATCGCGGTAGCCCTGCGTGAACCAACGCTCCAGCACCGTTTCCGTAATGCTGGCCATGCCGCCCTGCTCGACCTGCGCGATACGCGTATTCCAGCTTTGCTGCGTGCCGATCAGCGCGGCGGTGTTCGTCACGACCATGCGCGGGAAACGCTCGCCGTGATGCGCGGCCAGCCACAGGCCGGTCAGCCCGCCCATCGACAGGCCGCAGAACAGCGCCAGCTCAATGTTGTAGTGGTCGAGCAGCGCAAGCACATCACCGCCGAGTTGCGCGACGCCAAACGGCGCGTCCGGCACGCTCGATTGCCCGTGGCCGCGCTGATCATAGCGCAGCAGGCGGAAGTGCTGGCGCAACGCGTCGAGCTGCGGCTCCCACATGCCGAGGTTGGTGCCAAGCGAATTCGACAGCACCAGCACCGGCTTACCTGTGGCGGGCCCATCGTCGAATTCGTGATACAGGCGGACGTTGTCGTGTTCAAGCCAGGGCATGGTGTCTCCGTGGAATGCGTTTTCAGGGATGGCGGCAGGCATGCTCTGCGAGCACGCGGTCGACAGCGGCGCCCGCATCGCCAAGGTAATGAGTGGGGTCGAGCAGCGCGCTCAGCCGTTGCGGCGCGGTCGCACCCCAGATGCGAAGAACGTCGGCATCCTGCGCCAGTACGTCATGCAGCGTCTTGTTCTCTTGTACCGCTTTGCGGCTGGCAGCTTCGACCACATGGTGCGCCTGCAGGCGGCCAAGCTCCGCGCCCAGCGCCAGCATTACGGCTTCACCGAGGATCAGCCCGTGCGTAAGGTCCAGATTCGCGCGCATGCGAGCAGCGTCGACTTGCAACCCTCCGACAATCTCGCACATCCGATCGAGCGCGCCGGCCGCGAGACAGGCCATTTCGCGCAACGTCGCCCACTGCGCCTGCCAACCGCCGAGCGCGCGTTCGTGCTCCTGCGGTAGCGCGGCCAGCAGCGTGCTGGCCAAACCCGGCATGCGCGTGGCCGCAGCCAGCACCGTCGCGCAGCCAACCGGATTGCGCTTATGCGGCATGGTGGAAGAACCACCCTTGCCGGCACCGGACGGCTCCGCTACTTCGCCAACCTCGGTCTGCATCATCAGCGAGAGATCGCGCGCGAAATGGCCCAGCGTGCCCGTCAGCAACGCGAGCGTCGTGCCGATGTCGGCGATTCGATCCTGCTCGCCGTGCCAAGAGAGTGCTGGCAGCGGCAGATCAAGTTCGTGCGCCAGCGTTTGAGCGACGGCGCGTGCGTGTTCACCCAGGCTGGCAAGCGTGCCCGCCGCCCCGCCAAACTGCAGCGCGGGCACATGCACGCGCAGCGCGGCAAAACGATCCTGCGCGCGATGCACTGCTTCCAGCCAACCCGCAACCTTGCGCCCAAACGTCGTCGGCAGGGCCTGCTGCAACCACGTGCGCGCCACCATCGGCGTATTGCGATGACGTTGCGCCAGTGCAGCGAGCGCGTCGGCCAGCTTCTGCAAATCCGCTTCGAGCAACGCAGCCGATTGCCGCCACTGCAGCATCAGACCGGTATCGATGACGTCCTGGCTGGTCGCGCCCCAGTGCACGTAGCGCGCGGCGTTTTCATCGTGCCGTGCGACAGCGGCGGTGAGTTGCTTGACCAGTGGGATCGCCAGGTTGCCTGCGCTGGCAGCGGCATTGCCGAGCGCTTCCAGGTCCAACGTCGCCTTGGCGCACACCGCGCGAATCGGTGCAACGGCTTCCGCCGGGATCACACCAACCGCGCCTTCGGCCTGCGCCAGCGCGGCCTCCACATCTAGCATCGCGCGCACGGTGGCCGCATCGGACCACACCGCCAGCATGGCCGGTGTGGAGAAGGCGCGATCGAGCAATCCGCTGGTCATGGCCGTATCAAACTCAAACGCGTTCGATGACCAGTGCAATGCCCTGACCCACGCCAATGCACATCGTGCACAGCGCGTAGCGTCCACCGGTGCGTTGCAGCTGATACATCGCCGTGGTCACCAGGCGCGCGCCACTCATGCCGAGCGGGTGACCCAGTGCGATGGCGCCGCCGTTCGGGTTGACGCGCGGGTCGTCATCACGCAGGCCCAGTTGACGCGTCACGGCCAAGCCCTGCGCGGCAAACGCCTCGTTCAGCTCGATCACGTCCATCTGGTCGATCGTCAGGCCCAGCTGCTTGAGCAGCTTTTGCGACGCCGGTGCCGGACCAATGCCCATTACGCGCGGCGGCACGCCGGCCGTTGCCATGCCGACGATGCGTGCACGCGGCGTCAGACCAAAACGCTTGGCAGATTCTTCGTTGGCAAGGAGCAGCGCACAGGCGCCATCGTTCACGCCCGACGCATTGCCGGCCGTCACCGTGCCATCCGGACGCACCACGCCCTTGAGCTTGGCGAGCGCTTCCATGGTTGTCGCACGCGGATGCTCATCACGGCTGACAACGATGGCATCGCCCTTCTTCTGCGGGATCGTCACCGGCGTGATTTCCTGCGCGAGCGTGCCGTCTTCCTGCGCACGTGCGGCGCTCGCCTGGCTGCGCAGCGCGAAGCGGTCTTGATCTTCGCGGTTGACCTTGTAGTCGGTGGCGACGTTCTCGGCGGTTTCGGGCATCGAGTCGACGCCGTATTGCGCCTTCATCAGCGGGTTGATGAAGCGCCAGCCGATGGTCGTGTCGTAGATGGCAGCATCGCGCGAGAAGGCGCTGGCCGCCTTGCCCATCACAAACGGCGCGCGGCTCATGCTTTCCACACCGCCCGCGATCATCAGCCCGGTTTCGCCCGAGCGGATGGCGCGCGCAGCGGTGCCGGTGGCGTCCATGCCCGAGCCGCACAGGCGGTTGATGGTCGAGCCCGGCACGCTGTCGGGCAACCCGGCCAGCAACGACGACATGCGCGCCACGTTACGGTTGTCTTCGCCCGCCTGGTTGGCGCAGCCGAAGATCACGTCGTCGATGGCTGTCCAGTCGACCTGCGGGTTGCGCGCCATCAGCGCCTTGAGCGGCACGGCACCCAGATCATCCGCGCGCACGGCGGACAGGCTGCCGCCGTATCGGCCGATGGGGGTGCGGATGGCGTCGCAGATAAAGGCTTCGGTCATGATGATTCTGTCTCCAATGGTTCTAGGCACGGCGCAACGGCGCGGCCGTCATCGTCTGCAGCGTATCGAAATCGAGGCCATCGGCCATCTCGCGCACCACCAGCCCCTCGGGCGTGATCTCGATCACGGCAAGGTCGGTGTAGATGGTATCGACACAGCCGATGCCCGTCAGCGGGTACGTGCACGACGGCACGATCTTGCTTTCGCCCTGCTTGGTCTGGTGCTCCATCATGACGAAGACGCGCTTGGCACCAATGGCCAGGTCCATCGCGCCGCCCACGGCGGGAATCGCATCCGGTGCTCCGGTGTGCCAGTTGGCCAGGTCACCCGTGGCCGACACCTGGAAGGCGCCGAGCACGCAATAGTCGAGATGGCCGCCCCGCATCATGGCAAACGAATCGGCGTGATGGAAGAACGAGGCACCCGGCTTGATCGTGACCGGCTGCTTGCCGGCGTTGATGAGGTCTTCGTCTTCTTGCCCGGGCGCGGGCGCGGGGCCCATGCCCAGCAGGCCGTTCTCGGTGTGCAGGATGATTTCGCGATCGGCCGGCAGCTGGTTCGCCACCAGCGTCGGCAGGCCGATGCCGAGGTTGACGATCGACCCATCGGGAATATCACGCGCCACACGGGCAGCGATCTGATTGCGCGTCCAGCGCTGGATCTTGGCGGTAGTTTCGGCGCTCATGCTGCCTCCTTGGCGGGTTGCGCGGAGACGAGCTTCACGACGCGCTTCACAAAAATGCCCGGCGTGACGATGTGCTCGGGGTCCAGCTCGCCCAGTTCCACCGTCTCGCTGACCTGCGCGATGGTGCACTTGGCCGCCATGGCCATCACCGGCCCGAAGTTGCGAGCGGTCTTGCGATAGACGAGATTGCCCCAGCGGTCAGCGCGCAGGGCCTTGATGAGGGCGTAGTCCGCCGTGAGCGGCAGCTCGAACACGTACGGCTTGCCGTCGATGATGCGCGTTTCCTTGCCTTCGGCCAATTGCGTGCCGTAGGCGGTCGGGCAGAAAAACCCACCAATGCCGGCACCTGCGGCGCGGATGCGCTCGGCCAGGTTGCCTTGCGGCACGAGCTCCAGTTCGATCTCGCCGGCGCGGTAGAGCGCATCGAATACATACGAATCGGCCTGGCGGGGGAACGAGCAGACGATCTTGCGTACGCGGCGCGCCTTGAGCAGCGCGGCCAGGCCCGTCTCGCCGTTGCCGGCGTTGTTGTTGATGATGGTCAGCTCACGCGCGCCGTGCGCGATCAGCCCGTCGATGAGTTCCGAGGGCATGCCGGCGGTACCGAACCCGCCGATCATGATGGTGGCACCGTCCGGGATATCGGCCAGAGCGGCCTCCACAGACGGACAAAGCTTGTTGATCACGTGCATTCTCCGGCAAGGGCGCCGCACATTCTCGATGGCTGGCGCAGGTCGGAGCATCGCGGGGGCCGGACATGGCCGAACCGCAACCGGGCGGCCTGCGAGTCTCCTGTTGACGATCGGATCGACACAGGCCTTTGCTGTCCGGCCCGGGCTTACCTTGCCTCTCGTTTGTTCGCTATTAGAACCAACGTTCGATCCAAGAACGAATCTACGCCTCCCCTCCCGAGCGTGTCAAGGCGTACGCATCCCGATCGGGTGTTCGAGTGGCGAAACCTGGGCAATGCCAGTAGTCTTGAGGCCACTGCACCGCTTTTGCCTGTCTTTGCATGTCTGCCGCCGAACTGCCTACCGAAAAACCCAGCGATTCCTACGTCCAGTCCTTTGCGCGAGGGCTGTCGGTCATCCGCGCGTTCAACGCCGAACGCCCGGAGCAGACGCTTTCCGAAGTCGCCGAGGCCACGGGCCTCACCCGCGCCGGCGCCCGGCGCATCCTCCTCACGCTGGTCAGCCTCGGCTATGTCAGCTTTGAAGGCCGCCTTTTCCGCCTCACGCCCAAGATCCTCGACCTTGGGTTCGCCTACCTCACCTCGATGCCGTTCTGGAACCTCGCCGAGCCGGTGATGGAAGAGCTCGTGCAGACGGTGCACGAAAGTTGCTCTGCGTCGGTATTGGATGGGACGGAAATCGTCTACGTTCTGCGCGTGCCCACGCAGAAGATCATCGCGCTGAACCTGTCGGTCGGCAGCCGCCTGCCGGCGTTCTGTACGTCGATGGGCCGCGTGCTGCTGTCGGGCCTGCCCGAGGATCAGTTGGACATCGCACTGCGCGAGTCGGACCGCCGCCCACGCACGCAGCGCACCATGACAGACGTCGACGCACTGAAGGAAGTCATAGCCGGCGTGCGCCAACAGGGTTGGGCGCTGGTCGACCAGGAGCTTGAGGAAGGGCTGATTTCGCTATCGGCGCCGATCCGCAATCGTGCAGGCGATATCATCGCCGCCATGAACATCAGCGGGCAGGCCAACCGGACTTCAGGCAAACAGATGACGAAGCAGTTTCTCGGTCCGCTGCAGCAGGCGGCCGAGCGCATTTCGGCCATGGTGCGGGTACGCACCTGATCTGAGTTAAAAGCGGCAGTGCCCGGTGCGCTGCGCGCCTCGCATCCCGACAGTTTTTTCAATAAAATTGTGGCTCCGTGGGCAAAGAGGATGTCTGTGACTCAACACACCGCCATTCACACCGGTCTGGATGTGAAAGGCCGCCATCGCCGGGCGCATGCGTCGTGCATCCTGGCGCTTGCCCTGCCCTTGCTGTCCAGCCCTGTGTGGGCACAATCGACGCCGCTGGCGACCGCCATGCAGGAGCTGACGCCACTGGCCCGCATGCTGGTAGGCGCCGCCACGGGGCGCAGCACGGCCGCCGCCGGCGTGCCGGCCCTCACGGGCCCCGCCCGCAATGCAGACCGCGCCCTCGCCCAGGCCTGCGCCGAAATCAACCGCTTCACCCCTGTCCCGCTCGACCGCGAGACCTCCTTGGCGCAATGCTCGCTGGCGCAGAAGAAGAACCTCGTCTTCGTCATCACGCTGACCAACTACGCGGCGCACTCGGCCGCATCGCAGGGCTTCCGGCTGAATTTCGTGCCGATCCTGCAGAAGAACATCTGCAACAACGGCGACGTGCGCATCCTCACGCGCCTGGGCTTGAGCCTGGTCTACCGCTATCGCGGCAACGATCACGAGACCGTGGGCGACGTGCCCATCAACGAATCGATCTGCGGCGCGCTGTAGGCCCACGTTCCGCCCCGGGAATCCCCTGATGGAGTGCAGTCGGCTGCCATGTCATTAATGGCAGACAAAGTCTCATTTCATCCAACGTCTGCCGGGCCCCTGCCTTGCTGCGCCAGCCTCATCGGGCTGCACGCATCCAACCCCGGCAACCCAAACATCCCGCCTGTGCACTGCACCCCGCCCTGCCTGCCAACCGCTCTCTGCGCCGTATCGGCATGGACTATAGTTGGGCGTTCCGCTCGCCGTCATATGGTTATCCGAAGTGCGCGCATGCAAAGCGCGCATATGCCGGTATGCTCGCGGGCGATCCCCGATCCGAACTCGATTCGCACACTGTTCACCACCGAAGTCGTCAAGGAGGAAATCCGATGAAAACAAACCGACGTCTGACGCAATTTGCGGGTGCCGCCATCCTGGCCGCGGCAACCCTGGTCGCCGCCACTGCGCACGCTGATCAAGTTTCCGACATCAAGAAGAAGGGCGAGCTTGTCTGCGGCGTGCTCGGCACCGACGAGCCGTTCAGCTTCCTGAAGGACCCGATGAGCCGCGAGATCGTCGGCTACGACGTCGACATGTGCGACGCCATCGCCAAGAGCCTGGGCGTCAAGCCCGTGCTCAAGCAACTGGCCGTGGCCGCCCGCCTGCCCGAACTGCAGCAAGGCCGCGTGGACCTGCTGGCCGCCTCGCTCACGCACAACAAGGAGCGCGAGGCGCAGATCGACTTCTCGGTGTCGACCTTCATCACCGGCCAGAAGGCCATGGTGAAGAAGAGCAGCGGCATCACGTCGCTCGCCCAGCTTGATGGCAAGAAGCTCCTGACGGTCAAGGGCTCGACCATGGAAGCCAACATTGCCAAGACCATCAAGAACGCCGACGTTGTCTCGTTCGACAACAGCCCGCAGGCGCTGCTGGCCCTGCAGCAAGGCAAGGGCGTCGCCTACGTGAACGACGAAACCACGCTGATCGGCAACATGGCCAAGATGGGCCCGGCGGCCAAGGATTACGCGCTGCTGCCACAAAACCTGTCGACCGAACACCTGGCACTGGGCATCCGCAAGGGCGAGCCGGCCTTCAAGAAGCAGGTCGACGACGTGCTGCTCGGCATGGAAAAGAGCGGCGAGGCGCAGAAGCTGTTCGACAAGTGGTTCGGCCCGAATACGAAGATGGCCTTCCCGCAGCGCACCTTCAAGATTTCTACCGACAAGATCGATTAATCGCTAAAGGTCGGGCCGCCCGGACCGGTATCTGAACTGCGTCCGGGCGGTGAATCTCCATGCCCCATTTTGATTTGTCGATGCTGCTCTCGGGGCAGTATCACCAGTGGCTCGTCAGCGGTTTCTTCCTGTCGATCAAGCTTTCCGTGCTGGCTTTCGTGCTGGCGCTGCCGCTTGCCATCGTGGTGGCGCTGCTGCGCCTGTCGCCCGCCGCACCATTGCGCGGCATCGGCCAGACCTATGTCGAAGCCATCCGCAACGTGCCGCTGCTCGCCCACATGCTGTTCTGGTATTTCGGCGCGCCGCAGATCCTGCCGGAGTTCATCCGGGACTGGCTGTACAGCATGAACTACGAGGCCGCGAGCGCCGTCATTGCGCTTGTGCTCTACACGGCCGCGTACATGGCGGAAGACATCCGCAGCGGCATCCGCTCGATCCCGAAGGAACAGCTTGAGGCCAGCCGCGCGCTCGGACTCTCGTTCCTGCAGGCCATGCGACTGGTGGTGCTGCCGCAATCGCTGCGCGTGACGGTTCCGCCGCTGGTCAGCCAAACGTTGAACCTGTGGAAAAACTCCAGCATCGCCATGGTGATCGGCGTGGCCGAATTGATGTACCAGGCGCAGCAGGTAGAGTCCGCCACCTTCCGCGGCTTTGAGGCGTTTGCGTTTGCCACCGCGGCCTATCTGACCATCTCGATCGCGATCACGGTGTTCTCCGCCTGGTATCAGCATCGCTACCCCGTCCGGACGCTGTAGCCATGCTCGATCTCATCCAAACCTACGGTATCTATTACCTGATCGGCCAGTACCCGAACGGGCCGCTGGGCGGGTTGGCGCTGACGTTCCTGCTGGCGTCCGCAGGCCTTGTGCTGGCGCTGCCGGTGGGCATCATCCTCGGCCTGTGCCGCGTCAGCCCGATTGCCGCGCTGCGCTGGCCGGCCACGGCACTGGTCTATGTCGTGCGCGGCACGCCGCTGCTGATGGTGATCTTCTGGGCGTATTTCCTGCTGCCGTCCGTTACCGGCCAGCGCACGGACCAGTTCAGCACCATGCTGACCGCGCTGGTGATCTTCGACGGCGCCTATCTGGCGGAGATCGTGCGTGCAGGCATCCAGGCGTTGCCGCGCGGGCAAATGGAAAGCGCACGCTCGCTGGGCCTGTCGTACATGCAGGCGATGCGCCGTGTGATCCTGCCGCAGGCGCTGCGCAACATGCTGCCGTCGCTCGTCAATCAGCTCGTGTCGACCATCAAGGAGACCTCGCTGGGCTACATCATCAGCCTGCCCGAGGTGTCGTTCGTGGCCGGGCAGATCAGCACCGCCGTAATGGTCAAGTCCGCCGAGGTGTACGGCCTGCTCGGCATCAGCTACTTCATCATGTGCTTCAGCCTGACGCGCGTGGCGTTCTACCTTGAGCGCCGCCTTGCAGCTAGTGCCCCGTCCAAACCATGAACATGATCACGATCGAACACGTCGACAAGTGGTACGGCGATTACCACGCGCTGGTCGACATCAACGAAACCGTTGCCAAGGGCGAAGTGGTGGTCGTGTGCGGGCCGTCGGGCTCGGGCAAGTCGACGCTCATCCGCACGCTGAACCGGCTCGAGGCCATTCAGAAAGGCCGCATCGTCGTGAACGGCCACGAGGTGCATGCGCCAGGCGTGGACGTCAACCAACTGCGCAGCGGCATCGGCTTCGTGTTCCAGCAGTTCAACCTGTTTCCGCACCTGACCGTCATGCAGAACTGCACGCTGGCGCCGGTGCAGCTCAAGCGCATGCAGCCGCAGGAAGCGAAGGACTTTGCGATGAGCCTGCTCGAACGCGTGGGCCTGCCGCACAAGGCCGGCGCCTACCCCGGCGAGCTGTCCGGCGGGCAGCAGCAGCGCGTAGCCATCGCGCGCGCCCTGGCCATGAAGCCTCCCGTCATGCTGTTCGACGAACCCACCTCCGCGCTGGACCCGGAGATGGTCAACGAGGTGCTGCTGGTGATGAAGGATCTCGCCCGCGACGGCATGACCATGGTCTGCGTCACGCACGAAATGGGCTTCGCGCGCGAAGTGGCCGACCGCGTCCTGTTCATGGACCAGGGTCAGGTGCTGGAACGCGCCACGCCCGAAGATTTCTTCCAGCGACCGCAGCACCCGCGGGCGCAGCGCTTCCTGGCCGACATCCGCTCGCCGTGGAGCGAACCTGCCTGAACCGTCGGACAGCGGCCCAATAAAAAAACGGGGAACACTGTTCCCCGTTTTCTTTGGATGCACGGCAACGCGGCTTATTGGATCGCCTTGTCGTTCGGATGCGCGTACAACTCCTTCATGCCGGCCGTCATCGGGTAGTTCAGGTTCAGACCCTTCGGCGGAATCGGCGACAGGAACCACTTCTTGTACAAGTCATTCGCCTTGCCCGACTTCATCAGGTCGGCAATCACGTCGTCGGCCACTTTCTTGAACGCCGGATCGTCCTTGCGCATCATGCAGGCGTAGGTTTCGGTCTGCAGCGGCGTGCCCGTGACCACCCAGTCGGCCTGGTTCTTGGCCTTGGTGCGCTCGCCGTACAGCAGCGGCTCATCCATCACGAATGCCACGGCGCGGCCCGATTCCAGCGTCAGGAATGCCTGGCCGTGGTCCTTCGCCAGGATCAGGTTCATCTTGTCGGCGTCCTTGGCCTCGCCATTCATCTTCTGCAGGATGCGGTCTTCCGTCGTGCCGGCGGTGGTCACCACGGTCTTGCCCTTCAGGTCGGGGAAGTCCTTGATGCCCGAATCCTTCTTCACCAGCATCAACATGCCGTAAATGAAGATGTTGTTCGAGAACGCGACCTGCTTCTGGCGCTCGAGGTTGTTGGTGGTCGAGCCGCACTCGAAGTCGATCGTCCCGTTCTGCAGCAGCGAGATGCGGTTCTGCGACGTGATCGGCGTGAGTTTGACCTGCAGCTTCTTGCCCACTGCCTTTTCCACGCCGGCAACGATCATGTTGGAGATTTCCTGCGAATAGCCGGTGATGGTGTTCGCGTCGGCCTGGTACGAGAACGGAATCGACGACTCGCGATAGCCCACCGAGATCACGCCCGATTGCTTGATCTTTGCCAGCGTGTCGGTCGACTGCGCCTGCGCACCGGTCGACAGCACGGCCAGCGCGCCGGCCGCAGCCAGCGTCAGGCCCGACAGAATACGTTTGGTCGAATGCAAGGTCTTCATGCTTCCCCTCCTATGGGTGTGTTCGCTCCAGACTGCTTTGGTTACCAATTGGCGCGGGCCAGATACGCATCATCAAGCCAGCGCGCTCGGTCTTTGAATCTCGTTCTGAATCTCGTTCTTGTGTCACGCGGCCAGCGCATACGGCACTGGGGAAATCGCGGGCTTGCGGCCGGCAATCAGATCCGCCAACAAGCCTGCACTGCCCAGCGCCAGCGTAAAGCCCAGCGCTCCGTGACCAACGTTCAACCACAACCCTTCCACCGGTGATGCCCCGACCACCGGCACGCCGGTTGGCGTTGCAGGCCGCATGCCCGCCCACGGCGCCGCATCGGCACCCGCGTCGTTGGCCCGCATGGCCCCCGGAAACAGCGCGCGGGTTTCGTCATACAGCGTCTGGGCGCGGCGCGTGTCCAGCGCCGCCGACCAGCCCACCAGATCAGCCATGCCCGCCACACGCAACGTCTGCCCGATGCGGGCGTAGACGATCTTGCGCGCGGCATCCGTCACGCTGATGACCGGGGCAACATCGCCCTCCCCCAGCGGCAGGCTGATGCTGTAACCCTTCAGCGGATACAGCCCGGCGTCGATGCGCAATGGGCTGAGCAGCCTGGCGCTCGTCACGCCCGCGGCCATCACCACGGCGTCGGCGGCAACCTGCTCGCCACCGGCCAGTTTGAGACCCCGCACACGGCGGCCTTCGGTCCACAACGCATCCACACCGGTATTGAAGCGCAGCGTCACGTTCGGCATCGCGCGCAGCCGGTTGAACAAGCCGACGCAGAGTTGATGGCAATCGGCCACATCTTCGTCGGGCGTGTAGATCGCGCCGACGATCTGGTCGCGCACGCCGGCAAGCGCGGGCTCGTGGGCGACCGTTTCCTCAGCGGACAACGCATGCTGTTCGCAACCGAGCGTGGCCTGATAGCCGACCTGCGCGCGGGCCGATTCAAACGCCGCAGCATCGCGGTGCACCACGAGCTTGCCGCGACGCGCAAAGCTGAACGCCAGATCCGGCGCCGCTTCCCGCAACGCTTCCATGCGTGCGCGGCTGTAGAACGACAGCGCCAGCAGCTCACGCGTCGTGCGATCGGCACGGTCACGATTGCAGGCCGCGATAAAGCGCAGGCCCCAGCGCAGCAACGCCGGGTCCAGCGACGGCTTCAGCCGCAGCGGCGAATCGCGGCGCAGCAGCCAGCCCGGCACATGTGAAAGCACGCCGGGGCCGGCCAGCGGCGCCACATAGCTGTAGCTCAACTGGCCGCCGTTGGCGTAGCTGGTGCCCTCGCCCGGGCCCGGATGTCGCTCGACCAAGGTGACCTGATGGCCTTCCTGAGCCAGCGCATAGGCCGTGCTGATGCCGATAATGCCGGCGCCGACTACTGCAATTTGCATGAAGAAGCTGCGAGATTGGAAATGTCGGGTGCAGCTTAAGGAGCCTGGCGGTGGTTGGGCAAATGCGGAGTTGTTGGGGGGGATGTTGTGGGGCTATGGGTTTTTGGTTTGGGTTTTTGGTTTGGTTTTTTGGACTGGGTGGTCCATCCCTGTTTCATCCCCTGCCGGGGCTGACTCACTTTCTTTGTCTTGCCAAAGAAAGTAAGCAAAGAAAGGCGCGCCCGAGATGGCGAAGGATTCCTTGAATTTCTGTCGCAGAGAGGGAGAGGAGGCAAACTCGCTTCGCTCAAACGGCCTCCCCTCTTTTTCCTCTCTGCAACAGAAATTCAAGGCGCCATCTAGGGCAGGAACGGACAAACCGGCTGTGTGCGAAGTCAACGCGGAGCAACAGTGCAGCGATATGCCGACGCGTCGAACTGGCGGCTTAGGGATTGTCGCGGCGACTGAGGCAAAAAGAGTCGTGTGCCGGGTGCCAAACCCCAACCGCCGAGTCAAAAGCTCCGACCGCCGAGCTCAGAACTCCATCCGCCGAGCAAAAAGCTCCAACCGTCGAGCTCAGAGCTCCATCCGCCGAGTAAAAAGCTCCAACCGTCGAGCTCAGAGCTCCACCCGCCGAGCAAAAAGCTCCGACCGTCGAGCTCAGAGCTCCATCCTCCGAGCAAAAAGCTCGGAACGCCGAGCTCGGAGCCCCATCCGCCGAGCAAAAAGCTCGGAACGCCGAGCTCAGAGCTCCATTCGCCGAGTAAAAAGCTCCGACTGCCGAGCTCAGAGCTCCATTCGCCGAGCAAAAAGCTCGGAACGCCGAGCTCGGAGGCCCGATGACGGAGCAAAAAGCCTCGCGGCTGGCGCTTGGAGCGCGGTGCGCGAGGCTTGAAGGGTCATGAACGGGGGTTGAGCTGTCGCGGGCGGGGTTCCGGACGGCAGCGGAGGGTGTCGGCCAGCCTTACTGCAACATGAATGTCTCGTACTCCAGCCGATCCAGCTTCCGGTCGAGGATCACCAGGCTGGCCATCACCACCAGCAGCAGCGATACGGCAAATCCGTATCCGTACCAGGCCGGGCCGAGCTGCAACGTAATCCACGTCAGCAGGCCGTTGAGCGCCACGAACGCCGCCGTCAGCGCCAGCACCACGCGGCGCCGGTCCAGGTAGAAGAAGATGTTCACCACGCCCAGGAACACCACCTGCAAGCTCGCGGCAATCGTGTCGACATACAGCAGCGGCAGGTACAGCTCGGAAATCTGCAGCACCCGCAGCACCGCCGCGCCCACGGCAAACAGCACCAGGGCGGCCATTGCCTGGATCTTCACGATCTCGTACAGGCCCGCGCGGATGGTCTGGACCATCGTGTTGCGCAT
This sequence comes from Ralstonia edaphi, assembly GCF_958350185.1. Taxonomy (NCBI): domain Bacteria; kingdom Pseudomonadati; phylum Pseudomonadota; class Betaproteobacteria; order Burkholderiales; family Burkholderiaceae; genus Ralstonia; species Ralstonia edaphi. The sequence continues at coordinate 658,412 of NZ_CATWHI010000002.1, forward strand.
GTCCTCGATGTGCTCGAGCGATGCGCCGCCCCGCACGGCGTTGTAGAACGCGTCGTAGTACTCGACAAAATCCGTCTCGATGCGCACGAGGAATACGGCCATGCCGGGGATGATGCCGAGGTAGGCCAGGAACACCGGAATGTCATAGATGACCGATGCATTCAGCGGGCCGATCACCTGCTGCCCCGTCCCAGGCGCATACCAGAACATGAACTTGTCGAGCCAGATGCCGAGGTTGTACAGCAGCCCGATCAGCATGAGCGACGGATACGCGAACCGCCGGTCGAACACCTCGAACGACAGGAAGCGCCGGCCGCTGAAGTTCCGGTAGATGAGCGCGGCCATGCCGATCAGCAGGCACAGCTGCCCCGTGACAAAGCCGAGCAGCAGCCCTTCCAGCCCGAGCCGGTTGAACAGCAGCGCCAGCAGCACGGTCAGCGTGTAGCCGATCAGGAAGATCCACACGATCGACTTGTACTGCTTCATGCCCGACAGGAAGATCACCGCGATCCAGATGTTGGCCATGACCACGAAGCCGGCCAGCATCAGCAGCCGGTAGATGGCGGACTGCTGCGGAAACGCAAACAGGATGACGAGCAGCCCCAGCCCGCCCGCGACCAGCGTCATCACGAGCGAGACGGCATGGTAGTTGGGCAGGATCAGGTCGTCGCGCTTCTCGAACAGGCGGTCGGAGGTAAAGCGCGTGAAGGCAAGCTGCAGCGGCCCGGTCAGGATCAGGCTCACCGCGATCAGGTAGGTGACCGACACCTGGAACTGCGTGATGAGCGAGCCGGGAACCACGAACGGCAGGCTGAGGATACCGATCAGCAGAATCCCGACGATGGAAAGAATCCACGGCCCGGAGCTGATGATGCCGGCGTAGGTGTAGGCACGCAGCAGCCCGACCAGGCTGTCGCGCTTGAGCATCTTGCGCAGCTCAAAACCAATGCCGGCCATCAGCGGGCTCCCTCATGTGGCTTGCTCTGCGGCTTGCTCTGCTGGGCGTGGTGCGGGCAGGCCGCCGCAGCGGCGGAGGCAGCCTTGGCGCCGTGCTCGGTACTCAGATCGGGCAAGGTCTGCAGGCGCGTGTACAGCTCGCGGTAGCTTCCGACCATCATCTCTTGCGTGTAGTAGCGCTCGACGCGGGCGATGCCGGCGGCCTGCGCCGCATACCAGCGCGTTTCATCGCGCAGCAGCGTCAACACTTCCGCCGCCAGGGCGGCCGGGTCGGCAATGCGCACCACGGCGCCGGCCGCGCCCAGTGCCGCGTCTTCGCCTTCCAGGCCGAACAGCAGTTGCCGGCACGAACCCACATCCGTGGTGACGGACGGCACGCCTGCGGCAAACCCTTCCAGCACCACCAGCGGCAGCGCCTCGCTGATGGAACTCAGCACCAGCACGCCCACCTTGGGCAGGATGTCGTCGATCTTCTGGAAGCCCAGGAACTTGATGCGCCCGCCCAAGCCGAGGCTTTCGGCCAGGCTGTGGCATTCCTGCGCGTATTCCGGGTCTTCGTCTTCCGGGCCGGCAATCCAGCCTTCCGCGTCGGGCATCTCCCGCGTGACGGTCAGCATGGCGCGGATGAACGTCTTCACGTCCTTGATGGGCACCACCCGGCCGATCAGGCACATCACGTGCGGCACGCTGGCCTGCCGCTTCTCGCGCAGCGCGGCCAGGCGCGGCAGGTTGATGCCGTTCGGGATGCTGCGTGTCTTCTCGGCCGGCGCGCCGTCAATGACCTGCCGCTGCCGGTTGCCTTCGTACAGCGCAACGATGTCTTCGGCCGCGTCATAGCAGACCCGGCCCATGGTCTCGAAAAAGCGCACCCACAAGTCGCGGAAGTAGCTGATCTGCGCGATGTCCTTTTCGAAGATGCTGCGGTTGTCCCGAATCCACTGGCTCTGGAACAGGTCGATCTTGCGTTCCTTGGTGTAGATGCCGTGCTCGGACACCAGCAGCGGACGCCCGCGCTTGTAGCGCAGCAGCGCGCCCAGGAACCCCGCATAGCCGGTCGAGATGGTGTGGAACACCTTCACCGGGATGAGGTTTTCGGCAATGCGCACGAGCTGCCACAGCGGCTTGTGCATGATGCGCACGGTCCAGAAGTAGTCGGTGAACGACGGGTCGGTGCAATAGCGCCGATAGTAGTCCGTCATCATGTCCCACGCGCGGTGGCTGTGGAGGAACTGCTCTTCGGCCAGCGGGCCGTCGTCGCGCAGGTCGGCAATCGAGGCGCGGATCAGCTCGGCCGTCTCTTCCTTGTTGGCCGGATTGCGCAGCGCGTCGTGCAGCTTGCGCGAGCGCTCGAATGCAGCGGCATCGCCACTGCTGGCCTGCACCAGCGGCGGCGGCGGAAAGTCGTACAGGTAGTGGCACTCCAGGTGCACCACGTTGTCGGGAATGGCGTAGACCGGCTTGCCGTAATCCTCGCGGCGGCTGCCGATGAAGACGACGGCAAAGCGGATGTCCGGAAACGCCCGGATCATTTGGTTGACCCAGCTCGACACCCCGCCGCTCACGTAGGGAAACGTCCCTTCGAGCAGCAGCGCAACGTCGGCGGACTCGGCGCGAGGAAAGTGGTCGTTGCTCATGATGTCCAGTAGCGCAGCAGCGGGCGCAGCAACGGCAGCGGCGAACGGCTGGAGAACTGCGCCAGCGCCGCGCGTGCACCGGCATAGTCGCGGCGCAGGTAGCAGGCTTCAGCCAGCGGAGGCAGCAGGCGGTCACGCGGGAAGCCGAGGGATTCGGCGCGGCGCAGGTGCGACTCGGCCACATCGGGCTCGCGGCGCGACAGAGCAAGCCGGCCGCGCATGTACCACAGGGCGGCGTTGTCGGGCTGGATATCGAGCGCGGCGCTGGCATAGCGCTCGACCTGCTCGGCGGTGTAGCGATACACGTCGCCTTGCACGAGGTTCTGGTAGATCAGCTCCCAGTACAGATCGGCCAGGCGCTTGTTGATGTCGTAGCGTGCTTCGGGCGTGGTGGCTTCCTGCAGGCGCGGCAGCTCGGCGAGGATCTTCTGCGTGAGGACCTTTTCGGCGTTGTCGAGCATGCCGTAGGCCAGCAGGCGGATATCGTCCACCGGGTCGGCCAGCAGGTCGCGCAGCACGGGGCTGGCGGTGCGCGTCGGCATCGACTGCATGGCCACCAGCGCGGTCATGCGGCTTTGCACCGGCGCGCGCTCGTTGTTGAGCTGCGCACGCAGCCGCGCCCCGCCCCCGTGCGTCACGCGCGAAATCAAATGCGCCACGAACACCGGCAGGCCGACATCGGCGATGTCCTTGTCGTCTTCGGGCTTGGGAAACAGCTTGGCGAGCAGCAGGCTGCCGACCACCAGCAGCCCGCCCGCCACCGGCACGAAAAAGCACAGCGCCGTCAGGTAGCCATACGTCCACACGAACGGCACGCGATAACGGCGCGGCAGCAGGCGCCATGCAGCCAGGCCGATCAGCGCCGCGGCGGTGCCCTGCAGCATCAGGCACGACAGCAGCAGCCCGAGGCTGTTGCCGGCATGCAGTGCCATCGCCACTGCCGCGATCTGGGCCGCGATGCCGCCGAGCGTGAGCTTAAACATGGTCCCCCCGCATGCCTATGCGCCCCTATGCATCGAGATGGCAGCGCGAGAGGAAGCGCTGCAGCGCCTCGCCCGGATGCTCGCCGGTCACATGCAACGTCTGCACGCTGATGTGCCCGCCCTCGAAATCGACACCGAACTGCGCGCGCAGGCTGTCTTCGATGCGCACCAGATACGCAGACACGGCGCCCGCGCCCGACAGCGGCATCAGCGTGATGAGCGCGCGGCGGCCCTTGCCGCTCGCCTGCCAGACAACGTCCAGCGCACGGCGGCTGCGCACCACGCTCTCGAACAGCGCATCGCTGGCCTCGTCCTGGTCGAAGATGAGCGCCACCACCGACGAATCGATGCCGGTGTCGCGATGCAGGCGCGCCAGCCGCCCAAGGTCGAGCGCGAACTCGTACGGCGCGTCGGGCACGAGATCCAGGATCTCGGAGCTGACGGTGAGGTGGCGCACGCCGTCGGCGTAGTAGCCGAGCAGCACGAGCAGGAACTGCAGGTTCTCGTACGACAGCGAGAGGAACGGCATCTGGTGCACGACCACCAGGCCGATCAGCTCATCCGCACCCGACAGCACGGGCGCGCATGCCACGTAGCGCGAGCTGTCTTCCGGGTTGTTCACATTCCGCAGCTCGGGCGCCTGCGGGTGGCCCAGCGTGTGGGTGTCGATGCAATGGCGGATCAGCGGGTCATCGGCAACGATGTCGAAGGGCGCCCCAACGCGGGCCACCGGTTCGGTATCGATGCGGTTGCCCGTCACGCGCACCATGGCCGCCACTTCCAGTTGGCAGGCCTGTGCCGTCCATTGCAGGAACGGCACGGCGCCGGGCAGTTGCGCTACGTCGGGGGCGTTGTCAGCCGAGCCGTGCTCGCGCGCGGCCAGCGCGATATTGCGCAGCTGCGTGAGCGTGTCGCGCAGCGTGGTCGGCTTGGCCAGCAGGTCGTTTTCCAGGCGCTCGTGCGAGAGGCGCAGCAGGAAGTGGTTCTTGGTGAGCGCCGCCAGCCGGTCGTTCAGGTAGCCGTTGACGGTGCGGGCGCGTGACAGCCGCGCGCCCCAGATGTCGCCGTACTGCCCGCCAACCAGCACCAGCATCAGGCCGCCCAGGAAGTACATGCGCGGGAAGCTGCCGGCGGCAGCCGTCTGCCCGTAGAACACGGCCCAGGCGCCCAGCACCACCAGCGCGGCCAGCGCGCCGAGCAGCGTGCCGTAGCGCAACGCCAGGATGAGCGGCACCAGCCAGATCCACGGAAAGCCGTAGCCGAGCAGCAGCGGGTTGTCCGGCGAGAACACCCAGACGATGCCGATGGCCACCACCACCGCGCCCAGCGTTTCGAGCACAGCGCTCGGGCTGGACACGGCAGGCGCAATCAGCCGCCCATACCAGGTCGACGCGCCAATGCCTTGCGCGTTGCGCCGGCGGTCGGTTCGCCCGGTCTGGCCGCGCGCATCGGCGGTGGCGCGGCCGGCCGATTGGGCGGAACCTGCGGACTCGGTCTTCATCAGCCCCGGCCCAGCGGCGAAAGCAGTTCGCGCAGCAGCTTCTGCGCCACCGCCGACACGGCATCGCGGCTCCAGCCGGTGCGGCTGCCGGCTGCGCTCCAGATCACGTTGCCGGTCTGCACGTCAATCACCTGCAGCGTGATGCCGACGGCGGGCTCGCCGTCCACGCCGACCTTGTAGCGCCATTCATCCACGGCGCCGGTCAGCGCGTAGCGCGCTTTCTCCCCGCGCGCCCAATCGAGCGCACGCGATACGGCCTCGCGCTCGGCAGGCTCGAACAGCGATTCGCTGTTCAGGTTGGCCGGATATTGCTTGAGGTTGGAGAAGCCGCGCGCCTTCAGGATGCTGGCCGCAATCGTCTCGGCACGCAGTCCGGCCTGCGGCGTTTCGGTGTAGTTGACGATGGGCAGCACGACCCATGCATCCGACGCGCTGGTTGCCGGCGCGCGGCCGCTATCGACCACCGCACAGGCGGACAACGCCAGCGCCGCCCCAACGCCCGCAGCCATTGCCAGCCAGCGCCGGCGGCCGGCTTTCATCGTGTTGATCAAGGGTGTCATCGCGTTCTCCCTGGAGTCTTCCGTTGTGTGCTTCATGTCGTTGCTTCCCCGTTGTCTTGTTCTTGCTTGTCGTCAGTAGAGCCAGCGGTAGCGCAGGCCGATCTCTGTCATGGGTGAGGTACCGGCGCGCGTGATGGAGGCATGGCTGAACACCAGCGCCAGATGGTCGTTGCCGAACACGCTGCCCGCCACCCCGAGCTGGAGTTGCGTGCCCCACCCTTCGCGGTTGTCGTGCAGCAGCCCGACATCCATGAACGGCCGCCACGCACGCGTATAGCGATCAAGATAGTCCGTGCCAAAGCCGAACAGCAGGCCGAACTGCGTGAACGACTGCGGCATGAAGGCGGTGGCATCGGGCGGCGTATCCCCGGTGGCGGCCGCAGGCAAGAGCCGCCCGAGCAACGCGCTTGGCGCGCCCGAGGCGCTGTAGTTCGCACGCGTGCCGACCACGCGGATCGTGTAATCGGGGTATTCCACGCGGAAGCGGTAACCGGCTTCGGCGTCGAACACCATGCCGCTGCCCAGGAACGAGCGGTCCTGTCCGTAGAAGCGGTTGCCCTCGATGCGCGCGCGGATGTATTCGCGCTGCGTCAGGCGCCAGTTGCCCCCGATCGACACCAAGTCCTTCATGCCGCCCACGCGCAGTTGCGTGGTTTCGTCGGCGGGCTGGTTGCGGCCGACCGACAGCTCGGTGCCGAACGGACCGGTCTGCCCCAGCAGGCCATCCAGCCGGAACGCGTAGAACGACGCCAGCCCCTGGCGCCAGCCCACCGTGCCCTTCCACTGGCTGTCTTGCGTCTGGTACTGCGAGATCCAATCGACGCGGCGGTCCTGCGCGGGCACGCCGGTCAGTTGCGTTTCGTCGGTCGAGCGCTGGTTCCGCTGCGTGGCGCGCACCAGCATGCTGTAGTGATCGGTCAGGCGGATGCCGGCAGCCGCGCTGCTTTCAAAATACGTGAGCGGCGCCTGCTTGAACCACGTTTCGCGCGGCTCCAGCGCCTGCGCGTTCGTCAGCAGGGTTTCCTGCAGACGCTGGTGGATCTGCTCGTCGTCGGGTGCGGTCGTCAGACCTTCGAACGACAGGCGCTGCGCCTCGCCCAGGCGGTCCGTAAGCGTGTTCGCATCGATGCGGTTGTAGAGCGGGATGCGGTCGGGCGTGTCGTCCAGCAGGCGGTTGAGCGTTTGCAGATCGCGCTCGGCCAGGGCGATGGAGATCTCGGCATAGGCCGGGCGCGTCATGCGGCGCGTGTATTGCTGCAGCAGCCACGCACGCGCCAGATCGTTCGCCTCCTGCGACAGCGCCCAGCCCAGTGCGGCTTCCTTGGCGACGGCAGAAACGAGCTGGTCGCTCACGCGGGCGTTCTTGCGCTTGTCTGCCGGGTCTTCGGGCGGCTCCGGCGGCAGCGCATCGATGTCGCCAAGCTCGGATTTCTGCACGGTGGCGCTCCCGCCTTCGCGGGCCTGCCGCGTCGCGCGGCGGTCATCGCGCAGCAGCTCGATCAGCAAGCGCTGTGCAAGATCGCCCGAGCCGAACGTCTGCGCCAGTGCAACGCGGCGGGCACGCAGTTCGGTGCGGGCGCCGTCTTCAAGCGGTACGGCATCGTTGCCTGCCCCGTTGCTGCCTACGACGACACGCGTGCCGACGCGGCGGCCGGCGGGGGCCTTGTCCTTGGTGTTTGCAGCGTCCGCGCCGGCACCCTCACCACCCTCGGCACGCCACAGCAACCACCACGCTTCGCGGCGCAGGCGCCAGGCGGCATCGGCTTGCCCGGCCATTTCACGCGCATCGGCAAAGGCCAACAGCCAGAGCGGATCGTTGCGCATCGCGTTGCCCTGGCGGCCAAGGAAGCGCAGCGCGAGGTTGGCGTCGAACAGCTGCAGGCCGGCAGCGGCATACGCGCCCCAGTAGGCAGAATCGCTTTCGGCTTCGCCACGCCACAGGGTCAGCGCACGCTTGAGTTCATCGTTCTGGCCGGAATCGAGCAGGCCCCACAGGAAGGCGGCTTTCACGTCGCTGCCGGCATCGGGCAACGAGACGGCGCGGCGCAGATCGCGCATGGCGAGATCCCACTGGCCGTTCTGGCGGTAGTACTCGGCGCGGGCGCCCAGCACGCCGGGGGATTGCTCAGCGGCGCGGCGTTGTTCCGGCGTGAGCGAGGCCAGCAGCCCGTCGATGCGGCGGAAGGCGCGGGCGCGCGTGTAGTAGTAGATGGCCTGCTGCAACGAGGCCATCGTGCCGCTCTTGTGGAAGGCCAGTTCAGCCAGGCGGCCGGCATCGATGGGGCTGGCGTCGTAGAAATCGATCATGGCCGACAGGTCGTCGGGCTGTGCATTGCCGCCGATCAGCAGCTGGCGATACGCCTCGCGCGACAGGTCGTCGCGCTGGTTCAGGCGTGCGAGCTGCGCGAACGTGCGCCAGTAGAGATCGTCCGTCGGCGAGGCCACCTTGCTGGCGGCTTCCATGGCCGACAGCGCCTGCTCGAACTGCGCGCGCACGTAGAGCATGTTGGCGAGCTTGAGCGCGTAGCGCGCATTCGGGCCGAATTCCTTCTGCAGGCGCACGTAGGTGTCGTAGGCCTGATCGTCCTTGCCGGCGCGCTCGGCCAGCATGGCGTAGCGCTCCAGGACGGCTTGCCGATGGGGGCCGCGCGCAATGCCGTTCAGATAGGCCAGCCCTTCCAACGGCTCGCCCAGGCGCTCATATGCGGCAATGACCTGATCAAGGAGCTTCATGTCGCCGGGCTGGCGGCTGGCCTTGTAGCGCAAGCCGGCCAGATAGGCGTGGTCTTCGTTCAGGGCAGGCGCCAGGCGCAGCACGTTCTGCCAGGCCGCGTCGTCGCCCGTTGACTGCGCGTAGGCCAGCCAGTACTTCAGCGCGGACATCGGCTGGCGGTTCCACTCCGATACCTGCGCGGCGCGCTCGGTCCAGATCTTCAGGTCCGGGCGCTGGCGCACGGCGGCTTCGGCCACGCGCATGGCGTCGTTCAGGTTGCCGCTGCTCATGAAGACGCGGTACGCGAGGTCGTAATCGTCGGCATTGAACGGCGCAATGCCGCGCGCGATGGCCTCGGTGCCGGTGGGCTGTGCGGTGGGAGCGGCGGGGGCGGTGCCATCGCTTACCTTGTCCGCCACGCGGCGGATGCGTGTAACGTGGCGCTGGCGGCGGGCCAGCCCTTCCGGCCCGTCCATGAACACTGCATCCGTGGGGGATGGCAACGGCTCCGGCCGGCCCGCGAAGGTCCAGTCATGCCGCGCGGCACCCGCCGCAAGCGCAATGCCGGCCTCCGTCTGCCGCCACGACAGATGCAGCAGCCGGCGCGCGTACTGATCGGCCAGATCCGGCCGGTTGCACGCCAGGGCCAGTCGCGTAAGGAAGCGCAGCGTTTCGGTGTCGTCGAGAAGCGGCCCTGCGCGGCGCTGCGCTTCGGTCATGGCGTCGTCGAGCAGGTTGCCGCCCTGCAGCGCCTTGAGCCCGGCGATGAAGTAGTGGCGCTGTTCGTCGAGCGATTTGGCGCTGGCCTGTGCGGCAAAGTTGGCGGCGGCGGCGGCACGGTATTCGCCCACGCCCAGCGCAATCTCGGCGGTGCGGGCCTGCCATTGCGCGGCGCGCGCCACGTCCTGCTTGGCCAGGCGCTGGTAGAACTGCACGGCAATCGCGCCCTGATCCAGCGCACGCGCCTTGCCGGCCAGGATTTCCAGCTCGGCGGCGGTCCAGCGGTAGTCCAGCGCCTGCTTGAGCAGGCCGCGCAAGTCATTCAGGATCGACGCGCGCTGCGGGTCTTTTGGCTGCAGCGCATAGGCGCGCTGCTCGCGAATCGCAATCTCCAGCAGCAGCGCTTCACGCTCGAGCGTCTTGTCGTGCAGCGCGCGCATGCGGTTGAGCATGGCTTCGGCTTCGTTCAGACGCCCGGTGCGCACGTACTGCGCGGCCAGGACGCTCAGGAATTCGCCGTCATTCGGGCGCACGCGCAGCCAGGCTTCGAGATACGCCACCGAGAGGGCATCGACCTTGCCGCCTTCCAGCAGGCGCGCTTCCAGCCGCTCACGCGGAAACATCAGGGCGAGCGCCAGCCCGATCAGCGCGCCAAGCGTGCCGATCAGCCAGGGCGGAAGCAGCCGTTCGCGCGGGGTCAGGTCAGCAGACCACATCGATGCGTTGGTAGGTCACGGATTGGGCGGCAGTGCCGTTCAAATCCACGCGCACCGTATCGCCTTGTGCACGGGTGGTGTGGGCCGGCGCGCCGTTGACCTTCACGCGGCACGCGCCAACGTTGGCCAGGCGGACAAACGGCTTGTAATAGCCGCCGGCTTCGAACGACAGGCCGTTGCCGCTGCGCGAGAAATCACGCACAAAGGCTGCGGCTTCGGCAATGTAGGCCGGCTTGGCCGGCTCGCCGGCGGGCGCCATGGCAAAGCGTGCCGCGCCATCGTCCAGGTGGATGTAGATACCGCCCGCTGCCTTGTCGTAGCCGACCACGCCCTGGGCATCGGCCAGGCGCGGCGTGCCGGGCGCCATCCACCGCAGTTCGCGCAAGTCGCCGTTGCCGCGCACGACCCAGTTGTCATCATCGCGGGCGATGGCCATGTCGCGGAAGTCCATGACCTTCGAGACGTATTCCGTGGTGTAGATGGGAAACACCGGTTGCGAGAGCGCGTAGTCGTAGTCCTTTTTCAGGGCCTTGAGCGACGCAAGCTTGGTGCCCGAATACATGTGGTAGTAGATGTTGATCGGCTTGAAGCGGTACGGCGCGTCGGTCATCTGCATCGTTTCAATCAGGCGTTCAAAGCCGTAGTAAGGCCCCGTCCAGTCATTGGTATAGACGTTTTCGTTCTGATTGGGCGCAAACACCTGGTAAGCACCGGGGCCCTTGTCGATGCCGATGGGCGCAATGTCCGTCCACGACGGCGAGCTGCGCGTGATGATGGTGTCGCCGCCGTTGATGTTGACCACACCGGCCTGCCACGCCATGCGCACGGCCACGTCGGGCGGCCGGCAGTCGCCCGACCACTGCAGGACCTTCACGCGCTTGCCCGGCGGCGCCAGGCGCTCGTCGATGTAGCGGATGGAGCCGGCGATCTCGCGGTCGAGGCTGAACTTGTAGCCGGGAATGGTCAGCGTGAAGGCGGTATCGCCGCCGCCCGCGTCCTTGCCGGGGCCCGCCGTCGGGCTTTGGACCGTGCGGCTCCAGTCGAATGGGTGCGAATACGTATGGGAGCCCAGTTCGACATACGGCAATGCAAACATCTTGCGGGCAACGCCTTCCAGCCGCGGCGAAATCTTCGGGTACAGGCCCGTCGGGCCCACCTCGCCTTCAATGACGGAAAGCGTGGTCGGAATGCGGTACTTGTCCCACACCTCCTGCAGCAACACCTCGCCCGAATATTCGGGGCCCGGGAATTCCGCACGGGAGGCAAAGCCGTCGCCGTCCACGTGCACGAGCATCAGGCGGCGGCCGTTCTCGCTGGTCAGGTCGGGGATGGGCATGTCGGGCAGCGCCAGCGCGCGGCGCAGAAACTCGATGGGCTGCACCACCCAGCGCGCCTGGTCGATGGTCTCCATCGAGAACACCGCGAACGGATACATCACGTAGCCGCCCCAATCCGTGATGGCCGCGGCGTCAAACTCCTGGTTGCCTGACTTCAAGCGCAACAGCGATTGCGCCGAGGCGCCGGCCCGGACGGGCACCGTCTCGTTCACCAGCGGCCGGGGCGGCATCTCGAAGCCCATGATCCTGTCTTGCGACACTACCGACACCGGCCCGCCATTGCGGGCACCGGCATTGGCCATGCCGCGCACGTATTGCAGGTGCAGCATGTCGGCCAGGCTGCCGTCCACCGGCAGGCCGAACCGGTTCATGAAGGCAATGCGCACGCCGTCGCGCATGCGGGCACGCACCCATGCATTGAGCGCCGCGACCTGCTTGACCGGACTCGTATTCACCCACACCACCACCCCGGCATAGCGGTCGGGCGGCACGTCGGCGGGCAGCGGTTGATTGATGTCGGCGTATTCGACGTCGTAGCCCAGAAAATTGAGCGGCATGGCGACAAAGCGCACGCCCTCGCTGGTCTCGACGGTGGTGCGCGGGGCGCGTTCCTGCAGGATCAACACCTTGCGCGGCAGCACCTCGATCCGCCCGACCCCGATGGTCTTCAACGCTGGATCGGTCACATACGGGATCAGCCCCTGCGCCTTGATGCGCTTGGCGGTGTCGCGTGCGCAGGCACGGTCAGCCGGCGGGCAGTAGTCGATCGAGATGACCGGAAGGTGGTATTCGTCGCGGATCTTGCGTGCCTGGCCCATCAGCCAGTCGCGGTCGGCGTCGTTCACCGTCTTGTATTGCTTGGCGCCCTGGTCCCAGCCGCGATACAGCGATTCAAACGCCACCGCATACGCCTGGTCGTGCACCTGCGGCAAGATCTCGAAGCCGCGGTTGAGCATCAGCTTGGCATCCGGATAGCGCGCCTTGATCGCGCGGATCACGCGCACCATGCCGGCCTCCTGCGCCGCGCGCGAGGCGTCGTCCTTGGCGACGAGCTGGTACGAGTCGAGCGTATCCAGGAAAAACCCGCGGTAGCCCTTGTCCCACAGCGGCTTGATGACGTGCTCGACATAGAACGCCGGCCACTCCGGCTGGGCCTGGTCGACCACGCGGGAGGACCACGCGGCGTTGTCGCCGAGCAACCACGCCTTGGGCAAGGCCTTGAACCAGCTGCGGTCGGGCGTGACCTCGCCCAGGCTCACGTAGGCGAACCACTGCGTGCTGGGCGTCTTGAACTGCGATGGGTCGAAGCCGTGGCCGGGCTCGACGACGACGGCATCAAAGGCGCGCAACTGCGCCACGGGCGGTTTGTCGCCGTAGTACCACGCGATGTTCGGCGCGCTGGCCGAGACGGTAGATGCAACCCCAGACGCACCGGACCCGGTGGTGGCAGGCGTTTGCTGCGCAAACGTCGTACAAGGCATCGATACGGCAACTGCGGCAAAAAGCCCAGCCAACCGTGCGATCGTCCCCGCCGTATTCCCCCGTTTCCCCCCGGTGCGCCGCTGTAAACGGCTGAGAACCCACATGAACTGGCACTCCGCTATGCAACTATGTGCATCAATTAGGCCGATCTGCGCCGGCACTGAAGATCGGCGCCTCTCATCACGCCGTCCGGGAACCGCTTTTTTCTTCCCGGTCGCCGCCCGCAAACGCAGGCCCCGCAAGGCATCCCGAGACAATGTGTCCGAAGGTGAAGTATCGCCGATGCCATGGGTACACAGCAAACCACATTTTTGATGACCGCCCACCCCTCTCGGACATAAACAATTGTTTGAGATCAGCCGCGCACGCCGTGGTTTGACAAAGCGATCAGGGCTGCACCATGATCAGCCGAAGCCACATTCCACGCGACCGTGCAGTTGTCGCTGCGCAACGACGCGACTTGCCCGGACGGCCCCGCCACCATGTCCGCCCTCCTCCTTGCCCTGCTGATCCTGATCAGCGCCTTTTTTTCCGCTTCCGAAATCGCCCTCACGGCATCGCGGCGCACGCGCCTGCAAACCCTGGCCGACGACGGCGACACCCGCGCCCTGCGCGTGCTGCAGCTCAAGGACATGCCCGGCAACTTCTTTACGGTGGTGCAGATCGGGGTGAATGCCGTGGCCATCCTGGCCGGTGTCATCGGCGACAGCCAGATCTCGGGGCCGCTGGCCGCGGCGCTGAGCGACTGGCTCCCCGCTGCGCGCGCCGAACGGATCGCCAGCATCGCCGGCTTCATCATCGTGACGGGGCTGTTCATTCTCTTTGCCGACCTGCTGCCCAAGCGCCTGGCCGTGCTTTACCCCGAGCGCTGCGCGATGTCGATCATCGGCCCGATGCAGTCGTGCCTGCGCGTGCTGCGGCCCGTGGTGTGGCTGTTCAACGGCGCGGCCGACATGTTCCTCAAGCTGTTTGGCGTGCCGACGCACCGCGTCGACCAGATCACCACCGAAGACATCGCCGCCATGGTGGGCGCGGGTGCCGAGGCCGGTGTGCTGCGCAAGCACGAGCTGGCGGTGATTGAAAACGTGTTCGAGCTGGAATCGCGCACCATCACTTCGGTGATGACCGTGCGCGACGAGGTGATCTACTTCACGGTGGACGAGCCGCTTGAGTCGATCAAGATGAAGATCATTGCGCAGCCGCACGCCGAATACCTCGTCTGCCGCGAAGACATCGACTCGGTGCTCGGCTTCATCGCGTCCAAGGACATCCTGCAGCAGATCCTGTCGGAGGAATCCTCCGCCGTGATCCGCAACATCAGCAAACACTACGACAAGAACCTGCTGGTACTGCCGGATACGCTGAACCTGTCACAGGCGCTCACGCGCTTTCGCGAAATGCACGAGCGCTTTGGCGCGGTCGTCAACGAATATGGGCTGGTGGTGGGCGTGGTGACGCTCGACGATATTGTCGGCGCGGTGATGGGCGACATCCTGTACCTGGGCGAAGACGAGCAGATCGTGCGCCGCGATGACGGCTCGTGCCTGATCGACGGCGTCACGCCGCTGGGCGACGTCAAGCGCGCCTTCGACCTCGACGACCTGCCCGGCGAACACCACGTCGAAACGCTTGCCGGGCTGGTCATCTACGCGCTCAAGCGCATTCCCAAGAAGAGCGAGACCGTCGATATCGGGCCGCTGCACATTGAAGTGCTCGACATCGACAACCACCGCATCGATCAGTTGCTGGTGTCGCGGCGCATCGACCCGCCGGCAGCGACCGTGCCTTCGGCGTCGTGAGCGGCAAACACTTCCTTGGCGGCAAACATGCCGTTGAGTGCGGCCGGAAAGCCCGCGTATAGCGCCATCTGCAGGATGGTCTCGGTGATTTCCTTGCGCGTGAGCCCCACGTTGAGCCCCGCCGCAATGTGCACCTTCAACTGCGGTGCCGCGTTGCCCAGCGCCGTGAGCGCGGCAATGGTGGCAATCTCGCGCTCGCGCAGTGTCAGGCCCGGGCGGCAGTAGACGTCCCCAAACCCGAATTCGACGATGTAGCGGCCGAGGTCCGGCGCGATGTCGGCCATGGCCTCGACCACGCGCTCGCCGGCCACATCATCGACTTCCTTGAGCTTTTGCCAGCCCCGAGCGTAGCGGTCGTCCTGCAGGTTGGCGTGGTTTGCGGCTTGTGCGGTGTGGGTGGTCGGGGTCATGTGCGTCCTCGTTCGGTTGGCGTTTCGGCTTGTGCTTCGATTTGAGAGATGAGGAAGCAGAGCCCTTCGCGCCTTCCGTGGCCTCCGTGCCTTCCGTGGCTTTCGCGGCTTCAATCCGCGCCCGGATGCCGTCGTAGACAACGAGTTTGACGCGCAGCACGGCCAGCGTTTCGGCCCGCGCGCGCAGCTCCGCTTCCAGCGCCGCCGCATGCAACTCCAGCAGGCGTTGGCGCGCCGACACACTCTCCAGACTGTCGCCCTGGCGCCGCAGCGCGGCGTACGCCTGCATCTGCGCGATCGGCATGCCGGTATCGCGCAGGCGCAGCAGGAACTCGAGCCACGTCATGTCTTCGGCACGGAAGACACGATGGCCGTTATCCCGCCGCTGCACGCTGTCGAGCAGGCCGATGCGCTCGTAATAGCGCAGCGTATGCGTCGACAGGCCGGTGGCTTCTGCAACTTGGGCGATGGTCAGGAATGTGGTCATGAACGGAGCTTAGAAGTTAGAGCGCACTCTAAGTCAAGCGACTTTACGCGAATTCTTCGGGGTCGCCCAAAACAAAGCGCCGGCCCCTTTTCGGAGGCCGGCGCCCGGGTGTGCAGAAAAATCGGCGGGCTACCGCAGATCAGCCGCCTACGCCGTACGCGCTCTTGTCCTGCTGCTTCGGACGGTGGTCGCGTTTCTTTTTCTTCTTGTGATGCTGTGCCTTCTTCTCGCCTGCGGCCGGAGCCGAGGCTTCAGGTGCCGGCGCAGCGGCGGCGGGCGCAGCGGGTGCCGTCGGGGCGGAAGCCTGCGCAAATGCGCCGGCGCTGAAGACTGTAGCCACGAGGGCAGCCAGGAGCTTGTTCATCGTGTTGTCCTTATAGAAGAGACTGGTTTGTGGCGCGTTCCGGTATCGGGTGGAGCGTGACCCAAAGCGCTCCCGCACCTGCTGTGCAATGCGCGGCCCGACATCGAAACGAGCCGCGCATCATCACGCAGTGTGGTGTAGGCCCTACCGGTTGTCCACCCGAAGCCTGACAGTACGCTCATGCGCACGGCATGGCCTTGATGTGTCTCAACCCAATCGCAACAGACTTTTCAGTCGCCGAGAAACGCGCCTTGTTACGCGCGCTTACACCGTGGGCAGAACGCTTACAAACGGCAGTCATCGCGCCCGCAATGTCAGGCGTTTTTGGAGGCATGGATCGCAAATGGGACGAGATCCATGTATCTGGAGTCCCAATATCCCGCTTGAACCTGTTTAAGGAGTCTCACATGAAAGTCGCTCAATCCCTGGCCGCTCTGATCGTTGCTGGTGCCTTCGCAGCCCCCGTGTTCGCAGCTGGCACCGCCTCCGCACCGGCCGCCGCACCTGCACCGGCTGCGACCGCTGCAGCGACGACCACCGATGCCGCTTCGGCACCGAAGGCTGAAGCCAAGCACGAGAAGAAGCGCGCCCACAAGAAGGCCCACAAGGCTGCAGCCAAGTCGGAAGCCAAGACCGACGCAGCTTCGGCACCGAAGGCCGATGCGCCCGCCAAGCAATAAGGCTGTCGCGTCATGAAGAACGCCGGGACCCTCCCGGCGTTTTTTTTGCCTGTTTCCCAGCGCATCCACGCAGATACCCCTGGAGCTTCCCCTCCTAGATCGGGATCCCGCGCTCCGACGGTTCCACTAGAATGGCGTGCCCGCCGTTTCCGTTGCACACATTTCTTTCGAATTCCCGTCCTCTCATGCCGCTGTCTTCGCGCGCCCTGCCCCGCTTTGCGTTCTTCCTTCTGATGACCATCGGCGCATTGAGCAGCGCCGCCAACGCTGAAGGCAGCACCGAAGTCAGCGACTGGAGCATCGCTGCCGGCCCCGCGATCTACATGTCGCCCAAGTATCCGGGCGCGAAATCGAGCTTCGTGTTTCCGTGGATCGATCAGGAAATCGAATACAAGCACCAGTTCTTTTCGAAAGGGATGGACTTTGCCGGCGTGTACCTCGCCAACGACGACACGTGGCAGGTGGGCGGCAACTTCCAGTTCGATCCGACGTGGCGCCATGCGCATGACGACGCGCGCCTGAATGGCCTCGGCAATGTCAACGCCACGGTGCGGGCAAAGGCATTCGCGCAATACACGGTGTCGTTCCTCACGCTGTCCACCGATGCGGAGCAGGACATCCTTGGTAACCGCCAGGGGTTGATCGCCAATGCCGATGTCTACGCAAGCGCGCCGGTCGGCCGCTGGCTGTTCAGCCTCGGCACCGGCGTGTCATGGACGAACGGCCAGTACATGCGTACCTTCTTTGGCGTGGACGATGGGCAGAGCGCGCGCTCGGGCCTGCCGGTATTTGCCACGCATGCAGGGCTGCGCGACATCCACTTCAACGCCATCGTCACATGCAAGCTCGATGACCGGTGGACGGCCAATGGTTCGCTTACCGTGGCGCGACTGCGTGGCGATGCGGCTGACAGCCCGATCACGCAGCGCCGCCAGCAGACCACGGCGATGGCCTCGCTCACGTACCGGTTCCGCTGACATTTCCGCCAGCATCGGGCGCCGCGATGTGCGCAATCGCTTGCGCATGGAGGTGACGGTTGCCTCGCAAACCTGTGCACACGAGGCAATCCGCTTATGAGACCAGAAGTTGCCCGGCGCGCCTCTCACCCAAACGGACCATGCTTCCTTTTCACAACAGGCATGCGCGTGGACTAGCGCAATCGCCCTGCTTTTTTTGCTAGTCTGTTTCGCAAGCGGCGATCACTTCCGATCAATGCGCGGGCAGTGAACGGTGTCTTCCCACCGGCGGCGGACACCGCAAGACAGGAGGGCTTGACCATGTTGCGGTGGATTGCAAACTGGGCCTTGAGCCACGCACCCTCTCCCGAGAAGCAGGCCGAACGCGCGCTAAGCGAATTGCGCATGGAGCTGTACCAGGCAGAGCAGCGCGTGATGGATGCACAAATGCACGCGGACTATTACCGCGCCCGTATCACGTTCCTGGAAGACGTCGTCAAGAAAGGCATCGAGCGCGTCTCCGACCAGCGCAAGGGCAAACAGGAAAGCGCCCACGCATTGCGCGCCGGTCTCAAGTTCACGGCCGAGCTGTGGCGCGAATCGCAATCGCGCGACTCGCACATGCTCAAGCGGCGCACGGCGATGTCGTTCATCGAACCGCACGACGCGCAGGCCGACGACTCGCACGCGCCGAAGATCCACCACTTCTCGAAGATCCCCGTGGATTCGGCGTTCGACGACAACGTGAGTGCGCTGCCCTCCAAGCACGCCGCGGCGGAGAAGGCGTAACACGTGAGCTGGCCGGCGCGGCCAGTCCACAGTGCCAGTGCATCAAGTACGTTGACACGTCGGCTCTCCGTGTACAGGCGGTGGCGCCTACGGTGCCACCATCGACACGCCGTACTGCGCAAAGATGCGCTGCAGCTCGCCGCTGGCGCGCAGTGCATTGAGCGCGCTTTCGAGCGCCTGCGCCAGTTCACGCTGATCTGCCTTGACGGCCATGCCGACCGCCCAGCCGCGGGCTGGCAGCAGCGGCGACTGCAGTTCGGTCGCGACAAAGCGGCTGGCAGGTTGATTCTGCGTCTTCAGCGCGCTTTCGTATTGCGCCCGCGTGACCATTGCCGCCGCAATCTGGCCGGAGAACAGCGCACGCAGCGCTTCGTTGGCTTCCGGATAGATCTTCACCTTGTCGCGCAGGGCGCCGCCGGCGCTGGAGAGCAGCGCGCTTGCGCCGCCTGATCCCTGTTCCGCGCCGGTCGCCTGGCCGGCGAGGTCTTCGAAACTGCTGACCTTGCCGACGCGCTCGCTGTCGTACACCAGCACGTAGCCTTCGCGGAGGTACGGCGCGAAGATCAGCACCTGGCCGTTCTGGCGAATGAAATTCGGGTCGACCGGCACATGCAGCATCACATCGGCGGGACCATACCCGAGGTAATGCCCTTTCCAGACCATGTTGCGCAGGTCACCCGACATGCCGTCGTCATCCGCATCGAATGGCAGCAATGAGGTCGACAACCCCATCTGCTTGCCGAGCGCATTGGCAAGCGCCACGTCGATGCCGCTGAATTGCCCCCCGACGTTGTCGGAGAACGGCGGCAGGCCTTTGTACAGCGCGACTTTCAGGGCACCGCTCTGGCGGATCTTCGCCATGTCGGCATGTGCCGGCACGGCGCTGATCATGGCTGCCGCGGCAAGCAGGAGGCCGGCAAGGCGGCGAAAAGCCCCGACCGCGGCCAACCGAAAACGGGCGTTCATGAGACGTCTCCTGGCGGGAAAAAATGTGCGAACCGATGCACACGAAGGCGGGGACAGCATCGGCTCGCCAAGCTGCCAACGGGGGCAGGCCGACCTACTACTCTTGGACGCGGCGCGATTCGAGATACGTCTTGATTGACCAGACCGCTTCCTGGCTCAGCACGCCTTCAAATGGCGGCATGTAGACGCGGCCGTCGCGGGTGCGGCCGTGGCGGACCGTGGCCGTGAAGTACTGCGACACCTCGCCGTAGCAGGCCTCCTTCTTCTTGGGGTTGGCCAGCGACATGCAGTCGGTGTCGAGCTTGCGCAGGTCAGGGGCGATGCCTCCGGAGATGGCCTCCAGCCCATGGCAGCGCGCACAGTTCTGGTTGAACGCGGAGGAGCCGATCCGCAATGCTTCATCGTGTGCGGGGCCCGTCCGGTATGGATTGTCCTGACGCCAATCGGCGCCCAGTTGCGGTAAGGTGTGCGTGTCTACGGCTTGCGGTGTGACATCGCCGTGAGCGGATGCGGCTGCGGGCAATCCCCCGGCCAGAAGTGCGCAGGCAGACAGCAGCGCGAGCAAGTTGCGAGGCGTTTTCAAGAGTGTCTCCTAGTTGTCGTTGAAACGATTTTTGGAGGCATTTCTGCAAGAGCCATACCAAGGCGCGAACCTGTCGCCAATCCCGGTCTGCATCGGCCAGACGCTCTGGAGATCCGATGGGTGGGTTGGCACAGGTGCTCAGGAATGCAACACCCTGGCAAGGGTCTTGCTTCATGGCGCAACACTTCCGGTTCGTCCGCTGGTTAAATGAGGCGATCCGGGCGACCCGCACACAGATTGCGGGCGAGGTTTAAGGAGACATACACCATGACCCCTCACGCGGCAGCCGACCTGCGCGCTTCCGAGAACGCCCCGGCCACGCTCGGTGACACCCCGAACGATCAGCCCGAGCTGATCGCGCAGTCCCACGAGCGATCCAAGTCCTATGGCTTGCGGCCGTACGAGTCGCCCGACTTCTGTCCGGTGCTGCACAGCGAGCTGAAGACGGAGATCGAGCGCAGCCAGTCGCTGTTCACGCACGCGCTGCCGGTGATGGAGACGCTCTACAGCCAGATCGTCAACACGCAGAGCATGGTGATCCTGACAGACACGTCGGGCCTGATCCTGCATTCGATGGGGGACGACGATTTCCTCGCTCAGGCCAGCAAGGTGGCGCTGCAGCCCGGCGCGCTGTGGTCGGAAGCGAGCCGCGGCACCAACGCCATCGGCACGGCGCTGGCTGAGAGCAAACCCACGCTGGTCCACGGCTCGGAGCATTACCTGCAGGCCAACCAGTTCCTCACCTGTTCGTGTGCGCCGATCTTCGATCCGTACGGCGCCACCGTGGGCGCGCTGGATGTGACGGGCGATCATCGCGGCTTCCACAAGCACACCATGGCGCTGGTGCGCATGTCGGCGCAGATGATCGAGAACCAGTTGTTTGCCAACACGTTCCAAGACGTGGTGTGCATCCACTTCCACTCGCGACCGGAATTCATCGGCACGCTGGTCGAGGGCATTGCGGCCTTCACGCCGGCGGGGCGCTTCCTGTCGGCCAACCGCAGCGGCGAATTCCAGCTGGGGCTGTCGATCCGCGCGCTGCATGCGCATACCTTTTCGTCGCTGTTCGGCCTGTCGATGTCGCAGTTGATCGACCGGGAACGCAGTGCGGCGGCAGGCATCGTGCAGTTGCAGCTGCCCAGCGGCGTCAAGGTGTTTGCGCGCGTGGAGTGGAAGCAACCGGCCAACCGCATGGTTGGCGGCGCGATCGGGGCCGATCTGTCGACCGACCGCGACACGGCACCGCGCCGGGCCTACATCGAGCCGTCTCGGCAGCCGGCCAGCCTGGAGGCACTGGACACCGGCGACGCACAGATCCAGACCGTGATCGGCAAGCTGCGCAAGGTCATCGGCAAGGACATTCCCGTCATGATTCTCGGCGAAACCGGCACCGGCAAGGAACTGCTCGCGCGCGCCATCCACGCCGACAGCCCGCGCCATGCCGGCCCCTTCGTCGCCGTGAATTGCGCGTCGATTCCGGAAGCGCTGATTGAATCCGAACTGTTCGGCTACGAAGAAGGCGCCTTTACGGGCGCGCGCAAGAAAGGCGGCATCGGCAAGATGGTGCTGGCCAATGGCGGCACGCTGTTCCTCGACGAGATCGGCGACATGCCGCTGCACCTGCAAGCCCGCCTGCTGCGCGCGCTGCAAGAGCGTGCGGTGTCGCCGCTGGGCAGCAACAAGCTGATCCAGGTGGATGTGACCGTCGTGTGCGCGACCCACCGCAACATGCGCGAGATGGTGGCCAGCGGGCAGTTCCGCGAAGACCTGTATTACCGCCTGAACGGGCTGGTCGTGCGCCTGCCGGCATTGCGCGAGCGCACCGACCTGGACGTGGTGGCCAACAAGCTGCTGAAACTCGAGCAGGCCGACGCGCCGCCCATCAGCGAGCCCGTCATGCAGATGTTCCGCAGCTACCACTGGCCGGGCAACATCCGCCAGCTCGGCAATCTGCTGCGCACGGCCCGGCTCATGGCCGAAGGCGCTCCGGAAATCACCGAAGACCATCTGCCCGACGACTTTCTTGAAGACTGGCAGGCCCGCCATGGCGACCAGCCGGCTACGGACACTGCGGCGTCGGGAGCATCGGCAGCAGCTGCAACGCCTGTCACTCAAAACGCCGGCGGCACGCAGCCCAAGCGGCTTGCCGATGTGGAAAGCATGACGATCATGGCGGCCGTGAAGGCGCACAACGGCAACATCTCTGCCGCTGCGAAGGCGCTCGGCATTTCACGCAACACGATCTACCGCAGGATCGACGAAGCCGGCGGCTTGCCTTCAGATACCGACTGACCACGCCGACGCGCTGATGGCGGCGCGCAGCGCCTGCGCCATCTCTCCCACCGCCAGGTGCCCGCCTGGCACCCACACCAACCGCGCATGCGGTATCGCTGCAGACAATCGCAGCGCATTCCCGGGCCGGCAAACGTTGTCTTCCTGCCCATGCAGCAGTGTCACGGGCAAACCTCTCGCGCCGATGCGCGCCGCCGCTCTCAACAACGCGGATTTCCCGAGCCCCGCTCGCCGATACAGGTAGTGCGCCTGCAACTGGTACTTGCACGCCAGCGTCAGTTGTTCTGGCCAGGTTTGGCGGCGTGCCTGCGGCCGCAGCCCCAACAACCGATGCTCCGCACGCTGCCACGCACGGGCGATGTTCAATTTCTGAACAGTTGTACCAGGCTGCAACATGTCTGTTGCAACGAGAAGGCGACCACGGGCCGCGGGAAAACCCTCACCGCGCCTGCCGATGCCTCGCAAGAGATCACGACCGGCACCGCGCGCGTTGAACAGCGCCTGCACATCGTCGAAACCGGTCAGGAAGGTGCCGCGCAGCACCAGCGCCGATACCGCATCGGGAAAACGATCGGCGTAGGCCAGCGCCAGCGCTGCGCCCCATGACCCGCCGACCACGCCCCAGCGCGCAATGCCGAGCGCCATGCGCAACTGCTCCAGATCGGCCAGCAGCGCGCTCACCGTATTGCGCCGTAGCGTGCCGGCAGGTCGCGAACGCCCCGCGCCGCGCTGGTCCGGCAGCACAGCGCGATGCCGCAGCGGATCGAACCACGCGGCCATTGACGGCGCGCAGCCACTGCCCGGCCCGCCATGCAACACAAGCCACGGTTCGCCGCTGTCGGGCCCGCATTGGCGCACATGCAGACAGTGGCCGTCCGGCGTGCGCAGGTTGAAGCAGGCGGAGGTGGTCGGCCAGTCGGAAGTGGGCATGGATGTTGCCTTGATGGCGATGCGGCTGCGCCCGGCAAACGCCTGCACAGCCGCTGAACAACGCAGTGCACTCACTAACTATGCCAACCCTCAAGGAGGAGACATGAACTGGACGACGCCCGCCTACACCGAACTGCGACTCGGGTTCGAAATCACCATGTACATCGCCAACCGCTGATGCTGCGCGGCTGAGCACGCAAGGCTCCACGAGCCCGCCGGTTCTTCACGGCGGGCTTCTTTTTTTTCGGCGCGCGGCGCGCATGCCTTAGCGCCGTGCCCTGGCCGACTTCTTGCTCAATCCGCCCGACACGTTGGATTTGCATCATGACCATACTCAGGGTTCTCGGCTCGGCCGCCGGCGGTGGCTTCCCGCAGTGGAACTGCAACTGCCGCAACTGCGACGGTGTGCGGCGCGGCACCGTGCGCGCCACCCCGCGCACGCAGTCTTCCATCGCACTCGGCGACGGCCAGCACAACTGGATCGTGGTGAACGCCTCGCCGGACATCCTCGCGCAACTGCGCAGCTCACCGGCGCTGCAACCGGCGCGCGCGCCGCGTGATACGGGCATCGTCGGCGTCGTACTGATGGATGCGCAGATCGACCACGTGACCGGCCTCCTGATGCTGCGCGAACATCGGCAAGCGCTTCCCGTCTATGCCAGCGCAGCGGTCATCAGCGATCTGTCGACCGCCTTTCCGCTCACGCGCATGCTGTCGCACTACTGCGGGCTCGACACGCGCGCGCTGGCCCTGGACGGCACGGCGTTCTCGGTGCCGCCACTCGACGACGTGGCGTTGACGGCGATCCCGCTGGAGAGCAAGGCGCCGCCCTACTCGCCCAGCCGCAACGCGCGCCGCCTGGGCGACAACATCGGCTTGCGCATCGTCGACCGCAAGAGCGGCCGGCGTGCGTTCTACGCACCGGGTCTGGCGCGCGTCGAGCCGCATGTGTTCGACGAACTGGGCGCGGCTGACGTGGTGCTGGTGGACGGCACGTGCTGGCAAGACGACGAGATGCTCGCCCTGGGTTTTTCCACCAAGACGGCCGCCGACATGGGCCACCTCGCACAATCCGGCCCCGGCGGCATGATCGACGTGCTCGACCAGCTGCCCGCAACGCGCAAGGTGCTCATCCACATCAACAACACCAACCCGATCCTCGATGAAGATTCGCCGCAGCGCCGCGAGCTGGAGGCGCACGGTATCGAGGTGGCTTACGACGGCATGGAAATCTCGCTATGACACATCCTGTTGCCTGGACCGCCGAAGACTTCGAAGCGCGGCTGCGCGCGAAGCAGGCGGGCTATCACATCCATCATCCGTTCAACCTGCGCATGCGCGCCGGCGAATGCACGCCGGAAGAAATCCGCACCTGGGTGGCGAACCGTTTCTATTACCAGGTCAACATCCCGCTCAAGGATGCAGCCATCCTGTCCAACTGCCCTGACCGGGCAACACGCCGTGAGTGGATCGTCCGGATCCATGACCACGACGGCGACGACGTGCAGCCGGGCGGCATCGAGAGCTGGGTGCGGCTGGGCGAAGCCGTTGGCCTCACGCGCGACGCACTGTGGTCGCACCGGCATCTGCTGCCGGGCGTGCGCTTTGCGGTGGATGCCTACGTGAACTTTGCGCGCCGTGCGCCGTGGCAGGAAGCGGTGTGCTCCTCCCTCACGGAGATGTTCGCGCCGGACATCCACAAGGAACGGCTCGCGGGCTGGCCCGAGCACTATCCATGGGTGCAGCCGGAAGGGCTGGCGTACTTCCGCTCGCGCATTCCGCTGGCCTCGCGCGACGTGGAACACGGCCTGCGCGTGACACTCGACTACTTCCGCACGCCCGAGCAGCAACAGCGTGCACTGGACATCCTGCAGTTCAAGCTCGACATCCTCTGGTCGATGCTCGATGCCATTCAACAGGCCCACGCATATGAGCCCTCCCTTGCCTGATCCGGCCCACCCCATGCTGCACCGGACCTTCCGGCTGCAGTGGGAAGACATGCAGCAGAGCTGGGTGCTGCTGTACCCCGAAGGCATGGTCACCCTCAACGACAGCGCCGCCGCGATCCTGCAGCGCTGCGACGGCGCCCATACCCTCGACATGCTGATCGACGACCTGCAATCCGCCTTTGGCGTGCAGGGCATCGCTCCGGAGGTCCACGCCTTTGTCAAACATGCATTCGAACGCGGCTGGCTCGTTTGAAGCCGAATCGCTGCTGGCGCCCGCAGCGACGCCGGTGCCCGGTCCGCCGCTCTGGCTGCTGGCCGAGCTGACCTATCGCTGCCCGCTGCATTGCGCCTTCTGCTCCAACCCCGTCGACTACACGCTGCACGATCAGGAGCTCACCACCGAGCAGTGGTGCGATGTGTTCACCCAGGCCCGGGCGCTGGGCGCCGTGCAGCTCGGGCTGTCGGGCGGCGAACCGCTGTTGCGCAAGGATCTCGAAACGCTGGTCGCGCATGCGCACGGGCTGGGGTTCTACGTGAACCTCGTGACGTCAGGGGTTGGCTTGACCGATGCGCGGCTCGGGGCGTTGCGGGCCGCGGGGCTCGACCATATCCAGCTGTCGTTCCAGGACTCCACGCGCGAGCTGAACGACTTTCTCTCCAGCACGCGCACCTTTGACCTGAAGCGCCGCGTGGCCGATCTGATCAAGGCCCATGGATATCCGATGGTGATGAACTGCGTGATGCACCGGCACAACCTGCCGCACGTGGGGGCCATCATCGACATGGCACTGGAGATCGGCGCCGAGTACCTCGAACTTGCGAACACGCAGTACTACGGCTGGGCATGGGAGAACCGCCTGGCGCTGATGCCCACCCTGGAGCAGCTGCGCGAGGCCGAGGCTGTGGTGAACGACTACCGGACGCGCATCGGCGGCCGATGCCAGTTGCTCTACGTCGTGCCCGACTACTTTGAGCAGCGCCCGAAGAAGTGCATGAACGGCTGGGGTACGACGTTTCTCGGCATTGCGCCGGATGGCGTTGCGCTGCCCTGCCACTCCGCGCGCATGCTGCCCGGGCTGGAGCTGCCCAACGTGCTCAGCCAGCCGCTGCGCGACATCTGGCGAAGCAGCGACGCCTTCCAGCGCTTTCGCGGCACGCACTGGATGCCCGAGCCGTGCCAGTCATGCGAGTCGCGCGAGGAAGACGCGGGCGGCTGCCGCTGTCAGGCTTATCTGCTGACCGGCGACGCGGCGCGCACGGATCCGGTGTGTGGAAAATCGGCAGATCACGGCGCGCTGCAGAAGGTGGTCCTGCAAGGCCGGATGGCTGCGATGAACGGGTTCGGGCAGATGCGCGACACGCGCACCGGAGAGGTTCCCATCGTCTTCCGGACCGATGCCAATTCGCGCCAGCTCACGCAGCCATAGCGCGCAATCCTGCAAATGAGAGAGGGCCGGTCATTGCCGGCCCTTTCTCATTTGCGAACACCGTAGAAACTCACGAGCCTGAACTCAGTACCCAGGCCACCAGTTGCTTCGCCTCATCTTCCTTGAGGTTCGGATGCGCGGGCATGGGGATGCGGCCCCACACGCCCTTGCCGCCGTCGCGCACTTTCTGGGCAAGCCGCGCGGGCGCTTCTGCGTCTCCCTTGTACTTTGCGGCTACATCAATAAAGGCCGGCCCAACGATCTTGGTCTGCATGCTGTGGCACGAGAAGCATCCGTTCTTCTCGGCGATGGATTGCATATCGGGGGCGGCATAGACGGCCGTCGACGCAAGCGCCAACAGCGAAAACATTCCCTTGTACATCATGACTTTCTGGACTCCATAACGCTGTGGGCCGGCGCAGAACCGGCCATGCGGGCTGTGCGCGGTTGGGAGCGCACAGCCCGGCACAGACAGACTTAGTTTTTATGCAGCTTGAACACCCAAACCGAACCGCCCTGCTCCAGGAAGTTCACGCGCTTGGCCACTTCACCGCCCCACAGAGGCACGGCTCCGCCCCAGCCGGACACCACGGCGACGAACTGCTCGCCGTTGTCTTCCCACGTGACGGGCGGCGCGACGATGCCGCTGCCGGTCTGGAATTGCCACAGTTCCTTGCCGGTCTTGGCATCGGCCGCCTTCAGATAGCCTTCGGGCGTGCCCCAGAACACCAGACCGCCGGCAGTCGTCATCACACCGCCCCACAGCGGCGCGTTGTTCTTGATCTGCCATTCGATCTTGCCGGTCTTCGGGTTGATGGCGCGCAGCGCGCCGATGTAGTCCTCATTGAGCGGCTTGATGGTGAAGCCGGCACCCAGGTAAGCGGCGCCCTTCTTGTAGCTGACGGGTTCGTTCCAGATGTCCATGCCCCACTCGTTGGCGGGCACGTAGAACAGGCCGGTCTGCGGGCTGTATGCCATCGGCATCTGGTTCTTGCCGCCCAGGAAGCCAGGCTCCGCAAATACCGCCTTGCCCTTCTTCTCTTCACCCATTGCTTCGGCCGGATCCCCCGGACGGTGGTCAGGTGCGTAGTTCGGACGGCCGGTCTTGAGGTCGATGCTGGTGGCCCAGTTGACCTTCACGAACGGGAACGCGTTGAGCAGCTTGCCGGTCTTGGCGTCGTTCACGTAGAAGAAGCCATTGCGGTCGGCCTTGCCGCCGACGCGCCTGCCGTCCATGTCGAACGTCACGAACTCGTTCACGCCGTCGAAATCCCAGCCGTCGTTTGGCGTGTTCTGGTAGTGCCAGACGATCTTGCCGGTGTCCGGGTTGATGGCCAGCGTGGAAGACGAATACAGGTTGTCGCCCTTGCGCAGATGGCTGTTCCACGGGCCCGGGTTGCCGGTACCGAAGTACACCAGGTTGGTCTGCGGGTCATAGGTCCCGCCCAGCCACGTCGATGCGCCACCGGTCTTCCACGTCTCGCCGGGCCAGCTGGCGTTGAGCGTGCCCGTCATGCCGTTCTCGGTCTTGTTGCCGTCCTTGTCGTACTTGTAGCCCATGTGGCCTTCGACGGTCGGGCGCGACCAGATCAACTGGCCGGTCTTGGCATCGCGCGCTTCCACGCGGCCCACCACGCCAAACTCGCCACCCGACACGCCCGTCAGCACCATGCCTTTCGCGATCAGCGGTGCAGCGGTCGTGGAGTAGCCCGCGGCGTAGTCCTCGATCTTGTCTTTCCAGACGATCTTGCCGGTGTCCTGGTTGAGCGCGATCAGCTGCGCGTCCAGCGTGGAGAAGATGACCAGGTTGTCGTACAGCGCGGCGCCGCGGTTGACGACGTCGCAGCAGGGCATGATGCCTTCCGGCAGACGCTGCTCGTATTTCCACAGCTTCTTGCCGGTCTTCAGGTCGATTGCGTAGATGCGCGAATACGACGCCGTGACGAACATCTTGCCGTTGTAGATCAGCGGCTGGGCCTCCTGCCCGCGCTGCTTCTCACCGCCAAACGAAAACGACCATGCCGGTACCAGCTGGCTGACATTCTTCGTGTTGATTTTGGTGAGCGACGAGAAGCGCTGCCCTTGCGTACCCATGCCCCAGGTCAGCACGTCGTTCGACGATTTCGCGTCGTTCTCGATCATGGCATCGGTAACGGGGGGCGTTGCCGCGTGCACGGCAACACTTGCTGCCGCCATGGCAGCCGCAAGTGCAATCACTCGTAGTGTCCTCATTCTTGTCTCCTCTACCTCTCTTTATGGTCCAGGTCCGGCAGTGTGATGTCACACCGGTCGGACTCAGGGCAAATCCCGTGCCATCGAAAAACGCCGTAAAACCGGGGTTTCAGGCGACTTGCAGTGCGGTGTTGCGTGCCATACCGCAACACATCGTTTGTTCTGTTGCGAAATGGAGCAACGCCATGAACGCGGCCCGCGCAAAGCCCACGGCTTACAGCGCGCGCGTGCGCCGGGCCGGCAACATGCGCTGCACACACCGCTGCGCGTCAAACCATTGGTGCTTGATCACCCCGGCAACGTGCAGCACCACCAGGCAGAGCAGCAGGTCCGCCGTCGTGCTGTGCACCGTGTAGAACATGTGTTGCAGCGCGCTGTCGACCCAGCCCCAACGCGGTAGCGGCACGCCCCAGAAGCGCGTTCCGTATTGATTGAACGAAGACCCGAGATAGCCCGACACCGGCATGACGACCATGCACATGTAGAGCAAACGGTGCGTGATGCGCGCAAGCTCCGTCTCCCAGCAGTGCAGCCCCGGAATGGACGGTGGCGCAGCACGGCGGACGCGCACAACCACGCGCCACGCGATCACCAGCGCCGCCGTCAGGCCGAGCGATTTGTGCAGATTCACCAAGGCGGACTTCCCGGGCGCGCCCTTGGCCAGACCTGTCATGTAGAAGCCCAGCGCGAACAGGCTGCAAAGCAGCAGCGCACTCACCCAATGCAAGGCGATCGGCAGGCCCGCGTAGGCGGGGGCGAGCGCATGGGCGGCTCGATCAGCGCGGCGCATCGAGGCTGCCCACCGATGTCGGATACGTCACCACGCCCCACGGCAGCTTGTAGCCCGGCAGCGCATCGACAACCTCGCGCTTCTGCGGGTCGATCACCTGCACACTGTTCGAGCGGCCGCACGCGAGTAGCAGCTTCTGATCCCCCGGAGTGAAGCTGAAATGCCAGCAGCGCTTGCCGACCGGAATGGCAGCCACCGGCGCAAAGGTGCGGGCATCGAACACCTGCAGCTGATCTGCGCGGCTCGCGGCCACCCAGAGATATCGGCCCTCCCGGTCGAACGCGACACCGTATGGCCCCTGGCCCGTCGGCACGGTCTTGATCGGATTGAAACCGGCATCCAGCAACAACAGGTTGTTCGAGTTTTCCAGCGTCACCACATAGGTCTTTCCGTCCGGCGCGATCTTGATGCCGCGCGGCCGATTGCCGAACGGTGCGACATCCACTCGCCGGATCTGCTTGAGCGTCGACAGCTCATAAACGCCGACCGTGTTGTCTCCCTCATTGGCCACCAGCAGCAACGTGCCGGCCGGGGAAAACTCGATGGCTTCGGTCTCGCGCGCGGCTTTGATGCGGCCGACGACCGCCCACTGGCTGAGATCGATGATCGCGACTTCAGCAGCGGCTTCGTCTTTCTCATCGTTCTCGTCTCTCTTGCCTGGGTTGTTCTTGCCCGGCGGCCCGCCTTCCGACGAAGGCTCGTAGGTCACGAATGCCCGGCGGCCATCGGGCGAGATGCGCATGAACTCGACATTCCTGCCGACCGCGATGCGCCTGACCTCTTTGCGTGTTGTCGTATCGACCACCGACACATCGGCGCTGCCCTGGTTGGCTGTCAGCAGCCAGTGGCCGTCGGGCGTGACAGCGAGGCCGCGCGGGTCCTTGCCCACGGCAATCTCGTCGACCCGTTTGAGCGTGCGTGCATTCAGCACCGTGACGCCACCGCCCTGATTGGTGACGTAGGCAACGGGGTCCGGCACCTCGGCGAGCGCCTGCAGGGTGGATACCAGGCCCACGCAGATCAACGTGGCAATCCGGCTGTAGTAGGTCAGTGCATTCATGATCGTCTCTTCTGCGGGGGCTCAGTCCTTGTCGGCATCGGAGGCCTTGCCTCCAAACGAATACGTCAGCCCAATCCAGATCGCACGCGGCGGCGCGGGCGTCATGAATTGCTGCGTCGCGAGCGTGTAGATGCTCCGCATGCCCGACAGGCCATACGTGGAATAGCGCTTGTTGAACAGGTTGCTGATGTAGGCCGAAATCTCGAGATGTTTCGTCGGCTTGTAATGCAGGTTCAGATTGACGAGGCCATAGCCAGGCACCTCGCCGTTCGGGTCGGCATTGCTTTCGTTGCCGTGCGCGATCTGCTTGCTGACCAGGATCGCGTTCCCGCCCATCGACAGGTTCGGGCTGAAGGCGTACGACGCGCCGAGCTTGAGCGTCTTCGCGGGGATGCCGGGAATCTTGTTGCCGCTGACCACGTTCTGCCCGCTCGCCGTGGTGAATGCCGACTTGTAGATCGCATCGACGTAGCCGAAGTTGGCCGACAGCGACCACCTGTCGATCTTCGTGCTTGCGCCCAGCTCAAAGCCGCGCCGCTCCGTCTTGCCGACGTTGGCGAAGTAGCCGTACGTGTTTGACGTGGCGATGAACTGGATGTCATTGCTGAGCCGCGAGTCGTAGACAGACGCGCTCCAGTAGGTCGACTTGCCCAGCTTGCCGCGGCCGCCGAACTCGATGGTTTTGGCCACCACCGCTTTCAGGTCCGGATCGCCGTTGAACCCGGTTGGCAGCGAGCATGGGCTGTTCGGATCAGCGCAAGACAACTCGATCGATGTCGGTGCGCGCATCGATTCGCTATAGCTGCCGAAGATGCCCTGCCCCGCCCCCAGGTCGTAGTTGAACCCCAGCGCAGGGTTGAACCGGTGGTAATGGTGCGAGCCGGCCAGGCTGTTGGTTTCTGGGCCGGCCACTGCCCCTGCCGGAACGCCGTTCGGCGCTGTTGCCGCGCCCGATCCCGCGTTCGAATACCGATACGCGTTTGCGTAGCCGGGGTTGTAGTACGACACGCCCGAGACTTCGTCCGTCCAGGAATAACCGCCGTCTTCGTTCAGGTACCGGTTGTTGGCGCCGCCCTGGTTGAGCGTGGTGTAGTTGAAGCTGCCCGATGCAGTCACGCTCAGCTTGTCCGTCACGCTCAACGTATCGGTGAAGTACAGGCTGAAGTTGTTGACGTTCGACGACAGGTTGACCGCACCGATGACGTTGCTGCCAGTGAACAATGCCGGGTTCGATGCCGACGGCGCCAATCCATTGGCGGTGAATCCGTACGCCTGATTGGGCGTCACCACGGCCTGGTAGTCGATCAACCGTGCGAGGTAGGTGGTCTGGTCGTACGTGATGCGTGAATGGTCGAACGCACCACCGACGGTGAACGTATTGTTGCGTCCCGCCAGTTGGCTGAAATTCGACCACTGCAGGGACGTACCCACCGTGTCCTCATGCGTGGCCGAGTCGACGACGCTCGTGTTGATGGCGTTGCTCCAGCGGCCGTAGCCGAGCGCCAGCGCATTCGCGCCGGTCACGGCATTCACCGCTGTGCCGTTGGGCGCCTTGTTCGCGCATTTGTACGTGCTGACGCCGCCAGCGGTGGCCGTTGCCAGCGATCCGTCGTCGTTGAAGCAGCCATCGTCGAGCTGCGCATTGCTGTTGACGTTGTGAAGGCTCGCCTTGCGGTAGTAGACGCTGCCGGCGAACTGGTTGGTGTCGTTCAACCAATGACTGCCCTTCAGGTTCAGCAGCGCCATCCGGTTTGAGATGGTGTCGGGCCACGTATAGGCGGCGCTGCGGTTGGCCATCATGTCCATCGGCAACGACTGCGTGCCGCTCAGCGAGGTATCTGCGAGTGCAGCCGACAGCTCCAGCTGGGTAGCACCATCGTTGCCGTGCCACCGCGCCTTTCCGTACAACTGCTTGACGTTCGAACCCGAGTGATCGCGAAAGCCGTCCTGGCGGTCGATGTTGCCGGCGACGAAGTAATCGGTGCTGTGGGCTTTGTCGACGATACCGGTCTCAAAGCTCAGCGCACGGCGGCCAAACGAACCGCCCAGCACCTCGATTGACGTGCCGGCGTTGTCCTTTCCGTTCTTCGTGTTGACGACAAGCGCCCCGCCCAGGGTGTTGAGGCCGAACATCGGGTTGGAGCCCGGCAGGATGTTGACGCTGGACATCGCGTTCATGGGAATCAGATCCCAATTCACGATGGAGCCGAAGGGCTCGTTCATCCGCACGCCGTCAAAGTAGACCGACACGCCAATGGGCACGCCCAGCAGCGAAGACACCTGAAACCCACGGTAGTTGATGTCGTTCTGGTACGGGTTGCCCGCTCCGTTGCTGATGCTGACCTGGCCGAGGTTGTCGTTCAGCAAGTCAGCCAGGTTCGAGCTGCGTTGCTCGCGGGCATCCGTTGCGCTCACGCGCTGGGCATTGGCAGGAAATTGCGACAGCGGCACGCCAATGCTGTCGATCGGGGTCGAGCCGACGACCTGGGCGGTGGGCAACGCCACCGCGACGATCTGGTCTTCCGCAAACGCCGGCGCGCAAAGCCCCACGGCAGCAAGCGCAGCCACCCCGCCAGCAAGGCGCGGCGCGGCATTGCGCGCACGGCACGCGCGCTTCCCCGAACGGCTGGTATTCGAATGCACGAAGTGCCTCCCTGGTGTTTCACGCTCGCCGTGCCCGGGCGCGTCAATGGCGCGTCTCCAGGAACAGGCGTGGCGATGGCGATTCCCCGCAGGGAATCAGCGGCAATGGGGTAGACACCTGCGCGCGTCGCGGCAGTGCATGTGTGGGCGCATGGCCATGTCTCCTCTTCTTTTTTCGCCTGCGGGGTCGTTGCCTCGCAGGTCAGCGGCTGGCGCACGGGTGTCGATGACCGTGCGCCAGCCGTCCTGCTACACCATCAGAAGAAGCCCAGCGGCTTGGTGTCGTAGCTCACCAGCAGGTTCTTCGTCTGTTGGTAGTGGTCGAGCATCATCTTGTGGGTCTCGCGGCCCACGCCCGACTTCTTGTAGCCACCGAACGCTGCATGCGCCGGATACAGGTGGTAGCAGTTCGTCCACACGCGCCCTGCCTTGATGGCACGGCCCACGCGATAGGCGCGGTTGATGTCGCGCGTCCACAGACCGGCGCCCAGGCCGAAATCGGTGTCGTTGGCGATCTGCAGGGCCTGCGCTTCATCCTTGAACGTCGTCACGGCAATCACCGGGCCGAAGATCTCTTCCTGGAACACACGCATGCTGTTGTCGCCCTTGAGCAGCGTCGGCTTGATGTAGTAGCCCTTCGACAGATTGCCGGGCAGCACTTCCACATCGCCGCCGACCAGGCATTCGGCGCCTTCTTCCTGCGCGATCTCCAGGTAGCTGCGGATCTTGTAGAACTGCTGCTCCGAAGCCTGCGCGCCGACCATCGTGTCGGTGTCGAGCGGGTCACCGCGCTTGATGGCGGCCACCTTGGTCATCACCGCATCCATGAAGCGGCTGTAGATGGATTCCTGCACCAGCGCGCGCGACGGGCACGTGCACACCTCGCCCTGGTTGAAGAAGCCCAGCACCAAGCCTTCGGCAGCCTTTTCGATGAAGCTCGGCTCGGCCTGCATGATGTCTTCGAAGTAGATGTTGGGCGACTTGCCGCCCAACTCCACCGTCGACGGGATGATGTTCTCAGCCGCGCACTTCATGATGTGCGAGCCCACCGGCGTCGAGCCCGTGAAGGCGATCTTCGCGATGCGTTTGCTGGTAGCCAGGGCCTCGCCAGCTTCCTTGCCGTAGCCGTGCACGACGTTAAGCACGCCCGCCGGCAGCAAGTCGCCAATCAGTTCCATCAGCACGCAGATGCCCAGCGGCGTCTGCTCGGCCGGCTTGAGCACCACGCAGTTGCCGGCAGCCAGTGCGGGCGCCAGCTTCCATGCAGCCATCAGCAGCGGAAAATTCCACGGAATGATCTGGCCGACCACGCCCAGCGGCTCGTGGATGTGATACGCCACGGTGTGCTCGTTGATCTCGGCAGCGGAGCCTTCCTGCGCGCGGATGCAGCCCGCGAAGTAGCGGAAGTGGTCGACGGCCAGCGGGATGTCGGCATTCAGCGTTTCGCGCACAGGCTTGCCGTTGTCCCACGTTTCGGTCACGGCCAGCAGTTCGAGGTTCTGTTCGATGCGGTCGGCGATCTTCAGCAGGATCAGCGAGCGGTCCTGCACCGAGGTGCGCCCCCACGCGTCAGCGGCAGCATGCGCGGCGTCGAGCGCGCGGTCGATGTCTTCAGCGGTCGAGCGCGGGAACTCGCCGATCACCTCGCCCGTCACCGGGGTGGTGTTGGTGAAGTACTGGCCCTTGACCGGCGACACGAACTCGCCACCGATGAAATTGCCATAGCGCGGCTTGAATGAAACGATGGCGCCGGGAGTGCCGGGATGAGCGTAACGCATGGGTTGTCTCCTGATGTTTGAGTGATGACCGCAGCGTCGTTGTCTGCGCTGTGTCCGGTCGTCATCTGCAAAACCCGGGCCATCCCCTGCGGCGGATGCTGCATGCCCTTCGAATCAACTGTTCACGCCATTCCGCTTGTGAGACTGCTCCAGAATGGAACACTGGGTGTTGCAAAGCTCAACGCCCCATCGCCTGAACAGCCGATGGAGGCGCATGTGCCCACACGACGCGCATGGCACGACTTTCGCAACGCGGGGCTCTCATCCAAACCTTGCTAGACACACGATGAGAACGGCTCCCCTCCATGCCGCTGCCGCGCTGGCCGTTGCGTGCCTGTCCTGGCAGGCCTGCGCCGACACAGACATCGACCCCGCCGGCTCGCCGCTGTGGCCGACGATTCGTCAGGAGATGTTTGGCACGGCGCGGACGACGTTCGACAACCGCATCCGCATCACGGGGCCGGCATTTGCGGAAGACGCGATGCAGGTGCCGATTGCGTTCGACGCGTCGGCGCTGGGCAAGGTGGAGCGCATTGTCGTCGCGGTCGACCGCAACCCGATCCGCAAGGTGCTGGAATTCGCGCCGACGCACGTACGCCCGGCGCTGTCGTTCCGGTTCAAGCTGCAGGAGGCTTCTCCGGTGCGCGTAGCCGCACGCACGCCGGACGGTGTCTGGCATGTCGGCACCTTTCAGGTGGACGCCACCGGCGGTGGCTGCACGCTGCCCGGAGCCACCCGCCAGAACGCCACGTGGAGCACCACGCTGAACCAGGTCGAGTCGCGTGTGTTTCCTGGCTTCAACGGCGCTGGCAGCCGCATCCGCGTGCGCGTGATGCACCCAATGGACACCGGCCTCGTGGCGGGCATTCCGTCCTTCCATATCGAGCAGCTCAGCCTGCTCGATGCCCGGCGTCAGCCCATGCTTGAAATGGCGCTGTACGAGCCGGTGGCCGAGAACCCGATCTTCTCGTTCGATCTGGACGGTCCTGTTGAGCGCGGCATCAGCGTGGCTGGCGTCGACAACAACGGCAACCGCATCCGCGCGCAGGTGACACGATGAGCCGACGCCACCAACGGTTTGGCCTCCTCCTGTGTCTTGCGATGTTGACCGCCATCGCGCGCGCGCAGGATCCCGATTACCACCTCGTACCGCACGCGGTTGCGCCCGACGTCTGGGTGCTCGAAGGCGCCAACGCGGATTTCTCTGCGCGCAACGGCTGCAACATCATCAACACCGGCTTCATTGATACCGGCGACGGTGTGCTCGTCATCAACACAGGACCATCAATGCTGTACGGCGAGCAGCAACGCCAGGCCATCCGCACGGTCACATCGGCGCCGGTGCGCTGGGTGTTCAACCTGAACCTGCACCCCGACTATTTCTTCGGCAACCAGGCCTATGCGGATGTCGGCGCCCAGGCGCTGCCCGGCACCATCGCCGGTGCGCAACGCGAAGGCGCGGCCTATGCCGACAATCTCTACCGCATCTGCGGCGCCTGGATGCAGAACACGGTGTCGACACCGCCCGGCACGCCATTGACGCCCGGCACTCGCACCATGGGCAGCCATCACATCGACCTCATCCGCCTCGACGGACATACCGATGACGACCTCGTGGTTGTGGACCGGACCAGCGGTGTGGTTTTCGCAGGCGGCGTTGCCTTTCGAGACCGGATTCCCACCACGCCGCACGCCAACATTGCGCATTGGCTGGCGAGTCTCGATCGGCTGCAGAAGATCGTTGCCGACAGCGGCGCGCGCGTGTTGATTCCCAGCCACGGGCCGGCGCTGGGCAAGGCAGATGCCATCGCGCAGACACGTCAGTACCTGCAGTGGCTCGATGCACGCATGCGCCGCGCAGCGGCGGAAGGACGCGACCTGGCGGAGGTGATTGCGATGCCGGTAGACGCGCCCTACGCGCAGTGGGGTGGCATGCCCGCGGAGTACGTGCGCAACGTGACCCGCTTCTACCCACGTTACGAGAACGCCGCGCTGGCGCCCTGACATGGCGCCAGACCCCGCGCGGCGACGCTGGATGCGCATCATGCTTGCGACCCTGATCAATCCGGCCCAGATGGTGTCGGCGTCTCCCGCGCGCGTCACGCTGTTGCGGCTGCAGGACGGTCTCTACGCTGCGCGCGCCGCCAACGCAGAAGCCGCGCGCGCGAATGCCGGAGAAGTCGTGCCCACGCTGGTGCACACGACAGGCAATGGTGTACTCGTGGTCGACCCCGGCCCGCACGCGCGATGGGGACACCATCTGATCGCGGCCATCCGGCACATCACGGCGGAGCCCATTCGCTGGGTCATCAACACGCACGCACACCCCGAGCACGTGCTGGCCAACGCGGCCTTCGCACAACTGCAGCCGCGTCCTGCCTTCCTGGCGTCCGCCGCCACTGCCGACCTGATGCGCCAGCGTTGCGAAACGTGTCTGGCACGCCTGACCGCCATGCTGGGCGCGCGCGTCATGCATGAAACGCAGATCGTCTATCCGGAACCCGCACTGCGCGATGGCGATTGGCTGCACACCGGCAAGACAGCGTGGCAAGTCCGCATCTGCACGGCTGCGCACAGCGCATCCGACACGGTGCTGTACGCGCCGCGGCGCGGGGTACTGTGCACGGGTGGTCTGGCATATCGGCAGCGCATTCCGGACCTGCAGGAGGGTTCGCTGGTCGGGTGGCGGCATGCGCTGCATGCGCTTGTGCAACTGCCCGCCCACATCGTCGTCGGCACTGCCATTGGCACGCCTGCACAGATGTTGCGGCCGACGCTGGCCTATCTCGACATGCTGGACAGCGCGATCTCGCGCGCCATTGAAGCCGGCGGCGACGCAGCCCGCGCGCTCGACTACGTCCCGGGCGACGCTTATCGCGACTGGCGCAACTTCCGCCCGCGCCATGCGCTGAACGTCGGACGCGCATGGCGCGAGCTTGAAGATCGCTGGATGCAAAGCGCCCCAAGCGCCTGATCGCGGATGCTCCATTGCTGAACAGACGGCGGACATGTGTTGCATCGACTGTCCCGCCACGCTACATCCCACGCACGGCCCCGGGTATCCGCAAACGTTAATCAACGGGCTGCAACTCCGTGCAATGCGCTGCAAACGTCGTGGTATGCATATTGCAAAGTCCCGCCGGCGTTGAGCGCGCCCCCGCGTGTTTGGCGCCAACACCGCATGCGTCCGAGCCAATTCAGTGGACGCATCAGACAACGACAATACGGAGACAACATGCAGAACTCACGCCTTCGACCCTGCGTCCTGACCGCCATTGCAGCCGCCCTCGGCTGTGCAGCGAGTGGCGCCATCGCACAATCGTCGGTCACGATTTACGGCACCGTCGATGCCGGACTCCAGTATCAAAACCGCAGTGCAGCCGGCGGCAGCATCACGGAAATGCATTCCGGCGGCATCAGCCCAAGCATCTGGGGCCTCAAGGGGTCTGAAGACCTGGGCAGCGGCATGAAGGCCAACTTCAACCTTGAAGGCCATTTCAGCAGCGACACCGGCACGCTGACCACGGGCCCGGGATTCAGCTCGGAACTGTTCCGCCGGCAAGCGAACGTCGGCCTGAGCGGCAACTGGGGCGCCATCACGCTGGGGCGTCAGTACAGCCCGGCGCTCATCGGCACGATCGGCACGGAAGCGCGTGGCTTCAAGGAGCAGTTCTCGAACCTGTACGGCTGGGCCTACAACCAGCTCCCCGCACCGGGCAACGCGATGGGCGCCGGCACCAACCCCGGCAACGACGTGGGCGTGTTCATCGGCAATGCGCTGCAGTACTCCAACAACTTCGGCCCGGTGTGGCTGGGCGTTGCCTATTCATTTGGCGAGACCGCCGGCAGCTTCAAGCGCGGCAATGAGCTGTCGCTGGGTGCCACGTACACGGGCCCGCTCACAGTCGGTCTCGGCTATCAATCGACCGCAGACAGCGGCACGGGCGAGACCCTCAGCCGCCTGTGGAGCGCAGGCGTGGCCGTGCCGTTCAATGCCTTCACGGGCCGTGTTAACTACATCGGCGTCACCAACAACGCGCCGACCGGACAGCGCGTGTCGGACGTCAAATCGATCGGCGTCGGGCTCGACTACAAGTGGAGCCCCGCCAATACCGCCACGCTGGCCGGCTACTACAGCAAGTACGAAAGCAGCGCCCACGACAGCTCGACCAAGTCGGTCGTGCTGAGTAACGACTACGCGTTCTCGAAGCGCACCACGCTGTATGCCCAGCTGGTGTACGTCAGTGCAGGCGCGGTAGGCACGGCCGATCCGCTGGAAGGTCTCAAGACCTCCATCGTTGCGGGCGGGACGGCGTCAGGCGCGAAGACCGTGTTGGCGGGTGTGGGGCTGAAGCATTCGTTCTGAGATTCGTTCTGAGCAGCACCCGAGCAGGAAGAAAAACCCTTGGCCAACACCAAGGGTTTTTTTGGGCCTGGCGATACGAAGCATGAATCCTGACGCAGCGCATGGTCTGGACAGACGATCCGCGCTACGCTGAAATATTCGCAACGTCACGATTCCTGCCTGCCGAACCCACGCGGCGGCGCTCATTGGAGGTGCCTTGATTCGCGTCCTGCCTGCCTTTGTCCTCGGCACGCTCAGCTCAATCCTGCTGGCCCTGAACACCCTGTTCTGGAGTGTGCCATTGTTCGCGCTGTCGGCGTTCAAGCTACTGGTGCCGGCAACCGCGGTGCGCCGCCGGATCGATCCCATGCTCAACTGGGTCGCCACGTGCTGGATCGGCTGTAACAACGCCTGGATCGGCGTGCTGCAGCGCGAGCCCTGGAACGTGGAAGGCGCCGACAACCTGCGCTACGCGGGCTGGTACCTGGTCAATTGCAACCATCGATCCTGGGTGGACATTTTCGTGCTGCAGCGTGTGTTGAACCGGCGTATCCCGCTGCTGAAGTTCTTTCTCAAGCAACAGCTGATCTACGTGCCGGTCATCGGCCTGGCCTGGTGGGCGCTGGATTTTCCGTTCATGCGGCGGCACTCCAAGGCGGCGCTGCGCAAGCACCCGGAGCTGCGCAATCAAGACCGCGAAACCACGCGTCGCGCCTGCGCCAAGTTCGCCCACGTGCCGACCAGCGTCATGAACTTTGCCGAAGGCACGCGGTACACGCCGGCAAAGCACCGGACGCAGTCGTCCCCCTATCGCCATCTGCTCAAGCCGAAGGCCGGCGCGCTGGCCCTGACGCTCAACGCCATGGGAGAGCGGTTCCAGTCGCTGCTCGATATCAGCATTGCCTACCCGGACGGCACGCCGAGCTTCTGGCAACTGGCCTGCGGCCAAGCCGGCCGCGTGATGGTGCACATTCGCGAACTGCCGATCCCGTCGGATTTCTGCACGCACGACTACAGCACCGACGCCGCCTTCCGCAGCGATTTCCATCGCTGGCTTGCTCAGCTCTGGGAGGAGAAAGATCAGCAGATTGAGAACATGCTGGCGCGGGCCGGCCAGCGGCGCAGCGTGACCACCGGTGCCGACGTTTTTTCGCCAGACCAAATCTAGACGCCAAACAAAAAGCCCCTTGGTCGTAAAACCAAGGGGCTTTTGCTACTGCTGGCGGAGAGGGTGGGATTCGAACCCACGGTACCGTCGCCGGTACGCCTGATTTCGAGTCAGGTACATTCGACCACTCTGCCACCTCTCCGGTAACTGGGTCGCTGAATCGCGAAACCGCGAGTATAACAAAAATTTTCCGACCTGATCAAGAGGGTCGGCACAACTAATCAAACTGCCGGTTTCAGCACTTCCTGGCCGCCCAGATACGGGCGCAGCACCGTCGGCACCGTGACCGAGCCATCCGCGTTCTGGTAGTTCTCCAGCACGGCGACCAGGGTACGGCCCACGGCGAGGCCCGAGCCGTTGAGCGTGTGGACCAGTTCCGGCTTGCCCTGCGCGTTGCGGAAACGCGCTTGCATGCGGCGCGCCTGGAAATCGCCCATGTTGGAGCACGAGCTGATTTCGCGGTACGTGTTCTGCGCCGGGATCCACACCTCGATGTCGTACGTCTTGGTGCTGCCGAAACCCATGTCGCCGGTGCACAGCACGACGGTGCGGAACGGCAGTTCCAGCTTGCGCAGGATGTTCTCCGCGGCGTTCGTCATGGCCTCCAGCGCGTCGAACGACGTATGGGGCTGCACGATCTGCACCATCTCGACCTTGTCGAATTGATGCTGGCGGATCATGCCGCGCGTGTCCTTGCCGTACGAGCCGGCTTCGGAGCGGAAGCACGGCGAATGCGCCGCAAACATCATCGGCAGCGCATCGGCGGCCACGATCTCATCGCGCACGAGGTTCGTGAGCGGCACTTCGGCGGTCGGGATCAGATAGAAATTCTCGACGCGCTCGCCGTCTTCGCCTTCGGCGCTGTGCCCCATCTTGCGCGGCACGCGGAACAGGTCTTCCTCGAACTTCGGCAACTGGCCCGTGCCACGCATCGACGCAGCGTTGACGATGTACGGCACGTACGCTTCGGTGTAGCCGTGCTCAAGCGTGTGCGTATCGAGCATGAACTGCGCGAGTGCGCGATGCAGACGCGCCACCTGCCCTTTCAGGACGGTGAATCGCGCGCCGGACAGCTTGGCGCCCGCATCGAAATCCAGCCCCAGCGCGGCGCCCAGGTCCACGTGATCCTTGACGGGGAAGTCGAACGCACGCGGCGTGCCTTCGCGGCGCACTTCCACGTTCTGCGTCTCGTCGCGGCCGGCCGGCACGCTTTCGTGCGGCAGGTTCGGGATCGACAGCATCAGGTCCTGCAACTTCGCCTGCACCACGTCGAGTTGCGCGGCAGACGCCTTCAGCTCGTCGCCGATGCCCGACACCTCGGCCATCACGCCTGATGCGTCCTCGCCCTTGCCCTTGAGCATGCCGATCTGCTTGGACAGGCTGTTGCGGCGGGCCTGCAGCTCTTCGGTGCGGGTCTGGATGGCCTTGCGTTCCACTTCGAGCGCGGCAAAGCCGGCCACGTCGAGCACGTAGCCGCGATCTTTGAGGCGCGCGGCGACGGCGTCGATGTCTTTGCGCAGCAGTTGGATATCAAGCATGTTGGGAAAAGGAAACCGAAGATTGCGAGCGGTCTGAACGACCGAAAAGGCCGATTTTATCGTACCGGCCCGTGGGGCTTATTTGTTGCGGGAGGATTTGTCGTGCTGGGCGTGCCACTGCGCATCCAGCTCGCGCAGGTGCCGCAGCTTCTCGCCAATCTTGCCTTCCAGGCCGCGCGGCGTCGGCACGTACCAGTTCTGCGGGGGCAGATCGTCGGGGAAGTAGGTTTCGCCGGCGGCGTAGGCCTCCGGCTCGTCATGCGCATAGCGGTAGGCATGGCCGTAGCCGAGTTCCTTCATCAGCTTGGTGGGCGCATTGCGCAGATGCACGGGCACGTTGCGCGACTTGTCCTGGCTGACGAAGGCGCGCGCCGCGTTGTAGGCGTTATAGCCGGCGTTCGACTTGGGCGCGATGGCCAGGTAGATCACCGCCTGAGCCAGCGCCAGCTCCCCTTCCGGCGAGCCCAGGCGTTCGTACGTCTCGGCGGCGTCGAGCGTGATGCGGCCGGCGCGCGGGTCGGCCAGGCCGATGTCTTCCCACGCCATCCGCACGATGCGGCGCGCGAGATAGCGCGGGTCTGCGCCGCCATCGAGCATGCGGCAGAA
This sequence comes from Ralstonia edaphi, assembly GCF_958350185.1. Taxonomy (NCBI): domain Bacteria; kingdom Pseudomonadati; phylum Pseudomonadota; class Betaproteobacteria; order Burkholderiales; family Burkholderiaceae; genus Ralstonia; species Ralstonia edaphi. The sequence goes on from NZ_CATWHI010000002.1 coordinate 700,807, forward strand.
CCAGTACAGCGCGCCGTCCGGATCGGAGCCGCGCACGGACTTGTGCAGCGCGCTGATCTGGTCGTAGAAGGCGTCGCCGCCCTTGTCGAAGCGGCGCAGGTTTTCCGACAGCGCGGAGGCCAGCAGCGCCTCGTCGATCACCGGAACGGTATTGCCCTCGGCCTGCGAACGCGCCGCGCGGGTGACGATTTCCACGTTGTTGAGAAGCTTGCGGCCATCGCCGTCGGCCGACACGACGATGGCGTCGAGTGCGGCGGGCGTCCACTCCAGCCCGCCCAGCTCCTGGCGTGCGCGTTCGGCAAGCTGCTTCAGCTCGTCGTCCGACAGGCTCTTGAGCACGTACACGGCGGCACGCGACAGCAATGCGCCGTTCACTTCGAACGAGGGGTTCTCCGTCGTCGCACCGATAAAGGTGAACAGCCCGCTTTCCACGTGCGGCAGGAAGGCGTCCTGCTGGCTTTTATTGAAGCGATGGACTTCGTCGACGAAGACAAGCGTACGGCGGCCATTGGCGCGAAACTGCTCCGCACGCTCCACGGCCTCGCGGATGTCCTTGACGCCGGAGAGGACCGCGGACAGCGCGATGAATTCTGCGTCGAACGCATTGGCCATCAGCCGCGCCAGCGTGGTCTTCCCGACGCCGGGCGGCCCCCAGAGGATCATCGAATGCGGCTCGCCCGACGCGAAGGCCACGCGCAGCGGCTTGCCCGGGCCCAGCAGATGCTGCTGACCGATCACTTCATCGGCGGAATGGGGGCGGAGGCGCTCGGCCAGCGGCATGTGGGCGGGCGCGTCCGGGAAGAGAGAGGCGGAAGCGTTCATGCGAGGATTGTCGCAGAATCCGCTCGCCGACCGCTTCCCACGGCAGCGTCAGGCGGCGCGTGCGTCCAACGCCGGCTCGTCTGCGACCGGCCTGCTCCGGCCGATCAAAAGCACGCAGCTCAGCGACAGCGCCGCAAAACCGGCATAGAAGATCGCCATCGGCCACCACAGCGGGAAAAAGCGATCTGCCAGCACCGTCGCAAGCAGCGGTGTCAGGCCTCCCGCAAAGGCGCCGCACACCTGATACGACAACGAGATCGCTGTGTAGCGGATGCGCGCCGCAAACATGCCGCTGACGAAGCCCGCGATGATCGCGTAATAGCCAGACTCGGCCAGCGTTGCGATGGCCACCCCCGCAAACACGGTGTGCGACTCGCCCATGCGGACCAGCGGGAGCATGATGAACGGCACGACCACCGCGAAGGCCGCGAGGATGACCAGCATGCGGCGTGTTCCGAAACGGTCGGCCAGCGTGGCCGCACCAAGCTGCACGAAGAACTGCAGCACGGCCACCCAGAACATGCAGTCGAGAATCATCGCGCGATCGAGCTGCAGGTACTGCGTGGCATACGAAATCATGAAGATATTGCTGAAGTACACGCCCGCGATGCCGTACACGTTGGCGCCGATGGCCAGCGCGATCAGCGGCCACGCCTTGAACGCCTCCGCCAGCGGCTGCTTCGCCACGTCGCCGGAGGCCTGCATCGCCTCGAATTCCGGCGATTCGTTGACCGACATGCGGATCACAAAACCCACGGCCAGCAGCACCGCACTCGCCAGGAACGGCAAGCGCCAGCCCCACGCCATGAAGGCCTCCGGCTCGAGCCGGCTGACAGCAGAAAAGGCCAGCATCGACAGGATCAGGCCACCGGCGCTGCCAAGCTGCGCGAACGAGGCGAAGAACGTACGCCGGCCTTTCGGCGCATGCTCGCCGGCCAACAGCACCGCGCCACCCCACTCGCCGCCCACGGCAATGCCTTGCAGCACACGCAACGCTACCAGCGCGACCGGCGCAATCCATCCGGCCTGCGCATAGGTGGGCAGACAACCGATCAGCACGGTGGCCACGGCCATGAGGGTGAGCGTGCCCATCAGCGCGCGCTTGCGGCCAAGCTTGTCGCCGATGCGGCCGAACAGCACGCCGCCGATGGGCCGGGCAAGAAATCCGATGGCGAACGACCCGAACGAGGCCAGGAGCCCCAGCAAGCGGCTCTCTCCCGGAAAGAACAGCGGCCCAAAGACGAGCGCCGCAGCCGTGGCGTAGCTGTAGAAGTCGTACCACTCGATGGTGGTGCCGATGAACGATGCCATCGCCGCACGGCGCGGCTGGGCAGTCGATTGCGTTGCTTGCATGGGGTCTCCTCTCCGTTCTTATGGGTGTCGCGTCAGGCCCGGTATTCGACGCCGGGCAGCACGCACAGCATCTCGAACGCGAGGTTGGCGCCGAGCAACGCCGTCGTCCCGAACGGGTCATATGGCGGGGACACCTCGACCAGATCCGCACCGACGATGTCGAGACCGCGCGCACCGCGCACGATCTCCAGCGCCTGCGGCACGGTCAGGCCGCCAATCTCCGGCGTACCGGTACCCGGCGCATAGGCGGGGTCGATGCCGTCGATGTCGAAGCTGATATAGACGGGGCCACCCTGCACGCGGGCGCGCACCTCTTCCATGAGCGGCGCGAGCGATCGGTGCCAGCATTCCTCGGCGGTCACCACGCGAAAGCCCTGTTCCCGGCACCAGTCGAAATCCTCGGCCGCGTAGCCCGTGCCGCGCAGGCCGATCTGCACGACGCGGTTGCAATCGAGCAAGCCCTCTTCCACCGCGCGGCGAAATGGCGTGCCGTGCGCGATCTTCTCGCCGAACATCGTGTCGTTGACGTCGGCATGCGCGTCCACGTGGATCAGGCCGATGCGGCCGTACTTGGCATGCATCGCGCGCAGGATAGGCAGCGTGACGGTGTGGTCGCCGCCCAGGCCGATCGGGCGGCAGCCGTCGGCGATGACCTCCCGGTATGCGGCCTCGATGCGCGAGATCGAGTCATGCAGGTTGTACGGATTGGTCGGCACGTCGCCGATGTCGGCCACGCGCAGCGAGTCGAACGGCGCTGCGCGCGTGGCCATGTTGTACGGCCGCAGGAGGACAGATTCTGCGCGGATCTGCCGTGGCCCGAGCCGCGCGCCGTTGCGGTTGGACGTGCCAAGGTCGAACGGCACGCCGACAAAGCAGGCGTCCAGCCCCGCGGCTGACGTGGCGGCAGGCAGCCGCATCATGGTGGCAATGCCGCCAAAACGCGGCATGGCGTTGCCCGAAGCGGGCTGGAAGAGGTGGGCGCGGTCGTTCATGGCAGTCGCATGGTCACATCGTCCAGAGGCGATGTAAGGAGTGTCGATACGCTGCATTCTTGCCGATGGATTCCGCACGTAGAATGCGAAATCTCCGAATCAAACATCGATATAGAGCGATGTATCGACCACCGTGCTGGGACAAGCTTCCGATCTTGATCTGCGACTGATCCGCGTATTTCTCGCCGTGGTCGACGCGGGCGGCATCACCCCTGCCCAGGCAACGCTGAACGTGGGGCAATCCACCATCAGCACGCAGCTGTCCACGCTCGAGACGCGACTGGGCTACCGGCTATGCGAGCGTGGCCGCAGCGGCTTCCGGCTCACCGCGCGCGGCGAACGCTTCGTCGATTCCGCGCGCAAGCTGCTGGGCGCACTCGACGTCTTCAGCGCGGAGGCCCGCAAGGTGGGCCGCACGCTGGTCGGCACGTTGAATCTCGGATTGATCGGCCATGCGCCCGTCAATGCGAATGCACGCATCAGCCAGGCCATCGAGCGCTTTCGGCAACGCGATGAATCCGTGCATTTCACGGTGTCGGTCCGCCCGCCCGGGGAGCTGGAAGGACTGCTGCTCGACAACAAGATCCATATGGCGATCGGCTATTTCTGGCACCGCGTGCCGGCGCTGGACTACACGACGATCTTCCACGAGACGCAGCTTGCGTATGCGGGGCGCGGCCATCCGTTGTTGAGCAAGGCTGGGGACGTGACGCCCGCGCAGGCGCTGGCGCACGCGTGGGCGTGGCGCAGCTATCCGCTGCCGGAAGCGGCGGGGTCGCCGGCCGAGCGGCCGGTCACTGCGGTGGCAGACAACATGGAAGCGGTAGCAATGCTGGTGCTGTCAGGCCGGCACCTGGGTTACCTGCCGGAGCACTTTGCGGCGCCCTATGTGGCCCAGGGCCTGCTGACGCCACTGGCACCCGCTGCCATGCGCTACGAGGTGCCGTTCGACATGGTGGTGCGCCGCGATGCCCGGCGCAATGATCTGCTGGCCGCCTTCATTGCCGACATGAAAGCGGCCCACGCTTAGACGACGGTCATGCCGTCAGTTCGACGCGCGCTGCACCAACCCCATAAACGCCTTGGCCTGCAACGGCCCATGGCACGACTGCGTCCCGTTGGACGCGCGCAGCAGCAGCCAGACGTTCTCGCTGGCTGGCGGCTGAATCACGAACGGCTGACGCGCCGAAGCCTCAGGCAGACGCGGATCAACCGGCGCCTGGATCGGCACGACCTGCCCCGCGTGGCCTTTCACCAATGCGCTGCACTCGGCGCTGGGCAGCTCGGTCGCATGCAGGAAATCCTTGTTGACCAAGGCCTCGGCCAGCACCGTGTCTGGCGCGGTGAGGAACGAATCGACGTCAAAACGGGACGCACCGGTGGAGGCGCATCCCGCAAAGACGGCCGCCGCTGACGCCGCAACGGCAACAGCGGCGGCTCGGTGCAGCGACGTGGTGAACGGCAAAGGCATGGTCGGTCTCCTGATCGAAAACCGGCCTCTACGCGTCATTGCTTGATGACGTCGGCCCCTTTGGGCGGCGTAAAGCGGAACACGTTGGCCGGCAGTTGCGGATTCTTCTGGATGTTCGAGAACGTCAGCAGGGTGGTGTTCCCGAAGGCGTCACGCAGCTCCATCCCCTGCAGCTCGCCGCTGCGAAAGCCGATGGCGATGCGCTCGAACTGGGTGTCCTTCGCTTTGGGCGTGAGTTCGGCCCAGTCGATGCCGTCCTTGGTACCACCTTCCTTGAGCGTGAAATTCTTCGCCAGATCGTTGCTGCCGAACAGGATGGCGGCCGGGCTGGAACCCAGCGACGCATCGAGCTTGCGCTCCGTGATCTGGTTCAGGTCCTTGTCGAAGATGTAGAGCGTCTGGCCGTCGGCCGAGAGCTGCTGTTCGTAGGGCTTCACATAGCGCCAGACGAAGCGACCCGGGCGCGAGAAGACGAAATCGCCGTTGGACGTGCCGGCCACGCGGAGCGGGCTGCCGTTGGTGCCGCCCTTCACTTGCCGCTGCACGAACTCGCCGCGCGCAGTGCTGACATTGCTCACGAAGGCGTTGAGCTGTTCGACCGCCCCTGCGTAGGCGCCGGCAGACCATGCCGCCAGCGAGACCAGCCCGGCGGCCATCAGGTGACGTGCTTTCAACACAAACATAGGGATCCCGGTTTCAGTTGATCTTGTTGTTAGTGGCCGGCCGCGCCGGAACATTCCGCCCGCGCGGTAACGCGATGTAACTGCAAATGCGCGCGCCATGCGGGCAGCGTCATTCCTCTTCGACGACGTTGCCGTTGCGATTGGGCGCCAGGATTTCGCGGTTGCCGTTGCCCGACATGGCTGACACGAGCCCCGCCTTTTCCATGTCTTCGAGCAGGCGTGCGGCGCGGTTGTAGCCGATGCGCAGATGACGCTGCACCAGCGAGATCGACGCGCGGCGATTCTTGAGCACCACGTCGACCGCCTGGTCGTACAACGGATCGGCCTCGCCGCCGCCCGCACCGACAAGGCCAGCGCCGCCGCCAAAACCATCGCCGCCGCCCTCGCCGTCGGCCACGCCGCCTTCGAGAATGCCTTCGATGTAGTTCGGCTCGCCCTGCGCCTTGAGGTTATCGACGATGCGGTGAACTTCCTCGTCCGACACGAACGCGCCGTGCACGCGCACCGGCAAACCGGTGCCGGGCGCCAGGTACAGCATGTCGCCCATGCCGAGCAGCGCTTCGGCGCCCTGCTGGTCAAGAATCGTGCGCGAGTCGATCTTGCTGCTGACTTGGAACGCAATCCGCGTCGGCACGTTGGCCTTGATCAGGCCCGTGATCACGTCCACCGACGGACGCTGCGTCGCCAGCACCAGGTGGATGCCGGCCGCACGCGCCTTCTGCGCAATCCGCGCGATCAGCTCTTCGACCTTCTTGCCGACCACCATCATCAGGTCGGCCAGTTCGTCGATCACGATGACGATCATCGGCAGCTTGTCGAGCGGCTCCGGCGCGTCGGGCGTGAGACTGAACGGGTTGGGAATCTTCTCTTCGCGCGCGGCGGCTTCTTCGATCTTCTTGTTGAAGCCGGCCAGGTTCCGCACGCCCATCTTGCTCATGAGCTTGTAGCGGCGCTCCATTTCGCCCACCGCCCAGTTCAGCGCGTGGCCCGCTTGCCGCATGTCGGTCACGACCGGGCACAGCAGGTGCGGAATGCCTTCGTAGATGCTCAGCTCCAGCATCTTCGGGTCGATCAGGATCAAGCGCACTGCGTCGGCCTTCGCCTTGTACAGCAACGACAAGATCATCGCGTTGATCCCGACCGACTTACCGGAACCCGTGGTACCGGCCACCATGCAGTGCGGCATCTTGGCCAGGTCTGCCACCACCGGCTTGCCGGCGATGTCCTTGCCCAGCGCCAGCGTGAGCTGCGATGCGCTCTCGTTGTAGACCTGCGAGCCGAGAATCTCCGACAGGCGGACCGCCTGGCGCTTCGGGTTCGGCAGTTCCAGACCCATGTAGTTCTTGCCCGGAATCGTCTCCACCACGCGGATCGACACCAACGATAACGAACGCGCCAGGTCCTTGGCCAGGTTGACGATCTGACTGCCCTTCACGCCCGTGGCGGGCTCGATCTCGTAGCGCGTGATGACCGGGCCCGGATAGGCCGCCACCACCTGCACTTCCACGCCGAAATCCTTGAGCTTTTTCTCGATCAGGCGCGAGGTGAATTCCAGCGTCTCGGCGCTCACGGTTTCGACGACCGGCGGGATCGGATCGAGCAGCGCCAGCGGCGGCAGGTCGGAATCGTGAATGTCGACAAACAGCGGCTGCTGCTTCTCGCGCTCCACGCGCTCGCTCTTGACCACGGCGGTCGGGCGCACGATCTGCACGGGCGGCGATTCTTCAATGCGCACACGGCGCGTTTCGACCACTTCTTCGCGCTCAACCTTGGCGGCCTCGCCGATGGCCCGATCCTGTTTGCTCTCGCGGCGCGTCTTGAAGCCGACGAACAGCATCTCGACGCCGGCGCCGATCTGCTCGGCCAAGTTCAGCCACGAAAAATGGAAGAACAGCGACAGCCCGACCAAGAACGTGAACAGCAGCGCCAGCGTGCCGCCAGTGAAGCCCAGCGAATGCTGCATCGCCCCGCCGATCACATCGCCCAGCACGCCGCCAGGCGCACGGGGCAGCTTCATGTGCAGCGAATACATGCGGATGGCTTCCAGACCCATGCTGGAGGCCAGGATCAGCGCAAAGCCGATCCACGTGACACTGGCGTCAACGCGCGGCATGGCCGTACGCGGCAGACGTTCGTCCGACATCAGCTCGCGCCAGCCGCGCCAGACCTTGCGCACCAGCAGCACCGCCCACCAGTAAGCGGACGCGCCAAAGACAAACAGCAGCAGATCGGCCAGCCACGCGCCCACGCGGCCGCCGAGGTTGCGAATTTCGTCGACCTGGCTGGCGTGGGTGAAACCGGGGTCGGCCCGGTTGTATGACAGGAGAATGATCAGGAAGGCGATGGTCACCGCCAGCAACAGGAACCAGCGGACCTCCCCGAGCAGCCGCCCAATGCGGGACGGCAGTGCGGATGGGTCAGTGCGGGTTGTCGGAGTGGTGGAAGCTCGAGCCATGCGGGAGACGCGGAGAGACGGATGTGCCGCTTGGGCAAGGCCACGCGGCTTGGGACAGCACAAATACGATGCCGAGGATTGTAACGCGGCCCTATCACTGCCATTGGAATTTACAACCGGGCGGACGAGGGGGTGCCACTTTATAATGGCGCCCATCACCCTCACCTAGCCTGCACGGCGGCGCTCTATCCCTCGTGCCGCGCACACTCAGAACGCATCATGGCAAAACACGCAAAAGTGCTGATCCTTGGCTCCGGCCCCGCCGGCTACACGGCCGCGATTTACGCTGCCCGGGCCAACCTGAACCCCGTGCTGGTCACCGGCCTGGCGCAGGGCGGCCAGCTCATGACCACCACCGACGTGGAGAACTGGCCCGCTGACAAGGAGCACTTGCAAGGCCCCGAATTGATGCAGCGCTTCCTGGAGCACGCCGAACGCTTCAAGACCGAAGTGCTGTTCGACCACATCCACACCGCGCATCTGAAGGAAAAGCCGATCCGCCTGGTAGGCGATTCGGGCGAATACACCTGCGACGCGCTGATCGTCTCCACCGGCGCGTCGGCCCAATACCTGGGCCTGCCGTCGGAAGAAACCTTTGCCGGCCGCGGCGTGTCTGCCTGCGCAACGTGCGACGGCTTCTTCTACAAGGGCCAGGAAGTGGCCGTGGTGGGTGGCGGCAACACCGCCGTGGAAGAAGCGCTGTACCTGGCCAACATCGCCAGCAAGGTCACGCTCATCCACCGCCGCGACAAGTTCCGCGCCGAGCCGATCCTGATCGACCGCCTGCATGAGCAGGAGAAGAAAGGCAAGATCGAAATCAAGACCAACATGGTCCTCGACGAGATCCTGGGCGACGACTCCGGCGTGACGGGCGCCCGCCTGAAGGGCACGAACGAGAACGAAGGCAAGGTCGAAGAGGTCAAGGTGGCTGGCGTATTCATCGCCATCGGCCACAAGCCGAACACCGACATCTTCCGCGGCCAGCTCGACATGAACGACACGGGCTACATCCGCACGAAGAGCGGCCTGGACGGCATGGCCACGGCCACCAACATCCCGGGCGTGTTCGCCGCCGGCGACGTGCAGGACCACATCTACCGCCAGGCCATCACCAGCGCCGGCACGGGCTGCATGGCCGCGCTGGATGCCCAGCGCTACCTGGAAAGCCTGGAATAAGCTTTACCGCCCCGGGTTTCCCGGGCGCAAACAACGCGGCCGATGGGTAACCATCGGCCGTTTTGCCATGTGCGGCGCCTTCGTATAATCGACAGACGCTCCATCCGACGTGCTCGCCCGCCCTTCACCATGAAACGCGCTTCCTCCCCCGCCAACAAGCTCAGCCTGACCGATCTGGCCGGCCTGCGTGACCAGCTCAAGCACGAAACGGAGGCACGCGAAGCCGAACGCCAGCGCGCCGAAGCCGCCGCACGCAAGGCCGCCGAAGAAGCCAACGTGTTCCGCGCCTGCATCGGCGAGGTGAGCGCCCTGCGCCAGAACAAGCGCGTCGAACATCCGCGCAATCCGCCCGCGCCGGACCCTGTGCATTCGCGCGCCGAAGAGCAGACCGTCCTGCGCGATTCCCTGTCGGATGAATTCGACGTGGACAACTTGCTCGAAACCGACGACACGCTGTCCTACCGTCGCCCGGGCATCGGCGACGACGTGCTCAAGAAGCTGCGCCGCGGCGAGTGGGCCACGCAAGATCAGATCGACCTGCACGGCATGCGCCGCGAAGAAGCCCGCGAGGCGTTGGCCGCCTTCCTGCGCCGTGCCGTGCAGCGCGGCATCCGCTGCGTGCGCGTGATCCACGGCAAGGGCCTCGGCTCACCCGACAAAACGCCCGTGCTCAAGGGCAAGGTTCGTTCGTGGCTGGTACAGAAGGAAGAGGTGATCGCCTTCGTCGAGCCGCGCAACACGGCGGGCGGCGCGGGCGCGGTGCTCGTGCTGCTGCGCCAGCCGTACGGCTCCTGACGCGCAGGCGGACAGCACACACATGCAAGTAACGCGCCTGCAGTTGGTGATGCACTGGGTGGAGATCCTCGCGGTCTTCTCGTTTGCCATCTCGGGGCTGGCCGAGGCTAAACGGCGGCGCCTCGATGCCGTGGGCGCGTTCATCGTCGCGTTCCTGACCGCGTTTGGCGGCGGCACGCTGCGCGATCTATTGCTGGATCGGCGGCCCTTCTACTGGATCGAGCACGAGCAATACCTGCTCGCACTCTTCGTGATGAGCCTGTTTGCCAATTGGGTCATCCGGCTGGTGAGCCAGCTGGTGTCCGACCGCGTGCTGATCGTGGCCGACGCCATCGGCATGGGGCTCTTTGGCGTGCTTGGCACGCAGCTGGCGCTCGATGCAGGTGTGCCGGTCTTCGTGTCGGCGATGATGGGCGTGATCACGGCGGCCTTTGGCGGCCTGCTGCGCGATGTGGTCTGCAATGAAGTGCCCATGCTGCTGCGGGACAATCACCCGTACGCAACGTGCGCGTTTCTCGGGTGCTTCCTCTACGTCGGGCTGACACACACGGACTTGCTGCCGAGCGTGTCCGTGGTGATCGCCACGCTGGCGATCGTGATCGGGCGACTGGTGACGCTGCGCTGGAACATCACCCTGCCGCGTTGACCAACGCTGACCGGCGCGAGCGCGCCGGCCACAGGCGGCGGCTTCAGACTGCGGCTTCGTCCTTCTCGCCGGTGCGGATGCGGATCACCTGTTCCACCGGCATCACGAAGATCTTGCCGTCGCCGATCTTGCCGGTCTTGGCAGCTTTGACGATCGTGTCGATCACGTTTTCGACCTGGCTTTCGGCCACCACCACCTCGATCTTGATCTTCGGCAGGAAGTCGACCACGTATTCTGCACCGCGATACAGCTCGGTGTGACCCTTCTGGCGGCCGAAACCCTTGACCTCAGTGACGGTCAGGCCGGTCACCCCCACGTCGGCGAGCGACTCGCGCACTTCGTCCAGTTTGAAGGGCTTGATGATGGCGGTGATTTGTTTCATGGGTGTCTCGCTCACTAGTTGGTGAAGTATTCAAGCGTCCAATAATACTGGAGCCGGTTAATGCGCACATCCCGGGCGATGCCGGACACCGTCTGCAGCAGCGTCGGATCGTCGGGAAAATTCTTCAGCACGTCGTGCTCGCTGCCGTCACGCAGGGGGCGACGCTGCCACGTATTGCCATGTTCGTCGTTGTAGGCAATGGGCGTGCTCGAGCCAAACACATACTGGTTATCGAACCACAGCACGCGCACGCCGGGCCCCAAGGCGCGGTGCAGCCCTTCGACATGCCGGCGCAAATGCTGCAGCGGCACATGCGACCACCAGCAGCCCGCCGTCATCACGTCGAAGGTGCCGGGCGCGAACGGCAGCGCATCGTTGTCTGCGCGCACGAACGACGCCCCGGCGATGCCCTTGCCGCGTGCAATGCGCAGGACGGTGTCGTTGTAATCCGCGCCGACGATGCTGCGCGCGTCGGTCATCGCCTCGGTCCAAAAACCGGTACCGCACGCGAGATCCAGCACCCGCGCGCCGCGCGTCACGTCGCGCACGCGCGCCTTCAACCACGCCAAATCGCCCTGCCGCTCGGGCTTCGTGTAGATGCGCTCGTATTCGGGGGCACGTTTGGCGTAGTAGTCGAGCATGGCGGCGACCTATTCCTTGAAGCGCGACGTGATCGGATACCGCCAGTCGCGCCCGAACGCCCGCTGCGTCACGCGAATGCCCACTGGCGCCTGACGCCGCTTGTATTCGTTGATCTTGATGAGACGCACGATCTTCTGCACGTCGGCCTCGGCAAAGCCGGCCGCGATGATGTCCGCCACCGGCTGGTTCTGCTCCATGTAGCGCTGCACGATGGCGTCGAGCGCATCGTATTGGGGCAGGCTGTCCTGGTCGGTCTGGTTTTCACGCAGCTCGGCCGACGGCGCCCGCGTCAGGATGCGCTCCGGAATCACTTCCGACAACGCATTGCGGTAGCGGCACAGGCGATAGACCAGCGTCTTGAAGATGTCCTTGATGACGGCAAAACCGCCGGCCATGTCGCCGTACAGCGTGCAGTAGCCGACGGCCATTTCGCTCTTGTTGCCGGTGGTCAGCACGATCCGGCCGCTCTTGTTGGACAGCGCCATCAGCAGCGTGCCGCGAATGCGCGCCTGGATGTTCTCTTCCGTCGCATCTTCCGGCAGCCCGCGGAACTCCTCCGCCAATGCGCCCTTGAACGCGTCGAACATCGGGCTGATGGCGATTTCGTCGTACTGCACGCCCAGGCGGGCGGCCATGTCGCGCGCATCGACCCACGAGATATCCGCCGTGTAACGCGAGGGCATCATCACCGCGCGCACACGATCGGCGCCGAGCGCATCGACGGCAATCGCCAGCACCAACGCTGAGTCGACACCGCCTGACAAGCCGATGATCGCACCCGGAAAGCCATTCTTGCCGAGGTAATCGCGCACGCCCAGCTTGAGTGCCTCATACACCTGGGCTTCCAGCGGCGCCTCCGGCACGACCGTGCCCGGCAACGCGCGTCCACCGTCGAACTGCACGTAGCCGACGCCTTCAACGAACTGCCCCATCCGAACGACGACGTTGCCTTCGGCATCAAGCACGAACGAGCCCCCGTCGAACACCAACTCATCCTGTCCGCCGACGAGGTTCGCATACACATGCGGCAAGCCCGATTCCTTCACGCGCGCACCGATGATCCGCTCGCGCAGGTCTTCCTTGTCCAGGTGATACGGCGACGCGTTGGGGATCAGCACCACCTGCGCGCCGGCCGCCTTGGCGTAGGCCGTGGCCGTGGCATACCAGGCGTCTTCGCAGATGACGACGCCGAAGCGCGTGCCGTCCACTTCGAACACAAACGGCTCGGTGCCGGGCTGGAAGTAGCGCTTCTCGTCGAAGACTTCGTTGTTGGGCAGTTCGAGCTTGTTGTACCGGCCGATCACGCGGCCATCCACGGCAACGGTGGCGCTGTTGGTGGGCTTGGGCAGCACCCCGGGCGCCGGCGCTTCCAGCGAGAGTTGCGGGTGCCCGATCAGCACGTGCAAACCCGGGAAGGCCGCCAGTTCGGCGATCAGCGCATCGAGCGCGCGCGCACTGGCATCGATAAACGCCGGGCGCAGCAGCAGGTCTTCGGGCGGATAGCCCGTGAGCGACAGTTCCGGCGTGAGGAGAATGCGCGCACCAGCCTGGTGCGCTTCGCGCGCAGCGGCGACGATGCGGGCAGCATTGCCGGCGAAATCGCCGACGGTGCAGTTGATCTGGGCGAGAGCGACAGAGACGGTCATGGGGGCAATATGGATTGCAAGCGCGCCAGTCAAAGCTGGAATTAGAATCGGCGGCATGACCTCTCGCCCCCTTGTTCCCGAGCCTCAAGCGCGCGCTGGTTCGCGACACGAATTGGCCAATTATCGCACGCGACTTGTGACCGATCTGCGCGACATCGGCCGCGACGCGTGGGATGCCCTGCTCGCCCTGCAGCCCGAAGCGACGCCTTTTCTGCGCTTCGATTTCCTGCACGCCCTGCATGAGAGCGGCAGCGCATCGCCCGACACCGGCTGGTCGCCGCAATACCTGACGCTGTGGCAAGACGGCCCCGACGGCGAAGTGCTCGCCGCGGCCGTGCCGCTGTACGTGAAGGGCCACTCCTACGGCGAGTACGTCTTCGACTGGGCGTGGGCCAATGCGTATGCGCAGCACGGGCTGGAGTACTACCCGAAATGGCTGTCCGCTGTGCCGTTTACGCCGGTGCAGGGCGCGCGCTTGCTGGCGCGGGATGCGACGGCACGCGCGGCGCTGGTCGACACAATGCTGGCGGTGGCGCGGCAGAGCGAGCTGTCATCGCTGCATGTGCTGTTTCCCACCGCCGATGAAGCCGAGCAACTGCGCGCCGCCGGCATGCTGCTGCGACAGGGCGTGCAGTTCCACTGGTGCAATCCGGGCTTTGCCAGCTTCGACGACTTTCTGGCCGCGCTGGAACAGAAGAAGCGCAAGAACATCCGCGCCGAGCGCCGACGCGTGCACGACGCAGGCATCACCTTCCGCCACGTGCCCGGCGCAGCCGCGACGGACGCGGACTGGCGCTTCTTCCACCGCTGCTATCGCACTACCTACCGCGAGCATCACTCGTCGCCGTATCTGAACCTGGAGTTTTTCCGCCAGATCGGCCGGACGATGCCGGAAAACCTCCTGCTCGTGATCGCCTCGCGCGACGGCACCGACATTGCGAGTGCGCTGCTGGTGATCGACACGCGGCCCGAGGCGTCCGTCATGTACGGCCGCTACTGGGGCGCGATCGAGCATCACCCCTGCCTGCACTTCGAGACGGCGTATTACCAGCCGCTGACGTACTGCATCGCGCACGGCATCCGCACGTTTGAAGGTGGCGCGCAAGGCGAACACAAGATGGCACGCGGCTTCGAGCCCGTGGCGACGCTGTCGGCACACTGGCTGGCGCACCCCGCATTTGCCGATGCAGTGGGCAGGTTCCTCGACCGCGAAACCGCCGGCATGGAAGCGTATCTGGACGAGCTGACGGACCGCTCGCCTTTCAAGCAACGGTCAGGATCGGACTAGGAGGGGAAAACGGCGGGAGCAGGAAAGACGGCGTCCGCACGAACGGCGGACGCGGGGGTGAAGCTCAGTGCGCGGCAGGCTTCTGCTGGGCAATCACGCAGTGGGCAGCGTTCGAATCAACAGCCATGGAGGCCGATGCGACGGCACGCTCGCCGGCGTGGGCTGCATCCGGCGGGCCCACCAGCAGCGCCCACACGGTGAATGCGGCCATGGCCACGGCGGAAAGCACGGGAACGACAACGGTCTTGTTCAACATCGCAGTACCAAGGGTTGGAGTCAAACTTGACGGGGAGTCTAGAGCGGTCGTTTCCGGTGGGCAAATGAGCGTTTCTTAAATCTCTGTGTAGCAGAACTACCGGGCGGTAAGTATGCAAATTCCGTGATGGATATCAAAAAACGCATACAAGATCCCATCCGGGCGCAGATGGCGAGCTGACGCGAGGCGGCGCATTTCCGAGCATCACGCCGATGACCAATTCGCAAAGAAAAAATCCCGGCGCTCCATCCGGAGGCCGGGATTTGTCAGACATGCCGTACGGCGAAATCCTGAAATCGCTTACTTCTTATAGTTGGCAACGCCGTCGACGATTTCCTTGTGGGCTTCCTCAATGCCGCCCCAGCCTTCGACCTTGACCCACTTGCCGGCTTCCAGCGCCTTGTAGTGCTCGAAGAAGTGCTTGATCTGATCCAGCAAGTTCTGGCCGACGTCCGACAGGTCGGTCATGTGGGCCGTGGCCGGGCTCAGCTTGTTGACAGGCACGGCAACCAGCTTGGCGTCCACGCCCGATTCGTCCGTCATCTTCAGCATGCCCAGGGCACGGCAGCGCACCACGCAACCATGGATGAGCGGGAACGGCGTGACGACGAGCACGTCGACCGGGTCACCGTCGCCCGACAGCGTCTGCGGGATGAAGCCGTAGTTGGCCGGATAGCGCATGCCGGTACCAACGAAGCGGTCCACGAACAGCAGACCGGTTTCCTTGTCGGCTTCGTACTTGACCGGGTCGCTTTGCGCCGGGATCTCGATGATGACGTTGAAGTCGTTGGGGATGTCCTTGCCCGGCGAGACGTTGTTGAAGCTCATGGAAATGCTCCGGAATGCGCGAACTGCGTAAAAACGCGACGCAAATGGTTGGAAAGAAGCGTAAAAAACTGTCGGCGGGCATTATAGCCCCTCACACCCGGCCGCTTGCCCTACCCGGCGCGCGCCCGTGCGAAAATCGCGCGTTGCCGATCTTTTGCAGGAACCCCCCATGCATGCCCAGCACTTCATCGCCAACCGTCTGATGTCGCCCGATTCGGGAATGCGCATCAAGGTGTTCGATCCGTCCGACGGCCAGTCCTTTGCCGAGATTGCGCGCGGCAACGCCACCGACATCAACGTGGCCGTGCATGCCGCGCGGCGTGCGTTCGAAGGCGTGTGGGGCCAGTTGGCGCCGGCCGAGCGTGGCCGTGTGCTGATGCGCGTGGCCCTGCGCCTGGCCGATCACGAAGAAGAACTGGCCCGTCTGGAAGCCCGCGACACCGGCAAGCCCATGCGCCAGGCGCGCGCCGATGCCCGCGCCGTCGCCCGCTACTTTGAGTTCTACGCCGGCGCGGCCGACAAGCTGCACGGGCAGACCATCCCCTACCCGGCCGATACCACCGTGCTGACCGTGCGCGAGCCGCATGGCGTGACCGCGCACATCATCCCGTGGAACTACCCGATGCAGATCTTCGGGCGCAGCGTGGGCGCTGCGTTGGCGGCGGGCAACGCCTGCGTGGTCAAGCCCGCGGAAGATGCGTGCCTGTCGGTCCTGCGCGTGGCCGAGCTGGCCGCCGAAGCCGGCCTGCCCGATGGCGCACTCAACATCGTCACCGGCTATGGCCACGAAGCCGGTGCGGCTCTAGCGGCGCATCCCGGGGTCAACCATGTGTCGTTCACGGGCTCCCCGGAAACAGGCAAGGCGATTGTCCGCGCGGCGGCGGAAAACCACGTGCCCGTCACGCTGGAGCTGGGCGGCAAATCCCCTCAGATCGTGTTTGCAGACGCCGATCTGGAAGCGGCCATCCCCGCCGTGGTGAACGGCATCATCCAGAACGCCGGACAGACGTGCTCCGCCGGCAGCCGCGTGCTGATCGAGCGCAGCGTGTATGAGGCGATGCTGGATCGGCTGGCAACGGTGTTCGAATCCATCAGGGTCGGCCCGTCGTCGCTGGACCTGGATTGCGGCCCGCTCATTAACCCCAAGCAGCAGCAGCGCGTGTGGGATTTCGTCTCGGATGCGCAGCACGCCAACATTCCGGTGATGGCGCAGGGCCAAGTGGTGCCCGAAGCGCCCGAGACCGGCTATTACCAGGCGCCGATGCTGCTGCGCGATGTGCCGCACACGCACCGCCTCGCGCAGCAGGAAGTGTTCGGCCCGCTGCTGGCCGCCATGCCGTTCGACACCGAAGCCGAAGCGCTGGCCCTGGCCAACGGCACCCCTTACGGCCTGGTAGCCGGCGTGTGGACGAACGACGGCGGCCGCCAGATGCGCCTTGCGCGCAAGCTCAGGGCAGGCCAGGTCTTCATCAACAACTACGGCGCAGGCGGCGGCGTTGAACTGCCCTTCGGCGGAACGGGCCAATCGGGGCACGGGCGCGAAAAGGGCTTCGAAGCGCTCTACGGCTTCACCACGCTCAAGACCATCGCCATCCGTCACGGCTAAGGCACAACGCAGCATTCCACCCACAACACGAGGAGACACCATGCGGCTTGCCGGCAAGATTGCCATCGTCACGGGCGCGGGTTCAGGCTTTGGCGAGGGCATCGCCAACACCTTTGCCCGCGAAGGCGCGCGCGTCGTCGTCAACGACTTGAATGCGGAGGCCGGTGAACGCGTGGCCAGCGCCATTCGCGTGGCCGGCGGCGATGCGCATTTCGTGCAGGCCGACGTCTCGAATGGCGATTCCGTTGCCAAGCTGCTGGGCGCCACGCTGGCGCGCTATGGCGATCTGCACATCGTCGTGAACAACGCCGGCACCACGCACAAGAACAAGCCGCTGCTGCAGATCACCGAAGACGAGTTCGACCGCGTGATGGCCGTCAACGTGAAGAGCATTTACTGGACGGCGCATCACATCGTCCCGCACTTCCGGGAGCGCGGCGGCGGCGTGTTCGTCAATGTGGCGTCTACTGCCGGCATCCGGCCGCGGCCGGGCCTGGTCTGGTACAACGCCAGCAAGGGCGCCGTCATCACAGCCAGCAAGGCGATGGCGGCCGAGCTGGGCCCGGACAACATCCGCGTGAACTGCGTGAACCCCGTGATGGGCGCCACGGGCCTCATCGAGCAGTTCATGGGCGTACCCGACACTCCGGAGAACCGTGCACGCTTCCTGGCGACGATCCCGATGGGGCGGCTGTCCACGCCGCAGGATGTGGCCAACGCATGCCTGTATCTGGCGTCGGACGAGGCCGAGTTCATTACCGGCACGTGTCTGGAAGTGGACGGCGGGCGCTGCGTATAAACCCTGCCGGCGAGCGTCTTGGCGCGCCCGCCCGAGAAGCGCAGAATGCTGTGGCGGTTTTCCAGGCCGAGGTAGGTAACGAGGAGCACTCGGCCTGAACTCACAATAACGCTGGAGACCTGATGGCCATCACCACCCCACCCACCTCACCGGTCGGCGGCGCAGGCACGCTGACGAGCCAATCCACAAGTGCATTTGAAGAAGCCACCTACCGCAAGGTGACGTGGCGACTGGTTCCGTTCCTGCTGCTGTGCTACGTGGTCGCGTACCTCGATCGCGTCAATGTGGGCTTTGCCAAGCTGCAAATGCTCAACGACCTCAAGTTCAGCGAGACCATCTACGGCCTCGGCGCCGGCATTTTCTTCATCGGCTACTTCCTCTTTGAGGTGCCGAGCAACGTGATCCTGCACCGCGTGGGCGCGCGCATCTGGATCGCGCGGATCATGATCTCGTGGGGCATCATCTCGGCGGCCATGATGTTCGTCACCACGCCGGCCATGTTTTACGTCATGCGCTTCCTGCTGGGCCTGGCAGAAGCGGGCTTCTTCCCAGGCATCATCCTGTACCTGACGTACTGGTATCCGGCGCAGCGGCGCGGGCGCACCACCACCTTCTTCATGACGGCGATTGCGCTGTCGGGCGTGATCGGCGGCCCCATCTCGGGCTGGGCGATGAAGGCGTTTGCCGGCGTCTACGGCCTGGCCGGCTGGCAGTGGATGTTCCTGATCGAAGGCATTCCGTCGATCATCGTGGGCATCTTCGTGCTGGCGTATCTGGACGACCGCATCACCCACGCGAAATGGCTGACCGACGAAGAGAAAGCGCTGCTCGCCCGCAACATCGCCGCGGAAGACGCCGAGAAGGAAGACCCGCCCATCCGCACTGTCATGGCCAGCCCGCGCGTGTGGCTGATGAGCCTGATTTACTTCAGCTTCGTGATGGGCCTGTATGGCGTGAGCTTCTGGCTGCCGACGCTGATCAAGCAGACCGGCGTGGCAGATCCGCTCTCGGTGGGCTTGCTGACGGCAATCCCGTACGGCGCGGCAGTCGTCGCGATGGTGTTGGTGGCCCGCAGCGCCGACCGTCTGCGTGAGCGCCGCTGGCACATCGCGATTCCAGCAGTGGTGGGCGCGGTCGGACTCGTACTGTCGGCCGTCTGGCACACCGACACCACGCTGGCCATGGCCGCGCTCACGCTCGGCACGATGGGCATCCTGACCACGTTGCCACTGTTCTGGAGCCTGCCGACCGCGTTCCTGGCCGGTACCGGCGCTGCCGCCGGCATCGCGCTGATCAACTCGCTGGGCAATCTCGCGGGCTTCCTGAGCCCCTACGCCGTCGGCTGGCTGAAAGACGCCACGCAGAGTACCGATTCGGGCATGTACATGCTGGCCGCATCGATGGTGCTGGGCGCGATCCTGACGCTTTCCGTGCCGGCACGGATGGTGAACAAATAGGCTTGATCAGCAGCAACAAAAAGGCCGGGATGATCCGGCCTTTTTTCATTTCACGGCAAGCAATGCACTTTGCCGGTAATGTCGCTGGGCGTCTTCCACCCGCTCCGTCTGCTCGAACATCTGGGCAAGCGCCAAGTGCGCATGGGCGCGCAGGTTGCCGGAGTGATCGGCGTCGGCGTACTTGAGCGCAGACTCCAGGTTCGACTGCGCCTTGCCCCAAAGCTGCTCCTTGAAGCACAGCATGCCGAGCGTGTAGAACAGGTCGGCATCCACCGGATGCTGGCCAAGCCATTTCTCGGCTTGCTGGATCAGCGGCAGCGCCTTGCCCGGCACCGCGCAATCGGCGTAGCGACGGATGAGGCGGCTATCCCAATGCGTCTTCAGACCGTCTTCGACGATGCGCTTGGCATCATCGGTACGGCCAAGCTGCGCGAAATACAGCGCCGCCTGCGAAGCGATGCGCGGCGAGCGGCGCTCTTCGGTCGTCAGCTCGCGCCAGAAGCCGTTCAGGGCATCGGCATCGTGGCGGCGCTCGGCCAGCAGCGTTTCACACGCCATCTGCTTGAGGCGTGCAGCCAGCACAGAATGGATGGCATTGCGCTTTTCCAGGGCGCGCGTGAGGCGCAGCACCTCGCCCCAATTCTTCAGATGCTGATGCGCGCGCAAGGCAATGCGCTGCGCCTGAATCTGTCGCGAACCCTGCGATTGCAGCTGTGCGATCTTTTCCAGCGCGCCTTCCGCATCGCGTGCGTCAACCAGCAATTCGGCCATCGACACGAGCTTCGCCTGCTCGCGATCGGGCGAGGTGACTTCTGCCATCCACGCATCACGGCGCTCGGTTTCCTGCATGCGGTGCGCTGCGCGGGCGCCGATCAGCGCGGCCGTCTCGCGCTGGGGCTCCCAGGCCTGGGCCTCTCGCGCTTGGCGCTCCGCATGGCCGAAGCGCCCGGCAAACAGGCTTTCCATCGCTTCACGCAGCGCGGCGGATGCCTTCAGGATGCGGTTGCGCTCGCGATACGCCGCAGCACGCGCCGGCATACCGGCTACATGGTGGAAGAGCCGCATCACAAGATGCAGCACCACGAAGGTCGCCAGCAGCGCAGCCAGCACGAAGTTGAGCGACATCTCCACCCGGTACGGCGGGTAGAACAGCACGACGTTGCTCAGGTTCAGTTCCGTAAACAGCGCCAGCCCGACGGCGGCGGCAAACAGGAGCGCGACCCAGAATACCCAGCGCATGCTCACTCCTTGCCCGAACCGCGCACCGCGGCAAGGCTGTCAGCCAGCGTCGGCACCTGCAGCGTGCCAACCGTCGCGCGCACTTGCGATAGTTGATTCTGCACCGTGGTCACGCGCGGAGACTGCGTATCGAAGTAGCGCGCGAGCAGCGTATCGGCACGACCGAGATCGGCGCGGAACACGGCGTCATTGCGCGAGAGCAACGCCAGGCGCGCGTTCATCAAGCGCAGCTTGAGGTTTTCGCGCAGGAACCACGCTTGGTCGGAAGACAGCAGCAGCGCCTCGGTCTGATCGACGCGGCGGACCTGCACGATCTGGCCGAGTTCGCCGCGCACGTCGTTCCACAAACGCCCCCACCAAGCGCGCACGCCAGCCGACCATCCGGCGTTTGGTTGCGTCGATGCAACCGGGGCTGACGCAGCCGCAGCCTGCGCCTTGGCATTCTTCGTGGGCTTCACGGCAGCATGCGGCGCCTGCGCAACCTGTTCCACCTCCAACGGCTGGGCCGACGAGATGAGCGGCAGCGTATCGACCGCGTTGATGGCGTCGTCCAGCCGCAGCGCGGCACCGGCCAGATCCAACAACGGCATCGCCTTGAGCTTGGCCATGTCACGCGATACCGCGCGGCGCACAGCGTTGAACTGCGGCTTGTCGAGCGTAGCCAGGCGCGCATCGACCGTTTGCAGCGCCGCCAGAGCACCGGCGACATTGCCCGTCAGTTGCAGTTGCTCGGCGGTGACTTCCAACGAACGCTGGATCTCGGCGCGCTGCCAGTCATCGCGGTTGCGCAGCAGGTCTTGATTGGCCTGCTCCAGGGCGGCCTGGCGGTCGCGCGTTTCTGCGGTGCGGGCATCCAGCGCGCCGAATTTCTGCTGCAACTGGGAAACCGAATCCTGATCCGCACGCCACAGCACGCGCATCTCCTGCGCCAGGGCTTCGTTCGTCTGGGCGTGCTGGCGGATCTCGCGTGCAAGGCGCTCGTTGCGCACCTGCAGCGCGGCCACCGCCGCCACGACGGCGACCAGCACCATCCAGATCAGCCAACCGCCGCGGCGCGGCGCATGGTTGACCGTCATGGTGGGGGCAAACGCGGCCGGCGGGGCAGCGGGCGCAGGGGCAGGACTCGGCTTGGCCGCTGCGGGGGCTGGTGTCGGAGCAGGAGCGGACGAGGGAACGGGAGTCTGCGTCACAGTGGAAGAAGAAGTAGACGGATTGGGTTCAGCCGGCACTGTTGGCGAGCCATGCTCGGGAGCGGATATCGGCCCGGCCCAGGCGAGCACGCTGGCGAGGAGCCGGTCATCGCCTGCGCCGGTCAGCGTCACGTCGCGAAAACCCAGCGATTCGGCCTGCTCGACGATGCGTGCGTGCGAAGCAAAGCACGGCGCACCGTGCAGCGTATCGAGATCAGCAGGCGACAGATTGGCACGGGCCAGCTCATCGAGATTGCGGACAGCCTCGGAGCTGGTGAGCGTCCAGGCGTGGCGCGCCGAAAGCACGGCGCGCAAGGCGAGCCACGCAGCGGCATCGGGCACCGGCACGCTGCGGCGATAGGCTTCCACCGTACGGACCGATGCGCCGGCTTCGCGCAGTTGATCGGCCAGCCATTCGCGCCCGCCGTTGCCGCGCACGATCAGCACTTCACGGCCGCTCAACGATGGCACATCCAGCCGTGCGTACAGCGCCTCGGAATCCTGGCGCGCGTCGTCGGCATGCGTGTCGGGCTTGATCACACGATGCGCGGGCGGTGCGACTCCGTGTGTGGCAAGCGCCTGTGCGCTCGCGGGGCCGACCACCGCCACCGGCACTTCCTGCGGCCAGCGGAACCCCTCGGGCATCGCGGCAAATGCCTGCTGCACGGCGTTGGGGCTCACGAATACGACAAGCGCATAGCGCGACGGATCGCTCAGCGCGGCGCGCAAGTCGTCGAGATTGGGCGTCGGCGCAATGTCGAGCAGCGGAAACTGGTGCGTGCGCAGGCCGTGGCGCTCCAGCGCCGCCACCAGCATGGGCGCCTGCGCGCGCGGACGCGTGACCACCACCACGGGCGGGGGTGCCGTTTGAACAGGCGGCGTGCTGGATGCGGGCGACGATGGTGACAAGCGCGGTGGCAAGTGGTCGTCCATGGCGAGCCGTGGGAGTTAGGTAGCAGGCGGCGCGTCGGCGCCCAGCATGGCAAGAATGTCACGTGCCCCGCCGGCCAGCATCTGCTGGGCGACGCGCACACCCAGTGCGTCCGCTTCGGCCAGCGTGGATGGCGTGGCTTCGCCATCCACGGCAAGCTTGCGGGTGCCGTCCTGCGACGCGACAAAGGCGCGCAGGCGCAGCGTGCCGGTGTCCGACCACTGCGCGAACGAGGCCAGCGGCACCTGGCACGAACCGCCGAGAATGCGCGACACGGCGCGTTCAGCAGTCACGGCCAGCGCAGTGGGATCGTCGTGCAGCGGGGCGAGGCACGCTCGCACATCTGCACGATCGGCGCGGATCTCGATGCCAAGCGCACCCTGCCCTGCTGCCGGTAGCGATTCTTCCGGCGCGATGGTCGAGCGGATGCGATCGGCGAGCCCCAGGCGCTTGAGCCCGGCAGCGGCGAGGATGATGGCGGCGTAGTCGCCACGGTCAAGCTTGCCTAGCCGCGTATCCAGGTTGCCCCGCAGCGGCTGGATGACCAGATGCGGGAAGCGCGCGCGCAGCGAAGCCTCGCGGCGCAGGCTGGAGGTGCCCACGACGGCGCCGGCCGGCAGCGAAGCCAGATCGGCGTAGTCGTTGGAAACAAAGGCGTCGCGCGGGTCTTCGCGTTCGAGGATCGCGGAAAGCGCAAAGCCTTCCGGCAGTTCCATCGGCACGTCCTTGAGCGAATGCACGGCCAGATCGGCGCGCCCCTCGGCCAGCGCGACTTCCAGTTCCTTCACGAACAAACCTTTGCCCCCCACCTTCGCGAGGGAGCGGTCGAGAATCTGGTCGCCGCGCGTGGTCATTCCAAGGATGGACACGTCGCACGCGGGATAGTATTTTTGCAATGCAGCACGCACGTGTTCGGCTTGCCAGAGGGCAAGCCGGCTTTCGCGCGAGGCAATGACCAGCTTGGTCGGCGCCTGGGCTGCAGGAGTCGTTGCAAGCTGGGATTGACGGGAAGTCGGGCGGGCGTTTGAAGACATGCGGCAATGGTAGCACGCAGCTTTTTCGCGACAGTCCGGCTATCACGTTGAAGTGATACAGAAACGAGGGCCCTTCAGGCACCTTCGAGCACCCAACCTAGGAGACACCATGACGCAGCCCGCCGCGCGCCGAGCTTCCTCGCGCGCGACCACCGCCCGCAAGGCTTCCGCCGCCCCCGCCAAGACCAGCAAGGCCCCCAAGGCCATCAAGACTGCCAAGCCAGCCGCCAAACCGGTGACCAAGGCAAACGGCGCGGACGAAGCCAATGGCGCATCACTCGGCCCCACTTCCCGGCGCTCGTCGGGTAGCGCCGCGGCCAAGGATCAGCCGCTGAAGGAAGACATCCGCTTCCTCGGGCGCCTGCTGGGCGACGTGCTGCGTGACCAGGAAGGCGGCACCGTCTTCGAAACCGTCGAGACCATCCGCCAGACCGCCGTGCGCTTCCGCCGCGACGGCGACCGCCAGGCCGAGCAGGATCTCGACCGGCTGCTGAAGACGCTGTCGCGCGACCAGACCACGTCGGTGGTGCGGGCCTTCAGTTATTTCTCTCACCTGGCGAACATCGCTGAAGACCAGCACCACAATCGCCGCCGCCGCGTGCATGCGCTGGCCGGATCGCCGCCGCAGCCGGGCAGCCTGATGCGCGCGCTGCTGTCTGCGGCAGACGAAGGCCTGTCGGGCGACGTGCTGCGCCGATTCTTCGAGACCGCACTGATCGTGCCGGTGCTGACCGCACACCCGACCGAGGTGCAGCGCAAGAGCACGCTCGACGCGCAGCGCGAAATCGCCCGCCTGCTGGCCGAGCGCGACGCACCGCTCACCACGCGCGAGCGAGAGCGCAACACCGCGCTGCTGCGTGCCCACGTCACCAAGCTGTGGCAAACGCGCATGCTGCGCACCACGCGCCTGATGGTGGCCGACGAGATTGAAAACGCGCTGTCGTACTACCAGACCACTTTCCTGCGCGAGATCCCGGCGCTCTACCGCGAGCTGGAAGAAGACATCGCGACGGTCTTCCCGCGCCGCGGCGCACGCGGCGAACCGGCACCGCTGCCGCCCTTCTTCCAGATGGGCTCGTGGATCGGGGGCGACCGCGACGGCAATCCGTTTGTCACCGCGACGACGTTGCGCGACGCTGCACGGAAGCAGGCCAGCGTGATCCTGGCGTGGTACCTGGAAGAGATCCACGCGCTGGGTGCGGAGCTGTCGATGTCGACGTCGCTCGTGGATGTGAGCGCCGAGCTGCAGGCGCTGGCCGAGCGCTCGCCCGATCATTCTGAACATCGCGTGGACGAGCCATACCGCCGTGCGCTGATTGGCGTGTATGCGCGCCTGGCTGCAACCTGCCGCGAGCTGACCGGCGAAGATGCGGGCCGCCACGCCGTCGGCCCGGCACCGGCTTACAGCAACGCAGAGGAACTACGCGCCGACATCCAGATCGTCATCGATTCCTTGGCGGCGCACCACGGTGAAGTGCTGGCCGATGCGCGGCTGGCATCGCTGGCGCGCGCGATTGACGTGTTCGGCTTCCACCTGTCGTCGATCGATTTGCGGCAGGTGTCGGACGTGCACGAAGCGACCGTCGCTGAGCTGCTGAAGGTGGCCGGTGTGGAAGGCGCCTATGCGGCGCTGTCCGAGGCCGACAAGCGCACGCTGCTGCTGCGCGAGTTGCAGCAGCCGCGCGTGCTGACGCTGCCGTTCCACGCGTACAGCGAGCAGACCACGTCGGAAATCGACATCTTCCGCGCCGCGCGCGAGGTGCGTGCCCGCTACGGCAACCGCATCGTGCGCAACTACATCATTTCGCACACCGAGACGCTGTCCGACCTGCTCGAAGTGATGCTGCTGCAGAAGGAAGCCGGCATGTTCCGCACGGGCGCCAATGGCAGCGGCGGGGCCGCGCTGGACGTGATGGTGATCCCGCTGTTCGAAACCATCGAAGACTTGCGCAACGCCCCGGAAATCATGGGCGACCTGCTGGCCCTGCCCGGCTTCGATGCCGTGCTGGCCGCGCAAGGCAACGAGCAGGAAGTCATGCTCGGCTACTCGGACTCCAACAAGGACGGCGGTTTCCTCACCTCCAACTGGGAGCTGTACAAGGCCGAGCTGGCGCTGGTGGAACTGTTCGAGCGCAAGGGCGTGCGCCTGCGCCTGTTCCACGGCCGCGGCGGCACGGTGGGCCGGGGCGGTGGCCCGACGTACCAGGCCATCCTGTCGCAGCCGCCGGGCACCGTGAACGGCCAGATCCGTCTGACCGAGCAGGGCGAAATCATCTCCAGCAAGTTCGCCAACCCCGAGATCGGCCGGCGCAACCTGGAGACCATCGTCGCGGCCACGCTGGAAGCAACGCTGCTGCCTACCCGCAACCGCCCCAAGGGCCTGGAGGAGTTCGAAGCCGCCATGCAGGCGCTGTCGGACAACGCCTTTGCCGCGTACCGCAACCTCGTCTACGAAACCCCGGGCTTCAAGGACTACTTCTTCGCCACCACGCCGATCACCGAGATTGCCGACCTGAACCTGGGTTCGCGCCCGGCCTCGCGCAAGCTGATGGACAAGAAGCACCGCCGCATCGAAGACCTGCGTGCGATTCCGTGGGGCTTCTCATGGGGCCAATGCCGTCTGCTGCTGCCGGGCTGGTTCGGCTTTGGCAGCGCGGTGCAGCGCTGGTTGGACGACGCTGGCAACGCCAAGGCCCGCGCCGCGCGCCTGACCACGCTCAAGCGCATGCACAAGCAGTGGCCGTTCTTTGCGAACCTGCTGTCGAACATGGACATGGTGCTGTCCAAGGCGGATCTGAACGTGGCGTCGCGCTACGCGCAGCTCTGCGACGACCGCAAGCTGCGTAACGCGGTCTTCTCGCGCATCTCGGCGGAGTTCACGTTGACCGAGCAGATGCTGGCCGCCATCACGGGCCAGTCGGAGCGCCTGGCCGACAACCCGCTGCTGGCGCGTTCCATCAAGAACCGCTTCCCGTATCTCGACCCGCTGAACCACTTGCAGGTCGAGCTGCTCAAGCGCTTCCGCTCGGGCAAGGCCGGCAGCGACGATGCACGCGTGCGGCGCGGCATCCATCTGTCCATCAACGGGATTGCCGCAGGCCTTCGCAACAGCGGCTGATCAGGCAGCCAGCGCGGTGGCGGCCGGGCGACGGCTGATCCACGCCATCGCCATCGCGCCGGCATACGACAGCGTCATCAGGCCAAACACCATCGGCGAGGCGTGCGCCAGCTCGGGCACCACCGTCACGACGGCACCCGCCGCTGCCACGCCCAGCAAACTGCCCGTCTGCCGCGCGGCGTTGAGCAGGCCCGATGCCGTGCCGGCCAGCTCGCCCGGCGCCGCCGACAGGATCGTCGAGGTCATCGGCGCAATCGCCAGCGCGGTACCGCCGCCGTAAGCCACCATCGTCGCACTCACCACCCACAGATGCACATGGCCCGTCAGCGCGGCCGACGTTGCCAGCAAACCCGCTGCGCCGATCACGAGGCCGCTCAGCATCATGGCCGGCGTGGAAAAACGCGCCATCAGCTTGCCGGCGAAGATGTTGCCCGCCGACAGGCTCACCGCCATCGGCAGCATGACGAGCCCGGTCTGCCGTGCGCTGAGATGCTCGACGTTCTGCAAATGCAGGCTCAGCACGAACAGGGCACCGTAATAGCCGAAATTCAATAGGAACCCCACGCCGTTGACCGCGCCCAGCGTGCGATGCCCCAGCCAGGCCAGCGGCACGAGCGGCGCGCGCGCACGGCGTTCGGCCACAACGAACAGCGCACCGGCCGCCACCGTCAGCAGCGCGGCACCCCACACCCAGGGCGACAGCGTGCCGCGCACCGGCCACTCGATCGCGGCAAAACACAGCGCCGCGAGCATCACCGCGCTCGTCACCTGCCCCGCCCAGTCGAACGGCTTCGCCCGTGCCGGCTGTACATTGCGCACGATCATCCACGTGCCCAGCATGCCGACCACGCCCAGCGGCACGTTGATCAGGAAGGCGCTGCGCCAGCCGTATGTGTCGACCAGCACGCCGCCCAGCGCCGGCCCCACGGCCGCGGCAGTCGCGACGATGGCGCCCCACAGGCCGATGGCCCAGGCGCGCTCGCGCGGGTCCTCGAACGTACTGCGGATGAGCGATAGCGAGCTGGGCAGGAACATCGCTGCGCCCACGCCTTGCAGGATGCGTGCTGCGATCAGCGTGGTCACTGAAGGCGCCAGCCCGCAGCCGGCCGAGGCCACCATGAAGACGGCCATCCCCGCCATGAACACGGTGCGCGCGCCAATGCGATCGCTCAGCAAGCCACCCGTGAGGATGAAGGCGGCGAAGGCCAGCGTATAGGCGTCAACGATCCAGGCAAGTTCGGCGACGCTGCTGTGCAGGCTGTCGCGCATGGCGATGAGCGCCACGTTGACCACGGTGGTGTCAAGCACCGCCATGAACACACCCGACGTGAGAATGCCCAGCGTGGCATTGCGGCGCCACCGGCTGAGGTCGGGTTGCAAGTCGGCCCGGGGAGCGGCATCCATAGTGTTGGCGTTGCACGAAGACATGGTGGAACCATTTGGCAATTTCATGCAGCCAAGTGTAGGCTGGAGACCGCATGCAAAAAAGCAGCGTTTTTGCATTGCACCGCTGCAAATTTGCATCGCACATCTACGAAGACTCGGAGCCTGACGTGAACTGGGACAACGGACGCTTCTTCCTGGCCGTGGCGCGCACGTGCACGCTGCGCGGTGCGGCACAGCGCCTGGGGGTGGATCAGGCCACGGTGGGCCGCCGCATTGCCGCGCTGGAAGAGGAGCTATCGGCCAAGCTCTTTCTGCGTACGTCAACCGCGCTGGTGCTCACACCTGCCGGCGAAGCGCTGATCGGCCCAGCCGAAGCGATGGAGCAGGCGGCTCACACCATCGAGCGCCGCGTTGCCGGCATCGACGATCAGTTCGCCGGCACGATCCGCGTGGCCACGACCGACACGATGGCTGCCACCTTTGTCCTGCCGGCCATCGCGCAACTGCGGCAGCGGCATCCAGGCATCGACGTGGTCTGCATGGCTTCGAAGAGCATTGCCAACCTGACCAAGCGCGAAGCCGACGTGGCGGTGCGCACGGTGCGGCCCGATTCGCCGGACCTCATCGCGCGGCGCATCGGACAAATGGAAACCGGTATCTATGCGAGCCGCAGCTACGTGGCCGCGCGCGGCGAGCCCGAGGAAGGGACAGCCTTTGCCGGGCACGACCTGGTGCTCTATCCGCGCAACGAAGTGCCATGGATGTGGGAAGACCTCTGCGGCGAGCCTATTACGCGCGGGCGTGTCGTCTTGCAGAGCAACTCCGCGCTGGCGCTGTTCGAGGCGGTGGCCGCCGGCATTGGGATAACTGAACTGGTGTGCAGGCGTGCGCAGGCCTATCCGCAGCTTCTGCGTGTGTTGCCCAATCGGCGCAGCATGCAGGACGTCTGGCTCGTGACGCACGCCGATCTGCACAAGACCGCGCGCGTGCGTGCCTTGCTCGATTGCATCGTCGAAGCGTTCGATGCGCCCAAAAAAACCGCCACACCGTAACGAGCAGCCGGTGTGGCGGCCCAACAAACCGCTTAGCTGATGAATGCCACCGGCACCGGGTCTTCACCCAGCACCGAAAGCAGCACCGCCCAATGCATTGCCTCATCACCCAGGATGCTGGCGGCGGCCTTGGTCAGATCGCGCGTGTAGAAATTCGGCATCACACCCAGATACGCCGAAGTGGCGCCCTTCTCGAGCCCGGCGGCAAAACGCAGCACGTCGGCCTGCGTCTTGAGCTGACTGACCGGGAAGTTGTATTCGGCCACCTTCTTTTCCATGACCGGCGTACCGCCAAGCTTGGAGACCGTGCCCGCCAGCACCGATGCATGTGCCTTGTGATGGCCCTGGAACTTCACGGCCGTCTCCAGCACCGGCTTTTGCAACAGGCCGCTCTCCGCGCCCACCTGATAGGCGGCGATGGCCTGGTACTCCAGCCCGAGCGCCACGTTCAGGATGTTGATGTCGTCTTTCACGCTGCCCGACTGGTTCTGCGCCCAGGCCGGCATCGATTGCCCGAGGGACACCGCTGCCAGCGAGCCCAGCGCCATCAGCCCCGGCGCGCGCAGCAGCACACGGCGGCGCGCATCAATGCGCGGGTTCTCATCCTCGAACAGTTCCATCTCGTTGGTCGTATTCATCGTCGGTCTCCTTGCATATGTTGGGAAGAAGCACGACCCACGTGCTGCCGAGGTGCGGATCGCGGGCGTTTGTCCGGCGCCTGACCGCTTATACGAAGGGCGTGCCCAACTGGATGCAAATACCTCCGCACTTTTCACGTGAATTCCCCCGGCAACCACGGTTTCTACCTACACTTTGGGCAGAACCGTCCACAAAAAGCTGCCCACGTGCTCACCTTCCAGCGCACTGCCGAAGACCACGCCGCGCAAGACGCCGATCCGCCGACGGCGGCGGCAGCCCGCCCTCAGAGCGCCGACGCGGAAGAGCTGGCGGCGTTGCTGCAGCGCATCGGCCTGGGCGACCGCGACGCCCTGCGCACGCTATATGCGCGCTGCGCGCCGAAACTGTTTGGGCTCGCGCTGCGTATCTTGGTCAGGAAAGACTGGGCCGAGGACGTCTTGCAAGAAAGCTTCGTCAACATCTGGCGCCATGCCGGCGATTACCGCCCACATCTGGCCGCCCCCATGACCTGGATGACGACCATCGTCCGCAACCGTGCACTCGATTGTCTGCGCCGCCAGCACGCCGAACGCGTGCAGGAATCCGTGCCCCTGGACGACACCTACGCCGATGTCCTGGCCGACCACGCCCCGGGGCCGGCGGACCTCGCGCTTGCCGGCCAGCAAGCCCGCGCGCTGGCCGAATGCCTGAAGCGTCTGGACCCGAAGCAGCGCGAAGTCATATCGCTCGCCTATCTGCGTGACCTGTCGCACACCGAGCTGGCGCAAGCGCTGTCGCTGCCGCTGGGCACCGTCAAATCCTGGATGCGGCGCGGTCTGGACCGCCTGCGCGAATGCCTCGGAGCACCGTGATGGACCCGCGCCGCCACCCCGATCTCGTCGACAAGCTGGCCGCCGAATATGCGGTTGGAACACTGCGCGCCGGCGCACGCCGCCGGTTCGAGCAGATCATTCGCCACGACGACGCCGTGCGCGCCACGGTCGAGCGCTGGCAGCGGTATCTGGCCGACCTGCCCGCGCTCCAGCCGGCCACGGCGCCGCTGCCGGAAATCCTCTGCCGCGTCGAAGTCCAACTCGGCTGGCGCGAGCCGGCGCCGCCGCGGCTGGCGCTCTGGCAACGGCTTTGGCAAGGCACCGGCTTCTGGCGCGGCGCCACGGCGGTCGCGGCGGTTGTCGCGGCGGTCGCGATCGGGCTGAACCTGCGGCTGGCGCAGCAATTGCGCGAAGCGCCTGTCGCCAACGCCGTGGCCGTGCTGCAGGACGCGCAGGCCCAGGCGGCCGTCCTCATCACCTGGGATGCGCGCACCGGCACGCTGTCGCTCAAGCGGCTGGATGCGACGCCGCTCAATACCGAACAGGCCTTGCAGCTCTGGGCGCTGCCGCCCGGCGGGCATCCTCAGTCACTTGGGGTGATCGGGCACCAGCGGGCGGTACGCCTGACGGTCGCGCAGCCGTTGCGGCAAGTGCCGGCGCTCGCCATCAGCGTGGAACCGCGTGGCGGCTCGCCCAATCCGGAGGGGCCGACGGGGCCGGTGGTCTTCAAGGGCGCGCTGATCGACAGCACGCTGTAGCCGGCCGTGGCGCGGGGGCTGAAAGGCTCGGCGGGCGATATAATCGCGGTTTCCTGAATTTGCGGCCGGCGCCTTGCCGGCCGCGCTCCTCCTGCTGTCCGCCCATGACCTCCCAACTCGCCAAGAAGGCCGAAGCGTGGTCCGCCCGCTTTAACGAGCCGGTGTCCGATCTCGTCAAGCGCTATACCGCGTCGGTGTTCTTTGACAAGCGCCTCGCGCTGTTCGACATCCAGGGCTCGCTCGCGCACGCCGCCATGCTCGCCAAGCAGGGCATCATCGCCGAAGCCGACCGCGCTGCCATCGAAAAAGGCATGGCGCAGATCCGCCAGGAGATCGAAGCCGGCACGTTCGAGTGGAAGCTGGACCTGGAAGACGTGCACCTGAACATCGAAGCGCGCCTGACCGCCATGGCGGGCGACGCCGGCAAGCGCCTGCACACGGGCCGCTCGCGCAACGACCAGGTCGCCACCGACATCCGCCTGTGGCTGCGCAGCGAGATCGACAACATCGTCGGTCTGCTCAAGGCCCTGCGCAGCGCGCTGCTGGACTTGGCGGAGCAACACACCAACACCATCGTCCCGGGCTTCACGCACCTGCAGGTCGCGCAACCGGTGGTGTTCGGCCACCACCTGCTGGCCTACGTCGAAATGTTCACGCGTGACACCGAGCGCATGCTCGACGCCCGCAAGCGCGTCAACCGCCTGCCGCTGGGCGCCGCGGCGCTGGCCGGCACGAGCTACCCGATCGACCGCGAATTCGTCGCGCAGCAACTCGGCTTTGACGGCGTGTGCCGCAACTCGCTGGATGCCGTGTCCGACCGGGACTTCGCCATCGAATTCTGCGCCGCCGCCGCGCTTGTCATGACGCACATCTCGCGCTTCTCTGAAGAGCTGGTGCTGTGGATGAGCCCGCGCGTGGGCTTTATCGACATTGCAGACCGCTTCTGCACCGGCAGCTCCATCATGCCGCAGAAGAAGAACCCGGACGTGCCCGAACTGGCGCGCGGCAAGACCGGCCGCGTCAACGGCCACCTGATCGGCCTGCTCACCCTGATGAAGGGCCAGCCGCTGGCGTACAACAAGGACAATCAGGAAGACAAGGAACCGCTGTTCGACACCGTGGATACGGTGGTCGACACGCTGCGCATCTTTGCCGACATGGTGCCGGGCATCACAGTCAAGGCCGACGCCATGCGTGCCGCCGCGCTGCAGGGCTACGCCACCGCCACCGACCTGGCCGACTACCTGGTCAAGCGCGGCCTGCCCTTCCGTGATGCGCACGAAGCCGTGGCCCACGCCGTGCGCGCGTGCGACGACCTGCGTTGCGACCTGGCGGACCTGTCGGTTGCGCAACTGCGTGACATCTGCGGCCTGGGCGACAAGTCCGACTTGATCAGCGACGATGTGCACGCCGTGCTGACGCTGGAAGGCTCGGTCGCTTCGCGAAACCACATCGGCGGAACGGCGCCGGAGCAGGTGAAGCAGGCCATTGCGTTTGCGCGCGCTGCGCTGGCTGAATAATCAGCCACACCCTTCAAACAAAAACGCCGCGCTGAGTTGATCAGCGCGGCGTTTTTGCTTGTGACGCACGCTGGCGTGGTCTAACCGAATTGCCGATATTTGCGAAGGACGGCTATGCTGCACGCCAACGCGCACAAGAGGGCCATCCTTGAACGACCAGACGACCGTTGTCGCCCAGCTGGCCGAGTCCCTTGCCGGGGACGCTACTGCCGAGAGGGCGGAACAAGAAAAGCGATACCTGAAAAGCGACCTCCGCTTCATCGGTGCTTCCGTGCCAGCCGTGCGACGTGTGGCCCGCAGCTTTGTCGCCGACCACCCTGCCCTTACTGTGGAAGACCTCAAGGGGCTGGTCGAGGCTCTCTGGAATACGGACACCCATGAGTTGCGATCTGTTGGAATCGCGGTGCTTGAACTTCGGAGCGACCTGCTCCGCAAATCGGATGTCAGATGGTTGCAGGCCCTGATCAATTGCAGCACGACGTGGGCCCATGTCGACTGGCTTGCGATCAAAGTGGTTGGCGCACTGGCCGCCCGGGTGCCAGCGGTCGAGGCGGACCTGGACGAATGGTCCGCACATACGAATTTCTGGGTGCGGCGCAGTGCACTGTTAGCCAGTCATGACCGACTCGCGGCCGGCCAAGGTGACTTCGAGCATTTCGAACGGCGCGCCGTTCCGATGCTGCAAGAGCGCGAGTTTTTTATCCGAAAGGCGATCGGATGGGTGCTGCGCTCGACCTGCAAAAAGACGCCATTGCGAACGGTTGGCTTCGTGGAGCGGCATGCTGGCGAGATGTCGGCTTTGACTTTCAGAGAAGCGACCCGAGCGCTGGAGCCATCGCAGCAGCAGCGGCTGCAACGCCTCCGGGCGGCCCGATAGCCCACTTTTTTGCCTTGCAGCGGTCGGTAGCACTTCGTGCGGCCAAATGCGTCCCAGAAGCGCCAAACAAAAAAAAAAGCCGCCCGATACTCTCGCGCGGCTTTTTCTCGGTACGACTGAAACTCAGCGCACGCAGTCGACGAAATACCCCATCTTGCCGTCGACCTCTTCCTCGACCAGGCCGTGAATGTCGGTCTCGAAGCCCGGGAACAGCTTGTTGAACTGACGTGCGAATTGCAGGTACTGCACGATCGTCTTGTTGAAGCGTTCGCCCGGGATCAGCAGCGGAATGCCCGGCGGATACGGCGTCAGCAGGATAGCCGTGATGCGGCCTTCCAGATCGTCGATTGCCACGCGCTCGGTTTCACGGTGAGCCATCTTGGCCCAGGCGTCCGACGGCTTCATCGCCGGTTCCATGTTTGACAGGTACATCTCGGTCGTCACGCGGGCCACATCATTGGCCTGGTAGACGCTGTGGATGCTGTCGCACAGCTCGCGCAGCCCGATGCGCTCGTATTGCGGATACTGGCGCACGAACTCCGGCAGCACGCGCCACAGCGGCTGGTTGTTGTCGTAATCGTCCTTGAACTGCTGCAGCTCGGTCACCATCGAGTTCCAGCGGCCCTTGGTGATGCCGATGGTGAACATGATGAAGAACGAGTACAAACCGGTCTTCTCGACGATGATGCCGTGCTCGGCGAGGTAACGCGTCACGATGGCGGCAGGAATGCCGGAGTCGCTGAACTTGCCGTCCACGTCCAGGCCCGGGGTGATGATGGTGGCCTTGATCGGGTCAAGCAGGTTGAAGTCTTCGGCCAGGTTGCCGAAGCCGTGCCAGCGCTCGTTGGCCTTGAGCATCCACGCTT
This sequence comes from Ralstonia edaphi, assembly GCF_958350185.1. Taxonomy (NCBI): domain Bacteria; kingdom Pseudomonadati; phylum Pseudomonadota; class Betaproteobacteria; order Burkholderiales; family Burkholderiaceae; genus Ralstonia; species Ralstonia edaphi. The sequence continues at coordinate 735,526 of NZ_CATWHI010000002.1, forward strand.
CGCGGTCCTCGATGCCTTCGTCGGACAAGTCGTTCGGGCCCCAGACCTTGAACCACCAGTCGTCGCCGCGTCCATTGCCGCCGTTCGTGCCGACGTATTCCTGCTCCACCTTGCGCATGGCGCGGCGAAAGTCCAGCGCCTCGGCAATGCTCTCCTCCACCAGCGCAGTACCGCCCGGCGCTTCCATCATCGCCGCGGCGACGTCGCACGACGCAATGATCGAGTACTGCGGGCTCGTCGACGTGTGCATCAGATACGCCTCGTTGAAGCGGTACGTATCGAGCTTGCGCGTTTCCGAATCCTGCACGAGGATCTGCGAGGCCTGCGACAGGCCGGCCAGCAGCTTGTGCGTGCTCTGCGTGGCGAACACCAGCGCGTCCTTGCTGCGCGGGCGGCCGTGGCCAATGGCGTGCATGTCCTCGTAGAACGGGTGGAACGACGCATGCGGCAGCCACGCTTCATCAAAGTGCAGCGTGTCGATCTCGGTCGACAGCATGTTCTTGATCATCTCGGCGTTGTAGAGCACGCCGTCGTACGTGCCCTGCGTGATGGTCAGAATGCGCGGCTTCTTGTTCTTGGCTTGGCTGGCAAACGGGTGATCGGCGATCTTCTTGGCGATCGTTTCCGGCTCGAACTCGCTCTTCGGGATCGGCCCGATGATGCCGAAATGGTTGCGCGTCGGCATGAGGAACACGGGGATCGCGCCCGTCATCATGATCGCGTGCAGGATCGACTTGTGGCAGTTGCGGTCCACCACGACGATGTCGCCGGGGGCCACGTTGGCGTGCCACACCATCTTGTTCGACGTCGACGTGCCGTTGGTCACGAAGAACATGTGGTCGGAGCCGAAGATACGCGCAGCGTTGCGCTCCGACGCGGCGACCGGGCCCGTGTGGTCGAGCAGTTGGCCGAGTTCCTCCACGGCGTTGCAGACGTCGGCGCGCAGCATGTTCTCGCCGAAGAACTGGTGGAACACCTGCCCCACCGGGCTCTTGAGGAACGCCACGCCACCCGAGTGGCCCGGGCAATGCCACGAATACGAGCTGTCCTGCGCGTAGTCGATCAGCGCCTTGAAGAACGGCGGCGGCAACGAATCCAGGTAATTGCGCGCTTCACGAATGATGTGTCGGGCCACGAACTCCGGCGTGTCCTCGAACATGTGGATGAACCCGTGCAGCTCGCGCAGCACGTCGTTCGGCAGATGGCGCGAGGTGCGCGTTTCGCCGTACAGGAAGATGGGGATGTCGGCGTTGCGGCGACGCACCTCGGCCACGAAGGCGCGCAGGTTTTCGACCGCTTCGGGTTCCGGCTTGTCGTTGTCCGGGTTGATGAACTCGTCGTCGTCGATCGAGACGATGAAGGTGGACGCGCGGCTCGACTGCTGAGCGAACGACGTCAGGTCGCCATAGCTGGTGAGGCCGATGACCTCCATGCCTTCGGTCTCGATGGCCTGGGCCAGCGCGCGAATGCCCGACCCGGAGATGTTCTCGGAGCGGAAGTCCTCGTCAATGATGATGACGGGAAAGCGGAATTTCATCGTGGTTCCTTATGGATGAAGCTAAAGGCCCCGCTCCGGATACGCCTGAACGCGCGGAAACGGACTACAAAAACTAGGTCTTGGGCAGCGTGACACCGTGCTGGCCCTGGTACTTGCCACCACGATCCTTGTACGAGGTTTCGCACTCCTCGTCGCTCTCGAAGAACAGCACCTGCGCGCAGCCTTCGCCGGCATAGATCTTGGCCGGCAGCGGCGTGGTGTTGGAGAACTCCAGCGTCACGTAGCCTTCCCACTCGGGCTCGAACGGCGTGACGTTGACGATGATCCCGCAGCGCGCGTACGTGCTCTTGCCCAGACACACCGTCAGCACGGTGCGCGGGATGCGGAAGTACTCCATCGTGCGGGCCAGCGCGAACGAGTTCGGCGGGATGATGCACACATCGCCCTTGAAGTCGACAAACGACTTCTCGTCGAAGTTCTTCGGATCGACGATGGTGCTATTGATGTTGGTGAAGATCTTGAATTCGTCGGCGCAGCGGATGTCGTAGCCGTAGCTCGACGTGCCGTAGGAAACGATGCGGCGCCCTTCGGATTCGCGCACCTGACCGGGCTCGAACGGCTCGATCATGCCGTGCTGCTCGGCCATGCGGCGGATCCACTTGTCAGATTTGATGCTCATGGAGCGTCCAGATACCTTGGATGAACAAATGGGGGCAGGCTTCGCGGTGCGAAAACTGTCCCCATTTGGTCATGCCAGCCAGGCCGTCGATCTTTGGCCCGGTTTTGGAACGCGGATTGTACTCCCAAACCTGTGACGGAAAACCCCGTGGCGGCCGATGGCTTGCGCTGGCCTTATCGAACCCGCCGAACAGATCAGCGGCCGGATTCCGCCGCCTGAGGCAACTCTCCGCGCGGCCCCACGGTGCCTGCCACCTCCGGCTCGGCTACGAACCGGTCGCGCCCCGTGTAGAGCAGAAAGTGCCGCCCAGTGCACCGCGCAAACAGCGTCAGGTTGACGCGCTCGGCCATCTGGTGGCCCATCTGTGTGACGCCCGAGCGCGACAACAGGAACGGTATGCCCATCTGCGCGCCCTTGATGACCATCTCGGAGGTGAGACGGCCGGTGGTGTAGAAGATCTTGTCGCCGCCATCCATGCCCGCCAGCCACATGAGGCCGGCGATAGCATCCACGGCATTGTGGCGGCCCACGTCTTCGATGAAGTGCAGCAGCCCGCCGTGCGCATCGAACAGCGCGCAGCCATGCACCGAGCCCGCTTGCTTGTAGATCGACTGCTGCAGGCGGATGGTGTCGACCACGCGGTACAGCGTGGTCTGCGTCATGCGCGCGTCGGGCGGCAGGCGGATGGCGTCGATCTCGTCCATCAGCGAGCCGAACACGGTGCCCTGGCCGCAGCCGGTCGTCACGGTGCGGCGGGCGGTCTTTTCGTCCAGGTCGGCAATGCCGGCGCGCGTGGTGACGGCAGCCGATTCGGTTTCCCAGTCGACCTGGATGGAGGCGATGTCTTCGATGCTGCCGATCAAGCGCTGGTTGCGCAGATAGCCCAGTACGAGCGCTTCGGGCGCGCCGCCCAGCGTCATCAGCGTGACGAGTTCGCGCTTGTCGAGGTACACCGTGAGCGGGCGCTCACCGGGAATGTAGACATGGCGTGCGCGGCCCAGCTCGTCGAGCACTTCAACCTCGTCGAGCAGTGGAACGGAAGCGTTGGTCAGTTCGGGGCGCAGCGGCATCAATGTCTTCGTTCAAATAAAAATGCGCACGGCAAGCGTGCGCATGGTGCGGCTGGTACCTGCGCGAGAGCAGGTACCGCGTGCGGGCGATCAGTTCGCCACGATCACGCCGCAGGCGATGCGCCCGCCGGAATTGCCGGTGGGCTGGGTCGTGTAGTCGTCCTTGCCTGCGTGGACGATCAGCGCGCGGCCGACCAGGCTCGTGGGCCCGGGCGACAGCGTCACGCCGGAAAGAACGATCGAGCCGACGGCCTTGCCGTTGGCATCGGATTGCAGCATCGGAATGTCGCCGGCGTGGTGCGCGCCGTGGCGCGGATCACCATGCTGCTGGCCCGTCGGGTTGAAGTGGCCGCCAGCGCTGTTGCCATCTGCCGACGAGCAATCGCCCTTCTCATGCACGTGGAAACCGAACATGCCGTTGGCGGGCAGACCCGAAATATCCACGGCGATGGCAACCCGATTGTCGCCTTGCTGCGCGAGCTTCACGCTGCCTTGCACGGTGCTGCCGCTCTTGGGTGCCAGCACGGCCGAGGCCGCCATGGCGCCGTCACCGGCATTCGCCGCCTTGGCCGTCGACGCTGAGTTCGATGCGCAGCCGGCCATCAGGCCGATCGCGGCGAGTGCAATCACGAGTTGCTTCATGTGTCACCTCCAGTCAGGGTTCACTCGGGGAGCGGACGATTGTACTGCCGGATGATGAACACGCAACATTAGCAACAACGGTTCACCCTTTGGCCGCCGGTGCAGATGCTGGTGGCACGGGCGCGACAAAGGGCCCCGGATCAACGCACGGCGCGCCCGGCTGCGTATGCGCAGCCTTGCCACCGGCCTGGTATGACGCCGCCACCTTGTCCTGGGCCTTGCACGTCTGGAACGCGGCTACCTTGTCGCCCCAGGCTGCTTTGGCCTTCGCCAGGTCCGCCTGTGCCTTCTGTTCTTCCGTCGGTGCCGGCAGCTTGGCGCCGGCCAGTCCGCTTGTCAGGCTCAGCATGGCGACAGCAAGTGCCATACCTGCGGCGCGGCGCAGAGCGGATGCGTGCATGGTGAGATTCCTTGAATCGGTGGGCGTCGATGGCGTCATGGCTTGGCGGGCTGCTCGCTGGGCGACGGCGGTGCTGGCGGCTGGGAACGTTGCGCGGGGATCTTGCCGGCCTTGATGTCGTCGTACCAAAGCTCGTGGTGCTCTTTCGCCCAGGCCTCGTCGACATAACCATCGCGCATCGCGCGGTACGCCCCTTCCATGCCGATGGTGCCCATGTAGATGTGCCCGAGCGACATGCAGATCATGCCCACTGCGGCAATCGCGTGAATGACTTCAGCGAGTTGCATCGTGCTGCGGTAGTAATCCACGCCCGGGACGATGCGATCGAGCGTCCAGCCCGAGGCCGACAGGATCAGCCCAAACACAACAAGCCCGCCCCAGAACCAGAGTTTCTCGCCAGCGTTGAAACGGTGCGATGGCACTTCGGCGCCGTGCTCTCCGGAAAACAAGCCGCCAAGCTTCAGCAGCCAGTTCATGTCGCCACTGCGAGGCAGGTTGTCCCGCACCCACATCACGAAGGCCACGATGATGCTGACCGTGAACAGCGGCCCCACCAAGTTGTGGAGATTCTTCAAGATGTACGTCAACCAGCCGAACAACTGGTGGCCGAGGATCGGCAGCAGGAAATGCTTGCCCCACAGCATGACGATGCCCGACACGCCGAGCGTGACAAAGGAGATCGCCATCGTCCAATGCACATAGCGTTCGGTGGGCGTGAACCGCTCGATCTTGCGGCCGGTGGGCGCTTCCTTCAGGGGAATCGTGCCGCGCCACAGGAAAAAACCCAGGATGAGCAGCGGCACCAGCACCATGAGCCAACCGCCCCACACGGTGATCACGCCATTGCGGAACAGCCGCCATTTTTGCCCGGTACGCTGAATCAGCACGCCGGCCTCCAGCCCCGGAATGCTTGCGTAATGCGCCTGGTCTGAGTTCACTTCACGCCAGACGGGCGCATTGTTGCCCGGCTGCGTGGCGCGGCGTGCGGCCTGGTCGTGCGCCTCTTTGGAAAGATCGCGTTTCTGCAGATCAAACACATTCTCCGAGACGATGTTGGAGAACGGCTGTGCCGGCTGCACGGCCGGATTGACCGGGGCGGCGTCGGCCGCGGGCGCACTGGCCGGCTGCTGCGCGCTCGCCAACGCTGCTGCGCCGCCCAGCAACACGGCCATCACAAGATGTTTCCAGGAAGTGCCCATGGACGAACCTCCGCTTGCGCGCGTCATGGCGTCTTGTTGTACTCGTTCTGGTATTGGCCGCGCGCGCGGATCTGGTTCTGCCAGCTCGTGCGGTCACCGGGTGTCCAGTTCTTTGCCATGAACGGATCGCCTTCCGCTCCCTTGTATGCGGGCGCGTCGTCCTTGCGGTGCGAAGCGAACGCGGTTTGCGGGCGCTCGCCGCAGGCGCCCAGCAGCAGCACGGCGCCAAGCGCGACCAGCAGGCCGGTCGATCGTGCCCGGGCGATCATGATTGCGCTCCCGGCGCAGAAGCCGGCGTGGCCGGTGCGGCCGGTGCCGCCTGACCGCCCTTGCCCTGCGCGCCGCCGTAGGCCGTGCCCCATCCGAACAGCTCCGCGCCCTTCCCGCGTTTCATGACGCGGTTACGCAGGATGTCGGAAATCACATCGCCATCGCCGCCGAGCAGCGCCTTGGTCGAGCACATCTCCGCGCACAGCGGCAGCTTCCCTTCGGCCAGGCGGTTGCGGCCGTACTTCTCGAACTCTTCCTCGCTGCCGTTCTTCTCGGGGCCGCCCGCGCAGAATGTGCACTTGTCCATCTTGCCGCGCACGCCAAACGTGCCCTGGCTCGGGAACTGCGGCGCGCCGAACGGGCACGCATACGAGCAATAGCCGCAGCCAATGCAGACGTCCTTGTCGTGCAGCACCACACCGTCTTCGGTGCGGTAGAAGCAGTCGACCGGGCAGACCGCCATGCACGGCGCATCGGAGCAATGCATGCAGGCCACGGAGATGGATTTCTCCGCGCCGATCATGCCGTCGTTGATGGTGACCACCCGGCGACGATTCACGCCCCAGGGCACCTCGTGTTCGTTCTTGCAGGCCGTGGCGCAGGCGTTGCATTCGATGCAGCGCTCGCTGTCACAGATGAATTTCATGCGTGCCATGTTGATCTCCCCGTCCTTATGCGAACCGCTCGATCTGGCAGACCGTCGTTTTCGTTTCCTGCATCATCGTCACCGAGTCGTAGCCGTAGGTGGTGGCCGTGTTGACGGCCTCGCCACGCACGATCGGGTGGGCGCCTTCCGGGTAGTAATCGAGCAGGTCCTTGCCCTGCCACCAGCCCGAGAAGTGGAACGGGATAAAGGCGTGGTCGACCCCCACGCGCTCCGTCACCAGCGCGCGCACCTTGATCTGGGCGCCGGTCGGCGTCTTGACCCAGACGAAATCGTTGTGTCGGATGCCGCGATCAGATGCGGCCTTCGGGTTGATCTCGACAAAGTTCTCCTGCTGCAACTCGGCAAGCCACGGGTTGGAGCGCGTCTCCTCGCCGCCGCCCTCGTATTCGACAAGGCGGCCGGACGTGAGGATGATCGGGAATTTCTCGTAGACCTTGTTCTCGATATTGCGCTGCTGCACCGTCTTGTACAGCGTCGGCAGGCGCCAGAAGGCTTTCTTGTCGTCGTGCGTCGGGTACTTGGCGACCATGTCGGGCCGCGTGGAATACAGCGGCTCCCGGTGCTGCGGAATGCCGTCGGGGAAGTTCCACACAATGGCGCGCGCCTTGGCGTTGCCGAACGGATGGCAGCCATGCTTCATCGCCACGCGCTGGATCCCGCCGGACAGATCGGTCTTCCAGTTCTTGCCTTCGGCGGCCTTCTTCTCGGCGTCGGTGAGGTCGTCCCACCAGCCGAGTTTCTTGAGGAAGACGTGGTCGAACTCGGGGTAGCCCGTGGTCAGCTCCGAGCCGAGCGAGAACGAGCCATCTTCGGCCAGCAGGTTGACGCCGTCGCGCTCCACGCCAAAGTTGGCGCGGAAGTTGCCGCCGCCATCCATCACGTGCTTGCTGGTGTCGTACAGATTGGGCGAGCCGGGGTGCTTGAGTTCCGGTGTGCCGTAACACGGCCACGGCAGGCCGAAGTAATCGCCGGTGAGGTCGTAGCCGGTTTCGGCATCCTTGCCGCCCTTGCAGCGCAGCGTGCGCACATCAAACAGGTGCATGTTGCGCATGTGAGCCTTCAGGCGTTCCGGCGATTGGCCCGTGTAGCCGATCGTCCAGTTGCCGCGATTGATCTCGCGCAGGATCGATTCGATCTCGGGCTCGCGCCATGTCATGCCGGCACGCTTGTATTCCGTGATCTTGTAGTTCTTCGACAGCTCCTTGCCGAAGCCCAGGCGATCGGCAAAGGCCTGCATGATCACGTGGTCGGGCTGCGACTCGAACAGCGGGTCGATGACCTTCTCGCGCCATTGCAGCGAGCGGTTCGATGCGGTGCACGAGCCGGACGTTTCGAACTGCGTGGCCGCCGGCAGCAGATAGACGGCGCGATTCGGATTCGGAGGCGTGCCATCGGCGGCGGGCATGTTGGCCATCGCCGCGGTGGCTGACGGATACGGATCCACCACGACCAGCAAGTCGAGCTTGTCCAGCGCGCGCTTGATATCCATCCCGCGCGTTTGCGAGTTGGGCGCGTGCCCCCAATAGAAAACGGCGCGGACGTTGTTGTCCTGATCGATCAGGTCGTTCTTCTCCAGCACCGCGTCGGCCCAGCGCGAGACGGTGGTGCCCGACTTCTCCATCATGGCCTGCGAAGCAAAGCGGCCCTTGATCCAGTCGTAATCCACGCCCCAGACGTTGGCGAAGTGCTTCCACGCCCCGGCAGCCAGGCCGTAGTAGCCAGGCAACGAATCGGGGTTCGGGCCGACGTCGGTCGCGCCCTGCACGTTGTCGTGGCCGCGGAAGATATTGGCGCCGCCGCCCGACTTGCCGATATTGCCGAGCGCCAGCTGCACGATGCACGATGCGCGCACGATGGCGTTGCCGATGGTGTGCTGCGTCTGGCCCATGCACCACACCAGCGTGCTGGGGCGGTTCATCGCCATCATCTCGGCGACCTTGTGGACCTGCGCTTCCGGCACGCCGCACACCTCTTCGACCTTGTCCGGCGTCCACTTGGCGAGCACTTCCTCGCGCACCTTGTCCATGCCGTAGACGCGGTCGTGGATGTACTGCTTGTCTTCCCAGCCGTTCTTGAAGATGTGATACAGCACGCCGAAGAGGAACGCGATGTCGGTGCCCGAGCGGATGCGCACGTATTCATCGGACTTGGCCGCCGTCCGCGTATAGCGCGGGTCGACGACGATGACCTTGCAGCCCGTTTCCTTGGCATGCAGCAGGTGCAGCATCGACACCGGATGCGCCTCGGCCGCGTTCGAACCGATGTACAACGCGCACTTGGCGTTCTGCATGTCGTTGTACGAGTTCGTCATCGCACCGTAGCCCCACGTGTTGGCCACGCCGGCGACGGTGGTGCTGTGGCAGATACGTGCCTGGTGGTCGCAGTTGTTGGTGCCGAAGAACGACACCCACTTGCGCAGCAGGTACGCCTGCTCGTTGCTGTGCTTGGATGAGCCGACGAAGAAGAACGAATCCGGTCCGGTCTCCTGGCGGATGCTCTGCATCTTGGCGACGATCTCGTTCAACGCCTGCTCCCAGCTGATGCGCTGGTAGCGGCCGTCGACGAGCTTCATCGGCGTCTTCAGGCGGTATTCGCCGTGACCATGCTCGCGCAGGGCGGCGCCCTTGGCGCAATGCGCGCCGAGGTTGATCGGCGAGTCGAACACCGGCTCCTGGCGCACCCACACGCCGTTCTGCACGACGGCGTCCACCGAGCACCCGACCGAGCAGTGCGAGCACACCGTGCGGCGTACGACGATGTCCCCCTTCCCTTCGGCGGCCTGGGCCTCACCTACCACCGATTTCTTCACCAGCGAAAGCTGCGTCGCCGCCAACCCCGCGCCGACGCCGATGCCGGAGCGTTTGAGGAAGGTGCGGCGGTCCATGGTCGGCAGTGCGCCGGCCAGGCTGCGCGCCAGACTGCCAGCGAGCGACGAAGCGCCCTGGCCGCTTGAACGTCGGGCCGAAGCGGCTTTGGTGTCCTGTACCGCCGGTTTGCGGGTCAGAAGCATGAGGTCACCTGAGGAAGTGGGGTGCGTGCAATGACGATGGAGTGGCAGCGGCGCGCGTACGGCCGCATCAGATCCACGTCGTCTTGTAGTACTTGCGGATGTGTTCGCTCAGCCGGTAGCCGGTGGCGCCGTCATCCGTGGAGTCAGCTGCGGGTGTGGCCGGCGCAGTGGGCGCTTGCACCAGATGGCCGGCTGTGGCGGCAGTGCCAGCAGCGGCGGCTGCAACCGCCGCGCCCATCAGAAAGCGGCGGCGAGTGGGCGCAGCATCAGCGGAATCCGCTTCTGGGCGCGCGTGTGGGACGGTGTTCGGACTTGCCATCTCGATGCTCCCCGGCTCAATCAAACCGATGACCGAATGTAATAGGAATTTTTGAACACATTTTAGGAGTAACGGCATGGGAAAACCATGCCCAAAACCCCTCATCGAGGGATTTTTCTGACGATTTACCGATGAATTTTTTCAATGAGTGCGGTTTGAACCGGTCCGCCGTGACGTGGGCGGGGCGCGGCTCTTGCCCGCCCGCTTAATTTTTGGGCAGAGAGCCGGCGCGCCGTCACGCTAATTCAAGCGCGAGCCTCTCGACGTCAAAAAAGGCTTTGGCCAAACCCGCCACGTCGGCATAAAACGTGGCGCGCGGATGCTGCAATACAGCATCACAAGCCGTATCGACCCACGGCGCCAGATGGCGCTGGAAAAATGCGCGCTGCTCTTCGATCTGCGTAACGGCAAGATCGTCCCCGGCGATGAGGTAACGCATGACTTCACACAGGGTGGCGAGGTGGTCTTCGGTTTCCGTGACGCCCTCGGCGCGCTCCAGGCCGAAGCGACGCAGATCGTCCCGCAGCACGACGAGCGGCTTTTCGTTCATGAACCCGGCCTGGTAGTACGAGCCGTACAGGAATACCTCGGGCTTGCCGACGCCGATGAACAGTTCGGTGTATTCGTCGTCGGCCTGCGCGGCGGTCGTCTTGCCGGCGCGGGCGACGAGCCTCCGCCAGGCCTGAGTCAGTGCGCTGCTGGCGGCAGCTTCCGCGTCGGCCGGGGCGGTATCGTCATCGCCTGTTGGGTCCAGCGGCGCGGCGGCGATGCGCTGCAGCAAATCGGCGTCCGCCGCGCGGAAGAACAGCGTGGCCAGCAGGCCGTAGAGGTCCGCACGGGCGAGATCCTCGGCGCTGTCGGCAGGCGTGGCGGCGGGCTGGAATTGCAGGGGCTGGGCGTCGGTCATGGGATCGGGATCGGCTTCAATACGCGGTTTTCAGTGCGGGGCGCCCGGGCGTTCGCCGTGCTGCATCATGTCGATCACGCGGCAGTCGCTGCACATCTTGAGGCGCTCGGCAGCGGCGCCGGAGAACGCCGGATGCGCGCCGAGCTTGGCCAGCATCGTCGTGACCATCTGCGCGGTGCCGAACGGCTTGTTGCAGCGGACGCAGTGGAACGGCTGCGCCTCGTTAAGCGTGACCGGCTGGCGGGCGGCAGTCGACAGATTCAGCCGCGGGACGAGCGCGATGGCGCTTTCGGGGCACGTCGTTTCGCACAGGCCGCATTGGACGCAGTTGCGCTCGATCATGGCCAGCACGGGGCGCTCGGCCTGATCGCGCAACGCCTGCGACGGGCACGCGCCAACGCACGCCATGCACAGCGTGCAGCGTTCGCGGTTCACGGTGATGGCGCCAAACGGTGCGCCGGCCGGCAGCGGGATGACGGCCTCGGTGGCCTTGGCGTGGCGCGCGAGGTGGTCGAGGGCGAAATCGAGCGTTTCGCGCTTGGCGGCGGCCACGGCAAAGGTGGCGGCCGGCATGTCACGGCGAAAGCCGCGCAGCGGGCCCGACACGTCAGCGCGGCTCAGACGCGCGTCGAGCGCAGCCACATCCGCCACGTCGATCAACACCACGCCCGGCACATCGGCCGGTTCGCCAAGCCCCTGCAGCATGGCCTGCGCCACGGCAACCTGTTCAGCGAGCATCGCGCGGTACTGCGGCGCGTCGTCTTCGGTCATGAGAATGGCGATGCGCGCGGCGCCGTAAGCCAACGCTGCAAGCCACAGATCCAAACCCGTCGATGCCGCATGGAAGACTTCAACCGGCAGCACATTCACCGGCACGCCCTGGGCCTTGCCGATGCGGGCAGTGCGGCCCAACTGCTCGATCAGCGTGCGGCCGCGCTTACCGTTATGCAGCAGCACCACGGCATCACGCCCACCCGCCGATGCATATGTGCTGAGCAGCGTCTTGAGCTTGCGCCCCTGGTAGGGCGCATTGGGATAGGCATACGTAAGCGCGCCGGTCGGGCACGCCGTCGTACACGCACCGCAGCCCACGCACAGATTGGGCGTGACGTGCACGCTGCCGCGCCCGTCCTTCCACTGCGGCGCGATGGCCGACGCAGAACACACTTGCACGCAAGCGTCGCAGCCGACCTGGCCATTACGCCCGTGCGCGCAGATCGATTCCTTGTATTGGAAGAACTTGGGCTTCTCGAACTCGCCGACCATCTGCAGCAGCGCCAGCGATGCCGTCAGCTGGCGGCCGGCATCGGCGCCCGCGTGAAAGTAGCCTTGCGGCGGCTGGTGCTGAGCAAACGCCGGCGCATCGTTCAAATCAAAAATCAGGTCGAATTGGCCCGATAGAGCCTGCGGCGCGTCCACGCGGCTGAAATCGATCGCCATTGCATCGCCGCATGCCTTGACGCACGCGCGGTGGTCGCGGCAGGCATCCAGATCGATCTGGTAGAGCGCATCGATGGCGCCTTCCGGGCAGACATCGATGCAGGCGTTGCAGCGCGTGCAGCGGTCCAAGTCAATCGGATTACGGCTGTGCCATTGCACCTCGAACGCGCCAAGCCAGCCCTTCACCTCCTGCAACTCGCCCGCATGGACGGGCCAGCGACGCTCCATCGGCGGCGCCAGCAGACCGTTTGCGCGGTCGCGCCCCGTGGCGAGCACCGTCACGCTCAGTTGGTCGGCAAGGCGCTCCGCCCACGGCATCGCACGCTCGGCAGGACCGACGATCAGCACGTTGCCGTCGGAACGATAGTCGACCACCGGCACCGGGTCCGGCGCTGGCAACCCAGCGACCGCCAGCAGCGCCGCTGTCTTGGCATGCAACGCGCGCGCATCGCGTTTGGCTCCCGACGACCACCCGCCTGTTTCCCGAACGTTGACGAAATGGATCGGGGCGGTCACGCCCTCATGCTGCGCGGCCACCTCAGCAAACAGCGCCTTTTCCTGCGTGCAGGCGACGATGACGTCTTCGGTGCCGCCCAGCGCTTCTGTAAACGCGCCGATCTCGCGGCGGCACAGCAGGTGGTGCGTCTTGCCGGGCGCATCGATGGCGGCGTCGGACGCGCGCAAGGCGTCGCCCACCGCTTCGGCGTCGAGCGGCATGGTGTGATTGCAACTGCAGAGCAGCGTTGGCATGGATGTGTGCGTGAACGCCCGCGTGCATGGCGCGGGCTGTAGGGACATGGCCGCACGGTCGTTGCCGGGCGGCACTCTTTTTTATTCTACGGACGGCGGCTTAACGTCGCCATGCGGGGTTGCCTCGGGGTTGTCAGCGGGCGACTCGGCATCGGCCGCTTCACGCGGCGTCTCGCGGGTCACAGCAGGCGGAGCGTCCGATACCGGTTCGATTCCTGTCGGCGGCGCCACATCATCGTCAAGCGGCTCGAACAACCGCAATTCCGCCGTATGCCGCAGCTCGCGCAACATCTCGGGCGGGATGGGGTCAGGCTGCGAATAGTCGTCGATGTAGGTATCGAGGCCGTCCATCACGTTGAAATGCGGATCGGCAAAGAGCTTCTTGAGCGCGGCACGCTTGACGGCTTCGTCCACCCCGCGCGCGACGAAGGGCGCGAAATCATCGGATGGCGTGAGCTTAGCGGCGTCTGCCAGCGTCAGCGGCGGCGCCTCCGGCGCAGGCTCAGCCACCGACGCTTCCGGCGCCACGACCGGCGCAGGCTCGGCGGGTGGAGCCGCTGGCGGTTCCGGTTCGGGTTCGCCCCGCCGCTCGGCAGCCTTGCGGCGCGACCAGCGCGAGAGGAAAGTTTCTTCGCTCACGGCAGTTTCATTCAGAACTTCGCGCGGTCTTCCGGCGGCAGAAACGATTCCGGCCGGCGCCGCTTCTTCGGCTCGGGCCGGTAGTTTTCAGCCACGTACGCCTGCAGCCACTCCAGCGCAGCGGCATCCAGCGGCACGTTTTCGACCGTCTCGCCGCCGTCGAGCCAGCGACCGGCTTCGTTGTAGCTCAGCGAAACCGTATGCGGAATCGCGCGGCCTTCGCCGGCCGTGCCCGGCTCGCCCAGGCGCCACAGCACAAACCAGCACGGCGCGGCGGAGGTCACGTTCAAGTAATACCCCTCGGCCTCGTCGCGAAACAGCGTGACGGAGAAGCCGGGCGTCAGCCAGCGCTCGTCCCCCTTCTCATCGTCAGCGCGATCCAGGCAGCGGGGTGCCGTGCCGTATTCACCCAGATCGGGCACGACAGCCTCCAGCCGCCACTGATACGGCTGCCAGCGGTTGGCAGTCGGGCGGCGGCACAGCACCACCGCCACCCGTACGGACGGGCGGTCGGCGGGCAGCGGCGACGTGGATTCCATGGCGTCAGGTGTTCTGCACGACGATCGACGGGAACTTGCTCGTCATGTCCTTCGCCTTCTCGGCCACGGCGATGGCGACGCGGCGGGCGATCTGCTTGTAGACGCCGGCAATCGCGCCGTCGGGGTCGGCCACCACGGTGGGGCGACCCGAATCGGCCTGCTCACGGATCGACAGATTCAACGGCAGGCTGCCCAGGAACGGCACGCCGTACTGTTCGCACATCTTCTCGCCGCCGCCGGCACCGAAAATGTGTTCGGTGTGGCCGCAGTTCGGGCAGCAGTAGACCGCCATGTTCTCGACCACGCCAATGATGGGAATCCCCACCTTCTCGAACATCTTCAGGCCCTTCTTGGCGTCGAGCAGCGCGATATCCTGCGGCGTGGTGACGATCACCGCGCCCGTCACAGGCACCTTCTGCGACAGCGTGAGCTGGATGTCGCCCGTGCCCGGCGGCATGTCGACGATGAGGTAATCCAGGTCGCGCCAGTTCGTCTGCTTGAGCAGTTGCTCCAGCGCCGAGGTCACCATCGGGCCGCGCCAGACCATCGGGTTGTCCTGCTCGATCAGGAAACCGATCGAATTGGCCTGCAGCCCGTGGCCCTCCATCGGCTCCATCGTCTTGCCGTCGGCCGACTCCGGCTGGCCCTGGATGCCCAGCATCATCGGCTGGCTCGGGCCGTAGATATCGGCGTCGAGAATGCCGACGTTGGCGCCTTCCGCAGCCAGCGCCAGCGCCAGGTTCACGGCGGTCGTCGATTTACCCACCCCGCCCTTGCCCGACGCCACAGCGATGATGTTCTTCACGTTCGGCATCAGGTGCACGCCGCGCTGCACCGCGTGCGCGACGATCTTCATCGACACCTGCACGCTCACATTTTCGACACCTTGCACCTGGCGCAGCGCCCCGATCACGAGCTTGCGGATCGGCTCGAACTGGCTCTTGGCCGGATAGCCCAGCTCCACGTCAAGCGACACCTCGCCGCCATCGACCCGGATGTTGCGCGCCGATTTGGACGACACGAGGTCGCGCCCGGTATTGGGATCCACCACGCCGCGCAGGGCTTCGGTGATCTGTTCGATGGTTACGCTCAACATGTGCTCCACAAATCTAATGCGAATGGGGGACGGGCCAACGGTGACGCGGCATGAACTTTGCGGCGCCCTGGCCACTCTATCTACTGTTTTGCTATTGTATTTTGCCGGCGCGTCGTTCGTCCGATTCCTCCCCCAATATCCCTCTGATGCGCCGGATATCGGCAAACTCACAAGAACCGATCCCGTTACCCGTAGGAGAAACCATGAAAGCCAAGCTTATTTCCGTCTCGCTGATCGCCCTGCTGGCCGCCGGCTGTGCGACCGAACAGCAGAACCAGACCGCCATGGGCACCGGCGTTGGTGCGGCCGTGGGCGCTGGCATCGGCGCGCTGGTCGGCAACGGCAAGGGCGCTGCCATTGGCGGTGCGCTGGGCGCGGCGACCGGTGCAGCCGTCGGCTACAACTGGGGCGCCATCAAGTCCAAGCTGGCTGGCGATACCGCCGGCACTGGCACGCAAATTTCGGAGCAACCTGACGGCTCGCTTAAGTTGAACATTCCGAGCCAGGTTTCGTTCGACACCGACAGCGCGGTGATCAAGCCGTCGTTCCGCGGCCCGCTGGATAGCGTGGCACAAACGCTCACGCAGCATCCGGAACTGGCAGCCAATGTGGTCGGCCACACGGACAGCACCGGCAACCCCAACTACAACATGACGCTGTCGCAAAAGCGTGCGCAGAGCGTGGCGAGCTACCTGACTGACCGAGGCGTGGCGCGCAATCGTCTCTCCGCCGAAGGCCGCGGCCAAAACCAGCCCGTCGCTGACAACGCCACGGAGGCCGGCCGCGCGCAAAATCGCCGCGTCGAAATTTATTTGAAACCAATTCAGGGGTAACCCAGTCATAGAAAACAGGTGCCGCTTGCCACACGTTGCTGGCTCGCGATGTGTGGCTGACCTCCCGGGCGGTACCTGATTTCTCCTCCTTTTCCGTTGTGGAAAGCTGCGCCGGCTCTGACCGGCGCTTTTTTTTTGGGGGTCACACGGTGCGCGGCATCGTGACGCATGGGCCAAACTCCACGATCACACCCAGGTTCCGCAGATTCGTCCGGGAACGGCCTGAGACCGCCGGGCGCGCTAAAATACGCGTTTTTCCGCGCGCCGCGCCCTGTTCGCGGCCCGCCCGCTCCTTTCTGGCCTGCCCATGTCCGAACGTCGCATCCTCGTCACTTCCGCCCTGCCCTATGCCAACGGGCCGATTCACATCGGCCACCTGGTCGAGTACATCCAGACCGATATCTGGGTGCGCTTCCAACGCATGCGCGGCCACGAGACCTATTACGTGGGCGCCGACGACACGCACGGCACGCCCGTCATGCTGCGCGCCGAGAAGGAAGGCCTGACGCCGCGCCAGCTGATCGAACGCGTCTGGACGGAGCACAAACGCGACTTCGACAACTTCCTGGTCTCGTTCGACAACTACTACAGCACCGACTCCGACGAAAACAAGGAGTTGTGCCAGAACGTCTACCTCAAGCTCAAGGAAGCCGGCCTGATCGACGTACGCGAGGTCGAGCAGTTCTACGACCCGGTCAAGGAAATGTTCCTGCCGGACCGCTTCATCAAGGGCGAATGCCCGAAATGCGGCGCGAAAGACCAATACGGTGATTCGTGTGAAGTCTGCGGCGCGACGTACCAGCCGACCGACCTGAAAAACCCGTATTCCGTGGTGTCGGGCGCGACACCGGTGCGCAAGTCGTCGGAGCACTACTTCTTCAAGCTGTCCGACCCGCGCTGCGAGAATTTCCTGCGCGACTGGGTGGCCGACCTGGCGCAGCCCGAAGCCACCAACAAGATGCGCGAATGGCTCGGCGAAGAAGGCGAGGCCAAGCTCTCGGACTGGGACATCTCGCGGGACGCACCGTACTTCGGCTTCGAGATTCCGGGCGCGCCGGGCAAATACTTCTATGTGTGGCTGGATGCGCCGGTCGGCTACTACGCCAGCTTCAAGAACCTGTGCGCCAAGCGGGGTCTCGATTTCGACGCGTGGATCAACGAACACTCGACCACCGAGCAGTACCACTTCATCGGCAAGGACATCCTGTATTTCCACACGTTGTTCTGGCCGGCGATGCTGAAGTTCTCGGGCCACCGCACGCCGACCAACGTGTTCGCCCACGGCTTCCTGACCGTGGACGGCGCCAAGATGAGCAAGTCGCGCGGCACGTTCATCACCGCACAGAGCTACATCGATACCGGCCTGAACCCGGAATGGCTGCGCTACTACTTCGCGGCCAAGCTGAACGCGACGATGGAAGATCTGGATCTGAACCTGGACGATTTCATCGCCCGCGTGAACAGTGATCTGGTCGGCAAGTTCGTCAACATCGCCAGCCGCTCGGCCGGCTTCCTGGTCAAGCGCTTCGAGGGCCGCGTGAGCGATGCCGCGCTGGGTCATCCGCTGATGGTGCAACTGCGCGAAGCCGCCCCGCAGATCGCCGATCTGTACGAAAAGCGCGAGTACAGCAAGGCGCTGCGTGCCGTGATGGAACTGGCCGATGCCGTCAACGCCTTCGTCGACACCGAAAAACCGTGGGACTTGGCCAAGGACGAGGCCAACCGCGAAAAGCTGCACGCCGCGTGCTCGGTCGCGCTGGAAGCGTTCCGCCTGCTGGCCGTGTACCTCAAGCCGATTCTGCCGACCACGGTCGAGCGCATCGAGGCGTTCCTCAACGTTGAGCCGCTGACGTGGCGCTCGATCGATTCGCAACTCTCGTCGGACAAGCCGATCCAGCCGTACTCGCACCTGATGACGCGCGTGGACAAAAAGCAGGTGGATGCGCTGGTGGAGGCAAATCGTCAGTCCCTGCAGGCGACCGCCGATGCCCCGGCTGCTGCTGCCAACGGTGCTGCCGCCATCGAGCCGATCGCCGAGACCATCACCATCGACGACTTCGCCAAGATCGACCTGCGTGTCGCCAAGATCGTTGCCTGCCAGCGCGTGGAAGGATCGAACAAGCTGCTGCAGCTGACGCTGGATGTGGGTGAAGGCCAGACGCGGAATGTGTTTTCGGGCATCCAGTCGGCGTATGCGCCGGAAGATCTCGTTGGCAAGCTGACCGTGATGGTTGCAAACCTGGCACCGCGCAAGATGAAGTTTGGGATGTCGGAAGGGATGGTGTTGGCGGCTTCGGCGGCTGACGAAAAGGCTCAGCCTGGGCTTTATATTCTTGAGCCGCATTCTGGGGCGGTGCCGGGAATGCGGGTGCGTTGATTTGGTGATGGGGAGTTGGGCTCGGTGGTCCACCTCCCTTTCGTTCCCTGCCGGGACCGACTTACTTTTCTTTGTCTTGCCAAAGAAAAGTAAGCAAAAGAAAGGCGCGCCCGAGATGGCGACCCACTCCTTGGATTTATGTTGCGGGAAGGGAGGGGAGGCAAACTCGCTGCGCTCAGACAAGCCTCCCCTCTTTATCCTTCCCGCAACATAAATCCAAGGCGCCATCAAGGGCTCAACGTCAAAAGAAAAAGGCCAACCCGTCGTGAGGTTGGCCTTGTCGTTTGGGCGGGCGCTTAGATGGTTTGGCCTTTGACTTTGCTGCCCTAGATGGCGCCTTGAATTTCTGTTGCAGGGAGGAAAAAGGAAGGGAAACTGTCTGAGCGAAGCGAGTTTTTCCCTTCCCCTCCCTGCGACATAAATTCAAGGAATCCTTCGCCATCTCGGGCGCGCCTTTCTTTGCTTACTTTCTTTGGGCAAGACCAAAGAAAGTGAGTCAGCCCCGGCAGGGGATGAAACAAGGGATGCACCACAAAAAAAAACCAGAGCCAAAAACCCAAAAAACAAAAACCCTACCCCCCATTCAACCGATCATCACTCCGCGAAGTCGTCGTAACACGCCCATCCGCCCCAAAGTGCACATTGAAGAAAGCCCGTTCAGTCGCGCTTTCCATCCACCGATACCCCCAAACCTCTTCCTGCTTCAGCTTAAACACCTCCACCTTCCCCGGCTTGCCCAGCATCCGGCGAACGTCATCCTTGCTTTGCCCAATCCGCACGCGCCCAAAATTCTCGGCGGTCAACACCTGCTCGATCTTCTGCACGTGCCCGTCAGGCCCGATCGTCACCATCCACGTTGAAGTCCCTTCCGGCCCGCGCGGATACTCCAGTTGCCGCGTGCCGCCTTCGTTCTCCCAGATCATCTCCGGCTGGCCTGCGGTGGCCATGACATCGTCCTCGGTAGATTGCCCGGCCACGATGCCTTTGAACAGCAGGTTGTCCGGCTTGGCCGATTGCCACGCCCGCTTGGCGGCATCGCCCACGCGATCCACTGCCTGGTCGACCTTCTGCTGATCACAGCCGAACAACCCCAGCAACGAAGCCAGAATGCCCATGGTGACTCCCACTTGTGCGAGTTGACGAAGATGCGACATGGAACTCCTCGTTCGAAACTTGTACCCGTCGCCATTCTGGCAGCCGGGCTATCCGATTACCAACGCTTGTTGAACAGGACCGACGCACCGTTGATCGTGCCGCCGCGCGCCACCACCGACCACCGCCGTGAGAACTGCCACGTCAGTTTGACGATGGAGTCCGCTGTCGACAGGCTCTGCTCATAGCCGACGGTGATGCGCTCGGAAATCGCCTTGCCCAGGCTCACCACCTGCGGGTCGGTGAGGCCTGCGGTAGAAGGCCCGATCGAGAACTCGTCGAGCCCGAAGCGCCGGGCCACGTTCTTGCCTGCCACGTTGCCGAGCAGGCCGAGCGCCGCGCCGGACATCGCCTGCTGCTGGCCCAGGCCGGCGTTCGACGCGCTGTAGCCGAACATCAGCCACGAAAGCTTGTCTTCATCGGGCACGTTCGGCTCCGAGACGAGCTTGACGCGCGGCTGGCGCACCGTGCCGGTCACCTGCACGCCGGCTTCAACTTCCTGGTTGCGCCGCATGGCAGTGATGTTGAGCGACGGATTGTTGATCGGCCCGACGAAGTTCAGCACGCCCCGTTCGATGGCCAGCTTGCGGCCGAACGCCTCGTACGTGCTGCCCTCGCGCACGTAGATCGTGCCGGTGCCGCGCAGGGGTACCAGCGGCTCGCTGTGCACGTGCATCTGGCCGCCAAGCGACAGGTCCGCGCCCGCGCCCTTGAAGCGGAAGTTGTCGCCAAAATCGACGTCCACATCGACCACCGGGCTGAAGCGGCCGGCCGGCTTCTCTTCGCGTTTGACGCCGCGTTCAGCCTGGTTGCGGGCGGCATCGGCGCGGCGGACGATCACCACGTCGTCGCCCAGCGAAGGCGCGCCGTCCTTCGGCAGATCGAACAGGCCGCGGTCGACCTTGAATTTGCCGGTGATGGCCACGCGGTCGTTGTCGTTGGCAATGCGCGCCTGACCCGACAGCACCAGCGTGCGGTCCGGATCGGCAAAGAGCTGCAGCTTGTCGGCGACGATGGAGCCCGCGAGGTTCGGGTTCGCCTCGCCGAGCTGCACGCGGCCCTGCGCGCGCACGGTGCCGTCGCCACCGTGGAACACCACCTCTTGCAGGTCAACCACGTTCTGATCGAGCGCCACACGCACGACGCCCTTGGTCAGGCGGATGCCCTGGTCATACAGCGCCACCTCGACGTCCTGGCCGGTCAGGAAGCCGCTCACCTTGGGCGCGCCCACGGTGCCTGCAAATGTCAGGCTGGCCGCAAGCTGCCCGTCCGTTGCGACGTCCGGCCCGAGCAGATCACCGATGCTCTTGAGATGCGGCAGGTTGATCGTCAAGCCGCCGGAGAACGGCGATGAGGGCGCCATGAGCGCCAAGGTGCCCGGCCCCGGATCCCGCACGAGCCCGACACCGGCATCAAGGTAAAGGTTGCCCACGCGCGTCGACTGCACGGTGCCGCGCAGCCCGAGGCGCATGCCCTCGCCGCGCGCCTCCACGGTCGCTTCCGTCAGGCCCAGCGGCGTGAAGCCCCGGCCCGCGTTGATTGACAGATCGCCGCTGCGCCGGGTGATGCGCGCCGTGCCGGTGGCTGCGCTGCCGAGGTCCAGATCCCATTGGCCGTCCACAACCAGATCCGTGCGCACCGGCGGAGCCTGGCCCGTCCAAGTGCGCACAAGCTCCAGCACGCGCGCAATCTGCAAACCGTCGACGCGGCCAGCGCTGCGCACGTGGCCTTGGGCGGATTCGACTCGCTCGATATGGATGGGCGTCTGATCCAGCGTCAGGTCTGCACGGCCCATCATCAGCCGGCCAGGCGCCACCGAGAGCTTCACTGGCGCCGTGAGTTGCAGGTTGGGCGCGCCCTGCGCCGAGAGCGTGGAAATCGTGCCGTCCCACCCGTCGCCATCCTTGCCCGGCGTCAGCGCACCATCGCCGGCCAGCGCAAACTTGAACGGCTGGTTGCGGACGTTGCCATCGGCATCGGCGCGGAAGCGGTGGGCGCGTCGCGTGCCGTCCAGCGTGGCATGCACTTCTCGCAACGACAGGCTCAGGCCCGTCACGCGCTGCGCGGTCAGTTCGAACAGCAATGGCCCATCGATGCCGTCGCGGATCTGCGCACGGCCGTTGGCGGTATCGATCTTGTTTCCCTGATAGGCGAGTTGGCTCGCGCGGAACGTGGCATCCACCTGCGGGCGCTTGATGGTGCCGGAGACATCGCCGGACAAGGTGACCGCCCCGCTCACGCCAAGCTGCAAGCATGCAAGCTGCGGCGCATCGATTTCAACATGCATGCGGTCGCCCGCCGCGCCAAAGCTGCCCCGCAGACTGGCCTTGTTTCCGGCCACGTCGAGCTTGGCGTCGCTGGGCAGCAGGCGTTCACCGCGCAGGTGGACATTGCCGTCGCCGGTCATCGGCAAGCCGGCGTAATCGCTATCGCGCACGGCAAATTTGACGGCGGCATCGATCGGCTCACCCAGCGTGCCGCGCGCATCGAACTCGGCGTTGATGCGGCCCTTGGCCACCTTGGCCAGCCGCGACGGATCGAACTCCGCCAGATTGCCCTTGAAGGCAAACGACTGCGCATCGTCGTGCTTCAGCGTGCCCGCCAGCGTCAGACGCGAGCGCCCCAGCGACACCTGGGCGCTTTCCACCGCGACCTGCGCCGCATCGAGCACCGCTTTCGCTTGCGCACGCATGTCGCCCCCCGCCAGATCAAGCGCCACGCGCTGCGTGCCGCCCGCAAAATCGACGGTGATGGGGCCAGCGAGCCTTGTTTTCTCCAACGATGCATGAAGCGCCTGCAGATCAAGCTGGCGCACATCCACGCGCAGTGCGCCATGCCCCTTCTGCACATCGGCGCCGCCCGTGAGCACCGCGCCGCCCAGCAGCCGCACATCGAGACCGGTGAGTTGCTGATCGTTTTCGTTCAGCCGCACCTGCGCACGCAGCGATTGCAGCGGCAGCTTCTGCTTGTCGAGCGTGCCGGGCTGCGCATTGTCGATCTGGATGGGGCCCGCCACCGTCAGCGTCTTGGCCTTCTCATCCGGGCGCAGATCGGCGTGGATCGACAGCGATGCCTCCGGCGCGCCCGGCGCAAAGGCTCGCGGATTCACGTGTTCCGCCGACACCACAGCGCGCGACAAGGGCAACGCACCGAACGGCGTGGCGTCGATCAACGCTTGCGCGGTCAGCTTGGCGCCGGTGCCGGTCGCGTCGATGTGCAGCGCTTCCAGCGAACCTGACAGCTGCGCCGACACCGCCGCATCCTGCTTCTGCCCGTTCACCTCGAACTGCGTGGCGAGTGTTGCGGCGCCGGTGAGCGGATACGGCCGCGTGCCGGTCATGCGCAGCGTGGCGCCCAGCTTGCCAGCGGGCGTCTCCATGCCGTCGAGCAGCACGTTGTGATGCGTGCCGTCGGTGTGCAGGCTGCCGACAATCGACTTCAGTTCGGTGGTCGACGTGCCTTGCCGGATGGCGAGGCGATCGACGGCGAGGCGGTCCACATCCAGGGCCAGCGGCAGCACCAGCGAATTCGGCGGTCCACTCGGCGGTGTGGGCGGCGTCGGATGCAGGATCACATCGACATTGCCCGCACGCAGATACGCGAAGTGCGCATGCCACGGACCACGCGTGATGGCCCAGCGGCCCTCCACATGGTCGATGCGCACTTCCGTGCTGCCCGCGCGGACGTGCAGATCACGCAGCGACAGACCTTCGCGCACCGTGCCGCCCTCCAGCTTGCCTGACACATAAGCGTTGCCGAAGCGCGTGGCGAGCGACCACAACTGCGCCGTGCCCGATTGCGAATGGATGGCCCAAAGCAGCCAGCCGGCCAGCGCCAGCACGACCACCAGTAGAAACGCGATGAAGATGCCGAACCAGCGCAGCGTGCGACGGCCCCAGCCGCGCTTGGCACGTGCAGGGCGTGGTGCTTCGGGTTGCTTCGGTTCAGGTGTTTGCGGATCGGTCATCGTCATGTTCAGAAGGCGATGCCCAGCGACACGCTCGGCCGGAACTGTTTCTGCTGGATGCCATAGGCCAGGTCGAGCTGGATCGGCCCGACCGGGCTCTTCCACCGCACGCCGACGCCCACACCGTTGAACCAGCGGCGCTCCGACCAGTTGTCGGTGGCCGTGCCGGTATCCCAGAACACGGCGGCGCCCCATTGCGGCAGGAACCAGCGTTGATACTCCAGCCCGCCAGTGACAAGGAACTTGGTCGGCAGCGTGCTGCCGTTGACGTCGTTACCGATGCTCTGGAAATCGTAGCCGCGCACCGACTGCGTGCCGCCCGTGCGGAAGCGCAGCGTGGCCGGCACGCCGTCGCCGGAACCGGACGTGATGACCGCGCCCAGCTCGCCGCGGGCTACGAAGATGTCGCGCTGCCCCACCGGCACGAACTGGCGGATGCGGCTATACGACCGAACGAACGACTGGTCCGTTAGCACGCCCTTCACTGCCGCGCCGATCTGCGTGGTGATGATGTTGCCGCGGCGCGGGAACAGCGGGTCGTCCACATCGCGGCGCGTCCAGGCGAAACCGGGGACGAGCGCCTTGCTCAACTGGCGCTCGGCGCCGTCGGGCCGTAAGTCGTCGTAGTAGAAGTCAACAGTGAACGACGTTTCATAGATGCCGCGCACGCGCGTCTGCTTGAAGCCGGACCGATAGCTGCGCGTCTCGGTGCCCGACGTGTCGGTGCGGTCCATGCTCGTGTAGAGGCTATTGACGTATTGCTTGTCGTCGGGCGGCACCGTCACGCCGGCAAACAGGTACTGGCGCCGCTGTTCGATGCGAGCCTGCGTGTCGAGCACCCACGCCTTGCTGAACAGGTTCAGATATTGATAGCGCCCTTCCAGCGAGGCGCCCGTGTCCGTGCCGTAACCCACGCCGCTGGTGATGCGGTTGGGCGGATACTCCCGCACGCGCACCCGCACCGGTGCGTTGACCGGGTTCTTCGGATCGTCACCCAGGTCGACGATCGCATTGGAAAAATACGGCTGCCCCTGGATGGCCGCCTGCAGCGCTTGCAGCCGATCGGCGGAGTAGTCCTCCCCCAAGCGCAGCGGGTTCACGTGATTGATGATGCTGATCGGGTAGCGCGACAAACCCTGCACATCCAGCGGCCCCAGCGTGTAGGCCGGACCGCTGTCATAGCCCACGGACAGATCCGCCTTGCTTTCGTCCGGATCGACACGCGCCTGTGACGACGTCTGCTTGGCCGCGTAATAACGTTTGCTCTGCAGCGCCGCCAGACTGTCATCCTTGGCCTTGTCCCAGCCCGCTTGGCGGAAGGCCATGCCGTGCTGCAGGCTCCACGATTTTTTCAACTCGTCGATGCGCTTGGCGTCTTGCGTGATGGCGCCGGTAAAGTCGAGCGCCACATTGTCGATGGTGGTACGCGGCCCCGGCTCGACCTTCACGTTCACCACGCGGTGGTCCGGCGGGCCGTCCAGCTTCGCGGTCGCCTTCGGCACAAAGTAGCCCTCGGTGGCCGTCAGCTTGGTGACCTGGTCGCCAATGGTCTCGACCATGTACTGCAGCTGGTCGTCGGTGATGTCCTTGCGGTCTTTGTAGCGCGACAGGTCCAGATGGCGCTCGAGCAAGTCCCGAATGGACTTCGGCGCATCGATCTTGACGTCGTATTCAGCGTGCGCCGGCGCGCAGCCGAATGACAGGGCAAAGCCGGCTGCCAGCACGGCGGCGGGCAACCCAGGAAAACGCAAGCGGGGTGGTCGTGACGGTCGCGATGGTCGATTGGAGCCGGTCATCGTGGCAAGCGTGGCGCCGCCCCACGGGCCGGCTGAGTCGAAGGAAAGGCGTATTTGACCATACCGACCCGGGCGGGTGCCCAGGCAAATGCAACGGATGCTGCCTTTCGGATCGGGCCGGGGGCGTTTCGCACGTGCCGTGCCCAGGGCCGGTACGGCGGCCAATACGGTAAAATGCGCCGGTTTTCCGCCCGGGCGCTTTCCGTGCGGGCAAGATCACCTAACATCACATACCGCCATGGCCCTGTACAAGTCCGAGATCACCCAGTTCCTGGAAGAACTCAAGGCCCAGAAGCCCGAGCTGGAAGCGCAGCAGCGCCAAGGTCGCTCCCTGCTGTGGGACAAGGATCCGATCGACCTGGAAGAGCGCGCACGCGCCAAGTCCGCCCGCGTCCCGCAAAAGCCGTACGTCTACTCGCTGGACTGATCGGCCGACCGGCTTTCAGCCCGCCCGGCCCACCGCCGCATGACCACTTCCGCGCAGGACAAGCTGCCACTGCCCGTCGAGCTGCCCAGCGTGGCGCCCGATCAGGATTCCACGCCCGCGCAGGTCGACGGCCTCGCCTTTGCACGGCTCTACGGCGAGCCGCTGTTCAAGCTCCCGCAGGATCTCTACATCCCGCCCGATGCGCTTGAGGTCTTCCTTGAAGCGTTTGAAGGGCCGCTGGACTTGCTGCTGTACCTGATCCGGCGCCAGAACTTCAACGTGCTGGACATTCCGCTGGCGCAGGTCACGCGGCAGTATCTGGCGTACATCGAGCAGATTCGCGCGACCAACCTCGAGCTGGCTGCCGAATACCTGCTCATGGCGGCCATGCTCATCGAGATCAAGTCGCGCATGCTGCTGCCGGTCAAGAAGACCGACGAAGGCGTGGAGCCCGAAGACCCGCGCGCCGAACTGGTCCGCCGCCTGCTCGAATACGAGCAGATGAAGCTGGCCGCGCAGAAGCTCGACACCGTGCCGCAACTGGGCCGGGACTTCCTCCGCGCGCAGGTCTATATCGAGCAGAGCCTCGCGCCGCGCTACCCCGACGTCAATTCCGACGACCTGCGTGCCGCCTGGGCCGACGTGCTGCGTCGGGCCAAGCTCACACAGCACCACAAGATCTCGCGCGAAGAGCTGTCTGTGCGTGAACACATGAGCCAGATCCTGCGCCGGCTGCAGCATGCGCGGTTCATGGAGTTCACCGAGCTGTTCGAGGAAGCGATCCAGTCCGGCAAGGGCGCGCCCATCGTGGTCGTCAACTTTGTCGCCATGCTCGAGCTTTCGCGCGAATCCCTGCTCGAAATCACGCAGGCCGAACCGTACGCGCCCATTTACGTGCGTCTCGCCTATTCACCGACGTAATTCGCCCGACCTGACCCGGGCCGAATCACACAACAACTATGAAAGTCATCTCGTCGATCCAGGAACTGCGCGACCAGCTGCGCGGCCAGAACCGCGTCGCCTTCGTGCCGACCATGGGCAACCTGCATGAGGGCCACCTGAGCCTGATGCGCCTGGCGCGCCAGCACGGCGATCCGGTGGTGGCGTCCATTTTCGTGAACCGCCTGCAGTTCGGCCCAAACGAAGATTTCGACAAATACCCGCGCACGCTGCAGGACGACATCGAAAAACTCCAGAAGGAAGGCGTATACGTGCTGTTTGCGCCCACCGAGCGCGACATGTATCCCGAGCCGCAGGAATACCGCGTCGAGCCCCCGCACGATCTGGGCGACACGCTCGAAGGCGAATTCCGGCCAGGCTTCTTCAAAGGCGTGTGCACGGTCGTGATGAAGCTGTTCTGCTGCGTGCAACCGCGCGTGGCCGTGTTCGGCAAGAAGGACTACCAGCAGTTGATGATCGTGCGCCGCATGGCGCATCAGTTTGCGTTGCCGGTCGATATTGTTCCCGCCGAAACGGTGCGCGCGGACGACGGCCTCGCGCTGTCGTCGCGCAACGTCTACCTGACCAATGAAGAGCGCGCTGAGGCGCCAGAGCTGTATCGCACGCTCCACCAAGTCCGTCAGGACGTGCTGGAAACCGTGCTGCAAGGCCAGGCGTCGCACGAAGAGGTGACGACCAAGGCCATGGAATACCTGCGTGGCCGCGGCTGGCAGCCCGACTACGTGGCCGTGCGCCGCCGCTCCGACCTGCAAAAACCGACGCCTGAAAACATCGCGGCCGGCGAACCGCTGGTCGTGTTGACGGCTGCCAAACTCGGCAAGACGCGCTTGATCGATAACCTCGAAATCTGAGCGACGGCGCCTCGGTCCACGAAAAAGCCCGGCAATGCCGGGCTTTTTTCATGCCGCCGCCGACGTATCGGCGACGCTGGCCTGTGGATGCGATTCCCCCAGCCACTCGAGAATGCCGCTCCACTGCTCCACATCCTTCGCCACGCGCGAGGGCGCCACGTCCCACAGCGTCAGGCCGTGCGCGGCCAGCTGCACGTAGTTCTGGGTATCGCGCAGATAACCGAGGATGGGCACGTCCAGTCCCTGCACGAAACGCTGAAGCTGCTCGGCCGCGCGCGTGCGCATATCCACACGCATGCCCACCACGCCCAGCTTGACCTCGCCATGACGCACGGGCTTTTCATCGGCCAGTTTGCGCAGGAAAGTCTGCGTGGCGAGGATGTCGAACATGGAAGGCTGCAGCGGCACGATGACGTAACCGGACATCTTGACGAGGTCACCCAGCCGCCAGCCATGAAGGCCCGCCGGCGTGTCGAGCACCACGTGCGTCGTCCCCTTGGGCGGCTTGGCGATGTGGTCGGCGTTGATTTCCCAGGTGCGGATGGGCTTGGCGGTTTCCGGACGCAGGGCCAGCCACTCCCGCGATGACTGCTGGCGGTCGGTGTCGCCCAGCATCACGGCGTGATTCTGCGCGGCAAAGTAGCCGGCCAGATTGGTGGCCAGCGTGCTTTTGCCCACCCCGCCCTTCGGATTCGCTACAACGGCCACCGGCATGCCTGCCTCCTTGCGATCGTCGAATCATGTGCCGATAAAATCACTCGGCGAATCTGCCCATCCGGTAATTATGGCTCAGCCTGCACGTGGCAGCGTCCCAAACAGCGCGGCGAGATCCAGATGCGTCTCGCACGTGTCGGCCAGACGTTCGAGCGATGCCTCACGCAATGCGGCGTAATCCTGCGCCTGCGCATCGCGCACGCCGGCCCAGGCAAGCAAGGCGCGGCAGGCGGCGGGCGTGTCGAACAAGCCGTGCAGATACGTCGCGAAGATCTGCCCATCGCCCGAAATCGCGCCATCTGCCCGGCCATCATCGAGCAGCACGGCGGGGCATGCCAGCGCAGGGCCCTCGGTCACACCCATGTGGATTTCGTAGCCGGTGATGGCCGCACCGCTTCCCGCCAGCGTGCCGCGCACCTGGCGCAACTGCTTGGCGGCCTCCAGCGTGGTCTCGAAATCGAGATAACCGAGACCGTCGACGCTGCCTGCGGCACCTTCCAGCCCCTGCGGGTCATGCAAGCGCCGCCCCAGCATCTGCATGCCGCCGCAGATGCCGATCAACTTGCCGCCGTAGCGCAGATGCCGCGCGATGGCCGCTTCCCAACCGTTGCTGCGCAGCCAGGCCAGATCGGCCTGCACGCTCTTGCTGCCGGGCAGGATGATGAGGTCGGCGGGCGGAATCGGCTGGCCAGGGCCGACCAGTTGAACGTCCACCTGCGGATGCGCGCGCAGCGCATCGAAATCGGTGTGGTTGGACACGCGCGGCAACACCGGAATGACGACGCGCAGCGCATCGGCCGAGGCTGCGCGCTGCGCCGTCTGCACCGCGTCTTCTGCGTCGAGGTGCAGACCGTGCAGATAGGGCAGCACGCCAAACACCGGCTTGCCCGTCTGCGCGGTCAGCCAGTCCAGCCCCGGCGTCAGCAATGAAATATCGCCGCGAAACCGGTTGATGATGAAGCCAGTCACGCGCGCGCGTTCGCTGTCCGACAAGCAGGCGAGCGTGCCGACAAGGTGCGCGAACACGCCGCCGCGATCGATGTCGGCGACGAGCACGACGGGGCAATCGACAGCTTCGGCAAAGCCCATGTTGGCGATGTCGCGGTCGCGCAGGTTGATCTCCGCCGGGCTGCCCGCGCCCTCGACCAGCACGAGGTCGTAACGCGCGCGCAGCCGCGTGTGCGATTCGAGCACGGCGGCCATGGCGGTGGGCTTGTAGTCGTGGTACGCACGGGCGTCGAGGTCGCAGCGCGGCTGACCGTGGATGATGATCTGCGCGCCGGTGTCGCTGTTGGGCTTGAGCAGGACGGGGTTCATGTCGACCGTGGGCGCGACGCCCGCCGCCTGCGCCTGCAACGCCTGCGCGCGGCCGATCTCGCCACCATCCGCGGTGACGGCGCTGTTGAGCGCCATGTTCTGCGGCTTGAACGGCGCCACGCGCACACCCGCACGATGCGCGACGCGGCACAGGCCGGCGACCAGCGTGCTCTTGCCGGCGTCGGACGTGGTCCCTTGGATCATCAGCGTGCCCCGAAGCGAGTCCGGCGGCACAGGAAATGGAGCTTTCGACATGCGCGGATTATCGCATCGGCCTTATCGTGCCTAGCTGCCACGCGCTCGCTAGAATGCAGGAATGTCACGCCGCCTCACACTCGTCCTCGGGGGTGCCCGCTCGGGCAAGAGCCACCACGCCGAACAGCTCGCGCTGCAATGCGCGGGGCCTGTCACGTACGTTGCCACCGCCGGCGAGGGCGACGAAGAGATGCAATTGCGTGTGGCCCTGCACCGCGCGCGCCGTCCCGCCAATTGGGGGCTCGTCGAAGAGCCCGTGCACCTGGCCGAAGCGCTCTACACGCACGCGCAGCACGGTGGCTGCGTGCTCGTCGATTGCATGACGCTGTGGCTCAACAACCTGCTGTTCTCAGAGCATCACGAATACCCCGAGACCGGCCTCGTCACGCCGCCCGAAGCCTGGACGACCGAGATTGACGCGCTCCTCACCGCCCTGCCGCTGCTGCCCGGCGAGGTCATCCTGGTCAGCAACGAAATCGGCCTGGGCGTGGTGCCGATGGGCGCCGTCACGCGGTTCTACGTGGACGAACTGGGCCGGCTGAACCAACGCCTCGCCGCACTGGCCGACAACGTGCACCTGCTGGTGGCCGGCATTCCGATGGTGGTGAAAGGGCCGGCACTCGGCACAGCAACGTGAGCGTACCGTCGGGCGGCGTGTTCGATCTCGGGTGGACGCTCGTGACGCTGGCCGCGCTGGCAGGCGTATTTCTCGATCGGCTGTTCGGCGAGGTGCCGCGCTGGCATCCGCTGGTCGGCTTCGGACGCATCGCGACTGCGATGGAGCGTCACATGAACCGCAGGCCGGCTGCGCTGGCCTGGTCGCGCATCGTCGGCCTTCTTGCATGGGCGGCGACCGTGTTGCCCTTCGTCCTGCTGGCAGGATGGCTCGTCGTCATCGCGCGCGATGTGTCGCCGTGGCTGGTGGTCGCGCTTGATGCAATCGCCCTCTATTTCGCCATTGGCGCACGCAGTCTGCATGAACACATCGCGCCGATCGCGCTTGCGTTGCGCGATGCGGATCTGTCCCGCGCACGCGCCCTCGCCTCACGCATCGTCTCGCGCGACCTCACGCAAGCCGCCGAGGAGCCCATTGCGCGCGCCGCGGTGGAATCGGCGTTGGAGAACGGCAGCGATGCGGTCTTCGCGCCGCTGTTCTGGCTGGTTGTGGCCGGCGCGCCCGGCGTGATGCTGTACCGGCTCGCCAACACGCTCGATGCAATGTGGGGCTACCGCAATGCGCGCTTTACCGGCTTTGGGTGGGCAGCCGCGCGCATCGACGACGTGCTCAACTGGATGCCCGCGCGACTCACGGCCGTCAGCTACGCGCTGCTGGGCAGCACCGCCGATGCGCTGCGCTGCTGGCGCACGCAAGCACCGCAATGGTCGAGTCCCAACGCCGGCCCGGTGATGGCGGCGGGCGCCGGAAGCCTGCGCGTTCAACTGGGTGGCGCGGCACGCTACGAAGGCATTGAAGAAGCACGTCCGTCCCTTGGCGCAGGCAAGCCGGCAACAGCCGCCGATATCGCGCGTGCGTTGACGCTCGTATCGCACACGTTGTGGCTGTGGCTCGGCGCGCTGGGCCTGATCGCAGCTCTAACGTGGGGCTTGTCATGAGCGGCATCGTGCATGGCGGCAATCTCGCTGCGGCACGCGCGCGGTACGGCGAACCCCCTGGCGACTGGCTTGACCTGTCCACAGGCATCAATCCGCACGGCTACCCCATTCCGCCGATCCCGCCCGACGCCTGGTTGCGCCTGCCCGAAGACGACGGCCTCGAAGCACTGGCCGCCGCGCACTACGGCGTGATCGATGCACGCGCCGTGCTGGCGGTTGCTGGTTCGCAGGCGGCGATCCGCACCCTTCCCACCCTGCTGCCGCCGGGGCGAGCTGGCATCGCGCAGATCGGCTACAGCGAATACGCGCCCGCCTTTGCGCGCGCCGGCCACGAGGTCGTGCCGCTGCCCGAATCCGCTTTCCTCGGCGACTTGCCGAGCG
Source organism: Ralstonia edaphi (assembly GCF_958350185.1). NCBI lineage: Bacteria > Pseudomonadati > Pseudomonadota > Betaproteobacteria > Burkholderiales > Burkholderiaceae > Ralstonia > Ralstonia edaphi. The sequence continues at coordinate 767,295 of NZ_CATWHI010000002.1, forward strand.
ACTTGCAGCATCTGGTCGTCGTCAATCCGAACAACCCCACGGCACGCCTGCTGCCCGCGGAAACGCTGCGCGATTGGCACACGCGTCTGCATGCGCGCGGCGGGACGTTGATCATCGACGAGGCCTTTATCGAAGCGTTCGAGGATGGCCCCACGTTGGCACCGCTGGCAGGAATGCCAGGGCTCGTCGTGCTGCGGTCGATCGGCAAGTTTTACGGGCTGGCGGGCGCCCGCATCGGCTTCACGCTGGCAGCACCGGAACTGCTGACCGCGCTGCGCGAAGCGTTGGGACACTGGACCGTCAACGGCCCTGCGCGTGCCGTCGTGCGCGCGGCGCTGGCCGATACCGCTTGGCAAGCCGCCACGCGCGCGCAACTGCAGGAGGCCGGCGCGCGGCTCTCGGCGTTGCTTGATCGCCACGGGCTGCCGAATGCCGCCACACCGCTGTTTGCCTGGGCACCCGCTCCGCATGCACAGGCGCTGCACGCAGGCCTGGCGCGCCTCGGCATCTGGACGCGCCTGTTCGATGCGCCTGTCAGCGGCTTGCGCTTCGGCCTGCCCCCGGACGAGACCGGATGGCAACGCCTTGCCGATGCGCTAGCATCGCTGTCGCATTCCGCTTGACCTAGCCCCCCCAATGCCCGCTTGTCTCTCACGCCTTGCCCGTCGCCTCTGTGTGTACGGCCTGTCCGCCGTTGCGTTCGCAATGACTGCCGCACCGGCACTTGCCGCCATTTCCGTCACGGACGATACCGGCGCTGCCGTGACACTGCAGCGCCCGGCGCAACGCATCGTCAGCCTCGCGCCGCATGCGACTGAGTTGCTGTTCGCGGCGGGCGGCGGCGCACGCATCGTCGGCACCGTGGCTTACAGCGATTACCCGCCGCCCGCGCGCGACATTCCCCACGTGGGCGATAACCGCTCGCTCGATCTGGAACGCATCGCAGCGCTCAAGCCTGATCTGGTGGTGGTCTGGCGCCACGGCAACGCGCAGAAACAGATCGATCGCCTGCGCGCGCTCGGCATTCCGCTGTTCTTCTCCGAGCCGCATCGCATGAGCGATATTCCGCGCTCGATCGAAGCGCTCGGCACACTGCTCGACACCCGCGCGAGCGCGCATGACGCCGCGCAGCAATTTCGCCAACGCGCCGATGCGCTGCGCCAGCGCTACGCGAGCCGGCCGCCGGTTTCGGTGTTCTATCAGGTCTGGGAACAGCCGCTGATGACGCTCAACGGTCAGCACATCTTCTCTGACATGCTGGCGCTCTGCGGCGGTCGCAATGTGTTTGCCGGCGAGGCCTTGCTGGTGCCGACGGTGTCGCCCGAAGCCGTGATCGCGGCCAACCCCGAAGTGCTGCTGACCGCCAGCATGGGCGCCACCCCGGGCAACCGGCCGATGGATACGCTCGACGCGTGGAAGCGCTGGCCGCAATTGCTGGCGGTGCAGCGCGGCAACCTCTTCAGCATCAACGGCGACCTGATTAACCGCTTCGGACCGCGCCTGGTGGAAGCCGCAACGCTGTTGTGCGAAGACCTGGAGCAGGCCCGCACGCGGCGCCTCGGATCACAAACCACCAACGGGCTGGGTCGCTAAAGCGCGCGGCCGGTCAACGGTTCCAGAACAGCAGCACCGGCAGCGCGTCTGGCTGCACGCGAAAACCGCAGGCTGCGCCCCATTGCAACGGCCATTGCAGCGTCTCGGCCAAGGGGCGCTGCAACCAGTACGCCGCCAGCGCGCGCATGCAGCCGGCATGCGTCACCGCCCACACACAGGGCGCGGGCGTCGCGCTTGTTGCCTCAGCCCAGGTCGTCACGCGGGCTAGCAAATCCGCCGCCGATTCTCCGCCGTGCGGATTGCCGTGCATGAGATCGCGCGCCCAGCGGTCGATCTCGGCGCGTGGGATGTCATCCCACTGGCAGCCTTCCCAGGCACCAAAATCGAGTTCCACCAATTGCGCATCGATTTCGATGGCGGGCAGTTGAGCCGCATGCGCCATGGCTTCGGCCGTCAGGCGGCTGCGTTGCAGCGGACTAGCCAGCAGACGGTGCGGTGGGTGGGCGCTGAGTTTTTCAACGATGGCCGAAGGCTCCGGGTCCATAGGCGAGGCCAGCTCCAGATCGGTGCGGCCGTAGCAGAGACCTGCCGACATGGCCGGCCGCGCGTGGCGGATCAGGATGACATCCATGCCAGCAGTCCCCACAGGATCAGCGACTCGAACATCTGCTGCGCCATGCCCAGGCAATCGCCCGTGATGCCGCCGATGCGGCGCACGAAGTAGCGACCCAGCAACCAGCGCGCGACGATCAAGCCGACGACGATGAACGCCGCGCACATCGGCCCGAACCACAGCAGAGGCACGACACCGAACGCGCCGGCCCACAATGCGTCGCTCCATCGCATGCGTTGCGCGACCGGCTTGGCCTTACCTTCCGCCCGCACGTAGTCGTGTGTGAGCAGATAGCTCACCGCCGCGGCGCGACTTGCAGCATGCGCCGCCACCATTGCCGCGACGATGCCAATGCCATGCGGCGCCATCGCACTCAGCAATTGCCACTTGAGCAGCAGCGCCATGCACACGGCAATCGCCCCGAACGCGCCGATGCGCGAGTCGTGCATGATGCGCAACCGGTCTTCAGGCGTGTAGCCGCCGCCAAAGCCGTCTGCGCTATCGGCCAGACCGTCTTCGTGAAACGCGCCGGTCAGCAACAGCGTCGCCACCATCGACACGGCCACCGCCACACCTGGCGCGGGCACCGAGCGCGACACGAGCCAATACACCGCCGCTGCCACAGCGCCCACCAACCAGCCGACCAGCGGAAAGTAGCGCGCCGCGCGATTCAACCCCGCTTGCGAGAACCCGACCGACGCCGGCACGGGGATGCGGGTGAAATACCCCACCGCCGTCCACAGCGCCTGCCAATGTTCGCGCAGGGCATTCATGGCGATGCCCGCTCGCTCACGCCTGCGCTGGCGAAGGTCGCCATTTCGCGCAGGAACGCCACCGCCGACACGACCACCGGATACGCCAGCACCGCACCGCTGCCCTCGCCCAGCCGCAACGACAGCGACAGCAACGGCCGCGCATCGAGCACCTCCAGCAGCGCGCGATGGCCGCGTTCATCCGACACATGCCCGAATACGCAATATCGCAGCACGTCGGGCGCCACATGCGCCGCCACCAGCACGGCGGCCGTCGCGATAAACCCGTCGACGAGGATGACCATGCGCCGCTGCGCCGCTTCAAGCACCGCCCCCACCATCGCCGCGACCTCGAAGCCGCCGAAGCATGCGAGCACGTCAAGAGGCTCGCGTACGCCAGCATGTTTTGCCATTGCCGCTTCCAGCACGGCGCGCTTGTGGGCGAGGCCGTCGTCGTCGAGCCCGGTGCCGCGGCCAACGCATTGCGCGACCGGCAGATTGCACAACCGCGCCATCAGGCAGGCGGCGGACGCCGTGTTGGCGATGCCCATTTCGCCCAGCGCGATCACGTTGGTGCCGAGCGCCGCGTGGTGTGCCACACGTTGCGCGCCGAGTGCCATGGCGCGATCGCGTTCGTCGGCAGTCATGGCGGCTTGCTGAACACCCTCGGCGGCAAAGTTGCGTGTGCCGGGGCCGACGGGAGCGTCGATCAGGCCCGGCGTACCGGCCGTCCACAGCGGCGCGGCGACGCCTGCGTTCACCACTTCCAGCGCAAACCCATGCTGGCGGCAGAACACGTTGACGGCCGCTCCGCCCGCGATGAAGTTGAGCACCATCTGGGCCGTCACCGCTTGCGGATACGCGCTCACGCCCGCGTGGGCGATGCCGTGGTCTGCGGCAAACACCACTATGGCGGGGCGCGTCAGCTGCGGTGTGTCGGTGTTCTGGATCAGGCCGATCTGCACGGCCAGCGATTCAAGCCGGCCCAGCGCACCGAGCGGCTTGGTCTTGCTGTCCACGGCGGCCTGCAGGCGCGCGCGCAACGCATCGTCAAATGGCGGAATGTGCATCGCTTGTTTCATTACAGTTCGACTCCCGGCTGCGCCTGGATGCCCTGGAAAAACGCGTGCTTGACGAGCGTCATGTCGGTCACGGTATCTGCGGCGTCGATCAGCTCGGGCGGCGCGCCGCGCCCGGTGATCACCACATGCTGCGCGGAGGGGCGCGCGCGCAAGTCGGCCAGCACCGTCTGCACGTCAAGGTAGTGGTACTTGAGCGCGATGTTCAATTCGTCCAGCAGCACGAGGCCGATGGTCGGATCGCTCAGCAGCTCGCGCGCGCAGGCCCATGCGGCTTGTGCCTTTTCAATGTCGCGCGTGCGGTCCTGCGTCTCCCATGTATAGCCTTCGCCCATCACGTGAAAGCGGCATTGTTCAGGAAAGCGGCGCAGGAAACGTTCTTCGCCCGTCGGGATCGCGCCCTTGATGAACTGCACCACGCCGACCTGCATGTCGTGGCCCATGGCGCGGATCACCATGCCAAAGCCGGAGCTGGATTTGCCCTTGCCGTTGCCGGTGTTGACGAGCAGCACGCCGCGTACGTCGGTCGCGGCGGCAATCTTGGCGTCCACCACGGCCTTCTTGCGTTGCATGCGGGAGCGGTGGCGCTCGTTCACGCCATCGTTGTTGTCTTCAGTCGTCATCGGGGTCATCAGGAATCAGGGCCGTGTGGCGGCCGTCGGCCACCTCGGCAATGGGAGTGCGCAGCACGCGCGCGCAGTGCTCGGGGGTGAGCACATCCGCGGCGATACCGGAAGCGGTATGCCCTTCACCATCCATCAGCAGCGCATGCGTGGCGAAGCGGCGCGCAAGGTTCAAGTCGTGCACCGTCAGCACGACCAGCCAGCCGTGCTTGCGGCAGCCTTCGCGCAGCAGGCGCAGCACGGCAACCTGCTGATGCAAGTCGAGGTGCGCGACGGGCTCATCGAGCAACAGCACGCGCGCCTCCTGCGCCACCACGGCTGCCATCGCCACGCGCTGACGTTCGCCGCCGGAAAGCGTGCGCACATCGCGCTGGGCAAGAGGCTGCAACTGCAGTGCAGACATCGCTGCCTCCACGGCACGGGCATCGGTGTCGCCTTCCCACTCCCAGCGCGCCAGGTGCGGATGGCGACCGGTCATCACGGCGTCGTACACAGTGATCGGGAACGTGTCATGCAAGGTCTGCGGCAGGAACGCGCGGCGGCGTGCCATGGCCAGCGCAGGCCAATCGGCGAGCGGCACACCGTCGAGCGTAACACTGCCGCCATCCGGCGCGCGCAGCCCTGCCAGCACGGAAAGCCAGGTCGACTTGCCGGCGCCATTCGGCCCGACCACACACCAGAGTTGGCCGGCGGTGGCCCTCATCGACAATCGCTCGACCAGCACACGCCCATCGATCGCCACTCGCAGATCGCGCAGCGCCAGTTCGGGCGCTGCGTCCAATCGCGCGAATGCATCCGAAGCGGGACTTGGACGGCGCCACCAGCTCATCGCGCGCTCCGCATCAGCAAATAGAGAAACGTCGGCACGCCGAGCATGGTGGTGATCACGCCCACGGGCAGTTGCGTCGGGGCGATCAGCGTGCGGGCGATCAGGTCGGCCAGCATCAGCAGCCCGCCGCCGGCCATCGCTGTAGCCGGCAAGTGGATGCGCACGTCGCGCGTCCACGCCAGGCGCACCATGTGCGGCACCAGCAGGCCGACAAAGGCCACGGAACCCGCAATGGTCACCGCCACCGCGGTGCACAGCGAAGCCACCACGTAGATCAACGCACGCACACGCGCCACCGGCACGCCCAGCGCACGGGCGCGCGTTTCGCCGGTCAGCAGCACGTTCAGGTCACGCGCATGTGGCAACACGACGGCCACCGCCGCCACGAGCGCCAGCAACGCGCCCGCGTAACGATCGGCGCCACCGAGGTCGCCGACCATCCAGAAAATCATGCCGCGCAGCTTGTTCTCGGGCGCCACCGTCAAGATGAGCGTGATCAGGCCGACCCAGCCGGAGGCCATGACCACGCCACCGAGCAGCAGGCGCGCATTGGCCTCGCCGGGCTCGCCGCGCCACAGGTGCTGACGCGCCAGCGCAGCCACCAGCGCCATCGACAACAACGCCCCGGCGCCGGCACTCGTCTGCACCGCCCACCACGGCAGCGAAAACAACATCGCCGTGAGCGCCGCCACCGCCCCGCCACCGGAGACGCCCAGCACATACGGATCGGCCAGCGGATTGCGCAGCAGCATCTGCATGAGCGCCCCGGCAAAGGCCAACAGCCCGCCGGCAGCAAACGCAGCACCTGCACGCGGCAGGCGCAATTCGGTGACGATGCCTGCGGCCAGGCTATCGCCGCCGCTATTGCCAAAAAAGAGCGCCCGCCAGACCTCGGCGGGCGACAGCCTCACACTGCCGAGCATCAACGACGCCACCAGCACCACCACGCACGCGAGTGCCAGCAGCGACCACAGTCGCCAGGCAAAACCGCGTGCGGGCAGTGCAGGTGTTGTCATCGCTTCGGTTCGTGCTGTTGCCACGACAGCGTGAAGAACACCCCACGCGATGCCGTGTTGTACGGATAGATCAACTGGTAGTTCTTGTTCGTCACGTTTTCAACACGTGCCGACACTGCCCAGTCCGGCGTGATCTGGTAGCGGCCGACCAGGTTCAGCAAGCCATAGCCGCCGAGCGTCTTGGTCGAATCCTGGCGGTCACCCGCTGCATTCCACTCCACGCCCGCCGAGAACGGCCCGAACGTCTTGTACGCCGAGACGCTGCCGAAGTGCCGCGCACGGCGCGCCAGCAACTGGTTGGCCGACAAGTCCTGAGGGTTCTGCATGGTAAAGCTGGCCCGCAGGTCCACGCCATAGATCGACCCCCGATACGAGGTTTCCACGCCGTTCACCCGCGCGCGGTTCACGTTGGCGGCCAGGAAATTACCCGACACCGGATCGAACGCGCTCGTGATCAGGTTGCTGTAGTCGGTCTCGAACGCCGTCACGCGCACCAGGCCCATCGCGCTGCTGTACTCCCCGCCCGCTTCCACCGAGCGCGCCTTCTCGGGCTGCAGGGTCGGGCTGCCGAAGAACGGGTAGTAAAGCTCGTTGAAGCTCGGCGCGCGGAAGGCGTTGCTCACGCTGGCCACCGCCTTCCATTGCGGGTTGAATGCGAAGCCGTAGCCGGCGTAATAGCTGTTGGCGCCCCCGAAGTCCGAGTAGCGGTCGCGGCGCAGGTTCAACTGCAGCTGGTGCGGGCCGAACTTGCCTTCGTAACCGATGTAGCCGGAATCGACGTTGCGCGTGGGCACGTTGTACGCATCGCTGTCGACGGTGGTCTGCAGATGCTCCAGGCCCACCTTCAGCAACTGGTTGGGCATGAAGGCCCAGTCGTTCTGCCAGCTCGCCGTCTGATTGCGCGTGTTGAAGCGCGAGGGCACCTGCAGCACACCGTTCGTGAAGTTCAGGCTGCGGTCGTCGCCCTGCGACAGCGTCACACGCGTCTTCCAGTCCTGCGTCACCTTGCCGTCCACGTAAGCCGACATCGAACGCACCACGTTGTGGGCAACGTTGTTGTCCGTCCGCTTGCCGAAGGCGTTGTCGTAGCTGACATCGCCCCAGGTCTGGAAGTACGTCAGGCCCGCTTGCCAATCTGCGGAGAAACGATGCGACAACTGCGCCGACACGCTCTTGTTCGTGTACGGGTTGTCGTTCGGATTCGCCTTGGGCGCCTGCAACGGGTTCATGGTCGAGAAGCCGTTGGTCTTGAATTCCGACACCGACACCGCAAACGACGTATCGCCGTTCTCGCCCAGCGAGCCGCTGATGCCGGCCTGCGCGCGCTTGGTATTGCGGGCGCCGTATTCGATCTCGGCATTGGCGAGCGGGCCGTGGCCGCGACCGTTGCGCGTGAAGATCTGCACCACGCCGCCAATCGCATCGGAGCCGTACAGCGCAGACACATTGCCGCGCACCACCTCGATGTGATCAATCTGATCGGCCATCAATTGCCCGATCTGCGCGCCGCCCGAAGTGCCGGACGCCACACGCACCCCGTCAATCAGAACCAGCGTCTGATTGGAACTGGCGCCGCGCATGAACAGGCTGGCGTTGGTGCCAGGGCCGCCGTTCTGCGCGATTTCGATACCGGCCTCCCGGCGCAGCAGCGTTACCGCATCCGGCGCCTGCGAGCGCTCGATATCGGCGCGGCTGATGACCGTCGTGTGGGGCAGCGCGTCCGACAGGGGCTGCTCGCTGCGCGAGGCCGTCACCACCGTCGGGTTCAGCTCGCCGACGGGCGTGCTGGCGACCTGTGTAGTGCTTTGTGCCCAGGCCGGCGCAACAGCACCTGCCATGACCCCCGTGAGTGCGCCGGCAAGCGCGCGCATGGCCGTCCGGGGCATCCGGAGTGGCCGCTTTGTAGTCAAGCTCATGTTGAAAAGACAAGAAGCGTCAGCCGGACCCGTTCCCCCGCGGGTCGCTGGCAGCAGGATCTCGATGCGGTTCCCTCACATCGGCTTAGAACCGGCTCACGGTCCGTAGCGAGCCGCCCGAGGTTGGACCGAGAAACGCAGCCGTACATGGGTACGGCGAGTATCACAGGGCCAAGATCGGGCGGCGCAGCAGGACCGTGAATTGGTTCTCTGAGATCCACCGTCCTGGCCGGTATCCGGGCTGGCGAAGCGGCCTGTCCGCCTTCCCATTCCCGAAGGAACAGTGGCGTATGGACAGACCGCGCGGCACCCATCTTCTTGTTCGCGAGATGGCGGGTACACGCGGCGTTCGCTTACCGTTGCGGGGGCAGCGCAGGTTGGCGCATCGCTTGGGGCGCGCGCTCCCTGCTTCCCGTTTAACTGCAGTTGGTGCTGCGGGCACCAGGACGCCGCGAAGTTTAACGGAAAAGGCATGCAAAACCCGCCGCAGTCGCGGTAAAAACACACCCTGCGCCCGTTGCACCAAGTCCTTCGCCTCACGCCGGCGCCTCTTGCGCATCCGTATGGAGGACAGGCGCGACGCGCATGATCGGCTAAAATCCCCCCACTCGATTCTGATTGACACCCAATGCTGAACGAACTCGAACAACTTGCCGGCAAGATCACGCGCGTGCTGCGTCACGCCGATGCGCTCGCCGCCGAGAACCAGCGCCTGCGCGCCGAAGTCGAGCGGCTTCAGGCGGAAGCCGAGGCATCCAAGACCGAACGCGACGCGATGGTCGCCGATCGCAGCGTGCTCAATGCCAAGATCGAAGAGGCGCAACTGCGCATCCAATCGATTCTCGACAAGCTGCCCACGGCCACCGACGCCCGCCAGCTTGACCTCCTCGGCCAGGCCGCCGGCGCCGAAGAAACAACGGCCGCCCCCGCCCCGCACTCGGAGACCTAAGCATGAGCAGCAAGCAAATTGAAGTGAGCATCGCCGGGCAGCCCTACAAGTTCGCTGTCTCGGCCGATAACGAGGCCGCGCTGCGTGAAGCCGCAGCCATGGTCGACAACCAGATGACGCGCATCAAGAACGGCTCGAACACCAAGGGCATCGAGCGCGTCGCCGTGATGGCCGCCATCAGCATCGCATCGGATTTGCTGTCGATGCAACGCCAGGCCGCATCCGATTCTGCCCTGCCGATCGACACGATTCGCGCCAAGCTGGCCGACCTGAACGCCCGCACGGACGAGGCGCTGCGCCAGTACGGCGAAGTCATTTGATTCAGTACAAAACGTGTTTGTAACCGGATCGCATCCGGGCTTGGGTTCGGATGCGAACGGGTGTATAGTGTCACCCAATGGCTTCCGCCATCTCCCGCAAACCCTTATGGCATAAGGCGTTAGCGGCTACAGGGTAGAGAAAAACGGTTGCCTGCGATGAATCTCTCAGACGCATCGCCATGCGCTCGAAACACAGCGTGATGATGCGTCTGACAGTTTCCCTGCCTGGTTCGCCATGGCCATTAATTCCTTGAACCGATAAGCATTGCTTGGTGCGGGATATGCCGTGTGGGCGAGCGCGTCTTCCAGTGCATAGCGTGCGACGCAAGTCGTGGGCTCCCTGCGCCGGTGATGTACCCGAAATGCGGCTTCCGCTGCCACTCTGAACCTCACTTGGGTTCAGGATGCGGGTCTAGCGGCCAAGGTGGGGACCCAACAAAAGGCGGTAGTGCACATGTGCGCTACCGCCTTTTTCTTTGCCTATCGTGAATGCGCTCGCCGTTGGTGCGCGGCCAATGGCGAGGCGACGGCCGTGTTGCTATGCTGCGCACACCGCCACTTCCGCACGTCGCCCGTGCGTCTCACACGATGGCCACCCAATACTGGTTGATGAAGTCCGAGCCCGACGAGGCCAGCATCGACACGCTGCACGCTGAAGGCACCCTGCCCTGGACCGGCGTGCGCAATTATCAGGCGCGCAACTTCATGCGTGACCGCATGCGCATCGGCGACGGCGTGCTGTTCTACCACTCGTCCTGTCCGCAGCCCGGCATCGCGGGGCTGGCGGAAGTCTGCTCGACTAGCTATCCGGATCCCACGCAGTTTGACGCCAAAAGCCACTACCACGATCCCGCGTCGAAGCCGGAAGCGCCCCGCTGGATGCTGGTCGACGTGAAGTTCGTACGCAAGTGCGCGCTGATCGATCTGCCGACGCTGCGTGCGCACGAACCATTGGCCGACATGACGGTGCTGCAACGCGGCAACCGCCTTTCGATCACGCCCGTCACACCGGCGCAGTGGCGTTACATCACCACGAAATTGATGCGCGATCCGGAGTAAATGACGGTGCGCGGCGGGAAATTGTTACAAACGTGATGAACGATGCGCGTAGGAGCCAGTCAGACGCATCACATTGCTTTTTTGGGAGAACACAATGAAATCTGTCCTGGCCGCAACCATTTTGGGGACTGCAATGATGACGACTGCTTTCGCACAGGCCGCTCCTGAGACGAACCATTCGGGCGTGCTTTCGCTGGATGCCCAGGCGGTGGCCGAAGTGCCGACCGACACCGTCACGCTCACGCTGAGCGCCGAGCAGGAAGGGGCGGACCCGGGCGCCATCTCCACAACGCTGTCGCGCAAGGCCGATGAGGTGATCAACCAGGCCAAGCGGACGTCCGGCGTGCAAGCCGAAACGGGCGGCTTCAATATCTATCCGAACACCGATCGCAACGGCAAGATCAGCGTCTGGCGTGGCCGGGCCGAAGTACGCATCACGTCGAAGGACTTTGCGGCGGCGTCCAAGCTGGCCGGCCAGTTGGCCAACCAGATGCAGGTGCAGAACGTGAACTTCACGCTGTCGCGCGAGGCGCGCACGGCGGCGGAGGCCAAGCTCATCGATCAGGCTGTGAGTTCGTTCCGCGACAAGGCACTGGCGACCACCAAGCTGTTTGGCTACTCGAGCTACACGATCCGTGACGTGCACGTGAGCGAGGGCAGCAACAACCCGGGCCCGCGTCCGATGATGCGCATGGCAGCCGCTCCGGCATCGTTCGATTCGGCGCCGGTGCCCATCGAGGGCGGCAAGGCGCAGGTCACGGTGACGGTTTCCGGCGCCGTGCAGATGCTGAAGTAAGCCGCGAGCCGCTCCATGAAAAAAGCCACCGAAGTCCGGTGGCTTTTTCTTTGCGCGGTGACGATGTCAGGCGTGCGCCTGGTTTTTTGCACCGTTGCCTGCACGACGATAGGACCAGACCAGCATGGCGATGCCGATCAGGATCATTGGCAGCGACAGCCACTGCCCCATCGACAGGTTCGCCGCGAGCAAGCCGAGGAAGTTGTCCGGCTCACGCGCAAATTCCGCAGCGAAGCGGAACACGCCGTAGCCGAGCAGGAATGCGCCCGACACCGCACCCATCGGCCGCGGCTTGCGCGCATACAGCCACAGCAGGATGAAGAACAGCACGCCTTCGCCGAGGAACTGATAGATCTGCGAAGGGTGGCGCGGCAGCATGTGGTACTGGTCGAAAATGGCCTGCAGGCCGCTGGTGACGGCGTCCTGCGCATGCGAAAGCAACCACTCCCGGTCTTCGCCCTGCGCCTGCGGGAACATCATCGCCCACGGCAGGTTGGGCGACGACACGCGGCCCCACAGCTCGCCGTTGATGAAGTTGCCGAGGCGCCCCGCCGCGAGGCCGCACGGCACCATCGGCGCGATGAAATCGGTCACCTGCATCCACGAGCGGCCGCGCATGCGCGCATACAGCATCATCGCCACGACCACGCCCAGGAAGCCGCCGTGGAAGGCCATGCCGCCTTCCCAGACCTTGAAGATGTCGAGCGGGTGGGTGAAATACCAATCCGGCTTGTAGAACAGCACGTAGCCGAGGCGCCCGCCGAGAATCACGCCGAGCACGCCGTAGAAGAGCATGTCGTCGAGGTCGCGGCCGGTCCAGCCTTCGGCAGCGATGTGCGGCTGGCGGGTGCGCAGGCGGCCGAACCACAGGAACATGATGAACGCCGCCAGATACATCAGGCCGTACCAGCGGATGGCGAGCGGCCCCAGATGCAGGGCGACGGGATCGAATTGCGGATGGATGAGCATGAATCCTGTGGGTTTCAGGTTTGGTTGTCTTCTTGCAGCTTGGCGACGGCTTCCGCACTGGCCACGAACCACGGCAGCACCGGCGAAGCCGCATCGCGCCGCCACACCAGACCGGTCTCGATGAACGGGCTGGGCGCGGCGAGTTCGAGATAGACCACGCCGGTCCGCTGGAGGTTGCATAGCGATGCAGGCACCAGCGCGACGCCCATCTCGGCGGAAACGAGGCTGACGATGGTCTGCATCTGAATGGCTTCCTGGCCGATGCGCGTGGCGGCGCCGGGGTCTTCGGGCCGTCCGCCGTGCGCGGCATGATAGCCGGTAATGATGTCATACAGCGCAGGCGCGGACCGCCGCGGGAAGATGATCAGCGGTTCGGCCGCGGCGTCCGCCAGGGCAATCGGCTGGCCGGGCACCGCGCCCCATTGCGCCGCGCGCGACGCGGGTACCGCCAGCACGAGACGCTCGCGCACCAGCGGGCGGTATTCCAGCTCGCCCGGTACGGAGCCGGCGTGATGTGCAATCACGACGCCGGCATCCACATCGCCCGCCAGCAGCGCTTCGATTTGCACATCGCTCGTGGCCTCGCGCAGCAGAAGCTGCACATCGGGGCGCGCATCGCGAAAATGCCGCAGCAAGGCCGGTAGGATGCCGTAATCGGCGGTGCTGACGAAGGACAGCGACAGCGTGCCGACCTCCCCCCGCGCCAGCCGTTGCGCGAGCCCCGGCAGCGCGTTCGCCTCTGCCAGCACGCGTCGCACTTCGCCCAGCCAGCGCGCGCCGACGGCCGTCAGCGCCACGGAACGCTGCGTGCGGTGGAACAGCGTGACGCCCAGTTCGTCTTCCAATGCGCGAATCTGCTGCGACAGCGGCGGCTGCGTCATCGAAAGCCGCTCGGCGGCACGGCCGAAATGCAGTTCTTCGGCAACGGTCACGAAGTAGCGAAGCTGGCGCAGATCCATATCGGCAATTGATACTTTTTACGACTTAATAATCTCTCAATAATATATTTGACGCGCCATTTCTCCAAGCGCATGCTGGGCGCCAGCCAGTTGACTACAACGATAGTGCCGACCCACGGAGACCCCCATGCCAGACAACAAGCGTTCACAGCACATCACACAGGGCGTGGCGCGCTCCCCCAACCGCTCGATGTACTACGCGCTGGGCTACACGAAAGACGACTTCAACAATCCGATGATCGGCGTGGCCAACGGCCATTCGACCATCACGCCGTGCAACTCCGGCCTGCAGAAGCTGGCCGATGCCGCGGTGGCTGCCGTGAAAGACGCCCGCGCGAATCCGCAGATTTTCGGCACGCCCACCATTTCCGACGGCATGTCGATGGGCACGGAGGGCATGAAGTTCTCGCTGATCTCGCGCGAAGTGATTGCCGACTGCATCGAGACCTGCGTCAACGGCCAATGGATGGATGGCGTCGTCGTCATCGGCGGCTGCGACAAGAACATGCCCGGCGGCATGATCGCCCTGGCGCGCACGAATGTGCCGGGCATCTACGTGTACGGCGGGACCATCAAGCCGGGGCACTGGAAGGGCAAGGACCTGACCATCGTGTCGTCGTTCGAGGCCGTGGGCGAATTCACCGCCGGCCGCATGAGCGAGGAGGACTTCGAGGGCATCGAGAAAAACGCCTGCCCGTCGAGCGGTTCGTGCGGCGGCATGTACACGGCCAACACGATGAGTTCGTCGTTTGAAGCGCTGGGCATGTCGTTGCTGTATTCATCGACGATGGCCAATCCCGATCAGGAGAAGGTCGACAGCGCCGCCGAATCCGCCCGCGTGCTCGTCGAAGCCGTGCGCCGCGACCTGAAGCCGCGCGACATCATCACGCGCAAATCCATCGAAAACGCCGTGGCCGTCATCATGGCGACCGGCGGCTCGACCAACGCCGTGCTGCATTACCTGGCCATTGCCCACGCGGCCGAAGTGGAATGGACCATCGATGACTTCGAGCGGGTCCGCCAGCGCGTGCCCGTCATCTGCAACCTCAAGCCGTCGGGCCAGTATGTGGCGACCGACCTGCACGAGGCCGGCGGCATCCCGCAGGTGATGAAGCTGCTGCTCAACGCCGGCCTGCTGCATGGGGATTGCATCACCATCACGGGCAAGACGCTGGCGGAAGAACTCGCCAATGTGCCCGACCAGCCGCGCGCCGATCAGAACGTGATCCTGCCGATCGACAAGGCGCTCTACAAGGAAGGCCACCTCGCCATCCTGAAAGGCAATCTTGCCGAGGAAGGCGCCGTGGCGAAGATCACCGGCCTGAAGAACCCCGTCATTACCGGCCCGGCGCGCGTGTTCGACGACGAGCAAAGCGCCATGAGCGCAATCCTCGGCGACCAGATCAAGGCCGGCGACATCCTCGTACTGCGCTATCTGGGGCCGAAGGGCGGTCCGGGCATGCCCGAGATGCTGGCCCCGACGTCGGCCATCATCGGCAAGGGCCTGGGCGAGTCGGTCGGCTTTATCACCGACGGACGTTTCTCGGGCGGCACGTGGGGCATGGTGGTCGGCCACGTCGCACCAGAAGCGTACGTGGGCGGCACGATCGGCCTCGTGCAGGAAGGCGACTCGATCACCATCGACGCGCACCAGCGCCTGCTGCAGCTGAATGTGCCGGACGACGAGCTCGCGCGCCGCCGCGCCGCCTGGAAGCAACCCGCACCGCGCTACACGCGCGGCGTGCTGGCGAAGTTCGCGAAACTGGCAGCAACGGCCAGCAAGGGCGCGGTAACGGACTGAGTTGTTCGCGACACCCCACAAAAAAACCCGCCAGACGGCGGGTTTTTCTTTGTGCGATCAGCGATGCGGTGGCTTCTGCTGCGCGGCGAGCGCATCGTCCAGCGCGGCACCCAGCCAATCCATCAGACGGGCCTCCAGCGTGCGGGTCAATTCCGCTGCGAGCTGCTCACTCAGCAACGACAGGCGCGACTCCATGGCGGCACGGCACTGCGCTTCGATAAGCGCTGGCCATTCGGATTGGAAACGCCACATCACGTCGCCCATCACGCGGGCGGCGTCGGTGCCGGCGGGTGGCATGGCCGAAGTCGGCGCAAGGCCCTGCTCGCGCAGGGCGGGCGGCACATCTGCGCCGGGAGCCGCAACGGGCGCGGGCGGCGTCGCGGCGGGCGCTGCCGTGGGCGCGGCATCCTCCAGCTCGACAATCTCCGTCAGAACTGGAATGTTGTTGTCCGCCTGGGACCCGGGATAGCGTCCGTCGGTCATGCGCGCCCCACGTCGTGGTGTTGGATCGGGTAACCGCGATCGCGGTAGAAACGGAAGCGATCGCGCGCAGCGGCGCGATCGGCATCGTCATCGCCCACGATCTCGATCAGCCGCTCGAAGCGCGCGAACAGCGGCGGCGGATCGAACGACAGGTTGACGAGGATGTCGTGATGCGGTGCGTCGTCCAGCGGCTCAGTTGCATCGGCCAGCAGGATGGGCGTCTGCGCGGCCAGCGGATGCCGCAGGCCGCAATGCGGCAGGAAATCGAGCTGGCTGAACGTCCACAACTGCGTGTCGAACGCTTGCAGCGCAGCCTGATCCCCGACCACGATCACCTTCTGGCCTGCGCCGTAGGCCTTGCGCACGAGCCGGCAGGCATACGCCAGCTTGCCGGGCACATTGCTGTGGAAATCGACGCGGGTCATACGGTGCAGTGCCTCCGGCTCGTCAACCGCGGTCCATCAGGAAGCGCGTCAGCAGCGGTACCGGGCGGCCCGTGGCGCCCTTGGCCGCGCCGCTCTTCCACGCCGTGCCAGCGATGTCGAGATGAGCCCAGTCGTACTTTTCAGTAAAGCGCGCCAGGAAGCAGGCGGCCGTCACGCTGCCGGCCGGGCGGCCGCCGATGTTGCCCATGTCGGCAAAATTGGACTTGAGCTGTTCCTGGTATTCCTCGTCCAGCGGCATGCGCCACGCGGTGTCGAGCGACTGCTTGCCCGCCGCCACCAGGGCATCGGCCAGCGCATCGCTGCGGGCGTACATGCCGGTGTTGATGTGGCCTAGCGCGATGATGCAGGCGCCCGTGAGCGTTGCCACGTCGATCACCACCGCCGGCTTGAAGCGCTCCACGTAGGTGAGCGCATCGCACAGAATCAGGCGGCCTTCGGCATCGGTATTCAGGATCTCGATGGTTTGGCCCGACATGCTGGTCACCACATCGCCCGGCTTGGTGGCGACGCCGCTGGGCATGTTCTCGCAGGTCGGCACCACGGCGATGACGTTCTGCTTGAGGCCCATTTCGGCCACAGCACGCAGCGTGCCGAGCACGGAGGCAGCGCCGCACATGTCGTACTTCATCTCGTCCATGCCCTCACCCGGCTTGAGCGAGATGCCGCCCGTATCAAACGTGATGCCCTTGCCGACCAGCACCACCGGCGCCTGCTTGGCCGGGCCACCGTCGTAGCGCAGCACGATGAATGCCGGCGGCTCCACGCTGCCCTTCGTCACGGCCAGGAAAGCCCCCATCTTCAGGGCCTCGATCTGCTTGCGGCCGAGCACTTCCACCTTGAGCTTGAAATCCTTGGCGATCTGGCGTGCGGTATTGGCCAGGTACGTCGGCGTGCAGATGTTGGACGGCAGGTTGCCCAGGTCACGCGTGAGGTCCATGCCGTTGGCGATGGCGGTGCCGCGCGCTGCGGCCACGCTGGCGGCCTTGGCATCGGCAGTCGGCACGGCCAGCACCAGCTTGCGCAGACTGGTGCCGTTCTTGTCGCGCTTGCTCTTGAGTTCCGGATGGCGCTCGATGAAGCGGTAGCTGGCTTCGCGGATGAGCGTGACGGCGGTCAGCACGGCCCAGACGGTGTCCTTGTCGCGCGCGGTGTGTTCGGTGAGCGTCCACGTCACGCTGGCGGCCTTGGTGCTGGCCAGCGCGCGCAGCGCTGTGCGCACGGCTTCGGCGTAGGCGCGGTCGGTGAAGTCGGCTTCCTTGCCCAGACCGACCAGCAGCACGCGCGCGGCGCCCACGCCGGCCACTTCGTGCAGCAGCAGCGACGTACCGCGCTTGCCCTCAAAGTCGCCCAGCTTGACGAGACGGGCAACCAGGCCCTTGGTGGCCACGTCCAGCGCCTTTGCGGCGCCGGCCAGGGTCTGCGACTCGAACAGACCGATCACGAGGCAATCGCTCTTGGCGGCCAGGGCGCCGGCTTTGGCCCAGTCCAGGGCTTTTGTGCTAAATTCCATCGCGCTTCTCTCTATGAGGCGAGTCAACGAAAGCCCACATTATCCGCCATTTTGCGCGGGGGCTCCGATGGAACCTAGATGGGCACGCATCGTCCCAACCTGGCCTAGACCTCGTCCTCCCTTCCCGCATCCGCATGATTTTCGAACAAGCCCTGCGACGCGAGCTGTCCTTTACTGCCGGCGCCGTCTTCCTCGTGCTGCTGACGTTCATGCTGACCACCCTGGTGATCCGCATTCTCGGCATGGCCGCCAACGGCGAGGCCAACCCGAATGACGTCCTGCTCCTCATCGGCCTCGCAACGCTGGGCTACCTGGCGATTCTGCTGTGCGCCACGCTCTTCATCTCGGTGTTGCTCGTGCTGACGCGCTGGTACAAGGATTCCGAGATGGTGGTGTGGTTCACCTCGGGCATCAGCCTGACGGATTTCATCCGCCCGGTGCTGCGCTTCTCGCTGCCGTTCATCGTGCTGGTGGCGCTGCTGGCGCTGTTCGGCTGGCCGTGGGCCAACCAGCAGAGCGCGCTGTTCCGAGACCGCTTCGAGCAGCGCGACGTGCTGTCGATGATCTCCGCCGGCCGCTTCATCGAGCCCGCGCACGGCAACTACGTGCTGTTCATCGAGGGCGTTGATAACGGCATGAAGCACGCCCGCAACCTGTTCGTCGCCAATGCGGAGCAGGACAAGATCGGCGTGGCGAT
The DNA here is from genome assembly GCF_958350185.1 of Ralstonia edaphi. Taxonomy (NCBI): domain Bacteria; kingdom Pseudomonadati; phylum Pseudomonadota; class Betaproteobacteria; order Burkholderiales; family Burkholderiaceae; genus Ralstonia; species Ralstonia edaphi. The sequence continues at coordinate 785,666 of NZ_CATWHI010000002.1, forward strand.
GGCCAAGACGGGCGAATTCAAGACGATGCCCAACGGCGACCGCTTTGTGGTGCTCGACAAGGGCCGCCGCTATGAAGGCACCCCCGGCAAGCTCGACTACCGCATCGTCGAATTCGACAAATACGGCGTGAAGGTGGCCAACAAGCCGCCGCAGGCTGACGCCAACCTGCCGACCAAGAGCCGCTCCACGAAGGATCTGCTCGCCAACCCGACGCCCGAGAACCTCGGCGAACTGGTCTGGCGGATCGGCCTGCCGCTGCTGGCGCTGAACTTCGTGCTGATCGCCATTCCGCTGGCCTACGTCAACCCGCGCCTGGGCCGCTACACGCCAATGATCTTCGCGGTGCTGATCTACCTGACGTATTCGAACCTGCTGAACCTGTCGCAGGCGTGGGTCTCGCAGGGCAAGATGAATGTGTTCATGGCCTGGTGGCCGATCCACCTGGTCGCCTTCATCTGCGCGGTGCTGCTGTTCCGCTTTCGGCATTACAGCGCGGCCGGCCTGAAGGGGATTTCCGCCCTGCTCGGCTTCGCACCCAAGAAGGCGGGTGCGTGATGAAGATGCCGGTCTACGAGAAATACTTCGCGCGCCAGATCTACGGCGTGTTCGTCTTCATCCTGTTTGCGGTGCTGGCGCTGTTCATCTTCTTCGACATGCTGGGCGAGCTGGGCTCGGTGGTCGGACGCTACACCACGCTTGTCGCGTTTTTCCACGTGATGCTGCAAGCGCCGACGCGTGTGTATGAGGTGATTCCGGTGGCGGCGCTCATCAGCGCCATCTATGTGTTTTCGCAGATGGCGAGCCAGTCAGAATTTACGATCTTTCGCGTGGCGGGGCTCGATACGCGCCGCGCGCTGCTGTCGTTGTTCAAGATTGCACTGCCGCTGGCACTGGTGACGTACATCTTTGGTGAATTCATTGGCCCGAAGGCCGAAGAGTACGCACAGAAGGTGCGACTGGAAGCGCTGGGCGCGACGGTGTCGGCCGGCTTCCGCTCAGGCGTGTGGGTGAAGGATCGCGGCCCCGCCAAGCCGGACGGCACGGGCGGCGAAGTCACCCGCTTCGTCAATGTCGGGTCGCTGCAGCCCGACCAGTCCATCAAGGGGCTGCGCATCTATGAATTCGATTCGGACTACCGCCTGAGTTCGATTCGCGTAGCGGAGCAGGCGCGCTATCAAGGCCACCAGAACTGGCAACTGAATGGCGTGACGGAGACGCGCTTCATTGAATTCCCGCGCAAGCCGGGCACCGTCGCCCCGCAGGACACGGTGCAGGCCGTGCCCGGCGCTCCCGACGCGTTGGCGCCCGACTTCCGCGGCGAGCAAACCAAGCTGCCGCAGCAGCAGATGCGATCCGAGCTCACGCCGCAGATCCTGTCGGTGCTGATGGTGACGCCTGACCGCATGGCCACGCTGGACCTCTTCCAGTACATCCGCCACCTGCGCGACAACAAGCAGGACACGCAGCGCTACGAGATCGCGCTGTGGAAGAAGGTGGTCTATCCGTTCACCGTGCTGGTGATGATGGCGCTGGCCCTGCCCTTTGCGTATCTGCATGCACGTGCGGGCGCGGTTGGCCTGAAGGTATTCGGAGGCATCATGCTCGGGCTGTCGTTCCAGCTCGTCAACAACCTCTTCTCGCACGTCGGCCTGCTGAACACCTGGCCCGCCATCTTCACGGCCATCGTGCCGGGCGCGCTGTATCTGGCACTGGCGCTGGTCAGCCTGCGCTGGGTGGAGCGCCACTGATGGCCGAGCGCGCGCTTGTCCTGTTCGCACACGGCGCTCGCGATGCCCGCTGGCGCGAACCATTCGATCGCCTGCAAGCCCGTTTGGCTGCACAGCAACCGGACGTCGACACGCGCCTCGCCTTTCTTGAACTGATGGCGCCCGATCTGCCGAGCACCATCGATGACCTGGCCGCAAGCGGCACACAGAGCATCACCATCGTGCCGGTGTTCTTCGGCCAGGGCGGACACCTGCGGCGCGACCTGCCCGCGCTGGTCGCGCAATGCGCGCAGGCCCACCCCGCGCTCTCCATCCGCTGCGTCGACGCCGTTGGCGAAAACGACGCCGTGCTCGACGCCATTGCGGGTTACTGCGTGCGGCAACTCGGCTAAGCCAGACGTCCTACCGCGGTTCCGCGACGCGCGCAAAACGCGCATGCACGTTGTTCTCGACGTGAAAGCCATGCGGGTCAAACTCCACCAACTCCAGTGTCAACCCGAGATAGCGGCGCGCAAATACGTCGGCCAGATGTGTGCGCATGGCGGCGAACATGGCTGCACAGATCGGCCCCGTCACGGTTTTTTGCCGGCCTGCCTTGATGCGGAAGGTCACGTGGATGAAGGCGTCATCTTCGGCGCCGTCGGCCATGCGGTACTGATCGAGGCGCAGCGCGCGCGTGCGGATGCCGCCAACCGGAAACACATGCGCATGGCCCATGAGCACTTCGTTGAGCACGCGCATCAGCTCAGGAATGCGCGCATCGGCTTCGACATTGGCGGTGTATTCGATGATGACGTGCGGCATTCGCGGGCGTCCAGAGATGGCTTAGGTGATTAACGCGCCGCTGCCGCCTCGGTGGACAGCGCGGCTTCAAGCGCATCCACCACACGTGCCAGGCGCCCCAGCGAGGGTGCGCGCTGCACGCAAACATCCCAGACGGAGGGCGCCGAGGCAAGCCTGTGCATCGACAGCGTGCCCTCGGCAATCTGCGGCTCAATCAGCCTCACCGGCGCGAAACCGAGCCCAAAACCCTCGGCCACCAGCGCGTGCTGCAACGGCACCGATTGCACCTCGGCAGCCACGTTCGGCGTCAATCGATCGGCCTCGTAGCGGCCCAGCAGCCAGGCCCGCATCTCGCAGCCGGCCGGGTTCAGCACCCAGGCCTCGTCGGTCACTTGCGCCATCGACAGCGTGGCCGGCAGCTTGCGCGAGGGCGCGGCGATCAAGCGGACCGGCTCGGTGCCGATCACGCGGATGCCGGCATCGGCGTGGTAACCGCGCGCGCCGGACGGCGCCAGCCACAGCGCGGCGTCCAGCTCTGCGCGGTTGAGACGCTCTCGCAGCACGCCGCCCCACTCGCAGCTCAACCGGAACGACACGGCCGGATAACGCTCGCGCAGGCCAGCCAGCACGCGCGCAAACCGCGCATCGCCCACCGCGTGGCTCACGCCGACGCGCAGCACGCCCTCCGGCTCGCCCGTTGCGCGCACGCTGCCGCGCAGGGCTTCGAACTCGCCAACGATGGTGCGGCACCGCGCGAGCACCGCTTCGCCCTCAGCTGTGAGTCGGAACGGCTTAACGCGACGGTCGAACAGCACCGTATCCAGCGCGCGCTCCAGCCGCTGAATCTGCTTGGTCACGGCCGGTTGCGTCAGCGGCAGGCGCTCGGCCACGCGGGCGATCGAGCCGGTCTGCGCCAACAACACAAAAGTGCGCATCTCCTCGAGCATGGCGATATTCCTAATCGTTATGTTTTTTCTGACCAAATTGAATTGGATTCATCTTAAGCCAGGCGCGACAGTATCGCCAGACGCACCGTGCGTACAGTCCATTTCCCCCGACAACGAGGAACCCATGAAAGCTCTGGCACTGACCGACGATTACGGCATTGACGCCCTGCGCGCCATCGAGCGCGACGACCCCACGCCGGGTCCTGACGAGATCATCGTGCGCACGCGCGCCGCCTCATTGAACTACCGCGATCTGGAGATCGTTTCGGGCACGTTCTTCACGCGCTTTCCGCTGCCGCTGATTCCGTTGTCCGACGGCGTAGGCGAAGTCGTGGCGATCGGCGACAACGTAACGCGGGTGCGCCTTGGCGACCGTGTCGCAGGCACCTTCTGGCAACGCTGGGACGGCGGCGACTTTCGCAATGCCGACACGCGGCGCATGCTCGGCGGCCCGATTGACGGCTGGCTGGCCGACACCATCCGCCTGGACGCGGGCGGCGCGGTGGTCGTGCCGCCGCACCTGAGCGACACCGAAGCGGCCACCCTGCCCTGCGCAGGCCTGACCGCGTGGCATTGCCTGATCGAAGCGGGCAGCCTGCAACCCGGCGAGACCGTGCTCGTGCAAGGCACGGGCGGTGTAGCGATGTTCGCGGTGCAGTTCGCATTGATGGCCGGCGCGCGGCCCATCGTGCTGTCGAGCAGCGACGCCAAGCTGGAGCGCGTCCGCCGGCTGGGTGTGCCCGCATCGGACACGATCAACTACCGCGTGACGCCCGAATGGCACGAACCGGTGCTCGCGCGCACGGACGGCCGCGGCGTCGATCACGTCATCGAAGTGGGTGGCGGGGGCACACTGCAGCGCTCGCTGAAAGCGTTGCGGGTTGGCGGGCAGATCCACTTGGTCGGCTATCTGGCCGGGCGCGAGGGTGGCGTGAATCCGCTGGAGATCTTCGCGCGCAAGGCGGTGATCCGGCCGGCGTCGGTCGGATCGCGCGCGTCGTTCGAGGCGATGAATCGGGCGCTGGCGGTGCACGGCTTGCACCCGATCGTCGATCAGGTACGGCCGTGGCAGGAAGCGCGGGAGGCGTTCCGGGCGATGGAAGCCGGAACGGTGTTCGGGAAGGTGGCGCTGACGTTCTGAGCGTCGCTCAGGCGGCCAGGATGTGCGGCTCGCTGACGAGGACTTCCGGCGCGGATGCCGTAGCCCGCGCGGCAAACGCGTCGCCGATCATCAGCAGGCTCGGGTGTTCGGGGTTGATCCACTGGGCGGCGGCGCCATCGGCCATTTGCCGCAGCGTGAAACAGGCCGAGCGCTGCTCCGGTGTGGTTGCGGCCTCGACCACCCAGGCGGGCGTTGACGGCGCGCGGCCACGGGCGATCAGGTCCGCCGCGATGGAGGCGGCTTGATCACGGCCCATGTAGTAGACCAGCGAATCGGCCTGCGCCACGGGTTCCGGCACGACGCCTTCGGGTTGCGGCGTATCCGGATCCGTCGCCTTGGCTTGCGTAACAAACGCAACGCTGCGGGCGACGCCGCGCTTGGTCAAGGGCTGGCGGATGGCGGACGCGGCTGCCAGCGCAGCGGTAATGCCCGGCACGACTTCGTAGTCGATGCCGGCCTGCTCGAGCGCTTGCAATTCCTCATCAGCACGGCCAAACAGCATCGGATCGCCGCCCTTGAGGCGCACGACACGCTGATACTTAGTGGCCAGATCGACGAGTTGGCGGTTGATGAAGCGCTGCGCGGTCGAGCGCTTGCCGCAGCGCTTGCCGACCGCAATCAGCACGGCCTGCGGGCAGTACTGGAAGACCTCCGGCGAGACCAGTGCGTCGTGCAGCACAACCTCGGCTTCGCCCAACAACCGTGCACCGCGCACCGTGATGAGGTCTGCGGCGCCAGGGCCCGCACCAATCAGGCTCACGTGGCCAAGCGTTTTGGGGGTCTTCGCTTCCATTGCCTAGGTTCCTTTGCTTTTTCCTGCGGGGCGCAACTTACGCGCCCCTTTCACATCAGGAAAATGCACGGATCATGCCAGCCGCCACCGTATGGTGCGTGGCTTCGTCCACCAGGATGAACGCGCCGGTGGCCGGGTTGTCGCCGTACGTATCGCAGACGATCGGCTTTTGCAGGCTGATGTTGACCGTGCCGATATCGTTGAGCGCGATCTGCTTGCGGCCGGTTTCGTGCGACAGCGTATGCACATCGAGCACGCGCTCCACGTCCGACACGCGTGCGAACACGGTGGACGTCGTGTGCTTCAGCACGTACTTGCGGGCCGGGTTCAGTTCGTGTTCGTCGAACCAGCACAGGTCCGCGTGCAGCTTCTTGGCAGCGTTGGCGGCAGTCGTCGGGGCTGCGACGATGGTGTCGCCGCGCGAGATGTCCACGTCGTCGGCCAGGCGCACGGTGATGGTCTCGCCGGGGCCGGCAGAAGCGGCTGCGCCATTGGGCGTCAGCACTTCGGCCACGGTCGTTTCGCGGTTCGCGGGCAGCACGCGCACGGCCTGGCCCACGCGCACGGTGCCGGCTTCGACGCGGCCCATGTAGCCGCGGAAGTCGTCCGCCTGCGAGCCGTCCTGGCGCGCCACCAGCTGCACCGGGAAGCGCAGCGCATCGTCGCCCACGGGCGCGGTCTCTTCCACCTTCAGGTCTTCGAGCAGCGCCAGCAGCGGCTCGCCCTGATACCACGGCATGGCTTCGGACGGATGCACGATGTTGTCGCCGCGCAGGGCCGAGACCGGCACGTAGCGCACGTCGCGTAGGCCGAGTTGTGCGGCCAGCGCATCGTAGGCGGTGCGGATTTCGTTGAAGCGCGCTTCGCTGTAGTCGACCAGGTCCATCTTGTTGATGGCCACGATCACGTGCTGCAGTTCAAGCAGCTTCACGATGGCCGAATGGCGCTTGGTCTGGGCCAGCAGCTCGGTCTTGCCGTCGACGGTCGTCACGCGCGTCGCATCAATCAGGATGATGGCGGCGTGCGCGGTCGAGGCGCCCGTCACCATGTTGCGCGTGTACTGCTCATGGCCCGGCGTATCCGCAATGATGAACTTGCGGCGTGCGGTCGAGAAATAGCGGTACGCCACGTCGATCGTGATGCCCTGCTCGCGCTCGGCTTCCAGGCCGTCGGTCAGCAGCGAAAAATCGATCTGCTCGCCGGCAGTACGCTTGTTCTTGGCGTTGGCCAGCGCTTGCAGCTGGTCGGTCAGCACGGCCTTGCTGTCGTACAGCAGGCGACCGATCAGCGTGCTCTTGCCGTCGTCGACGGAACCGGCGGTGATGAAGCGCAGCAGGCCTTGGTGCGATGCTTGATTTGTCATGATCAGAAATACCCTTCCTTCTTGCGCTTTTCCATCGAAGCTTCGCTCGTCTGGTCATCCATGCGCGTGGCGCCGCGCTCGGTGATCTCGGTCACGGCCGTCTCGGCGATGATCTCGGCCGGCGTGGCGGCGGTGCTCGCCACCGGGCAGGTGCAGCTGATGTCGCCCACGGTGCGGAAGCGCACCGACAGGACTTCGCTCACGTCGCCGTCGGCCTTTGGCGTGATCGGCGTGACGGGCACCAGCAGGCCGTTCTTGCGCACGACTTCACGCTGATGCGCGTAGTAGATCGGCGGGAGTGCGAGGTTTTCGCGAGCGATGTACTGCCACACGTCGAGTTCCGTCCAGTTGGAGATCGGGAACACACGCATCTGCTCGCCCTGCGCCATGCGGGCGTTGTACAGGCTCCAGAGTTCCGGGCGCTGCGCCTTCGGATCCCACTGGCCGAACTCGTCGCGGAACGAAAAGATGCGTTCCTTCGCACGGGCCTTTTCTTCGTCGCGACGGGCGCCGCCCATCAGGGCATCGAAGCCGTGCGATTCGATCGTTTCCAGCAGCGTGACGGCCTGTGCGGCGTTGCGAGAATCAGTTTCCTTGCGCAGGCGCACGGTGCCGCGCTTGATGGAATCTTCGACATGGCCGACCACCAGGCGCGCGCCCAGCTTCGCAACCTGCTCGTCGCGGAAGGTGATCACTTCCGGGTAGTTGTGGCCCGTGTCGATGTGCACCAGCGGGAACGGCAGTTCAATCTTGCGGTCACCCAGGCGGAAGGCCTTGAGCGCCAGATGCAGCATCACGATCGAATCCTTGCCGCCCGAAAACAGCAGCGCCGGGTTGCGGCACTCGGCCACCACCTCGCGGATGATGTAGATCGACTCGGCTTCCAGCCAGTCGAGGTGTTCGTTCTGCACGGGCGTCAGGGCCGTGCCGGGGATCTCACTCATCACTCCCATGATTCTTCCTTCGCTTTCGCTCAATTCTTTTGCGACGGGCTCGTCGCCGAATTTGTCACCGCATTTGCCGCATGCAGACCGCATTCCTTGCTGTCGCGCGATTCCCACCACCACCGGCCGGCGCGCACATCGTCGCCGGCGCGCACTGCGCGCGTGCAAGGCTCGCAGCCGATGCTGGGATAGCCCTTGTCATGCAGCGCGTTGGTCGGCACGTTGTGCTGTTCGAGGTACGCCCAGACTTCGGCTTCGGACCAGTCGAACAGTGGGTTGTATTTGGCGATGCCGCGGGCCTCGTCATCTTCGGCAAACGGCAGGTCGGCACGCGTAACCGCCTGCTCGCGGCGCTGGCCCGTAAGCCACGCGTCGGCGTCTTTCAGTGCGCGGTTCAGCGGCACCACCTTGCGAATGTTGCAGCAGGCCTTGCGCAGTTCGATGCTGTCGTAGAACGCGTTGAGGCCATGGTCGCGCACGTAGGCTTCCACTGCGCGGGCGTCCGGTGCGTACTGCTCGATCGCATAACCGTAGTGCGCGCGGATCCGGTCGAGCATCGCCAGCGTTTCGGCGTGCAGGCGGCCCGTCTGCAACGTGAAGATCGGCAGGTGCGCGCGCACGGCCTCAGGGCTGCGCAGGATCGCATCGGTCACGACCATGTCTTCGGCAGCCAGGCTGGTGGCGAACTTCGCCACGCCGTGCTTGGCGGCGATCTCTGCCAGGCGCTCGAACAGCGCGGCTTCCTTCGCGGCCAGGGCTTCCGCCGTGCCGGTGTAGGCCGGACGCGTCCAGAGCACCGGGCGACCGATTGCAGACACCGGCACTTCGGACACGCTCACGTCTTGCACGTCGCTCACGCGGCCTCCTGAACGGCACGCTCGCGGCGGAACAACGGACGCGGCTCGTCGACGGCACCTTGGTAGCGCACGCTGATCTCGCCGAAGCCATTCAGTGCATCATCGATGTTCTTGTCTGCGCGCACGGCGTAGGCGTCGAAACCGCAACGGCGCATGAAGTCGAGTTGGTCGCGCAGCACGTCGCCGATGGCGCGCAGCTCGCGCGTGAAGCCCAGGCGCTGGCGCAGCAGGAAGGCGGTGCTGTAGCCGCGGCCATCGCGGAAGACCGGGAAATCCACCGCCACCAGGGACAGGTTCGGCAGGTCTGCCTCCAGCGCGAACGGCTCATCGTCCGGAGCCAACCAGACGGCCAGCGTGCCGGCGCGAGCGCGGCCGAGCAGCGCGTCACGATGGGCTTGCCAATAAGCCAGCGGCACGATTGCGTGCGCGGCGGCGTCCACATCGGCTTGCGTCAACTCGCCGCCTTCCGGCGCGCGCAGCACGGTCCATTCGTCAGCCACGATTTGCGGGGCACCGTTTTGCAGCTTGATGATCTTGCTCATGTTCGTTTCCCTCGGCATTCAGGCTTCTGCACGGGCGTAGACGCGTTCCTTGAACGGGGCCATGCCGATGCGGTGGTAGGTGTCGATGAACAGCTCGTCTTCCCTGCGGTTGGCGACAAAGGTGTCGATGATGCGTTCGATCACGTCGGGCATCTCCTCGGCCTTGAACGACGGCCCGATGATCTTGCCGATCGCCGAATCGTTGCCCTGCGCGCCGCCCAGCGACACCTGGTACCACTCTTCGTCGTGCTTATCGACACCGAGGATGCCGATGTTGCCGACGTGGTGGTGGCCGCACGAGTTGATGCAACCCGAGATGTTGAGCGACAGCTCGCCCAGGTCGTGCACGTAATCGAGATCGTCGAAACGCGCCTGGATCGCCTGCGCGATGGGGATCGACTTGGCGTTGGCCAGCGAGCAGAAATCGCCGCCCGGGCACGCAATGATGTCGGTCAGCAGACCGATGTTGGCGGTGGCCATGCCGTGTTCCTTGGCCAGTTGCCACAGCGCGAACAGGTCGTGCTTCTTCACGTCCGGCAGGATCAGGTTCTGCTCGTGCGCGACACGCAGTTCGCCAAAGCCGAAGCGCTCGGACCAATCCGCCACCAGCGCCATTTGCTCGGCCGTCGCGTCACCCGGGGGCAGCGCCACGCCCGGCTTGAGCGACAGCGTGACCGCGGCGTAGCCCGGCACGCGGTGCGGATGCACATTGCGGCTCACCCAGCGGGCGAACGCCTTGTTCTCCAAGAGTGCCTTTTCATAGGCGGCGTCGGTGTCGGCCAGCTTTTCGTAGGCGGGCGGCGCAAAGAATTGCGCCACGCGGTCGAACTCGGCCTGCGGGATGGTCGCCGGGCCGTCCTTGATGTGCTGCCACTCTTCTTCCACTTGGCGGGCGAATTCTTCCGCGCCGATGGCCTTCACGAGAATCTTGATGCGCGCCTTGTACTTGTTGTCGCGGCGGCCGTAGCGGTTGTACACGCGCACGGCGGCCTCGATGTACGACAGCATGTGCTGCCACGGCAGGTCTTCCTTGATGATCGCGCCCAGGATCGGGGTGCGGCCCATGCCGCCGCCGGCCAGGATGCGCAGCAGCGTCTGGCCGTCCTTCTCATAGGCGTAGACGCCGATGTCGTGCATTTGCGTCACAGCGCGGTCTTCACGCGAGGCCGACACGGCAATCTTGAACTTGCGCGGCAGGAAGGCGAATTCAGGAATGAACGTCGACCATTGGCGAAGGATTTCCGCCAGCGGACGCGGATCGACGAACTCATCCGGCGCGATGCCGGCAAACTGGTCGGTCGTGATGTTGCGAATGCAGTTGCCCGAGGTCTGGATGGCGTGCATCTCGACCGAGGCCAGCTTGGCGAGGATGTCCGGCACCTGCTCCAGCTCGATCCAGTTGTACTGGATGTTCTGGCGCGTGCTGAAGTGGCCGTAGCCGCGATCATGCTCGGCGGCGATGTGGCTGAGCATGCGCAGTTGCTTGGCGCGCAGATGGCCATACGGAATCGCCACGCGCAGCATGTAGGCGTGGCGCTGGTAGTACAGACCATTCTGCAGACGCAGCGGCAGAAACTCTTCTTCCGTCAGTTCGCCCGAAATGCGGCGGCGCACCTGGTCGCGGAATTGCGCGACGCGGTCGGCGACGAGGCGGTGATCGTAAGCGTCGTATTGGTACATGACTGTTCAGTCCAATCCGGCTGGGCCGGCGTGCGATTCAATTGGGGGAAACGGTTCTTTGTGTGGCTGCTGCCGTCGGTTCAACGACAGCAGCAACAACCAAGCAGGGCCGACATGAAATCACGCATCACGACACCAGCTTGATGGCCGTGATCGTCAGCGTGGCGGCAAGCGCGCCGCGCACCAGACGTTCCGGCAGATTCTTCGACAGGCGCGCGCCCAGCCAGATACCCGGGATAGAGCCCACCAGCAGCGACACCAGCAGGTTCCAGTCGATCGTGCCCAGGTACATATGGCCCAGGCCCGCCACGGCGGTCAGCGGCACCGCATAGGCGATGTCGGTACCAGCCACTTCGGCGCTCTTCAATTCGGGATACAGGACGAGGATGAGCGTCGCGCCAACGGCGCCGGCGCCAATGGACGACACCGTCACCAGCACACCCAGAACCGCGCCAACGACAACGGTGGCCACGGCCAGCGCCGAGCCTTGGAGGCGATAGCGCGGGTTGCGGGCCAACCAGCCCAGCACGCGCTGGCGGAACAGCAGCGAAATGACGGTCAGGATGACGGACACACCGATCGTCAGGCGAATCAGGTGCATCCATTCAGCGTCGAGGTTGCCGGCGTTCTTCAGCACGATCACCGTCACCAGCGCCGCGGGGAGACTGCCCAGGCAGAGGCGCTTGACGATGTCCCAGCGGACATGGCCGTGGCTGCGGTGCGCGATCGTGCCGACGCCCTTGGTCAACGAAGCGAATGCCAGGTCAGTGCCAACGGCGGTCGCCGGCGAAAAGCCGAACATCAGCGTCAGCAGCGGTGTCATCAGCGAGCCGCCGCCAACGCCCGTCAGGCCGACCAACAGGCCGACCAGCAAACCGGAAACCGTATAGGCGAGCGTCATGGCGCGGGAGACAGTGAGGGCGTGTTATCACGAAGTTCGAGCATCGTAATGAACTGGCCTCATATCCCAAACCAATAAAAAATTGTTTGTTTATATGGCCTCGGTTATAAGTAGCGTTCAGTTCGCACCCGTTCTTCTTTATCGACCGCGCAGCCATGAACCTTCACCAATTCCGCTTCGTGCGCGAAGCCGTGCGGCAGAAATTCAACCTGACAGAGGCCGCAAAAGCGCTCTATACATCACAACCCGGCGTCTCCAAGGCCATCATCGAGCTGGAAGAGGAGCTGGGCGTCGATATCTTCACCCGGCACGGCAAGCGCATCCGGGGCCTCACAGAGCCGGGACGGCGCATCCTCGCCTCCGTCGAGCGCGTCCTGGAAGAGGTCGAAACCCTCAAGCGCGTGGGCAAGGATTACGCCGCGCAGGACCAGGGCAACTTCACCATCGCCACCACGCATACGCAGGCGCGCTACGCGCTGCCCAAGGCGATTGCCGAGTTCACGCGCAAATACCCCAAGGTGCGCCTTTCCATTCAGCAGGGCACGCCGGCGCAGATTGCCGAGATGGTGCTGCACGATCAGGCCGACCTTGCCATCGCCACCGAAGGCATGTCGCACGTGAAGGATCTGATCTCGATCCCGGGCTACCAGTGGCAGCATGTGGTGGTAACGCCGCCCGATCATCCGCTTCTGTCTCGCCAGCATCTGACGCTGGAAGACCTGAAGGGTTATCCGATCATCACGTACGACCAGCACTTTGCCGGGCGCCCCAAGATCGACCACGCCTTCGAGCTGCGGCAGATCAAGCCCGACATCGTGCTCGAAGCCATCGACGCGGACGTCATCAAGACGTACGTGGAAGTGGGCCTGGGTGTGGGCATCGTGGCCGGCGTCGCGTTTGATGCCGAGCGCGACCGCAACCTGCGCGCCATTCCGGCCGGCCACCTGTTCGGCACCAACGTCACGCACCTGGGCGTCAAACAAGGGGCGTACCTGCGCGGCTTCGTCTACACCTTCATCGAACTGTTTGCGCCGACGCTCACGCGCAAGCTGGTCGAACAACTCATGTCCGGCGATCACGAAGCGTACGAGCTTTGATCCGCCGGCAATCTGCAACACTCGAACCTCCCGGAGATTTCATGACGACCCGACGTCGCCTGCTGTGCGGCATGGCGCTCTTTGCCAGCGCCGCCGCCATCGCCCTGCCCGCCCGAGCCGACATCCGTGTTGGGGTGGTGTTGTCGACCACCGGCCCCGCCGCGGCCATCGGCATTCCCAGCAAGAACACCGTACAGATGTGGCCGGCGACCATCGGCGGCCAGCGCGCGCAGGTCATCGTGCTGGACGATGCCTCCGACCCGTCGATGGCGGTGCGCAACGTGCGCAAGCTGATCGCCGAAGACAAGGTCGATGTCATCGTCGGCCCGACGATCGTGCCGACGGCGCTGGCCTCGCTCGATGCCGTGGCCGAAGGGCAGACGCCGATGGTCACGCTCGCCGCCTCGGCCTCCATCGTCGAACCGCAGGACGCCAAGCGCCGCTGGGCCTTCAAGATGCCGCAGAACGATTCGCAGATGGCCACGCTCGTCACCCAGCACATGGCGGACAACGGCGTGCACACCGTCGGCTTCATCGGCTTTACCGATGCGTATGGCGAGAGCTGGTGGCGTGAATTCTCGAAGCTGGCCGAGGTACGCAAGCTGCGCGTGGTGGCCAACGAGCGCTTTGCGCGCACAGATACCAGCGTGACGGGCCAGATCCTCAAGCTGATGGCCGCCAAGCCTGACGCCATCCTGATTGCCGGCGCCGGCACCCCGGCCGCCCTGCCCCAGCGCACGCTGGTCGAGCGCGGCTACAAGGGCCGCATCTATCAGACACACGGCATCGCCAGCACCGAATTCCTGAAGGTGGGCGGCAAGGACGTGGAAGGCACGCTCTTCCCGACCGGCCCCGTGGTGGTGGCGCGCGAGTTGCCGGCCAGCCACCCGGTGCGCAAGGTGGCCGTGGAATTTGCCGATCGCTATGAAGCCAAGTACGGCGCGAACACCGTCACGCAGTTCGCGGGCGATGCATGGGGCGCGTGGCAGCTGCTCGACAATGCCACGGCGCGGGCGCTCAAGAGCGGCGCCAAGCCCGGCACCCCCGCCTTCCGCGCCGCACTGCGCGACGCGCTGGAAACCACGCGCGATCTGACGGTGCCCAACGGCGTGCTGAACCTGAATGCCCAGGATCACCAAGGCTTCGACCAACGTTCGCGCGTGATGGGCATCATCAAGAACGGCCGTTTCGCATACGCCGGCCCGCGCTAATTCGATATCAATACGCAACACGCAGAGATTTGCCATGACACGCATTGCCTTCATCGGCCTCGGCAACATGGGCACGCCGATGGTCCAGCACCTGATTGCCGCCGGACACACCGTGCGCGCCTATGTGCGCCGTCCGGAAGCCGCCGACAACGCCCGCGCCCTCGGCGCCGAGCCCTGCAACACCACCGCCGAAGCGGCGCGCGACGCGGAGGTGATCTTCACCAACGTCACGTCCACGGCCGATGTGGAAAGCGTGCTGCTCGGGCCGGACGGCGTCATCCATGGCGCGCCGCGTGGCGCCGTGTGCATCGATCACAGCACGATCTCCGCTGTGGCCACGCGCCGGATCGCAGCTGATCTGAAAGCGGCGGGCCTGGAGTTCCTGGATGCGCCGGTCTCCGGCGGCACTGCCGGCGCGCAGAAGGCAACGCTGTCGATCATGGTCGGCGGCAAGGCCGAGGTGCTGGAACGCGTGCGGCCGCTGCTCCAACTGCTCGGCACGACGATCACGCACGTCGGCGATCACGGCGCCGGCCAGGTCGCCAAGGCGTGCAACCAGATCGTGCAGGTCATCAACATCCAGGGCATTGCCGAAGCCATGCTGTTTGCACGCGCCCAAGGCACTGATCCGTCGCGCGTGCTGGCCGCCATCGGCCCGGGCTTTGCCGGTAGCCGCATGCTCGACCTGGAAGGGCCCAAGATGGCCGAGCGCAACTTTGCCGCCGGCATCGAAGCGCGCTTGCACGACAAGGATTTCGGCCTCGTGCGAGAGATCGCTCAGGAACTCGGCCTGCAGATGCCGGCGATGGAGCTGGTCGCTTCGCAGCTCAATACGCTGGTCGCCAATGGCTGGGGATATGACGATACGGCGTCGCTGCTGCGCGTGCTCGAGCAGCAGAACAACCAGCAGACGGATTGAACGTCTTCCGGCCCGCCTTGTTTGGCTGGCCGGACTTCTGGCATAATTGCCGGCTCATCAGCACCTGCCCGAGTGGTGAAATTGGTAGACGCAGGGGACTCAAAATCCCCCGCCGCAAGGCGTGCCGGTTCGATTCCGGCCTCGGGCACCAGAATTCAAGCCGCTTCTGTTCACGCAGAAGCGGCTTTTTCATTGGGCGTTCGCCAACGCGATGACAGCCGGCAACACGCCCAGCGCGGCGTGGGATAATGGCGGTTTTGCCCCGGGCGCGGCTCAAGAGGTTGATCGCACGGGCGCGCGAGGGCCTTTATCCGCGTGGCCCGCCCCACCATCGACTTTCTTCAGCACCCAAAATGCCCGCATACCGTTCCAAAACCTCCACCGCCGGCCGCAACATGGCGGGGGCACGCTCGCTGTGGCGCGCCACCGGCATGAAAGACGAAGACTTCCAGAAGCCGATCATCGCGGTGGTCAACTCGTTCACCCAGTTCGTTCCCGGCCACGTGCACCTGAAAGACCTGGGCCAGCTCGTCGCGCGCGAGATCGAAGCCGCGGGCGGTGTTGCCAAGGAATTCAACACGATTGCCGTGGATGACGGCATCGCCATGGGCCACGACGGCATGCTGTATTCGCTGCCCAGCCGCGACATCATTGCCGACTCGGTCGAATACATGGTCAACGCGCACTGCGCCGATGCCATGGTCTGCATCTCGAACTGCGACAAGATCACCCCGGGCATGCTGATGGCCGCGATGCGCCTGAACATTCCCGTGATCTTCGTCTCGGGCGGCCCGATGGAAGCAGGCAAGACGCGCCTGGCCAACCCCGTCACCAAGGCCATCGAGATCAAGAAGCTGGACCTGATCGACGCGATGGTGATCGCAGCCGACAGCAAGTATTCCGACGAGGAAGTGGCCGAAGTCGAACGCTCGGCTTGCCCGACCTGCGGTTCGTGCTCGGGCATGTTCACGGCCAACTCGATGAACTGCCTGACCGAGGCGCTCGGCCTGTCGCTGCCCGGCAACGGCACCGTGGTCGCCACGCACGCTGACCGCGAACAGCTGTTCAAGCGCGCCGGCCGCCGCATCGTCGAACTGGCCCGCCAGTACTACGAGCAGGAAGACGAGCGCGTGCTGCCGCGTTCGGTCGGCTTCAAGGCATTTGAGAACGCCATGACGCTGGACATCGCGATGGGCGGCTCGACCAACACGATCCTGCACCTGTTGGCCATCGCGCAGGAAGCCGAGATCGACTTCACGATGGCGGACATCGACCGCCTTTCGCGCGTCGTGCCGCAGCTGTGCAAGGTTGCGCCGAACACGAACAAGTACCACATCGAAGACGTGCACCGCGCGGGCGGCATCATGGCCATCCTCGGTGAGCTGGACCGCGCCGGCAAGCTGCACACCGACGCACCCACCGTGCACGCGCCCACGATGAAGGACGCGCTGGACCAGTGGGACATCGTCCGCACGTCGGACGAAGCCGTGCAGACGTTCTACCGTGCCGGCCCCGCCGGTATCCCGACGCAGGTCGCGTTCAGCCAGAACACGCGCTGGCCGAGCCTGGACCTGGACCGCGCCGAGGGCTGCATCCGCTCGCACGAACATGCGTTCTCCAAGGAAGGCGGCCTGGCCGTGCTGAGGGGCAACATCGCGCTGGACGGCTGCGTGGTGAAGACCGCCGGCGTGGACGAAAGCATCCTCGTATTCGAAGGCACGGCGCACGTGACGGAATCGCAGGACGAAGCGGTCGAGAACATCCTGGCCGACAAGGTCAAGGCCGGCGACGTGGTAGTCGTGCGTTACGAAGGCCCGAAGGGCGGCCCCGGCATGCAGGAAATGCTGTACCCGACGAGCTATATCAAGTCCAAGGGCCTGGGCAAAGCCTGTGCGCTGCTGACGGATGGCCGCTTCTCGGGCGGTACGTCGGGCTTGTCGATCGGTCACTGCTCGCCGGAAGCGGCTGCCGGTGGCGCGATTGGCCTCGTGCGCAACGGCGACAAGATCCGCATCGACATCCCCAACCGCACGATCAACGTGCTGGTGTCGGATGAAGAACTCGCGCGTCGCCGCGAAGAGCAGAACGCCAAGGGCTGGAAGCCTGCGCAGCCGCGTCCGCGCAAGGTGTCGGCCGCGCTCAAGGCGTACGCCAAGCTGGTCATGTCGGCGGACAAGGGCGCCGTGCGCGACCTGTCGCAACTGGACGACTGATGCAACGCGGGCCAAGCGCTCGTCACCGTGAAAAAAGCCGCTCTTCGGAGCGGCTTTTTCTATTGCGTCGGTAGCGCGACGTTCAATCCCACTGCGGCGCCAGCCCGTTTGGTGAAACCTCGCGGCCGTTGCGCTCAAGCGCGGCAATCTGCGCCATGTCGTCGGCCGTGAGTTGCAGCGTTTGTGCACGCAGGTTGCTCGCAAGATTTTCACGCTTGGTCGACGACGGGATCACCGAATAGCCCAGCTGCATCGCCCAGGCCAGCGCCACCTGCGCCGGTGTTGCCTCGTGCCGCTGTGCAATCGCGCCGATCACCGGATCGCCCAGCACCTTGCCGTAGGCAAGCGTCATGTACGACGTGACGTGAATGCCCTCGCGCTGCAGGAATTCGACGAGCTTGCGGTTCTGCAGATAGGGGCTCAACTCGATCTGGTTCGTCGCGATGGCGCCTTTGCCGACCACCGCCATCGCCTGTTGCGTCAGCGCGATGTTGAAGTTCGAGACGCCGATCTCGCGCGTCAAACCCCGGGCCTTGGCGTCGGCCAGCGCAGTCATGAATTCTTCGAGCGACACGCCGTTGTTGGGCGCAGGCCAGTGGATCAGCGTGAGGTCGACGTAATCGGTGCGCAGCTTGGCGAGGCTGTCTTCGAGGCTCGGCGCCAGCTTGTCCTTGGCGTAGTTGTCGACCCAGATCTTGGTCGTGAGGAAGAGGTCTTCGCGGCGCACGCCTGAGCCGGCAATCGCCTCGCCCACGTCGGCTTCGTTGCCGTAGATCTGCGCCGTGTCGATTGCGCGGTAGCCGAATTCGAGGCCGTTGCGGACCGAGTCGATGACGACCTGGCCTTTCAGGCGAAACGTGCCGAGGCCGAAAGCGGGAATCTTGTTCATCTTGTGCTCCGAGGAAAATCGAATCAGGGGTTCATGGCAAGGCGCGTCCGGCGCTGCACGACGTGCAGGCCAACCAGTGCAAGCCCTGCCGCAGCAATCACCGCGCCGACAATCGGCACCGCCGCGTAGCCCAGGCCTGCGGAGATGGCCGCACCGCCCGCTGCCGCGCCGAGCGCATTGCCGAGGTTGAACGCGCCCACGTTGACCGACGATGCAAGGCCCGGCGCCTCAGCCGCGGCGCGCATCACGCGCATCTGCAGCGGCGGCACGACCGCGAAGGTGGCAATGCCCCACACCAACAGCGCGGCGGCTGCACCGACGTGCGTCTTGGCGAGCCACGGAAACGCGAGCATCGTCACGATCAACAGCAGCAGGAAGCCGATCAGGCTGCCGTCGAGCGAGCGATCGGCCAGGCGGCCGCCAGCAATGTTGCCGATCGAAAAACCGATGCCGATCAACACCAGCATGGCCGTCACGAACGCCGGCGAGGCGCCGGTCAGCTGTGCAAGCGTCGGTGCAACGTACGTGTAAAGCGTGAACATCGCGCCGGCACCGAGCACCGTCGTGGCAAGCGCCCCAAGTACCACGGGACGTGTCAGCACGGCCAGCTCGGCGCGCAGGTTGGGCATCTTGCCGGCATCGCCCTTCGGCAGTGCGGTGAACAGGCCGGCGATGGCGATGAGACCCAGGCTTGCCGTGGCGGCAAACGACATGCGCCAGCCGATCATCTGGCCCAGCCACGTCGCGGCCGGCACGCCGCCCACGTTGGCGATCGTCAGTCCCATGAACATCGTTGCCACAGCGCTGGCCTGCTTCTCGCGCGGCACCAGGCTGGCGGCCACCACGGAACCCAGCCCGAAGAACGCGCCGTGGTTGAGGCTGGTGACGAGCCGGGCGAGCAGCAGCGTCGTGTAATCGGGCGCGACGGCCGACAGCAGGTTGCCGATGGTGAAGATGCTCATCAGCGCGATCAGCGCCTTGCGGCGCGGCCACCGTGCGAGCAACAGCGTCATGATCGGCGCGCCGACCATCACGCCGATGGCGTATGCGCTGATCAGCATGCCGGCCTGCGGAATCGATACATGCACGCCGTCGGCAATCACGGGCAGCAGGCCCATCGGCGAGAACTCGGTCGTGCCGATGCCAAAGGCGCCGGCGGCAAGCGCGAGCAGCGGCAGCGTCGCGCTGCTGCGTTCGCGCCCGGTGGAAGTTTGGATGGAATTCATGCGGTGTACTCCAAGGCAGAGGAATGGAAAGCGGGCAGGACCTCTGCCGCGATTTCCGCAAACGTTTCAGCAAGCGGGCGACGATTCCGGCGGAAATGCAGCCCGATATGCTGCACACCGGCTTCGCGCATCGCCGCCAATTCTTCGGACAGTGCAATGCGCCCGGCACGTGCGCCAAAGCGATGACGCTGCAGCGGTTCGTGCGGGTCTTCCGCCAGATCGAGGTGGATGAAGCTCACGTAGGGCTTGTCGCCGGCAACGGCACGCCATGCGGCGGCGCGTTGCGCGTGGTCGGCCGGCGTGCCCGGATAGGCGAGGCAACCGTCCATGTGGGTGCCGATCCAGGCCGGCGTCTGTTGCGCGAGGCCGGCCACCAGCAGCGGAAGCGGCGTGCGCACGGCCGGAAGAACTTCCAAGCCGGCGGGCAAGCTGCCCCGCGCGCCGTCACGCAATAGCGCGACCTGGTCGCGGAAGCTGGCGCCGCGCGATTCGAAGTCGCGCCCGAAGAGCGGATATTCCACAGGCCGGTCACCGCTGGCCACGCCGAGCAACAGACGACCGCCGCTCAGTTCCTGAATCGTCGCAGCCGATTTGAGCGTCAGCAGCGGCTCGCGCAGCGGCAGCACAACAGCCGCCGTGCCGAGCAGGATGTTGCGGGTGATGCCGGCCAGATAGCCCAGATACGAGAACACTTCGAACACCTGCGCGGCATCGCCGAATGCGGGGTCGTAGACCGGCACATCGCGCACCCACAAGGCGCGAAAGCCGAGCGAGTCCGCGAGTTGCGCGAGCTTTGCGTGGTGCTCGATATCGGGCACACCGTGGCGGCGCCCATCACGCAGGCGCTTGGCATCCCCGGAGGGGGACCAATCGTTGTCGAGCGGCAGCTCGATACCAATGCTGAAGCCGCCGTGTGTCAGTTTGTCGAGTGCGGGGGACATGGTTTTGGCCGGTCCAAGGGCGCTGAAGGCGGAGCGCCCCCAACCGGTGTAATGAGCATGGACCGCAGTGTGCGGGCTCAACCTTTGCAGAAAAACCCGCCGGTCGACGAAACAGTCTTGATTGCCAATCAACAATCCATGCGATCCGGAGTGCACTCGAGGTGCGCAAGACAGCAACAGGGCGCGCTTTTCACAATATGTCACGCCGTGATATATTCCGCCACGAACCGCTTGATTCCGCCATGTCTACCCCCAGCCGACCTTTGTCCAAACAGGATTTCGAGAGTCTGTCCGATTTCCGCTACCACCTCCGCCGCTTCCTGCGCGCCTCCGAAGATCTGATCCACGCCAAGGGCATCACACCGCTGCAGTACCAGTTGCTGCTGCACGTGAAAGGCTATGCCGGGCGCGAATGGGCCACCGTCGGCGAACTGGCCGAACGCCTGCAGGCCGCGCCGCACGGCACGGCGGCGCTCGTCACGCGTTGCGAAGAAGCGGGCCTGGTCGAACGTCGCCAGAGCGACACCGACGCGCGCCAGGTCGAAGTCCATCTCTCCAGGAAGGGCGACCACCTCGTCGCGCTGCTGGCCGGACTGCACCAGAGTGAGCTGTCGACCTTCAGCCGCGCCTTCAAGATCCCGCACCTCGATCACCCCGCCGAACCCTCCGCCGAGCAGTAACCTCATGCAAACCCTTGAACACCAACAGCACCGGCGCGATTTTGCGACCGACACCACGCTGTTCCGCACCACAGCGCTGGCGGTCGTCATCGCGGCGTTTGCCACGCTGGCAGCCGTGGTGCTGCTCAACCTGATCCGCTTCTTCACCAACCTGTTCTTCTTCCAGACGCTGTCGCTGGCCGACCGCTCGCCGGCCACCAACACGCTCGGCGCATGGGTGATTGCGGTGCCGCTCATCGGCGGGCTGATCGTTGGGCTGATGGCGCGCTTCGGCTCGGAGAAGATCCGCGGCCACGGCATTCCCGAGGCTATTGAGGCCATCCTGTTCGGCAAGAGCAAGATGTCGCCGAAAGTGGCAGTGCTCAAGCCGCTGTCGTCGGGCGTCGTGATCGGCAGCGGCGGCCCGTTTGGTGCGGAGGGCCCGATCATCATGACCGGCGGCGCGATCGGCTCGCTGTTCGCGCAGTTCTTCAAGCTGACCGCCGCCGAGCGCAAGACGCTGCTGGTGGCCGGCGCCACGGCCGGCATGACTGCCGTGTTCGGCACGCCCGTGGCGGCGCTGCTGCTGGCGGTGGAGCTGCTGCTGTTCGAATGGCGCCCCCGAAGCATGCTGCCGGTGGCGGTGGCATGTGCCGTGGCGGGCTTCCTCCGTGTTTTGGTGCTGGAGCCCGGCCCCCTCTTCCCGCTGGAAACCGCGCCCGCGACGCTGCCTGCGCTGGGCTCCTGCGTGGTCGCCGGGTTGCTGTGCGGCGCGCTGGCACGCTCGCTGTCGATGGCGCTGTACAAAACCGAAGACCTGTTCGGCCGCCTGCCGATCCACTGGATGTGGTGGCCGGCCATCGGCGGCCTGGTGGTTGGCATCGGCGGCTATTTCGAGCCGCGTGCGCTGGGCGTCGGCTACGACGTCATCGGCGATTTGCTGCACAACCATCTCGCCATCCGCGTTGCGCTGGCGCTGCTGGTGGTCAAGGCCATCATCTGGGTGATCGCGCTGGGCTCCGGCACGTCGGGCGGTGTGCTCGCTCCGCTGCTGATGATGGGCGCTGGTCTTGGTGTGCTCATCGGCCCGGTGCTGCCCGGTGGCGACGCAGCCCTGTGGCCGCTCGTGTGCATGGCCGCCATGCTGGCCGGTGTGCTGGGCGCCCCGCTCACAGCCATCGTCTTCGCCTTCGGGCTCACACACGACGTGAACGCCCTGCTGCCGATTCTGCTGGCGGTCGCGGTGTCCTACGGCTTTGTCGTGCTGACCATGCCCCGCTCGATCATGACCGAGAAGATCGCGCGCCGCGGCTTCCACATCTATCGCGAATACGCTGTCGATCCGCTCGAGCGCCACGCCGTCGATGAGGTGATGACGCGTTCGGTACAAACCATCGACGCACAGGCCACGCTGGCCGATACACTCGCCAACCGCTTTGGCCCCAAGCAGGCGCATCGTGCGTTTCCGGTGGTGCGAGGCGGCCCGAATGGCACGTTGATCGGCATGCTAGACCGCGATGCGCTGCTGGCGGGCCAGAAGCGCGGCGCCGTCACCGTGGCCGAGTTGTTTGGTGCGAATGCCCCCGTGATGGCGCTGCCCGGCGAGACCTGCCGCATCGTCGCCACGCGCCTCGCAGTGCATGGGTTGGAGCGGCTGCCGGTGGTGGCTGATTCGCAATCGCGCGCGCTGGTGGGCATTGTCTCGCGCAGCGATCTGGTCAAGCCGTCGCTCGCGTTCTTTGATGAGGAACAGCGCCGCGAGCGTTTCCGACGTGTGCCGCTCGCGGGCACGCGCACGCACCTCGAACTGCGCCGCCGTCGCGCTGGCCGCGTCGCGCGTTAGTCGCTCGTCTCAGCCGGCCACGTGCCGGTTGCGCCCGCTTTCCTTGGCGCGATACAGCGCGAGATCAGCGCGCTTGAGCATCTCCGACGCCGTATCGCCCGGCCGGCAGACCGTCATGCCCATGCTGACGGTCATCGACAGCCCGGTCGGGAAACTTTCGTCGGTCTCGGCGACCGCCGTACGCAGGCGCTCCACCACCTCGGTGGCCGTTTCCAGCGTGGTGCGCCCCATCACCATGGCGAATTCCTCGCCGCCCAAACGCCCAACCAGGTCACTGCTGCGCAGCACGCCCGTGGCAAGCGACGCAAAGCGCTGCAGCGCCATGTCGCCCACGGCGTGGCCCCATGTGTCGTTGATCCGCTTGAAGTGGTCCAGATCGGCCAACACGAGAACAAGCGGCTCGGCGCGATTGTGGGAACGCGTGAGTACCGTGTCGAACAGCGCGAGGAAGCGCCGGCGCGTCAGTACGCCGGTCAGATGGTCGAAATGCGCCTCGTTGGCGAGCGCGCTGTTGGTGCGCTGCAGCCGCTGGTTCAGATGGCGCGTCACGCGGTGGTGCTGCCGCTCGCGCACCAACGACCACGCCACCAGCGCGAATGTCGCCAGCACGCTCACGAACAACACGAAGCCGATCATGCGATTGCGCGCATGGTTGGCGATCTGCTGGCCCCACGTCGGCAGCGGCTCGGCCACGACAACGGTGAGGTCCGCACTCGCATTGCGCGACACGGTGAGCGATGGCGTCGCGCTGCCCTCGCGCCAGGCCAGCGTATCGCGCACCTCGGCTGGCACCCAGCCGGGCACGTCGTGATGCGCCTTCGCGGTGGGCTGATAGGGCCAGGGTTCGAAGTCGACGCGCTGGTAGGCGTTGTACCGGTCGCTGGCACCCATGCGCTGCAAGCGCGCATCGGGCAGGATCTTGCCCACCAGCGACGCATCGGTCGACAGGATGATCAAGCCGTTCGGATCGGCCACCAGCGACGTCGGATGCGACACCCAGTGCTGCAGCCTTGCAAGACTCACCTTGGTGCCCATCGCCGCGACCAGGTAACCACCGGCGTCATACACCGGCGCGGCGAAGAAGAGGCCCGGCACGCCCGTCACCCGCCCGACCGTGAACTGCTCGCCCAGGCCGCCCAGCATCGCCTCCTTCATGTAAGGCTGCATGCTCGACTGCACGCCGACGAACGAATCGGCATGGCCGGCGTTATTGGAGAGCACCACGTAATTGTGCTGGTTGACGACCCACAGGTAGTCCAGCCCGAGGTTGCCTGCGGTGGCGTCCAGGAATGCATCGATGTCGACCACTTCCGGATGCGACCTGGCCTCTTGGGCCCGCGAGCCCTGATCCATCAGGTTCCAGCGCCGGGTGTCGACGCGCTCCACCGCCCGCGGAATGGCATCGATCTGGGCCAGCGTCTGCGGCAGCGCGCGCAGCAGGGCCACGTCGGCCGTGATCTGGCTCGACATCCCCTCCGCCACCTGCGCGGCCAGCTGCCGCCGCGCGGCGACCATCTGCTGCATCTCGCGCGCACTCATCGAATCGGCCACGAAGCACGCGGCAAACCAAGAGACGCCTACACCCACCACCGCGGCCGACAGCCAGAGCGCCAACCGCACAGCGCGCAGCCGGGCGCCGAGCGACGACGGTGCAGGGGCGGACGCAGGCGCCTTCATGTCAGGCCCCGCTACTGAGGAAATCGGCCACCGTCGGGTAGCGCAGCGCCACGCGCAACTCGCGCGCAAGCCGCGTGTTGCGCAGCCGCCGCGATTCGCTCATGAAAGACAGCAGCGACGGCTCGATCTGCCGGATCGCCTCGGCGCGCGAAATGCGCGGCGGCCGCTGCAAGCCGCGCGCGTCGGCTACGGCGTCAAAGTAATCGCCCATGCGCAGCTCCGATGCGTCGCTTGCATGCACAACGCGCTGCGGCTTCCCCCGGAACAGCGCGGCAATGACAGCGCGCGCGAGGTCGTCGGCGTGGATGTGGTTGGTGTAGACATCGTCCTCGGCGCGCAAGGCGGGGGTACCGCGCTGGAGCCGCGCGACGGGCAGCCGGTCAGCCGCATAGATGCCGGGAATGCGCAAAATCGACGTGCGCCAGCCGCCGCCCGCGCCAAACCAGCGCACACGACGCTCGGCAGCGACACGGCGCAGGGCACGCGCCGTGGTTGGCTTTACCGGCCGGGATTCGTCGACCCAGGCACCGCCCGCATCGCCGTAGACGCCGCTGGTGCTGGCGTACACGAACGCGCGCGCTTGGAGGTGAGTTTTCAAGCGGCCAGTGAAGCCCCCCGACCTGCGCGCCTGCTCGGGTAAAATGCGACGTTTTGTGGCCCGGGAAACCGGGGCCGGGTGCGCCAGCGCATGCAGTAACGCGGCGGTACGCGGATCGTCGTTGCCGGCAGAAGGCGGCGGCGCGAGATGCAGCACGCGGGGGCTTAAACCTCGCAGGCGGCGCAGCGATGCGGCATCGTCCAGATTGGCGACAATCGGCACGGCACCCGCTTCGCGCAACGAAGCGCGGCCTTCAAGGCGCGAGGTGACGGCAAAGACGCGAAAACGCGTGCGAAGCATCGCCAGGCAGCGTTGCCCGACATCGCCGCAGCCGACGATCACCACGCGGGGACGGCCCAAGCGCAGTGCAGATTGGGATGGCCGAGCGACTGACTGATTCACCATCGGACGTGCTGCCGGATTGACCACCATTGCATGCCCATCAGGGCGACCAGACACTCTTTTCAACATATTCGGATTGTAGATGGCTTACCAGATCAACGTGCTGCCCAGCGGCCGCCAGTTCCAGGCCGAAGACGGCGAGACCATCCTTGCAGCGGCGCTGCGCCAGGGCATCGGCCTTCCGTATGGCTGCAAGAACGGCGCGTGCGGCTCGTGCAAGGGCCTCGTGCGCGAAGGCTCCATCGTTCAGGGCAACCACTCGCCCAACGCGCTGAGCGCCCAGGAGGCCACCGAAGGCCGCGCGCTGTTCTGCTGCGCCACGCCCGCCACGGACGTCACCATCGAGGTGCGCGAAGTGCACGGCGCCGGGGATGTCCCCATCAAGAAGATCCCATGTCGCGTCGCGTCGTTGGAGAAGGCCGCGCCGGACGTCACCATCGTCAAGCTGCAACTGCCTGCCACGGAGCGTATGCAATTTCTGGCCGGACAGTACGTGGAATTCCTTCTGCGCGACGGCAAGCGCCGCAGCTACTCGATCGCCAACCCGCCGCACGACGACGGCCCGATCGAGCTGCACATCCGGCACATGCCGGGCGGCGCATTTACCGACTACGTGTTCGGCGCCAAGGAAGGCGCCCCGGCCATGAAGGAGCGCGACATCCTGCGCTTCGAGGGTCCGCTGGGCAGCTTCTTCCTGCGTGAAGAATCCGACAAGCCGATCATCCTGCTGGCCTCGGGCACCGGCTTTGCGCCCATCAAGGCGATCATCGAGCATGCCCAGTTCATCGGCAGCACGCGCCCGATGACGCTGTACTGGGGCGGCCGCCGCCCGCAAGACCTGTACATGCACGCCAAGGCCGAAGAATGGGCGCGCACGCTGCCGAACTTCACGTACGTGCCGGTCGTCTCCAACGCCCTGCCCGAAGACGCCTGGACGGGCCGCACCGGCTTCGTTCACCAGGCGGTGATGGCCGACCACCCTGATCTGTCGGGCCACGAGGTCTACGCCTGCGGTGCGCCGGTGGTGATCAACTCCGCCCGCACGGACTTCGCTGCCCAGTGCGGAATGCATCCGGACGCATTCTTCGCCGATTCCTTCACCTCGGAGGCAGACCTTCACCCGGCCGGCTGACGTTGCACAAATCCCAAGAAGGCCAAAATTTCGTTTTGACTTGACTTGGCATCCGTCTTATTCTTGCGCCTTATGAACCAAGCCCTGCACCTCCGACGCCGCCGTACGTTGCTCCCTCCGGGAAGCCACGCGGCTGTCTGCTGATTGCATATCGGGTTCACAGGATTCGACGATCACAAGGCCACGGGGCGCCCCCCGTGGCCTTTGTCTTTTTCCAACGCGCGTTTTTTCGGTTTTTCATCTTCCTGCCGCCTTTTTCTGGAGCTTTGCCATGGCGTTTGCTGACTACCCCGTCCAGTCCCTGATGTACATCACCAACCGGCCCGAGATCGTCTTCACCGAAGGCAAGGGCTCGTGGCTGACGGACCACAACGGCAAGCGATACCTAGACTTCGTGCAAGGCTGGGCCGTCAACTGCCTCGGTCACTGCAACGACGGCATGATCGAAGCGCTGAACGCGCAGGCTCGCAAGCTGATCAACCCGAGCCCGGCGTTCTACAACGAGCCGATGGCCAAGCTGGCCGGCTTGCTGACGGCGCACAGCTGCTTCGACAAGGTGTTCTTCGCCAACAGCGGCGCCGAAGCCAACGAAGGCGCCATCAAGCTCGCCCGCAAGTGGGGCAAGAAGCATAAGAACGGCGCCTTCCAGATCATCACGTTCGACCACAGCTTCCACGGCCGCACGCTCGCTACCATGAGCGCATCCGGCAAGGCTGGTTGGGACACCATCTTCGCGCCGCAAGTGCCCGGCTTCCCGAAGGCCATCCTGAACGACATCGCCTCGGTGGAAGCACTCATCACCGACGAGACGGTCGCCGTGATGCTTGAGCCGGTGCAAGGCGAAGGCGGCGTGCTGCCGGCCACGCCGGAATTCATGCAGCAACTGCGCGCGCTGACCAAGAAGCACAAGATCCTGTTGATCGTTGATGAAGTGCAGGCCGGTTGCGGCCGCTGCGGCACGCTCTTCGCCTACCAGCTCTCGAACATCGAGCCGGACATCATGACGCTGGGCAAGGGCATCGGCGGCGGCGTGCCGCTGTCGGCCCTGCTGTGCACCGATGAGGTTGCGAGCTTCGAAGCCGGCGACCAGGGCGGCACCTACAACGGCAACCCGCTGATGACGGCGGTGGGCTGCTCGGTGATCGAGCAACTGCTGGCGCCGGGCTTCCTGGCCGGCGTGGAAGAACGCGGCGCCTATCTGCGCACGCAACTGCTCAAGCTGAGCGAAGAGTTCGGCCTGGCCGGCGAGCGTGGTAACGGCCTGCTGCGCGCCCTGCTCCTCGGCAAGGACATCGGCGGCCAACTGGTTGAAGCGGCACGCGAGATGACCCCGACGGGCCTGCTGCTGAACGCCCCGCGTCCGAACATCCTGCGCTTCATGCCCGCGCTGAACGTGACGACCGAAGAAATCGACACGATGATCGGCATGCTGCGCACGCTGCTGAAGGCGCACGCCTAAGGCGCGCCGCATTACTTGGGGCGGCGCGCAATGCGTCGCCCTGCATCGCCTTACCCCTGTTCCCACTCTGAGGTTTGCCATGGCCGTGACGCGAGAAGTTCCGGCCACGGGGATCGTTTTGTCCGATGATCCCGCGTGGCTTCCGCTGGACCAGATCTACCACTTCCTTTCGCAGGAAACGTATTGGGCCCGCGGCCTGCCGCGCGACGTGTTCGACCGA
Source organism: Ralstonia edaphi (assembly GCF_958350185.1). Lineage (NCBI taxonomy): Bacteria > Pseudomonadati > Pseudomonadota > Betaproteobacteria > Burkholderiales > Burkholderiaceae > Ralstonia > Ralstonia edaphi. The sequence goes on from NZ_CATWHI010000002.1 coordinate 813,852, forward strand.
TCGGTCGCGAACTCGCTGTGCTTTGCCGCCTATCGACGGAACGACGATGGCTCGCATGGCGATCTCGTGGGCTTTGCGCGGGTCATTACCGACCGCGCGACGTTTGCGTATCTGTGCGATGTGTTCGTGCTGCCGGCATGGCGTGGGAAAGGCGTCTCGCACGCGCTGATGGATTTTCTGCGTGAGCATCCGGACCTGCAGACGCTACGGCGCACAGTGTTAGTGACAACGGGCGCCGACTGGCTTTATCGCAAGCATGGCTTTACCGATGTGCCCGAGGGCATTGGCTTCATGCAATTGCATCGGCCGAACATCTACACAGCCACGTCGGCCTGAAACGTCTAGCACGCGCAAAGAAAAAGCCCCGCGATTGCGGGGCTTCTTCATGATGCTTAAGGGTGCTTATTCGCCCAGGTAGGCGGCGCGCACCTTCGGGTCGTCGAGCATCTGCTTGGCATCGCCGCTCATGGTGATGAGACCGGAGTCCATCACGTAGCCGCGGTGCGCAGCCTGCAACGCCAGACGCGCGTTCTGCTCGACGAGCAGCACGGTCACGCCTTGCGCCGAGATGTCGCGCACGACCTCGAAGATCTTCTCGACCATGATCGGCGAGAGACCCATCGACGGCTCGTCCAGCAGCAGCAGCTTCGGTTGGCTCATCAGCGCACGCGCCATGGCCAGCATCTGCTGCTCACCGCCCGACATCGTGCCGGCCAGCTGGTTTGCACGTTCCTTCAGACGCGGGAAGATGCCGAACATGCGGTCGATGTCGGCCTTGATGTTGGCCTCGTCGTTGCGCGTGAAGGCGCCCATCTGCAGGTTCTCGGTGATGGTCATGCGCGCGAACACGCCGCGGCCTTCCGGCACCATCGCCAGGCCCTGCTTGAGCAGGTTGTAGCTCGGCACGCCCTTGATGGACTTGCCCAGATACTGCACATCACCGCCGGCCCAGCCCTGCAGGCCGGTGATGGCCTTCATGGTGGTCGTCTTGCCGGCGCCGTTGGCACCGATCAGCGTGACCAGTTCACCTTCGCGAATCTCCAGATCCACGCCCTTGACCGCCTGGATGCCGCCGTACGCGACCTTCAGGCTGTCGATCTTCAACATTACTGGTTTCATATTCCGTTCCTCTGCGTCAGTGCGCTGACGCGCCGAGGTAGGCCTCGATCACGGCCGGGTTGCTCTGCACTTCCTGCGGCAGACCTTGGGCGATCACCTTGCCGTAATCGAGCACGGTCAGGCGATTGCACAGGCCCATCACCAGCTTCACGTCGTGCTCGATCAGCAGGATGGTCTTGCCGTCGGAACGGATCTTGTCGAGCAGGCCACGGAGTTCCACCTTTTCCGTGGCGTTCATGCCGGCGGCCGGCTCGTCCAGGGCCAGCAGCTTGGGCTGCGTGGCCAGGGCACGGGCGATTTCCAGACGACGCTGGTGACCGTACGACAGGTTGCGCGCCGTGTAGTTGGCGTACTTGCCGATGCCGACGTAATCCAGCAGGTCGTGCGCCCAGTCTTCGATCGACTGCTCTTCTTCGCGTGCCGCCTTGGTGCGGAACACCGCGCCGATCAGGCCGGCCTTGGTGCGGACGTGGCGGCCGACCATGACGTTTTCCGCCGCAGTCATGTCGCCAAACAGGCGGATGTTCTGGAACGTGCGCGCAATGCCGGCCTTGGCCACTTCATGCACCGCGGTCGGCTGGTAGGGCGTGCCGCCCAGCACGAATTCGCCGGCATCCGGCGTGTACAGCCCCGTGATGACGTTGAAGAACGTGGTCTTGCCGGCGCCGTTCGGGCCGATCAGGCCGTAGATTTCGCCTTCGCGAATTTCCAGGCTCACGTCGGACAGCGCTTGCAGGCCGCCGAAACGCTTCTGGACTCCTCGGATCGAGAGGAGGACGTTGTTGTTGCTCATGTGCGTGCCTCCATCAGATACGGGACAGTCCACCAGCCCGCTGCTTTTGCGGACGGTCTTCCTTGCGCGGCGAGGGCCACAGGCCCGCAGGGCGATACAGCATCACCACCACCATCGCCAGGCCGAACAGCAGCTGACGAAGCACTTCCGCTTCCACGATCACATGGCCGAACAGCTTGTTCTGCACCGGCTCGGCCAGCGCACGCAGCAACTCCTGGAAACCGACCAGCAGAATGCCGCCCAGGATCACGCCCGGGATATGGCCCATGCCGCCCAGCACCACGATCGCCAGGATGTAGATCGACTCCCACAGCACGAACGATTCCGGCGACACGAAGCCCTGGAACGACGCGAACATCGCACCCGACACACCACCGAACGACGCACCCATCGCAAAGGCCAGCAGCTTGATGTTGCGCGTGTTGATGCCCATCGCCTTGGCGGCGATTTCATCTTCACGCAGCGCCACCCATGCACGACCGATACGCGAGTTCTGCAACCGCAGGCACACGATGATGATGATCGCGGCCAGGATCACGAACAGGTAGTAGTACATGTAGACCGAGTCGAAGCGGATGCCGAAGAAATCGTGGCGCTTCGAAAAGTCGAACCCGAAGATCTTGACCGGCTCGATCAGGTTGATGCCCTTCGGACCGTTGGTGATGTTCACCGGGCGGTCGAGGTTGTTCATGAAGATCCGGATGATTTCTCCAAAGCCCAGCGTCACGATGGCGAGGTAGTCACCGCGCAGCTTCAGCACCGGCGTGCCCAGCAGAATGCCGAACAGCGCCGCCAGCCCGGCACCCAGCGGAATCACCCACCAGACGATGAGGTGCAGCCCATTGGGGAACAGGTTGTGGATCCACTCGAACTGGTTGGTCAGGTGCGGCGAACCCAGCAACGCCATCATGTAGGCACCGACCGCGTAGAACGCGATGTAGCCCAAGTCGAGCAGGCCGGCAAAGCCCACCACGATGTTCAGGCCCAGGGCCAGCATGATGTACAGCAGTGCGAAGTCCAGCACGCGCACCCAGTAATTGCCACCTGCGGCTCCCACGACGAACGGCGCGAAGATCGCAAGGATCAGGAAGCCGTACAACGCGGCGCGCGTCTTCATCGGCGCTTTGAAATTTTCTGTCATGGCGCTCCCCTTCTTATGCGCGGTCCGCAACGCGTTCACCCATGATGCCGGACGGGCGGAACAGCAGCACGCCAATCAGCACGATGAATGCGAACACATCCTGGTAGTTCGAACCGAACACACCGCCAGTCAGATCGCCGATATAACCGGCACCCAGTGCTTCGATCAGGCCCAGCAGCATGCCGCCGACCATGGCGCCGGCCAGGTTGCCGATGCCGCCCAGCACTGCGGCGGTAAACGCCTTCAGGCCAGGGATGAAGCCCATGTAGAAGTGGGCGTTGCCGTAGTTGGTCGCCATCATCACACCGGCGACCGCTGCCATGGCAGCACCGATCATGAAGGTGGCGGAGATCACGAAGTTCGGGTTGACGCCCATCAGGCCTGCCACACGCTGGTTCTCGGCGGTCGCGCGCATCGCACGGCCGAGCTTGGTGCGGTTGACCAGCAGGATCAGCCCGACCATCACCAGGATCGACACCACGATGATGACGATTTCCTTGCCCGTAATCGTTGCGCCCGTGGAGCCGATATCAATCGGGCTCGAAGGCAGCAGTTGCGGGAAGGTGAGCGGGTTGCGCGACCAGATCATCATCGCCAGCGTCTGCAGCACGATCGACACGCCGATGGCGGTGATCAGCGGCGCCAGGCGCGGCGCATTGCGCAGCGGCCGGTAAGCGACACGTTCGATGGTGTAGGCCACGATGGCGCAGACCGGCATTGCAAACAGCAACGCGAACACCAGCGTGAGCCAGTCAGGCAGATTGGGGAAGTACTTCTGGAGGAAGTTGATGGCAGTCAGGGCAGACATTGCACCGACCATCAGAACATCGCCGTGGGCGAAGTTGATGATGCCGAGAATACCGTAGACCATGGTGTAGCCAAGTGCGATCAGCGCGTAAATGCTGCCGAGCACCAGACCGTTCACGATCTGCTGGATAAAGATATCCATGAGAACAGCTCCTGCTATGCCTTGCTTTGTTGTAGGCGACGGGATGACGTGCCCGCAAGGTATGCGATCAATCGGATGGGTAAGGTGAGGTTGCTGGTAAGCGGCCTGCCGAACGCGCCCATGGTGAGGGCCTTGTGTAACTGGCGAGGCTATAAAAAACGGCACCGCTAGGGTAGGCGCGGTGCCGTTTTCAGGGCGGTAGCCCTTCGATTACATCTTCACAACGTCAAGAACGCTCTTCTTCTTGTCCTTGTAGTTGTACAGGGTGATGGAACCTTGCTTCAGGTCACCCTTGTCGTCGAACGCGATGTTGCCGATCACGCCGTTGTAGTTGGTTGCCGGCATGGCAGCCAGGATCTTGGCCGGATCGGCCGAGTTGGCACGCTTCATCGCGTCGATGATCACGTTGACGGCGTCATACGTGAACGGTGCGTAGATCTGCACCGGCGTGTTGAAGCGCGCTTGGTACTTCTTCTCGAAGTCTGCGCCCTTCTCCATCTTCGACAGCGCCAGGCCTGCTTCCGAGCAGACGATGTTGTCGATTGCGTCGCCAGCCAGTTCGGCCACCTTGTCGGTACACACGCCGTCGCCGCCAACGATCTTGGCCGTGATGCCCAGTTCCTTGGCTTGCTTGGCGAACGGACCACCGGTGGCGTCCATGCCGCCGTACATGATCACGTCCGGCTTCTTGCCCTTGATCTTGGTCAGAATGGCCTTGAAGTCGGTCGCCTTGTCGTTGGTTGCCTCACGCGCCACGACATTCACGCCACCTGCCTTCGCGGTCTTCTCGAACTCGTCGGCCAGGCCCTTACCGTAGGCGGTGGCATCGTCAACGATGGCCACGGTCTTGGCGCCCAGGGTCTTGGCGGCGTAGTTCGCCAGAGCCGGACCTTGTTGCGCGTCGGTTGCAACCACGCGGTAGGTCGTCTTGAAGCCTTGCTTGGTGTAGTCGGGGTTGGTCGACGACGGCGAGATCTGCACGATGCCTGCATCGCTGTAGATCTTCGAGGCCGGGATCGAAACGCCCGAGTTCAGGTGGCCGACGACGGCAACAACGTGCTCGTCAACCAGCTTCTGCGCCACGGCGGTGCCGGTCTTCGGGTCGCCTGCATCGTCTTCACCGACCAGTTCCAGCTTGATCTTCTTGCCGTCGATGGTCAGGCCTTCCTTGTTGGCTTCTTCAACGGCCAGACGTGCACCGTTTTCGTTGTCTTTGCCAAGGTGAGCAATACCGCCCGTGAGCGGAGCCGCGTGACCGATCTTGACGACGGTCTCGCCGCCACCGGCAGCAGCAGCCGGAGCCGACGTTGCTGCAGGTGCAGCAGCTTGGTCTGCGGGCTTTTCCTCGTTCTTACCGCAAGCTGCTACGAGTGCCACGGCAGCCGCAAGCGGCAGAACTTTGGCAAACTTAATTTGCATGAGTGATCTCCTAGATCTCGCAAGAGCAAGAAGAGCGTCCTGCCTCCCGGCCGCTCCCCCTGCGCCGATTGTTTCAATTTGAAACGCGCGAATTGTATCCCCTTTTATTGCGGATGCAATACGCGTCGCAACAACGATTTCTACAGTAACTACGCCGCTTTACGGGCTTTCCCCAATGCCCAAACAGGCGTCATTTCGCGCAGGCATTCGCGAACGGCGCATAGCCATATCAAGAAGCATGCCAGACTAGGGGAAACCCCCTACCCACGCGGCTTGGCGGGCGATTGCCACGCTAAATCAAGGCTTCGCCGGTGTTGAAGAGGTTTTTGCAACGCACAAAACAAAACGGCCACTCCCCGAAGAAGTGGCCGTTGATTCCTCAAAAGCGCTTTATGCACCGCATTAGGGCGCACAGTTTTTGTGCGTTTTTAAGTGGGCATTTACATAAACGCATTCAATTGATTTGAAGCCCCCTCGGAAGGGGGAAGGACATGTTTTCCTGGATACCGTCCAGCGGGCGCACGGTACGCGCGCCCAGCGCCTTGAGCCGGTCCACGATCGACTGCGCCAGCTCTTCGGGCGCCGATGCCCCGGCCGTCAGACCCACGCGGCGCTTGCCGGCCACCCATTCTGGCTTTACCTGCTCAGGCGTATCCACCATATAAGCAGGCACGCCCAGCTTTTCAGCCAACTCACGCAGACGATTCGAGTTCGAGCTGTTCGGGCTGCCGACCACGATCACGACTTCCACCTGCGGCGCCATGAACTTCACGGCGTCCTGGCGATTCTGCGTCGCGTAGCAAATGTCCTGCTTCTTGGGCTCGTGCACGGCCGGATAGCGCGCCTTGATGGCCGCCACGATCTCCTGGGTCTCGTCCACCGACAACGTGGTCTGTGTCACGTAAGCCAGTCGCGTCGGGTCTTTCACTTCGAGGTGCGCAACATCATCGACGGACTCGACCAGCAGCATGCCGTCGTTGGCCTGCCCCATGGTGCCTTCCACCTCGGGATGACCCTTGTGCCCGATCATGATGATCTCGAAACTCTGCGCACGCATCTTCGAGACTTCGACGTGCACCTTGGTCACCAGCGGGCAGGTCGCATCGAACACGCGCAGACCGCGCGCCTCGGCCGCCTCACGCACCGCCCGCGACACACCGTGCGCGCTGAAGATCACCGTGCCGCCCACAGGCACATCATCGAGTTCCTGCACGAACACCGCGCCCTTGTTGCGCAGATCGCCAACCACATAGGCGTTGTGCACGATCTCGTGACGCACATAAATGGGCGCGCCAAACAGCTCGAGCGCGCGCTCGACAATCTCGATGGCGCGATCCACGCCGGCGCAGAAGCCGCGCGGCTGCGCCAGCAGGACCTCGGCGTCTGCCTGAGTGACAGGATCAATGGGATCGAGCGGGGCGTTCACGGCATTGCTCATATCAAAGAATGCCGATCAGCTGGACTTCGAACACGATCGTCTGGCCGGCCAGCGGATGGTTGAAGTCGAACAGCGCGGAGGTCTCGCCGACCTCCTTCAGCACGCCGGCATATTTACCGCCGCTGGGCGCATTGAATTCAACCAGGTCGCCCGGCTGGTAGTCCTCTTCGAACGAAGAGTTTTCCCGCAGCGTGGCCAGCGACACACGTTGCAGAAGTTCTGGATTGCGCGGACCGAACGCATGCTCGGGCGCCAGGCGGAATGTCGTGCGCTCGCCCTCGCGCATACCGAGCAACGCCTGCTCCAGCGTCGGCACCATCTGGCCCTGGCCGAGCAGCAGCGTGGCCGGCTTGTCGTCGAAGGTGGTGACGATATCCGTGTCGTTTTCCAGCGCGATGCGGTAGTGCAGCGTCAGAAATGAATCTGGGCCGACCACCTTGCCTGCGCCGCCTGGCGCCGTCGCGGACGCCTCGTTCACCAAATTTTGCACGCTCAACCTGCTTGACCAAAAAGTAACCCGTTATTGTACGTCAGCCATCCGCGCGGCCGCAGGCGTGTCGCGCGCCGCACTCCCGCTGGCAGGGCCTTTCTTCCGTTCATCGCATCCTATGGCAATCGTCGACTGGCCCGCCCACGAGCGGCCCCGAGAAAAGCTGCTCGCCCACGGCCCCGCCGCCCTCTCCGATGCGGAACTGCTGGCCATCTTCCTGCGCGTCGGCATGCCGGGCAAAAGCGCCGTCGACCTCGCTCGCGAACTGCTGGCGCACTTTGGATCACTTGGGCGGCTGTGCCATGCCTCACAAGAGGAGTTCTCGTCGATCAACGGTATGGGCCCCGCCAAGTACGCACAGCTGCACGCGCTGCTGGAAGTTGCCCGGCGCGCGCTGAAGGAAGACTTCACCCAGGGGCAGACCTTCGAGTCTCCACAAAGCGTGAAGGATTTTCTGCGCCTGACACTCGGCCACCGGCCGCACGAAGTCTTCGCCTGCTTCTTTCTAGATGTACGGCACCGGCTGATCGCCTGGGAAGAACTCTTCCGCGGCACACTGACCGAAGCCCGCGTCTATCCGCGCGAGATCGCCAAGCGCGCACTCCATCACAATGCAGCCGCAGTGATCCTTGCCCACAACCACCCTACCGGCAACACCGAACCCAGCGAGTCCGACATCACCCTGACCCGCGAGCTGCGCCGTGCACTGGCCACGCTCGATGTGATCGTTCTGGATCACATGATCGTTGGCCGCAGCCATGTCTACGGCTTCCTGGAACACGGCAAAATGTAGTGCCGACAACGCATCGCGCGGTGTCCAACAGCAATCCATCGATCTCGTTGATTTGTCAGCGGTTTTGTGTGTATAATCCGCGTTTCGCTGAAGTCCCACCTCTACAGTGGCGCTGCGCTTGGTTTTGGTCCCAGCGCCCGGTCGCAAACTGTAGCCAACGAATTTAGTTAGGAGTGCTCCATGGCACGCGTCTGTCAAGTGACCGGGAAAGCGCCGATGGTCGGCAATAACGTTTCCCACGCAAACAACAAGACCAAGCGCCGTTTTCTGCCGAACCTGCAGAATCGCCGCTTCTGGGTCGAATCCGAAAACCGCTGGGTGAGCCTGCGCGTCTCGAACGCTGGTCTGCGCCTGATCGATAAAAAAGGCATCGACGAAGTGCTCGTGGACCTGCGCGCACGCGGCGAAGTCTAATTAGGAGTTAAACATGGCCAGCAAAGGCGGACGCGACAAGATCAAGCTGGAATCGACCGCAGGTACGGGTCATTTCTACACGACCACCAAGAACAAGCGCACCAAGCCGGAAAAGATGGAGATCATGAAGTTCGATCCCGTCGCCCGCAAGCACGTCGCTTACAAGGAAACCAAGATCAAGTAATCCTCGCGGATTGCGCATCTTGTTTCCGTCGGCATGACCGACAGCAAAAACCCGCTTTCAGGCGGGTTTTTTGTTGCCTGCTGTTTGGCGCATGCTGCGGTGTACACTGCTTCTCTTTCCGATTGACACGCGACTGTGTTACCTCCAGCCGCGCCTGCACCGCACCCCGCGTCTTCCATGAATTTCGATGTTGCCGTTGTTGGCAGCGGCTTGGCGGGCCTGACCGTCGCCCTGCACCTAGCCGATCACCGTCGCGTGGTCGTCATCAGCAAACGCAGCCTGCCGGAAGGCGCCAGCGATTGGGCACAGGGCGGCATTGCCGCAGTGCTCGATTCAGGTGACAGCCATGACGAGCACGTCGACGACACGCTCATTGCCGGCGCGGGACTGTGCGATGAGGCCGCTACGCGCTACATCGTCGAAAACGGCCGCGCGGCCATTGAATGGCTGATTGGCCATGGCGTGCCTTTTACGCGCGACGAGCAGGCCGAACTCGGCTTCCACCTGACGCGTGAAGGCGGCCATCGCCATCGACGCATCATCCACGCCGCCGATGCCACCGGCCATGCCGTGGTCACGACGCTGGTTGAGAAGGTGCGCAATCACCCGAACATCACGCTGCTGGAAGACCATTTCGCGATCGACCTGATTACCGACGCGAAGCTGGGCCTGCCCGGCATGCGCTGCCATGGCCTGTACGCGCTCGACATTGCGTCAGGCCACGTCAAGACGATTACCGCGAGCCAAACTGTGATGGCCACGGGCGGCGCGGGCAAGGTCTATCTCTATACGACGAATCCCGACACGGCCAGTGGCGACGGGATCGCCATGGCATGGCGCGCGGGCTGCCGTGTGGCGAACATGGAGTTCATCCAGTTCCACCCCACGTGCCTGTACCACCCGTTCGCGAAGTCCTTCCTGATTACCGAAGCTGTGCGCGGCGAAGGCGGCAAGCTGATCCTGCCCGACGGCACGCGCTTCATGCCTGCGCACGATGAGCGAGCGGAGCTGGCGCCGCGCGATATCGTCGCCCGCGCCATCGACTTCGAGATGAAGAAGCGCGGCCTGGACTGCGTCTATCTCGACATCAGCCATCAGAGCCCGGCGTTCCTCAAGGAACATTTCCCGACCATCATGGCGCGCTGCCTGGAGCTTGGCATCGACATCACGCGCCAACCGATTCCGGTCGTGCCGGCAGCGCACTACACGTGCGGCGGCGTGGTGACGGACCATCTTGGCCGCACGGATATCGCTGGCCTGTACGCGGTCGGCGAGACGGCTTACACCGGCCTGCACGGCGCCAACCGCCTGGCGAGCAATTCGTTGCTCGAATGCATGGTGATCGGGCGCGGCGCGGCGGAAGACATCCTCGCGCAACCGGCCTCCGGCCCAACATCGGTGCAGATTCCCGCATGGGACGAAAGCCGCGTGACTGATCCCGATGAGGAAGTCGTCGTGTCGCACAACTGGGACGAACTGCGCCGCATGATGTGGAACTACGTCGGCATCGTGCGCACGAACAAGCGGCTTGAGCGCGCGCAGCACCGCATTGCCCTGTTGCGCGAAGAAATTACGGAGTACTACGCCAACTTCCGCGTGAGCCACGATCTGCTGGAATTGCGCAACCTCGTCGAGGCTGCCTCGCTGATCGTCGATAGCGCGCTGTCACGGCATGAGAGCCGCGGCCTGCATTTCTCGCGCGACTACCCCGAAACGTTGCCCAAGGCGCTGCCGACGGTCATGCAGCCGACCCATCGGCAGATCGCCCGGAAACGCTGAGGCCAGGGCTTAGTCGACGATCCGCAAAGAGAAGTCGGTTGCGCGCACGTCTTTCGTGAGCGCGCCGACGGAGATGCGGTCTACGCCCGTCTCGGCAAAGGTGCGGATCGTCTCGATGTTCACGCCGCCAGACACCTCCAGCAGCGCCCTCCCCGCGGTCACGCGTACAGCCTCGCGCATCGCAGCCGGCTCGAAGTTGTCGAGCAGCACGGACGTGGCACCGGCCGCCAGCGCCTCATCCAGCTGCGCGAGCGTTTCCACCTCAACCTGGATCGTCACGCCGGCATTCAACGCCTGCGCCGCGCGCAGGGCCGCCGTCACACCACCTGCCGCCGCGATATGGTTTTCCTTGATCAGGATGCCGTCGTACAACGCGAGGCGTTGATTCTCACCGCCACCGATCCGCACGGCGTACTTCTGCGCCATGCGCAGACCCGGCAACGTCTTGCGCGTGTCGAGCACGCGGGCGCGCGTGCCGGCAATGACCTCGGCGTAACGCGACGTCGTTGTCGCCACACCGGAAAGCAATTGCAGAAAGTTCAGCGACGGGCGCTCGGCCGTCAGTAGCGAGCGCGCCGGGCCTTCGATCTCGCACACCACCGAATTGGGCGCCATGCGGTCGCCTTCGTGCTGGCGCCACGTGACACGCAGCGTCGGGTCAACGGCGCGCATGCATGCATCAAACCAAGGCGTGCCGCACAGCACAGCGTCCTCGCGGACGATCACCCGCGCGCGCGCATGGCGATCGGCGGGAATCAGCAAGCCGGTGCGGTCACCTGTGCCGACGTCTTCGGCAATGGCTGCGGCCACGTTGGCGGACAACGCCTCGCGCAGTGCCGGACCAAAGCTATCGAAAATTGCCTCAGCCGAAAGGGCAAGACTTGTCGTGTTCATTTGTGTTGCCGTCATGCCGGGCCGATTCCTTGAAAGAGTTGTGCGTTGGCGGCCAGGTCGCCTTGCGGGCGAACCGCGGCTTTCTCGCGCGCGGCAAAATCGAGCATGCGGTCGATGCAGACCACGGCTTGCTGCCCGATGGCCGGATCGACGTGAATCTCGTTGCGACCGGTTTCCAGCACCTCGGCCAGATTGGTCAGCGCGTTCATCGCCATCCACGGGCAATGCGCGCAGCTCTTGCACGTGGCAGCGTTACCAGCCGTCGGGGCCTCGATGAAGCGCTTGCCGGGGGCGGCCATCCGCATCTTGTGCAGGATGCCGTTGTCGGTCGCGACGATGAATTCCTGCGCCGACAACGACTGCGCCGCGGCAATCAGTTGCGAAGTCGAACCCACCACATCAGCCTGCGCCACCACCGATTCCGGCGATTCCGGGTGCACGAGAATCTTCGCGTTCGGGTGTTCGGCGCGCAGCAGGTCAAGCTCGACGCCCTTGAATTCGTCGTGCACCAGGCACGAGCCCTGCCACATCAGCATGTCGGCACCGGTCTGCTTCTGAATGTAGCTGCCGAGATGACGATCCGGTGCCCACAGGATCTTCTTTCCCTGGGCGTGCAGGTGCTGCACGATCTTCAGGCCAATGGACGAGGTCACCATCCAGTCGGCGCGCGCCTTCACGGCGGCGCTGGTATTGGCATAGACGACCACGGTGCGATCCGGATGCGCATCGCAGAAGGCAGCGAACTCATCCGGCGGGCAACCCAGATCCAGCGAGCACGTCGCATCGAGATCCGGCATCAGCACGGTCTTTTCGGGGCTCAGAATCTTGGCGGTCTCGCCCATGAAGCGCACGCCCGCCACGACCAATGTCTTGGCCGAATGATCACGGCCAAAGCGCGCCATTTCCAGCGAATCGGATACGCAGCCACCGGTTTCTTCGGCCAAGTCCTGCAGGTCGGCGTCAACGTAGTAGTGCGCAACCAACACGGCCTCGCGCTCCTTGAGCAGGCGCTTGATGCGGGCTTTCAGGTCGTCGCGTTCCTCGCGCGACAGCACCGGCGGCACCTTGGCCCAGGCGTGGGCGACGCAGCTTGCGCCGGATTGCGCCTCGGAAAGCATATCCGGGCGCTCGAATTCAACCGTCTTGATGTGGGTTTCCATGGTGGTCTCCGCGTCCATTCGCGCTATGAAGGCGCCAAGAAGCTGGCGCGGCAATGAAACGGACGGCGTGTGAGGAGGACTGGCACCGCGATACATTGTCGCGGCTTGTTAAAAATGTGAGTTGGGGCAGTTTACCCAAAAGAAAAGCCCCGCTGCGGAGCGGGGCTTCACCTATGAAACAAGAAACTCAGGCGTAGCGGCGCAGGCGAACAGCGAATTCCTGCAGCGCGTGGATGCCGCTTTCCTCGGCACGCTTGCACCACTCTTGCAGCTGATGCAGCAGCTGCTCGCGCGTGGCGTTCGAACGGCCCCAGAGGGCGCCAAGCTCGCGGCGCATCTCAACGAAGGTGTGCAGCGCCGAGTGGTCCGACACGATTTGCGAGAGCTGCTCGCGCTGCGGCGCGCCCAGCTTGGTCTCGTCGCGGTGGAACCACTTGCGGGCGGGCTTCAGCGCGCGGTACTCGACAGCGCGCGAATCCTTCAGCTTGGCCAGCTCTTGGCGATAGGCCGCCTTGACGGTCTTGGCGTAGCGGGCCATCACGTCGTAGCGGTTGGCGATGATGGCTTCCAGCGTGTTTTGGTCGACCGGCTTCACGTCGCCAAAGCGGGCCTTGGGCGCCACCTTCTTGACCTTCGCCAAACCGACGATTTCGAGCGCGCGGATGTAGCCCCAGCCGATGTCGAACTCATACCACTTGACCGAGAACTTGGCCGACGTGGCGTACGTGTGGTGGTTGTTGTGCAGCTCTTCGCCGCCGATGATGATGCCCCACGGCGACACGTTCGTCGAAGCGTCTTCGCAGTCGAAGTTGCGGTAGCCCCAGAAGTGGCCCAGACCGTTGATGATGCCGGCAGCGTGGATCGGAATCCACAGCATCTGCACGGCCCACACCGTCAGGCCGAGCGCACCGAACATCAGCACGTCGAGGATCAGCATCAGACCGACGCCTTGCCACGTGAACTTCGAATACACGTTCCTCTCGACCCAATCGTCCGGCGTACCGTGGCCGAACTTCTGGATCGTTTCCTTGTTCTTGGCCTCGGCGCGATACAGCTCAGCGCCTTCCATCAGCACCTTGCGGATGCCACGGGTCTGCGGGCTGTGCGGATCCTCTTCGGTTTCGCACTTGGCGTGGTGCTTGCGGTGAATGGCGGTCCATTCCTTGGTGACCATGCCCGTCGTCAGCCACAGCCAGAAACGGAAGAAGTGTCCGGCGATGGGATGCACGTCCAGCGCCCGGTGCGCTTGGCAGCGGTGCAGAAAAATCGTGACGCTGGCGATGGTGATGTGCGTCATCACCAGCGTGAAAATCAGGATTTGCCACCAGGCCCAATCCAGGGTGCCGTTGGCAAGGAAAGTCAGAAAGGAGTCGATCAAAGTGTTCTCCGTGGTCAACTCGGGTGATCAAAGCAACCCTTGGTCCATAAACCAGACTTGGTTGCCTCTTAAGGCCATCCGCTGTCGCAGCGTTACGACAATGGGGTCGGGTTGGCGGGGACTCGGGTGCTGGCACCCGACTTGCGCGTCACATCGGCGAGCTTTCGGCCGCCGCTTATATGACCTCCGCCCCAGCGCAATACAAGGTATTCGCGGCGCCTTGTCGCAAGTGCTATGCCTTTGCGAGGGGCCGTCTGATCCTACGAGGGAGCATTCAGCATTTTAACCGAATAGCCCCTCTATTCCATGGGGGAAAACCGCCGATTTGACCTCAGACAAGGGCGCACCGTTCCCCCTGCAGATATGTTAGGAGGGCACGAAGGAGCCAGATGCGGCTGCCGCATCACCTGAAGTGCCTGACGCGCCCTGCAAGGCCAGCGGCCCGAGGACACGCACTTCGCGCTGGGGATACGGAATGTCGATACCCGCCTCCTTGAAGCGGCGATAGATCGCCCGGTTCAGGTCGGACTGCACGCCAAGCTTGCCGTTGTGCGGATCGCCGATCCACACGCCGAGTTCGTACTCGATGCCGCTGTCGGCAAAGAGGGCCATGAACGCGGCGGGCGCCGGCTCGGGAAGAACACGCGGGATGCCCTCGGCGCATTGCACCAGCAGCGCCAGCACGGCTTCCGGGTCGGCGGCATACGATGCCTGGACGCGCACCGCCACGCGCACGGTGCCGCGCTCGTTGTGGTTCTGCACGGCCTGCGCGACCATCAGTTCGTTGGGGACAAGCGTATCGCCATCGCCGTTGCGCACCACGGTGTAGCGGGTGCGGATCTGCGTGACGATGCCGGTGTACGTGCTGACCGTGATCTGATCGCCCAGCTTGAGCGAGCGCTCCAGCAGGATGATGAAGCCCGAGACGTAATTGCTGGCGATCTTCTGCAGGCCGAAGCCCAGGCCGACGCCAAGCGCGCCGCCAAACACCGACAGCACCGTCAGGTCGATGCCCACCAGCGACAGGCTGAGCAGCAGCGACACCAGCAGCAGCACCGCCTTGGTCACGCGCGACAGCACCACCTTCAGGTTGGCATCAATGGCCGAAGCACGCGTGATGCGGCTGTCCAGCCACGAGCCGAACCACATCGCCACGAGCACCGTGACGAGAATCCACACCACGCCCATCAGCATGGCCGCCAGGCTCACCTTCTGCTTGCCGCCCAGCGCAAAGCGGATGCCGTCGAGGTAATCCACCACATCGCCGAGCACGCCCAGCACGTAGAGCACCATGCCGATCCACATCAGCGTGGTCAGCACGCGCTCCGCAACCACCAGCATGCCATGCAGCTCGCCGTTGGCCGACAGCACGCGGCGCAATACGTAGAAGCCGAGATAGAGGATCGCCAGGCCAAACAGCGGCACCGCCGCCAGCCGGAACACGCTGATCGGCATGGTGCCGACCAGGGCATAGCGCGCGCCCACCACGAGCAGCCAGCCGATCAGCGGGAACATCGCCCGCTCGAGGCTCGACCAGGCAAAACGCAGGGCGAACGTCTCGTTCACATGCGCTGCATGCAGGCGCCGCGAAATCGGGCGTGCAACCAGCCAGGCGGCAACGAGCACCAGCACCAGCACGCCCAGCTGCCAGATGAAGCGCGGGCCACCGAGATCGGACACGATGTCGTCGAGCATGTGGCCCAGCGCGATGTGGTTCAGGTTCAGCGGCAATCCGTTCATTGGGTTGACGGGTGATTGCGAACCCTTACTGGGTCCGATAGGGCAACGCGTCACCCGCATGCTTCTGCCAGTTGGCGGCATAGCGCTGGGCGAGATCGGCGTCGCCGCGCACGATCAATACGTTCTCGGCATTGCCACGCTGCGCGGTCTGCGTGAAATTGAAGCTGCCCGTGACCAGCACCGGATGCGCGCCGCGCGGGTCGATCACGATGACCTTGTTGTGTGCGTTCTTGTAGCGCACCTCCAGCCAGACGGGGATGCCCGCGTTGGCGACCTCGGGCACGCGGCTGCCGCCGGAGCGCGTCATCTGCTCGCGGTCAGCCAGCACGCGCACATCCACGCCACGCTGATGCGCCGCCAGCAGTGCACGCGTAATCGCCTTGTTCGACAGCAGATACGCCTGCACCAGCACCTGCTCGCGCGCCTGGTCGATGGCATCGGCCAACAACCCTTCGATGTCGTCGTCGGGCGTGAACGCGGCCTGCACTGTGCCCTTGGCCGGCTGCACCGGCGGCGCGCTGCGGGCCTGAGCCACGCCACCTGCGGCAAACAACAGCCATGCGGCCACCAGCCAACCCAAGCGGCGCACCATCATGCGCGGCGCTCCAGGACGGCAGCGAAGAAGCCGTCGGTCTGATGCGTGTGCGGATACAGCTCCAGGTAGGGCCCCATTTCCAGCGCGATCTTCTGCGCGGCCAGCACCTCGCCGGCGGGCACAAGCACGAAGTCTTCGTGTGCAGCCAGGAACTGCTCGACCACCTGCTGGTTCTCGCGCGCCAGGACGCTGCAAGTCGCGTAGACGAGGCGGCCACCCGCCTTCAGCAGCCGCGCCGCCGATGTCAGGATCGACAGCTGCTTGGCCGACATTTCCTCGACGGCCTGCGCAGATTGGCGCCACTTCAGGTCCGGATTGCGGCGCAGCGTGCCCAAGCCGCTGCACGGCGCATCGACCAGCACGCGATCAATCTTGCCCGCCAGGCGCTTGACTTTGGCATCGTGCTCGCTGTCGATACGGCTCGGATGCACGTTTGACAGGCCGCTGCGCGCCAAGCGCGGGCCGAGGTTCGACAAGCGCTTTTCCGATACGTCAAAGGCATACAGGCGCCCCGTCGAGCGCATTGCTGCGCCAATCGCCAGGGTCTTGCCGCCGGCCCCGGCGCAGAAATCGACCACCATCTCGCCGCGCTTGGGCGCCAGCAATTGGCACAGCAGTTGGCTGCCCTCGTCCTGCACCTCGACCGTGCCGTTGGTGAAGATGTCGAGCTTGTTCAGCGCCGGCTTGCCCGCCAAGCGGATGCCCACCGGCGAGAGCGGCGCTGCAGCGCCTTCGATACCGGCTTCGGCCAGCGTGGCGAGCACGGCGTCGCGTTCGCCCTTGAGCGTGTTCACACGCAGATCCAGCGGCGCTGGCGTCAACCACGCTTGCGCCAGCGCTTCGGTGAACTCGGCACCGTGCTGGGCAACCAGCGCGTCGAACAGCCAGTCGGGCAGATTGGCGCGCACGCGGGCCGCCAGCGCGGCGCGGTCGCGGTTTTCCCAGCGGTCGAGCCATTCTGCTTCGGCCGGGTTCAAGAACGGGGCAATGGCCTCGCGTCCGGCGGTCTGCAACAAGCCGAGCAGCACGAGGCGACGGCGCGCCGGGCCGGTGCCGCTCTCCGCAAACTGGCCGAACTCCACTTTTCGGCGCAGCACCGCAAACGCCGCTTCGGCGATGATGCCGCGCTCGCGGTGGCCCAGTTCGTGGTGCTCGCGAAAGTACTGGCTGACCACCATGTCGGCGGGCGCCGCAAAGTGCAGCAGGCGCGCAAGCACCTTGTCCAGGTGCTCCAGATGACTGCCATGCACGCCCGTGCGGGGACGCGGAGCGCTGCGCGGCGCGGGCTTGCCCTGGGGCGCCCGATACCAGCCACCGCCACCGGAACCCGCGCGCTTGTTGCCCGATCCGCCGTTTCCGTTGCCGCGCGAACGCTGACGATCCTGGCTCATGCTGCCTCCCGGGCGTTGACGCCAATGACAAGCTGCGATTCGTCCGGCGAGACGCGCACCACACCGTCTTCGATCGACAACCGCCCTTCCACGAACCAGCGCACGGCACGGGGGTAAATCGTGTGTTCCTGCGCCAGCAGCCGCCCGGCCAGCGAATCTGGCGTGTCGTTCTGACGCACGTCAATGATGGCCTGCAGCACGATCGGGCCGTGATCCAGGTCAGCGGTAACGAAATGCACTGTGGCACCGTGCACCTTCACGCCCATGGCCAGCGCGGCCTCGTGCGTATGCAAACCGGGGAAGCACGGCAGCAGCGACGGGTGAATGTTCAGCATGCGGCCCGCGTAGCGCTTTACAAAGCCGGGCGTAAGGATGCGCATGAAGCCGGCCAGCACCACCAGATCGGGCGAAAAGCCGTCGATCACCTGCGCCAGGGCGGCGTCGAAGCTGTCGCGATCGGGGAAAGCCTTGTGGTCGACCACCGCGGTGGCAATGCCGTGCGACGCGGCAAATTTAAGTCCTGCCGCATCGGGCCGATTAGAAATGACGGCGGCAATGCGTCCCGACCAACCTTCTGCCTGACAGGCGCGGACAATGGCTTCCATATTGGAGCCGCGTCCGGAAATGAGAATGACGATGTTTTTCATCGCGGCATTTTATCAAGTGCGCCGGAGTTCCCCGAGAAAATCGGGTGTGACGCCTGCGCGGCCATGCCGCGGGCGCTTTTGCAGCCACCGTGGCATTTTGCCGACGCGTGCCGGAAAAAACCCAGTCGCGCCGATAAAAGGAAGGGGCAACCGTTGGCGTGCTTTGGCGCGCTCTGATAATCTCAGCACCATAATTGTCCGCGCTCCCGAGGGTCGGGTGGGCAGCCAGCGGTGATCCGACGCGCATCCAGCGTCCGCTCATCGTGCGCTGCAACATCGTGCGGACGATACCGTGACGGTCGATCGGCACCGGGTGAGACGCCCGGCCCGTCGGCCATCGCCCGCGCCGGGTCGACACGCGTACAACAACAAGAGGGCAGTGCCCTCACCGGGGAATAAGAATGACGAGCTCGCTGCGTAGCCTGCTGGTGGTCGACGACCACCCTCTCGCCTTGTCTGGCACGACCACGTTTCTTGCACACGCCTTGCCTGAAGTTCAGGTGCACGCGGCCATTGGCCGGCGCCAGGCGCTCGCGCTGGTGGAAGAAGGCGTCCGGCCGGACGTCGTGCTGCTGGACGTGTGGCTGTCCGATTGCACCGGCTTCGACGCCATGCGCGAGCTGCGCGGCAAACTGCCGGAAGCGCGCTTTGCCTTCATGTCGGCGGAAAACACGCCGGAAATCGTCGCCAAGGCCCAAGCGCTGGGCGCCATCGGCTTCATCGGCAAGCACGCCGATGCGCATGCCTTCTCCAAGGCAGTCGCCGGCATCTTTGGCGGCGATGCATCCTTCCCGTCGGAAGACGATATGGGCGGCACGAACGGCAAGGGCGGCGCCTCGCACGGCATCCCGATCACGCCGGCGGAACTGGGGCTGACGCCGCGTCAGGGCTCGGTGCTGGCACTGTTGCTCGAAGGTCTGCCGAACAAGTCGATTGCACGCCAGTTGGGCCTGACGGAAAACACCGTCAAAGAGCACGTCTCGGCGATTTTGCAGCGGCTCGGCGTGCGCACGCGCATCCAGATCATCTCGCGCATGGAGCGCTTTCGCCTGACCGGCGCGGCCTGAACTGCAGGCCGGTCTGATCATCGCGGCGCCGCCATCAAACGGCGCCGTTTTACATTCCGCTCAATAAGCGACCTGGGGCTCGGCCGAGCGGCCGCGCAGCCAGCGCTTGAGCAGCACGCGCAGCATGTTCGGGTCCATCGGCTTGGCCAGCAGCAGATAGCCGGCTTCTTCGGCGCGCGCCAGGGCGGCCGAGTTGCGATCGCCGGTCAGCAGCACGGCGTGGGCATCGGGGTGGCTGACCTGCCAGCGCTCGAGCAATTGCAGGCCGTCTTCCTCGCCGGGCAGGCGCAAGTCGCAGAAGATGATCTGCGGACGGATGCCGCGCGCGAGCAGTTGCTCGGCGGAACGGCCATCTGCGGCGCTATGGACTTCGACGCCCCAGGCTTCGAGCAGCGCGTGCCAAGCCTTGCGGATCTGCGGGTCGTCATCGACCACCAGCACCACGCCTGAGAACCGCGGCTGGTCGAGCACGGCGCGCTTCTGCTCGGCGCGCGGCTGGGTGGCCAGCGGCGCCTTGATCTCAGCAGGCACCGGCCGCAGCGCCATCCAAAACATCGAGCCGCGCCCCGGCACCGAGCGCACGCCAAACGTGCCGCGCAGCAGACGCACACATTCCTTGTAGATCGACAGGCCCAAACCCAGACCCTGGCTCGGATCGCGCTCGGGGTTTTCGACCTGGTAATACGTCGAGAAGATGTCTTTCTGGTGCTCCGGCGCGATGCCGATGCCGGTATCCCACACCTCGATCCGCAAATGCTTCTGGCGCACGCGCAGCGCCACCATCACGCCGCCGCGCTCGGTGTAGCGCAGCGCGTTCTGCAGGAGGTTGAACAGCGCCCGACGCAGCAGCACCGGCTCGGCCATCCCAAACACGGGCAGCGGCGGAATGCGCGCCGCGAGCGTCAGGCCCTTGGCGCGCGCGTCCGGCATGAACTGCTGAACCACCTCGGTGATCACCTCGCCCAGATCCACCGGCTCCAGCGTCGGCGAGGTCTTGCGGCTCTCCAGCTTGGAGAGGTCCAGCAGCGAGCGGAACAGCAAATCGATGGTCGCAGCACCCGAAGCGAGTTGCTCCACCAGCGGCGCCAAGGATTCCGACTGGTTGCGCGCCCGCAGCGCCTCCACCAGCAGCACGATCGCGTGCACCGGCTGGCGCAAGTCGTGGCTGGCCGCGGCGAGGAAGCGCGATTTTTCTTCCGAGGCGGACAACGCGCGCTGCTTCTCGTCCTGATAGCGGCGCGCGAGCTGGCGGCTCTCGTTCTCAAGCTGGATTTCGCGCACGAGCGTGTTGTGGATGTTCACAGCATGCCGCGTCAGCAGCGCCGCAAAAAACAGCAGCACGCCGCGCAAATACAGCCCGTGCCCCGGAAACGCCTGTTCGGCCAGCACAAAGTGCGGCGCCAGGATGCCCGTCCCGAGGATCAGCAAACTGGATGGCACCGGCGCCTGCGACAACACCGCCGCTGCCGCCACACCGATGATCACGATCATCAGCAGGCTGCTGAACTCCAGCGACGGCGACATCAGATACAGCCCCGCCGAACAGCCCCACGCCACCCCGCCCACCGCCGACATGACGTGCATGCCCGTCCACCACTTGCGGGTGTGCGCGGCCAGCGTCATGCGGGTCAGGTCGTAGCGGTAGCCGAAATAGAAGCGCAGGCCCGACGCCGTGAGGCACAGCATGATGAGGCACCAGCCCAGCAGCACCGGGCGGTTCGAGGCGTCCCAGAACGCGGCGACCGTCAAGGCGGGCAGGACAACGGAGGCGGCGATCCCCATGGGCGCCCCGCGATGCACGGCGGCGAGCAACTTGGCTCGGGCGTCCAGTTCAAGCGGCGCACGGCTGGCAAGCCCGAACTTGGCGAAGAAAAGGCGCAGCGAGGCGTTCAAGGAGATGTCGGCAAGAAACTGGATACCGGATTGTGCCGCAAGCATGAACCGCGCGGGCGCATCGTTCGGACGATTGTGCAACACCCAGCTTCATCCTCCCTTGACCCGCCGGGGATGGGGCAATCCCTTATATAATGTGCGTTTTGCTGGATTTTGGGCGGCTGTCAGCCCATCCGGCACAAAAACGCACTCCTCCTTTCCTCGACCACCGACGCTTCTCGTGAAAGTCTTTCGCGGCCTGCCCAATGCCGAAAGTCGCGCGCCCTGCGCGTTGACCATCGGCAACTTCGACGGCGTGCACCGCGGGCACCAGTCTCTGCTGGCCCGCGCACGCGCGGCGGCCGACGCACGCGGATTGCCGCTGACGGTGATGACGTTCGAGCCGCATCCGCGCGAATTCTTCATGCCGGACCGCGCGCCCACGCGGATTGCGCTGCTGCGCGACAAGCTGGAAAGCCTGCGCCGCCAGGGCGTCGACCGCGTGGTGGTGGAGCATTTCAACGCGCATTTCGCCGGGCAGACGCCGGACGAATTCGTCCGTAATGTCCTTGTGGACGGTCTCCACGCGCGCTGGCTGCTGGTGGGCGATGACTTCCGCTTTGGCGCCAAGCGCGCCGGAGATTTCACCTACCTGCAGGCCGCTGGCGCGCAGTTCGGCTTTGAAGTCGAGCAAATGGGCTCGGTGTCGGAGTCCGGCATCCGCATCTCCAGCTCGGCCGTGCGCGAGGCGCTGGCCGCGGGCGACCTCGAACATGCCCGCCGCCTGCTCGGTCACGGTTATGCCATCAGCGGGCACGTGGTGCATGGGCAAAAGCTCGGCCGCTCCCTGGGCTTCCCAACGCTGAACCTGCGCATTTCGCACCGCAAGCCGGCAGTGGCCGGCATCTTTGTCGTGCAGGTGCACGGGCTGGCCGAAAAGCCGCTGCCGGCCGTCGCCAGCATTGGCGTGCGCCCGACGGTGGACGACTCCGGCCGCGTGCTGCTGGAAGTGCATATCTTCGATTACAACGCCAGCGTCTACGGCAAGCTGGTCCGCGTGGAATTCATGAAGAAGCTGCGCGACGAGGCTCGCTACGATTCGCTCGATGCGCTCAAGGACGCCATCGCGCAGGACTGTGTTCACGCGCGGCAGTTCTTCGGCCTGCCCGTTCCGCCGGCCGGCGAGTCGCCAACGCTTCGGCGCGACTTCGCCACCTCCGCCACCGACCGAATTCAGTAGGCGGCCGACACGTTCGCCGCCCAGAAGCCACACGCTGCGCACGCGCGTCCCGCACTGTCAGCCGCGCCTGCACCCACCCGAATTGCCCGAATCTGCCCCACATCACACCATGTCCGATTCCAAGAAGCCTACGCCGGAGAAGAGCAAGTACCCGGTCAACCTGCTGGACACGCCCTTCCCCATGCGCGGCGACCTGCCCAAGCGCGAACCGCTGTGGGTCAAGCAATGGCAGGACAAGCAGCTCTACAAGAAGATCCGTGCCGCGCGTAAAGGCGCGAAGAAGTTCATCCTTCACGACGGCCCGCCATATGCCAACGGCGATCTGCACATCGGCCACGCGGTCAACAAGATCCTCAAGGACATGGTGATCAAGGCGCGCGGCCTGACCGGCCTGGACGCCGTCTACGTGCCGGGCTGGGATTGCCACGGCATGCCGATCGAAATCCAGATCGAAAAGCAATTTGGCAAGGGCTTGCCGGTCAAGGAAGTACAAGAGAAAGCGCGTGCCTACGCCACCGGCCAGATCGCACGCCAGAAGGCGGATTTCGAGCGTCTGGGCGTACTGGGCGACTGGGCCGATCCGTACCTGACCATGAACTTCCGCAACGAAGCGGATGAAGTGCGCGCGCTGGGCAAGATCCTGGAAAAGGGCTACGTGTTCCGCGGCCTGAAGCCGGTCAACTGGTGCTTCGACTGCGGCTCGGCATTGGCTGAGGCGGAAGTCGAATACGCGGATCGCACCGACCTGTCGATCGACGTCGGCTTCCCGTTTGCCGACATCGACGCACTGGCGAGCGCCTTCCACGTCGGCGTCGATGTGCTCAAGGCCAAGCCGGGCTGGATCGTGATCTGGACCACCACGCCGTGGACGATCCCTTCCAACCAGGCGCTGAACCTGCACCCGGAAATCGAATACGCGCTGGTCGACACGCCGCGCGGGCTGCTGATCGTCGCCAAGGAGCGCGTCGAGGCCTGCCTGCAAAGCTGGAAGCTCGAAGGCACCGTGCTGGCCACGTGCGAAGGCGCAGCGCTGTCGGGCGTGCGCTTCCACCATCCGCTTGCCAAGATGGACGCGGGCTATGACCGCACCTCGCCCGTCTACCTGGGCGACTACGTGACCATCGACACCGGCACCGGCATCGTCCACTCCGCGCCCGCCTACGGCGTGGAAGACTTCCAGTCGTGCAAGTCGCACGGCATGCCCGACTCGGAAATCATCAACCCGGTGATGGGCAACGGCGTGTACGCGTCGACGCTGCCGCTGTTCGGCGGCCAGATGATCTGGGATGCCAATCCGAAGATCGTCGAGGTGCTGCGCGAGTCGGGCAACCTGTTCGATGCGCACAAGTACGCGCACAGCTACATGCATTGCTGGCGCCACAAGACGCCGATCATCTATCGCGCCACGTCCCAGTGGTTTGCGGGGATGGACGTGCAGCCCAACGACGGCAACGCCACGCTGCGCGAAACGGCGCTGGCCGGCATCGACGCCACCGCGTTCTACCCGTCGTGGGGCAAGCAGCGCCTGCACAACATGATCGCCAACCGCCCGGACTGGACGCTGTCGCGCCAGCGCCAATGGGGCGTGCCGATGGCCTTCTTCGTGCACAAGGAAACCGGCGCGCTGCACCCGCGCACGCCTGAGCTGCTGGAACAGGTCGCGCAGCGCATCGAACAAAGCGGCATCGAAGCCTGGCAGACGCTCGACCCGCGCGAGCTGCTCGGCGACGAGGCTGAGATGTACGAGAAGAACCGCGACACGCTCGACGTGTGGTTCGACTCGGGCACGACGCACTGGCACGTCATCCGCGGCTCGCACGCGGCGGATCTGTACGACGCTTCGGCCGACCTGCCGGACGGCCGCCTGGCCGACCTGTACCTGGAAGGCTCCGACCAGCACCGCGGCTGGTTCCACTCGTCGCTGCTGACGGCTTCGATGCTGTACGGCAAGCCGCCGTACAAGGGCCTGCTCACGCACGGCTTCACGGTGGACGGAGAAGGCCGGAAGATGTCGAAGTCGATCGGCAACACGATCGCGCCGCAGGAAATCGCCAACAAGATGGGCGCCGAGATCATCCGCCTGTGGGTGGCCTCGACCGACTACTCGGGCGAACTCGCCATCTCGGACGAAATTCTCAAGCGCGTTGTGGAAGGCTATCGCCGCATCCGCAACACGCTGCGCTTCCTGCTCGCCAACCTGACCGACTACGACCACGCCAAGCACGCGCTGCCGACCGAGCAATGGCTCGAAATCGACCGCTATGCCGTAGCGCTGACGGATGCGCTGCAGAAGGAAGTCCTGTCGCACTACGACGTCTATGAATTCCACCCGGTCGTCGCCAAGCTGCAGACGTTCTGCTCGGAAGATCTGGGCGGCTTCTACCTCGACGTGCTGAAGGATCGCCTGTACACCACGGCGCCCGATTCCGTGGCGCGCCGCTCGGCACAGAACGCGCTGTATCACATCACCCAGGCCATGCTGCACTGGATGGCGCCGTTCCTCTCGTTCACGGCCGAAGAGGCATGGCAGGTCTTCGCACACGGCACCGAGCACACCGACACCATCTTCACCAGCACCTACTACGACGCTCCGGTACCGCAAGGCGCCAGCGCGCTGCTGGAGAAGTGGGCCGCCATCCGCAACGTGCGCGGCGAAGTGACCAAGCAACTCGAAGCCCTGCGCATCGATGGCAAGATCGGCTCGTCCCTGCAGGCGGAAGTCACGGTGTCGGCGGGCGAATCGGTGCATGACGCATTGGCCAGCCTCGGCGACGACCTGCGCTTCGTGCTGATCACGTCGGCGGCGAAGCTGGAACGCGCCCCGGAAGGCGGCGACCTGCTCATCACCGTGGTGCCGTCGACGCACGCCAAGTGCGAGCGCTGCTGGCACTACCGCGCCGACGTCGGCCACGACCACGCCCACCCGACCCTCTGCAAGCGCTGCACCGACAACCTGTTCGGCGCCGGCGAACAACGGAGCGCTGCCTGATGGCCACTCGCAACAACGGCAAGAGCAAATCGATCGGGATGAAAAAGAGCGGCGGCGGTCATGGCGTGGGCCCCTGGCTCGGCCTGGCCGTCATCTGGATCCTGCTGGACCAGTTGACCAAGATCGCCGTCCTCAAAACCTTCACTTACGGCGAGTCACGCCCGGTCACGGGGTTCTTCAACCTGGTGCTCGCCTATAACAAGGGGGCGGCGTTTTCGTTCCTGGCGGCGGCGGGCGGCTGGCAACGCTGGTTCTTCACGGGCCTGGGCGTGGCGGCTGCGTTGCTCATCGTGTGGCTGCTCAAGCGGCACAGCGGGCAGAAGATGTTCTGCTTTGCGCTGGCGCTGATTCTGGGCGGCGCGCTGGGCAACGTGATCGACCGCGTCCTCTACGGCCACGTGGTGGACTTCCTCGACTTCTACCTGCACAACTACCACTGGCCGGCCTTCAACGTGGCGGACTGCGGCATCACCATCGGCGCGGTGCTGCTGATCGTCGACGAACTGCGGCGCGTGCGTCGCTAAGCTGCCGTGTCAGACCTTCAGCATTGGAACGGCGAAGCGGTGCTGTGCCTCGATGAGGCCGGCCCGCGCATCGCTACCGAACAGGACGCACTGGACCATCTGATCGGCGAGGCGCTGGGGCATGGCGCATCGATGGTTGCCGTGCCGGTCAGCCGCTTCGACGCTGCGTTCTTTGCGCTGCGCACCGGCCTGGCGGGCGGCATCGCGCAGAAGATCACGAACTACCGATTGAAGCTCGCCGTGGTCGGTGACATCTCGGCGCACCTGGACGCCAGCAGCGCGCTGCGCGACTGGGTGCGGGAATCCAACAAGCGCGACACGATCCGCTTCGTCCCCTCCCTGGACGACCTGGCCGCCGATGCACGGCCCATGCCTGCCGAATGAGGCTCACGCCCAATAGCGGACGGCATACCACGCCCGTTTGACGTATTCGGCAAGAATCGACCCGGCTTCGTAGATCGGAACCGACTTGGCCAGCGTGTCACCCGGGAATACGCCTCGCGCGCCCCAGGCGACCTCCGGCCAGACCTTGCGGAACACCGCCAGTGCCCGGCCGGTGTGATACCAGCTGGTGACCAGTATTGCGCTGTTGACTTGCTGGTCCGCCAGCGTCTCGCGCGTCATCCGCGCATTCTCCATCGTGCTGCCGGACACACATTCGTGGCCGATGCGCTCTGCCGGCACACCGGCCATCACAAGGCGGCGCGTGATGAGAAGGCAATCGCCCTGCCCGCTGACAAACACGCGTGGCGCGATGCCTGCGTGGTACAGCTCGGCGGCGCCGATCACGCGCTGACCCGATTCGCCACCCAGCACGACGATCACGTCTGCGCGCCCAAGCTTCGGCTCCTCGCGCAGCCATGCCTTCGCCCCACACACGAGCGTAGCGCCGACCACCACCGCCACGATGGCGCAACCGCCAATCCAGGCGAGGACATTGCGAACTGCGGAACGACCGAAAACCATATCGAGAATGCGCGTTTGAGGAAAAACCCGAGCGCCAGACGCGCCCCGGGGCAAGCCGGTATCATCGCCACTGTTCAGCAGGAGGCCCGGGCACCGGGTTGTATCCTGCCCGCGCATATTGCGTCAATCGGATTCCCAAGCGGGTTGTTATGGAACTGCAAGGCAAACATTTCGTGCTCGGCCTGACCGGGGGCATCGCGTGCTACAAGTCGGCCGAGCTGGTGCGGCTGTTGACCAAGGCGGGCGCAACCGTGCAGGTGGTGATGACCGAGGCCGCCACGCACTTCATCACGCCGGTGACGATGCAGGCGCTTTCCGGTCGCCCGGTCTTCACGTCGCAGTGGGACGGCCGCATCGGCAACAACATGCCGCACATCGACCTTTCGCGCGAGGCGGATGCGATCATCATCGCGCCGGCGTCCACCGACTTTCTCGCCAAGCTCGCGCACGGCATGGCCGACGACCTGCTCTCCACGCTGTGCATCGCGCGCGATTGCCCGCTGCTTGTGGCACCCGCGATGAACCGCCAGATGTGGGCCGCGCCCGCCACGCAGCGCAACGCAGCGCAACTGCGCGCCGACGACGTTACCCTGCTCGGCCCCGATGCCGGCGACCAGGCCTGCGGCGAAGTCGGCGACGGCCGCATGCTCGAGCCGGAAGACATCGTCGAGCAGCTCATCGGCTTCTTCCAGCCCAAGCTGCTGCGCGGCCAGCGCGTGCTGCTGACAGCCGGCCCGACCTTCGAGCCGATCGACCCCGTGCGCGGCATCACGAACCTGTCCAGCGGCAAGATGGGCTTTGCGCTGGCGCGGGCCGCATCGCAGGCCGGCGCCGAAGTCACGCTCGTCGCCGGGCCGTGCCATCAGGACACGCCGGCCGGCGTGCTGCGCATCGATGTGCAAACCGCCCAGCAGATGCACGATGCCGTCATGCGCGAGTTGGACACCACGAAGAACGACGTCTTCATCGCCGTTGCGGCGGTGGCCGATTGGCGCGTGGCCCACGCCGCGGAACAGAAACTCAAGAAGCAGAGCGACTCCGACGTACCCGCGCTCACATTCACACAGAACCCGGACATCCTCGCCGCCGTCGCACGCCGCGCGAATGCGCCGTTCTGCGTCGGCTTTGCGGCCGAAACCGAACGCCTGGAAGAGTTCGGCGAGGCCAAGCGTCAGAAAAAAGGCATTCCGTTGCTGGTCGGCAATCTCGGCCATCAGACCTTCGGCCGCGACGACAACGAAGTCGCGCTCTTCGATGCCAAGGGCATCACGCGCCTGCCGCGCGCCGACAAGCTGACGCTCGCGCGCCAGATCGTCGCGGCCATCGCCGACCGCGTGCATGGAGCGCGATCATGAGTGCCGCGCCGATCCGTCTGTCGGTCCTGGACCAGAGCCCCGTCATCTACGGCCACAGCGCACGCGATGCCATTGCCGCGACGGTCGACCTGGCGCAACTGACGGATTCGCTCGGCTACACGCGCTACTGGTGCGCCGAGCACCACGGCCTGCGGGGCGTCAGCAACCCGGCGCCGGAAGTGATGATCGCCCGCGTGGCGAGCGCCACGAAGCACCTGCGCGTGGGCTCTGGCGGCGTGATGCTGCCGTATTACAGCCCGTTCAAGCTGGCCGAGCAGTTCCGCCTGCTGGAGGCGCTGTTCCCGAACCGTATCGACCTCGGCGTCGGCCGCGCTCCCGGCGGCGACATGCGTACCGCGCAGGCCGTGGCCATGGGCGACTACAACCGCGGCGACATCTTCCCGCAGCAGGTGCAGGAACTGATCTGGCACCTGACGGGCACGCTGCCGCCGGATCACCCCGCCTACGGCGTCATCCTGCAGCCCGAGATCGACACCCAACCCGAACTGTGGATGCTCGGCTCCAGCGATTTTGGCGGCGCGCTGGCCGCACGCCTGGGCATTCGTTTCGCGTTTGCGCACTTCATCAATCCGCACGTCGGGCACATCGTCGCCCAGCAATACCGCACGGATTTCGAACCCGGCTACGACGCACGGCCGTACAGCGCTGCCGCCGTCTTCGTGATCGCGGCAGACACCGAAGCCGAGGCGCGCCGCTACGAAGCTGCGGTTGACTTGCGGCGCGTGCAAATGGCGATTGGCGTAAATGGCCCGATTCCGACCGTCGAGCAAGGCGAAGCACACGTCTACACCGAACGTGACCAGGCCATCGTCATGCGCGAGCGGCCCCGCAGCATCATCGGCACACCGGAATCCGTGGCCGAGCAGATGCATGCGCTCAAGGACCGCTTTGTCGCCGACGAGCTGATCGTGCTGACCGTCGCACCGAGCTACAAGGCGCGCCTGCGCTCGTACGAGCTGCTGGCCGAGGCGTTTGCGCTACCATCTCCGGCTTCTGCAACCTCTTCGGCCCGCCCCGCATGAAACTCGACGTCAAGATCCTCGACGCCCGCCTGCACGAACAGCTCCCGCAGTACGCCACCACCGGCAGCGCCGGGCTGGACCTGCGTGCCTGCATCGACGCCCCGCTCACCATCGAGCCCGGCACCACGCATCTGGTCCCGACCGGCATGGCCATCCATCTGGCCGACCCCGGTTATGCTGCGCTAATCCTGCCGCGCTCCGGCATGGGCCACAAGCATGGCATCGTGCTGGGCAACCTGGTCGGCCTGATCGATTCGGATTACCAGGGCCAGCTGATGGTCAGCACCTGGAACCGTGGCAGCACGGCGTTCGTGCTCAACCCAATGGAGCGCCTTGCGCAGCTCGTGATCGTGCCGGTGGTACAAGCCGAGCTGAACATCGTCGACGACTTTGCAGAGAGCGAGCGCGGTGCCGGTGGTTTCGGCAGCACCGGGCGACACTGACAACATCGCCTCGACATAAAAAAAGGCCCGGAACTTCCGGGCCTTTTCCTTTGGTGCAACGAACTCGTCAAGCTTCCGCTTCTTCCTGAGCCGGTGCCGGCGGCGCTTCGTTCTCGGAGAACTCCAGCTTCACCGCATCCGCATCGTCCAGATCCACGATCACCTTGCCGCCGTTGACCAGCTTGCCGAACAGCAGCTCGTCGGCCAGCGCCTTGCGGATCAGATCCTGGATCAGGCGCTGCATCGGGCGCGCGCCCATCAGCGGGTCGAAGCCCTTCTTCGCCAGGAAGCGACGCAGCTTCTCGGTGAAGATGGCATCCACCTTCTTCTCGTGCAGCTGCTCTTCCAGCTGCATGAGGAACTTATCGACCACGCGCATGATGATTTCCTCATCGAGCGAGCGGAAGCTGATGGTTGCGTCCAGACGGTTGCGGAACTCCGGCGTGAACATGCGCTTGATGTCGGCCATCTCGTCGCCCTGTTCGCGCGCCGTGGTGAAACCGATCGTTGCCTTGTTCATCGTCTCGGCGCCCGCATTGGTCGTCATGATGATGATCACGTTGCGGAAATCCGCCTTGCGGCCGTTGTTGTCCGTCAGCGCGCCGTGGTCCATCACCTGCAGCAGGATGTTGAAGATATCCGGGTGCGCCTTTTCGATCTCGTCCAGCAGCAGCACGCAGTGCGGCTTCTTGGTCACGGCTTCCGTCAGCAGACCGCCCTGGTCGAAGCCCACGTAGCCCGGAGGCGCGCCGATGAGCCGGCTCACCGCGTGGCGCTCCATGTACTCCGACATGTCGAAGCGGATCAGCTCGATGCCCAGAATGAACGCGAGCTGCTTGGCGACTTCCGTCTTGCCCACGCCCGTCGGGCCGCTGAACAGGAACGAGCCGATCGGCTTGTCCGTCTTGCCGAGCCCTGCACGCGACATCTTGATGGCCGAAGCGAGCGCGTCGATGGCCGGATCCTGCCCGAACACGACCGACTTCAGGTCGCGCTCCAGCGTCTGCAGCTTGCTGCGATCGTCCTGCGACACGCTTTGCGGTGGGACGCGGGCGATGCGCGAGACGATGTCCTCGATCTCGCCCTTGCCGATCGTCTTCTTCTGCTTCGACTTCGGCAGGATGCGTTGCGCCGCACCGGCTTCATCGATCACGTCGATCGCCTTGTCCGGCAAATGGCGGTCGGTGATGAAGCGCGCCGACAATTCAGCCGCCGCAGTCAACGCCGACGATGCGTACTTCACGCCATGGTGTTCTTCGAAGCGCGACTTCAGGCCGCGCAGAATCTGCACGGTCTGGTCGACGGTCGGCTCCACCACGTCGATCTTCTGGAAGCGGCGGGACAGCGCTGCGTCCTTCTCGAAGATGCCGCGGTATTCCGTGAACGTCGTCGCACCGATGCACTTGAGCGCACCCGACGACAGCGCCGGCTTGAGCAGGTTGCTCGCGTCCAGCGTGCCGCCCGAAGCGGCGCCTGCGCCGATCAGCGTGTGGATTTCGTCGATGAACAGGATCGCGTTCGGGTTGTCCTTGAGCGACTTCAGCACGCCCTTCAGGCGTTGCTCAAAGTCGCCGCGGTACTTGGTGCCGGCCAGCAACGCGCCCATGTCGAGCGAGTAGACGACGGACTTCGCGAGGATGTCAGGCACTTCGCCCTTCGTAATGCGCCATGCCAAACCTTCGGCAATGGCCGTCTTGCCGACACCAGCCTCGCCCACCAGCAGCGGGTTGTTCTTGCGGCGGCGGCACAGCACCTGCACCACGCGTTCCACTTCCTGCTCGCGGCCGATCAGCGGATCGATCTTGCCGGCCTTGGCCAGCGCGTTCAGGTTCTGGGTGAACTGCTCGAGCGGGCTTTCCTTGCCGTCGCCGCCTTCGCCTTCGGGGTTGCCCTCGCCTTGCTTGGCGGGCTCAGCCTGATCCTTGCGGATGCCGTGGCTGATGAAGTTGACGACATCCAGCCGCGTCACGCCCTGTTGCTGCAGGTAGTACACCGCGTGCGAATCCTTCTCGCCGAAGATGGCAACCAGCACATTCGCGCCGGTGACTTCCTTCTTGCCGTTGGATGTGGATTGCACGTGCATGATGGCGCGCTGAATCACGCGCTGGAAACCCAGCGTGGGTTGCGTGTCCACCTCGTCCGTGCCGGGCACCACAGGCGTGTTGTCGGCAATGAAGTTCTTCAGATGCGTGCGAAGGTCTTCGATGTTGGCGGCGCAGGCGCGCAGCACCTCCGCGGCCGTCGGATTGTCCAGCAGCGCAAGCAGCAGATGCTCCACCGTAATGAATTCGTGGCGAGCCTGCCGGGCTTCGACAAACGCCATGTGCAGGCTGACTTCCAGTTCTTGCGCGATCATGCTTCCTCCATCACACACTGCAGCGGATGCCCCGCTTGCCGTGCATGGGTTGACACTAATTCCACTTTCGTCGCGGCGATATCCCGTGTGTAGATACCGCACACGCCCTTACCTTCCCGATGCACAGTCAGCATGATCTGCGTGGCAGTCTCCCGGTCTTTGCTGAAGTATTGCTGAAGAATCATCACGACGAATTCCATCGGGGTGTAGTCGTCGTTGAGCAGCAGCACCTTGTACATCGCGGGCGGTTTGAGCGCTTGCTCTTTCCGCTCCAGGACGGTGCCTGCATCATGTTGTGGAGTGGTCGCTTGCCGGATTGCCATGGTCTTATTCTAACCACTCCTTTCGAGTTCGCAATTTGGGGAAATAACGCCGACTTCAAGGTCTACAAACGGTTTGGCTCCTGCCGCGTGCGTCCGTCAGCCCTCACGCACGAAGGGTTTTACGGCCTCCGCGCTGGCTGGAACTGGCGCAAGCTCCGGGCCCGGGATGCCAATCGTTTTCCGTACTTGGAGGCGATCGGCCGGATTTCGAGCAAATCCTCTTCAGAAACTGACCGTTTTTCGCCACAGACCCACCCTTTGTGGCCTTGACAGTCTCTTACATTCCTCGAACAATCGAATTCAGCATGTGCGCCCTACTGCCCCGCAAACCGTTGGCAGCGAGCCGCATGAATGGTGAGCCCGGGAGGCCTCACACCAGTCGACAACAGATCGACAACCGCTTCAGGCTGTGGTGTTTGCCACAAGAAGACCGATCGCTTGCGGCGCGGTTCCACCCGCGCCATTCGTCGTGCCTCGCAGGCCGGCGGCCGGGCGATGACTGCGCGGTACCGCTCTGCACTGCCACGACAGGCACACCCTCCCGGCTCGGACTTGTGTTTTAACGGAGGGGTTTTCATGGCACTCGGTACGGTCAAATGGTTTAACGACGCCAAGGGTTTCGGTTTCATCTCGCCTGACGAAGGCGGCGAAGAGCTGTTCGCGCATTTCTCGGCCATCCAAATGGCTGGCTTCAAGACGCTCAAGGAAAATCAGCGCGTCTCGTTCGAAGTGACGCAAGGCCCGAAGGGCAAGCAGGCCACCAACATCCAGGCTGCCTGATTGGCGTTGCACGGCGCCCCGCCTGATGGCGATGGCGCTCAAATGCAAAAAACCCGGCGACATGCCGGGTTTTTTGTTGCCCCGGCGCTGGTTAAACGACTGAGATAACGCACCGCGCGCAACATGTCATTTCGCGCGCTGTGCACTCCGGTGCGCGCTCCGGGCCAGAGATCCCATCAAGGGCGCCACGCAGGGCAAATCGCTGCTTTAAGCCGCGACGCGGACGAGCCCGCACTACACTGCAATATCGACTGGCCAATCGCCTGCCTTCTCCGCCCAAGGAGCCACATGCTCGAAACCGCCGCGCTGGCCGCTGGGTTGTCCTGGACCAGCGGATTCCGACTCTACCTGGCTGTATTTGCTGCCGGAGTGCTCGGCCGCGCGGGCTGGCTGCATTTGCCGCCCGGACTGCAGATGCTGGAATCGTGGTGGGTGATCGGCTTGGCCGGCGTCCTGGCCGTGGCGGAATTCCTCGCCGACAAGATTCCCGGGTTCGATTCCGTTTGGGACGGCATCCAGACCTTCATCCGCGTGCCCGCGGGTGCGATCCTGGCCGCGGCGGCATTCGGTCAGCTCGATCCGCAATGGATGGTGGCTGCGGGACTGATTGGCGGGACGCTGGCCGGCACGGCGCATGCCACCAAGGCCGGCACGCGCGCGCTGATCAACACGTCGCCG
Organism: Ralstonia edaphi; assembly: GCF_958350185.1. Taxonomy (NCBI): domain Bacteria; kingdom Pseudomonadati; phylum Pseudomonadota; class Betaproteobacteria; order Burkholderiales; family Burkholderiaceae; genus Ralstonia; species Ralstonia edaphi. The sequence continues at coordinate 847,812 of NZ_CATWHI010000002.1, forward strand.
GAGCCGTTCTCGAACTGGGTGGCGTCGTTCAGTGAAGACGTGGCTGCCAGCGGCGGTTTGTTGATGGCGTTCTTCCTGCCGATTGCGTTTCTGGTGGTGCTGGCGCTGCTGCTGTTGGTATCGGCGTGGCTGCTGCCCAAGCTGTGGCGCGGCGTGCGGCGGCTGCGCGATGTGGTGCGCGGGCGCTCACCGGGGCCGCAATCGCCCGGCACAACGCGGTTGCCTCACTAGGCGCCATCCGCGCGCAGCCGCGACAAGCCGCCTCTAGGCACTGCACGTGCCTCCCCTAGGCAAATTCTGATTTATAGTTTCGCCCCTGCTCAGACGAAGCGGCCATCGGTACACTCTGCGCCGTCGCTTTCAGTGCCATAGAGGAAGCGACCGAGGTGTGGAAACCTCGTAGCTAGCGGGCAAGTGCTGAGCATAAGCACTTGTCCTCAAAAGCTATGGCCTGGCTTCGTCACCTCCTTGGGCGAGCCAGGCATGAGCGGCTTCGGCCGCGCCGATTGCTAGCTATCGGTTTTCCACCTTGCCTGTGCTCGCCCACCCCTCCGGCCAAGGGTTGGGCGCGGTTCCGTTCATCAGATGAAGAGGAATGCCGTGACCCGCTCAATCTCCAAATCCGCCGAATCCCCGGCCGGCGATTCGCTCACCGAATACCAGAAAGGTGTCCGCTCTGCGCATGCGCTTCTGCGTGCGATCGACACCCGTAACGCAGCCGAGAAGCCGTGCACCAAAAGCACGGTGGACGCACCAAACAACCCGAATCTCCAACGCTGACTTCATGGGTGAGCCGGGCGCATGAAAGCCTGCCGGTACCGATGTTGCAGCATCGGTGCCCGGGCTTGCCGGGTCTCGCCCGCCTTTTACCCGCACGATTGTTCTTGTACCGCCTCTTGAGCCCCGCTCCCGTCCAACACAAACTTCCAACCAACCCGTCTCAGCGGACGACGTTGATTGCGAACCAGACTGCCGAAACACCTGCGATGGCGACCGACGTCAGCGTGACATGCAGACGGTGCGCGGCCGGCATGACAGCCAGCAACGCGCGCCCGCAGGTCCGCCCCGTTACGGCCAAAATCAATGCCACCATGCCGGGCAGCAATCGTTGCGACATGCTGAAACCCTCGCCTGCAGATGCGGGGCCAGGCGAAAGCCATGCAAGGCCCAACGTGCCTCCTGCGAACAAGAGGGAGCCGCTGACGATCATCGTGACGATTGCAAACGCGCGGGGGTCGGCAGCCCACTGGTCAAGCTGTGCATAGGTTGCCCGCACAGCGGCAACACACGTCGCCCAGACACGACACGCGAACGCGGCCGACGTGTGGATGCGAGCGCGGACGTTGCGCAGATTCGTACCGCCAGCTGCCGCACCCGCCGTCAGCGCAAACCACGGAAAGGGTGTCCATATGAAGCCCGCGAGCAGGAGTCCCGCCTCCGGATAGCCGGAGACCGCGAGAACCGCCGTAAAGCTCAAGTAGGCCAACAACGCGACGCCAACACCGCGCAGCGCACCGTACAAATCCGCGCCATCACGGGGGTAGAGGACCCAAGCCCAGACATACGCGCAGGCTGCTGCCAGAAATGGCATCGCGATTGCCCATTGACGGGACGGCGGCAGCAGGAGCGGCGCAAGCAATGCCGCCGTACCCAGCGCGACCAATGCAAAGAAGCCGGCGGCAAAGACTCGCTTCGGGGGCTGGGCGTCTGACGGAACCACGTGCAATTTGCTCGCGAAAGGACAGAATGCTCGCGGTTATATCACAGCGCTTTTTCCGCAGCGGCGACCTGCCGATCACCCCCGCGGGCGGACTCGATCACGACACCCGGACGACTCGCGCACTGGAACATTCGAAACAAAAAACCCCGGCCAGCCGAAGCTGCCGGGGTTTTGCCACATCCATCGCGACCGGAGCCGCGAGCGACATGCTTACATATTGTCGATCATCACCTGACCGAAGCCCGAGCACGACACTTGGGTCGCGCCTTCCAGCAGGCGGGCGAAGTCATACGTGACCTTCTTCGACAGGATCGATTTTTCGATCGACGAGATGATCAGGTCAGCGGCTTCCGTCCAGCCCATGTGGCGCAGCATCATTTCGGCCGACAGAATTTCGGAACCCGGGTTCACGTAGTCCTTGCCGGCGTACTTCGGTGCGGTGCCATGAGTGGCTTCGAACATGGCAACGGAGTCGCTCAGGTTCGCACCCGGGGCGATACCGATACCGCCGACTTGTGCAGCCAGGGCGTCGGAGATGTAGTCGCCGTTCAGGTTCAGCGTGGCGACGACCGAGTACTCGGCCGGACGCAGCAGGATCTGCTGCAGGAAGGCATCGGCAATCGCATCCTTGACGATGATTTCCTTGCCCGTCTTCGGGTTCTTGAACTTGCACCACGGGCCGCCGTCGATCAGCTCGGCGCCGAATTCCTTCTGTGCCAGCGCGTAGGCCCAGTCACGGAAACCACCTTCCGTGAACTTCATGATGTTGCCCTTGTGCACGATCGTGACCGACGGCTTGTCGTTGTCGATCGCGTACTGGATGGCCTTGCGCACCAGACGCTCCGTGCCTTCGCGCGAAACCGGCTTCACGCCGATGCCCGACGTTTCCGGGAAGCGAATCTTCTTCACGCCGAATTCGTCTTGCAGGATCTTGATCAGCTTCTTGGCCTTGTCGCTCTGGGCTTCGAATTCGATACCGGCGTAGATGTCTTCCGAGTTCTCGCGGAAGATGACCATGTCGGTCTTCTCCGGCTCTTTGACCGGCGAAGGCACGCCCTTGAAGTAACGCACCGGGCGCAGGCAGACGTACAGGTCCAGCTCCTGGCGCAGCGCCACGTTCAGCGAACGGATGCCGCCGCCCACCGGCGTCGTCAGCGGGCCCTTGATGGACACCACGTAGTCCTTCAGGACTTGCAGGGTTTCTTCCGGCAGCCACACGTCCGGGCCGTACACCTTGGTCGACTTCTCGCCGGCGTAGATTTCCATCCAGGAAATCTTGCGCTCGCCCTTGTAAGCCTTCTCAACCGCTGCGTCCACCACCTTGATCATCACCGGGGTGATGTCGAAGCCGGTGCCGTCACCTTCGATGTAAGGAATGATCGGGTTGTTCGGAACGTTGAGGGAGAAGTCTTGGTTGACGGTGATCTTCTCGCCGGCCGGGACCTTGATGTGTTGATACATGGACGACTCCAGTGCAGACCGCAGGTTAGCGGGTGGACGGTGGGGGTTGACAGCACAGCGTGCCGCTCACGGGTTGGCCGGCGTGGCGCGCTGCAATGAACTGGCGATTCTAACGGCCTACGGTGACGCGCTCACGATGCACCGCACAAATCCCGCATCTCACGCAAGCCGCAACTCTTATATAAGACACAAGAGTGAATTCCGCATTATGCCGGAAAATTTCACCATCCGCCATACTCCCGCACCCGGCGGGGCGGCCGTCAACTGCCGGACAGGCGGGCGTCGGAAGCCCGAACGATGAGGCCCCCGGCATCGGCGAATCCGGGGACCGCACCCAGCCGAGCGCTCCAGGCACGCACCAGTCGGGCCAACGCGCCGCGCAGGTCGCACGCGTTCTCGGCATCGAGCAAGCGGACCAGGCCGACACCATCCAGGCCCGGATTGCGGCGGACCAACCATGCAAGCGCCTGAATGTTCTCGATAAAGCGATCGTCGCTCCGCTGCAAATGGCTGAAGCAGGACAGACCGACCTGACGATCCAGCCGCGCGCCGGAAATGGTCTGGGAGACGAGCATGAAATCGTCCAGGCTGGAAGCGTCGCGCGAAGGCGGACGGAACGCTGGCACAGCGCCCAGCACAAATAATGCGGCACAGCCCAAGACAAAATCGCGCCGCCTGAAATGGGCAGGCTGAGTGGGCTGAGACGGCTTGGCAGGGCGGAAAGATGGCGGAGGGAGAGACACGGTGAGCCTTGTGCAAAATCGGCCGGCATTCTGCAGGTGCGGGGGCCGCCATCCAATCAGACCGCTCCGAAACGCGAGCGCGGCACATCCCATCGCGGGCATCTTTCTTGCGCGGCGCAACATGCACCACATTGGAGATCAGGAAGCGCAAAGGCTTCTGGCGGCTCCCACAAAAAATTCAGTGCGACGTGTCAACGGGCCAGTAACGGGCTGCGTTATTGCAGATGACTCATTAAGCGGGTCGTTGGTTAACTCACTGATCTATAAAAGGATTCACCATGAAGAAGCTGATCGCTGCCCTGATCGCCGGCCTGTTCGCCACCGGTGTGTTCGCTCAAGCCTCCGCTCCGGCTGCTGACGCAGCTGCTGCTCCGGCTGCTGAAAAGGCTGCCCCGAAGGCCAAGAAGGCCAAGAAGCACCACAAGAAGGCTGCCAAGAAGGCTGCTGACGCTTCGGCTCCGGCTGCTGACGCCGCCAAGCAATAAGCTTGTGTTTCTGCCGGGCCCACGCGGCTCGGCCGATACAGAAAAAGCAGGTGCTTATGCATCTGCTTTTTTTTTCGCCCTCGCCTGCTGAGCGGAAACCCGGACGCGCATGCAGGGCTGTCAAAATAGCGCCATCAAGCTTGAGTACCTTGCCCATTCCTCACAACAAGAAACAGGGATGGCGCAATGGAATTCCGATCGATGTTCGCTCCGGTGCGACGAAAACGCACCGTGTTCACGATGCTCTCTCTTGCCGCGCTGGCTGCTGCCGCCGTGATTGCAGGCTGCGGTGGCTCGTCGTCCGATTCGACTCCGGTGTCGACGGCCACGCCGTCGGATGCGGCCACGGCTGACGCCAACATGCAGGCCGCGTGGGTGGAGATCGGCGACAGCAACCAGGCTGTCGTGCGCGCCGTCACGAGCTATACGAACAGCGCCTCGCCCGTCGACAGCTCGGTCTGCCCCCTGCTGACGGTGGACGGCACGTCCACGCGCATGACGCTGCGTGTGGCGGCCGGCACGCCGGCGCAGCGCACCACGGCCAGCGCCGCCAGCGACTCGAAAGCCTCGTCGTTCCCTGTGAACGCCTGCGAAGCCACCGTGGCCTCCACGGCCAAGGCCGCGTCGATCGGCTCGCGCGTGCTGCCGCTGCCCAAGGCGAACCCGCAGCGCGTGGTGATCCTGGCGGACACCGGCTGCCGCATGAAGAAGTCGAGCAACACGTTCCAATCGTGTAACGACCCGCTGTCGTGGCCGTTTGCGAACGCTGCCGCCACGGCCGCCAAGATGAACCCGGACCTCGTCCTTCACGTGGGCGACTACCACTACCGCGAAAACGCCTGCCCGCCCGACGTGGCCGGCTGCCAGGGCAGCCCCTGGGGCTACGGCTGGGATACGTGGCAGGCCGACCTGTTCCAACCCGCCGCCCCGCTGATGGCAGCCGCCCCGTGGGTGGTGGTGCGCGGCAACCACGAGGAATGCGCGCGCGCCGGCCAGGGCTGGTACCGCTTCCTCGATCCGCGTCCATATTCGGCCGACCGCTCGTGCGACAACCCGGCCAATGACACCGCAGCCAACGCCTCGGCCCCGTACGCCGTCGCCCTCGGCAGCGATACGCAAGTCATCGTGTTCGATTCGGCAAAGGCCGGCACGACGGCATTGGCGACAACCGACCCGTGGTTCCAGACCTACCAGAAGCAGTTCAGCACGGTCGGCACGCTGGCCGCCAAGCCGGGCGTGATGTCGATCTTTACCAACCACCACCCGATCCTGGGCTTCGTGCCCATCGCGGGCAGCACGCCGCTGGGCGGCAATGCGGCGCTGCTGTCGGTCATGAACAGCCTGAACGCCACGGCGTATTACCCGCCGGGCGTGCAGGTGGCGCTGCATGGTCACGTGCATGACTTCCAGGCCATCAACTTCACCAGCAACCATCCGGCGACCATCGTTGCGGGCAACGCCGGAGATTCGCTCGACGTGGCGCTGCCCGATCCGTTCCCGGCCATCAGCCCGGCCTCGGGCGTAACGGTGGGCAGCATCTCGCACAACAACTCGTTCGGCTTCATGGTGATGGACCGCCAGCCCGCGCCCGCCAAGGGCTGGCTGTTCAAGGCCTACACCGTGGCCGGCAAGCTGCTGACCACGTGCACGCAGAACGGCACGAGCCTGGTGTGCGACAAGACCGGCTTCGTCGCACCTTGAAGCGCCTGAGCATTGCGCTGTGGGTTGCTGCCGCGCTCATCCCGGGCGTGGCGGCGGCCGAATCGATCGGCATGACGCCCAAGCTGGACGCCGTGCCGCCGCCTGCCGAGTCGACCGCATTCAAGCCGGACCCGAACCTCGTCGCACTCGGCAAGCGGGTGTTTTTCGACCCGCGCCTGTCGGAACCGCAGGGCACCTCGTGCGCGGCGTGCCATGACCCCGGCCGCGCGTTCGCGCCCACGCTGAAGGGCGAAGCGCTGCGCATCGGTGTGCCGGCAGGCAGCCGCCCCGGGCATGTGGCGGCACGCAACGCGCCGTCGCTGCTGTATCTGCGCTACATCCCGCATCGCTATTTCTTTCAGGACGACGACGCGAGCTTCCAGTCACCGTTTGGCGGCTTCTTTGCCGACGGCCGCGCCGATTCCATTCCCGAGCAGATCCGCGGCCCGCTGTTCAATCCCGACGAAATGGGCAACCGTTCGGCGCGCGAGCTGCAGCGCAAGGTGGCCGGCACGGACCTCGGCCAGGCGTTGACGAAACAGTTCGGCGCCGATGCAGTGCGTGAGCCCGAACGCCTGGTCGGCGCGTTGGGCAAGGCGCTGGAGGCGTATTTCCAGAGCGACGAATTGGCGCCGTTCACCTCCCGCTTCGACGATTTCCTGCGCAAGCGCACGCCGCTTTCCGCCGCCGAGATGCGCGGCCTCGCCCTGTTCCGCAATCCGGACAAAGGCAACTGCGCGTCGTGCCATCTGATGGTGGAATCGTCGTCGCGCCCGGAGCGCTCGCTGTTTACGGATTTCGGCTACGACGCCATCGCCGTGCCGCGCAACCCGCTGCTGCCCGCCAACAAGGACGCACGCCACTTTGACATGGGGCTGTGCCAGACCGCCCGCACGCTCAAATGGCCGGATCCCGACCAGTGGTGCGGCTACTTCCGCACGGCGGGCCTGCGCAACGTGGCGGTGCGCCAAACGTTCATGCACAACGGCGTTTTCCGTACCCTGCGCGACACGGTGGCGTTTTATGCCACGCGCTCGACCGACCCCGCACAGTGGTACCCCGGCGGCAAGCGTTTCAACGACGTGCCCGCCAGATACCAGGGCAACATCAACGTAAATGCCGTGCCGATGAACCGCCGCGCTGGCACCACGCCTGCGCTGACGGAAGATGAGATCGACGACGTCGTTGCATTCCTGCGCACGCTCACCGATGCGCGTTACGTGGCGCTGATGCCCGATCTGGCGGCGGACAAGGCGCGCTCTGCGCATGCACCCAAGGCGGCCGCTACGACGATCGCCGTCGGCCGGCAAGCCACCAATACGCGGTAACAACTTCGTCGCCCTGGCCAGCGGCTGTCTGATTGACGGCGGCTGGCCGAGTGCCGATCATGGAGCGTTTCGTTTCCGACCCGTTCGCGCCATGACCACCCTGTCCCGCCTCTTTGCCGCTCTGTCGCTGGCCGTTGCCGCCACCGGAGCGCTCGCCCAGACACCCACCGCGCCCAATACCGGCCTGCCCGTGGTTGACCTGACCATCGGCATGTACAAGGTCAAAGCCGAGGTGGCGGCCACCCCGCAAACGCGCGAGACGGGCCTGATGTTCCGCAAGACCATGCCCGATACCGCAGGCATGCTGTTCGTGTTCGACGAATCCGCCGGCCACTGCTTCTGGATGAAGAACACCGACCTGCCGCTGTCCATCGCCTTCATCACCGACGACGGCACCATCTCCGACATTGCCGAGATGAAGCCGCAGACCGAAGACAACCACTGCCCCACCAAGGCCGGCAGCTATGCGCTGGAAATGAACAAGGGCTGGTTTGCACGCAAGGGCGTCAAGCCCGGCATGAAGGTGGGCGGGCTGCCGCGCTGAAGTCCACACACATACAGCAACAGAGAGGAGACCGCCGCATGCACGCTTTCGACAACAACCGTCGCCGCTGGATGCGGCAGGCCGGCGCGCTGGCCGTGGGTGCGGGCGCGGCGTCGGCAGGTTTGCCGCTGGGCACCTTGGCCGCCGATGCGCCCAAGAAGGGCACGCGGTTGATCCTGCTCGGCACGGCAGGCGGGCCGACGCCCAAGAAGAACCGCTCGGCGCCGGCACAGGTGATCGTCATCAACGGCGTGTCGTACGTGGTCGACTGCGGCAACGGTGTCGCACGCCAGTACGTGACGGCGGGCCTGAAGCTCAAGGACATCCGCCACGTCTTCCTCACGCATCAGCACTCCGACCACAACGCCGATTACGGCACGCTGATGCTGCTCGCGTGGGCCACCGACCTGACCGGCCCCGTCGACGCCTGGGGCCCGCCCCCGCTGGCCGCGATGACGACCAAGTTCCTCGAGCTGTACGACTACGACATCCGCACCCGCATTGCCGACGAAGGCCGCCCGCCGCTGGCGCCGATGCTGCATCCGCACGAGCTGACCGAAGGCGGCCTTGTCATGCAGGATGCCAACGTGAAGGTGACGAGCGCGCTGGTCAAGCATCCGCCGGTGTCGCCGGCATTTGCGTTTCGCTTCGATTCAGCAGACCGCTCGATCGTCATTTCCGGCGATACGGCACCGAGCGAAAACCTCGTGCGCCTGGCATACGGCGCCGACGTGCTCGTCCATGAGGTGATGCACCTGCCGTCGCTCGACAAGCTGCTGTCCACCGAGCCCAACGCCAAGACGCTGCGCGAGCATCTGCTGGCGAGCCACACGTCCACCGAAGAGGTCGGCCGCATCGCTACCGAGGCCAAGGTGAAGACGCTGGTGCTGTCGCACTTCGTGCCCGGCGGCTATCCGTTCCTTGAAGATTCAGTCTGGCTCGATGCCGTGCGCCCGCACTTCAAGGGCGAGACCATCGTCGGGCACGATCTGCAGGAAATCTAAGGCCGGCCGCTGGTGGCTTCGCTGCAATCGCGGTAGAGCTGATTGCGGCTGCCGGGCTGGGTCTCGTCGGCAAGGAAGCCGGTGGCGCCCTTCGTCCACCAAACATACTGGCCCGACGCATAGCGCGCCCCCGAAGCGGCCATCACGTTGGCAAACACCAACGTCTTGCCGTTGAGTGTCATGACGGCCAGCGGTGTGTCGCCCACCGTCATGTATTTCACGAGCAGCGTCTTGCCGCCTTCGCACGTGTAACGCACGTCGTGCGGGTCCTTGATCGGCAACGCCGAATACGCGCGCGCCTGGTCGATTGCCTTGTTGAGCCCCGCCTTGGCAAAGTCGAGCGCGGTGTTCAGATCGTCGGACGACATGCCGGGCACCGGCGATTGCTGGGCGGTTGCGACGCCGCTGAAGGCGCCGGCGCCCATCGCCAGGCCGAACATCACTGCAGTTGCAAAACGACGCATGGATCCGTCTCCTGAAAATGGTCAGCGCAAGTCGGTTAGTCCGCCGCGTCGCTGTCAGGTTCGGTGGGCTTGAGCACAAACGCGGTCGGCTCGACGCGCTGCGGGAGTTCGTCCGACAGCGCACGGGCGGCCTCCGCAAAGCACTGCACCAAGCTATCGGCCAACGACGACGGCGCATGATGCTCGGCACGCATGGCGCGCACATCGAATGTCTGCGCCGGCTCCAGCGCGAACAGCGCGATGCGCTCCATGCTGCCGGTGGCAGCCGTGAACTGATCAAGCATCGTCACGCCGAGCGATTCCTCCACCAGCGAACGCGCCAGCGAATACGTCTGCACTTCCAGCGTCGACTGCGGCGCCAGCCCGCCGCGCGCCAGCGTCTGCCCAACCAGCGAGCCGAGTGAAATCTGGTCTTCCAATCCGATGAAGGGCTTTTCGGCAACGAGCTTGTGCAGCGCGCGGCCGTCGGTCTTGCCGCCCACCCAGGCGCGCGGCGCGGCCAAGAGAATGCGGCCCTGCGCGACCGGCGTGGTGCTGATAGCCGGATGCACGGGCGGCGCAAAGGCGAAGCCGACGTCGATATCCTGCGAGAGCAACCCCTGCACGATCTCGGCCGTGTGATGCGTGAACACGCGCACCAGCGTATCGGGATGGCGCTGCGAGAAACGCCGCACGGCCGGTGCGAGGATGCTCGGGGCCAGGCTGGGCGTTGCCGCCACGCGCAAGCGCCCGGCGCCCTTGTGGCGCAGATTGGCCGACACGCGCCGCACGCGCTCGACCTCCTGGTACAGCCGCTCGACTTCGCTGAACAGCTCGAACGCCTCGGCGGTGGGCTGCAGGCGGCCCTTGGTGCGGTCGAACAGGCGGAAGCCGAGTTGCAGTTCGGTGTGCTGCAGCACACGCGTCACCACGGGCTGCGACACGTTCAGCATGCGCGCTGCCTCGCTGACCGTCCCGACCAGCATCACGGCGCGGAAGACTTCAATCTGGCGCAGACGCATGGCCGCCGGTCCTCACAATCCGAATAGGGAAGCGCCGATTGTGACATCCGGCGCCGGTCTTCGGCTAGGCGGCGGCCGGTGTGGCGGAAGCGCCCTCTGCTTCCAGCGCATCCAGAAACACGCGCACCTTGCGCGGCACCAGCTTGCGAGCCGGCATCAGCGCGTAGACGCGCAGCGCGGTCAGTTCGAAGTCGGGCAGCACGCGTATGAGCCGGCCGGCAGCGACTTCCGTATCGCCCACGGAGCGCGCCATGCGTGCCACGCCCAGGCCACGCACGGCGGCGCGGGCGCGCATTTCGGCGTTCAGCGTCTGCAGGCGCGGCTGGATCGGGACTTCGATCGGCTCGGCCGTGGGCTCGCCGACGGGGCGGAAGGCCCAACTCGCGTCGTCGGGGCCCGAAAGGCAGGGCCAGCCGGCGAGGTCTGCTGGCGTCTTGAGCGGGGGGCGTTCCGCCAGCAAGGTCGGCGACGCATACAGACCGCGCGGGATCAGCACCACGCGGCGCGCCACGAGCGATGAATCCGGCAGCATCTGATCGACCATCACGAAGACGATGTCGTAGCCGCTGGCGAGCAGGTCGGGCTGCTCCCACGAGATGTGCACCTGGATCTGGAGATGCGGATATTTCTCAAGCGTGCGGCACACCGGTTCGGTCAGGTGCTGTGCACCGACTTCGTACGGCGCGGCGATGCGCAACGTGCCGGCCACGGTCTCGCTGGCTGCGGTCGTGTCTGCATGCACTGCGCGCAGGCGCTCGAACAGGGGCGCGATGTCGTCGTAGAACTGCGAGCCCGCTTCGGTCAGACGCAACTGGCGCGTGGTGCGCGTCATGAGCCGCACGCCGAGTGCAGCTTCCAGCCGTGATACGGCGGCGCTGGCGGTCGATTTGGGAATGCCCAGCGCCTCGGCGGCGGCGGTGAAGCTGCCGGCTTCCACCACGCGGCAGAAGGTTTCCCAGTCGTTCCACTCCATTGTTCGCATGACTGGACAGTGTTCCTAGAGTTGGCCGTTTATCCGGCTGGCGGGCAAGTTTATGCTCGGGCACATGTCGCTGCAAATCCTCAAACCCGCGTCGCTGCGGGCGTTTCCACACTTTTCTTCGGCGCGGGTCCACGCTTTTGGGCTGGCGCTGGGTCTCTCCACAGGCCTCGATTTCGTCTCGTCGCAGATGTTCGCCGTGGCGGGCCAGCACATCCAGGGCGGTGTGCATGCGAGCCCCGAGGCGTATCTGTACGCCGTGACAGCGTATGCCGTGGCGGCGGTGGTCGCCAACCTCGCCATTGGCCGCATTGCGGCGCACGTGGGCTACCGGATGTATTCGCTGGTGGGCATCGTGCTGTTCGCCATCGGCTGCCTGGTGTGTGCGCAATCCAACAATATCGGCGAACTCGTCATCGGGCGGACCATCCAGGGCCTGGGCGCGGGCGGGCTGTTCTCGGCGTCGCGGATCCTGGTGCAGCTCACAACGGAGCCCGACGAGCGCATTCCGCCGATGCTGATGTTCAGCGTCGGCCTATTCGGACTGACCACCATTGCGCCGTGGATCTGCGCCGAGGTGCTGGAGTACAGCGAATGGCGCGTGATTTTCTGGATCGAACTGGCGCTGGCCGGCGTCGCGTGGGTGGCGATGTTCTTCCTGCCGCCGGAACGTCATCAGCCGCGCACACGCGCCGCGCGCCGCCCCGATGAAGCGCCGCCCGAAGAGAGTCAGTGGGACTGGGTTGGCGTGGGCGCCATGGCCATCGGCGCGCTGTCGTTCCTGATGGGCCTGTCGGAGCTGCGCTACAGCCGGCTGACGGCCTCGCCCGTGATTCCGCTGTTGCTACTGGGCGGTACGGCGTCGCTGCTGCTTGCCATCCACCGCCTGCGCACGCACCCCGACCCTTGGCTCGATCTCTCCCGCCTGAACGGCCGCCGCTATCTGTGGGGCATCGGCTTTTACGGCGTCTATTACCTGATGAGCGGTTACTGGTCGTACCTGTTTCCGGCGGTGTCGCAAGGCGGCCTGGGTTTTACGTTCCGCACGACCACGCTGTTCCTGATGATCAGCGGGGCAATGTCGACGGTGGTGGCCGTCGTCATGACGATTTGGTTGCCGTTCTTCTTCCGCAAGCGCCGCTTCATCGCCATGGGCTTCGCCGTATATGCGGCAGCAGCGCTGCTGCTGGCGACGAGCCTGATGCCGGGCGCGCCGGACTATGCGTTCTTCCCCGTGTCGATGCTGGAAGGCATCACGCCGGGCGCGGTCATGATCCAGGTGGCGATGATGACCTACCTCGATCTGGACCGGGAAGATTTTGCGCACGGCTACCAGATGAAGAACATCGCGCGCCAGTTTGCGACCGCGGTGGGCACGGGGCTGGCGGCCGTGTCGCTGCAGACCCAGCAGGCGGAATCGCGCTCGCTGATCGTGGCGCATGTCACGCGGTTCACAGCAGACCTGCAGGCCGCCAGCCCGCTCACGCCGGAACGGCTGGCGAGCCTGTCTGCTGAAATTGATCGCCAGGCAACGCTGCTGGCCGGCACGCAGCTCTTCAGCTGGTTTGCGGTGGCATGCGGCGTGTTTGCCGTCTTGGTAGTGGTGCAGCGGTCGTTGCGTTAAACGTGCGCACTACGACTTCTGCACCGCGTATTTCCCGGGTCCCACCGCAGCCAACAGAAACAGCCCGCCCATGATGCTCAGGTTCTTGAAGAACTGGATCTTGTTGGCGGCCTCCATGGCGCCTTGCATATCCCAGTAGGAATGGGCAATGAACGATGTGCCGAGCACGAACAGCGCCATCAGAATGGCCAGCGGCCGCGTCCACAGCCCGATGAGCAAGGCGATACCGACGCCAAACTCCATGACGACGGCAACCGCGGCGGCCACCATCGGCATGGGCGCGCCCGTGCTGGCCATGTAGCCCACTGTGCCGTGGAAGCCTGTCAGCTTGCCCCATCCGGACATCACGAACAGCACCATCATCAGAATGCGGGCGAGCAGGATCAACTCGTCGCGCCAGCGTTGAATGATTGCGTCCATCGCGGCCTCCGGAGCCTGTCTGGGTGCATCCAGTCTAGGCGCTGGAATTGCCAAGTGTGGTTTCGAGCGCATCGAGTACCGCTTGAATCACACCGTGCCGCACGTGCTCCTTCCGCTCGATCATCCCGACAGCGCGCACGGGCGTGTGCGGCGGCATGGGCAGCACCCGCAGGGCGGGATCGCTCTCCCAGCTTGCGCGGCGCAGGCGCGGCACCAGCGTCACCCCCACCTGCTGGCGCACCAGCTCGACAATCGCCTCGATTGAATTGACTTCGATGAACTCGTTGACCGCCATGTGCGTCTTGCGCAGGGCCCGGTCGATGAGCGCGCCCGTGCGCACCGCGCGGTCGAAGCGCAGGAACGGATGGGTGCGCAGCACTTCTTCGGCGCGGCCGCGCGTGTGGCGGCCCGCCACCACCACCAGCGGCTCGGTATAGAGCGGGTGCCACGCGAGGTTGGCGGGCAGGCGCTCCAGGTGCTCAACCACCAGCGCACCATCCAGCTCGCCCGCTTCCACCTGCTCCGCCAGCTCGCCCGATTTGCCGGTGATGAGCTTGACGTCCAGCCCCTTGTGCACCTGTTTGAGCCCCGCCACCGCATGGGCCAACGACCCCATCACCGACACCACCGCGCCGATCGCCACCGCGCCAGACAGTTCCGTCTGCGGTTCGTCGCCGATGCGCATGGCGTCGTACAGGCTCAGCAGGTGCTCGGCTTGCGGCAACAGCGCCCGGCCGTGCGCATTCAGCGTGACGGTGCGGCCGGACCGGTCGAACAGGTCACGGCGCAGTTCGTTTTCCAGCGCGCGCATCTGCAGGCTCACCGCGGCCTGCGTCAGCGCCACGCGCTCCGCGGCGGCGGCAAACGAGCCATGACGGGCCACGGCGACAAAGGTGCGGAGAAAGCGGACGGTACTCACGGCAAGGCGCAGCGGACTCTCAAGTTTTTCTTAAGCAATATCCAATGAATTTTAACTTTATTAAATCCAGCGCACCGCAAATAATCGTTCGTCAACCCTTCCCGCTGATCACCGCTTGAACCCCATGTCCCACCGCTTCGACTGGCAGAACCCCTATCCGACCGTGCGCATTCCGCTGTTTGCGCGCAACGTTGTGTCCACGTCGCACCCGCTGGCCGCGCAGGCCGGGCTGCGCATGCTGCTCGCGGGAGGCAGCGCCGTGGATGCGGCCATCGCCGCGGCGGCCATGCTCACCGTGGTCGAGCCCGTCTCGTGCGGCCTCGGCAGCGATGCATTCGCAATCCTCTGGGACGGCAAGGAACTGCACGGCCTGAACGCCTCCGGCACCGCGCCGCAGGCCTGGAACCTCGATTACTTCCGCAAGAAATACGGCGAAGACGCCAACGGCAACCCCAAGCGCCCCACGCGCGGCTGGGACGCGGTAACCGTGCCCGGCGCCATCTCCGCATGGGCTGCGTTGCACGAGCGCTTCGGCAAGCTGCCGTTTGCCGACGTGCTGGAACCCGCCGCCGAGATTGCCGAGCGCGGCCACACCATCGCGCCCATCGTCGCGCACAAATGGGCGGCGGCCATTCCCGAGCTGCACAACCAGCCCGGCTACGCCCAGGCCTTCATGCCGCACGGCCGCGCGCCGGAAGTTGGCGAGAAGTTCAAGCTGCCCGACGCAGCCGCCACGCTGCGCCGCCTCGGCCAGACCAACGGCCGCGATTTCTACGAAGGCGAACTCGCTGAACGCATCGCCGCCTATTCGCGCGAATGCGGCGGCGGCATGACCGCACAAGACCTGCGCGACTATCGCCCCGAATGGGTCAAGCCGATCACCAAGCGCTACCGGGGCTACGACCTGCACGAGATTCCGCCGAACGGCCAGGGCATTGCCGCGCTCATCGCACTGGGCATTCTCGATCGCTTCGATCTTGGCGGCCTGCCGGTCGACTCCGCCGATTCGCAGCATCTGCAGATTGAAGCGATGAAGCTGGCGTTTGCCGATCTCTACAAATACGTGGCGGACCCGCGCTCGATGGAAGTCACGCCAGAGCAGATGCTCGACGACGCGTACCTCGATGCACGCGCCAAGCTCATCGACATGGGCCGCGCGCAGATGCCGACCTTCGGCATGCCGCGCGCCGGCGGCACGGTGTACCTGACGGCGGCGGACGAGAACGGCATGATGGTCTCGTTTATCCAGTCCAACTACATGGGCTTCGGTTCGGGCGTGGTGGTGCCCGGCACCGGCATCAGCCTGCAGAACCGCGGCTTCGGTTTTTCGATGGACGCGCTTTCAGCCAACGTGGTGGAAGGCGGCAAGCGACCATTCCACACCATCATTCCGGCGTTCCTGACCAAGGACGGCCAGCCGCAGATGAGCTTCGGCGTGATGGGCGGCGACATGCAGCCGCAAGGCCACCTGCAGACGCTCGTGCGCATGCTCGATTACAAGCAGCAGCCGCAGGCCGCGTGCGACGCGCCGCGCTGGAAGGTCAACCGCGATTTCACGCTGGACGTGGAAGGCACGATGAACGCCAAGACCGTCGCTGCACTGGAAGCACGCGGCCACAAGCTCGAATCGGTGGCCGATCCGTACATGGATTTCGGCTCCGGCCAGTTCATCTGGCGCCTGTCGGACGACGCCGACCACGGCTACGTGGCCGCCAGCGACAGCCGCCGCGACGGCCACGCGGTGGGCTTTTAAGAAAGCTCCGCCGCACCAGCGCGCTGACCCGTCGGACCGGGCGGGCAACGCGCTGCAGTTCCCATAAAAACGATCCCGGCCGGCACCAAAGGAACCCTCATCATGACCGCCCCCTCTGCGGCAGGCACTGCTGCGCCTCGGCCCGCAACAACGAGTGCAGCGCACGCACGCCGCATCGTCATTTCGTCGTCGATCGGCAATGCGCTGGAGTGGTACGACTTTCTCGTCTACGGCTTCTTCGCGTCGGTCATCGGCAAGCTGTTCTTTCCGGCCGATGACGAATGGGTGTCGCTGCTGTTTGCGGTGGGCAGCTTTGGCGTGTCGTTCATCACGCGGCCGGTCGGCGCGATCGTGCTGGGCATGTATGCCGACAGAAAGGGGCGCAAGGCGGCACTCACGTTGTCGATCCTGCTGATGATCGTCGGCACGCTGGCGATTGCCGTGATGCCGAGCTATCAGCAGATCGGTATCGTCGCGCCCATCACGATCCTGCTCGCACGTTTAGTGCAGGGTTTTGCGGTGGGCGGTGAATTCGGCAGCGCGACGGCCTTCATGGTCGAGCACAGCACGCGTGGGCGCGGCTACTACGCCAGCTGGCAATTTGCCAGCCAGGGCATTGCCACCATTCTGGCGGCCGGGCTGGGGGCGCTGCTCACCGCGTCGCTCACGCCGGCCGATCTGGAAGGCTGGGGCTGGCGGTTGCCGTTCATCTTCGGCTTGCTGGTCGGCCCGGTGGGTTTCTACATCCGCCGACATCTGGATGAGACGCCCGAGTTCGTCGCCGAGCAGAAGAAGACGACCATCGATCCGCAAGCGTCGTTCAAAGCGCAGTGGACGAACCTGCTGCTGGCGGTGGGCGTGGTAGCGCAGTCCACCGTGTCGGTGTACGTGCTCCAGCTCTACATGCCGACGTATGCCGTCAAGCAACTGCATCTGCCGGCCGCACAGTCGTTCGCGGTGGTCGTACTCAATGGCGGGCTGCAGTTTCTGCTCTCGCCGGTGATGGGCGCGCTGTCGGATCGCATTGGCCGCATCCGCATCATGCTCACCACGTCGGTGCTGATGATCCTGCTGATCTACCCGATGTTTGCGCTGTTGCGCGCGTATCCGACCATCGGTGCGCTGCTGGCGCTGCAAGCCGTGTCGGGGATCTTCAAGGCCGCGTATTCGGGCCCGATGCCGGCGCTGATGTCGGAGATCTTCCCCACGCGCGTGCGCTCGACCGGCCTGTCGCTCGGCTACAGCCTCGGCGTCACGCTGTTTGGCGGGTTCGCGCCGTTCATCGTCACATGGCTCATTCACACGACGGGGGATACGCTGGCACCGAGCTACTACGTGCTGACGGCCGCCGCGGTGAGCGGGATCTCGCTGACGATCATCGCGCTGCGTCGTCGCAGGCAACCGCACGCTGCCTGAGCGTCACGCCGCCTTATGCTGCGTCGCTCCTTTTTCCTGGGGAGCCGATCAGGCGCCTTTGTACCAAGCCGCATTGAACGGCGCGCTATGGCGCATGTACCGCGTGCCGCGATGATGGCGACGGGTATTGGCAGGCGCCGGCGCATCGTTGTCTTCGATCGTCTCGCGTTCGGCTACGGTGCGGGCGCGGGGCTGCTGCACTTGCGAGTAGACGCGTTGCTCCATCCGGTCACGCGCTGCCGCAACCCGGTCGGGCGATGCAGGCTGCGACGAAGCGTCCGCGGGCGCAGGTGCAGCGGTCGGCGCCGGCGTGGCCGCATTGGCTGGGCCCGCTGCCATGGCAACGCTCATCGCATCGCCGGCCTGCGCGGCCGTCGGCGTGTGGCCGGCGAGGCTCTTCACCCAGGGCGCGTGGTACATCCCAACGTAGATCGCCCCGGTCACGGCAATCAACGCGGCAGCAACACTGCTGAACGCGCCGCCTATCACGGCACCCGACACGCGTGCCCACCACGGCTTGCGCTCTGCAGGCGCCTGCTCCACGTCCGACACCTCGGGCGGATCAACGTGGGTAGCAGCCAAATGCGACGGCTCCGTGGCGGCGGGTGGTTGAGCAGTGATCGAAGCGGGCAAGCGCATGGTGAGAACTCGAAATCATGGAGCGGCAGCGTCATCTTCTGCCGATCGTTATTCGGTAACCGCCGCATGTCACCTGTGTGACAGCCGGACGGAGGATGAGCAGCCTTGGTTAGCAAGTTTCCTGCCGGACTTGGTGCGGTGCCGCAAATCGCCGCCAGCCCTTGCCAACGCTGGCGCCGGCGCTGCATGCAGACGATTCGGCAGCGCGGCGGCATGCCCGAACGTATGTACAGCAGGTAGACTTTGCAAAGTTTACCGGGTGTGACGCCCGGCCCCACCCTGCCCTACTGCCTCACAGGCCCCTCAAGGAGAACATCGTGCGTTGGGATGACATGCGCGAAAGCAACAACGTGGAGGATGAACGCGCGTCCTCGGGCGGCGGCTTCGGTGGTGGCGGCATGCGGCTCGGCATCGGCGGCATCGCGATCGTGGCCGTGGTGGGCTTGCTGATGGGCAAGAACCCGCTGGAGATCCTCAGCATGGTGATGCAGGTGTCGCAGAATGCGCCGACGCAATCCGCGCAGCACAGCCCCGCCCGGCCCACCGGGGAGACCGACAACGACCGCAGCAAGCAATTGGTTTCGCACGTGCTCGGCGACACCGAAGACACGTGGACGCAACTGTTCAAGCAAGCCGGCCGCGCGTATCAGCCGCCCAAGCTCGTGCTGTTCCGCCAGGGCATCCGCTCAGGTTGCGGCGATGCCACCTCGGCCGTCGGCCCGTTCTATTGCCCCGCTGATACGAAGGTCTATCTCGACCTCGGCTTCTTCGACGAACTGCGCCGCAAGTTTGGCGCGCCCGGCGACTTTGCCGCCGCGTACGTCGTCGCGCACGAGGTGGGCCACCATGTGCAGAACCTGCTGGGCGTGTCGGAAAAGGTCAGCCGCGCGCAGGCCGGTAAATCGCAGGCCGGGGCGAATGCGCTGTCGGTCAAGCTGGAGCTGCAGGCCGATTGCCTGGCCGGCGTGTGGGGCCACTATGCGCAGCAACGCGGCCTGCTGGAGCGCGGCGACCTGGAACAGGCGCTCACCGCCGCACACGCCATCGGCGACGACACCTTGCAGCGCAACGCCGGCCGCAGCGTCACGCCCGATGCCTTCACGCACGGCACGTCGGAGCAGCGCATGCACTGGTTCCGCCAGGGCTTCGACGGCGGCGACCTTCGCCAGTGCGACACCTTCCGCGCCGGGGCCGACGCCTGATCACCCCGTCAGCGCCCACCCGCGCAATCCAGCAGCGCCCCCGTCACGTACGACGCCGCATCGGAGAGCAGCCAGACGATGGTCTCAGCCACTTCCCGCGGCGTGCCGGGGCGGCCGATGGGCGTGGCGCTGCCCAGGCGCTGAGCGCGGTCGGGATGGCCGCCTGAGGCGTGGATATCGGTCTCTATCAAGCCGGGGCGCACGGCATTGACGCGCACGCCATCGCGCCCGAGTTCACGGGCCAATCCCAGCGTCATCGTATCGACGGCACCCTTGGAGGCAGCGTAGTCGACATATTCGTGCGGCGACCCCAGCCGCGACGCCGCCGACGACACGTTCACCACTGAGCCGCCCACGCCGCCGCGCGACGTCGACAGGCGCCGCGCCGCCTCGCGCGCCACCAGAAAGGCTCCCAGCACATTGGTCTCGAACATCGTGCGCAGCCGGTGCGTGGTCATGTCGGCCACGTCCTCTGCCTCAGCCACGATGCCGGCGTTGTTGACGACGCCGTGCAGCGCGCCAAAGCGTCCGGCCGCAGCTTCGAACAGGGCAATCACATCTTCGTCGCTCGACACATCGCCCTGCACCGCCAGCGCGTGGCCGCCGGCCTGTTCGATGAGGCCGACCGTCTCTTCCGCCGCCTGCCGGTTGCCGCGATATTGCAGCGCGACAGACCACCCGCGTTGCGCACACAGCACCGCCGTGGCGCGACCGATCCCGCGGCTCCCGCCGGTGATGACGATGGTCTTGGACATGCCGGTCTCCCGATGTGTTGTTGTGTTCGCAATTGTGCCGAGATGCCGCGTTTTTGGCATCGAGGGATGTGTCCGAATCCGGCGAATCTGCACGACCCGACAGGGCTAGACTAGCTGCCAGCTTCCCCGATCACCACCATGCATCTCGACCACAACGCCTGCTACCACGCCGTGCAATCGCGCGACCGTCGTTTCGACGGCTGGTTCTTCGTCGGTGTGACATCCACCGGCGTATATTGCCGCCCCGTTTGCGCGGTCCGCACGCCGCTGGAAAAGAACTGCCGCTTCTTCAACACGGCCGCCGCCGCCGAACGCGCAGGCTTTCGGCCGTGCCTGCGCTGCCGGCCGGAACTGGCACCGGGCCACAGCCTGGCGGAGATGTCGTCCAACCTTGCACGCGCCGCCGCGCGCATGATCGACGAGGGCTTTCTGCAAGAGCACGACCTTGCCGCGCTGGCCGCAGCCGTGGGCGTGACCGACCGTCACTTGCGCCGCATCTTCCGCGCGGAGTTCGACGTCTCGCCCATCGAGTACGCGCAAACGCAGCGTCTGCTGCTCGCCAAGCAGTTGCTGACCGATACCGCCATGCCCGTCGGCGATGTGGCCTTTGCGGCCGGCTTCGGGAGCGTGCGCCGGCTGAACAGCGGCTTTACCGAACATTACGGCTTTGCGCCCACACGTCTGCGCTCGCGCACGACGGCGCCGCGCACCGAAGACGGGCCTACGCTCATGCTCGGCTACCGCCCGCCGTTTGCGTGGCAGGCGTTGCTCGAATTTCTGCGCGCCCGTGCCGTGGACGGCGTCGAAGTGGTCGACGCCGACAGCTACGCACGCACGATCACCGTCGACTACGGCGGCGTGCGACACACCGGCTGGCTGCATGCGCGCAATGTGCCGCAACGCCACGCCGTTGCGCTCACGCTGTCGCCCAGCCTGCTGCACGCCATGCCGCCCGTGCTGGCACGCGCGCGACGGCTGTTCGATCTCGACTGCCGGCCGGATCTGGTCGATGCGCACCTCGGCACGCTTGCTGCCGAGACGCCCGGCCTACGCGTGCCGGGCGCCGTCGACGGCTTTGAAATTGCGGTGCGCGCCATCGCCGGGCAGGTCATTTCGCTCGCGCAGGCGCGGCGCATTCTCGGGCGCATGACTGCCGTGTATGGCGTGCCGTTGCAACAACCGCGCGAGGGGCTATCGACGGCATTCCCGAGCGCCGCTGCACTAGCAAACGTCGATGCGCAGGCGCTGTCGGCGCAGACAGGTCTGCAGGCCAGCCGCGCTGCCGCCGTCGTCGAACTGGCCCGCGCCATCGATAGCGGCAGCCTGCGGCTCGAACCGCTGGTGCCGCTCGCGCCCACGCTGGCCGCGTTGCAGGCGCTGCCCGGCATCGGCGAATGGACAGCGCAATACGTCGCCATGCGCGCCTTGGGCTGGCCGAATGCATTTCCGCTGGGCGACTACGTCTTGCGCAAACGCCTTGCAGACAGCAGCGGCAGGCTGCCCACGCGCCGCGCCATGGTCGAGCGCGCCGAACCCTGGGCGCCGTGGCGCGCATACGCCGCCATGCACCTCTGGCACCGCGAGGAAGCGTTCACCCAATCTGCGTCGCATTGATTGACGCGTCGACCGCCATGTACCGCCACACCTTTGCCTGCCCCCTCGGCGATCTGCTGCTGACCGCCACCGACACACACCTGACCGGCGCGTTCTTTCCCGGGCAGAAGACGATTCCCGTGAATGCCGCGCGCATGGCGGCGGGTGCAGACGTCGCGGTCATCCGTGAGGCGCAGGCGCAGTTCACCGCCTACTTTGCCGGCAAGCTGCACGACTTCGATCTGCCGATGGCGCCCGAAGGTACGCCGTTTCAGCAGGACGTCTGGCGCCTGCTGTGCGACATCGCATTCGGCAGTCGCACCACCTACGGCCAGATCACGGCCCGCCTCGGGCTCACGCGCGAACATGCGCGGGCGGTGGGCACCGCCGTGGGCCGCAACCCGATTTCGATTGCCATCCCGTGTCACCGCGTGGTGGGCGCCGACGGTGCGCTCACAGGCTATGCCGGTGGGTTGCCACGCAAGGCCGCGCTGCTGCGGATCGAAGGACACCCCGCGCAGGTTGGCGAACGCCTGCCCATGCCCGGCGACGATCGCCAAGGCTTGCTGGCGCTGGTGTCTGCATAAAAACAAAATCGCGCGGACAATGCGCGCACGCCACCCCACAACGATAACGAGACCCCCTTCATGCGCCGCTCCGATGTGTTCGAACTCCTCACCCTCGCTGCCCTATGGGGCGGCTCCTTCCTGTTCATGCGCGTGGCCGCACCGCCCTTCGGGCCCGTTGCGCTCATCGCGCTGCGCGTGGCGATTGCGTCGTGCTTCCTTGTCCCGACGCTTGCTTTGCGCGGTGGCATGGGGGCGCTGCGCACGCACTGGCCGCATCTGCTGGCCGTGGGCGTGCTGAATTCGGCCATCCCGTTCTGCCTGTTCGCCTATGCCGAACTCACGCTCACGGCGGGCTTTACCTCGGTGCTCAATGCGGCGGCGCCGTTGTTTGCGGCCATCGTCGCGTTCACGTGGCTGGGCGAGCGGATGTCGTCGCTGCGCGTGCTGGGATTGGCGATCGGCTTCATCGGCGTGATCGTGCTGGTGGGTGGGTCGTCTGTCATCGATGCAAAGCAAGGCGGCGTGGCTGTGGCCGCGGCGCTGTCGGCTACCGTGCTGTACGGCGTGGCCAGCAGCTACACCAAGCGCTTCCTGACCGGCGTGCCGCCGCTGGCCGTGGCGACCGGCAGCCAATTGGCCGCCACGATCGTGCTCGCCCCGCTGGCTTACTGGCTGTGGCCCGGGCAGACGCCCACCGGCAGCGTGTGGCTGCACGTCATCGCACTGGGTATCGCCTGCACGGGCGTCGCCTACATCCTGTTCTTCCGACTGGTCGCGCATGTGGGGCCGACACGCGCCGTGTCGGTCACCTTCCTGATCCCGGTGTTCGGCGTGCTGTGGGGCATCCTGTTCCTGGGCGAGCAATTGACGCTGAACATGGTGATCGGCTGCGCCGTGATCCTGCTCGGGACGTCGCTGTCGACAGGCGTATTCGCGCCAGGTAAAAAAGCCGATGCAAATGCGACCCCAGCCGCAAGCGAAAAAGATTCGCTTTTGCGTTCCGGCCGCTGAATGGCCGAGTGAGCGCCCCGGCGGTTCGGGGCGCCGTGACTTGCGCAAAATCCACTTGAAGCCGATGCTTAAAACCGCAGTTGAATTCTCCAGCAATGCGGCGATGTCATCGCTGCCCCCATATTGCGACGGCGTTAAATCCGGAATTTGTAATGAATGCCATGTCGTCGCGGTCCTCGTGCAATTTATTCAACGGCGCTGGCATTGGCTCCGCAGCTCGATTTAAAAAATCTTCAAAACTGAAGTAGACGCCTGAAACATCGCCTCGCGCGCACTCGATCTTAACGATCCGATAATCCGATTTGAGAAAATTGCATCATCGATTCCGGATATCTACGCGCGTTGCACAGATTTTCTTTGTTATGCTCGCCCTCGGTCGATGAGGGGCGTGCAAGGGAACGGCATATTTGCTGAATAGCAGCCGAATTCCCAATTGCCGGCGGGTTCTCCGCTGCACAGCCGACTAAGCACGCTCCATCAAATACGTTGGATACGCGCATGCTGGACGTCTACCTGAATAAGCATCTGATCGGTCAGCTATCGTGCGGCCGCAGCGGTTGGGCGTTCGAATACGATTCCCGCTGGCAGACTTCGTCGCAGGGCTTTGATCTGAGCCCGCACCTGCCACGTACCGCCGGCAATATCGCCGATACGGCAAAAGCCCAGCCGGTGCGCCACTTCTTTGAATACCTGCTGCCCGAACCGGCACGCAACACCCCCAAGGCTGCTGCCGCCGCGCTCGAGCATCTCGCGCAAGCCGCGCCGCATCTGGACGGCCCGCTGACGCTGGTGCCGAGCGGGCTCAAGCCCTGCAGCGGCCGCGCCGACGGGCTGTCCGAACGGGATCTCGTGCTGCAGTTCCAGCAAACGGTCGGGCGGCCGCCCCGCAGCACGCCGCTGCGGGTGGCGGAACCGCGCGCACGCTACGGTACCGATGGTGCGGCGGCGTCCGAAGAAATCAGCCTGCCCTTCCTGGCTTCGAATGGCTTGCCCGTGTCGATGTGGCTTGGGCGATTTTCCGCGCCGGCCAATGCCGCGCAATCGAGCCATTTCGTCCGGCTGGATCTGGGTGAAGGCGCGCAACTTCCTTACGCCACCATCAATCACTGCTGGGCCACGCTGCTGGGCCGCAGCATCGGTCTGGACACGCCGTTCATCGGGCTGCGCCAATTTCCGGAAACTGCCGCCGTGGTGCAGCGTCTCGATCGCACGCTACGCTGCAAGAGCGACGACACCGCGCTGGTGCAGGCGCGCTATGTCGTCTCGGCGGTGCAATTGCTGGGGCTCTCGCCCAAGCACCGGTTCCTGCCGATCACCGTCGAGCAGCTCGCAGAATGCGCAAGTCTGTGCGCAGACCCGGCTTCCGCCACGGCCGCGCTGTTCCGCTGGATGGTGTTCTGCCTGCTGATCGGCGGGCGCAACGCCTCGGCCGGCACGCTGCATTTCCACATCGGTGCGGACGGCATCCGCCTCGCGGCGCACGATCACCTGTTCTGCGCAGCGGTCTACGCCAACGAATGGAATGCCGATGAACTGTCGCCGGATGCACAAGCCCGCTATGACGCCATCGACCAAGACGCGCTGCTGTCCCTGGCTGATCACCTCGGCTACGACGCCAGCCAGGCGCGCCGCGAGTTGCTGCGGCTGATCAGCATGCTCGCGCCGCAGTCGTCGTTCGTGGCGACGCATCTCTCGCAAGCGCTCGGGCATTCGCCGACACGCGCTGCGGAGATCGATTTTCTCGCGCGCATCCATCGCCATGTGTCGGAGACGGCACGGCGGCTGGGCGGCAAGACAGCGGAAGTCTGAAACAGAAACGCGCGGCCACCGCAGGCGCTTAGAGCGCCGCCAGGCTGACCGAGCCGTAGCGGGCGTAGCCGTGCGCGGCCAATGTGTCCATGGCCTCCGCTTCCGCCCGGGCGAACGTCAGCGCAAGCGTGTCGGGGCTCCCCGCCCCGCTCGCGAAGGCCTGGTAGGCCGCAAACGCCTCGCGCGGGGGCACGCCACTTCGTTCGAGCACCCGCTGCGCGGCTTCCAGCGCCGCACGAATCGCCGTCTCACCGGGCGGGGCATCGCGAAACGCTAGCTGTAGACAGGACGTCGTCGGGTTCATCCGCGTTTCGATCTTCGATTCACTGGAACAGCACACCTGACCCAGTCTAGGAAAGCGCCTACCGGGTGCCAAGCCTGGCGCTCGCCCCCGAGGCGCGTTCTCGCCAACATTGCAATGTCCGACTTGGGGATGCCCCCGGGTGCACATGCCATGAATCACGTTGCATAATCGATTCGATTGACGAAGCAACGACTTTGTTGGCACCACCACAACGACAGGAGACCCCATGATCACGCCCCCCATCCGGTTGAAACGTACTGCGCTCGCCTGGCTGCTGGCCGGTGCAGCCTTGCCGGCATTCGCACAGATTCCGTTCAGCTCCGGTGGAGCGTCTTCCACGCCTGCACAAGCTGCGTCAGCCGCCCCCGGGGGAATCGACGTGGCGCAGATCAAGCCGGCGGTGGACGCGGCGGTCAATGCGGAATACGGCCAGCTCGACCTGCTCTACAAAGACATCCATGCGCATCCCGAGTTGGCGTTCCAGGAAACCCGCACGGCGGCCAAGCTGGCCGAGCAGATGCGCAAGATCGGCTTTGACGTGACGGAGCATGTCGGCAAGACCGGCGTGGTGGCGGTCTATCGCAATGGGGCGGGCCCGACGATCCTGGTGCGTACGGAACTCGACGCCCTGCCGATGGAAGAGAAAACCGGCCTGCCCTACGCAAGCCACGTCCACACGAAATGGCGCGGCGAGGACGTCGGCGTGGCGCATAGCTGCGGGCACGACGTGCACATGGCGTCGTGGGTCGGCACGGCCAAGACGCTGATGTCGCTCAAGGATCGCTGGCACGGGACGCTGGTGTTCGTGGCACAGCCTGCCGAAGAAACCGTATCGGGCGCGCAAAGCATGATCGACGACGGCTTCTTCAAGCGCTTCCCCAAGCCCGACTACGCGTTTGCGCTGCACACCGGCCCGGGGCCGTACGGCTCCATCGTCTTCAACAGCGGCCCGATCACCTCCAACTCCGACGGGCTGGAAATCACGTTCAAGGGCCGCGGCGGCCATGGCTCTGCGCCTGACAAGACCATCGACCCCGTGATGATGGCGGCGCGCTTCGTGGTCGACCTGCAAAGCGTGATCAGCCGCGAGAAAGATCCGCAAGAATTCGGCGTGGTGAGCATCGGCGCCATCCAGGGCGGCAGCGCCGAGAACATCATTCCCGACAGCGTGCTGCTGCGCGGCACGATCCGCTCGTACAAGCCGGCGGTGCGTCAGAAGATGCTCGACGGTATCCGCCGCACGGCCAAGGCCGTCACCGAAATGTCGGGCGCGCCGGACGCCGACATCAAGATCACCGAGGGCGGCAAGGCGGTCAACAACGACCCCACGGTCGTTGCGCGCACCGAGGCGATGTTCAAGACCGCCTTCGGCAACGACCGCGTCGTGCGCGTGCCGCCCATCACGGCCAGCGAAGATTTCTCGGCGTTTGTTGACGCGGGCATCCCGTCGATGTTCTTCTTCATCGGCGTGAATGATCCGCAGACGTTCTTCGCCTCGCTCAAGCCTGGCGCCAAGCCGCTGCCGACCAATCATTCGCCGCTGTTCGCGCCCGTGCCGGAGCCGTCCATCAAGACGGGCGTGACCGCGATGTCGCTGGCGGTGCTCAACGCGCTGCAATGGAACAAGGCGTCGGGCCAGTAAGCCGGCGTTGATGTGGGCGCGGAGCCCGATGACCGGGCGGCCGCGCCTTTTTGATTTTTTCAGGAGGGGATTCCATGTTGAACCGTTTCATCCGCACCAGCGCCCTGCTGCTGTGCGCCTGCGCCGCGGCACCCGCGCTGGCGCAAACCGCGTCGGCCAACCCGGCCACCAACCGTCTCGACGAAATCATCGCGCGCGGCACACTGCGCGTCGGCACCACCGGCGACTACAAGCCCTTTACCTACAAGGACCCCGCCGATGGCCGCTTCATCGGCCTGGACGTCGAGATGGGCGAACGCCTGGCGAAAGCACTCGGCGTGAAGCTGGAAATCGTGCCGACCACGTGGTCGACGCTGATGCAGGACTTTGCGGCCGACCGCTACGACATCGCAATGAGCGGGGTGTCGGTCACGCTGGAGCGGCAGAAGAAAGCGTTCTATTCGATCCCGTATCAGCGCGATGGCAAGACGCCGATCACGCGTTGCGAGAACCAGTCGAAATATCAGACGCTGGCACAAATCGACCAGCCGAATGTGCGTGCCGTGGTCAACCCGGGCGGCACCAACGAAAAATTCGCGCGCGAGCACCTGAAGCAGGCGCAGATTCGCGTGTATCCGGACAACGTGACGATCTTCAACGAGATCGTCGCCGGCCGCGCAGACCTCATGATGACCGACGCGGTGGAAACGAAACTGCAGCAGAAGCTGCACCCGGAACTGTGCGCCGTGCATCCGGAAGCGCCGTTCGATTTCTCCGAAAAGGCCTACCTGCTGCCGCGCGACGTGGTGTTCAAGAACTTCGTCGACCAGTGGCTGCGGCAGACCGCAGAGAGCGGCGAGTTCGCCAAGCGCTTCGATGCGTGGCTGGCGTATCCGTGGAATGCTGCGGCCAAGTAAACGGCGCTATGTCCGGGCGGCGCGCCTGGCTACGCCGCCCATCAGCAACATGAGGCATACGCCGTTCAGCAGCGCGCCCATCAGCCAGACCGCGCCGGACCAGACCGGCGCTGTCAACGCATAAAACGCTGTGGCCGCCAGCGGCCCGATCATGGCGGCCACGCTGGCGAGGCTGGCCAGCGCGCCCTGCAATTCGCCCTGCTCATGCTCGCCCACCTGGCGCGAGAGCATCGCCTGCAGCGCAGGCATGCCGATCTCGGCCATGCACAGCAGCACCATGGTCGGATAGACCATCCAGCCGGCGCTGATCCACGCCATCGCCGCAAAGCCGGCTACATCCAGCATCACACTCGCCGCGACGGCGCGGCGCTCACCCAGCGCACGGGCAATCGGCCCGGTCAGGAATGCCTGCGCCAGCGCATGCATCAGCCCGTAAGCCGCCAGTGACAGGCCGGCGGCGCGCGTGTCCCAACCGAAGTGCGCTTCGCCGTGAATGACCCACAGCGTTTGCGGAATCTGCCCAACGATCTCGATGATGGCCAGCACAGCCAGCAACGGCAACAGCGTCGGCACACGCGCCACGCGACGCAGCGATTGCACCGGCAGCAGCGCACGCCAGGCAAACGGCGCACGTTCAGCGCGGCGCGACTCCGGCAACGCGAAGCACGCAACCAGGAAGTTGACGCCGTTGAGCGCCGCCGCCAGCAGGAACGGCGCACGCAGCCACCAGTCGCCCAGCAGCCCGCCCAAGGCCGGTCCGGCGATGAACCCGAGGCCGAAGCACGCGTTCATCAGCCCGTAACGGCGCGCGCGATCGGCCGGCGCAGTGATGTCGGCGATGTACGCCGTCGCCACCGCATAGTTGGCACCGGTGATGCCTGCCACCACGCGGCCGACGTACAGCACCCACGCATGCGGCGACAGTGCCATGACGAGGTAATCGACCGCCGCGCCCGCCAGCGACACCAGCAGCACCGGCCGGCGCCCGTAACGGTCCGCCAGCGCACCAAGGATCGGCGCAAAGACAAACTGCATCGCCGCGTACGCCGCGATGAGCAGGCCGAATTCGAATGCGATGTCGCCCGTGTGATCCAGCTCGCGCAGCAGGCTCGGCAGGATGGGCAGGATCAGCCCGACGCCCATGGCATCGAGCGTCAGCGTGAAGAGGATGACGGCAAAGGCAGGCATGCGAATGCGCCGCGCGCCCGTCGGGGCGGCAGCGCTTCGAAAACAGAAAGCCGAGATGATGCCTTGGAAGTGCGCGCCGTGCAGCGACTTGTAGCGTCGTGCAACGCTCCAGCGAAAGCCGCCGGCAAGCTTAGTGGAGGCTGCTCCGATCGCCGTGTTGCAGAGCGAGCGCGTCGCGCAGCAATGCATCGGTCATGTCGCGGCCTAGGAGCGCCGGGTCGAAGCGCGCGGAAAAACGCGTCGAGCACGACTCCACTTGCAGCACCACCTGGCCCGGCGGCAGCAGTTCGATGTCGACGTGGATGACCTCATCGTCTTCGGTAAAGGAATGCAGCAGCGTGAGCGCGCGGTAGCCATCGGCGCGCTCCACGGCGGCTTCCGTCCAGGACGGCGCCAGCAGCGCGCAACTGACCAGCGTTTCGGGCTCGTCGGGGCGATACAGGTGCAGCCCCATCATCGTCGAGGCGGCATCGGCCACGCTTGACCACTCGGCCGCCGGAATCAGGTCGCCCAGCAGGCGGATGTCGTCGACGGCGGCGTCGGTCTGCACAAAGGCGGCGCCCAGGAAGAACGCGGTCTCGTCGCGGAAACCACCCGCCACGGTGTTACGCCACAGGCGATGGCTGCTCTTGCTGCCAAGCGCCACTTGCGACAGCACCTTGGCCGCGCGCGCGCCGTCGGCGCCCGACCACTGCTCCACCGCACCGTGCGAGAACAGGCGATCGGCCATCACCAGGCCCACGCCTTCGGGCAACACGCGCTCTTTCAGCCATCCGGCGAGCACGTGCACACCGCTGAACGGCATGTCCGGACGCCCGATCGCATGTGCGCGCACGCGGCCGTTTTCAGGCACGTGGAACGGCATGGCAAACAGCCTCGCCTGATAAGCGACGCCGTCAATCTCAAAACGGGCGATGGAAGCGGTGGTGATGGACATGGTGATCTTCCTGCTGCAAGGGGCGGAAAACGCCGCCCGTACCTGCATCAACGACCATCCACGCCGAATGTTTAGCCGCCACATGGGGGGTTGGGGGAGGGGGATTCCCGGTGTCTGTAATGCGACGCAACAATCCCGGCGCGTCAAGGCAGGAATTTTTTGCCGCGCCAGCCGTCACACCTTCGCATTAAGGGTTATCCCGCATCTCACATTTTCATTTCAATTCAATGACTTATGTGCAGATTGCGGTGCTTGAGGGGTCACAATTGTTCTTGTTTTTTGAACAAAGAGTTTAATAGAACTGCTTTTTTACCCTCTGAGCAACGACTAAGCTTATGCCATCGCGTTACCGCACCGCAGCGAAGCTGCCCTGCGGCAATGCTCACCCCCCTGTTGTGGAGTCCATCATGAAGATCAAGAACCTGATTCTCGCCTCGTTGATCGCTGTTGCCGCTGTTCCCGCCTTCGCTGCCGGCGTGCAAAGCCAAGACCCGTACACCAACGGCCAAGCCGTGACCAAGGCTGATCCCTATACCGACGGCGCCCGCAAGGCTGACGTCTACACCGACGGCGCCGTGCGCAAGGCCGACCCGTATACCGATGGCGCGCTGCGCAAGGCTGATCCGTACACCGACGGCGCCCTGGTCGGCAAGGCTGACCCGTTCAGCGACGGCCAATAAGTCGTCGACCTGCTGTCAGCATCACCCGTATCACTCTCCCTCCCCGATGCCGGGGCCCTCGTTGGCACCGGTACCGGCTTACTGAAGCGGCCTTTGTGGCCGCTTTTTTTTCGCCTACACCCGCAGAGTTCGCATGGCGAGCCCGGACTTTTCCCCCCTCAAGGCCGGGGCCGCACGTCCGATAGAAGAGAATGCATTCGTTGGCGGGTAGCTTCCCCTGGACCCGTTGCACCATAACGTGCCCCGCCACGGCCGATCTCTGAACATCAACATGCGCAAGCGCATCGCTATCGAACACCTGCGGGTGGGCATGTACCTCGACGAATTTGTCGGCTCGTGGCTGGACCATCCGTTCTGGCGCGCCCGCTTTCGCGTGGAGGATGCCGCCCAGCTGCAGCGCCTGCGCGCCAGCGGCGTGCGAGAAGTGTGGATCGACACCACGCGCGGCACCGACGTGGCCGCCGCCAATGCGGCACCTCCGGCCCCGGAAGTTCCCTCGCCGCCCGCATGCGCAACCGACGCCGGCATCGCGCCCCGCCCCATCACGCATGCGGAAGAGATGCGCCATGCCGCCCGCCTCATCTGCAAAGCCGAGGTGGCCGTGCAGGCCATGTTTGCCGATGCGCGCATGGGCCGCACGATCGAAGCGCGCGACGCACTGCCGCTGGTGGAAGCCATTTCAGGCTCGGTCGACCGGCACCCCAGCGCGCTGACCAGCCTCGTGCGACTGAAAGCGAAAGACCGCTATACGTTCCTGCATTCCGTGGCCGTGTGCGCGCTCATGGTGGCGCTGGGCCGACAGCTGGGGCTGTCCGATGACGAAGTGCGCGACGCCGGTCTGGCCGGGCTGCTGCATGACATCGGCAAGATCGCGATTCCGCCCGAAGTGTTGAACAAGCCCGGGGCGCTGACCGACGCTGAATTCCGCCACGTGATCGTCCACCCACAGGCAGGGCACGACATCCTGGCCGGCGACAGCAGCATGCGCGACATCGCCCTCGACGTCTGCCTGCACCACCACGAGCGCATGGACGGCACCGGCTATCCGCACAAGCTTGCCGGCGAAGGCATCTCGCTGTTTGCGCGCATGGGCGCCATCTGCGACGTGTACGACGCCGTCACGTCCGACCGTCCATACAAAAAAGCGTGGGAAGCCGCCTACGCGGTGCAGCGCATGGTCGAATGGCGCGGCAACCATTTCGACCCGATGGTGTTCAACGCCTTCGTCAAAAGCGTGGGCATCTATCCGGTGGGCTCGCTGGTGCGGCTGCGCTCGGGCCGGCTGGCGGTGGTCATGCAGCATGCGCCGGGCGCATTGCTCACGCCCACGGTCAAGGTATTCTTCTCGATATCGTCGGGCACGCGGATTGCGCCCGAACTCATCGACCTGGCGCACACCGGCGACCAGATCGTCTCGCGAGAAGAACCCCGCGACTGGGGCCTGACCGACCTCAACGAACTTTGGATACACGGCGACTGATCCGTAGCCCTTTTCTGTGGCGCTGGCTGGCATGGCTTGCGCTGGGCTGGCTGGCGTGCAGCACTTCGGCCCTCGCCGATTCCCCTCTTCGGATCGGCTCCAAACGCTTCACCGAGTCCTACGTGCTGGGCGAAATCCTCACGCAGACGGCAAGCCCGCGCGGCCCCGCCGAGCACGTGCCGGGCCTGGGCAACACCGCCATCGTCTTCGCCGCACTCAAGAACGGCAGCATCGACGTCTACCCGGATTACCTCGGCACCATCGCCGCTGAGATCCTGCACTTGCCCGCCGACCAGGCAGCCAATCCCGATCAAGCCGCGCTGCTGGCCGACGTCAACCGCGGCCTCGCGCCGATGGGCCTGGCGGCCGGCGTGCCGCTCGGCTTTGAAGACACCTACGCGCTGGCCATGCGCGACGCCGATGCCGAGCGCGAACACATCCGCACGCTGGCCGACCTTGCCACGCATCCGACGCTGCGGCTTGGCCTGTCGCACGAATTTCTCGGTCGCGCCGATGGTTGGCCAGCGATTGCTCGGCAATACAAATTGCCGCAGCACCCGACAGGCCTCGACCACGGCGTTGCCTACGATGCGCTGCGCGCCAATCAGGTCGACGTGATCGACATCTACTCCACTGACGCGAAGATCCGCCGCGAACATCTGCGTGTGCTCGACGACCCGGCGCACGTCTTCCCGCGCTACGACGCCGTGCTGCTGTACCGCGCCGACGTTGCGCAGCGGCATCCGGCGCAATGGCAGGCGATCAACACACTCGCCGGACGCATCCAGCGCGACGACATGGTGGCGATGAATGCGGCGGTCGAACTCGAAGGCCAGTCGTTCTCGCAAGCAGCGCGGCAATTTCTCGCGGGGCATGGCGATGTGCCGGCTGCCACCCCGGCGCGTGCGTTCTTCGCTCGGCTGACGGACGGCTTGGGACGGCTCACGCAGCGGCATCTCATGCTGGTCGGTATTTCCACCGGCGTTGCCGTGCTGCTCGGCGTGCCGCTGGGCCTGATGGCCGCGCGTCGCCGGATCAAGCAGCCGATTCTTGCGGTGGTGGGCGTGCTGCAGACGATTCCGTCGCTGGCGCTGCTGGCGATGCTCATCCCCATTGTCGGGTCGATTGGCGTGGTGCCGGCGCTGATTGCGCTGGCGGTCTATGCGCTGCTGCCGATCGTGCGCAACACGATCGTCGGATTGGAGCAGGTGCCCGACGGCCTGCGCGATGCGGCGTTAGCGCTGGGCTTCACGCCGTCGCAACGCACGCGCGTGGTCGATCTGCCGCTGGCGCTGCCGGTCATCCTGGCCGGCGTCAAAACCGCGGCGGTCATCAGCGTGGGCACGGCGACCATCGCCGCGTTCATCGGCGCCGGCGGCTATGGCGAGCGCATCGCCACGGGGCTCGCGCTCAACGACAGCGCAACGCTGCTTGCAGGCGCCATCCCCGCAGCGGTGCTGGCGCTGCTGGTACAGGCCGCGTTCGAGGTGGCCGAATGGTGGCTGCGCCGACACGGCAGCAGCAACGCACAGCACTAGCGAGCACGCGCGCGGGCGTTCCAGTTCCATTAACATCGCGGTCATTCCAGCCGCGCAGCACGCCTCGCCTATGACCACGCTCCCGTTTTCCACCGCCCTGCTCGTCGCGGCGGCCGGCGTTTATGCCGGCGCCCAGAATGCCCTCGCGGGCGGCGGATCGTTCATCACGTTTCCGGCCTTGCTGCTGGCGGGGCTCAACCCGCTAGGGGCCAACATAACCTCGACGATCGCGCTGTTCCCCAGCCAGATCACCTCGTCGATTGCCGGGCGCAAACTGGCCGGCGGCGTCGATGCCGGCGAGCGCCACCTCTCGCTCAAGCAACTCATCGTCATCAGTCTGGTGGGCGGTGTGCTCGGCGCGCTGTTGCTGCTGGCGACACCGCCGTCGTTCTTCGCCAAGCTGGTGCCGTATCTCGTGCTGTTTGCGACGAGCGTGTTTGCGTGGGGCAGCTTCCGCCGCAAACCGCTGCATGCGGCATCGGGCATGTCGACCGCCACGCTGGCGACCATCCAATTTGCGATTGCGATTTACGGCGGCTACTTCGGTGGCGGCATCGGCTTCCTGATGCTCGCCGCGCTGACGGTGGCCGGCCAGCAGGTGCGCATGGCGGGCGCGACCAAGAACGTGCTCGCCATGACGATGAATGCATCGGCCGTGGCAGTGTTTGCGTTCTCGCCGCAGGTGAACTGGGCGGCCGTGGTGGCGTTGGGCATTGGCGGCATCGCAGGCGGATTTGCCGGCGCATGGCTGCTGCACCGGCTGCCGGAAAAAGTGCTGCGCGGCTTCGTCGTCATCGTCGGGATCATCCTGACGGTGTGGCTGTTCATGCGCGCCTGAATGCGGCATCCAAGGGCGGCTTGACAGCGTTTGTCCGACAGGCGGTTCAGTCTGCGCCTACTGTCTGCCGGGTTGACCCTTTCCTATTGTGACGTTCGGGATGCACCTCGTGGCACGCGGCATGCGTGCCATGAAGTCGACCCTGTTTCACAACAAGGAGAACGAGCATGCAAGCACGCAAGATGTCGAGTCTGGCCGCAGCGATCGCCGTGGCCGCCTGTGCGTGGATCGGCGCGGCGCCCGCGCAGGCCCAGCAGAAGGATCACAGCGCAGTGACGGGCGTCGACAGCCCCATGGAGGGCCCGCGCACCCAGGTTCAGCGCAACGCCGACGCCGCTGCCAACCCCGGCTATCACAACAACGCCACCGGTGCGCAACCAGAAGCCACGCCCGGCACGCTCAAGCAGAAAGTCCACCGCGCGCATGTGAAGACCGACAAGTGGGTCGACAAGCACGTCACGCACCGCCACGGCAAGGGGAAAGGCACGGCGACGGCGGAGTCGTCGTCAGACCGCGCCTTCTGGTCGCGCCGCGCGAACCAGTGCGATTCGCTGGTGGGTGAAGCCCAGCGCGTCTGCCGCGAGCGCCGCTCCGACGCGGCGGGCAGCATGCAATAACCGTATCCGCCCATGAAAAAAGCCGACGTTTGCGCGTCGGCTTTTTCATTGCGGCAGCGTCTGCGTCAAACGATGCCGGTGGCGTAGAACACGGCAATCACGAAGAACACCGCCAGCGTCTTGATGATCGTCACGCAGAACACATCGCGATACGCCTCGCGGTGCGTGAGGCCCGTCACGGCCAGCAGCGTGATCACGGCGCCGTTGTGCGGCAGCGTGTCCATGCCGCCCGAGGCCATCGCCGCTACGCGGTGCAGCACCTCCATCGGAATGCCCGTCGCCTGCGCGGCCTGCACGAACTGATCGGCCATTGCCGCCAGCGCAATGCTCATGCCGCCCGAGGCGGAACCGGTGATGCCTGCCAGCGTGCTGACCGTCACGGCTTCATTGACGAGCGGATTCGGAATCGCACGCAGGCCATCGGCCAGCACCAGGAAGCCCGGCAGCGCGGCAATCACGCCACCGAAACCGTATTCCGACGCGGTGTTCATCGCGCCCAGCAGCGCGCCAGACACCGCCGCCTTGCTGCCTTCGGCAAAACGGTCCTTCACAGCGCGGAAGCCAAACACAAGCACCACGATGATGCCGATCAACAGCGCGGCCTCCACGGCCCAGATCGCGGTCAGCTTGTCGGCTTCAACGGTGAGCGGCTTGGGCAGGCCCGGCAACGCAACGGTCACGACCTTGCCGTACCACGTCGGAATCCAGCGCGTGAACAGCAGGTTCATCACGCCCACGAGCACCAGGGGCGACAGCGCGACGAGCGGATGCGCCAGCGCACCGGTCTCGGCCGTCTCGGGCTCGTTCACTAGCTTGGTGAGGCCGTGGTCATAACCGTGGCCATTGCGCAGCGCGACGCGGCGGCGCCATTCCAGGTACGCCATGCCCACCACGATGATGAACAGCGCGCCGATGGTACCCAGCCACGGCGCCGCCCACGACGTGGTGTGGAAGAACGTGGTCGGGATGATGTTCTGGATCTGCGGCGTGCCCGGCAGCGAATCCATCGTGAACGAAAACGCGCCCAGCGCGATGGTGCCCGGGATGAGGCGCTTCGGGATATTGCCCTGGCGGAACATCTCCGCCGCAAACGGGTACACCGCAAACACCACCACGAAGAGCGACACGCCGCCGTACGTCAGCAGCGCGCACACCAGCACGATGGAAAGCATCGCCCGCTTGGCTCCCACCACGCGGATGACCGACGCGACGATGGAGCGCGAAAAGCCCGACAGCTCGATCACCTTGCCGAACACGGCACCGAGCAGGAACACCGGGAAATACAGTTTGACGAAGCCGACCATCTTCTCCATGAAGATGCCGGAGAACACCGGCGCCACGGCCGATGGATCGGTCAGCAGCACCGCGCCGAGGGCGGCCAGTGGTGCAAACAGGATGACGCTGTAGCCGCGATACGCGGCGAACATCAGAAATGCCAGCGCAGCCAGCACGATGATGACGGACATCGACAATCTCCTCGCATGCTTTTCTTTTAAGAGCGAAGGATTGTATGTCGCGATGCAACAGATTCCGTTACGCAATCACGCGTATTGAACTGCCGGCGGAACTGGCGTTCATCGGCGCCGGATGGGCGTCTTCGTCACGTCGACGATGACGATTCAATGACGGTGCCCCCAGCCTCCGCCATGTCCCCAGCCGCGCCCGCCCCACCCCCGGCCACCCCAGCCGCGATGGCAGCCCCAGCACCCGCCGCCGCCGATCCACACGCTGCCGAACACGGGCGCCGGGTAAACCGGTGCTGGGTAATAGGCCGGCCCATAGTAGTAATAGGGATCGTATGGATACGACGGATACGTTGCCACTGGCGCAGCCGCCACGGCTGTCGGGGCGATGGGGTTGCCGTAGGCGTCGTAATACGGTGCGACCACGCAGCCGCCCAGCAAGAAGAGCGCAGTCGCGGCGAGCGCGCCCGGCAGGATGGCGGCACGGCGGCCAGGTTGCGATGCGCGGCCCATGATGTGCTCCGTTGGATGCATTGCATATGCGTTCGAATATGCCTTCGACCGTGTTTGGCTGACTCAATTCCAAGGACTTCGTATACCGCGCCGCAGCAAATCCTTGCCGGATCACTTACCATGACCGCTTCGCCGCCCGCGCTGGGGAGAGATCGAGGCAGGCGATGCCCACAAAACACTGGAGGACACATCCATGCAAGCCACGGCAGCGCCCACCCACGGCGATCGGGCACCGGCACCGGCCATCTCTGCGGCCACCCGACGCAAGGCCATCATCGCCGCCACCATCGGCAACGGCCTCGAATGGTTCGACTTCACGGTCTACAGCTTTTTCGCCGTCATCATCGCCAAGCTGTTCTTCCCCACCGGCAATGACTTCACCTCGTTCATGCTGACGGTCGCCACGTTTGGCGTGGGGTTCTTCATGCGGCCGGTCGGTGCCGTCGTGCTCGGCATCTACGCCGACCGCGTGGGCCGCAAGGCTGCGCTCACGCTCACCATCATGCTGATGGCGATCGGCACGGCCATCATCGGCCTCGCGCCGACGTACGCGCAAATCGGTATCGGCGCGCCCATTCTCATCGTGATCGCACGACTCATCCAGGGCTTCTCGGCCGGCGGTGAAGTCGGGGGCGCCACGGCGTTCCTGATCGAGTATTCACCAGACGAAAGGCGCGGCTATTTTGCGAGCTGGCAGCAGGCGAGCCAGGGCATCTCGTTCATCCTGGGTGCCGCCATGGGCGCGATCGTCACGAATGGCCTGTCGCCCGAGCAGATCGATGCATGGGGCTGGCGCATTCCGTTCCTGTTCGGCCTGTTGATCGGGCCGGTCGGCATGTACATCCGCTCGCATCTGCACGAGCCGCCCGCGTTCGAAGCGCAGAAGGAAAAGGCCGCGAAGGAGTCGCGCCTGGCACCGCTGTCGCAAGTGCTGCGCGATCATCCGCGCGAAGTGCTCGGCGGCCTGGGCGTGACGATTCTCTGGACGGTCTGCACCTACACGCTGGTGTTCTACATGCCGACGTATGCGAAGCAACAGCTCGGCCTGCCGCTGGGCGCGACGTTCCAGTCGACGGCGCTGTGCGGCGCGATCATCTTCGTGCTGTGCCCGCTCATGGGCACGCTATCCGATCGCATCGGCCGCAAACGCATGCTCGGCACGGTGGCGCTCGTCATCGCAGCGGCGGCGTATCCGCTCTTCCACTGGCTCAACGTCCACCCGACGGTGCAGACGCTGCTGCAGGTGCAGGTGATCCTGGGTGTGTTGCTGGCGGCGTTCACGGGCCCGGCCCCCGCCGTGCTTGCCGAGCAGTTCCCGACGGCGGTGCGCTCCACCGGCCTGTCGATCTCGTACAACCTGGCGGTCACGATCTTCGGCGGCTTTGCCCCGCTGATCGTGACGTGGTTGATTGCGAGTTCCGGCAGCAAGCTGGCACCGTCGTACTACGTGATGGCCGCTGCCATCATCAGCGTGTTTGCGCTGTCGCTGATGCACGACCGCACGGGCAAGCCGATCGAAAAGTAATTGCGTGAAATAGACGCAGACGACACGGCCGGTGGACTACCCCACCGGCCGTTCGTCTTCTGCTGCCAGCAACGCAGCGTTTTCCAAAACCCGAACACCCGGCGCATCCAACCGCGCTGCCGTGACGAGTGCAGCCGCCACCGATTCCGCCGACACCGGCCGCCACGTCCTGGGCACCATCCATCCGATTGCGCGCGACAGGCCTTGCGCAACGCGTTCACCGGGCCGGAATTCTGCGCGCGTGCCGAGCAGCAGCGAAGGCCGCACCACCGTCACCGACGGAAAGCCGATCGACAGGATTTCTGCCTCCACCTCGCCCTTGCAGCGGTTGTAGAAGACGCGCGAGCGCGCATCGGCGCCCAACGCGCTCACCAGCAGAAAATGATGCGCGCCAGCGGCAAACGCGCGCCGCGCCAATTCCACCGGATACTCGACATCAACGCGCCGGAATGCCGCCTGGGAACCGGCCTGCCGTATGGTCGTGCCGAGCGCGCAGATGACGATATCGACGGCAAACGCCGACTGCGTTTCCGGCGCATCGAGGCGATCGAAATCCACCACGCATTCGCGCAATCGACCGGGCATCGCCTGCCCTGCTGTCAAGGCCCCGCGCCGACGCACAAGGGCCGTCACGCTGCGAGCCCAAGGCTGCGCGACGAGCCGACGCACCACCGCACGGCCCACCAGCCCGTTGGCGCCGGCCACCAGAACGGACGGCCCGCGCGGTTGCTCCGGCGCTTCGCCGTGGGCCGCGAAGCCTTGTCTGACAGGCATTTGCGAACTCGACATGATGTTCTCCATGAAGTTTTCACGGGCTCGGAAGCACAGTGTACGGCGTCCGCCGAGCCGGCTTTCTGCAGTGCTGGCTGCGCGCTTTCGGTGCGTTTCCGGAGCGGGCAACGCTGGCGGAAATGCAAACAAACCCCGTCGATATCAGGTGTTTCCCGGATAGCCGCCCGCAAACCCAGGCGGGGCAAGTGTCGGCTGCAAGCAACGGCCCGCAAACCCTTGCAGTTAGGGGATGTGCAACCCTTCGCAACGGTGATATAAAACGGGTCGCAGTACAACGCTGTCCAACAAACCTGAAGTGGGGAACTGACATGACGACCAAATCCGAACTCGTAGCCGCCATTGCGAAAGACGCTGAACTGAGCAACGCCGCCGCCGAGCGCGCGCTGAACTCCGCGCTGGAAAACATCAAGAAGACCGTCGCCAAGGGCGGCACCATCACGCTGGTTGGCTTCGGTTCGTTCTCGTCGGGCAAGCGTGCTGCACGCACCGGCCGCAACCCGCGCACGGGCGAAGCCATCAAGATCCCGGCAACCAAGACCGTGAAGTTCACGGCTGGCAAGGGCTTCAAGGACGCCGTGAACAAGAAGAAGTAAGAGTCTTCTGCCGAGCCTGGCATGCGTGCCTGGCCGGGAGACTTGCAAGGGACCCTACGGGGTCCCTTTTCTTTTGACGCGTTTGATGTGGCGCAAGGTCAGGCGACCGGCCACAAGCCCACGAGGTAACCGACCGAACCGACACGCGCGACAAGCGTATCCGCATCGCCCTCTGCATCGAGCCATGCCGCGGCGCCCTGCGGGATATCGTCAACGCCGATCGACAATACGCCGTGCACGCAATACACCAGCCACTGCATGCCCTGATGCAGGCGCGGCAATGAACGACGCTCGCCGGCCGCCAGAGCGATGGCCTCGGCGTGATGCGCCCAGGCGTCGCGCCGCGTCATCACGTTGAAATCCGACAGCGGCGCATCCAGCGTGGCATGCACCTCGGCCTCACCGGGAAAGCGCGCAGGCGCTTCGCCGGGCGCGAGCGTCACGGCTTCGGCGTCGGCGCGATGCATCGTCAGCCGGCCGCCCGCAATCACCGCCAATGAGCGGTCAATACCGGCAAAGCGCGAGAACGGCCCAGCCGCATCCACCTGCGCGGTGCTGACGCGCCAGTCGAAATTGTCGAGCGTGGCGCCCGCCGGCGCGATGGCGATTTCGGTCGTGACACCGCCACCGTTCTTCCACGGCATGCGGCGCATTGCATCTGCAGGAATCAGTTTCATGAACGGCGCAACAGGTGATACGCCAGACGTGCCGCCACGCGCACGGTGCGGCGGTCCTGGTCGTATTCGGGGTTGGTTTCGGCGATGTCCGCCACGCGCACCTTGCCCGTTGAGCAGACACGCTGCACCAGCGCTTCGAGCACCGGCAGCGTGATGCCGTAGGCCGCAGGCGCGGACACGCCAGGCGCCACGGCGGCGGCCAGCACATCCATGTCGATGGTCAGGTAGACATGATCGGCATCAGCCAGCCATGCATCGAGATCGGCCATGCGCGCATCGAGGTGCCGCTCCTGCACGTCGGTGTCTTCAACGTAGTGCGCGTGCAGTGCGTCGGCGCGGTCGAACAGCGCGGGTGTGTTCGACAGGCGGCTGACACCGAGGCAGCAATACGTCAGGTCGATACCGTGCGCGGCGCAGTCTTCGGCGATCTGGTCGAACGGCGTGCCGGAGTTGCCGGGGCGGCTCGTGCGCAGGTCGAAATGCGCATCGAAATTGACGACCGCAAGACGCCCGCGCCAGCCTTGCTTCTGCCAATGCTGACGCAGGCCCTGGTACGTGCCGAAAGCAACCTCGTGGCCGCCGCCGAGCACGACCGGCCGCGCACCGGCATCCAGCAGCACGCACACGCTATTGCCAAGCGCAGCTTGCGCGCGTTCCAGATCGCCATCGTCACACGTGACATCGCCCGCGTCGGCAAGCACCGACAGGCCGTGCGCGGGCACGTTGGCCAACGCACGGCGGATTTCGCGCGGCCCCTGCGCCGCACCGGCACGGCCGTGATTGCGCACCACGCCCGCATCGCACGCAAAACCCAGCAGCGCAGGCGCGCCGGACAATGTCGTCGCATCAGCCGATTGCACGACCTGGAACAGGCGTGTCACGTCACCGCGTTCGCCGGTGTCGTCACGCCCCTGCCAGATGGATGCATCGAACGTTGCAGCTTCAGTCATCGTCATGCGCGTGTCAGCACGGCTTGCAGGAACGAACGCGTGCGCGCTTCCTTGGGCTCGCCAAAGATGACCGACGGCGGCCCGGCTTCGACGATGCCGCCGCCGTCCATCACCACCACCACGTCGGCCACTTCGCGCGCGAAACCCATCTCGTGCGTGACGACCAGCATCGTCATGCCTTCCTTGGCGAGCAGCTTCATCACTTGCAGCACTTCGCCGACGAGTTCCGGATCAAGCGCGGAGGTCGGCTCGTCGAACAGCATCACCTTGGGCCGCATCGCCAGCGCGCGCGCAATCGCCACGCGCTGCTTCTGTCCGCCCGAGAGGCTTGCTGGCATCGCGTCGGCCTTGTGCGCCAGGCCCACTTTCTGCAGCAGCTCGCGCGCTTCTGTTTCCGCTTCGTGCTTCGACTTGCCACTCAGCATGCGCGGGCCGACCGTGACGTTGTGCAGTACCGAAAGATGCGGAAACAGGTTGAACGACTGGAACACCATGCCGACCTGTTGCCGCAGCTGATTCAACTCGCCGTCGGGCAGCAGCTTGCCGTTGTCGATCAGGCGCTTGCCGCAGATGTCGATGGTGCCGCCTTCGGCGGTTTCGAGCCCGTTGCAGCAGCGCAGGAACGTGCTCTTGCCCGACCCGCTGGGGCCGATGACGACCACCACCTGCGAGGCGTCGACATCAAAGTCGATGCCCTTGAGCACGGTGTGGTCGCCATACGATTTGGTGAGCCCGCGAATCTGGATCATGGGCACATCCAGCGCGGACTTGAGTGTTTGCAGGTTCGCATTCGTCATGTTCATTGCACCATGCCTCCCGCACGGATGTTGCGTTCAAGGCGGTGCAGCAGATAGCTGGCGGCACTGGTCAGCACCAGGTACACCAGCGCAATCGCCAGATACACCTCCAGCGAGCGATACGACACGCTGATGATCTTCTGCCCTTCGTGCATCAGGTCGTGAATCGTCAGCAGCGACACCAGCGCCGAGTTCTTGATCAGCGCGATGAACTCGTTGCCCAGCGGCGGAATCATCCGCACCACAGCCTGCGGCAGGATGATCGCGCGCATCGACTGCGCCGACGACATGCCGATCGAGCGTGCCGCCTCCATCTGCCCGCGATCCACCGACTGGATCGCGCCGCGCACGATTTCCGACACATACGCGCCCGAATACACACCGAGCCCCAGCACGCCGCACACAAACGCCGGCAGCAGGATGTCGAACTGCGGCAGCCCGAAGAACAGCAGAAAAAGCTGCACCAGCAGCGGCGTGCCACGGATGAACGTTACGTACACCGTGCAGATGCCGTAGATGAATCGGCGGCGCGGGTTCAACCGCCCGATGCCGATCAGCAAGCCGAGCACGCAGCCGAGCACCAGCGCGGCGGCCGTCACCTCAACCGTGACGAGCGCACCGCGCAGGATGTCCGTCCAACCGGCCCAGACAGGAGAGAAATCCAGTTCCATCAGTGTGTCCGTCGGTCGTTACTTGGCAGCGGCGCCAAACCACTTCTTGACGATCTGGTCGTACGTGCCGTCGGCCTTGATCTTCTCCAGCGCGGCGTTCAGCGCCTTGGTCAATTCAGGCTGATCGCGGCGCACGGCGATGCCGTATTCCTCTGTGGTCAGCGCGGGCTCGACCAGGCGCAGGCCCGGACGCGCCTTCACGTAGTACGCGGCAGCGGGGCGGCCCGTGACGGCGGCATCGGCGCGGCCGATCTCGACGAGGTTGAACATCTGCTCGTTCTTTTCGACTTCCACGCGCTCGACCTTCGGATAGTTTTCCTTCAGGTAGTTGACCGACTTGGTACCGACCTGCACGCTGACCTTCTTGCCGTTCAGATCCGCCGGCGTCTTGATGGCCGTGTTGCCTTGCTTGACCATCGCGACCAAGCCGCCGTGGTAGTACGGCACGGTGAAGTCGACCACCTTCTTGCGCTCTTCCGTAATGTAGATGCCCGAGATGGCCACGTCGAAGCGGCGCGAGATCAGGCCCGGCACGAGGCCCTTGAAATCGATGTCCGTCCATTCGACCGGACGGCCCATGGTGCGGGCCAGCGCTTCGATCAGGTCCACATCAAAGCCGGTGCGCTTGCCGTTTTCGACAAACTCCATCGGCGCGAAGGTGGCGTCGATAGCAACGCGCAGCGGCTCCCCAGCAGCGTGCGCGGCGGTTGC
Source organism: Ralstonia edaphi (assembly GCF_958350185.1). Classification (NCBI taxonomy): domain Bacteria; kingdom Pseudomonadati; phylum Pseudomonadota; class Betaproteobacteria; order Burkholderiales; family Burkholderiaceae; genus Ralstonia; species Ralstonia edaphi. The sequence continues at coordinate 891,764 of NZ_CATWHI010000002.1, forward strand.
GAAAGACGCCGCAGCGGAAAACGCCACGGCACAAGCCAGCATCGAATGCATGAAACGACGACGATTCCCCATGAGTGGTCTCCTTGTGTGATGCATGTGGGGTGAGAAAAAAAGAATCGGAAAAATCGAAAATTCAGAGATCCTGCAGCCGCGCAGAAATGGAGGCAGCCGCTGCAACAGTCATGTCGATCAAGCGCTGCTCCTTGCCCCGCACGCGCGTTGCAGGCGCCATCAACGTGATGGAGCCGAGCGCGTGGCCGGGCAGCCGGAACACCGGCACGCTCACGCCCCAGACGCCGGGGTCGACCTCGCCTTCGGACAGCGCATAGCCCGCGGCGCGAATGTCGGAGAGTTCAGCTTGCAGTTGCGCCTGGGTGTCGGCATCGATGGCCAGCAGATCGGCGAGGATGGCGCGCGCCGCAGCGGGCGGCATGAAGGCGAGCAACGACTTGGCGGAGGCGCCGGCCAGCAGCGGCACGCCGCGCCCTTTCTCGAACGAGCAGCGCAGCGACTGCTGGCTCTCGACCATCTCCAGGCAGACGGCCTGGTCCTTCACGGCCACGACCAGCCCCACCGATTCGCCCGACTCCGCCACCAGCTTGGCCATGCCGATGCGCGCTTCCTGCACGAGATGCGAGGCGTGGTCGAAACCGAGTGCGAGCTGCAGGCTGATCGGCCCCGGGGCATAGGTGCCGGCCGATTCCAGCACAAAGCCCCAGCGCTTGAGCATCGCCACCTGGCGGTACAGCGTGCTCTGCGGCAGGCCGGTCAGTTCGACCAGCTCACGCGCCGCGACCGGGCGACCGTGGCGCGCGATGGTGGCGAGCACCATCAGCACGCGGTCCGATCCGCTCGTGGCGGCAGCGGATTGTGCTGGCGAAGGGGCCACCCCCGGCTCGGTCATCGCGAAACTCCGTCAAGTGATGTTGCAACGGAGAATGCGACGATTTTCTCAATTTATCAACGCAACATTCCCATTGAACGGGAAACCATCGCGAATTCGGTATTTACACCTAGGACGCATCGGTCACATTTCCGGCGCCTTCGTCCAGTCGCGCTTCCAGAAACGCGACGACGGCGTGGGCGGATGCCTCGCTGCGGCAGGTCGTCAGCGCGGCGTACAGCGGTGCGGCCAGGCCATTGAGAAAGTCGATGGGCGCTTCCGGACCTTCGGCGAGATAGCGCTGCAACGCGGAGAAGGCGCCGGCCTGGCTCAGGCGCCAGTCGGCAATCGAGGCCTGCCGCACGTGGCGCGGCGCAAACGGCGCAGCCTGCACCGGCTTGGGCGGCTTGGGCGCGGTCTTGATGGGCGCGCGGCTTGCGACATGGCCGTCGGCAATCAGGCGCGCGAGGTCTTCGGCGCGGTCTTCGATATCGGGGCCGGCGCTGCTCAACTGCGCCAGGATGTCCGCCGCGCAGCGCTCGCCATTGACCAGCAGCAGGATCGCCCGCTGCCGATGCGTGACGTGCCCGCTGCGCGTCTGCAGCTCCTGCGTGCCGCGCTCCGTGCGCGACAGGATATGGCTCAGATCCACCGTCCCCTCCCTTGTTTTTATGTGTCTGTTCGATGAGAGGCCAGTCTAGAAAAACCTGGCGCGGCGCGGACCATTTGAACGCAGCTGGGCGCGCGATACCGACTATCACGTGCGCCGGATTGCGTTCGCGCGGACGACCGGCGTGGCGATCGATCATCAAATCCGGATTGAAACCAGATCGACTCACAGGCCCTTTATCGTCTGCGATTGGAAATCTACAGTGCAGCGCATTGCCACCCCAACGGAGTTTCACCATGTTCATCCGCCCCGCCCTGCTTGCCGCCGCCGCGCTCACCCTGCCGATGGCGCTCGCCATCGCCCCGGCTGCAGCTGCGCCAACGTCCGATGCAGACCTCATCCGCCCAGACCACGTCGCCGCAGCGGACACGCCGCAGGCCGCAGCCGCCGTGCTCGCTGCGCGCCGCTACGCCACCTTCTGGCATACCGGCGATGCCCGCTATGCCACGGAAGCGCTGTCGCCCGCGTTTGTCGACCGCACACTGCCCGCCGGACGCGTGCAGGGCACGCAAGGCCCGCTCGATGCGTCCAAGGCGTTTCACACGGCCGTGCCTGACATGCGCGTGGAGATCGAAGACATGGTCGTCGCCGGCGACCGCGTCTCGGTTCACCTGCGCTTTCGCGGACACTTCACTGGCGAATTCGGCCGCACGCACGGGCAGAACCAGCCGATCGACTTCCAGGCCTTCGACCTGTACCGCATCGCCGACGGCAAGATCGCCGAAAACTGGCACCTGGAAGACAACCAGACATTGCTGCGGCAGATGGGCCTTCAACCGTAATCCTCACGGCTTCATTAACGCCCATTAACAGCCCTGCTGCCCGCTCCCGCTATGCTTCGGCCCAGCTTGCAGACCGCTGATGCGGCTGCCCAAGCGTCAGAAAAATCGAGCCAATCAACACACAAGAACATCTTCGGGAGAAGCAATGGGAAAGGGGTTTCAGGGCGCGTTGCGCGCCTGCGCGGGCACACTCGCCTGCGCAGCAGTGCTGGGCGCAACGAGCTTGACGGGCGCTACGGCAGCCCACGCGCAACAGGCCAGCGATCCGCAACAGGAAATGAAGCAGGCCTGGGCCGCTGCCAAGGCCGCTGCGAAGGTCGGCCCCACGTCGATCGAATTACGAGACCAGGCCACGCTCAAGATCGGCAAGGACGAGGTCTTTATTCCACAGCCGGCCGCGGGGCAGCTCATGCACGCCATGGGCAACAGCAACAACCCCGACATGCTCGGCCTGGTCATGCCCACCAGCGACGACGACGAATGGATGGTCGTCGCCAAGTACGAGGCCTCGGGCTACATCAAGGACGACGACGCCCGCGACTGGAACGTCGACGATCTATACAAATCGCTCAAGGAAGGCACCGCTGCTGCCAACGAAGAGCGCGAGAAGCGCGGCATCCCCGCACTGGAAATCCAGGGCTGGGTCGAGCGTCCGCATTACGACGCCGCCACGCACCGCCTGATCTGGTCGATGGCTGCACGCTCCAAGGGCCAGCCGGCAGATGACCCCGGCGCGGTCAACTACAACACCTACGCCCTGGGCCGCGACGGCTACATCAGCCTGAACCTGATCACCGGCCGCAACCGCGTCGACGCCGACAAACCCGCCGTGCAAAAGCTGCTCGCCGATCTCGATTTCAAAGACGGCAAGCGCTACACCGATTTCAACGCCAAGACCGACAAGGTCGCCGAGTACGGCCTGGCCGCGCTGGTCGGTGGCATCGCCGCCAAGAAGCTGGGCCTGTTTGCGGTGATCGCCGCGTTCCTGGCGAAGTTCGCCAAGGTGGCGATCCTGGCGGTGGCAGGCTTTGGCGCGGCCCTCGCCAAGTTCTTCAAGCGCAAGCCGAGCGCATAAGTCGTGGCCAAGCTGCTGATCCTGCTGTTTTCAGGGCTGAAGTTCGGCAAGCTGTTGACCACCGGCGGCACGATGCTGCTGTCGGTGGCCGCCTATGCCTTCGTGTTCGGCTGGCGCTATGCGGTGGGTTTCGTAGTGCTGCTGTTCATCCACGAGATGGGCCATTTCATGGCGGCACGCCAACGCGGGTTGGCGGTGGGCGCGCCGACCTTCATCCCGTTCGTGGGCGCGTGGATCGACCTGAAAGAGCAGCCGATGGATGTGGAAACCGAGGCCCATATCGGCCTGGCCGGCCCCGTCGCCGGCACGGTCGGCGCGATGCTCTGCTACGGGCTCGCGCGCTACACCGACAGCCAGTTGCTGCTGGCGCTGGCCTACGCCGGCTGCTTCCTCAACCTGTTCAACCTGATCCCGCTGTCACCGTTTGACGGCGGACGGATTACGGCGGTGCTGTCGCCGCGCATCTGGTTTCTTGGCGTGCCGGTGCTGGTGGCGCTGTTCGTCTGGCGGCCGAGCCCGATCCTGATTCTGATTGCGGTGCTGGCCGTGCCGCAGTTGATGAAGGCGTGGCGCTACGACCCGGATGCGCCGGAAAACCGTGCGTACTACAGCATCTCGAACGAATCTCGCCTGACCTACACCGTCTACTACATCGGCCTGGTGGTCTTTCTGGCGATGATGAGCCACGAGCTGCACGACATGCTGGGCAGCGTGCGCGCATAAAAAAACCTCCGCTGGTGCGGAGGTTTTTTCTGAATCGCCGGAGCGAGTCGCCTTAGGCGAAGTTCTTGGCAACGAAGTCCCAGTTGACCAGGTTCCAGAACGCCTCGACGTACTTCGGACGGGCGTTGCGGTAGTCGATGTAGTAAGCGTGTTCCCATACATCGCAGGTCAGCAGCGGCTTGGCGTCGGTCGTCAGCGGCGTGGCGGCGTTGGAGGTCGACACCAGATCCAGCGAGCCGTCGGCCTTCTTCACCAGCCAGGCCCAGCCCGAACCGAACGTGCCGATGGCCGTCTTGGTGAACTCTTCCTTGAACTTGTCGAAGCTGCCCCACTTGGCGTTGATGGCGTCAGCCAGCGCGCCGGTCGGAGCGCCGCCGCCTTGCGGCTTCAGGCCGTTCCAGTAGAACGTGTGGTTCCAGACCTGTGCGGCGTTGTTGAACACACCGCCCGAGGACTTCTTGACGATGTCTTCAAGGCTCAGGTTCTCGAACTCCGTGCCCTTGATCAGGTTGTTCAGGTTCGTGACGTAGGTCTGGTGGTGCTTGCCGTAGTGGAACTCCAGCGTTTCCTTGGAGATGTGCGGCGCCAGAGCGTCTTGGGCGTACGGCAGCGGGGGGAGCGTGTGTTCCATTGTTCTTGCCTTCTGTGGGTTGTACAGGTTGGGAGCGACGATTGTAGGAGACTTGCAAAACCGGCGCAAACCGCAGGCTAAATAGTCGGAATACCCGCTAAACGCGTGCGGAATCGCGATCATTGCCGCGATCAGGTCATGCGCTGGTCACAGTTCGAGCTTCGGTTGCACGCGGGCGATTTCGATGTCGGCCGTGCCTTGCGCCAGCCGCGCCTCGATGCGCGCCCGGGCATGCAATGCGTTCGGATCGCGGATGGCGTGGCCCTTGGCATCGAGCAACACCGCATAGCCGCGCTCCAGCGTGCGCTGCGGCGCCAGCAGTTCCAGACCGGCGTGCTGACGCGCCAGGCGTTCCTGGGCGCGAGACAGCGTGTCTCGCATGACGCGTGCCAGCGTCGCTTCGGCTTGCTGGAGGCGCGTGCGCTCTCGCGTGGCGTCGGGGCGCGCCGCGGACAGGCGCATCGTCAGCAGACGCTGGAGATGTTCCGCACGCTGCATGCGGCCGGTCAGGGCAAAGCGCAGGCGGCCCTCCAGATGGGCGAGTTGCGTGCGGCGTTCGCGCATCTGCGCCTGCGGGCTGCGCAGGCGGCGCGCGAGCCAATCGACGGTCTGCGCGCGGCGATCGAGCTGCCGGCGGAACTGGGCAGACAGCGCATCCCAGTCACGCCCCACATCGCGCAGCATGCGCGCACGGTCCGGGCTGACCAGTTCGGCCGCTGCGGTGGGCGTGGGCGCGCGCACGTCGGCCACAAAGTCGACGATCGTCACATCCGTCTCGTGACCGACACCGGCCACGATGGGAATTTCCGATGCGGCCACCGCGCGCGCCACCGGCTCTTCGTTGAAGGCCCAGAGGTCTTCAATGCTGCCGCCGCCCCGGCACAGGATGACCACGTCGACCTCTGCCCGGGCATTGACCCGTTCCAGCATGGCGGCGATGCGCTCCGACGCCCCGGCACCCTGCACCGGCACGGGATACACCACCACCGGCACATGCGGCGCACGCCGGCGCAGCGTGGTCAGCACGTCGCGCAAGGCCGCCGCCTGCAGCGACGTCACCACGCCAATCGCGCGCGGATGCCGTGGCAGCGGCCGCTTGCGGTCGGCATCGAACAGCCCTTGCGCTTCCAGCGCGGCCTTCAGCCGCAGGAAGGCCTCGTACAGATTGCCCAGACCGGCGCGGCGGATGGCTTCGACGCTCAATTGCAGCTCGCCGCGCGCTTCGTACAGCGTGACCAGCGCGCGCACCTCGACGGCCTCGCCTTCGCGCGGGGTGAAATCGGCGTACTGGTTGCGACCCTTGAACATCACGCAGCGAATCTGCGCGCCTGTGTCCTTGAGCGAAAAATACCAATGGCCGCTCGCTGCGCGCGTGAAGTTGGAAATCTCGCCGCGCACCCAGCCCAGCGGAAAGTTGCGTTCGAGCAGCCCCGCAATGCGGCGATTGACGTCGCTGACGGTGAGCACTTCCTGTCCGCCACGGGTCGGTGCAGACGCGGCAGCAGGTGCGGCCGGCATCTCCGAGGAGGGGGCGGGCGTGGGTGCGGAGGCATCCATCCAGAACGGGCGGCGGGAAGACGGCGGCGGGGTCATAAGTGGTGCGAGCAGCGCAAAACAATGAGGCTTCGGGTCGACTTCTACCTTGAATAGGGGAGACAACGCATGGCAAGTGGGCTACCTGTCCACAGCATAACGTGCTTGTCAAGCTTGACAGAGGTCAGGTGACGCGCTCTCTGCATTTTGGCGCAACTCCTTGATTCTTATGAAAAATCGGCCCATGTCAAAATTTCAGCAGCGCAAGTAATTTCGTTCTGCGTCAAGCATTTAGCGCGAGCGCCCCAAGGATGTTCACAAAGTTATCCACAGCATCGCTGGAAAACCGTGGTGTGACGCCTGGGCAGTGGATAAATCGGCCGTCGATTCTCACACGTCCGAGATGCGCGTCCACAGTTTTTCGCGGGAAACTTCACTGCTCAATTTTTAAGCGCAACACCGAACACCGTTTTGAATCAGTCACTTAAGGTGCTTGTCCGGGCAATGTCCACAACCCGTCCACAAGACTGTCCCGTGTCGGTGTGGATTTCCTCACGGTTTTTCGAGGCGCACCCTCGTTTTCCACCAGATCGAGGCCAGAACCCTCGGTTGCTTCATTTTTAAGCAGGCCGTCAGACTTCCTTTCAGATCAAGCACTTAGTGTGCTTGTTGAGGCAATGTCCACAACCCGTCCACAAGACTGTCCCGCAGCGGTGTGGATTACCCGCCGTTTTGCCGGGCCAGCGCGCGCTTTTTCATGGATGGCCCGCGAAAACGCCGGTTGCATATTTTTTAAGCAAGACCCCGAACACCCTTTCGCATCAAGCACTTAGTTTGCTTGTTCGGGCAATGTCCACAACCCATCCACAAGACTGTCCCGCGTGGCTGTGGATTGCGCGGCCAGTCTCTTTCGTGACAGCGCGTTGACCGTCGCCCGCGCATGTCGCGATGCTGCGCCATCGTGTTGCCGAGGCAGGTCCGACGCGCTAGAGTGCTGCCTGTTTTTGCCGCAACGGACAGCGTTCGGGGACGCGGACGGCACGAGCACACCATCAGAATCACACTCCTTCCACAACGACAAAACGGGTTGTCCAGTGTTTTCCATCATTCAAGCCGCCGGCTGGCCGATCTGGCCGCTGTTGATCGCCTCGGTGCTCGCACTCGCGCTCATCATCGAACGCTTCGTCGCCCTGCAACGCAAGAAGATCATTCCGCCCAAGGTCTATGACGAGGCGCTGGCCGTCGCGCATCAGCGCCGCGCCACACCGGAAGTGGTGAACACGCTGGAACAGGGCTCGCCGCTGGGCCGCCTGCTGGCTGCCGCGCTGCGCCACGTGGTGCTGCATCCGAACACCACGCGCGATGCCGCCAAGGAAGTGGTGGAAGAAGCCGGCCAGAACGTTGCCCACCGCCTGGAGCGCTACCTGAACGCGCTTGGCACGATTGCCTCGGTGGCGCCGCTGATGGGCCTGTTCGGCACGGTCGTCGGCATGATCGAGATCTTCGGCAGCCAGACCGCCGCGGGCACGAACCCGCAGGCGCTGGCGCACGGCATCTCGGTCGCGCTGTACAACACGGCGCTGGGCCTCGTGGTGGCCATCCCGACGCTGATCTTCTGGCGCTACTTCCGTGGCGTGGTGGATAACTACGTGGTCGAGCTGGAGCATCTGTCCACCACGTACCTCGACGCGATCCTGCCGCCGCGGCGCGGCTGATCCGGGCCACGCCTTACTGGAAACAGCCATGCGCTTCCGCCCGCGCCGTGCCCGCGAAGAGCCGGAGATCAACCTGATCCCGCTGATCGACGTGCTGCTCGTGATCCTCATCTTCCTGATGATCACGACCACGTATTCCCGCTACACCGAACTGAAGGTCAACCTGCCCACCGCCGAGGCTGAGAAAGCCACCGAGCGTCCGGGCCAAATCGTCGTGTCCGTCACCGCCAACGGCGTCTACTCTGTCGACAAGCAGGTGCTCGACACGCGCGATGTCACCAGCCTGGCCGATGCGCTCCGCAATGCCGCAGGCAAGGCCGGCGGCCCCGAGCCCATCGTCATCGTCAACGCCGATGCGCAAGCCGCGCACCAGGCAGTGGTCAATGTCATGGAAGCCGCGCGAGTGGCCGGTCTTTCGCACCTGACCTTCGCCACGCAAACCGGCAACGCCCGCTAAGAGATCGCTTCTCAACCACCATCACGCATGCCCGTCGCCCAGCACCGTCTCGCCAGCTTCGTCACCCGCCAATGGCAGCAACGCGGCTGGTTTGCGTGGGTGATGTGGCCGCTGTCGTGGCTGTTTGGTGGGATCAGCGCGCTGCGCCGGCTGCTGTTCCGCCTTGGCGTGCTGCGCTCGGTGCGGCTGCCGATGCCGGTGGTGGTGATCGGCAATGTCACCGTAGGCGGCGCCGGCAAGACGCCCGCCGTGATTGCGCTGGCCTCGGCGCTGGCTGAAGCCGGCCTGCGCCCGGGCATCGTCTCGCGCGGCTACGGTGCGCAACTGAAGCATCCTCGCCCTGTGCGAGAACACTCTCGCGCAGAAGACGTGGGCGATGAACCGCTGCTGATCGCCCGCGCCACCGACCTGCCGGTGTGGGTCTTCCCCGACCGCGTGCTGTGCGCGCAGACGCTGCTGGCCTCGCACCCGGGCTGCAACGTGATCGTCTGCGACGACGGCCTGCAGCACTACCGCCTGCGCCGCGATATCGAAATCATCGTGTTCGACACGCGCATGGGCGGCAACGGCTTCCTGCTGCCCGCCGGCCCGCTGCGCGAACCGATGACGCGCCGCCGAGACGCCACGCTCATCAACGATCCGAACTACCGCGCCACACCGGACCGCCCGGACGTGTTCGGCATGCACCTCGAGCTGCAGGACGCCTACAACCTGGCCGACCCCGCGCTGCGCCGCCCGCTGGCCCAGTTCGCCCGCATTGAAGGCGCACAATTGCTGGCCGCGGCCGGCATCGGCAACCCCGAGCGCTTCTTCGCTTCGCTGCGCGCCGCCGGCCTCAAGCCGAGCACCCTGCCGCTGCCCGATCACTACGATTTCGCTGACAACCCGTTCACCGACAGCCACGCCGAGGTCATCCTGATCACCGAAAAGGATGCCGTAAAATGCGGCCATCTCGACGACCCGCGCATCTGGGTGGTGCCGACCACACCGGTGGTCGACGCGGCGCTGGTCGAACAGGTCTGCCAGCGCGTGCGCGCCCTGGCCGATCGCGCAACGCTCAAGGCAAGCGCACAATAACGCCACCCTTCCGCTGTACCGGCGCGCCGCCCTCCGCCTTGAGCGCGGCCGCCACGGAGCCTCTACCGCCATGGACAATCGCCTGCTGGAAATCCTCGTCTGCCCGTTGTGCAAGGGCACGCTGCAACACGACCGCGCCAACAACGAACTGATCTGCCACGTCGACAAGCTGGCCTACCCGATCCGCGACGGCATCCCCGTCATGCTGGCTGACGAAGCGCGCCAGACCGTGGAAGGCACGCCGGTCGATCCGGCCTGATACGAAGGTCGCCGTCATGTCGCACGCGCCATTCATCGCTGTCATTCCCGCGCGGCTGGCGTCCACGCGGCTGCCCAACAAACCGCTGGCCGACATCGACGGCAAGCCGATGGTGGTGCGCGTGGCTGAACGCGCGCATCAGTCATCCGCCGCGCGCGTGGTGGTCGCCACCGATGCAGCGTCCGTCGCCGATGCCTGCATGCAGCATCACGTGGAAGCCGTGCTGACGCGCGCCGACCACGCCTCGGGCACCGACCGCCTGGCCGAAGTGGCCACCGTGCTGGGCCTGCCCGATGACGCCATTGTCGTCAACGTGCAAGGCGACGAGCCGCTGATCGCACCGACGCTGATCGACAACGTGGCCGCGCACCTGCGCGACCATCCCGACTGCGCCATCGCCACCGCTGCCCACCCGATCCACGACCCGGCCGACGTGTTCAACCCGAACGTCGTCAAGGTCGTGCTCGACGCCGCCGAACGGGCACTGTTGTTCTCGCGCGCGCCGCTGCCCTGGGCGCGCGACACCTGGACGCCCGCCGTCATGGCGCGCTCCGTTGTGGAGCGCCCGTTGCCGGCCATGCCCGTGCTGCGCCATATCGGCATCTACGCGTACCGCGCCGGATTCCTGCGCCGCTTCCCGCAATTGGCCGCCGCCCCCATCGAGCAGACGGAGCAGTTGGAGCAACTGCGCGCCATGTGGCACGGTGAACGCATTGCCGTGCTGACCACCGATGACGCCCCCGCCGCCGGTGTCGACACCCCCGAAGACCTCGCACGGGTGCGCGCCGCCTGGGCTGAACTTCTGGCCCAGGATGGCCCCTGAGCCCGCGATTTCTCTGAACTTTGCGTGCGAGGCTGCCAAAACCCCGTCCTCGCCATGGCATAATCGCGAGGACGACAAGCCGCATGACGGCGCCCACGCAGGCGCCACAGCGGCGACAGGGAGACAAATCGAGCCATGGGTGCCGCCGTCCGGCGGACGCCTGATTCCCCAGAGTCCGGTAAGGCTGGCGTCAACTTCGCCCGCTAGGCTGCCTGTTCGCGTCGATTGCGTCGCCATGGCTTGATCACCAGGCGTATTGGGAATCCGCCCTCTTGGACCGATTCCCAACGCGCTTCACACAGCTTGACAGCGCGACAGGATTCGAAAACTTGAGGAACTCGTCACCATGCGGTTGATTCTGTTGGGCGCGCCCGGCGCCGGCAAAGGTACGCAAGCCAAATTCATCTGCGAAAAGTTCGGCATTCCGCAGATCTCCACCGGCGACATGCTGCGCGCGGCCGTCAAGGCCGGCACTCCGCTGGGTATCGAGGCAAAGAAGGTCATGGATGCCGGCGGCCTGGTGTCGGATGACATCATCATCGGCCTCGTGAAAGACCGCCTGCAACAACCCGACTGCAAGAACGGCTACCTGTTCGACGGTTTCCCGCGCACCATTCCGCAAGCGGAAGCCATGAAAGACGCCGCTGTGGCGATCGACTACGTGCTGGAAATCGACGTGCCATTCGACGCCATCATCGAGCGCATGAGCGGCCGCCGCGTGCACGTGGCGTCGGGCCGCACGTACCACGTCAAGTACAACCCGCCCAAGACCGAAGGCGTGGACGACGAAACCGGCGAACCGCTGATCCAGCGCGACGACGACAAGGAAGAGACCGTGCGCAAGCGCCTGGACGTGTATGAGAACCAGACGCGTCCGCTGGTGGACTACTACTCGCAGTGGGCCGCCAACGGCAACGGCGCCGCCAAGGTGGCGCCGCCGAAGTACCGCAAGATCAGCGGCGTGGGCAACGTCGATGAAATCACGACCCGCGTGTTCGGCGCGCTGCAGGACTGAGCGCACCACGCAATACCCGCGACGAAAAAAGGCGCCTCGATCATGAGGCGCCTTTTTTTTTGCCCGATCGCCGACCGCTTCGCGCTACCATACGACGCTGAACTTGACGCGAACGTAAACGTCAAGTAACTCGCAAACCACACACAAGGAGACACGGCATGGAGATTCGCGATCAGGTATTCATCGTCACCGGCGGCGCGTCGGGACTGGGCGCAGGCACGGCACGGACGTTGGCCGAAGCTGGCGGCAAGGTGGTGATTGCAGACCTGAACGAGGCCGCCGGCACCGCGCTGGCGCAGGAACTGGGCGGCCGCTTCGTGCGCTGCGACGTCACGTCGGAAGCCGACGGCCAGGCGGTGGTGGACGCCGCCACGTCGCTGGGCACGCTGCGCGGGCTGGTGAACTGCGCGGGCATCGCGACAGCGTCGCGCACGGTCGGCAAGACGGGGCCGCACCCGCTGGATCAATTTGCACGCGTGATCAACATCAACCTGATCGGCACGTTCAACATGATCCGCCTGGCCGCGACGGCCATGGCGGGCAACACACCCAATGCCGGCGGCGAGCGTGGCGTGATCATCAACACGGCATCGGTGGCCGCCTTTGACGGGCAGATTGGCCAAGCGGCTTACGCGGCATCCAAGGGCGGCGTGGTGGCGATGACGCTGGCGATTGCGCGAGACCTGTCGCGCGACGGCATCCGCGTGATGACGATTGCACCGGGCATTTTCGAGACGCCGATGCTGCTTGGCATGCCGGCGGAAGTGCAGGACGCGCTGGGCAAGATGGTGCCGTTTCCCCCGCGCCTCGGTAAGCCGGCGGAATATGCGCAGCTCGCGCGCGCGATCGTCGAGAACCCGATGCTCAATGGCGAGACCATCCGCCTGGATGGCGCCATCCGCATGCAGCCGAAATAAGCGCGGCAGTCAGGCCATCAGGCGGCCGGCAGCGCCATCCGGCGGATCATCTGCCACGCGGCCTCGGCCGCCGGCGAAAGCGACCTGTCATGCCGCCGCGCCAGCACGATGGCGCGCGTCTCCTTGGGCGACAGCGGCACCGCCACCAATGGCGACGAAGACGGCAGCGGCAACGACAGCGACGGCACCACGCCCGCGCCGATGCCCGCTTCCACCATCCCGAAGACCGCGCTGCTATGGCCCATCTCCTGCGTGACGTCAGGGTGAACGCCGTGGCGCAGGAAGATGCGGTCGATCAGCGGTCGACTGCCCGAGGCGTGATCGAGCAGGACGACCGCTGTGCGATGCAGATCTTTCCACCGTACGCTGCTGCGCTGCGCGAACGGGTGATCCTTGCGGCAGACCAGGCAGAACGGATCGATCAGCAACGGCTCGGTCCGCAGGCCTTCGGTATCGAGCGGCTCCACCACCACACCGAAATCGGCGCCGCCCGTGCGGATCAACTGCAGCGTGTCGACCTGCACGGAGTCACGCACAATCATGCGGATGTCCGGATAGCGCACCGCGCACTCGGCCACATACACCGGCATCAGCCGTGTCGACACGGTCGGGCTGGACGCCACCACCACGCGTCCGCGCCGCTGCTCGCCGACCTGGCGCGCCTGTTGCAACGTGTCGTCCAGATCGGCCACGAGGCGGTCCAGCGCCGTCGCCAGCGAGCGCCCCACTTCCGTCAGCACGACTTCACGGGTGGTGCGATCGAGCAACTTCAGGCCCAGTTCGCCTTCCAGCTCCGAGATCGAACGGCTCACGGCCGGCTGCGTCAGGCCGATGGTGTCGCCCGCCCGGCTGAAGCTGTGCGCGCGTGCCACCGCGAGAAAGACGCGCAACTGGCGCAAGGTCACATTCATGCTGACGACGTATGAATCGATTCGATCAATGCATTTGTATTCTAGATAGGGATGTTGTGCAATAGCGGCTATCCCGCCATCCAACCCGCGCCGTTACGTAATGGTGACCGCGCACGCACATGAAGATCCCGCTGTTATCTCCGCTGTTGTCCCAGATTGATGGGTTCATTCGCGCCATGCTGGTGATGGTCGCACTGGCCCTCTTCTTCCCGGCGCTTGGCGCGAGCGACGGCCCGCTGCGCCTCGACATCGTCACCATCGTCGGCGTGTCACTGGTGTTCTTCCTGCACGGCGCGGCGCTCTCGCGCGAGAAGATCGTCGAAGGCGCGCGCAATTGGCGTCTGCATCTGTTCGTGCAGAGCTGCACCTTCATCCTGTTTCCGCTGATCGGCGCGGTCATTCTGTTTGTCTGCAAGCCGTTCATTCCGGCGGAGCTGCTGCTGGGCGTGTTCTATCTGTGCGCGCTGCCGTCCACGGTGTCGTCGTCGGTGGCGATGACGGCCATGGCCAAGGGCAACGTGCCGGCCGCCATCTTCAACGCGACCATCTCAGGGCTGATCGGCATGATCGCCACGCCGCTGCTGATGAGCTTCGTGATCCAGGCGTCGGGCGCGGACCTCTCGGTCGGCAAGGCGCTGCTGGGCGTGGCCGAGCAACTGCTGCTGCCCTTCGTGCTGGGGCAGTTGCTGCGCCCGGTCATCGGCGGGTTCATCAACAAGCACAAGGCGATCATCAACAAGGTCGACCGCGCGGTGATCCTGCTGATCGTGTTCAACTCGTTTGCAGACTCGACGCACGCGGGTGTGTGGTCGAAGTATCCGTGGGAGACCATCGTGGCCGTGGCCGTGATGAGCGGCGCGCTGCTGTTCGTCGTGCTCGGTGCGACGACATGGCTCTCGCGGCGCGCCGGTTTCAGCCTGGCCGACGAAATCACTGCTGTGTTCTGCGGCTCGAAGAAGAGCCTGGCGAACGGCGTGCCGATGGCGAAGATCCTGTTTGCCGGCAACCCCGCGCTGGGCCTGATCGTGCTGCCGCTGATGATCTATCACCAGTTGCAGCTCATCGTGTGCTCGGCGCTGGCGCGCAGGTATGCGGATCGGGTTGCCCACGCAGAGGCCAGCGCAGGCGCCCCGGCAAGCCGCGCGGCCTGATCAAGGCAAGCGCGTCAGACCCGCGAATTCCGCTTCCGGCCAGTGGTAGGTGCACACCCAAGCGTGGCCGCCATCAGCCGTCTCCAGCCAGTCCCGGCTGACCGGCACACCGCCCAGGGCTTCGTAGAAGCCGATCGCGGCGGTGTTCGCCTCGTACACCAGCAGATGCAACTGCGTGATGCCCTGAGCGGCGGCCCAGCGCGCCGCTTCGCCCATCAGACGCTTCCCGACACCATGGCCACGTGAGGCCGGCAGCAGATGCAGGTTGTCGACGAACGCACCCCAGGGCGTGCCGTTTTCACGCAGGGCGCACAGAAAACCGATGGTCTGGCCGTCCAGATCGGCGCACCACACCTGCTGTCCGGCCACGGGTGCGGCCATGCGCTCACGCCATTTCGCCTGGATGTCGGTCGCTGCGCGGCCATCGAGATACGCGTCGGACAAAACGCCCAGCCCGCGATACGCGCTTTGCCAGCTGCGGGTATGAATGTCGGCGATGGTGCCGGCGTCGGACGCACCGCCTTCGCGCAATACGAGCGTCGTCATGCCTCAGACGCCCGGGTTGCGCGACAGCGGCGGGTTCTTGGCGAAGTACGCCCGAATGCCGCGCAAGATGGCGTCGGCAAGCTGGTTTTGGTGACCCAGGTCATTGAGCTTGGCTTCTTCCTCGGGGTTGGAGATGAAGGCCGTCTCGACCAGGATCGACGGAATGTCCGGCGCCTTGAGCACCGCAAAGCCCGCCTGCTCGACCTGCCCCTTGTGCAGCCGGTTGATGCCGCCAATCTGGTCCAGCACCGCCTTGCCGACCTTCATGCTGTCGGTGATCTGCGCGGTGGTCGACAGATCGAGCAGCACGCGCGTGACCTGCGCGTCTTTCGAACCGAGATTGGCCCCGCCGATCATGTCGGCCGCGTTTTCCTTGTTGGCGAGCCACTTGGCCTGCGCGCTCGACGCGCCGCGATCGGACAGCACGAACACCGATGCCCCGCGCGCCTCCGGCGAGAGGAACGCATCGGCATGGATGGAGACGAACAGATCCGCCTGCACGCGGCGCGCCTTCTGCACGCGCACGCCCAGCGGGACGAAATAGTCGGAATCGCGCGTCATCATGGCCCGCATGTTGGGCTGAGCGTCGATCTTGGCCTTGAGCATGCGGGCGATCGACAGCACCACGTCTTTCTCGTGCGTGCCTGCGCCGCCCGTGGCGCCTGGGTCTTCGCCGCCATGGCCGGGGTCGATGGCGACGGTAAGCAGGCGGCGCATGCGCGGGCCGTTTGAGGGCGTGCGCGGCACAGGCTGCTCGGGAACGATCTCCAGCGGCGGCGTGTTCGGCGCGTTGGCGAGCGTGGACGGAGGATTCGCAGCGGCGGCAGGCGGCGTCTTGCGAGGCGGCGTGCGGCCGGCAAGCGCCGGGTGTTGCGGCTCTTCGATCGGCGGTTTGGTCGGGCTGCCGCTGCTGCCGCGCCGCGCCAGCGCGGCAATCGGGTCATCGTCATCCGACGGGTCCAGCATCGGCGTGCCGCCGGATGCGGCAAAACGCTCCTGCTTGCCTTCGGTGGCCTGCACGAGCTGCATCAGCGGGTCGGGCGGGTTGGTCGGGTACAGGTCAAACACGAGCCGGTTGCGATAGCCGGCAATCGGCAGCAGCGTGAACACCTGCGGGTTGACGCTTTCCTTCAGGTCGAACACCAGGCGCACGACGCTCGGCCGGTTCTGGCCCACGCGCACCTGGCGGATGTACGGATCGTTCGGCGCAATCTTGGCCACCAGCTCGCGCAACGTCGGGTTCAGGTCGAGCCCGTCGATGTCGACCATCAGGCGATCCGGATCCTTGATGAGCTGATGCGTGGCCTTGAGCGCGACGTCGGATTCGATCGTCACGCGCGTGTAGTCCTCGGCGGGCCACACGCGCACGGCGACGATGTTGGCGCCGCGTGCGATCTGCGGGCCCACCAGGCTCAGGATGACCGTGCCTGCGCCGGCCTTCGCCATGCGCGTGAGCCATTGGCGGCGGGCCTGGCTCGGCAGGTTGGGATCATCCGGTCGGTCGGTCGGCAGATGCTTGATCAGCATGGGAACAGGTGTTGCAACGACTGTAGAAGTTGAAGGCCGGTCTGCGTGCCTGCGCTCAGACGTGCTGCGCGCGGTGCATGCTCAACGCCGTCATCGTAGGTTTCGTGCACAACGTCGACCGATAAAGCGATGTGCAGGTCGGGCGTGCCCAGCAGCGCCTGCGCCTTCTCGGGCCATTCGACCAGGCACAGCGCAGGTTCGGCAAAGCAATCGCGGAACCCGGCGTCGGTCCACTCCTCGGGATCGGCAAAGCGGTACAGGTCAAAGTGATAGACCTTTTGCGTGCCAGTGGTTCCGGCAACGTCGTACGGCTCGACCAGCGTATAGGTGGGGCTGCGCACGCGCCCGGTATGCCCCAGGCCGCGCAGGATGGCGCGCGACAGCGTCGTCTTGCCCGCGCCCAGATCGCCGGAAAGCTGCACCTGCACGGGCCGCGGGCCCAATGCCAGCACGGCCTGCGCGAGTGCCGCGCCAAAGGCCGACGTGGCCGCTTCATCGGTGAGCGAAAGCGTGCGCTCGGCGAGCGGCGGGGTCAGACCAGAAGGCGCGTCAGCAGGGAGCACGGTGGGCATTGCGTACAATTTGGGCATGTCCGCCACCCCCACGTCATCACCCGAAACGAACCTGGATGCACGCCTGCCAGCCGATGCAGCCGGCATGCAAGCGCTTGTCGCGCAGATTCGCTCCTGGGGTGCCGAACTCGGTTTCGACGCGGTCCGCATCGCCGATGTCGACCTGTCGCATGCTGAAGAAGGGCTCCAGACATGGCTTGCGCAGGGGTTTCACGGTGACATGGATTATATGGCGAACCATGGCATGCTCCGCGCACGCCCGGCCGAACTTGTTGCCGGAACGGTACGCGCCATCGTCGCGCGGATGCCGTATCTGCCACATCTGGCCGATCCGCAAACACCCGGCAGCGACTGGCGCGCCATCGAGTGGGACCGCCTGCGCCGCCCCGAAGACGCCACCATCTCGCTCTACGCGCGCGGCCGCGACTATCACAAGGTACTGCGCCAGCGCCTGCAGAAGCTGGCAGAAAAGATTGCCGGTGCCGTCGGGCCGTACGGTTTCCGCGTATTCACGGATTCGGCGCCGGTCCTGGAAGTCGCGCTGGCCACCAACGGCGGCCTCGGCTGGCGCGGCAAACACACGCTGCTGCTCGACCGCGATGCGGGCTCGATGTTCTTCCTCGGAGAGATCCTCGTCGACCTGCCCTTTCCCGTCGACCCACCCGTGGAGCCCCATTGCGGCAACTGCACGCGCTGCATCGACGTGTGCCCCACGCAGGCCATCGTCGCGCCATACACAGTGGACGCACGCCGATGCATCTCGTACCTGACCATCGAGCACAAGGGCAGCATCCCGGTCGAACTGCGCCCGGCGATGGGCAACCGCGTCTACGGCTGCGACGACTGCCAGCTCATCTGCCCATGGAACAAGTTTGCGGTGCCGGCCAACCTGCCCGACTTCGACGTGCGCAACGGATTGGACGCGGCCACGTTGGCTGAGCTGTTCCACTGGACCGACGCCGAATTCAACCAACGGCTGGAAGGCAGCCCGATCCGCCGCATCGGGCACGAGCGTTGGCTGCGCAACATTGCCGTGGCGATCGGCAACGCACTGCGCGCGCCGCCGCCCGATAGCGCGCGCGCGCAATTGACTGCCGCCCTGCACGCACGCGCTGATGATCCTTCAGAACTCGTGCGTGAACACGTGGCCTGGGCGCTGACACAGTCGACGTAAGCGCTCGCTCGTGTTGGGCATGCGAATGCAGCAGGACTGTGATGTGGTTTTAATCTGGAATTCCAAGTTGCCGCACCGATCGGTTTAAAACCGGACAATGCGCGCCTGGTACAAAGCCACGAATACCTGCTTAACGCTCATGCCGGCAGGGCCTTATACCGCCTAGTACGCAAACGCTTGCGCATCAGGGCAGACACCGATTGTTTGCAAATAAATTATCGGGAAAATGGCGGCTTAATCTCAAACCGCCCATTTCGATGTTTTCCGCTCTTGTTGATCTCCGTCGCGCATTGCAGGTTGCTGCGCGTGCCCGCTCATCGTGGACGGCACGCGCGTGGCGCGACGGCGTCGTGGCCACGGTGCTCTGTGCCGCGTGCATGGTTCCGGCATGGGCAACGGTGAACGTCGAAGGCGTGCCGTTCGACGATGCCGCACGCGTGGGCGGCCGCGAACTGCTGCTCAACGGCACAGGCCTGCGCTCAGTGTTTGTCATCAAGGGCTACGTGGCAGGCCTGTACCTGCCTGAGCGCGCGAAGAACGCAGCGGTCATCCTCGGCATGAAAGGGCCGAAGCGGCTGCAAATCCATCCGCTGCGCGATGTGGGCGCCGACACGTTCATCCACGCACTGAACGACGGCATCCATCGCAACCAGACCGAAATTCAAGTACAGAGGCTGGCCGACCGGCTGACGCAGTTGGAAGACGCGATGCGCCAGATCGGCTCCACCAAGCGCGGCGACACCATCAACTTCGACTACGCTCCCGACGCCGGCACCACCATCAGCATCAACGGCGTGGCACGCACGAAGGCCATCCCCGGTGAAGACTTCTACCAGGCCGTGCTCAGCATCTTCATCGGCAACAGCCCGGTCGACCGTGACCTGAAAAGCGGGCTGCTGGGAACCTGACAATCTGACGATTGGCTTTTCAGGGTTTCCCCGGTTGCCGTGTGGCGGGCGTTTGCCGTTGTGCTATTCAGCAGTTTCCCCACAAGAACGCACACCACGCTAGGAGGAGACCATGACCAAGGGACGACTGATTGCCAGCCTGATCGGCGCCGCAGGAATGGCGTTGTGCGGGCCGGCGGTGGCCGACAACTACCCCACGAAGCCGCTCAAGCTGATCATTCCGTTTCCGCCAGGCGGCACGACAGACATCGTGGGGCGCGGCGTAGCCGACCAGCTTTCCAAGGTGCTGGGCCAGGCCGTGGTGGTGGAAAACAAGGGCGGCGGCGGCGGTTCGATCGGCGCAGACGCCATCGCCAAGGCGGCGCCGGACGGCTACACGATCGGCATCGCCACCGTCTCCACGCATGCCGTTAACCCGGCGTGCAACCCGAAGCTTTCGTACGACCCGCTCAAGGATTTCAAGCCGATCACCAACCTGGCCACGGTGGCCAACGTGATTGCGGTCAACCCGACCTTTCCAGCCAAGAATTACAAGGAATTTGTCGCGGTGCTGACGGCCAATCCGGGCAAATATTCGTTTGCGACATCGGGCACCTGCGGCATCGGCCACATGCTCGGCGAAGAGTTCAAGGTGCTGACCAAAACGCAGATGGTTCATGTGCCGTATCGCGGCGCGGGGCCTGCGCTGAACGACGTGCTGGCCAACCAGGTGCCGATCATGGTCGACAACCTGCCGTCGTCCATTCAGTTCATCAAGGGCGGCAAGCTGCGGCCGATCGTGGTGGCGTGGAACAAGCGCATCGATAGCCTGCCCGATGTGCCCACCTTTGCCGAAGTCGGGCTGAAGGATGCGAATGACCCGGCGTGGTATGGCCTGGTCGCGCCGGCGGGCACGTCCGACGACATCATCCGCAAGCTCAACGAAGCCGCCGTGAAGGCGCTGAAAGACCCCGGCCTGGTGGACCGGTTCCGCGGTGCCGGCGCTGAGCCTGTGGGCAATACGCCGCAGCAATACGCGGCCGAGATCAAACGCGAATTCGACAAGATGCGCACCCTGGTCAAGCAGCAGAACATCAAGCTGGATCAGTAACCCTGCCTCGCCTGGGGCCTGTGCTAGATTCGCAGGATTGTTTTCCAGCGCCGGCCCCTGTCATGCCATCCCCTTTCGACGCCGTTCTCGAAGCGCCCTTCGGCAAGCTGGGCGTGCGCGTGGCCGACGGCGCGCTTCGTGAACTCGTTTATCTGCCGGAAGGCACACCCCGCGTCGATTCATCGGATGCATTGATCGCAAGGCTGGCCCGGCAGCTCGACGCGTACTACAGCGACCCTCGCGCGACATTCGACATCCCGCTCGCGCGCGCCGGCACGGATTTCCAGCAACGCGTATGGCAGGCCATCAGCGCCATCCCGAGCGGCAGCGTCATCACCTACGGCACCATCGCGCAACAGATCGGCAGCGTGCCGCGCGCGGTCGGCCAAGCATGCGGTGACAACTGGTTTCCGATCCTGATCCCGTGCCACCGCGTGGTGAGTGCCTCCGGCATCGGCGGGTTTTCGCATCACACGGATGGCTACCTGCTGAACATCAAGCACTGGCTGCTGCGCCACGAAGGCGCGATGCTGATATGAGAAAGGCCGCACAGAAAGACGCCGAAGCACCGTCCCTGCCGCCGCAAAGCGCAGACGCCATCCAGCGTTTTTGCGACGCGCTGTGGCTCGAGGATGGCCTTGCCCGCAATACGCTCGATGCCTACCGGCGCGACCTCACGCTCTACGCGCAGTGGCTCGCCGAGCGCAGCAAATCCATCGCCGAAACCGAAGACGGCGACCTGGCCGACTACTTCGCCGCACGCCATGCCGAGAGCCGCGCATCGTCCGCCAACCGGCGCCGTACGGTGTTCAAGCGCTTTTTTCAATGGGCGTTGCGCGAGCATGTGGTGAGCACCGATCCGTCGCGCCTGCTGCCCACCGCCAAGCAGCCGCCGCGCTTTCCGAAGACGCTGTCCGAAACGCAAGTCGAGGCGCTCATCAACGCGCCCGATGTCGACACGCCGCTCGGCCTGCGCGACCGCGCGATGATCGAACTGATGTATGCGAGCGGGCTGCGCGTGTCGGAAATCGTCGCGCTGAAAACGGTGGAAGTCGGCCTGAATGAAGGCGTGGTGCGCGTGGTTGGCGGCAAGGGCGGCAAGGACCGCCTCGTGCCGTTCGGCGCGGAAGCGGGCGACTGGCTGCGGCGTTATCTGCGCGATGGCCGCACGGCGCTGCTCGGCGAGCGCACCGCTGACGCGCTCTTCGTCACCGCGCGCGGCGAAGGCATGACGCGCCAGGCGTTCTGGTATCTCATCAAGCGCTATGCGCTGCTGGCCGACATTCACGCGCCGCTGTCGCCGCACACGTTGCGGCACGCGTTTGCCACGCACCTGCTCAACCACGGCGCAGACTTGCGCGTCGTGCAGATGCTGCTCGGCCACGCAGATATTTCCACCACGCAGATCTACACCCACGTCGCGCGCGAGCGGCTGCGTACGCTGCATGCGCAGCACCATCCGCGCGGATAGCGATCGTTCCCCTGCCCCGTATGAGCAAGTCCAAGCACGTTTCTGAGACGCCCGCCACGCAGTTCCTCAAGGCGCACGGCGTCGCTTTTACCGAACACACCTACGACTATGTCGACAAGGGCGGCACGACCGAGTCGTCGCGCCAGCTTGGCGTCGATGAACATCACGTCGTCAAGACGCTGGTGATGGAAGACGAACACGCCAAGCCGCTGATCGTGCTGATGCACGGGGATTGCTCGGTCTCCACCAAGAACCTCGCGCGCCAGACCGGGCGCAAGAACGTGCAGCCGTGCAAGCCCGAGGTGGCGCAACGGCACAGCGGCTACCTGGTCGGCGGCACGTCGCCGTTTGGCGTGCGTAAGGCGATGCCGGTGTATGTGGAAGCGAGCGTGCTGGAGCTGGAGCGCATCTACATCAACGGCGGCAGGCGCGGCTTTCTCGTGAGCATCGCGCCCAGCGTGCTGACCACCGTGCTGAACGCGCAGCCCGTCAACTGTGCAAACCCCGATTGAAACGAACGCGGCGGCTGGGGCACCCTACGCGGCGCGCTACAATCCCGCAGCCTGATTTCACCGATTTCCTATGTCCCCAGTCGTCGCAACCGTCATTTTTGCCGTGGCCGCCTACCTGATCGGCTCGATCTCGTTTGCCGTGGTGGTGAGCCGCGCGATGGGCCTGGCAGACCCGCGCACCTACGGCTCGGGCAACCCCGGCGCCACCAACGTGCTGCGCTCGGGCAACAAGAAGGCAGCCATCCTCACGCTGCTCGGCGATGCGGCCAAGGGCTGGCTGGCGGTGTGGCTGGCGCAATGGCTGGCCCCGCGCTTTGGCGTGGACGAAACCGGCATCGCCCTGGTGGTGATCGCCGTGTTCCTGGGCCACCTGTTTCCGGTGTTCCACCGCTTTGAGGGCGGCAAGGGCGTGGCTACGGCGGCAGGCATTCTGCTGGCGCTGAACGTGTGGCTCGGGCTGGCCACGCTCGCCACGTGGCTCATCATCGCCGTGTTCTTCCGGTATTCGTCGTTGGCGGCGCTGGTCTCGGCGGTGTTCGCGCCGTTCTTCTACGTGCTGATGAACGGCTTCGACTGGATTGCCGGGGCGGTTGCGTTGATGGCGGTACTGCTCATCGCGCGCCACCGCGCCAATATCGCCAAGCTGCTCGCCGGCAAGGAAAGCCGCATCGGCGAGAAGAAAAAAGCGGCTTAATTCCGCAGCTCGGCGCGCACCGAATGGGCGCGCCGATGCTCTCCCGGCGGCCGCCCCGTGTGCCGCCGGATCAACCGCCGGAAGGCGGACATGTCCTGATAGCCGCACTGCTCGGCAATCGCCGTCAGGCTCAGCGTGCTGACTTCGAGCAGGTGACAGGCGCGCTCCACGCGCAACCGGTGCAGCAATTGCAGCGGCGACATCCCCACCGTTTTCGCGAAATGCCGCAGCAGCGTCCGCTCGCTGGTTGACGCCGCGGCCGCAAGTTTTTCCAGATCAAATGGTTCGTGCAGATGCTGCTGCAGGTAACGCCGCGCGCGCAGCACAACGCTGTCGCGGATGGCCGGTTTGCTGCGCAGCCAGATGCCGATGGCCTCGCCGCGCGAGGGGTGATCGAGCGCCGTATTGCCCAGCGTGCGCGCAAGCCGCGCATCCGCCAATCGCGCGACCAACCGGTGCGTGAGCGCCACGCCATGCTGCATCGCCCGTGCGGTGATGACGTTGCCACTGGTGACAATCGCCTGTGCCGGCACCACCTTCAGGCTGGGGAAATTGCCCTGCACCCAACCGGCAATCAGCCATGTGACAGTCAGGCGCTGGCCCGGCGGCAGCACGTCGGCCAACATCGCCACCCCCGTGAACGGCGATGCCACCAGCCGCCCGGCGTCCAGATAACGGCGGATCGTGGCGCGCTCCACTTCCAGCAGGGCCAGACGTTGCTCCAGCGTGCCGATGTGGTCGAAATGCAGCGGCGGGACGATCAAGGCGTCACCGAGCTGCGTCTCGTCTTCGGGGAGAGCGTCGCAACGGCAAGCGAGCGTTTCTGCAGCCGCCTGCCAACGCGCCGGGTCCCGCGCGATGAGCCGCCAGCCGAACACCGACGCCTTGGCGGCATTGGCCCGCTTGCCGGCCTGCATGGAAGCCAGCGCATTGGCCACGCCAAGCGTGTCGGAAGCCGTGGCCAGCGTGGAGAAACCGGCGTCAGGAAAAATCAGCAGGTCGATTTTCGGCATGCCGCAGTATAGGTCTGGGCGGCAATACGTGTGGCGTTATTGCCCCGAATTCTGGCGGGAATACCTCTTTCGAATCGGACCCGCCCGATTGACGATGCCGCGGTGGCTGCGCACAGACGCAACCGCCCATAACAACATCGACATCAGGAGACAACGCACAATGCAGCGATTCATGCAGGGATTCGCGCGCGGCGCGCTTGCCACGGCCGCGCTTGCGGCGCTTGCCGGCTGCGCAAGCACAGGCGGCGGCTGGGCCACGCCTTCGGACACCGGCCTCTCGGCTGACATCAGCCGCACCCGCTTCGGCATTCCGCACGTCCGCGCCAACGACTACGCGAGCCTCGGCTTCGGCATGGCCTACGCCTATGCGCAGGACAACGTC
This sequence comes from Ralstonia edaphi, assembly GCF_958350185.1. Lineage (NCBI taxonomy): Bacteria > Pseudomonadati > Pseudomonadota > Betaproteobacteria > Burkholderiales > Burkholderiaceae > Ralstonia > Ralstonia edaphi. Next base: position 916,275 of record NZ_CATWHI010000002.1, read on the forward strand.
TGCCTGCTGGCCGACCAGGTCGTCACTGTCAACGGCGAACGTTCGAAGACGTTCGGGCCGGACGGCACGGTCGTGGTGTCGTTCAAGCCGGTGCCGAACACGCAAGCCGACGCCTTCTTCAAGGGCGCATTCGACGAGGCTGGCCTGCGCGCCGGCTATGCACAGATGTCGCCCGAGGCGCGCGAGCTGCTGCGCGGCTACATCGCCGGCTACAACCGCTATCTGAAAGACACGCCGGCCGCCAACCGCCCGGCCGCCTGCCGCAATGCCGACTGGGTGCGCCCGCTCACGGTGGCCGACATGATGCGGATGGGCGAAGAGAAAGCCATTCAGGCGAGCGCGGGCGCCATGCTGCAAAGCATCGTCGCAGCGCAGCTGCCGGGGGGCGCACCGGCATCGGCGGTCATTCCACCGCATGCCGTCGACACCGCCGCGCTCGACCGCGATCTGCAGCTGCGCGACATGCCGATCGGCTCCAACGGTTGGGCCTTCGGCAAGGCCGCCACGGACAACGGCCGCGGTGTACTGCTCGGCAACCCGCATTTCCCGTGGACGACCACCAACCGCTTCTACCAGGTCCACCTGACGGTGCCGGGCAAGCTGGACGTGATGGGCGCGTCGATTGCCGCCTTCCCCGTCGTCAGCATCGGCTTCAACAAAGACGTGGCGTGGACGCACACCGTCTCCACGGGCCGCCGCTTCACGCTGTTCGAACTGAAGCTTGCCGAGGGTGACCCGACCACCTACCTGATCGACGGCAAGCCGCACAAGATGACCACGCGCACCGTCGCCTTTGACGTGAAGCTGCCGGACGGCCGCATCGAGCGCCGCACGCACACCTTCTACAACACGGTGTACGGGCCGGTGCTGTCGATGCCCGCCGGCGGCATGCCCTGGACCTCGCAGAAGGCCTACACGCTGCGCGACGTCAATCGCAACAACACGCGCTCCATCGATACGTGGCTGCATATCGCGCAGGCCAAGGATGTGGCGGGTATCCGGCAGGCCATCGGCAATCTCGGCATTCCCTGGGTGAACACGATCGCCACCGACCGCAACGGCCGCGCGCTGTTTGCCGATGTGTCGACCACGCCCGACGTATCGACCGAAGCGCTCAAGCGATGCGCACCGTCGCCGCTCGCGGACAAGCTCTTCAAGGGCGTGGGCCTCGTGCTGCTCGACGGTTCACGCAGCGCGTGCAACTGGCAGGTCGATCCGGCATCGCCGGTGCCAGGCTTGGTAGCGCCTGCACGCATGCCCGTGCTGGAGCGCGATGACTACGTCGCCAACAGCAACGACAGCTCGTGGCTGACCAACCCGGCGCAGAAGATGACCGGCTTCTCGCCGGTAATGGGCTCGACCGACGTGCCGCAACGCCTGCGCACCCGCATCGGCATCATCGAAATCGAGCGCCGCCTCGCCGGGACAGACGGGCTGCCGGGCAACAAGGTGAATCTGCCGAACCTGCAGGCGATGATCTTCCGGAATGCCAACCTCGCCGGCCACCTCGTGCGTGACGATCTGCTGACCGCCTGCAAAGCCACGGCAAACCTTGACGCCGACGTGCGCGACGGTTGCGCTGCCCTGGCGCAATGGAACCTCACGGACAACGTCGACGCGCGCGCCGCGCATGTGTTCCGCGAGTTCTGGATGCGTGCCAAGGACATCCCACATGTCTACGCCGTCGACTTTGACCCGGCCGATCCGATCCACACGCCGCGCAGCCTGCGCATGAGCGATGCAGCTGTGCGCACGGCCGTGTTCAAGGCGTTGAAGGATGCCGTGGGCGCCGTCCGCACCGCCGGCTTTGCGCTCGACGCACCGCTGGGGACTGTGCAGGCAGCACATGCGCCGGGCGGTGACATCGCCCTGCACGGCGGCGAGGAGTACGAAGGCGTGCTGAACAAGCTGCAAAGCACGCCGATCGGGCCGAAAGGCTTGCAGGTGTATTTCGGCACGAGCTACATTCAGACCGTCACGTTTGACGATCAGGGCCCGGTGGCGGATGCGCTTCTGACCTACGGTGAATCGACCGACGCGGCCTCGCCGCATGCGTTCGACCAGATGCGCGAGTTTTCGGCCAAGCGCTGGAACCGGCTGCCGTTCTCGGAAGCCGCCATCGCCGCCGATCCGGCACTGAAGGTGACCAAGCTGTCGCAGTGAAGTTTTGCCACTGCAAATGCAAACGCCCCGCTCGTGCGGGGCGTTTTGCCTGGAAGCGTGGCGGGTTCAGTCGCGGAAGTTGTTGAAATCCAGCGGCGTGTCGGTCACTTCCTTGCGCAGCATGGCAATCACGCTTTGCAGGTCATCGCGCTTGGCGCCGGTCACGCGCACCGCGTCGCCTTGGATGCTCGCCTGCACCTTGATCTTGCTGTCCTTGATCGTCTTGACGATCTTCTTGGCCAGGTCACCCGAAACGCCCTTCTTGATCTTGACGACCTGCTTCATCTTGTCGCCGCCGATCTTTTGCTTGTCCTGGTAGTCCAGGAAGCGCACGTCGACGTTGCGCTTGGCAAGCTTGTTCATCAGCACGTCGTTGACCTGACCGATCTTGAAATCGTCGTCGGCAAACAGCGTGAGTTCCTGCTCTTTGTGCTCGACGCGGGAGTCGGAGCCCTTGAAGTCGAATCGCGTCGAAATTTCTTTGTTGGCCTGTTCCACGGCGTTCTTCACTTCCACCATGTTGGCTTCGCATACCACGTCAAACGACGGCATCGTGTTCTCCTTGCAGACTTGAATTCGGATTGCTGCGGCGCCTCTGTGCGGGGGCCGCGTGCGCCATGGCTTCTATAATCTCGGCTTTCCCAGCAGATTTGGCGCCATGGCGTTGCTCGACACGCATTATCCCCTAGGCCAGCACAACACGTTCCGTTTCGAGGCCACTGCGCGCTATGCCGCCCACGTTCGCACGCCGGACGACATTTCCACCGCGCTGGCCGACCCGCGCGTGCAGGGCTTGCCGGTGCTGGTGCTGGGCGGTGGCAGCAATGTCGTGCTCACGCGCGATTTCGAAGGCCTGGTGTTGCTGATGGAGATTCCGGGCATCGCCACCGGCCGAAGCATGGTCGATGGCCGCGCAGTCCACACCGTCACCGCAGGCGCGGGCGAAGCGTGGCATGGCCTGGTCGCCCACACGGTGGCGCATGGCTTGCCTGGGCTGGAAAACCTCGCGCTGATTCCCGGCACGGTGGGCGCCGCGCCCATCCAGAACATTGGCGCATACGGCGTCGAGATCAAGGACCGGTTCCATTCCCTACGCGCCTACGACCGCCACGCCGGCGAATTCGTCACCCTCACCGCCACCGAGTGCGCCTTCGGCTATCGCGACAGCCTCTTCAAGCGCAGCGGCGCCGATCGCTACGTCATCACCGAGGTCACCTTCGCCCTGCCGGTCGACTGGCAGCCCGACACGCATTACGCCGAACTCGCGCGCGAGCTGGCCGCGCAACACATCGCCAGCCCGACTGCACAGGACATCTTCGACGCGGTGGTCGCCATCCGCCGCCGCAAGCTGCCCGATCCGGCCGAGATCGGCAACGCCGGCAGCTTCTTCAAGAACCCCATCGTCGATGCCGCCACGCGCGATGCCCTCGCCGAGCGTTTCCCGAATCTGGTCGGCTACGCGCAACCCGACGGCACGTACAAGCTCGCCGCCGGATGGTTGATCGATCAGTGCGGCTTCAAGGGCCGGCAGAGCGGCGCGGTGGGCGTGTATGAAAAGCAGGCGCTGGTACTGGTGCACCGTGGCGGCGGCAGCGCGATCCAGCTGATGACGCTGGCGCGCGAGATCCAGGACGCGGTTCATGCGCGCTTTGGCGTGCGCATCGAACCTGAGCCGGTCGTGGTGTAAACAGTCGGGCGGATGGGCGCGCTGGGCATCTTGCGCCACATCGCACACCTCAAGATTCGGGCAGCACTCGCCTGACGTACCCGCGGTCGATCCAATGGCCTAAAATGGCTGGTTTGACCCCACGACCTCCCTTTTCGCGTTCCATTTCATGACCACCGAAACCTTTGACGGCGTCCGCCTGACCACCAAGGCCAATGTGTACTTTGACGGAAAGTGCGTCAGCCACAGCTTTACCCTGCCCGACGGCACCAAGAAGTCCGTGGGCGTGGTGCTGCCGGCCACGCTGACCTTCGGCACGGCCGCCGCCGAGATCATGGAATGCGTGGGTGGTTCGTGCGAATACAAGCTCGACGGCACCGATGAATGGAAGACGTCCGGCACAGGCGAAAGCTTCCAGGTTCCGGCCAACTCGAAGTTCGACATTCGCGTGACCGAGGCCTACCACTACATCTGCCACTACGCCTGAACCTGTCCAGGATCCCACTGCGCGGCTCGATCTTGACCTTGTGATGCTCGCCGTACCCGTGTACGGCTGCGCCTCTCAGGCCAACCTCGAACCGCTCGCTACGGATTCTGAACAGGTTCAAAGAACTGAAAGACTGAAGAGACACACCATGGAAACCATCCTGCAACACGTTCCCGTCGGCCAGAAGGTCGGCATTGCCTTCTCGGGCGGTCTCGATACCAGCGCAGCGCTGCGCTGGATGAAGAACAAGGGCGCGCTGCCCTATGCCTACACCGCCAATCTCGGCCAGCCCGACGAGGAAGACTACGATGCCATCCCGCGCAAGGCCATGGAGTACGGTGCAGAGAAGGCACGCCTGATCGACTGCCGCCCGCAGCTGGCCAATGAAGGCATTGCCGCTATCCAGTCCGGCGCGTTCCACATCAGCACTGGCGGCATTACGTACTTCAACACCACGCCGCTGGGCCGCGCCGTAACCGGAACCATGCTGGTCGCCGCCATGAAGGAAGACGACGTCAACATCTGGGGCGATGGCTCGACCTTCAAGGGCAACGACATCGAGCGCTTCTACCGCTACGGCCTGCTGACCAACCCGGCGCTGAAGATCTACAAGCCGTGGCTGGACCAGGCCTTCATCGACGAGCTGGGCGGCCGCGCTGAAATGTCGGCGTTCATGACCAAGGAAGGTTTCGGCTACAAGATGAGCGCCGAGAAGGCCTACTCGACGGACAGCAACATGCTGGGCGCCACGCACGAGGCCAAGGATCTGGAACAGCTGAACAGCGGCATCCGCATCGTCAACCCGATCATGGGCGTGGCGTTCTGGAAGCCGGAAGTCGAGGTCAAGGCGGAAGAAGTGTCGGTCACGTTCGACGAAGGCCGCCCGGTCGCCGTCAACGGCCGCGAGATTGCCGACCCGGTGGAGATGTTCCTGGAGTTGAACCGCATCGGCGGCCGCCACGGCCTGGGCATGAGCGACCAGATCGAGAACCGCATCATCGAAGCCAAGAGCCGCGGCATCTACGAAGCCCCGGGGATGGCGCTGCTGCACATCGCCTACGAGCGCCTGGTGACCGGCATCCACAACGAAGACACCATCGAGCAGTACCGCATCAACGGCCTGCGCCTGGGCCGTCTGCTGTACCAGGGCCGCTGGTTCGACCCGCAAGCCATCATGCTGCGCGAAACCGCCCAGCGCTGGGTGGCCCGCGCCGTGACCGGCACCGTCACGCTGGAACTGCGCCGCGGCAACGACTACTCGATCCTGAACACCGAGTCGCCCAACCTGACCTACGCGCCGGAGCGTCTGTCGATGGAGAAGGTGGAAGACGCCCCGTTCAGCCCGGCCGACCGTATCGGCCAACTGACCATGCGCAACCTCGACCTGATGGACACGCGCGACAAGCTGGCCATCTATTCGAAGGCCGGCTTGCTGTCGCTGGGCACCGCCAACGCGCTGCCCCAACTCGACGGCGGCAAGAAGTAACTGCCTGCCGCATCAAGGCAAAAAGGCCGCTCCGACGTCAATCGGAGCGGCCTTTTTTATGCCTGCAGATTGGGGCGGCTGCGCGCTCAATAACGACCGCAGAGCAGGTATTCCATCAGCGCCTTCTGCACGTGCAGGCGGTTTTCCGCCTCGTCCCACACGACGCTCTGCTTGCCGTCGATGACGGCCGCTTCGACCTCCTCGCCGCGGTGCGCGGGCAGGCAGTGCATGAACAGCCCATCGGGTTGCGCGCGCTGCATCATCGCCTCGGTGACCATCCAGTCGCCAAAGGCCTTCTTGCGCGCTTCGTTCTCGGCTTCGTAGCCCATGCTGGTCCACACATCGGTGGTCACCAGATGCGCGCCGTCGCAGGCCTCGAGCGGGCTTTCGAACACATGGACGAACGGCAAAGCTGAATCGGCCACCATGGCCGGATCCAGCTGATAGCCCTTCGGCGCAGAAAAATGGAAGCGGAAACCGAGGATCTCAGCCGCCTGGATCCACGTGTAGGCCATGTTGTTGGCATCACCCACCCAAGTGACCGTCTTGCCCTTGATCGGGCCGCGGTGCTCGATGAAGGTGAAGATGTCAGCCAGCACTTGGCACGGGTGGTATTCGTTGGTCAGCCCGTTGATGACCGGCACGCGCGAATGCGCGGCAAAGCGCTCGATGATCTCCTGCCCGAACGTGCGGATCATGATGATGTCGGTCATGCGGGAGATGACCTGCGCGGCGTCTTCGATCGGCTCACCGCGCCCGAGCTGGGAATCGCGCGTGTTCAGGAAGACCGCGTGGCCGCCGAGCTGGTGAATGCCGGCTTCGAACGACAAGCGTGTACGCGTGGAATTCTTCTCGAAGATCATGGCCAGCGTGCGGTCGTGCAGCGGATGCCACGTCTCGTAGTTCTTGAACTTGGCCTTGAGGATCGCGGAACGGTCCAGCAGGTATTCGTACTCTTCCAGCGAAAAGTCCTTGAACTGCAGGTAGTGCTTGATCGAGCTTGGTGGGTTCATAAAACAACGAAGGCGGCCTGCAGATGACGCACCGGGAACATCCCGTAGCACGTCGCCCTAGCCGCCTTGCCTGTTGAAGATTCAGGCCATCATACGGGATCGCCATCGGTTTGGCGAGTTTCGTGCCTGCGCGGGCCGGCTATCACAAAGGCCCCGGTGAAAGGCCGATGAAAGTCTTATATAAGATATAATACTGGCTGCCTCGGATGCCCCACCCGTCCGCACGCCGGCACGACGAGCCGGTCCGTCCGGTTCACGAATCGGCAACCAGGCAGGCGCATCATCCGCACCACAAGTGCACCCCGCTCGAACGTTGCGGCACCCGCACGGTCGAAGTCGTTTGCAAATCTCCACAGCCCCACGCAGTCCATGGCAGCCAACCCTCGCCAATTCTTTATCCAGGGCGTCACCCGTGACGGAAAGACCTTCCGCCCGAGCGACTGGGCCGACCGGCTGTGCGGTGTGATGGCGCAGTTCCGCCCCGCCGGTGATTCCGGAGATCCCCGCTTCACCTACTCCCCATATGTGCGCCCCGTCATGTCGGGCGGCATCCGCAGCGTGTTCGTCGACGAGCGTCTGCGCGACATCGAACCCAAGGCGCTGGATTTCGTGCTGAACTTCGCGCACGACAACAACCTCCAGCTCGTGGAAGCCTGCATCCTGCCGGAAGGCGGCGCTGCAGCGAAAGCCTGATCCCCAAGAACGCCGCTCCACGCAGCGCCTTGCACATTGCAGGCGCGCAGAATGCAAAAAGCCCGTCCGAAGACGGGCTTTTTATCGTCGGAGCGCAACGTTCGTGTCGCGCCATGCCGGCCCAGGCCGGCATCACCCGAACTTAGGCAGCCATTGCCTTGATGGCAGCGGACAGACGCGACTTGGCGCGTGCAGCCTTGTTCTTGTGAACGATCTTCTTGTCAGCGATGCTGTCGATCGTGCTTTGGGCGGTCTTGAATGCAGCAGCAGCGGCAGTCTTGTCGCCAGCAGCCACAGCCTTGCGGACGCCCTTGATTGCGGTACGCAGACGCGAGCGCAGAGCCGAGTTGTGAGCGTTTTGAACGACGGCTTGGCGTGCGCGCTTGCGTGCTTGTGCGGTGTTTGCCATGGAAAAATCCCTGAAGAAACGGTAGCAAGCGCCCCGGGAGACACGGAAGGCCGAAGCGCGCAAATTGGTGAAAGACGGCAATTATACGCAGACTTCCGCCTTCAACGCAAACCCTGTTGTGAAATCGCCCGGATAGCTGCAGTTTGCGGCTTTTGCAGCACTTTTGGGCGCGTGGCAGGCCGGTCCCTATAATACGGCCGCAATTGTGCCCTCCGGTCACGTTCGTCACGCCGGGCGCGAACCCCGCATGGCGCCGTCGGTCAGACCGCCATCGCCGTGTTTGCCTCCCAGGCGGCGCCCAACCACGCTTTCATCTTGAATCTCCTCAAAACCCTCGCCACGATCAGCGGCCTGACGATGCTCTCGCGCATCACGGGGCTCATTCGCGAAACGCTGATCGCCCGCGCCTTCGGTGCCTCGGTCTACACCGACGCCTTCAACGTCGCCTTCCGCATCCCCAACCTGCTGCGCCGGCTTTCGGCCGAGGGCGCGTTTTCGCAAGCGTTCGTGCCGATCCTGGGCGAATTCAAGAACCGCCAGGGCGAAGCCGAAACGCGCGCGCTGGTCGACTCCGTGGCCACGGTGATGACCTGGTTCCTGGTGATCATCTCGGCGCTGGGCGTGATTGGCGCGCCGTTGATCGTCACCGCTGTCGCGACCGGCTTCAAGGAGCACGAGAGCCAGGCGTACATCTCGGCGATCTTCATGACGCGCGTGATGTTTCCGTACATCGGGCTGGTGTCGTTGGTGGCGCTGGCGTCGGGCATTCTGAATACGTGGCGGCAGTTTGCGGTGCCAGCTTTTACGCCGGTGCTGCTGAACCTGTCGTTCATCGTGGCAGCGGTGTTTGTGGCGCCGCACCTTGAGACGCCGATCTACGCCCAGGCCTACGCGGTGATGGTGGGCGGCATCCTGCAGCTCGCCATTCAGATTCCGTCGCTGCGCAAGGTCGGGATGCTGCCGCGCGTGTCGTTCAACGTGCGGGCGGCGTGGCACCACCCAGGCGTGCGGCGCGTGCTCAAGCAGATGTTGCCGGCAACGCTATCGGTGTCCGTCGCGCAGATCAGCCTGATCATCAACACCAACATTGCGTCGCGCCTGCCCACGGGCAGCGTGTCGTGGCTGAACTACGCAGACCGGCTGATGGAATTCCCGACCGCGCTGCTGGGCGTGGCACTTGGGACGATCCTGCTGCCCAGCCTGTCGAAGGCCAGCGCGGAGGACAACCGTGAAGAGTACTCATCGCTGCTCGACTGGGGGTTGCGGCTGACCGTGCTGCTGGCGGTGCCGTCTGCGGTGGGGCTGTTCGTGTTTGGCGCGCCGCTCACGGCCACGCTGTTCCACTACGGCAAATTCACCGGCATGGACGTCGAGATGACGCGCCAGGCGCTGACGTCGTACGGCGTGGGGCTGATCGGGCTGATAGTCATCAAGATCCTGGCGCCTGGCTTCTACGCACGGCAGGACATTCGCACGCCGGTGAAGATCGCGCTGGTGGTGCTGGTGGCGACGCAGTTGTCCAACTACGTCTTCGTGCCGATTTTCGGGCACGCGGGCCTGGCGCTGTCGATCAGCTTTGGCGCGACCATCAACGCGGCGCTGCTGTTCTTCGGCCTGCGTCGGCGCGGCTATTACCATCCGCTGCCGGGTTGGGGGCTGTTCATTGCGCAGGTGATGTCAGCCGTACTGCTGTTGGCCGGCGTGCTGCTGTGGCTGGCCCACAATTTCGATTGGGTTGGACTGGGCGCCAGGCCGCTTGTGCGCATCGCGCTGCTGGCCGCAAGCCTGGTCCTGTGCGCGGTGGTCTATTTCGGTACACTGTGGCTCACTGGATTGAAGTTCTCCACGTTCCGAAAAAAGGCCATCTGATGACCACTAAAGTCCTCGATTATTTTTCGGCCCTGGTCGCGGACGACGACAGCATCCCCCTCACAGAAACGGCACTGTCGATTGCGCAGGACGCATATCCGGATCTGGACCTGCAGGCGGAGCTGGCCGCCATTGACGTGCTGGTCGCGCGGATCAAGAACCGCATTGCCGACGGCACGCCGGCCATCCAGCGCCTGCGCCTGCTCAATCAGTTCTTCTATCGCGAGCTGGGCTTCGGGCCCAATGCAAACGACTACTACGACCCCGAAAACTCCTATCTGAATGCCGTGCTGCAAAGCCGGCGCGGCATTCCGATCTCATTGGCCGTGCTGCTGATGGAGATCGGCCAGCAGATCGGCCTGCCGCTCAAGGGGGTGTCTTTCCCCAATCACTTCCTGGTGCGCATGAGCATTCCTGCGGGCGAGGTCGTGCTCGATCCGCTGACGGGGCAGACGCTGTCGAAGGAAGAGTTGCAGGACATGCTCGACCCGTACCTGGAAAAGGAAGGCATCGAAGACCCGAACACGGTGCCGCTCGGGGTGTTCCTGCAGGTGGCCACGCACCGCGAAATCATCGCGCGCATGCTCCGCAACCTGAAGGCAATCTATCTGCAGGAATCGCGCTGGCAGCGCCTGCTGGCGGTGCAGCAGCGGCTGGTGATTCTGCTGCCCGATTCGATCGAAGAAGTGCGCGACCGGGGACTGGCCTACGCCAACCTGGAGTGCTTCCGCCCTGCGCTGGAAGACCTGGAAGCCTACGTGGACGCCCGCCCCGATGCGGCCGACACCGCCAAGCTCAAGGAGCGCATGCCAACGCTGCGCGCCATGAGCAAGAACTTGAATTGACGCCTACTTCGGCGCCACAGCGCCGCGACGGCGCCTGAGCAGCTTCCACAGCCCGCCCAGCGCAAGCGGCACGATCGCCGCGCCCAGACCGATCAGCACGATCGTGTTCAGGTGATCGCGAATCACGGGCACATTACCGAACGCCTCGCCCGACAGCACCAGGATCGCCACCCACAGCACGGCGCCGACCATATTGAAGAGCTGGAACTTCGCAAACGTCATCTTCGACACGCCGGCCACGAACGGCGCGAACGTGCGCACCACCGGGATGAAGCGCGCCATCACCAGCGTCTTGCCGCCGTGGCGCTCATAGAAGCCGTGGGTCTTCATCAGCGCTTCGTGATCGAGGAAGCGGATGTGACCGTCGAACACCTTGGGGCCAACCCACGAGCCGACGAAATAGTTGACCGTATTGCCCGTTACCGCGGCGGTGACCAGCAGCACGATGAGCAGCCAGGCGTCCATCTGGCCCGTGGCGCACATGGCGCCGGCAATGAAAAGCAGCGTGTCGCCCGGCAGGAAGGGCAGCACCACAAGGCCGGTCTCGGCAAAGACGATGGCGAACAGCAGCACGTAGACCCACGCGCCGTACTGCTGAATGAGCAGTCCCAACGATTTGTCGACATGCAGAACGATGTCGACGAGTTGCATCACGATATCCAAACCAACCCCCGATTGAGCAGCGGGGAATGATACCGGATGTCAATTAATTTTCCCCTTGCGCCTGCGGGGCTTGCGTCGGTGCGCCGCACAGTGCGTGACATTTATAATGCCGCGATGACTTCCGCCTCGACTTCCCGCCGCCCCATCCGCCCGCTTCCCGACCAGCTGATCAGCCAGATCGCGGCCGGCGAGGTGGTCGAACGGCCGGCGTCCGTCGTCAAGGAACTGCTGGAAAACGCGCTGGATGCCGGCGCCACGCAGCTCCAGATCAAGCTGGAGGAAGGCGGCGTGCGGCGCATTGCCATTACTGACAACGGCGCAGGCATTCCGGCCGACGAATTGCCCGTCGCGTTGATGCGGCATGCGACCAGCAAGATCGGCTCGCTGGAAGAACTGGAATCGGTGTCGACGCTGGGGTTCCGGGGCGAGGCGCTCGCTTCGATTGCCTCGGTGGCGGAATTGACGCTCACGTCGCGCACGGCCCATGACGCCCACGCCACACAGATCATCGCGCAGACCGGGCGAGCGCAGCCCGCCTCGGGCGGCGTCGGCACCACCGTCGATGTGCAGCACCTGTACTTCAACACGCCGGCGCGCCGCAAATTCCTCAAGACCGAGCAGACCGAGCTGGGTCACTGCATGGAAGTGATCCGCCGCACCGCGCTGGCGCGGCCCGATGTCGCCATCTCCGTGCATCACAACGGCAAGCCGCTGGAGCATTGGAACGCCACGCAGGCGGATTCACGCTCGGCGGCCGTGCTCGGCACCGAATTCGCCCGCGCGCGCCTGCCTTTTGAAGAATCCGCCGGCGAGCTGCGCCTGTTCGGCTTTGCCGGCCTGCCGACCGCGTCGCGCGGCCGGGCCGACCACCAGTTCTTCTACGTCAACGGCCGCTTCGTGCGGGATCGCCTGCTCACGCATGCCGTGCGCAGCGCTTACGAAGATGTGCTCCATGGCGACCGCTTCCCCGCCTACGTGCTGTGCCTAGAGCTGCCGCCCGAAGCGGTGGACGTGAACGTGCATCCGTCCAAGATCGAGGTGCGCTTCCGCGACAGCCGCGCGGTGCACCAGTTCGTCTATCACGCGGTGCAACGCGCCTTGTCCCGCCACGCCGGCGAACAGGGCGACAGCCTGCGCACCGACATCGCCGAAGCGCCCGAGGTGGCCGGGGTCACGACGGCGCCCTCGCCCGCCGACAACACCACGCGCTGGATCAACCAGATGGCGGCACGGCAAACGTCGCTCGGCATTGCGCAGCCGCGTGCGGAATACCTGTCGATGATGCGCGGCGACAGCGCGCCCATGCCGTCGGGCCGCCCCGCCTGGATGACCGATGTGCCGAGCGCCGCGACGTTGTTCGACGGCGGCACGGCAACTGCGCAAGCGCCTGCTGCCGTTGCGGAGCCGGCCGCTGCGCAGCACGCCGATGACGACGATGCCCACCCGCTCGGCTTTGCGGTCGCCCAGCTGCACGGCATCTACGTGCTGGCGCAGAACACGCGCGGCATGGTGCTCGTCGACATGCACGCCGCGCACGAACGCATCCTGTACGAACAGCTCAAGACCGCGCTGGAAGCCAGGCGCGTCGAAGTCCAGCCGCTGCTGATTCCCGTCACGTTTGCCGCAAGCCCGGTGGAGATCGGCACCGCAGAGGAATTCCGCGACACGCTCACGCTGCTCGGCTTCGACATCTCCGCCGTGTCGCCGACCACGCTGGCCGTGCGATCGGTGCCGACGCTGCTGCAGAAGGCCGATGCGCAAGCGTTGGCCCGCGACGTGCTGCGCGATCTGCACGCCTATGGCGGCTCGCGCGTGCTGGCCGAACGCCAGAACGAACTGCTGGCCACGCTGGCGTGCCACTCCGCCGTGCGCGCCAACCGCCGCCTGAACCTGGATGAGATGAACGCGCTGCTGCGCCAGATGGAAGCCACCGAACGCGCCGACCAATGCAACCACGGTCGGCCGACGTGGATCCAGCTTACCGTGGCGGACCTGGATCGACTCTTCCTGCGTGGTCAGTAAATTCCGATGACTGCGTCTGCTGCAAGCGCCCCGCGCGCGATTTGCCTGCTCGGGCCGACAGCGTCCGGCAAGACCGCCGCCGCATTGAAGCTGGCCGAGCGCTGGCCGGTCGAGATCATCAGCATGGATTCCGCGCTGGTGTATCGCGGCATGGACATCGGCACCGCCAAGCCCAGCGCCGAAGAGCAAGCCATCGCGCCGCATCACCTGATCGACATCATCGATCCGCTCGATGCGTATTCCGCCGCGCAGTTTGCCAACGATGCGAATGCGCTGATCGATGCCATCCGCGCGCGCGGCCGGCTGCCGCTGATCGTCGGCGGCACGATGCTGTATTACAAGGCGCTCACGCAAGGTCTCTCCGATTTGCCCGGCGCCGATCCCGCCATCCGCGCGGAGATCGATGCCGAAGCCGCCCGCGATGGCTGGCCGGCGTTGCACGCCAAACTGGCGCAGGTCGATCCGGTGACGGCCGCGCGACTGCACGCGACCGATGCGCAGCGCATCCAGCGCGCGCTGGAGCTGTATCGGCTGACGGGCCAGCCGATGTCCGCCCTGCTCGCACGCGAGGTTGGCGCAAATGCATTCCAGCAGCACGATGCGGCTGCGCCATATCTGACGATTGCGCTGGAACCGTCCGACCGCCTCGTGCTGCATGCGCGCATCGCACAGCGCTTCGATGCGATGCTCGCCGGCGGCCTGCTTGATGAGGTGGAGGCCTTGCGCCGCCGCGGCGATCTTTCGCCCACGCTGCCGTCCATCCGCTGCGTCGGTTATCGCCAGGCGTGGGCCTATCTGGACGGCGAAATCGACATGGCGGCTCTGCGCGAACAAGGCATCGCCGCCACGCGTCAGCTCTGCAAGCGCCAGATCACGTGGCTGCGCAGCACGCCGGAGCGGCACGTGGTCGACTGCCTCGCGCCCGATTACGTCGACCAGGTTGCGCGCCTGGTCCAAACCTCACTGGAACCACGATGACAATGACCGCCACCACAGCGAGCAGCTTCACGCTGCGCCCTGCCACGCCAGACGACTGCGCCTCGCTCGTTCGCCTGATCTCTGCACTGGCCGAGTACGAAAAGCTCACGCACCTGGTGCAGACCACGCCTGAAGCGCTGGCGACGATGCTGTTCGGGCCACGCCCGTATTGCGAAGCGGTGCTGGCGGAAGTCGACGGCCGGGCCGTGGGCTTTGCGCTGTTCTTCCACAACTTCTCGACCTTCCTGTGCAAGCCGGGCCTGTATCTGGAAGACCTGTTCGTGGAACCCGAATACCGCGGCCTGGGCATCGGCAAGGCACTCCTGATCCACCTGGCGCGCCTGGCGCAGGAGCGAGACTGCGGCCGCTTCGAATGGAGCGTGCTGGACTGGAATGCGCCGTCCATCGCCTTCTACGAAGCCATGGGCGCCGATGTGCTGCCCGAGTGGCGCATCTGCCGCGCCACCGGCGATGCGTTGACCAAGCTGGCCGCCACCACCATGCCCGCCAGCCTGGCCGCAGCCGCCTGAATTTGACCGCAAGCTCCGGAGTGCCGCGCGCACTCCAGCGAGCGTAGGCTTGGCATATCGAATCTCGGAAAGGAGCCCATATGCCGCCTTCCACGGCCGCCGCACATATCAGCGCGGGGCACCGTCCAAGTCTTGACTGCATCGACTGGCATGCCGTTGAGGAGGCCCTCAACGAGGCCGGCTGCGCCGTGTTGCCAAGCCTGCTCGCCGCTGACGCGTGCGACTCCCTCGCCGCGCTGTACCCGCAACAGAGCCTGTTTCGGTCGCGCGTAGTGATGGAACGCCACGGCTTCGGGCGCGGCGAATACCAGTATTTCGCGTATCCGCTGCCGGACCTCATCGCGCAGTTGCGCGCCTCGCTCTACCCGCCGCTGGCGACCATCGCCAACCGCTGGAATCAAGCCATGGATATCGACGTGCGCTATCCAGCCAAACACGCCGATTTCCTGCGTCGCTGCCACGAAGCCGGCCAGCTGCGCCCCACGCCGCTGATCCTGCGATACGGCGCCGGCGACTACAACTGCCTGCATCAGGACCTCTACGGTGAACACGTCTTCCCGCTGCAGGTCGCCATCCTGTTGTCGGAACCGGGCATCGATTTCAGCGGCGGCGAATTCGTCATGACGGAGCAGCGCCCGCGGATGCAGTCGCGGCCCGAGGTGGTGCCATTGCGCAAAGGCGATGCGGTGGTCTTTGCGGTACACCATCGCCCCGTCCAAGGCACGCGCGGCACGTACCGCGTGAACATGCGCCACGGCGTGAGCCGCCTGCGCTCCGGCCAGCGGCATACTGTTGGCATCATCTTCCACGACGCGCTGTAGCGACCACACCATGACCACCGGCGATCTGTTTGCCGATCACGCACCCGCCGATGACGCCCGCATTGCGCTCGGCGAGGCGGCGTTCGTACTGCGTGGTTTTGCGCTGGCGGATGCACCGGCCCTGCTCGCAGCGGTCGACGCCATCGCGCAGCAGGCAGCGTTTCGCCACATGGTCACGCCGGGCGGTTTTGAGATGTCGGTCGCGCTCACCAACAGCGGCACGCTGGGCTGGACTTCAGACCGCCGCGGCTACCGCTACGCCACGCACGACCCGCTCACGGGAGCCGCGTGGCCACCGCTGCCCGACGTGTTCCTGCGCCTTGCGCGCAACGCCGCCGCAGAGGCGGGCTTCCCGGGCTTCGCGCCCGACGCCTGCCTCATCAACCGCTATGTGCCGGGCGCACGCCTGTCGCTGCATCAGGACAAGGACGAGCAGGATTACGGCGCGCCGATCGTCTCCGTGTCGCTCGGCATGCCGGCCGTCTTTCTGTTTGGCGGACATCGCCGCGCCGACAAGACGCAGCGCATCCCCCTGTTTCACGGCGATGTCGTCGTCTGGGGCGGGCCGGATCGCCTGCGCTATCACGGCGTTGCGCCGCTCAAGGACCACCCGCATGCGCTGCTTGGTAGCCAGCGCATCAACCTCACGTTCCGCAAGGCCGGCTGACCGGCAAATTACCGCATGACCATCGCCGCAGACCTGTCCGATACGGCCTACCGACAAGCCGAAGCCTTCCTTGCCACGCTGGACGAAGACTGGGCCCGCCATATCGCAGCGATCGGACCGTGCCGCCACGCCGCCAAGCCTGCGCGCGAACCTTATGAAGCGCTGATCCGCGCGATCGCCTATCAGCAGTTGCACGCCAAGGCCGGCGACGCCATCCTGGGACGTTTCCTCGCGCTGTATCCGGCAGCGGCTTTTCCTGCACCGCAGCAAGTGCTGGCCACCGAGGAGGCGGCGCTGCGCGCCTGCGGCTTCTCGGCGACCAAACTGGCGACCATTCGCGGCATCGCACAAGCCGCGCTCGACGGCGTCGTCCCGACGCGTGAACAGGCGCGCGCCATGCCGGACGAAACGCTCATCGAACGTCTGGTGACATTGCGCGGAGTCGGCCGGTGGACGGTCGAAATGCTGCTGATCTACACGCTGGAGCGCTCCGACATCCTTCCCGCAGATGACTTCGGCGTGCGTGATGGCTACCGCCGCCTGAAGCGGCTCGACAGCACGCCCACGCGCAAGCAGATGGAAAAACTCGGCGCTGCATGGAGCCCATATCGGACCGTCGCGGCCTGGTATTTATGGCGCGTGCCCGTCAATGTTTCACGCGCGTGAATCGAGCAAATCTTGCGCTAGATCACGCCCCACCGACATATCGGTTGCGCGATAGGGGGCACGCCGGGATCATGCGAAAACCTTGAATTCCCGTGCGACGTTCGCTTTACTGGAAAACGTTCGCGCGCCATTGCGCCGCCCTCATTGGTCGAGTCATCGTGGAACAGCCCCAAAACGTCGACGCGCAACGTAAATCCGAAGAACTGCGGAGCTTCCTGTTTCTGACAGCGGTGATGGTGCCGGTTCTATCCGTACTTATCGTGGCCGGATACGGCTTTATCGTCTGGGCAACGCAATTACTGAGCGGTCCGCCAACGCATTGATTTAACGCCCCGGGGGGTCCGAGGGCGAGTCGGTCATATGTTCGCGCAGCACTGATTAGAAAAGGCGTTGATCGCCACAACAGCGTCATGCGACACACAAGAAAAATAGACATCCCCATTCGGCCGGCGCCGCTCGAAGATGACGAGTGGCATATCGCCGGGGTTCTGGTCCAGACGCGGCCAACCCAGCTTGCATCGGTAAGCCAATCCATCGAAGCCATCGCCGGCAGCGAAATCCATGCGGCCAGCGACAACGGCAAGCTCGTGGTCACGCTCGAGGCGCCGAGTTCGCGCGCCATTGCAGCCCACTTGGCGTTCATTGAGCAGATCGACGGTGTGCTGAACACCGCGCTGATCTATCAGCACAACGAAATGGCAGACGCCATGAATGAGGAAATGGACGATGAAAGTCTCTCGCCGCGCGTTCATTAAGCAGACCGCTGCCGCCGCCACCGCTTCGGTAGCAGGCGTCACGCTTCCTGCCGGCGCCGCAAACCTCGTCACCGACAAAGAGCTGACGCAGCTCAAGTGGTCCAAGGCGCCTTGCCGATTCTGCGGCACCGGCTGCGGCGTTGAAGTGGCCGTCAAGGACAACCGTGTGGTGGCCACGCAGGGCGACCCGAAGGCCGAGGTCAACCGGGGCCTGAACTGCGTCAAGGGCTATTTCCTGTCGAAGATCATGTACGGCAAGGACCGGCTGACCCAGCCGCTGCTGCGCATGAAGAACGGCAAGTACGACAAGAACGGCGAGTTCACGCCCGTGAGCTGGGACCGTGCGTTCGACGAGATGGCGGTGCAGTTCAAGCGCGTCATCAAGGAAAAGGGCCCGACCGCTGTCGGCATGTTCGGCTCCGGCCAATGGACCGTTTTTGAGGGCTACGCAGCCGTCAAGCTGATGAAGGCGGGCTTTCGCTCGAACAACCTCGACCCGAACGCGCGCCACTGCATGGCCTCCGCCGTGGCCGGCTTCATGCGCACGTTCGGCATGGACGAGCCGATGGGCTGCTACGACGACTTCGAAGTCGCCGACGCGTTCGTGCTGTGGGGCTCGAACATGGCGGAGATGCATCCGATCCTGTGGTCGCGCGTGACGGATCGGCGCCTGTCTGCGCCGAAGACGAAGGTCGCGGTGCTGTCGACGTTCACGCACCGCTCGTTCGATCTGGCCGACATTCCGATCGTCTTCACGCCGCAGGCCGACCTCGCGATGCTGAACTACATCGCGAACTACATCATCACCAACAAGAAGGTCAACACGGACTTCGTCAACAAGCACACCGTCTTCAAGCAGGGCGTGACCGATATCGGCTACGGCCTGCGGCCGGACAACCCCGTGCAGAAGGCCGCCAAGAATGCCGACAAGGTGGGCGATTCGAAACCGATCTCGTTCGACGAGTTCGCAAAGTTCGTCTCGACGTACGACCTGGACTACACCACCAAGCTGGCGAACCCGGACAAGAGCAAGGAGAAGGAGTTCAAGCAGCAGCTCCAGAAGCTTGCCGAGCTGTACGCCGATCCGAAGATCAAGGTCGTCTCGTTCTGGACCATGGGTTTCAACCAGCACACGCGTGGCACCTGGGCGAACAACATGATCTACAACCTGCACCTGCTGACGGGGAAGATCGCCACGCCGGGCAACAGCCCCTTCTCGCTGACGGGCCAGCCTTCGGCCTGCGGGACCGCACGCGAAGTCGGCACGTTCTCGCACCGCTTGCCGGCCGACATGGTGGTGACGAACCCGAAGCACCGCGAGGAAGCCGAGCACATCTGGAAACTGCCCGCCGGCACGATCCCGGAAAAGCCGGGCTATCACGCCGTGCTGCAGAACCGCATGCTGAAAGACGGCAAGCTCAATGCGTACTGGGTGCAGGTCAACAACAACATCCAGGCCGGCGCCAACATCAACGAGGAAGGCTACCCGGGCTACCGCAATCCGGCGAACTTCATCGTTGTCTCGGACGTGTATCCGACCGTCACCGCGCTGGCCGCCGACCTGATCCTCCCGAGCGCCATGTGGGTAGAGAAGGAAGGCGCCTACGGCAACGCCGAGCGCCGCACGCAGTTCTGGCATCAACTCGTTGATGCGCCCGGCGAGGCACGTTCCGACCTGTGGCAACTGGTGGAATTCTCCAAGCGTTTCAAGGTGGAAGAAGTCTGGCCGGAAGACCTCATCGCCAAGAAGCCGGAGCTGCGCGGCAAGACGCTCTACGACGTGCTCTACCGCAACGGCAACGTCGACAAGTTCCCGCTCAAGGACGTCGACCCGGAATACAACAATGCCGAAGCCAAGGCGTTCGGCTTCTACCTGCAGAAGGGCTTGTTCGAGGAATATGCAAGCTTCGGGCGCGGCCACGGCCACGACCTGGCGCCGTTCGACGACTATCACAAGGCGCGCGGATTGCGCTGGCCGGTGGTCAACGGCAAGGAAACACGCTGGCGCTACAAGGAAGGCAGCGACCCGTACGTCAAGGCCGGCACCGGCTACCAGTTCTATGGCAACCCGGACGGCAAGGCGGTGATCTTCGCCCTGCCCTATGAGGCGCCGCCGGAAGTGCCGGACAAGGAATACCCGTTCTGGCTGTCGACCGGCCGCGTGCTGGAACACTGGCACTCGGGCTCGATGACGCGGCGGGTGCCCGAGCTGTATCGCGCATTCCCGAATGCGGTCTGCTTCATGCACCCCGAAGACGCGAAGGCGTTGGGGCTGCGGCGTGGCGTCGAGGTCGAGGTGATCTCGCGGCGCGGCAAGATGCGCACCCGCATTGAAACGCGCGGCCGCAACCAGCCGCCGAAGGGCCTGGTGTTCGTGCCCTGGTTCGATGCAAGCCAGCTCATCAACAAGGTCACCCTGGATGCAACCTGCCCGATCTCGCTGCAGACGGATTTCAAGAAATGCGCCGTCAAGATCGTGAAGGTCTGACGAGCCCAGGCAGACGACACACGCGCAACCGGAAAACGTCATGAAGCTCAGCCGACTCCTGGGACTGCCAGCCGCACTCTGTGCGCTGCTGCTGGCGACCCTTGCCAACTTGCCCGCGCAGGCCCAAGGCGTTGTCGACGCCATGCGCGGCCCCACGCCGATCGCGGCCGAATCGACACCGCCCATCCTGTATCCGACCGAGAACAAGGACGTGCGCCGCGAGCGCAACTACACCGGGCAGCCGCCGACGATTCCGCACAAGATCGACGGCACCTACATGTATCAGATCACCAAGGACAACAACGGTTGCCTGTCCTGCCATGCGCGTACGAAGGCCGAAGAGATGCGGGCGATTCCGATCAGCCCCACGCACTACGTTGACCGCGACGGCCATCAACTGGCCGACGTTTCGCCGCGTCGCTTCTTCTGCACGCAATGCCACGTGCCGCAGGCCGACGCCAAGCCGCTTATCACCAATACGTTTGTCGATGTCGATGAACTGCTTAAACGCAAGCCTGACGGCAAGAGCGTTGGCAAGAACTGAGGTGGTGCAGCCATGTTCGACCTGATCAAGCGCTACTGGCGCACCATCAATCGGCCCAGCGCGTATTTCAGCCTGGGCTTTCTGACATTGGGCGGCTTTGTTGCGGGCGTGGTGTTCTGGGGCGCGTTCAACACCGCGATGGAGGTGACGAACACCGAAGCGTTCTGCACGGGCTGCCACGAAATGCACGACAACGTGTACCAGGAGCTTCAGAGCACCATCCATTACACCAACCGCAGCGGTGTACGCGCCATCTGCTCGAACTGCCACGTTCCGCACGCCTGGACGAACAAGATTGCACGGAAGATGCAGGCCTCCAAGGAAGTGTGGGGCAAGATTTTCGGCACCATCGATACGCGCGAGAAATTCGAAGCCCACCGGCTCGAACTGGCCCAGCACGAATGGGATCGCCTCAAGGCCAACGATTCATTGGAATGCCGCAACTGCCACAACTACGATTCGATGGATTTCACACGGCAAAGCCCGCGCGCGTCTGCCATGCACTCCCAGTACCTGGGCAGCAAGGAGAAGACCTGCATCGACTGCCACAAGGGCATTGCGCACCATCTGCCCGACATGTCGAAGATGAAGACCGAGTGACGCACGCGATCGTGCAACATGTGCCAGCCCCCATTCGACTCCGACACCTGACGTGCTTGTTGCCAGCCAATTGACGTTTTCGCGCGCCGGCCGCCGGATCTTCCGCGAGCTGGAGCTCTCGGTGTCGGCAGGCGAGCTGGTGCAGATCACCGGAGCGAACGGCAGCGGGAAGACCACGCTGCTGCGTGTGCTCTGTGGCCTGCTGGCACCGGCAAGCGGCACGCTGACATGGCACGGCATGCCCGTGCGCAGCAACGGCCCCGCTTTCCTCAATGCGCTCTGCTACGTTGGGCACACCAACGGCATCGACCCTGACCTCACGGTGACCGAGAGCCTGCAGCTGGCCATGCAACTGGCCGGATTGCGCGGCCCGGCATCTGAGCCGTTTGGCATCGGGCGCGCACTGGAAGCGCTCGAACTCGGCAAGCTTGCCGCCACGCCGGTGCGCAAGCTCTCGCAGGGACAGCGTCGGCGCGTGGCACTGGCGCGCTTGCTGCTCGCGCGGCGTGAACTGTGGCTGCTCGATGAACCGATCGCCTCGCTCGACGATCATGCAGTCGGCCTCTTCACCGCACAGCTCGATGCGCACTTGCGTGCAGGCGGCATGGCCATCATGGCCACGCACCACCTGCTGTCGCGCCCGCAAGGGGCGAGTCGCGTGCTCAGCCTGGGAAGCACCGCATGAAGCCGATGCTGATGGCCATCCTGCGACACGACCTTGCGCTCTCATGGCGGCGGCGCGGCAACCTTGTCGGCGGCGTGGTGTTCTACGTCATTGCGGCGAGCCTGTTCCCGCTGGCCATCGGCCCCGACCCGCAGCAGTTGCGCATGCTCGCGCCGGGCATCCTGTGGGTCGCGGCGCTGCTGGCGTCGATGCTCTCGCTCTCTCGGTTGTTTGCGCAGGAACACGCCGATGGCAGCCTGGATCAACTGCTGTTGTCGCCGCACCCGCTTGCGTTGATCGTGCTGACGAAGATTGCCGCACACTGGCTCGCCAGCGGCTTGCCATTGCTGCTGCTGACGCCCATCCTGGCCCAGCAGTACAGCCTGCCGCTGCATGCAACGCTACTGCTGACCGCCACGCTGCTGATCGGTACGCCGGCCATTGCGCTGATCGGTGCCGTTGGCGCAGCGCTCACACTGGGCGTGCGCAACGGCGCAGCGCTGTTGTGCATCCTGGTGCTGCCGCTTTGTGTGCCCGTGCTTGTGTTTGGCGCAGGCGCGGGATCTGCCGCTGATGCGGGGCTCGATGTCATGCCGCATCTGTCGTTGCTGGGCGCTTGCCTGGCGCTGTCGTTGTTTGTCTGCCCGCTGGCCACGGCTGCCGGGCTGCGCATTGCCGTGGAATGACCCGATGACGAATCGATCCGGACTCCACACCACGCCCATCACCGTGCGCCAGCCTGCGTCGCGGCGCTGGAACTGGCTCGCGTATGCGTCCCCCGTGCGGTTTGATCCGCTCGCGCGCAAGCTCGCACCGTGGTTTGGCGTGGCCGCACTTCTGTTCCTCATCGCCGGCCTCTATGTCGGCTTCATGGTGGCGCCCACCGATGCGCAGCAAGGCGAGGTCTATCGCATCATCTTCCTGCACGTGCCGGCTGCGTGGATGTCGATGTTCATCTACCTCGTGATGGCCGGTTATTGCGCGCTGGGGCTGGTACTGCGCACGCGGCTTTCGTCGATGATGGCGTCAGCACTCGCGCCCACGGGTGCGCTCTTCACCGCCATCGCGCTATGGACCGGCGCGCTGTGGGGCAAGCCCACTTGGGGCACATGGTGGGTATGGGATGCGCGGTTGACGTCGGAGTTGCTGCTGCTGTTTCTGTACCTCGGCTTCATCGCATTGGAAAGCGCCATTGAAGACCCGCGCCGCGCCGAACGCGCCTGCGCCGTGCTGGCCGTGGTCGGCGTAGTCAACATCCCCGTGATCTATTTCTCGGTGCAGTGGTGGAACACGCTGCACCAGGGCGCGTCCATCAGCCTGACGGCGGCACCGTCCATGGCGATGACGATGCTACTCGGCATGCTGCTGATGACGCTCGCATGCTGGATGTACAGCATCTGCGTGGCACTGATTCGCGTGCGCTGCATCATGCGCGAACGCGCCGACGATGACCACAACTTGAGCACGCCCGCATGAACCAGTTCTCCGTCAACCACGTCGACTATATTGCGGGCGCGTTTATTGTGGCCGCGATCTGCATTGCGGCCGAGATGCTGCTGCTCGCCCGCCGCTGGCGCGCGGCCAACCGCGCCAGTCACGCCCATCCAGACGACGGCGACCAATGACACGCAGACAACGCCGTCTCGGCATCCTGATCGCCGCACTGGTGTGCGCGGGTGCAGCCACCGCACTTACGCTGAATGCGTTCCGCTCGAATCTGGTGTTTTTCTTCAGCCCGAGCCAGATCGCTGCCAAGGAAGCGCCCGTGGCGCAGGTCTTCCGTCTGGGCGGGCTCGTTGAGCGCGGTTCCATCCAGCGCGAACGTGACGGCATGACGATCCGCTTTATCGTCACCGACACTGGGCGCGGCGTGCCAGTCGTCTACCGCGGCTTGCTGCCCGACCTGTTCCGGGAGGGCAAGGGCGTGGTGGCGCGCGGCCGTCTCGGCCAGGACGGCGTCTTCGTCGCCAGCGAGGTGCTCGCCAAGCACGACGAGAACTACATGCCGCCCGAAGCCGCCGATGCCGTACGACGCGCCGCGCAGGTCAACGACCAGATGGCGAAGGAATCCGCCCGGAGTGCGTCACGATGATCGCCGAGCTGGGCCACTTCGCGTTGATCCTCGCGCTGCTGACTGCGGCCATGCAATCCGTGCTGCCGCTGGTGGGCGCCGCGCGCGACGACGAGCGCTGGATGGCCGTGGCGCGCCCTGCCGCGCGCATGCAATGCGCATTGGTGCTCCTGGCGTATGGCGCGCTGACATGGGCCTTCGTCAGCAACGACTTCAGCGTGCTCTATGTCGCTGCCAACTCGAACAGCGCGTTGCCGCTGCCCTATCGCGTGGCCGCCGTGTGGGGCGGACACGAGGGATCGATGTTGCTGTGGACGACGATGCTGGCGCTGTGGTCGCTGGCCGTGTCGTTGTTCAGCCGACAGCTGCCGCTGCCCGTGGTGGCGCGCGTGCTGGGCGTGATGGGCGCCATCAGCACGGGGCTGCTGCTGTTCCTGCTGTTCGCATCCAACCCGTTCCTGCGCCTGTTGCCGCCGGCGATGGAAGGGCGTGATCTCAATCCGCTGTTGCAAGACCCGGGCATGGTGTCGCATCCCCCCATGCTCTACATGGGCTACGTGGGCTTTGCGGTGGCGTTTTCGTTTGCCATGGCCGCACTCCTGTCCGGCCGGCTCGATGCCACCTGGGCGCGCTGGTCGCGGCCGTGGACGACCGCCGCCTGGGCATGCCTGACGACCGGCATCATGCTCGGCAGCGCCTGGGCATATTACGAACTCGGCTGGGGCGGCTGGTGGTTCTGGGACCCGGTCGAAAACGCCTCATTCATGCCGTGGCTGGCGGGCACGGCGCTGATCCACTCCTTGGCGGTGACGGAAAAGCGCGGCGTGTTCCGCGCATGGACGGCGCTGCTGGCCATCTTCACGTTTTCGCTCAGTCTGCTCGGCACGTTCCTCGTCCGCTCGGGCGTACTGACGTCGGTGCACGCGTTTGCGGTCGACCCGAAGCGCGGTCTCTTCATCCTGGCCTTGCTGGGGATCGTGACGGGGGGCGCCTTGGGTCTGTTTGCGTGGCGGGCAAAGCGGTTGTCCGGCAACACGGCGGAAGGCGCCACGTTCTCGCTGTTCGCGCGTGAATCGTTCCTTCTGGCCAACAACGTGCTGCTGGCTGTGGCTGCCGCCACGGTGTTGCTCGGCACGTTGTATCCGCTGGTGCTCGATGTGCTGCGGCTGGGGAAGATCTCGGTCGGACCGGCGTATTTCGAGCAGGTCTTTGTGCCGCTGATGTCGCCTGCGGTGCTGCTGATGGGCGCGGCGCCGCTGGCGCGCTGGCGTCATGGTGCGCTGCCGTCCATGGCCGTGCGGCTGCGCTGGGCGGCAGTGGCGAGTGTTGTGGTCGGGCTCGGACTCGCGGTGTTTTATCGGACGTCCGCACTGGCCGGCCTGGGGCTGACGCTCGCCGCATGGTGTCTTGCGAGCGCGCTGGCCAGTCTGGCCGAAAAGCTCCGGCAGCCCGGCAATCGACTGACGACATTGCGGCAGTTGCCGCCGAGCTACTTCGGCATGCTGGTGGCGCACGCGGGAGTCGGTGTGTTCATCGCGGGCGTCACGCTCGTGCTCAGCCAGGAGACGCTACGCGAGTTGCCCGTGCGCGTGGGCGGCACGGTGGAGGTGGGCGGCTACACGTTCCACCTCACCAGCGTTGTACCGGCCCAGGGCCCCAATTACGACGTCTTGCGCGGCCACGTCGACGTCAGCCGCGACGGCAAACCCGTGGCCACACTGCTGCCTGAGCGGCGCCTGTATCACAGCCAGGACAACCCCACGACCGAGGTCGCCATCGACAGCAGCATCACGCGCGACCTCTATGTCGCGCTCGGCGAATCACTCGGACAGGACAACTGGGCCATGCGCGTCTACATCAAGCCCTTCGTCAGCTGGATCTGGGGCGGCTGCGTGCTGATGGTGGTGGGCGGCCTGCTGGCCGTGTGCGACCGCCGCTACCGGCTCCGTCGCCGCTCCACGGCATCGCGCACCGCACCCGACACCGCACTGGCGAGTCCCTCATTGGCGATGCCGGCAACCGAGGAGCCCCGGTGAAGCTGCGTTACGTGCTGCCGCTGGCAGCGTTCTTTGTTCTGGTGATTGCGCTGGCGGCAGGGCTGTCGCGTGATCCGCGTGAGCTGCCCTCGCCGCTGGTCGGCAAGCCCGCACCGGCGTTCCGGCTGACGGCGTTGGATTCAACTGCCACCACCGTCACGCCGCAAGACCTGCGCGGAAAGGTGTGGATGCTCAATGTCTGGGCGTCGTGGTGCACCGCATGCCGGGCAGAGCACGCCGTGCTGAACGCATTCGCCAAACAATCACCCGTGCCGATCTACGGCCTGAACTACAAGGACGACGCCAGCGCCGCCCGCGCCTGGCTCAAGCAGATGGGCGATCCGTATGTCGCCTCGCTCATCGATGCAGACGGCAAGGTCGGCATCGACTACGGCGTGTACGGTGTGCCGGAAACCTTCGTGATCGATCGCGCCGGCGTGATCCGCTATCGCCAGGTCGGCCCCGTCACAGCCGAATCCATGGAACGCAAGATCGTGCCGCTGCTGCAGCAACTGGAGCAGGAGGGCGGTCATGCATAAACGACTGGCTGCGCTGGTTCTCGCAGGCGTCGCGGCGTTCACGTTGCAAATGCCCGCCCGTGCGACGGCGTCGGACGTCGATCTCGACACCCGCGTCCATGCGCTGTCGGAGCAGTTGCGCTGCCTCGTCTGCCAGAACCAGACCCTCGCCGACTCCAACGCCGACCTCGCCGTCGACCTGCGCCGCCAGATTCGCGAACAACTGCGCGCCGGCGCCACCGAAGCCGACGTGAAGCAGTACCTCGTGCAGCGCTATGGCGATTTCGTCCTGTACCGTCCGCCCGTCAAACCGCTGACGTATCTGCTGTGGTTCGGCCCGGTGCTGTTGCTGATGGCGGTGGTGTTCGGCATCGTGTCGTCCCGCAAACAGCGGAAGCCGGCGCCTGCCGAGATGGACCCCGACGCCCAGGCGCGCCTCGCTGCACTGCTTGCGTCGTCGTCACCGGACGACCCCCGCCCATGACTGTGATGACCCTGTTCTGGCTGCTGGCGGCTGCCCTCACGGCCGTCACCATGGCAGTGTTGCTGACGCCGCTGTTGCGGCGCGCGCGCACCCATCAGTTCGATACGCGCATCCAAGGCCCCACGGCGCGCAGCCAGATGGTTCGCTGGTACCACGATCAACTGCGCGAGCTGGATGCCGATCTGCGCGCCGGCACTATCGATGCCGCCGGCCACGCGCATGCACGCGCGGAGCTGGGCCAACGGCTGCTGGACGATACCGCCGATACCGCCGACAGCGCCACCACGCCGCCGGCGCGCCCGGACCGCCGCCCCGTCGTGCTCGCGGCACTGCTGTTGGCTGCGTTGCCCACGTCCGCAGTGCTGCTCTATCAGCACCTGGGCAAGCCCGCCGCGCTGTGGATGCCGGGCGACATGCTGACCGCCGCGCGCAGCGACCACACCGGTGGAGATGCGCAGATCGAATCGATGGTCAACAGCCTCGCGCAACGCCTGCGCGACACGCCTGACGACGCGCCCGGCTGGGCCCTGCTCGCCCGGTCCTACAGCACGATGGAGCGCCCGGCCGATGCCGTCGCCGCTTACGCCAAGGCAGTCGCCCTTGCGCCCGACGTCGCGAGCCTGCGCGCCGATTACGCCGACGCACTCGCCACAGCGCAGGGCGGCGCCCTCGCCGGAGCGCCCATGGAGCAGGTACGCCTCGCACTGAAGAGCGATCCGGACGAGCCCAAAGCGCTGGCGCTGGCCGCTTCCGCCGCCGTAGAACGTGGTGACGTGGCCGAGGCCATCGCCCAGTGGGAGCACCTCTACCAGTTGCTGCCGCCCGAATCTTCCGGCGCCAAGCAAATCGCGGCCAACTTGGCCGCCGCGCGCGCCGGTCAGCAAAAGGCACCGCGCAGAAAGTGAAGCAATCGGTGCTTCGAATTTGACCGCAAGACCCGGAGTGTCCCGCCAGGGGGCCGCACCTACAGTACAGTCATCGCAGTCCACTGGATGACGCCATGCAAACCTCCGCCCGTACCGTACCGGACACCACCTCCGTTGAACATGACCCGCGCTGGGCTCGCGTGCTGGCGCGCGATGCCTCTGCCGACGGGCAATTCGTCTATGCGGTAAAGACCACCGGCGTGTATTGCCAGCCGAGCAGCCCGTCGCGCCTGCCGCGCCCGGAAAACGTCGAGTTTTTCGACACCCCTGCCGACGCAGAAGCCGCCGGTTACCGCCCGAGCCGCCGCGCCAGCCCGGATCAGACCACCGTCCGGGCGCAGCAAGCCGCGCTGGTCGCGCAAGCCTGCCGCCGCATCGAGGCAGCCGACACACCGCCCACGCTTGAAGCGCTTGCGCAGGACGCCGGCCTGAGCCCCTATCACTTCCATCGGCTGTTCAAAAGCGTCACCGGCCTCACGCCCAAGGCCTACGCAGATGCGCATCGCGCCCGCAAGCTGCGCGCGCAACTGGAACGCGGCAGCACCGTCACTGAAGCCATCTACGACGCCGGATTCAACGCCAGCAGCCGCTTCTACGAGGCGTCGGACAACGTGCTGGGCATGACGGCCAGCCGCTACCGCGCCGGCGGCGTACAGACGACGATCCGCTTTGCGGTGGGCGAATGTTCGCTCGGTTCGATCCTGGTGGCGCAGAGCGATCGCGGCATCTGCGCGATCCTGATGGGCGACGACCCCGACGCTCTCGCGCGCGATCTGCAGGACACCTTCCCGAAGGCCGAACTCATCGGCGGCGATGCGGGCTTCGAAGATCTGGTGGCGAAGGTCGTGGGTTTTGTCGAGGCGCCGTCCATCGGACTGGACCTACCGCTGGACGTGCGCGGCACCGCGTTCCAGGAGCGCGTATGGCAGGCGCTGCGCGAAGTGCCGCCCGGCAGCACCACCAGCTACACCGAGATTGCCGCGCGCATCGGCGCGCCCCAGGCCGTCCGCGCCGTTGCGCAGGCCTGCGCGGCCAATCACATCGCAGTGGCGATTCCCTGCCATCGGGTGATCCGCCGGGACGGCAACACCTCCGGTTATCGCTGGGGTGTGGAGCGCAAGCTGGCGCTGCTGGAGCGCGAGTCGCAATCCGCCGCATGAAACCGCGTGAGAACGTGGACGCTCATCGGCGCGGGCGGCCAGCCTTATGAGAGCGCCGTGCCCGGCACGCTGGGCGGGCATCGGCGTGCTCGCATCTATGGCCGCCTCGATTGCGCCGCCGCACGCCGGGCCATCGCGCGCGGCGGTTATGTTCGCTACCGCGTGTTCTTCCTGAACGAAGCCGACGCGCGTGCCGCCGGCTACCGGCCCTGCGCAGTGTGCATGCCGCAGGCGTATGCGGCATGGAAACGATCGGTCAGTTCCGGGTAAAGTCGGGGGCTGAACATCGCCGACACGCTCCGCACATCATGACCCAACCCCTGCTGCTTGCCTTGCTCACCGCTCTCGCGCTGGCGGGCTGCGGCCGCTCCGACGACGCGCACAAACCTGCCGCCCCCGCTACGGCTTCCGCACCTGCGGCCTCCGCCCCTGGCGCGTCCAACTCGGCCAATGCGCCGACCGCCAGCGCGCCCGCCGTCAGCGAAGCCGAACAGGCCAAGGCCGTCGATCTGGCCCGCGCCGCCATCGAAAAATACAAGCTGACCACCCTGTCGCAGGAATGCCTGTCGTTCGTGGTGGACCGCGCCGACGACACGCACAACAGCGTTGAAGTGCTGGAAAACCACACCCCGGCCTGCGGCGGCGACCCGAACACCGCACCGCGCGTCGTCACGCTGCTCATCGACAAGAACACCGGCGCGCTGCAGAAGGACGACCCCGCCAGCGGCGAATACGTCCCGCTCAAATAAGCGCCCGCAAGACAGAACGCGCATAAAAAAACCGCCGAACGTATCGGCGGTTTTTTTGCGGGGGCGAACTTCGCGTCAGACCACGATCGTCTGCGCTTCGCCTGCCTGGCGGGCGCGGATTTCGCCGATCTGGTAGACCGTCTCGCCTGCGTCCTTCAGGTGGGCGATGGCGGCCGGTGCATCGGCTGCCGACACGATCACCACCATGCCGATGCCGCAGTTGAAGACGCGGTGCATTTCGCCATCGGCCACGTTGCCGGCCTTTTGCAGCCACTGGAACAGCGGCGGCAGCGTCCAGGCGTCCTTGTGCAGCACGGCGGTCAAGTTGTCTTGCAGCACGCGCGGCACGTTTTCGGTCAAACCGCCACCGGTAATGTGCGCCATGCCCTTGACGGTCAGTTTCTCCATCAGCGCCAGCAGCGGCTTCACGTAGATGCGCGTCGGCGCCATGATGGCGTCCTGCAGGCGCTGGCCGTGGAAGTCTGCGTTCAGGTCCGGACGCGACACCTCGATGATCTTGCGCACCAGCGAGTAGCCGTTCGAATGCGCGCCCGACGAAGCCAGGCCCAGCACCACGTCGCCCTCGGCAATGGTGGTGCCGTCGATGATCTTGCGCTTTTCGACCGCGCCGACAGCAAAGCCGGCCAGGTCGTATTCGCCGTCCGGGTACATGCTGGGCATTTCAGCGGTTTCGCCGCCGATCAGCGCGCAGCCAGCCAGCTCGCAACCCTGGGCGATGCCCTTGACCACCGTGGCAGCGGTGTCGACGTCAAGCTTGCCGCAGGCGAAGTAATCCAGGAAGAACAGCGGCTCGGCGCCCTGCACGAGGATGTCGTTCACGCTCATGGCGACCAGATCCTGGCCCACCGTGTCGTGGCGGTTCAGCGCAAACGCCAGCTTGAGCTTGGTGCCCACGCCGTCGGTGCCCGACACCAGCACCGGTTCCTGATACTTCTTGGACAGCTCGAACAGCGCGCCGAAGCCGCCGATGCCGCCCAGCACGCCTTCGCGCATGGTGCGCTTGGCAAACGGCTTGATGCGGTCGACAAGGGCGTCACCCGCCTCGATGTCGACGCCCGCGTCGCGGTAAGACAGGCCGGTCGATGCGGATGGGGTTTCGGAAGCGCTCATACAGTCGTCTGAATTGAAAAAACCGGGAAAGAAAGCGAGACGGCGGCGGGAAGTCACAAAAATCGGACCCGCCGGTCCAGTAAAATCGCGATTTTACCGGATGCGGCCGTCACGATGGCCGCTTTTCCGACTCCTCCACCCCGCCATCGGAACCGTCGCCCCCATGAACGCCCCCGTGCTGACGCAGGAAACCAAGCGCACGCTCGCCTGGATCGCCGTGGCGCTTGTCTTCCTCGCCCTGCTCAAGGCGCTGGCGCCGACGCTCACGCCCTTCGTCTTCGCGTTCATCCTGTCGTACATCCTGCACCCGGGCGTGGAATGGCTGCAGCGCCATCGCGTACCGCGCGTGCTGGGCGTGTTTCTGATGATCCTGGTGCTGACGGTGGTGGGCGTGGCGCTGATGCTGCTGATTTTGGCGGTGCTGCAGCGGGAGATTCCGGCGATCCGAGATCAATTGCCTGGGATGCTTGCGAAGCTCAACGCGTTTCTGTCGCCCAAGCTGGACGAATTGGGCCTGCATGTCAGCTTCGATTTTCCGGGCCTGCGCGCCCTGCTCACGGAACAGCTCGCCGCCAGCCCGGACGACGTGGTGGCCCGTGTGCTGACCTATCTGCGTGTGTCCGGCTCCGCGGCCATCCAGGTGCTGGGCATCTTCTTCCTGGTGCCGATCGTGATGTTCTACCTGCTAATGGACTGGAACATGCTCATGCGCCGGATCGAAACCGCCGTCCCGCGCCGTTGGCTGCCAAAAACGCGCGAACTGGCCGCCGAAACCGACGGCCTGCTCTCCCAATACCTGCGCGGGCAGATCATCGTGATGCTGGTGCTGGCGGTGTATTACTCGGCGGGGTTGGCACTGGCCGGCTTTGACGTGGCGCTGCCGGTGGGCATTTTTACGGGGCTGGCCGTGTTCATCCCGTATATCGGCTTTGGCGTGGGCCTCACGCTGGCCATCCTGGCCGCACTGTTGCAGTTCGGCAACCTCTACGGCCTGCTGGCGGTGGCCGTGGTGTACGGCATCGGCCAGTTCCTGGAAAGCTTCTACCTGACGCCCCGCCTGGTGGGCGAACGCATCGGTCTGCATCCGCTGGCGGTCATCCTCGCCTTGCTGGCTTTTGGCCAATTGTTCGGTTTTTTCGGTATCCTCCTCGCCCTACCGATGAGTGCTGTGCTGCTGGTCGGTTTGCGGCAGATCCGGAAGCTTTATCTGGGCAGCCGGCTCTACCAGGATTGAAAGCCACTGAAGGCGACTGAAGGCAACTGAAAAGTACGGCGACTCCACTCCACGTTTCATGGCCACACCCGAACAGCTCCCGCTCGAACTCGGCGCGACACCCGCCCCGACCTTCGACAACTTCGTCGCCACCGGCAACGAAGAGGCGGTGCTTCGCCTGCGCGCCCTGATTCCGCAAGTGGTGGACGGCACCGCAACCGACCGCCTGGTTTACCTCTGGGGCGAGGAAGGCAGCGGCCGCAGCCACCTGCTGCAGGCCATTTGCGCCCAGACCGAAGCCGGCGGCTACGAAGTCCGCACGCTGGAACCCGACGCCCCGCCCGAAGCGTTCGAATTCGACCCGACCATCACCGTCTGGACCATCGACGACGCCGAGCGCCTGGACGAATGGGCGCAGATCGCCGTGTTCAACCTCGTCAATGAAGTGCGCGCGCATCCGCATGCCGCCATCGCCATCTCCGGGGCGGCTGCGCCGATGGCGATGCCGCTGCGTGAAGACCTGCGCACCCGCCTGGGCTGGGGCCTCGTCTACTGGCTGCGCCCGTTGTCCGACGCCGACAAGGTGGAAGCCCTGCGCCAAGCCGCTCGCGAACGCGGCATGCAGCTCTCGGCGGACGTGCCGCAGTGGCTTGTGACGCACTCCTACCGCGACATGCCGAGCCTGATGGCTCTGCTGGACGCCCTCGACACCTATTCGCTCGCCCGCAAGCGCGCCGTCACCCTGCCGCTCGTGCGCGACATGCTCGCGCTGATGAAGTGAATCCCAGGCTCGCACGGCCGGAGATGTAACGTTCGGGTAAAATCGCGCCCCATGAATCTGGCCCTCTTCGACCTCGATCACACCCTCATCCCCACCGACAGCGACCACGAGTGGGGACGCTTCCTCATCCGCCGCGGCGTGGTGGATGAAGCCGAATACCAGCGTAAGAACGATCAGTTCTATGCCGATTACAAAGCTGGCACGCTGGATATCCATGCCTTTCTGCGTTTTGCCCTGGCACCGCTCGCCGCCCACCCGCGCGACACGCTCGCCCAGTGGCACGCCGAGTTCATGCACGACGTGATCCGTCCGAAGATCACACCGCAGGCGCAAGCGCTCGTGTACAAACATCTGGATGCCGGCGACCTGTGCTGCGTGGTCACCGCCACCAACAGCTTCGTCACACGCCCGATTGCCGAGGCCTTCGGCATCGATCACCTCATCGCCACCGAACCCGCCACCGCCGACGGCAACCCGGACAGCGCCTTCACCGGCGACGTGGCGGGCACACCGAGCTTCCGCGAAGGCAAAGTCGCCCGCGTGCATGAGTGGCTGGCCAACATGGGCCGCGGCTGGAGCGATTTCGAGCGCAGCACCTTCTACAGCGATTCGGCCAACGACGTGCCGCTGCTGGAGGAAGTGACCGACCCCGTCGCCACCAACCCGGACGACACGCTGCGCAACCTCGCAGCTGCGCGCAACTGGCGCATCATGGATCTCTTTTAAGCAGGCGCGGCGTGATCAAGAAACTCATCAATCGCCTGCTGGGCAAGACCTCCGCAGAGCCCACCGCTCCCGCTGAACCGGGGGTGCCCGCCGCCAGGAAGAGCCGCGCGCCCAAGGCGGCCAAAACCGCCAAGGCGCGCACCAAGTCCGCCGGTGGCGTGCCGCGCCAGGCGCGCGTGTGGAGCGTGGACGAGCACGGTATCGACCCGAAGCTACTCTCGCGCAACGCGGTCAAGGTCACGTCCACGCTGCAGGACGCCGGCTATGCCGCCTTCATCGTGGGCGGCGCCGTGCGCGACTTGCTGCTCGGCATCAAGCCGAAGGACTTTGATGTGGCGACCAACGCCACGCCCGATCAGGTCCAGGCTCTGTTCCGCCGCTCGCGCATCATCGGACGCCGCTTCCAGATCGTGCACGTCACGTTCTACGGCGGACGCGATCAGGAAATCATCGAAGTCTCGACCTTCCGCGCGCTCGTCGACGCGGTGGACGCCGAGCAGGTGCCGGCCGGCAAGCGCGTGAAGCGCACCGAGCTGGACCACCACACACACGCCGTCGACGCTAGCGGCCGCGTGCTGCGCGACAACGTCTGGGGCACCCAGGCCGAAGACGCCACCCGCCGCGACTTCACCGTCAACGCGATGTACTACGACCCCGCCGACGAGACCGTGCATGACTACCATCACGGCATGGAAGACATGCGCGCCCGCACGCTGCGCATGATCGGCGATCCGCATACCCGCTACCGCGAAGACCCGGTGCGCATGCTGCGCGTGGTGCGCTTCGCGGCCAAGACCGGTTTCGACATCGACCCTGACACGCGTGCGCCGATCGCCGAGCTGGGCCCGCTGATCCACAACGTGCCGGCCGCCCGCCTGTTCGACGAGATGTTGAAGCTGCTGATGTCGGGCCACGCCTGGGCATCGCTGCAGGAACTGCGCAAGGCGGGCCTGCACCGCGGCCTGCTGCCACTGCTGGACGTCGCGCTGGAGCAGCCGATGGGCCAGCGCTTCGTGCAGCTCGCCCTCGACAACACCGACGATCGCGTGAAGGCCGGCAAGCCGGTCTCGCCCGGCTTCCTGTTTGCCTCGCTGCTGTGGCATCACGTGGTCGAGCACTGGAACCGCCGCCGCGCCGCCGGCGAGCCGCTGATCCCCGCGCTGCATACCGCCATGGACGAAGTGCTCGACCGCCAGACCGAACAGCTCGCCATCCAGCGCCGCTTCACCTCCGACATGAAGGAAATCTGGAGCATGCAGCCGCGCTTTGAGAAGCGCTCGGGCCGCATGCCGTATCGGCTGCTGGAGTCGCCGCGCTTCCGCGCCGGCTACGACTTCCTCGCGCTGCGTTGTGCCTCGGGCGAATTGCCGCAGGAACTCGCCGACTGGTGGACCGACTTCCAGAACGGTGACGGCGAAGCTCGCGAAGCCCTGATAGCCCAAGCCAAGCACGCCCCGAGCGCCTCGGCAAATGCCGGCCCGGCCAGCCCGGGCAAGCGCCGTCGCCGCCGACGTGGTCCGGCAAAATCGGATACAGTCGGTGACGTCAATCCGGGAAGTTCGGAGGAAACGTGAAGACAGTGGCGTACATCGGCATCGGCGCCAACCTGGGCGACGCGCGCCAGGCAGTGAAAGACGCCGTGGTCTGCCTCGCACAGCAGGTCGGCATCACCGTCACCGGCAAATCGAGCCTG
The DNA here is from genome assembly GCF_958350185.1 of Ralstonia edaphi. Classification (NCBI taxonomy): domain Bacteria; kingdom Pseudomonadati; phylum Pseudomonadota; class Betaproteobacteria; order Burkholderiales; family Burkholderiaceae; genus Ralstonia; species Ralstonia edaphi. Next base: position 951,792 of record NZ_CATWHI010000002.1, read on the forward strand.
TATCGCAGCGCGCCCATCGAATCCAGCGGCGACGACTACATCAACGCCGTGGTGCGCATCGATACGCATTTCACCGCCGACCAGCTGCTCCGCATCTGTCACCACATCGAAGACCAGTTCGGCCGCGAGCGCCCGTTCCACAACGCGCCGCGCACGCTTGATCTGGACTTGCTGCTCTACGGGGACCACGTCCTCACCTCGCCCGAGCTGACGGTGCCGCACCCCCGCGTCGGCCAGCGCGCCTTCACCCTGCTGCCCCTGCATGAACTGGCGCCCGACCTCGTGATTCCGGGCATTGGCGCCGTGGCTGAGCTGCTGCCCGGCGTGGCCGACCAGCGCATCGAAAAGACCACGATGTGTCAGTGCATGCGCGCCAAGCAGCCCGCCGCCTGATCATCCGCACCACGCACAAACACCTGCCGATGGCACTGGACCACCTGCGCCGTATCGTTGTCGAGGGGCCCATTGGCGTGGGCAAGACCGCGCTGGCCCAGCGCCTGGCCGATCATCTGCGCGCGTCGACGTTATTCGAGACGCCCGCCGAAAACGCCTTCATTGCTCGCTTCTACGAAGAACCCGCCCGCTATGCGCTGCCGGTGCAGCTGCGCTTCCTGCTGCAACGCGCCGAGCGCCTGAAGGCTTGGCACAAGGCGACGCTCACCGGCGAGCGCATCGTCGCCGACAGCTTCCTGCCGCGCGACCGGCTGTTCGCCCAGCTCACGCTGCCCGCAGATGAACTCGCGTTGTACGACGCGATGGCCAATGCGCTGGCCCTGCCGCAGCAGCGCATCGACCTCGTCATCTGCCTGCAGGCGCGCGCCGAGGACCTGCTGCCGCGCATCACCCGTCGCGCCGTTCCTTACGAAACAGGCATCGATGCGGAGTATCTCGAACGCATCTGCGCCGCATACGGCGAGCTGTTTCTGTATTACGATGCCGCACCGACGATGATCGTCGACACCGCTGCCTTCGACCCCGCAGGCAACGACGACGATTTCCGCACCTTGCTCGCCCGCATCGACGCGATGCGCGGACCCAAGGAATTCATCAAGCTGGCAACGCGCTAGTCAGTCGACGCACCGCATGGTCTGCGTGGGCGCTCGCGATGCCCCAATGAGTCTCAGTCCATGAGCTATCTCCAGGAATCGAACCGCAAGGCCGTCACGGTGACTTCGCTGCAGGCCATGCGTGCCGCCGGCGAGCGCATCGCCATGCTGACCGCCTACGACTCCAGTTTCGCCGCCCTGATGGATCGCAACGGCACCGACGTGCTGCTCGTCGGCGATTCGCTCGGCAACGTGATGCAGGGCCAGAAGACCACGCTGCCGGTCACGCTCGATCACATCGTCTATCACACCGAATGCGTATCGCGCGGCATCGAGAAAGCGCTGCTCGTATCCGACCTACCGTTCGGTACTTATGGCACGCCCGAACAGGCGTTCCACAGCGCCGTGCGCGTGATGCAGGCCGGCGCGCAGATGGTCAAGCTCGAAGGCGGCGTGTGGCTCGCGCCGACGATCAAGTTTCTCGTTGAACGCAGCATTCCGGTGTGTGCGCACATCGGCCTGACGCCGCAATCGGTGCATGCGTTCGGCGGCTTCAAGGTGCAGGGTCGCGGCGACGAAGCGGCTGCGCAACTGAAAGCCGACGCGCTGGCCGTGCAGGATGCCGGTGCGCAACTCGTCGTGATGGAAGCGATTCCTGCCGCGCTGGCTGGCGAGGTGACGCGCCTGCTGGCCATTCCGACCATCGGCATCGGTGCGGGGTTGGAGTGCTCGGGCCAGGTGCTCGTGATGCACGACATGCTGGGCGTGTTCCCCGGTCACCGCCCCAAGTTCGTACGCAACTTCATGGACGGGCAAGCCACCATCGACGGCGCCGTCGCGGCCTACGTGGCCGCCGTCAAGGACGGCACGTTCCCCGGCCCGGAACATACCTTCGCCTAAGCGGCATCCGCATGGAAATCTGGTCGGCCACCGTCGACGCCTTCGCCCTGCTCGCCAGCGGCGATGCGGCGCTGTGGCGGATCGTCTGGGTGTCGGTGAAGGTGGCGATCGCGGGGTTAGCGCTGGCGGCACCTCCCGGTCTGCTCATCGCTTACCTCATCGCCATGCACCGCTTTATGGGCCGCCGCGCGCTCGTGGTGCTGGCGCAGGCGTCGCTGTCGTTTCCGACTGTGCTGATCGGGCTGCTGCTGTATCTGCTGCTGTCGCGCCAAGGGCCGCTTGGCGGCTTCGGGCTGCTGTTCACGCAGGGCGGGATGATCCTCGGGCAAGCGGTGCTTGGGCTGCCGGTGATTGTCGCGTTTGCACTGACGACACTTGAGCGCGCGGATCCGCGTCTGGCAGAAACCGCGCGCGTGCTGGGCGCCGGACGCGTCCGGCTGCTGCTGACGGTGTTTCGTGAATTGCGCTTCGGCCTGATGGCCGCGGTGGTGGCCGGCTTCGGACGCGTGATCGCGGAAGTGGGCTCTGCGCTGATGGTCGGCGGCAACATCGAAGGCGTCACGCGCACCATGACCACGGCGATTGCGCTGGAAACCAGCAAGGGCGAGTTCGCACAGGGCATCGCGCTGGGCATCGTGCTGATCGTGCTGGCACTGCTCGTCAACCTTGTGCTGGCGTGGCTGCAAGGGGCTGGCAACTATCGCAGGGAGCCGGCATGAGCGCGTCGTCGCAGCCCACGATGGTGTTTGAAGGCTTGCGCTGCCAGCACGGCGCGCGCGTTCTGTTCGAGATTCCGCGCCTGGCCCTCTCGGCCGGACATGCGATTGTCATCACCGGCGCAAACGGTGTCGGCAAGACAACGCTGCTGCGCATGCTGGCCGGGCTTGCACCCGCCAATGGCGCGACGGTTGACATGGGCAAGGGGCGGCAGGCGCTGTCGCCCTACCCGGCGGAGCTGCGCAAGCGGCTGACCTACGTACACCAGCATCCCTATCTGTTCCGCACGTCGGTACGCGCGAATCTCGCCTATGGCCTGACCACGGGAGCACACCGCGTACCGCATGCGGAGCTCGCTGCGCGTGTCGACGATGCGCTGCGCTGGGCGGGTCTGGAGCACGTGGTGGATGTGTCGCCCGAACGGCTGTCCGGCGGCGAGACGCAACGCCTCGCCTTGGCGCGTGCTCGCGCGCTGCACACGGATGTGCTGCTGCTCGACGAACCGACGTCCAATCTGGATGGCGCCGCACGCGAGCAAGTCATTGCGCTGGTCGGCGAGCTGGCAGCGGAGGGCCGCACACTGTTGATGGTCTGCCACGACCGCGAGCTCATCAACCTGCCCGGCGTGGCGCGCTGGAAGCTAGAGCACGTCGGCGGTCAGGGCCGGCTCGAAATGCGCGGGCACCACGCCGCGTAGGGCATTGCATACAGCGATGGCCTCGGCGCGGGCAACATCGGCGCGCGTGAGGACACGCTCTTGCAGCGGCCCACCGAGCCAGGGCGATGCGTCTTTCAGCAGCACGGCGCGCATCACCCCCGGCAAGACCCCCGCGGACAGCGGCGGCGTCCACCACGCACCATCGAGCTTGACCAGCAACGTGCTGCGCCCGCCTTCAGCCAAGGTGCCGTCCGCGTTGAAGAACACGGCATCGAATGCACCTTCGCGCTCCGCTGCCTGCCACGCAGCGTCGTAACCTTCGCGCAACGTGGTCTTGTGCGCCGGCAGACTGTGCGTGGCCTCGCGCGGTTGCGGTGCGACGAGCAGGCGGACCGGCGCATCCCAGCTCGCATGCAGGGGCGACAGAGGCACGGCCGATACGTTGGCCACACCGTCCGACGTAAGCAATAGGCGCATGCGGTAAGCGCCCCCGCCATCCAACGATGCGCACGCACGCGCCACGTTGTCCGCCAGCGCGGTCCGATCAAACGGGAAACCAAACGCAGCCGCTGAACGCCCCAGCCGCGCCAGATGCCAATCCAGCAAAGGCACCCCGCCGCGCGTCGCGCGCATCGTCTCGAACAACGACAACCCCGGGTCGAGCGCCGTCACGAAGCGCGCTTTCAGTTGGCACTCCGCGTATTCCTCATCGGCGATGCTGTCATGCACGATGCCGGAGCCGATGCCGAGTTCACCGCGGCGCAGGCCATCGGTGCCGGGCGCGCTCAGCACCAACGTGCGGATCGCCACCGAGAAGCATGCGTCGCCCATCGCGCGATCGTCGGCAGGCGCGTCGATCCAGCCGATCGCGCCGGTGTACAGGCCACGCGGCTCCGGCTCCAGCGCCTTGATGATTTCCATCGTCCGCCGCTTGGGCGCGCCCGTGATGGAGCCGCACGGAAACAGCGCGCGCAGGCAATCGGCCAGGCCAGTGGCGGGCGGAATCTCGGCCTCCACGGTCGACGTCATCTGCAGCACGCTGCCGAACGGCGTCACCTCGAACAGCGTCGGCACACGTACCGAACCCGCGCGTGCGAGACGGCCCAGATCGTTGCGCAAGAGGTCGACGATCATCAGGTTCTCGGCGCGGTTCTTCTCATCAGCTGCGAGCGCGATGGCGCGGGCTTCGTCGACTTCGACGTCGCCGGATGCGGGCGCGGTGCCCTTCATCGGCCGCGCAACAAGCTGGCCCGCCTGGTGCGAGAAGAACAGCTCCGGCGAGCACGACAAAATCGCGCCGCCGTCCGGCAGCCCAATGAACGCGCCGTACGGCACCGGCTGGCGCGCGCGCAGGCGCCGATACAGCGCCGCGGGCGCGCCAAACGCCGTCATGCGCAGGCGGTACGTGTAGTTGACTTCGTAGGTGTCGCCCGCCGCAATCCAGTCGTGGATGCGCGCGATGGCGTTGGTATAGGTGGCGTGATCAACGCTGGCAGCACAGTCGAACAGACCGGCCGCCCCCGCCGCTTCAGGCCAAGCCTCGAACAGCGAATCGACCTCCGCCGGCGACAGCACCTGCATCGTGCGGAACAGCAGCACGCGCAAACGGCCATCGTGACCGGGCAAGGACGAAGAGATTTCAGTGGAAGCCGGCAGACCGACCAGCGGCTCGCCAAACTCATACGGCGCAACGATCAGGGCATGCAAACCCTCGCGCCAGGCGGCGCGGAGGTCATCGTCCAGCCCATCCAGGATACCGGCCGGCCGGAAAAACTCGCCGGCATAACCGGTGTACCAGCGCGAGCACGGCGCCCCGCCCGAGGTGGCATCGTCCAGCAGCGCGAACGGCGCGCCGGCTTCTGGCGCTTGGAGCGGCTGCATGACGATGTCCCGATTGAAGAGTTGGTGTTTAAGAAGCCTCGAAAAGCGTAGCGAGCGGCCCGAGGTTGGCACGAGAAGCGCAGCCGTACATTGGTACGGCGAGCATCACAGTGCCAAGATCGGGCCGCGCAGTAGCTTTACGCGGCTTCTTACGAGGAGAAGAAGTTTTTCACCTTGTCTAGCCACGACTGCTCCTGCGGGCTGTGCCGCGAGCCGCCTTCGTGCACGGACTTGTCGAACTGCTTGAGCAGTTCCTTCTGGTGCTCCGTCAGCTTGACCGGCGTCTCGATGTTGATGTGCACATAGAGATCGCCCGCATAGCCCGAACGCACGCCCTTGATGCCCTTGCCACGCAGGCGGAACGTCTTGCCGGCCTGCGTGCCTTCGGGCACCGTGAACGACGCGCGGCCGCCCAGGGTCGGCACTTCGATGTCGCCGCCGATGGCCGCCGTCGCAAACGAAATCGGCATCTGGCAATGGAGGTCGTCGCCGTCGCGCTCGAACACCGGGTGCGGCTTGATGTGGATTTCCACATACAGATCGCCCGGAGGCCCGCCGTTGATGCCCGGCTCGCCATTACCCGACGAACGGATGCGCATGCCTTCATCGATGCCGGCCGGAATCTTCACTTCCAGCGTCTTCTGGCTCTTCAGCTTGCCCTGGCCGTGGCACTTGGTGCACGGCTTGGGGATGTACTTGCCGCTGCCGTGGCACTTCGGACACGTCTGCTGCATCGTGAAGAAGCCTTGCGACACACGCACCTGACCAGCGCCGTGGCAGGTCGGGCACGTCTCCACGCTGGAGCCGGGCTCGGCGCCCTTGCCGTGACAGTGGTCGCACTCATCCCAGTGCGGCACGCGGATCTGCGTATCGTAGCCATGCGCGGCCTGCTCCAGCGTGATCTCCATGCTGTAGCGCAGGTCAGCGCCGCGATACATCTGCGGGCCGCCACCGCGGCGCCCGCCCTGACCCTGGGCTTGGCCAAAGATATCGCCAAAGATGTCACCGAAGGCTTCGGCAAAGCCCCCGCCAAAGCCCGCACCGCCCGCGCCAAAGCCGCCGGCCATGTTCGGGTCAACGCCCGCGTGGCCGTACTGGTCGTAGGCAGCTTTCTTCTCGGCGTCGGAGAGCATCTCGTAGGCCTCTTTGGCCTCCTTGAATTTCTCTTCCGCTTCCTTGCTGTCCGGATTGCGGTCCGGGTGGTACTTCATCGCGAGCTTGCGATATGCCTTCTTGATCTCGTCGTCGCTCGCGTTCTTGCCTACCCCGAGCACTTCGTAGTAATCACGTTTTGCCATGGTGGCTTCAGTCGTCGCCTGTTTTTACTGCGTGTCGAATAGCAAAAAAGCCGAGCGTGACATCAGGTGCGTCCCGCACAACCCGATGATCACTGCCCGGCGTACCGTAACGTCCGCCTGGCGGACGAGTTGGCTTACTTTTTGTCGTTCACTTCCTTGAACTCGGCGTCGACGACGTTATCGTCGTGCGGTGCGCCTTGTCCGGCTTGCGCGCCTGCCTGGGCACCGGCCGCGTGTTCAGCGCCGCCTGCCTCGCCCTTGGCCTGCATGTCGGCATAGACCTTCTCGCCCAGCTTCTGCGAGGCGGTTGCCAGCGCTTCGGTCTTGGCGTCGATCGCGGCCTTGTCGGCACCCTTCAGGGTTTCCTCAAGTTCCTTGATCGCGGCTTCGATCTTGTCCTTCTCGCCAGCTTCCAGCTTGTCGCCGTACTCGCCCAGTGCCTTCTTGGTCGAGTGCACCAGCGCTTCACCCTGGTTACGGGAGTCGACCAGTTCGCGCAGCTTCTTGTCTTCCTCGGCGTTGGCCTCGGCGTCCTTCACCATGCGCTCGATCTCGGCTTCCGACAGGCCGGAGCTTGCCTTGATCGTGATCTTGTTTTCCTTGCCGGTCGCCTTGTCCTTGGCGCCCACGTGCAGGATGCCGTTGGCGTCGATGTCGAACGACACTTCAATCTGCGGCGTGCCGCGCGGTGCCGGCGGAATGCCTTCCAGGTTGAATTCGCCCAGCAGCTTGTTGCCGGAGGCCATCTCACGCTCGCCCTGATAGACCTTGATCGTCACGGCCGGCTGATTGTCGTCCGCGGTCGAGAACGTCTGCGAGAACTTGGTCGGGATGGTCGTGTTCTTGCCGATCATCTTGGTCATCACGCCACCCAGCGTTTCGATGCCCAGCGACAGCGGCGTCACGTCCAGCAGCAGCACGTCGGTACGGTCACCGCCCAGCACCTGACCCTGGATGGCAGCGCCCACGGCAACGGCCTCGTCCGGGTTCACGTCCTTGCGAGCTTCCTTGCCGAAGAACTCCTTCACCTTTTCCTGCACCTTCGGCATACGCGTCATGCCGCCGACCAAGATCACGTCGTGGATGTCCGACACCTTCACGCCAGCATCCTTGATGGCGGTGCGGCACGGATCGATCGTACGGGCGATCAGGTCTTCGACCAGCGCTTCCAACTTGGCGCGCGTGATCTTCAGGTTCAAGTGCTTCGGACCCGAGGCATCAGCCGTGATGTACGGCAGGTTGATTTCGGTCTGCTGGGTGCTCGACAGCTCGATCTTGGCCTTTTCAGCGGCTTCCTTCAGGCGTTGCAGCGCGAGCACGTCCTTCGACAGGTCGACGCCCTGCTCCTTCTTGAACTCGCCGATGATGTAATCGATGATGCGCTGGTCGAAGTCTTCGCCGCCCAGGAACGTATCGCCGTTGGTCGACAGCACTTCGAACTGCTTCTCGCCGTCCACGTCGGCAATCTCGATGATCGAGATGTCGAACGTACCGCCGCCGAGGTCATACACGGCGATCTTGCGGTCGCCCTTTTCGTTCTTGTCCAGGCCGAATGCCAGCGCAGCCGCGGTCGGCTCGTTGATGATGCGCTTGACGTCCAGACCGGCGATGCGGCCGGCATCCTTGGTGGCTTGGCGCTGCGAATCGTTGAAGTAGGCCGGCACCGTGATCACGGCTTCGGTCACTTCCTCGCCCAGGTAGTCCTCGGCAGTCTTCTTCATCTTGCGCAGGACTTCAGCCGAAATCTGCGGCGGCGCCATCTTCTTGTCGCGCACTTCCACCCAGGCGTCGCCATTGTCGGCCTTGGTGATGGTGTACGGCATCAGGCCGATGTCCTTCTGGACTTCCTTCTCTTCAAACTTGCGGCCGATCAAGCGCTTGACGGCGTACAGCGTGTTCTTCGGGTTGGTCACCGCCTGGCGCTTGGCCGGGGCACCGACCAGGATCTCGCCGTCTTCCATGTACGCGATGATCGACGGGGTGGTGCGTGCGCCTTCGGCGTTCTCGATCACCTTGGGCGTGTTGCCCTCCATGATGGCCACGCAGCTATTGGTGGTACCGAGGTCGATACCGATGATTTTGCCCATGTTCTTGCTCCTCGAATCTGGTGTCAGGACTGCACTGAATACAAACTTGGATCGGATGTGGGAGTGCCGTCTGGCTTTTCAAGGCCGAATTTTGAAAAGTTGAGCATTTTGGCCGGTTTTTCTTGGGAAAGCACCCGAAAACGTGCGCTCCCCGGCAAAAACGGGCGTTTTGAATGCCCGGAACCGCAAACCGGGCACAAAAGGTCTGGGTGTTACCCTTGCGCGCATTGCCACTCGCCGGACGCCAACCCGGCTTTTGCGCCCATGCCTTTGCATCCGCTTCGATCCATTCTTGGCGCTGCGCTCCTTGCCGCATGCGCCGTGCCCTCCGCCGATGCCGCTGTTGCCTTGCTCCAGCCCTCCCGCCGCATCGATGCCAACCAGCCCTTCACCCTGACCCTGGTCATTTCGGGCGATGCCGCCCAGCGCAGCTATGCCGTGCCGGCCAAGCTGCGCGCAACCGCCACCGCCGATCTGCAAGGCGCGGTGGAAGTGATCCTCAATCGACATAACGCCGGGGCGGAGACCCTGCATCTGCGCCCGGGGCAGGTCCGCACCGTCGCCTATACGGGCACGCTGCCCGAGGCGCTGCGCGGTACGGTTCGGATCGATATTCCCGATCTGGATGCGGCACCCGTTCTGGTGACGCTCGTGCGCGGCCCAGACGCCCCGCAGATTGCCGCGGATGGCGCTCCGGCCGGCGCGGCCCGTAACGCCGCGGCCGAAGCGACCCAGCCGGGCGGCGCGCTCGGCACCAACCCGAGTGCCCCCGCTGCCAACGCAACGGCTGCACCGCCCACCCCTGTGGCGGTGGCGGGCAGTGGCGAAGCATCCCGTCCGCCAGAAGACACCGCTCGCCTGACGTTCCACGAGCCCATGTTCGCTGCCATCGGGGCGCACGAAGGGCTGAACGCCAAGTTCCAGCTGAGCTTTAAATTCCGGATTTTTCAGCCGGAGAATCCGGCATCGGCAGCGCTGCTCGATAACCTGTATTTCGGTTACACGCAGTTCTCGCTGTGGGATCTGGGCAAGGAATCCGCGCCGTTCCGCGATACGAATTACCGGCCCAGCATCTTCTATTACCGGCCCGACACGGGCATCCACGGCGGCGCGCTCACCCGGCTGTCGTTCGCAGGCGGCATCGAGCACGAATCGAACGGCCGCGACGGCGATGCCTCACGCGCCATCAACACCGTCTTCGTCCGCCCCACGTTCCACTTTGGTGACCTGAACGATTACCACTGGAAGTTCGAGCCGAAGCTCTACGCCTACCTCACGCGCACTGGCAACACCGATATCGCGCACTACCGCGGCTTTGGGGATTTCCGCGTGTCGTACGGCGCGCCCAATGGCTGGGAACTGGCCGCCACGCTGCGCAAAGGCACTCGCAAGGCCTACGGCAGCGTCGACGCGCAATTGACGTATCCGATGAGCCGGATATTCACTGGCACGGCGGGCTATCTGTTCATCCAGTATTTCACCGGCTACGGCGAGAGCCTGCTCGACTACAACCACAAGCTGGGCTCGCAGGTGCGTGTCGGGTACAGCCTCTCGCGATAGAACGCAGCCGGCTTAGAGCGTGTGCTGGCCGCTGGCCTCTGGCTGGAATGCCACGCGGTCGATGCGCAAGGAGCGCTGTGCGCCATTTGGCGCCGAGTATTTGACCGACTTGCCCGCACGCGCACCCAACAGCGCAGCGCCCATCGGGGAGAGCACCGACAACTTGGCCGACGTCACGTTGGCCTCTTCCGGGTAGACGAGCGTCCACTCTTGCTCGGCGCCGGTGTCATCCACCACGCACACGACCGAGTTCATGGTGACCACGTCGGCGGGAATCTTGTCGCCAGGCACAACGTTGGCACGGGCGATCAGGTCGTCGACGAGGTCGGCCAGCGGCGAGTTGCTGCCAGCGCGCGCGGCGGCATTTTCGAGGCGGGTGAGGTCAAGCTCGGTCAGGTAGATGGCGGCTGCTTTGGACATGACGATCTCCTACAAGTCTGTGTTCAACACGAGGCAAAGCCGCTGCCGATAGCCCCGCAGGCCAACGCAAAGCAGCGGCAAGGAAACCGGCAGGCACACAGGCCGGCCGGCGGTAATACGAACTAAAACTGCTGGCGAAAGAGAGAGAGCCCGGCGGCAACGTGCCGCAGGGGCACTAGAACGACCGCCGGGCGGCGGCAAGGGCCGCGATCATCGCCTGAGCGGCGCGCGGCAAGGTGCGCGCCATGCGCTTGGGGCGCACAGCACGGGAAGGCGAAACGAGGAAGAGGGCCGCAGCCATCGGCATCGACGTCATGACGGTCGCTGCCTCAAATGAGCGGCTTGCCGGCCAGCTTGTTGCGCGCATTGGCAACGGCGGCGGCAAATTGCGCGTGGCCATGCCAGCCGGTCGCTCGGCCGAGCTTCTTGCCACGATGGAAGAACATGAATACCGGAACACCGTGCAAGCCAAAGCGCTGGCCCAGTTCCGGGTGCGCATAGACGTCGGCATGCAGCCACGTCAGCCCAAGCTCACGCACGGCGCCCGGTTGCGCGAGCATGGCCTTCTTGGCCATCTCGCAGTTGAAGCAATCGACGCCCCAGAAGAACACGCACACGAGGGCATCGCCCGCAGCCGCAATGGCCGCGTCGAAGGTGGCGGTGTTTACCTCGCGCATGCCAAACGCCGCGAACGCGGTCTTGTCGACCGGAATCGCGCGTTGGGCATCATGCGACGTGGCTGTGTTCTGGATCACGGGGCGTTGGCTTACTTCGGCGCCGCCACGGTCACGAGAGCCGGGCGCAGCACGCGGTCGGCCAGCGTGTAGCCGCGCTGAAGCACCGCCACCACGGTATTGGCTTCCTGATCGGCCGGCACCATCGAGATGGCTTGATGGCGATGCGGATCGAACTTTTCGCCCACCGGGTTCAACTCGGTCACACGGCCCTTTTCGAACGCGGCGTACAGCTGCTTGAGCGTCAGTTCAACGCCCTCGCGCAGCTTGGTGGCGTCGCCCGAAGTGTCCGCCAAGGCGGCCTGCAGGCTATCCATCACGGGCAGCAGATATTCGGCGAAGCCTTCGATGGCGAATTTGTGCGCCTTGGCCACATCCTCCTGGCCACGGCGGCGAATGTTCTCGCCTTCGGCCGTGGCGCGCGCCCAGTTCTCGTAGTTCTGACGAGCCTTTTCTTCAGCGGCCTCGAGCTGACGGCGCAGTTCAGCAACGTCCACGTCGGCCGCGGCCTCCGCCACGGCGGCTTCGTCACCGGCGACAGCCTGGGCATCGGCGCTCGCGCGCTGAGCCTGGCTCGAATAGGCGTGGGCCGCCTGGCCCGTCGCCGATGGGTTCGGCTGGGTGGCTTGAGTGTCCGCTGGCATGTCCGAGTTAGAAGGGGTGTGCGAAGAGTGATTCATAGCGCTGGATAAAGGGCATCGACGCACGGGATGTACCCGAAGACGATCCGCTGGATTTTTACAAACGATTTGTCCCCGTTATGGGGCAATTGGCGCGCTTTTCAAGGGCGCCGGATGCGCGGTAACTGTGCGCCGTGCATCACGAAATATGGGGTTACAACTTTCATCAGACTGCCACGGCACAGCAATTGCGGCGCCCTGATGAGCCACCTATGATGCAAGAAAAAACTGGGGGGCGCGAGCTTCTTTGAGGGTTCGTACCATGCACAACAAATTGCCCGTTCTGACCGTGCTCCTGCTGTTGACGCTGACCGCAGCCACAACGTTCATCTGCCTGTCTGGGGCCGTCACGCCGCGTTATACGGAGTACGGCAGCGGCAAGGCATTCTTCAAGCACTACATTATCAAGCCCGCACAGATGCAGCAGATGCCGCGCGGCCTGATGAGCGTATCAAGTTAGCACACACTTGCGCGGAACGCTTCATTCTCCGCCAAGTTTGTCGATGCGTCGCCGGTCTCGCTTGGTCGGCCGGCCGGCAATTTGTGTGGCGGGTTCCCGATACAGGCGGCGCTTGTCGGCGTTCTCTTCGCGTTTTAAGCGACTGGTGTCCGTCTCGGCGTAGAGCGTTTGCGCGACCGAAGCCGGGCCGCGCACTTCCGCCAGCGCCAATACCTCGACTTCCCACTGCTGTTCATGCGCGTGCACCCGCACGCGGTCACCAATTTTGACATCCTTGGCGGGGCGGACCGGCTGATCGTTGATCTGCACGCGACCGCGTTCGACCGCATCCGTCGCCTGCGAACGTGTCTTGAAGAAGCGCGCCGCCCACAGCCATTTGTCGATGCGCACGCGATCGGCCGCGTCCGTGCTCACTTTCATGCGGCGGCCCCCTTGCTCTGCGCACGCGTGCGGCTCGCCTCCAGCACATGCGGATGCGTGAGCGTGAGCGGCCAGCCCTGCAGATGCGCCAGCGCAATGTCGGCAATGCCGGCGATCCACACCTCGCTGTCGTTCAGGCACGGGATGTAATGGAATTCCTTGCCGCCGGCGACACGGAAAGTGGACTGCCCTTCCATGGCGATCTCTTCCAGCGTTTCCAGGCAATCGGCCGGAAAGCCCGGGCAGAACACGTCGACGCGATGGGTGCCGACGCGGCCAAGCTCTTCCAGCGTGGGCGCGGTGTACGGCTGCAACCATTCGGCGCGGCCAAAGCGTGACTGGAACGTGACCAGGTACTGACCCGGCTGCAGGCCGAGCGCTTCCCCCAGCAAGCGGCCGGTCTTCAGGCATTCGCAGTGATACGGATCGCCCAATTCCAGCGTCCGTCGCGGCACACCATGGAATGACAGCACCAGCTTGTCGCCGTGCGCAAAATCTGGAGCGCCGTGCTGCGCCCAATATGCCCCCACCTGCTGGTGCAGCGCATTGATGTAAGCGGGGTCATCGTGGAAATGCTTGATCAGCCGCAACTCCGGCTGATTGCGCATTTCGCCCAGCACACGGAAGACCTCGTCGAAGGCCGTGGCGGTGGTGGTGCCGGAATACTGCGGATACATCGGCAGCACGAGGATGCGCTCGACGCCCTGCTTGCGCAGCGCCTGCATGACGGACGGAATCGACGGATTGCCATAGCGCATTGCACAGGCGACCACCACATCGTGGCCCTGCGCGTTCAGCAACTGCTGCAGCGCATGCGCCTGGCGCTCGCTGTAGACGAGCAGCGGCGAGCCCGTCATGTTGGCCTCGCGCAGCCAGATGCTTTCGTATTTGTGCGCCGACGTGCGCGAACGCAGCGGCACGATCAGCCCGTTGAGGATGAACCACCACACCGCGCGCGGAATTTCCACAACGCGGGGGTCGGACAGGAACTGACGCAGGTAGCGGCCGACCTCGCGCGGCGACGTGCCGTCAGGCGTACCGAGATTGACGAGCAGGATCGCCGTGCGATCGGGCTGGCCGTGCTGGAACAGGGGTTCGGGCAAGAAGGGCATGGGCGCGGGTTCGCGATAGACCGGCCGATTATACGAGCCGCGTCCTCGCGTGTTCCTTACGCCACCACGGTGCCGTCCTTGATCACGCCCACACATGGGTTCAGCCCCATCGCGTACGCCAGATCGGCGGGCCGGTCGATGCGCCACAGGGCGAAATCGGCCGCGCAGCCCGGAGCCAGCACGCCACACGTGCCAGACAGGCCCAGCGCTGCGGCAGCATGACGCGTCGCGCCGGTCAGCGCTTCCAGCGGCGTCAGGCGGAACAGCGTGCACGCCATGTTCATCGCCAGCAGAAGCGACGACAACGGCGAGGTACCAGGGTTGCAGTCGGTCGACACGGCCATGGGCACACCGGCGGCGCGCAGCGCGGCCATCGGCGGGAGGCGCGTTTCGCGCAGGCAGTAGAACGCGCCGGGCAGCAGCACGGCCACCGTGCCGGCTTGCGCCATGGCTGCGATGCCGGCCTCGGTCAGGCATTCGAGGTGATCCGCTGACAGCCCGCCGTAGCGAGCCACCAGCGCCGCGCCGCCCTGATCGGAGAGCTGCTCGGCGTGCAGCTTGACCGGCAAGCCGTGGCGCTGCGCCGCGTCGAACATGCGCGCCGTCTGTGCGGGCGTGAAGCCAATGGTTTCGCAGAAGGCGTCAACAGCATCGACCAGGCCCTCCGCAGCGAGCGCGGGCAGCACATCGGCGCAGAGATGATCGATGTAGTCATCCGCACGGCCGGCGAATTCGGGCGGCACGGCATGCGCGCCGAGGAACGTCGTGCGCACGCGCACCGGCAATGATTGGCCGAAGCGCCGTGCAACGCGCAGCATGCGGCGCTCGGTTTCCAGGTTCAGGCCGTAGCCCGACTTGATCTCGACGGTGGTGACACCTTCGGCGCGCAGGGCATTCAGGCGCGGCAGGCTGGCGTCGGCCAACGCGTCTTCGCTGGCGGCCCGCGTGGCGCGAACGGTCGAGAGGATGCCGCCGCCCGCCCGCGCAATCTCTTCGTATGGCACGCCGTTCAGGCGCGCTTCGAATTCATTGCTGCGGTTGCCGGCGTAGACGAGGTGCGTGTGGCAATCGATCAGGCCGGGCGTGAGCCACGCGCCGCCGCCATCGTGTTGCCGTGCGGCGCGGGCGTTGACGGGCAGATCGGCCCGGTAGCCAAGCCACGCAATGCGGCCATCCTTGACGGCGATGGCCCCGTCGCGGATCTCGCCGTAGCCGTCGGCATCGGCGGCAAGCGTGGCGAGGTTGACGTTGGTCCAGAGCGCGTCCCAGTGCGGGTTGGCCGGATCAGTCATGCGCAGCTCCCTGCAGGCCAATGCCGTCTGCCACGCGCGCCACGAGGCGGGCGGCGACACGTGCCGTGCGGTTGTCGATGTCGAGCGACGGGTTCAGTTCCGCTACATCTGCCAGCCGCAGCTTGCCCGAGCTGACCACGCGATCGACGATGGGCTCGATCACGTCCATCCCCACGCCGCGTGCGGACGGCGCGCTCACGCCTGGAGCCACCGCGGCCGGCAGCACGTCCAGGCACATCGTCAGATAGACGTGGTCGACCTGGCTCAGGAACACCTCCACCACCTTCAACACGTGCGCGAGTTGCATGACGTCCATCTCGTCGTCGTGCATCCAGCGCACGCCGAGCTGGCGCGCACGCGCGAACAGCGCCTCGGTGTTGGCGTAAGTGCTCACGCCGAGGCAGGCGTAGTGGAACGGCCATCCGCGCCGCGCGCAGTCTTCGGCGATCTGGCGGAATGGCGTGCCGGAGCTGCCCCGCTCGCCCGCGCGCAAATCGAAATGCGCGTCCAGATTGAGAATGCCGATACGCGGGGGCTGGTCGGATTTCGCCGCCAGATGCCGCGCCAAGCCGCCAAACGAGGCCCACGCGATCTCATGCCCGCCGCCGAGCGCGATCGGAAATGCGCCGCGGTCGAGCAGATCGTGGAGCACACCCGACAATTCGCTCTGCGCGTCTTCCAGCGCATCGCCCTGGCAAGTCACATCGCCTGCGTCGACGACCACACGGCCGGCACGCGCGGGCAAGTTCGCGAGCATCTTGCGGATGGCGGCCGGGCCCGCCTGTGCACCGGTTCGCCCGTGATTGCGTGCGACACCCGCATCGCAGGCAAAGCCCGCCAGGGCGACGGTGTTGGCCAACGGCGTCGCTGCATCGATGCGGCGCACCGTCTGGTGCCAACGCAAGCCCAGCGGGCCTTCTTCCGCATCGACGCGGCCTTGCCAGACGTTCGGTTCGGCTTGGGCGAGCATGGTCAGACGAGTGCGAGTTCGCCGACGTGCGCGCGGCACGAATCGCCAAGGTCGCCATCGAGCACGAGGCGGCGGGCGGCTTCGATGTCGGGGGCGAACAGCCGATCTTCACCGTAGTAGGCCACGCGCGCGCGGATGCAGCCATGTGCCTTCTGCAGCGTGTCGGACGTCGCCAATGGCTTGTGGAAGTCGATGCCCTGCGCCGCCGCCAGCGCTTCGATGCCGACGATGGTGGCGGTGTTCTCTGCCATGTCCTGCAAACGGCGGCCCGCGAAGGTCGCCATGCTGACGTGGTCTTCCTGGTTGGCGGACGTCGGCAGGCTGTCGACGCTGGCTGGGTGGGCGAACGTCTTGTTTTCCGAGGCCAGCGCCGCGGCCGTGACGTGCGCGATCATGAAGCCCGAGTTCAGGCCCGGCTGCTCGACCAGGAACGGCGGCAGGCCAGACAGCGTGGAGTCGATCAGCAGCGCGATGCGGCGCTCCGACAGCGCACCAATCTCGGCAATCGCCAGCGCAAGCATGTCGGCAGCAAACGCCACCGGTTCGGCGTGGAAGTTGCCGCCCGAGATCACTTCACCGGCGTCGGCGTAGACCAGCGGGTTGTCGGTGACTGCGTTGGCTTCGGTGAGCAGCGTGGCGCCGGCCTGACGGATCAGGTCGAAACATGCGCCCATGACTTGCGGCTGGCAGCGCAGGCTGTACGGGTCTTGTACGCGCTTGTCGCCCACGAGGTGCGACTGGCGGATGGCGCTGCCGGCCAGCAGGTTGCGGTACACCGCGGCGGTGGCGATCTGGCCGGGCTGGCCGCGCACCGTGTGCACGCGCGGGTCAAACGGCGCATCGCTGCCCTTGGCGGCATCCACCGACAACGCACCCGACACGGTAGCGGCTTGCAGCAGTCGCTCGGCCAGGAACAGGCCGTTGAGCGCCAGCGCGGTCGACACCTGCGTGCCGTTGATGAGTGCCAGCCCTTCCTTGGCGGCCAGCGCAATCGGCTCGATGCCGGCGGCGGCCAAGGCGGCACGCGCCGGCGTGCGCACGCCATTCACGCGCACGTCGCCCTCGCCCAGCAGGGCCAGCGTCATGTGCGCGAGCGGCGCCAGATCGCCCGACGCGCCCACCGAACCCTTGGACGGAATGCACGGCACGATGCCGGCGTTCAGCAGTGCCAGCAGCGTGTCGATCACGACACGGCGCACGCCCGAATAGCCGCGCGCCAGGCTGGCGGCCTTCATCAGCAGCACCAGACGCGCGACGTTGTCGCTCAGGTCTTCACCCGTGCCGACGGCGTGCGAGAGGATGAGGTTGCGTTGCAGGCGCTCCAGCTCGTGCGTGGGGATCTGCGTCTTGGCCAGCAGGCCGAACCCGGTGTTGATGCCGTAGGCCGGGTCGCCTTTGGCAACGATGGCCTGCACGGTGGCCGCAGACGCTTCGATGGCGGCCGCGCAATCGCCCGACAGCGCAACAGGCGTCGGGGCGAGCCAGACGCGGCGCAAGTCGGCGAAGGACATTTCGCCCGGCTGCAACGTGATGATGGGGGGCGTGGTCATGGTGTTCATAGCAATGCGAGAGGATGTCTTTAACTTAGCCGATCATCGGCAGGTTCAAACCGTTGCGCTTGGCGCAGGCGATGGCGGTTTCGTACCCGGCATCGGCATGGCGCATGACGCCCGAGCCCGAGTCGTTGACGAGCACACGGCCCAGGCGCTTGGCCGCAGCGTCGGTGCCGTCGGCGACGATCACCACGCCCGAGTGCTGCGAATAGCCCATGCCGACACCGCCGCCATGGTGCAGCGACACCCACGTGGCACCCCCGGCCGTGTTGAGCAGCGCGTTGAGCAGCGGCCAGTCCGACACGGCGTCGGTGCCGTCTCGCATGGCTTCGGTTTCGCGGTTGGGGCTGGCGACCGAGCCCGTGTCGAGGTGGTCGCGGCCGATCACGATCGGCGCCTTCAGCTCGCCATTCTTGACCATCTCGTTGAACGCCAGGCCGGCCAGGTGACGCTCACCCAGGCCCAGCCAGCAGATGCGCGCGGGCAGGCCCTGGAAGGCGATGCGATCACGCGCCATGTCGAGCCAGCGATGCACGTGCGTGTTGTGCGGGAAGAGTTCCTTGATCTTGGCGTCGGTCTTGTAGATGTCTTCCGGATCGCCCGACAGCGCCACCCAGCGGAACGGGCCCTTGCCCTCGCAGAACAGCGGACGGATGTAGGCCGGCACGAAGCCCGGGAAGTCGAAGGCGTTCTTCACGCCCTGATCGAACGCGACCTGGCGGATGTTGTTGCCGTAGTCGACGGTCGGGATGCCCATGGCCTGGAAATCCAGCATGGCCTGCACGTGCACGGCGCAGGACTTGGCGGCCTCGTCGGTCAGGCGGGCGTGCTGCGACGGGTCGCGTTGAGCAGCACGCCATTGCTCGACCGTCCAGCCAATCGGCAGATAGCCGTTGACCAGATCATGCGCCGAGGTCTGGTCGGTCACCAGATCCGGCTTCAGGCCACCGGCGCGGGCACGCTTGACCAGCTCCGGCAGGATTTCCGCCGCATTGCCGAGCAGACCGATGGACACGGCCTCGCCGCGCTCGCAATGGTGGCGAATCAGGTTGAATGCGTCGTCGATGTCCTTGGCTTGCTTGTCGAGGTAGCGCGTACGCAGGCGGAAATCGATGCTCGATTGCTGGCACTCGATGTTCAGCGACACGGCGCCGGCCAGCGTGGCGGCCAGCGGCTGGGCGCCGCCCATGCCGCCCAGGCCGGCGGTCAGGATCCACTTGCCGGCCAGTTTGCCGTCGTAATGCTGGCGGCCGGCTTCGGCAAACGTCTCGTACGTGCCTTGCACGATGCCCTGGCTGCCGATATAGATCCAACTGCCGGCCGTCATCTGGCCGTACATGAACAGGCCCTTGCGATCCAGCTCGTTGAAGTGTTCCCAGTTCGCCCACTTGGGCACGAGGTTGGAGTTGGCGATCAGGACGCGCGGCGCATCGGGGTGGGTCTTGAACACGCCCACCGGCTTGCCCGATTGCACGAGCAGCGATTCGTCGTCGTTCAGCTCGCGCAGCGTTTCCAGGATCTTGTCGAAGCAGGCCCAGTCGCGCGCGGCGCGGCCGATGCCGCCATACACGACGAGGTGCTTGGGGTTCTCGGCCACATCCGGGTCGAGGTTGTTCTGCAGCATCCGGTAAGCCGCTTCGGTCAGCCAGCTCTTGCAGTGCAGCTCGGTGCCACGGGGGGCCCGGATTTCACGCGAGGCGTCGTAGCGCGGATCGTTGGTCAGGTGGGCAGCGTTGGTCGGGGCGTTCATGTGAGGTCTCCTGCGAACTCCTTTGTCATGGAGCGCATCTTATGTTGTATATACAACTTAGGCAAGAAAACTTTACAAGCTAAGAGCAAACCCTGATGATGACCGCCATCCGCACATCACATCCGCGGCCACCGCCGCACTGCAAGCCACGCCCATGTCACACGACCCGTCCGCCAGCACCCCCGCCTTCCAGCGCATCAAGGAAGACATCCTCACGCGCATTCGCAGCGGGGAGTGGCAGGAAGGGGAAATGATTCCGGGGGAGACGACGCTCGCGCAGACCTTTGGCGTGTCGCGCATGACGGTCAATCGCGCGCTGCGTGAGTTGACCGCCGAGCAGATCCTCACGCGCGTGCAAGGCTTGGGAACGTTCGTCGCGCAGCAGAAATACCAGGCGACGCTGGTGGCGATCCGCAATATCGCCGAGGAGATTGCAGCGCGCGGCCATCGGCACCGCGCCGAACTGCACAAGCTGGAACGCGCCCGCGCCAACGAGGCGATGGCAGCTTCGTTTGGCGTGCCCGCCGGCCGCGTGCTGTTTCATTCACTGATCGTGCACTTCGAAAACGACCTGCCGATCCAGGTGGAAGACCGTTGGGTCAACGCGGCGTTGGCGCCGGAATACATGGAGCAGGATTTCACGCAGACCACGCCAAACGCCTACCTGATGCGTGCCGCCCCGTTGCAGGGCGTGGATTACGGCATCGAGGCGCGCCTGCCCACCCGTGAGATCGCCGAAATGCTGCACATGGACGTGCGCGAGCCCTGCCTGATGCTGCGGCGAAAAACGTTGTCGCAGGGTCAGGTCGCGTCCGTGGCGACCATGTGGCATCCGGGCGGGCGTTATCAGTTCACGGGCAGCTTCTGAGTCTCGGTCAGCTGCGGCCCTTCCAGGGCACCACGCGCGCTTCGATGGCGCGCATGGCCAAGTCGAACGCCCATGCAATCGCGCCGATCAGCACGATGCCCATCACCACGAGGTCGGTGCGCAGAAAGCTCGACGCATTGAGCACCATCTGCCCCACGCCCACGGTGGCCGCCACCATTTCCGCCGCCACCAGCGTGGTCCAGCCGAAGCCGATGGCGATGCGCAAGCCGGTCAGGATCTCGGGCAGCGCCGCCGGCAGGATCACATGTCGCACCACCTGCGTGAAGCTCGCGCCAAGCGCATACGCGGCGTTGATCTGCTCAAGCGTGGCGCCGCGCACGCCGGCACGCGCGGCCATGGCAATCGGTGCGAAGCAGGCAAGATAGATGACGACAATCTTGGCGCGCTCGTCAATGCCCAGCCAGATGACCACGAGCGGCAGGTACGCCAGCGGCGGCAGCGGGCGATAGAACTCGATGGGCGGATCCAGCAAGCCGCGCGCGGTGCGGGAAACGCCCATCGCAAGGCCGATCGGTATGGCCGTCACGGCAGCCAGCGCAAACGCACCGAACACGCGCAACGCGCTCCAGCCCAGATGCGACGCCAGCGGCTGGCCGCCTTGAATATCGCCATGCCAGGCATCGATGAATGCGCGACCGACGGCCTGCGGTGAAGGCAGGAACAACGGCGGCACCCAATGGAAGGTGGTCGCCGCCCACCAAAGCAGGAGCAACGCCGTCACCGACAACACGCTGAGCCCCAATGCGCTGCCCTCGCCTGGCAGACGATAGCCGCGCAGCCTGCGCGCCGGCCTGCTGGAAGGCGGCGCTGCATCGACGGAGGCGCGCTGCAGCACGGGAGTTTCGAGCGCGCTCATGCGAGCAGCTCCTCGGGGGCATGGTGGATCAGCGCCAGTACACGCTCGCGCCAGGCAATGAATTCCGGCGACGATTTCACCGCGCGGGCGTCGCCGCCTGCCAGCGACTGCCGCGAGAACGGCAGATCGAATGTCTGCACGATGCGACCCGGCGATGGCGACATCACGATCAGGCGCGTTGCCAGGAACAGGGCCTCCTCCACGTCGTGCGTGATGAAGAAAACGGTCGTGCCGGTGCGTTGCCAGACATCGAGCACCAGCGTCTGCATGGTCTCGCGCGTGAACGCGTCGAGCGCGCCCATCGGTTCATCCATCAACAGCACGCGGGGCTCGGTCGCCAGCGCACGGGCAATGCCAACACGCTGCTGCATGCCGCCGGACAGGGCATAGACGGGCGATGCGGCATGCGCTTCAAGGCCGACCAGCCGGAGCAACTCCAGCGCACGTGCATGCCGCGTCCTGCGGTCGACACCGCGCAGCTTGAGGCCAAGCGCCACGTTGTCGCGCACGTTCAGCCACGGCATGAGCCCATAGCGCTGGAACACCACGCCGCGGTCTGCGCCCGGCCCATCGATTTCGCGGCCGTCCAGGAGAATCTGCCCCGACGTGGGCGCCACAAAACCCGCAAGACAGTTCAGCAGCGTGGTCTTGCCGCAGCCGGAGGCACCCAGGGCCACGACGAACTCGCCGGCGTTGATCGACAAATCCACTCCGGCCAGGGCGCGGGTGGTGCGGCCGTGCGCGTCGATGTAGTCGACGCCCAGGCCGCGCACATCGATGCGGCTCATCGCGCTGCGGTGGCGACGGCCTTGTTGCCCGCGTTGGCCGCACGCTGGACAAAGCGCGAGTCGATGGTGGCACCGTAATCCGGCAGCACCGTCTGGATCGTGCCCTGCGTCTTCAGAAACTGCGCCGTGGCCAGCAGCGATTGCGCTGCGCCCGACTGCGCGCCGCCGCCCAGCCAGCGCTTGGAAGCCTGCTCCGCCGCATCCGGGAAGGCATACAGCGCAAGACTTGCCGGCACATCCGCCGCCGTCGCGCCCGACGTCTTGGCCACGGCTGCCACCTGCGGCGAGGTCGCCGTCCACGCGGCCTTGTTGTCGCGATAGGCCGCATCGGCCTTGGCCAGCACTTCGACAAACTTGGCGATGAACTCGGCATGGTCGCGCGCAAACTTGCGGTCCGCCACGAAGCCATCAAAGGTCGACTTGCCGGTGGCGGCGGCGATCTTGCCGGAGGTGGTCAGCACGGTGCCGTTCTTCTTCACCTTGGCGAGCA
Source organism: Ralstonia edaphi (assembly GCF_958350185.1). Lineage (NCBI taxonomy): Bacteria > Pseudomonadati > Pseudomonadota > Betaproteobacteria > Burkholderiales > Burkholderiaceae > Ralstonia > Ralstonia edaphi. The sequence continues at coordinate 974,353 of NZ_CATWHI010000002.1, forward strand.
CCGGATCCCAGATGAAGGCGGCATCGACATCGCCCCGGTCCCACGCGGCCGACAACTCCTGCGGCCGCAGGTTGACGACCTTCACGTCGCGCGGCTCGAGCCCGGCTTGCTGCAGCGCCACCAGCGCATGGAAATGCGAAGTCGACACATACGGCACGCCCAAGGTCTTGCCCTTCAGATCAGCCACGCGCGACACGCCGCTGCCGTTGCGGGCAACCAGCGCTTCCGCATCATTGATGTTGTCGAGAATCCAGAACAGCGACAGGTCCACGCCCTGCGACACGCCGGCCGCAATCGGACTGGAGCCCGCTTCGCCGATCTGCACGGAACCCGACGCGATGGCGCGCACCACGTCGGCGCCGCTGGCGAGTTGGCGGTACGTCACCTTATAGCCGGTGGCACGCTCGACCTCGCCCGTCGCCTGGGCGTAGCGCCAGGGCAGCACCATGTCCTGATAAGCGATGACGACCTCGCGGTCCGCTGCGCGCGCAGGCGCCGCCCCAAGCAACGCGAACGAAATGGCCGCAGACATCGCTGCAGCCAGCAAACGGGAAAAGGAAGAACCAGCCATGAAAGACTCCGGCAGAAAAGATCGCGCACATGCGCCGGAGTCGATTGTGAGAGACGGCAGCGTGGGCTGTCGTCGAAGAAAATCGGCTGAGCTTATGCAGCTCGCAGACAGAACAACCGGGAGATCAATATTGGCTGAGCGTGCTGGACAGCAGCTTGGCCGTGATATCCACAATCGGGATCACGCGCTCATACGCCATGCGCATCGGCCCGATCACGCCGAGCGTGCCGACGATCTTGCCGTCCACCTCGTACGGCGCGGTGATGACCGCCATGTCTTCGTGCGGCACAAGGCTGCTTTCGCCGCCGATGAAGATCTGCACGCCCTCGGCGCGGCTCGATACGTCGAGCAGTTGCAGCAGGCCGGTCTTCTGCTCGAACACGGCAAAGAGCCGGCGCAGCTTGTCCATGGACGAAGACAGGTCTTCCACATCCAGCAGCTTGCGCTCGCCCGAGATGACGACCGGATCTTCTTCCGAGACGGCGCTGCTGCCCGCCTCCACGGCCGCCTGCATCAGCGCCGTCATGTCGGCCTGCAGCGCAGAGAGTTCACCCCGCAGGCTTTCGCGCACCGCGTCGAACGTCTGGCCGCCGTAGTGCGCGTTGATGTAGTTGGCCGCCTCCACCAGCTGCGACGGCGTGTACGGCGTATCGGTATGGATGATGCGGTTCTGCACATCGCCTTCGGGCGTGACGACGATCAGCAGGATGCGCGACTCCGACAGCCGCAGGAATTCTATCTGCCGGAACGCATGCGTGCGGCGCGGCGTCATCACGATGCCGGCAAACTGCGAGAGGTTGGACAAGGTTTGCGCCGCCGCCGCAATCACCCGCTGCGACGATTCCGACCCATGCGAGGCCAGCTGCGTGCGGACCTGCTCGGCAATCGCGCCCACCATCTGCTGCGCCATGCGGTCTTGCGTGCTCAGCACATCCAGCGGACTGGCCGTCAGCATCGTATCGACAAAGAGGCGGTAGCCGCGCGGCGTCGGCACGCGGCCAGCCGAGGTGTGCGGGCTGGCGATGAAGCCCATCTCCTCCAGGTCGGACATCACATTGCGGATGGTGGCCGGCGACAGATCGAGCCCCGAATACTTCGACAAGGTGCGCGAGCCCACGGGCTGGCCCTCGGCGATATACCGTTCGATCAGAGTCTTGAGGAGGATGGTGGCGCGTTTGTCCATGATTCTTCAATTTTACGCAAAATCGGCGCCCGGCTACGGGTGATGTCGACGTTTCTCCACGAAACACGCGCTGACGTGGCGACGGTCATATCGATATGGTGTAATGCGCGCATGTCGATTCCCCCGTCCGCCGTGGCCCCGCAAGCTCCCGCCGCCTCGTCCGTTTCGCCTTTCAAGACCGTTGCGCTGGTCGGCCGGTATTCGGCCGCCAACATTGCCGGCCCGCTCATGGAGCTGGCATCGTGCATTGCGGGGCGCGGGCATGACATTGTGTTCGAGCGCGAAACGGCGCTCAACATCGGCGTCCAGGACTACCCCGCCCTGCCGCCCGAAGAGATGGCGCGCCACGCCGATGTGGCCGTCGTGCTCGGCGGCGACGGCACGCTGCTCGGCATCGGGCGCCACCTGGCCGGCGCCAGCGTCCCCGTCATCGGCGTCAACCACGGGCGGCTCGGCTTCATGACCGACATCCCGTTCGACGACGTGCACACCGTGCTGCCCGACATGTTGGCGGGCCGCTACGAGGCCGAAACCCGCACGCTGCTGCAGGCCCAGGTCGTGCGCGACGACGAAATCATCTTCTCCGCCCTCGCCTTCAACGACGTGGTGGTCAACCGCTCGGGCACCTCGGGGATGGTGGAACTGGCCGTGTCGGTCGACGGCTTCTTCATGTACAACCAGCGTTCGGACGGCTTGATCGTTTCCACGCCGACGGGCTCGACGGCGTATGCGCTGTCCGCCGGCGGGCCGATCCTGCATCCGGCGCTCTCGGGTCTGGTGCTGGTGCCCATCGCGCCGCACTCGCTGTCGAATCGGCCGATCGTCATTCCGCACGACGCCGAGGTGGTCATCCAGGTCACCAGCGGGCGTGATGCCAGCGTCAACTTCGACATGCAGTCGCTCACGTCCCTGCTGCCCGGCGACCGCATCGTGGTGCGCCGCTCCGAGCGCACGGTGCGACTGCTGCACCCGATCGGCTACAACTACTACGCCACGCTGCGCAAGAAGCTGCACTGGCACGAGTACCCGACCGAAGACAACCGGCTCTAAGAACCTGCCCATGATCCTGCTGCGCGGCCCGAACTTGAACCTGCGATGCCCGCCGTACGCGTGTACGGGTGCGCTTCTCGCTTCAACCTCGAGCCGCTCGCTACGAATCATGAGCAGGTTCTAAAAACTTTTCGCTCACCGCTTCCATGCTGCGCAGCCTCACCATCCGCGATTTCGTCATCGTTCACGCGCTGGATCTCGATCTGGCCGACGGCTTTACCGTATTCACGGGCGAAACCGGCGCGGGCAAATCCATCCTGATCGATGCGCTCGCGCTCACGCTGGGCGAGCGCGCCGATGCTGCCGTCGTGCGCGAAGGCGCGCCGCGCGCCGACATCACGGCCGAGTTCGACGTGCATCCGCATGTGGCCGCGTGGCTCGAGGCGCATGAACTGCACGACGACGAGGGCGTGATCCTGCTGCGCCGCACGGTGGATGCCGCCGGCCGCAGCAAAGCCTTCATCAACGGGGCGGCCGTTACGCTGGCGCAGCTGCGCGAAGTGGGCGAGCAACTCGTCGACATCCACGGTCAGCACGCGCACCAACTGCTGCTCAAGACGGATGCCCAGCGCAGCCTGCTCGACGCCCACGCGGGCCTGGAAGGCGCCGTACGCGTAGTCGGCGAGCACTTCCGGGAATGGCACGCCGCGGTGCGCGCACGCGAAGCTGCCGAGCAGCAGTCGCGCGAAGTCCAGCTCGAACGCGAGCGCATCGAATGGCAGGTCAACGAATTGCACAAGCTCGCTCCGCAACCCGGCGAGTGGGAAGAGATACAGGCCGAGCATCACCGCCTGTCGCACGCGGCCAGCCTGATCGAAGGCACGCGCGCGGCGCTGGACGGTTTGTCTGAATCGGAAGGCGCGGTGATCACGCAACTGGGCGCGACGCTCCATACGCTGCGCGAACTGGCCGAGATCGACCCGGCGCTTGCCGATGTGCTGGCTGCGCTTGAGCCGGCCGAGGTGCAAATCCAGGAAGCCGTGCACACGCTCGCGCGCTATGCCGACCGCGCGGAGCTGGATCCGGATCGGCTGGCCGAAGTCGACGCGCGCATGCAGGCGCTGCACACCATGGCGCGCAAATACCGCGTCGCCCCGGAAACGCTGCCTGCTGAACTGGCTGAACGCCAGGCGCAACTGGCAGCGCTGCAAGCGGCATCCGACCTCGATGCGCTGCAGGCCCGGGAAGAGCAAACCCACGCCGCCTATATGGCGGTCGCGCAATCGCTGTCGCGCGACCGCGCCAAGGCCGCACGCGAGCTGGCCGACGCGGTGACGGGCGCCATGCAGGGCCTGTCGATGGCCGGCGGGCGCTTCGACATCGCGCTGCACGCGTTGGAGCATGGCGGCGCGGCGGGACTGGAGCAGGTCGAATTCCTCGTTGCCGGGCACGCGGGCGTATCACCGCGGCCGTTGGCGAAGGTCGCTTCGGGCGGCGAACTGGCGCGGATCAGCCTGGCCATCTCGGTGATCGCCAGCGAGGCCAGCCCAACGCCCACGCTGATCTTCGACGAAGTGGATTCCGGCATCGGCGGTGCGGTGGCGGAAGTCGTGGGCCGACGCCTGCGTGAACTCGGCATGCGCCGCCAGGTGCTGTGCGTCACGCACCTGCCGCAAGTAGCCGCACTCGCCAACCACCACATTCAAGTCGCCAAGCAGACGGTGGCGGGCAGCACGCGGTCCGACCTCGTGGTGCTGGACGCCACCGGCCGCGTGGACGAGATCGCCCGCATGCTCGGCGGCGCGTCGCTGACCGATACCACGCGACGCCATGCAGACGAGATGCTCGCCGCGGGCCGTGCGCAATCGGCGCAGGGACCCTCTGCGCGGAAATCGCGCCGCGCGGCACAGTGATCGCCTATACCGGAACCACTGCTGCCGCGGTTGGCGCCGAGGTTCCGGCTGCACAAGTCTCAGATACCCTCTACCGAATCCAAGGAGAACTTCATGGTTCGCATGGCCCAATCATTGACTGCCCGCCCTCGATCCCTGCTGTCGTCCGGCAAGCCTGCGCTGGCGATGGCCCTCGGCCTGTGCCTGCTGGCCGCGTGCAAGTCCGTGCCGGCCGTTGATCCTGGCAAGCCACCCGCCATGGACCCCACCTCGACCAACACCCAGCCGCCGGCCGCCGTGTCGGCTGCACACAATCTCGGCGACGTCATCATCGGCCTGAGCACGCCGACCACCTCGTCTGCCACCGTGCAAGGTCTGCTGGATGCTGCAGGCGCGCGCGCAACGCCACGGCTGGCTTTTGCGGTAGTACGGCCGATGTCAGGTGGATTCTGGGTGGTGCGCGCCAGCTCGGGCGATGCATCGGCCACGCTGGATGGCGCGGTGACAGCGTTGCGCGGCACGCCCGGCATCGCTTCGGCCGACCCGGATCGCATCATGAAAATCCAGCGCTGAACCGCCGCAACGCCCTTCACACTGTGAATATCGGGCGCCGTCTGGCGTCCGGTTTCCCCCTCATATTCGCGCCCCGCAGGCCCGTATCCTGCTGTGGCCGCATCGCACAGACCGGCTTTTTTCCCTCGCAAACGTGATCGGCCATCGCCGCCACATCAAGCGGGCGAGTCGCGTGCTACCTTTGGTTTTTGTGTAACGGTCTGTCAACGATCACATCGTGACGACGTTTCTGATGACAACGAGACACCACGGAGCACGCGCTGATGACCCCCTCCCTCTTCCGGTTGAAGTCTTGGCTCCGCGCAGGCGCCAGCCTTGCCTGTCTTGCCTGGGTGATGGGCAGCCAAGCCGCCACCGCTGCCACGCCGCAGCCGCAATACACCGGTGACCTGATCATCAAATGGCGCGACGACACGAGCGGTACGCGCAAGACACTGTCGGCCAGCGAGGCGACCAACCGCTTGCTGTCGGTAGCGCAGGCGGCGGGCAGCACGCTGCAGGTCAAGCGCACGCTGGCCACCAATGCGCAGCTCTTGCGCACCGGCCTGACGGATGCCGCCAGCATCCAGGCCACCGTCGAAAAGATCGCCAAGGACGCCCGCGTGGCTTACGTGGTGCCCGATCGCATCCTGCGGCCCAACACCATTCCGAACGACCCGCTGTTCGCCACGCAAAACAACCTGGCTTCGCCGACACTGGTGCCGGGCGGCATCAACGCGGCTTCGGCGTGGAGCATCACGCAGGGCTCGACGGGCATCGTGGTGGCGGTGGTGGATACCGGCTATACCGATCATCCCGATCTGTCGGCCAAGATCCTGCCGGGCTACAACTTCATTTCGGACCCGGCTCGTGCCGGGAATACCTTTGGGCGCGGGACGGATGCACATGACCTGGGCGACGGCGTAACGAGCACGGATGTCGCCAACATTCCCGGCTGCACCAGCAGCGACATCGCAAATAGCAGTTGGCACGGCACCGAGGTCAGCAGCGTGCTCGCCGCCCAGACGAACAACGGCGTCGATATCGCAGGGGTCGGTTGGAATACGCCCATTGTGCCGGTACGCGTGTCCGGTAAATGCGGCGCGCTGCTGTCCGACACGGTGGACGGCATGTTGTGGGCAGGCGGCATCAACGTGTCTGGCGTGCCGACCAACGCCAACCCGGCACGTGTGGTGAACGTGAGCCTCGGCAGCACCACGCAGTGCTCCGCGGCAGAACAGGACGCGGTGAACCAGTTGGCCGCACGCGGCGCCATCGTGGTGGCAGCCGCCGGCAACGAAGCCGCACAGACCGTGGACGCGCCCGCCAATTGCACAGGCGCCATCGCCGTCACCGCGCACGTCGACAGCGGCGAGAACGCAAGCTACGCGAACGTCGGGCCGCAAGTGGCGCTGTCAGCGCCAGGCGGCGGCTGCGGCAACTCGAAGGTCATCACGACTACGACTCCGGCGACTTGCGCGGAGCCCGTCTCCGTTATCAGGGCCGACTCCAACGATGGCACGCAAACTGTCGGCAACCCCACGGTCAAGTCCGTGGCTGGTACGAGCTTCTCGACGCCGGAAACAGCGGCCACCGTCGCGCTGATGCTGAGCGTGCAACCGCAGTTGTCGAATGCGCAGGTATTGGCGGGCCTGAAACAGACCGCGCGGCCGCACCCGGGCGGCACATTTTGCGCGGTGAACACAGGCATCTGCGGCGCGGGCCTGCTGGATACCGCTGGTGCTGTCAGTTATGCACAGAACACGGCGCCGGCCGGCGCGGGCAGCGGCACGGGGTCGGGCGGATCCACCGGGGGCACTACCAGCAGCGGTGGTGGCGGCGGCGGCGGGGCCGTGCCGCTGGTTGGGGCGGCGTTGCTGCTGGCGGCTGGCATGTACAGCGGTCGCCGTCGCCTGAAGACGCATTGACCGCACGCACGCCTAAAAGGCCCTTCCGCTTTTCCCGTGCAACGCTGGGCGGGACGCGGCTCTGGGCTGGGGACGCCAATTGACCGTACCGTATGCGTGAGTTGAGCTGATATAAAAATTACTAAACAACGCTGTTAGCCTGTTTAACGGAGGAAACGCGCGATTCTTGTGATAATTGCGCCTCCGTTTCCTACAACAACAGGTTCATTACATGAAATTGATTGCCCAGGGGGGTATTGTCCGCGCGCTCGTCGCGCTCGGACTGGTCTCGTATCACGCTGTCCCGGCTCTAGCCGTAGGTCAACCAGCAAACGTTGGCGCTCAAGTGCAATGGGTATCGCAGTTGATCGTCAAGGAAAAGAGCGGCGGAAGCAGCACATCCCAGCTGCAGTCCGCCGAGACAGCAACGCACGTGAACGTTGCGACGGTGCAACGCTGGTCCGCCGCCGCCCAATTGCCGATGACGTACAAGCGCGCAATGTCAGGCGGTGCGCATGTGGTCATGTTGCCGCAAACCATGTCGGTAGCAGACGCGCAGGCCGTGGCCCAGCGCATGGAAGCCAGCGGTCAATTTGAATATGTCTCTCCAGACCGGATCTGGCACGCGGCTTCCACGCCGTCGGATCAGTACTTCCCGCTCCAATGGAACCTGCTGCCCAAGACCGGCACGGTCAGCAGTGTCGTAACGGTCAGCGGCCCTGCATCCGCCAATGGCGCGCCAACCGTCGGCGGTGCCAACGTGACCACCGCGTGGGACACGACCAAAGGGTCGAGCAGCGTCAGCGTTGCTGTGCTGGATACCGGCATTCTTCCCGGTCACCCCGACTTGTCTGGGGCGCACATCAACCAGGGTTACGACTTCATCACCAACCCCGTTGTGAGTAACAAGGGCGGCGCCGGCCGCAGCAGCGACCCGACCGATCCGGGCGACTGGGTCACCAGCACGGATATCAGCACCTATCCGACTATCTGCGGCGGCCTCACGCAGTCCGATAGTTCCTGGCACGGCACCTTTGTCACCGGGCAGCTCGTCGCGCAACACAACAGCATTGGCGTCGCCGGCATCGCCCCGGGCGTCAGCCTGTTGATGGCACGCGTGCTCGGCAAATGCGGCGGTTCAAGCTCTGACATCATCGATGCACTGACGTGGGCAACTGGCGGCACCGTCACCGGCGTCAGCACGGTCAATACGGCCCCGGCCAAGGTCGTCAACATGAGCTTGGGCGGCGTCGGTAGTTGCGATACCCCCACGCAAAACGCCATCTCGGCCGCACGCGCCCGCGGCGCTGCCATCGTGGTGGCAACTGGCAATGACGGCAACACGACGACCATTGGTACTCCCGCCAACTGCACGGGGACCATTGCTGTCACGGCGCATACCTTCGAAGGCGACAGGGCCAGTTATGCGAACGTGGGCACAGGCACGACGCTGAGTGCACCTGGCGGTGGCAATGGTTCGGTAGTCACCGGCCTAGGAGCGCTGGTAGCGTCGCTGACGAACACGGGCACGACCACGGCCACCACGGATACTTACACCGGGGAAGGCGGCACCTCGATGGCCACGCCGCACGTGGCAGGCGTCGCCGCGCTGATGCTCTCGGTCAACAGCTCGCTGACACCTGATCAGATTGCCACCGTCCTCCAGCAGTCGGCTCGACCGTTCCCGGCGGGCACATACTGCGCAACGCATACGGGCGTCTGCGGCGCCGGCATGCTGGATGCGGGTGCGGCCGTTGCGCTGGCGAAGGGCAATCCGACCGTGCACGCTTCAACGTCGGCAAGCACAGTGGTCGCAAACAATGCGGTCACGCTCACAGCGAGCGGCAATGCCGGCCTCGTCAATACCATCGCGAGTGTGCAATGGGCGCAGACTTCCGGGCCGTCCGTCAGCCTCACCACTGCCGGCCCCGATAGCAACGGCAATTACACCGCCACATTCACGCCGTCGGCCGAGGGCACCTACGCCTTCACGGTAACGCTGACGAACAACTCTGGCGCGACCGCCACCGATACCGCTAACGTGACAGTCACTGCTGCAGCAAGCACCGGAACCGGCACCACTACCCCGCCTGCGACGACGTCCAGCAGCGGCGGTGGCGGCGGCGCTATCGGTCTTGGCGGCGCAGCATTGTTGCTGGCTGCGGGCTTGGCCGGCCGTCGGCGGCGCGTGAAGTAAGTCTAGTAGGCCTTTTGGCCCGCGCCTTCATTGGCGCGGGCATTCCTCCCTCGCCCCTCCTCCCGCTTTTCGCTGCTCACCGATGCAGCCGATTTCCGCGGAGGCGCCACTCCCCCAGCACCCAAATCAGCAACCCGCTCGCCGCGCCAAAGGCGTGCGCAATGCGCACCACGCCAAACCCCCAGCGCGGGTCATAGGCGATCGGCGACAGCCACGATTGCTCGAGCCACACCTTCACCAGCACGCCCACACAGAGCGCCACGCCAATCCAGCGTGAGAAGCGATCCTCGGCGCCGTCGGCGGACGGCTTCAGCAGCCGCAGCCCGCCCCACGCCGCCAGGCCATGCAGCGCGCCGGACAGCCCGCCGTACCACTGCACCGCCGGCTGATTGAGCAGGGCGATCTGCACGAGCACCCCGCACACCACCAGCGCTCCAACAATGACCTGCGGCCGCAACACGCGCGCCAGCAGCAGGATGAGCCCAGCCGCTGCCATTGCATCGCCCAGCCAATGCCATGTGTCCAGATGCACCCACATGGCGGTCACGATGCGCCACCACTGCCCTGCGCGCACGGCGTCGCGTTGATACAGCCCAACCGCGTACAACCACGGCACGAACGAGAACGCCGCTGACAGCGCAGCCACACCGGCGCACGCGCCCCACGTGCGCAACGCCTCTCGATGCGCCGTCATTGCGCAGGCCCGAACACCTGCTCCCACAACGCACGCACCTGGGCTGCCTCGTGCGCGCAGGTTTCAATCGGTACGCGTGCGGTGGATTGCCCGTCGAGCCGCAACTTGTGCTGGCGCGCGCGGAAATCTCTGTAGGCGTCAGCGACCTGCGAGGCTGCCGTTGCGTCAATCAAGCCCAGTTCGCCGGCCATGTGCAGCAGTGCGATGTTGCCCTTGTTGCGGGTCAGCTCGGCGTGCGCCGCGCTATGCAAAAGCACCAGGAACTGCACGGTGAACTCGATGTCGACCATGCCACCGCGATCGTGCTTGAGATCAAACAGCCCAGTCGGGTTCGCATGGCCTTCGGCCACGCGCTCGCGCATCGCCACGATTTCGTCGCGCAGCGGGCCCGGCTCGCGCGGCTGTCGCAACACGGCGGTGCGCAGCGCCTCGAAGCGCTCGCCGATTTCGGCATCGCCCGCGCAGAAGCGCGCACGCGTGAGCGCCTGGTGCTCCCACACCCACGCCGCGTTGTCGCCCTCGCGCATCTGATAGCGGCGGAAGGCCTCGAAGTGCGTGACCATCAAGCCCGCCGCACCGTTCGGCCGCAAACGCGTATCAACGTCGAACAGCGTGCCGGCGGCGGTATGGCTGGTCAGCCAGGTAATGAGCTTGCGCGCGAATGACGCGTACACGTCCGGCGCGCGCTCGTCATCGTCGTCGTAGAGGAAGATGATGTCGAGGTCCGAGGCATAGCCGAGTTCCTTGCCGCCCAGCCGCCCGTAGGCAACCACGGCAAAGCGCGGCACCTCCCGGTGGCGCGTGGCGACCTGCTTCCAGACCGTTTCCAGCGTGAGGTCAAGCACGGCATCGGCCAGATCGGACAGCCGGTCGCTGATGTGCTCGACGCTCAGCATGCCCTGCAGGTCCTGCAGCAGCACGCGGAAGGTTTCCGCATGGTGCTCCTGGCGCAGGATGTCCATCTGCAACTCGACATGGTCGGACGCGGCCTCCAGGCGTTCGCGCACGCGCGCCCGGAACGCCGGCCAGTCGGGTTCGGCTGACAGCGCTTCCACGTCGAGCAGTTCGTCGAGCAGTTGCGGATGGCGCGTGAGGTAGTCCGCCGCCCAGCGCGATGCGTGCAGCGTGTGGGCCACGCGCTCCATGGCCTGCGGGTATTCGCTCAGCAGCGACAGGTACGAGGACCGCCGGCTGATCGCATCAAAGAAATCGAGAAACCGCGCGATGGTGACATCGGCATCGGTCTGCCGCGAAGCCTGATCCAGCGCGCGGTTGATCAACAGGTCGAAACGCTGGCGGCTGACTTCGGACAACGCCCGGTAACGCGGCGAATTGCGCGTCGCACGCAGGCGCTCCAGCACACTTTCGGGATTCGCATAGCCGAGTTCAGCCAGCTGTACGCGAGCGGTTTCCGTGTGCTCGTCGTCGAGCAGATCTGCGTGCCAGACGGCGGCGCACGGCGGCTGGCTGTCCTGCTTGTCGGAGAAGGTCTGTTCGAAATGCTGGGCGACTTCGTCCTGATACGCCTCCAGCTTGGTGACGAGCGCCGCATAGGTGTCAAAGCCCATCATGCGCGCCACGCGCAACTGGTCTTCCGGCGAGCCCGGCAGGTTGTGCGTCTGCGCATCTTCGATGTACTGCAGGCGATGTTCCAGCTGGCGCAGGAAGCGATAGGCCTCGGTCAGGCGTGCCACAGCCTCGGCCTCGATCAGGCCCCGCTCCGACGCCGCCCGAAGCACCTCCAGAGTCGGCCGCACGCGCAGCCCGAAATCCTGCCCGCCGCGAATGAGCTGAAACACCTGCGCGACGAATTCGATCTCGCGAATGCCGCCGCGCCCCAGCTTGATGTTGGGCGAGCGCGCCTGCACGTGGCCCGCGTCATCGCGCTGCTGGTTGGCGCCATTGCTGCGCTTGGCCGCCTCGTTGCGGATCTGCGCATGCAGCGCGCGAATGGCGGAGATCACGCCGTAATCGAGATAGCGCCGGAACACGAACGGCCCCGTCACGCGCTCCAGTTGCTGAATCACGCGGCCGGCATACGGACTGGTCGGGTCGGTGATGACGCGGCCCTTGATCCAGGCGTAGCGCTCCCACTCCCGGCCCTGCACGACGAAGTACTCTTCGAGCATGCCCAGGCTGCAGGCGAGCGGTCCCGCATCGCCGTTCGGGCGCAGGCGCATGTCGACGCGGAAGACGTAGCCGTCCTCCGTCACATCGGCCAGCGCGTTGATCAGCCGCTTGCCAAGCTTCGTGAAATATTCATGATTGGAGAGCGGGCGCGGGCCACCGTGGGTGTCGCCGTCGTCGTCGTACAGAAAGATCAGGTCGATGTCGGACGAGACGTTCAACTCGCGCCCGCCCAGCTTGCCCATGCCGACCACCACCAGTTCCTGCACCTCGCCGGTGGATTGCCCGATCGGCTGGCCATGCAGTGCGCTCAGCTCCTGGCCGATCACGGAAATGGCCGTGCGCACGGCAAACTCGGCCAGGTCGGTCATCGTGCCGGTTACCTCGTCGAGCGTCGCGACGCCGGACAGATCGCGCTCCGCCAATGCGCCGAAGACTTCCTTGCGCAACAGGCGCAACGCGCGCTTGAGCGCGGCTTCGACCTCCACGGCCTTCGCGTCGAACAGCTCAGTAAAGCGCGCCGACAGCCACGCCACGTCAACGGGACGGTCGACACTGGCTTGCACGCGCTCGGCCCAGCCTTCGCGCGCTTGCGCCTGTCGCTGGAGGTAGCGTGAATACGCGAGCGCAAAAGGCAGCGCAGCAGCGGGAGCGTCCGGCGCGCGGGCCGGAACTTGCAGAAATGGCTGGGCGGACAAGGCGGAGTCAGTCATGCGAACCCATCGGGCATTGGTGGAATGCATCCATTCTCGCTGAAATGCATGCAAAGCCGGCCAGCGGCCAGCAGCTTCGCGGGCATTGGGTGTGCTAGCCCGTGCTTGCCGCTCACCAGGCGCGGCGTCGGGCTCGAAATGTGGCGCCGCCTCCTGAATATCGGATAATCCGCATCATGCCCCGCCCGTCCCAGCCCCCAGAATCGCCGAAGTCCGATGGTGGACACGCCAGCACCCTGTCCACACGCGGGGTGGGCCGGCCCACGGCGTGGGCGTGGCTGGTACGACGCGTCAGCCGAGTCGGCGCGGGCATCGGGGCTGTTTTACGGGCCCCGATCTGGCGCAAGTTGTGGCGCGTGCTCTGGAAGACGGCGGCTGCGCTGGCCGTGCTGGCTGTCGTCGGCATGCTGGCGGTGCGCTTCATCCTGTGGCCGCGTGCGAGCGTCGCCCGCGAATGGATGGAGCGCGAGGCGTCCAGCGCACTGCACGCCACGGTCGCCATCGGCTCGCTCGAAACCTACTGGGAAGGTTGGCACCCGGCTTTCCGCGCGCAGCGCATCGACGCGCACGACCCCGCCGGCCGCCGCACCTTCGCGGTGCAGGACGTGCAGGCGCGACTGTCCTGGCGCTCGTTGCTGCGCATGCAGATCACGTTTGCCGCGCTGCACGCCAGCCAGGCCGACCTGCTGGTACGGCGCGATACGCGAGGCGCGCTCTTCGTCGCCGGCATGCCGCTCAGCCCCGACGCCGGCGGCGACAGCAATTTCCTTGACCAGTTGCTCTCGCAGGGCGACATCGATTTCCAGCAAGGTGCCGTCCGCTGGCTCGACGAACAGCAAAAGCTGCCTGAGGTGGCGCTGGGCAACGTGCGCGTGCAGCTGCGCAGCGGACCGACGCGCCACCGGCTGGAGGCCAGCGGCACCTCCCCCACGCTGTTCAGCGGCCCGATCAAGCTGCATGCCGATTTCCGTCATGACCTGCTCGCCCGCCCCGGCGACTGGCACCACTGGCATGGCCAGGCGTCCTGGCAGGTCGACACGCTGCAGTTGGCCTCCGCGCAACGCTACGTGCCGGTACTGGCCGCCGCCAAGAGCGGCACGCTCACGTCCGACGGCTCGGTGGAGTTTGCCGACGGCGTGTTCACGCGCAGCCAGGCACGCCTGACCGGGCAGCAGCTCGATGTGCAAGTCCGCAAGGATCTCGACCCGCTGCAACTGCGCAGCCTCCAGGCGCTGGCCACGCATCAGCGCAATGCGCGCGGCGAGCACACCTTGCGCGTCGACACGCTGCTCTGGCAGCCGTTGAACCCGCCTGCCCAACCGCCGTCCGTACCCGAGCTGGCAGGCCCCGGCATCCCGGCGCCTGCCAACCTGGCGGGCACGCCGCGCGGCTTGCGCAATGTCACCGTGGGCTGGGCGCTGGACTCGCGCGACGCCTTGCGCAGCCTGCAAGTCAAGGCCACGACACTGGATTTGGCCGACCTGCGCAACATCGCCACCGCGCTGCCGCTGCCCAGCGGCGTGCTGGAACCCCTGCGCACAAAGCAACCGTCAGGCCGCATCGACGATCTGGACATCAACTGGCAGCGCGATGTCTCCCGCTGGCGGCCCAATACGCCTGCGCCCGTGCACTTCACTGGCCGCGCCACGATGCGCCAGGTGTCGTTCGGCCCGGGCGCGTTGCCCGCGGTGCCGCCCGGCCAGCATCCCGAGCCGGCCGTGCCGGGCGTTGAGAACCTCTCCGGCAACGCCGTCTTCTCCAACGACAAGGGCACGCTGCGCATCGAGTCCAACGACTCCGCCCTGCTGCTGCCCGGCACCTTTGCCGACGCCCGCGTGCCGCTGGACCGGCTGCAGGGCACGTTCAACTGGACGTATCGCAAACAGGAACTGGTTGTCACCAGCGACAACCTTGCGTTCTCCAACGACGACCTGTCGGCGCGCATCACGGGCAGCTACCGTCACGCGCCAGATACCAGCCATCTCGGCACCATCGACTTGAAGGGCACGCTGGAACGCGCCAACGTTCCGCGTGTGCCCCGTTATCTGCCGCTCTCGATCGGACAGCATCTGCGCGACTACCTTGGCGGTGCGCTGCAAGCGGGCACGGCCAATAACGTCGATTTCGCACTGGCTGGCGATCTGCACGACTTTCCGTTCCGTCCGCCGCACAAGGGCGTCTTCCGCGTGGAAGTGCCGATCCAGGATGTGACATACCAAGCGGCGCCTCCGGAAGCCGCGCACAACCCGCCGGGGCGCGTGCCCACGCACCCGGGCGACTGGCCGGCGTTCACCAACATCGACGGCACGGTGATCTTCGATCGAGCATCCCTGGCGTTCAAGGTGGCGCGCGCCAAGGTGATGGGCGTGAATCTGCAGGACGTGAATGGCAGCCTGCCCGACATGGGCGACCACAACCCGCTGCTCACCATCGAGGGCCGGGGCGACGGGGCCACGCAAAACTTCCTGCAATACGTGGAGGCCAGCCCCATCGGCCAGTGGATCGGCCACTTCACCAAGGACGCGCGCGCCCAGGGCAACGCCACGCTGGCGCTGAAGCTGGACCTGCCGCTGCACGAGATGCACTCGACGCGCGCCCAGGGCAGCGTCACGTTCCTGCGCAATGACGTCACGCTGGTTCCGCAGGCGCCACCACTCACCGATGTCAATGGCGCGCTGACCTTCACGCAAAAGGGCATCGGTTTCGACAACTTGCGCGCGCGCTTTGCCGGCGGCGAGATCCGCCCCACGGGCGGCACCGCGCCCGACGGCACGATCCGCATCCAGGTCGCGGGCACCGCGTCGGCGCAAGGCTTGCGTGAGACGACGCCCGAGAACAGCCCGGTGGCCGCCGTCGCCCGCTCGCTGGAAGGGAGCGCGCCGTACAGCGCGACCATCAGCGTCAAGCAGCATCGCCCGCTCATCCAGGTGCAGTCGGATCTCACGCCGATGACGGTGCGTCTGCCGGCACCGCTGAACAAGGCGGCCGGGCAGCCGCTGCCGGTGCGTTTCGAGATGCAGCCGCTGGCCTCCAACACTGCCGTCGACGAAATCGTTTTGCAGGTCGGCAATGTCGTGAGCGCGCGCTACGAACAGCGCAACACGGGCAACGGCGTCGAGGTGCTGCGCGGCGGCATCGGCGTGCGGCAGCCGGTGCCGCAACCGCAGGAAGGCGTGCAGGCCAACCTGGCGCTGGATCAGCTGGACATCGACGCCTGGCGCCATGTCTTTGCCACGCCCGCTCCTGAGAAGAGCGCCAGCCAGATCGCTGCCGAACACGCGCCCAATGCCATCAACGCTGCCGACAGCCACAGTGCCTACCTGCCCAGCCGCCTGAGTGCCCGCGCGCAAACGCTGCGCATCCTGGGCCGCGACTTCAACGCCGTGCGCATCGACGCCACGCGCGACGGCGCCAACTGGCAATCGACGATCGATTCGCGCGAAATTGCCGGCAGTGCGCGCTGGCACGCCGAAAGCGCAGCCGTGCCCTTCGGCGAGCTGACGATGCGCCTGTCGCGCATGAGCATCCCAGACGCGAAGGAAGAGACGGCGCTCACCGAATCGCTGGCCAGCAGCTCGCAGGAAATTCCCTCCGTCGACCTCGTCGCCGACAAATTCGACCTGCGCGGCAAGGCGCTCGGCAAGCTGGAAATCAAGGCGCGCAGCCAGATCACCGAAGGCGCGCCGGTATGGACACTCGAAACGCTGAAGATCGAGCAGCCCGCCGCCACGCTGACGGCGCACGGCACGTGGCGCATCCCGCGACGCCTGCGCGGCGGCGGCGATGATCCGGAGCGCCGGACGCTGCTCGACTTCAACCTCGACCTGCGCGACACCGGCGACCTGCTGCAGAAGATGGGCTTCGCCAAGGTGATCGACGGTGCCAAGGGCAAGCTGGAAGGCCGCGTGGTGTGGCGCGGCTCGCCCATGTCGATCGACTACCCGACGCTCAATGGCCGCATGGCGCTGAACCTGGAGCGCGGCCAGTTCCTCCCGGTAGATCCGGGCCTGGCCAAACTGGCCGGTGTGCTGAGCCTGCAGGGGCTGCTGCATTTCGCGACCGACCTGCGCAGCGCCACCGGGCGCGGCACGCCGTTTGAGAGCGTGGCAGCCACCGGCACCATCGCCAGCGGCATCGCCCACACCGAAGATTTCGCCGTGAAAGGCCCGCAGTTCCAGGTGGCCATGCAGGGCTCGGCCAACATCCTCGATGAAACGCAGGACCTGCGCGTGAAGGTCACGCCCAAGGTGGACGCCACGTCGGCCTCGCTGGCGGCGGCGTTCATCAATCCGGCCATCGGGCTGGGCACGTTGGCCGCGCAACTGGTCCTGGGCGATCAGTTGTCGAAGGCCTTCGTCACGCAATACCACGTGACCGGCAGCTGGGCCGATCCGAAGATCGAGAAAGTCGCCTCCAACGGTAATTCGGGCAGCCAATCGCAAACCTCGGCAAAATAGGCGCCATGACTTCGACCACCGTTGCTCCGGCCCCCGTCGCATCCGGTATGGATGCGCCTTTCGATGCACCTTTTCGCGTCGCCGCCATCCAGACCGTGACGGCCATCGACGTGGACGCCAACCTGGCGCGGGCAGATGCCCTGCTCGCCGAGGCCGCCGCCCAAGGTGCCCAGCTCGCGTTGCTGCCCGAGTATTTCTGCATGATGGGCCGAAAGGACAGCGACAAGGTTGCCATCCGCGAGAGCGACGAAGACGGCCCGATCCAGACTTTCCTTGCCGATGCCGCGCGGCGCCACAAGCTGTGGCTCATCGGCGGCACGTTGCCGATGTGGTGCGAAGACGAACAGCGCGTGCGCAATACGTCGCTCGCATTCAACCCGGCCGGATTGCGCGTCGCGCGCTACGACAAGATCCACCTGTTCAACTTCGTGCGAGGCGAAGAACGCTACGATGAGGCCCGCACCATCGAACCCGGCGCCACGCCGGTCGCCTTCGATGCGCCTTGCGGCCGCGTGGGCATGTCGGTGTGCTACGACCTGCGCTTTCCAGAGCTGTACCGGGCGTTGGCGGCACAGGGCAACCTGAACTTGATTCTGATGCCGGCGGCCTTCACCTATGTGACGGGCGCCGCCCACTGGGAAATCCTGCTGCGCGCCCGCGCCATCGAAAACCAGTGCTACGTGCTCGCCGCCGCGCAGGGCGGGCGCCATGAAAACGGCCGCCGCACGTGGGGCCACTCCATGCTGGTCGATCCGTGGGGCGAGATCATTGCCTCCGTGCCCGAGGGCGAAGGCGTTGCCATCGGCGACATGGACCCCGCACGCATCGCACAAGTGCGCCGGGACCTGCCCGCGCTCAAGCACCGCGTGATGTAAGCCAACCGAATTTTTCTACGAGAACCGATCATGAACGCAGGCGACATCGCCATCCAGAATCTGTCCATCGCGCGCCGCGTGCTGCTCGATCCGTACGGCCTTGATGAAGCGCACCTGCAGCGCGCGCTGGCCGACATCTTCACGCACCGCGTGAACTACGCCGACCTCTACTTCCAGTACACCCGCAACGAGGCGTGGAGCCTGGAGGAAGGCATCGTCAAATCCGGCAGCTTCAGCATCGACCAGGGCGTGGGCGTGCGTGCCGTGTCGGGCGACCGCACGGCGTTCGCGTATTCCGACGACATCAGCCTGCCCGCGCTGATGCAGGCTGCCGGTGCCACGCGCACGATCGGCAAAGCAGGCGCCGGCCGCGTGAAGGTCGCCAGCAGCCTGGCGAGCACGCCGGGCAGCCACTCGCTGTATGCACCGAACGACCCGCTCGATTCGATGACGGCCTCCGAAAAGGTTGCCCTGCTCGAGCGGATCGAAAAGCTCTCCCGCGCCAAAGACCCGCGCGTGGTGCAGGTGATGGCCGGTCTGGCCGGCGAATACGACGTGATGCTCGTTGCGCGCAGCGACGGCGTGATCGCCGCGGACGTGCGCCCTCTGGTGCGGATCTCCGTCACGGTCATTGCCGAGCAGAACGGTCGCCGCGAAATGGGCAGCTCCGGCGGCGGCGGCCGCTATGCCTACGGCTATTTCACCGACGAACTGCTGCGCGAATACGTGGACGAGGCGGTCTCTTCCGCACTCGTCAACCTGGAAGCCAAGCCGGCACCGGCCGGCACGATGACGGTGGTGCTCGGGCCGGGCTGGCCCGGCGTGCTGCTGCACGAAGCCATCGGCCATGGCCTGGAGGGCGACTTCAACCGCAAGGGCTCGTCGGCGTTTTCCGGCCGCATGGGGGAGCGTGTGGCCGCCAAGGGCGTCACCGTGGTGGATGACGGCACGCTGGCCAACCGCCGCGGCTCGCTGAACCTCGACGACGAAGGCAACCCCACGCAGTGCAACACGCTCATCGAAGACGGCATCCTGACCGGCTACATGCAGGACACGCTCAACGCGCGCCTGATGAAGATGCCCGTGACCGGCAACGCCCGCCGCGAGAGCTACGCCGCCCTGCCGATGCCGCGCATGACCAACACGTACATGCTCGGCGGCGACAAAGACCCGCAAGAGATCATCGCCAGCGTCAAGAAAGGCCTGTATGCGGTCAACTTTGGCGGCGGCCAGGTGGACATCACCAACGGCAAGTTCGTGTTCTCCGCCAGCGAGGCCTACCTGATCGAAGACGGCAAGATCACCGCACCGGTCAAGGGCGCGACGCTGGTCGGCAGCGGCCCGGAATCGCTCAAGCACGTGACCATGATCGGCAACGACATGCGCCTCGACTCAGGTATCGGCGTATGTGGCAAGGAAGGCCAGAGCGTGCCGGTGGGCGTCGGCCAACCGACGCTGCGCATGGAGAACATGACGGTGGGCGGCACGGTTTGATTGCCCTGAAACCGTCGTTTTGACGCCGCAGGCCCGGAAAATCCGCGCTTGCGGCCCTCAAAAAAAGGGTTTATAAAGACGGTTCGATTGGTGCGGCGCAGTAGTTCAAGTCACCAGCGCGCCACAATTTTTACTGCATTGCCTGCTTTTCCTCTCATGTCCTTCGCCAAGTTTTTTTACTTTTACTTTTGGCATCTCGCACCGCTGGCGGAAGGAGAGGGGCGCTTGCAGCAAAAATAAAGCACCCAGCAGATACCGAAAACCGCCAGCGACCCTGGCGGTTTTTTTTCGCCCAGTCACCTGCCCCACCCCGGCACCGACGCGAAACATGATCCGAACACAGTAGACGTTTCCAATAGAACTCAAGACACATCCCCGGAGCTTTCCATGCCGAAGAACACCGACGACTTGCGCATTCGCGAACTCAAAGAGCTGACGCCGCCGTCGCATCTGATCCGCGAATTCCCGTGCAGCGACACCGTGTCCGATCTGATCTACCAGAGCCGCAACGCGATGCACCGCATCCTGCACGGCATGGACGACCGCCTGATCGTCATCATCGGCCCCTGCTCCATCCACGACACCAAGGCGGCCATGGACTACGCCCGCCGTCTGGTCGAGCAGCGCAAGCGCTTCAAGAACGAGCTGGAAATCGTGATGCGCGTGTACTTCGAGAAGCCGCGCACCACGGTCGGCTGGAAGGGCCTGATCAACGATCCGCACATGGACGGCAGCTTCAAGATCAACGACGGCCTGCGCACCGCGCGCGAGCTGCTGATGAACATCAACGAACTGGGCCTGCCCGCCGGCACCGAATACCTCGACGTGATCAGCCCGCAGTACATCGCCGACCTGGTGAGCTGGGGCGCCATCGGCGCGCGCACCACCGAAAGCCAGGTGCACCGCGAGCTGGCTTCCGGCCTGTCGTGCCCGGTCGGCTTCAAGAACGGCACCGACGGCAACGTGAAGATCGCCGTGGACGCCATCAAGGCCGCATCGCAGCCGCACCACTTCCTGTCGGTCACCAAGGGCGGCCACTCGGCCATCGTGTCGACGGCCGGCAACGAGGACTGCCACATCATCCTGCGCGGCGGCAAGGCGCCCAACTACGATGCGGCCAGCGTGCAGGAAGCCTGCGACGCCATCTCCAAGTCGGGCCTGGCCGCGCGCCTGATGATCGACGCCTCGCACGCCAACAGCAGCAAGAAGCACGAGAACCAGATTCCGGTGTGCGAAGACATCGCCCGCCAGATGGCTGCCGGCGACAACCGCATCGTCGGGGTGATGGTGGAATCGCACATCAACGCCGGCCGGCAGGATCACGTCCAAGGCACGCCGGTGTCCGACCTGGCCTACGGCCAAAGCGTGACCGACGCCTGCATCGGCTGGGACGATTCGGTGAAGGTGCTGGAAACGCTGGCCGACGCCGTGCGCAAGCGCCGTCTCGTGCCGGGCAGCGGCAACTAAGACGCCATCAGCGTGATTTGGGACGGACGCCTGCGGGCGTCCTTTTTCTTTGCGCGCGCATCAACGCGCAGATCTATAACAAATGTGAGCGAAACGTATCAAAGTCACACAAGTGCGTTGCCTTTGACATATCGTAGGTGGGTTCCCCCCCTGCTCTCCCGGAGGCATCCATGGCAGACAACCTGGCGGACACCGCCGTCAACACCGCAAGCAAGTACCAGGCAATCGTGGCGCAGTACGCCACCGACGTCGGCATGAAGATCCTCGCTGCCATCGTCTTCTGGGTGGTCGGCCGCTGGCTGATCCATCTGGCGGTGCGCATGGTGGAAGGCTCGCTAAGTCGACAGAAGGTCGATCCGACCGTGCTGCGCTATGTCGGCTCCATCATCACCGTCACGCTGAATGTGCTGCTGGTGATCGGCATCCTCGGCTATTTCGGCATCCAGACGACGACGTTCGCGGCGCTGATTGCCGCAGCCGGTGTGGCGATCGGCATGGCGTGGTCGGGCCTGCTGTCCAACTTTGCGGCAGGCGCATTCCTGATCGTGCTGCGGCCGTTCAAGGTGGGCGACTTCGTGACGGCCGGCGGTGTGACGGGCACGATCAAGGAGATCGGCCTGTTTGCCACGACCATCAATACGCCCGACAACGTGGTCACGATGGTCGGCAACGGCAAGATCTTCGCCGACACGATCCAGAACTACACCTCCAACCCTTACCGCCGCGTCGAGCTGAAGGCGCAACTGGCCGGCAGCACCGATCACCGCGCCGCCATCGCGCTGCTCAAGGAGAAGGTGGCCGCCATTCCGAACGTGCTGACCGATCCGGCGGTCGATGTTGAGATCCTGGAGTTCAACCTGGTCGGGCCTGTGCTGGCGGTACGCCCGTACACGCACAACGACAACTACTGGCAGGTCTATTTCGACACCAACCGGACGATCAAGGAAGCGCTGGCCGAGGGCGGCTTCCCGGCACCCACGCCATCGCAGGCGCTGACGATCACCACGCCGGGGCAATTGGCGGGGCTGGCCGCCGTGGCGCAAAGCACGACAACGCCGACCGTCGTGAACTGATCCAGCGCGCTGCAAAAACAAACGGCCCGACGAGGTAACGTCACCTCGCCGGGCCGTTTTGTTTGACGCGGATGGCGATTACGCCGGCTTGTGCTCGTCGCGTTTCCAGAGAACGTCCGTGCCGCCGTCTGCGCGATTCAGCACGCGCGCCAGCACGAACAGCAGGTCCGACAGGCGGTTGACGTATTGGCGCGGCGCCTCGCCGATGGCCTCTGCGCGGCCGAGTGCGACGATGCTGCGCTCGGCACGGCGCGCGACGGTGCGGCAGACATGCGCCTGTGCCGCGGCGCGGCTGCCGCCCGGCAGGATGAATTCGGCCAGCCGCGGAAGATCGGCGTTGTAATCGGCCAGCCATTGGTCGAGCCGCAGCACGTGCGCGGTCGTCACCATCGTGTAGCCGGGAATGCAGAGTTCGCCACCCAGATCGAACAGGTCGTGCTGGATGGCGGTGAGCGCCGCGCGCACGCCGTCGGGCAGCGTTTCCGTCAGCAGCACGCCGATGTGCGAGTTCAACTCGTCGACGTCGCCGATGGCAGCGATGCGCAGGCTGTCCTTGGCCGTGCGGCTGCCGTCGCCGAGGCCGGTGGTGCCGTCGTCGCCGGTGCGGGTGGCGATTTTGGATAGGCGATTGCCCACGGTGCGTCTCCCTGTATCGCGTCAATATTGGTGGCGCCATTATCGCAAGGGCGGCAAGACCCCGGCGTTAGAATGACAGCCCGAGCCGGCTTCAGACCGCCGCCCCACGCGAGACGCCATGAACCATCCAGCCCTGCCCTCCCAGATCATCCGCAAGCCGATTCCGCCGGCCATGCTCGACGCGCTGCGCGCGCGCTTCGGCGACCGCGTCTCCACCACCGAAGCCGTGCGCGCCCACCACGGCCGCGATGAATCCGCCTACGACCCGATGCTGCCCGACGCCGTCGTCTTCGCGCAGACCACCGAGGAAGTCGCCGCCGTGGCCAAGCTGTGCTTCGAGCACGAGATTCCGCTGATCCCGTATGGCGCCGGCTCGTCGCTCGAAGGCCATCTGCTGGCCGTGGCCGGCGGCGTGAGCCTCGATCTCTCGCAGATGAACCACGTGCTGTCGGTGCACCCGGAAGACCTGACGGTGACGGTGGAGCCGGGCGTCACGCGCAAGCAGCTCAATATCGAGATCCGCGATACCGGTCTGTTCTTCCCGATCGACCCCGGCGCGGATGCGTCCATCGGCGGCATGTGCGCGACGCGCGCGTCCGGCACCAACGCCGTGCGCTACGGCACGATGCGGGAGAACGTGCTGAACCTGACGGTCGTCACCGCCGACGGCCGCATCATCAAGACGGCCAACCGTGCGCGCAAATCGTCGGCGGGGTATGACCTCACGCGCCTCTTCATCGGCAGCGAAGGCACGCTGGGCATCATCACCGAGATCACGCTGAAGCTGTATCCGCAGCCGGAAGCCGTGTCGGCCGCGGTGTGCGCCTTCCCGAGCATGGGCGACGCGGTGTCCGCCGTGATCGACACCATCCAGATGGGCGTGCCGATTGCGCGCGTGGAGTTTGTCGACGCGCTGGCCATCCGCGCGATCAACCAATACGACAAGCTGACGCTGCCCGAGATGCCGACGCTGTTCTTCGAGTTTCACGGCTCCGAGCACGGCGTGCAGGAGCAGGCCGAGACCGTCCAGCAGATCGCTGCCGAACATAAAGGCCAAGGCTTCGAATGGGCGACGCGCCCCGAAGACCGCAGCCGCCTGTGGAACGCCCGCCACAACGCCTACTTCGCCTTCCTGCAGCTCAAGCCGGGCTGCCGCGCCGTCACCACCGACGTGTGCGTGCCGATCTCGCGCCTGGCCGAGTGCGTGGTGGAAACGGAAAAGGACCTGCTGGCCAGCGCGCTGCAACTGCCCGCCCCCATCGTCGGCCACGTGGGCGACGGCAACTTCCACGTCGCGCTGCTGATCGACCCGAACAAGCCGGAAGAACTGGAAGAAGCCGAGCGCATCAACCAGCGCATCGTCGCGCGGGCGATTGCCATGGATGGCACTTGCACGGGCGAGCATGGCGTTGGGCTGCACAAGATGGACTTCCTCATCGCCGAACACGGCAACGATGCGATCGACCTGATGCGCAGCGTCAAGCAGGCGCTGGACCCGAAGCACATCCTCAACCCCGGCAAGATCTTCCACCTGTAATGGCCTCCGTCTTCAAGCGCGTTCCTCCGCTGCATCTGCTGATTGCCTTCGAGGCGGGGGCACGCCATGCGAGCTTCGCGCGCGCGGCCGAAGAACTGTCCGTCACGCCCAGCGCGGTATCGCACCGCATCAAGAACCTCGAAGAGCTGTGGGGCGAAGACCTCTTCGTGCGCACCGGCACGGCGCTGCGGCTGACGGCTGCCGGCACGCGCTACCTGCGCAGCGTGCAAGTCGCGCTCGACACGCTGCACGAACTGGCGCGGCCCGAGTTCAGCAAGCAGCGCGCGCGGCTGCGCGTGGCGATTCCGCCGACGTTCGGGCGCCAGCACCTGGTGCCGCGACTGCCGGAGTTCAACGCGCTGTACCCGCACATCGACCTGGAACTGCATCTGTCCATCCCGTTCCTCGACGTGAAGGCCGAAGACACCGACGTCGAAATCCGCTACGGCACTGGCCGCTATCCGGACCTGAAGACCACGCTGCTGCTCAACGAGCCGGTCTTTCCGGCGTGCGGGCGTGGCTACTTCGAGCAGATCAGCGGCAACACGATCACCGAAGCGTCGCAGTTGCTGAACCTCACGCTGCTGCGCAGCCCGCTGGAGCCGTGGCGCCCGTGGTTCGAGGCGGCCGGGCTGGACGCAGTGGAGCCCGCGACCGGTTCGCTGTTCAACGACATCGGCCTGATGCTGGAAGCGGTGGCCTCCAACCAGGGCGTGGCGCTGGTGCGGCAAGCCATGGCGCGCAACTGGCTCGCTTCAGGTCAGATCGTCCGGCTGCTGGACATCGAATCGGCGTCGCCACATGCTTACTACATCGTCCAGCGTGAGCAGGCGCCGATGAAGCCCGAGGCGCGCCAGTTTGTGGACTGGTTGCTTGGGCTGGATTGGTAAACCGGTCAGCCGTGGGCCGCCAAGCCTCGTAACCGGACCTCAAACCACCGGATTCGAAACTTTTAGTATCGACGTTGAGGCTCCGAAGCCTCAGCGTTGATGAAAAAAGCAGCAACGTCGGAGCAAAAAGGGTCATGCGCCGAGCCTCCGGGCCTCGAAGTCGACGTTCTGAACCGCATCGATGCTGCTTTTTTCATCAACGCTGACTGTATTTGCCTCACGCGTGAGGTACCGGAACTCCGGATTCGAAACTTTTAGTGTGAAGCTCGGTGATCGGAGGTCCATCGTCGACGGTCGGAGGCTCGATCATGAAGGTCTGACCTCCACGAACGAGCGGTAAAACCTTGCCGCAACGCGATGAACCGCATTGGCCACCTCGGCGAGCCAAATTCATCGCCGCAAAAGTCCTTAACACGCCGCATGGCGCGGCGGCCGGGCTATAGTGCCTCCCACCCCGGCCACCGCTGCCGGGCACAACGATGAGAGACACCTCATGAACGCGCCGCTGCCCGCCACCGCCCGCGATCAATCTGCCCTGCAGGCCGAGTTGACCGCCGCGCTGTCCCAGATCGTGTCCGACGACGCGCTGCTCTGGGAGCGCGAAGACACCACCCCGTATGAATGCGATGGCCTTGCCGCCTACCGGCAGGTGCCGCTGGCCGTGGTGCTGCCGGATACCGAAGCGCAGGTCGTCGACATCCTGCGGGTGTGCCACCGCATGGGCGTGCCCGTGGTGCCGCGCGGCGCGGGAACGAGCCTGTCGGGCGGCGCGATGCCGACGCCGGGCGGGCTGGTGCTGTCGCTGGCCAAGTTCAAACGCATCATCAAGGTCGACCCCTACACGCGCACGGCCGTGGTCCAGCCTGGCGTGCGCAACCTCGCCATTTCGGAAGCCGCCAACCCGCACGGGCTGTACTACGCGCCCGATCCGTCGTCGCAGATCGCCTGCACCATCGGCGGCAACGTCAATGAAAACTCGGGCGGCGTGCACTGCCTGAAATACGGCCTGACCGTGCACAACGTGCTGCGCGTGCGTGCCGTGATGATGGACGGCGAGGTCGTCGAATTCGGCAGTGAAGCGCCCGACGCCCCCGGCCTCGACCTGCTGGCCACGGTGATCGGCTCCGAAGGCATGCTGGCCGTGGTGACCGAAGTGACCGTGCGCCTGATCCCCAAGCCGCAACTGGCGCAGGTGATCATGGCGAGCTTCGACGATGTGGAATCGGGCGGCAACGCCGTCGCCGATGTGATTGCCGCGGGCATCATCCCGGCCGGGCTGGAGATGATGGACAAGCCCGCCACCGCCGCCGTGGAGGAATTCGTCTGCGCCGGCTACGACCTGGACGCGGCCGCCATCCTGCTGTGCGAATCCGACGGCACGCCCGAAGAAGTGGCCGAAGAAATCGCGCGAATGAGCGAAGTGCTGCGCGCCTCGGGTGCCACGCGGATCCAGGTCTCGCAAAGCGAGGCCGAGCGCCTGAAGTTCTGGAGCGGACGCAAGAACGCGTTCCCCGCAGCCGGCCGCATCTCGCCGGACTACTACTGCATGGACGGCACCATCCCCCGCAAGCACATCGGCACGCTGCTGCGACGCATCCAGCAAATGGAGCAGAAGTACGCCCTGCGCTGCATCAACGTGTTCCACGCCGGCGACGGCAACATGCACCCGCTCATCCTCTTCAACGGCGAAGACCAGGACGAATGGCACCGCGCCGAACTGTTCGGCTCCGACATCCTCGAGACCTGCGTGGAGTTGGGCGGCACCGTGACGGGCGAACACGGCGTGGGCGTGGAAAAGCTCAGTTCGATGTGCGTGCAGTTCTCGGCCGAAGAACGTGACGCCTTTCTGCGCGTCAAGGCGGCCTTTGACCCGGCACGGTTGCTGAACCCCGACAAGGCCATCCCCACGCTCGCGCGCTGCGCCGAATACGGCAAGCTCCACGTGCGCAACGGCCTGCTGCCGCATCCGGATCTCCCGCGCTTCTGAAGCCCGCAGCCATGAAGAATCCGCCCCGTACCGCCCGGAACCGCTGGCACGCCCACAACGCGCGCCTTGGCGAATATCTCGGCAAACCCGAGAGCGGCTGGCGCGCGCGTTGGTACACCATCATCTTTGAAGCCGAGACGCGCGCCGGCAGGCTGTTCGACCTGACCCTGCTGGGGGCCATCCTGGCCAGCGTGCTGGTGGTGATGCTCGACAGCCTGCCCAGCGTAAGCGGCCGCGCGGGCACGCTCTTCACGGTGCTCGAGTGGCTCTTCACGCTGCTGTTTACGGCGGAATACGTCATGCGCATCCTCGTGGTGCGCAAGCCCTGGCGCTATGTGCTGAGCTTTTACGGCGTCATCGATTTCATCTCAATCCTGCCGACGTGGCTGGCCATCTTTGTGCCCGAACTGGCCTACCTGCTCGATGTGCGGCTGCTGCGCCTGCTGCGGATCTTCCGGATCCTGAAGATCACGGTGTACTTTGAAGAAGCGCAGATTCTGCTGCGTGCGCTGCTGAACGCGCGGCACAAGATCTTCGTGTTCCTGGGCACCGTCTTCATCATCACCATCATCCTGGGCACGGTGATGTACGTGGTGGAGGGGCCGCAGCATGGCTTCACCAGCATTCCGGTCAGCATGTACTGGGCGGTCGTCACGCTCACCACCACGGGCTTCGGTGACTTGGTGCCCCGCACGCCGCTGGGCCAGTTCATCACGTCGATGACCATCCTGCTCGGCTACAGCATCATCGCGTTTCCCACCGGCATCATCGGCGCGGAACTGGTGAACACCATGCGCGACGGGTCCTCCCCCACGCCGAATTCAACCCCGCCATCGACGCGCGCCTGCACAGGCTGCACATTCGACCGTCACGACATCGACGCCGCATTCTGCAAGCGCTGCGGCACCCGGCTTCCGCTTCACCCCACCGAGACCGCGCCCAGCCAGTGAGCTGCGCACCCGAAGGTTCGCCATGCCAAGCACGCCAGACACCGCCCTTTCGCCCACGCTCGCACGTTTTCGCGACGCCATCGCGCACGCGGCCGACAGCCACACGCCGCTGACCTTGCGCGGCGGCGGCACGAAAGATTTCTACGGCCGCGCGCCGCAGCCCAACGGCGCCGTGCTGGACACACGCGAATGGTCCGGCATCGTCGACTACGACTGTGCTGAACTCGTCGTCACCGCGCGCAGCGGTACGCCGCTCGTCGAGATCGAAGCCGCACTGGCCGAGCACAAGCAGATGCTGGCGTTCGAGCCGCCGCACTTTGCTGCGAATGGCCAACAGGCGACCGTGGGCGGTGCGTTTGCATCGGGCCTGTCCGGGCCGCGCCGGCAATCGGTGGGCGCATTGCGCGACTTCGTGCTCGGCGCCGTCGTCATGGATGGCCGCGGCGACATGCTCAACTTTGGCGGCCAGGTCATGAAGAACGTGGCCGGCTACGACGTTTCGCGCCTGATGGCCGGCGCGCTCGGCACGCTGGGCCTGATCGTGCAGGTGTCGCTGAAGGTGCTGCCGATGCCGTTCTGCGATGCGACGCTGCGCTTTGCCATGGCGCAAGGCGAGGCCATCGATACCCTCAACCGCTGGGGCGGTCAGCCGCTGCCGATTGCGGCGTCTGCGTGGATCGACGGTGCGCTGTGGGTGCGCCTGAGCGGTGCCGATGCAGCCGTGCGTGCGGCCATCGCCAAGCTTGGCGGCGAGCGTGTTGACGACGCAGAAGCGGCGGCGTTCTGGCGCGACCTGCGCGAGCAATCGCATGCGTTTTTCGCGCGCGCCGTGCAAGGCAGCCTCCCGCTGTGGCGCATCGCCCTGCCGCCGGCCACGCCGCCGCTGGCACTTGGGGCAGCGTCGGCCGATGAGCAACTCGTCGAATGGGGCGGCGGACAGCGCTGGTGGATCGACACCGCCAACACCTCCGCCGACGTCATCCGCGATGCCGCACGCAAGGCCGGCGGCCACGCCACGCTGTTCCGCAACGGCGACCGCGGCAGCGACGTCTTCACGCCCGTAGCCGCGCCATTGATGGCGGTGCACAAACGCCTGAAAGACAGCTTCGATCCGCACGGCGTCTTCAACCCGGGCCGCCTGTATTCAGCGTTCTGACTGCCGACTTCTAACGCAAGCCCATCATGCAAATCACGCTCGCGGCGTTCCTGCGCAACACCCCACAGGGCGAAGAAGCCCAAAGCATCGTGCAGAAGTGCGTGCACTGCGGTTTCTGCACGGCCACCTGTCCGACCTACCAACTGCTCGGCGACGAGCTGGACGGCCCGCGCGGACGCATCTACCTGATGAAGCAGGTGCTGGAGGGCCAGCCCGCTGGCGAGGCCACGCGCCTGCACCTGGACCGCTGCCTGACCTGCCGCAACTGCGAATCGACCTGCCCGTCCGGCGTGACCTACGGGCGCCTGGTCGAGATCGGCCGCAAGATCGTCGATGACCAGCTCGACGCGAAAGGAGAGTCGCGCCCCCTTGGCGAACGCGCCATACGCTGGGCGCTGCGGGAGGGCCTGACGCGGCCGGCGCTGTTCGGCTCCGCGCTCAGGCTCGGGCAGGCGGTGCGGCCGATGTTGCCGCCGGTGCTGCGCAACAAGGTTCCGGCGAAGCAACCCCACGCCGGCGTGCGGCCAAACAACGCGCACGCACGCAAGATGCTGCTGCTCGAAGGCTGCGTGCAACCCGCCATGTCGCCCAACATCAACGCGGCCACGGCGCGTGTCTTCGACAAGCTGGGCGTGCAACTCATCAGCGCAGACCGCGCGGGCTGCTGCGGGGCCATCCGCTATCACATGAACGACCATGCCGGCGGCCTCGGCAACATGCGCGCCAACATCGACGCATGGTGGCCGCATATCGAGGCCGGCGCCGAGGCTATCGTCATGACGGCGTCCGGCTGTGGCGCGATGGTCAAGGAATACGGCCACCTGCTGCGCGATGACCCGGCCTATGCCGAGCGTGCGGCGCGCGTGTCCGCCATGACGCGCGATCTGTGCGAGGTGCTGCCTGCGTTTTCGCAGCAGCTTCTGCAGAAGGCCAAACCCGAAGCGCAACGCCCGCGCGTGGCGTGGCACCCGCCCTGCACGCTGCAACACGGTCAGCAGATCCGCGGCGCGGTGGAAACACTGCTCGGCTCGCTGGGTGTGGACGTCAAGCTCTGCGCCGACAGCCATCTGTGCTGCGGCTCGGCGGGGACGTATTCGGTGCTGCAACCGGAACTCGCCTATCGGCTGCGCGACGACAAGCTCGCCAAGCTGCAGGCAACGCAGCCCGAGCGCATCGTCACCGCCAACATCGGCTGCGTCACGCATCTGCAAAGCGGCACCGACACGCCGGTCGAACACTGGATCGAGCTGGTCGACCGCATGCTGGCCTGAAACGAACGCAGCCCGGTTCTATACTTGGCGCTTCGTTTTACCCGGAGGCCCCATGCTGCAAACCTTCGCGATCCTGCTGACGTTCCAGTCGGTGGGTGAGCTGCTGACGTATTCGATGCACCTGCCGGTGCCCGGTCCGGTGATCGGCATGGTGCTGCTGGTCATCTACCTGCTGGTGGACAAGGGCCGCGTGCTCGAAGTCATGCAGGGCACCGTCAGCGAATTGCTGCGGCACCTGACCATCCTGTTCGTACCGGCCGGCGTGGGCGTCATGACGCAACTGAACCGCATCGGGCAGGAATGGCTGCCGATCGTGGTGGCGACCGTCGTGTCGACGTGGCTGTCCATTGCCGCCGGTGCGCTCGTCACCCGCGCGCTGATGCGCCGGATGGGTGACCACGGCGAAGCCCACGAGGAGCTGGCCCCATGAACGCAATGGCTCCGAACCTGCATCAACTCTGGGTCTACCTGGCCGCCAGCCCGCTGCTGGGCCTGACCGCCACGCTCATCGCCTACCTGATCGGCGTGCGCCTGCATGAGCGCAGCCGCTTCAACCCGATGGTCAATCCGCTGCTGATTGCGGTCGTCATCCTCGGCACGCTCCTGACGCTCACGGGCACGCCGTACAAGACGTACTTCGACGGCGCGCAGTTCGTGCACTTCCTGTTGGGGCCGGCCACGGTGGCGCTGGCGGTACCGCTGTTTCAGCAATGGGCGAAGCTGCGCCGCCACGCGCTGCCGCTGATGGGCGGGCTCCTTGCGGGGTCCGTCGTGGCGGTGGTGTCGGCGGTGGGCATCGCGTGGCTGTTGGGCGCATCGCCGGAAACGCTGCGCTCGATGGCGCCGAAATCGGTGACGATTCCGATCGCCATGGGCATCTCGGAGAAGATCGGCGGCGCGCCGACCATCACGGCGGTGCTGGTGCTCATTACCGGCATTGTCGGTGCGACCACCACGACGCGGCTGCTGAACCTGCTGCGCGTGCGCGAGTACAGCGTGCGTGGTTTTGCCACCGGCATTGCGGCGCACGGCATTGGCACCGCGCGCGCGTTTCAGGTCAATCCGGAAGCCGGCGCATTCTCGGCGCTGGGCATGGGCCTGAACGGCGTGCTGACAGCGGTGCTGGTGCCGCTGCTGGCGGGCTGGATTCCACACTGAACTGCTTTTCCCTCCGCCCGGCATTCACTGCCTGGGCAACCTGCAACACGCTCGGCCATCCTCCTGAATGCTCCTGACAGAACGCTGTCAGGAGCCCCCCGCCAGAATCGCTCCACCTCAACCGGCAACGGCACTCCCAACCGCCTGAGCCACCTACCGGAGCGAACACCATGGCAAGCGTCATCAACTGGTTTGAAATCCCCGCCAACGATTTCCCGCGCGCGGTGAAGTTTTACGAGAACGTCTTCGACACGCAGCTCAAGCAGGAAGACATGGGCGACATGACCATGGGCGTGTTTCCGGCGGGTGAGACGACCATCCACGGCGCGCTGGTCAAGGGCGAGGGCTTTGCGCCGTCCGACAAGGGCAGCGTGGTCTACCTGAACGCGCCCAACCTGGATGCCGTGCTCGAGCGCGTGAACGGCAGCGGTGGTCAATGCGTATTCGGCCCGATGACGCTGCCCGACCACATGGGTCGCATCGCCCACATCGTCGACACCGAAGGCAACCGCGTCGGCCTGCACGAGCCGGATGCCAAGACGCAGGCGTACCTGCTGCAGCAGTAACGGCAGCAACGCTCCCCAAGGCCGGTGCGCGGGCGCCGGCCTTCACCATGAGACAGAGAAGAACACCATGCCGAGCCAATCCCCGTATCTCATGCGTGCCGCGGATGTCACCGCGCGCACGCAGTCGTTTTCGCACCCCTGGAACAGCCTGTCGGAAATTCACGGCACGATGATGGGCCGGCTGCTCGGGCTCAAGCGCACCGGCGTGAACTTCGCGCGCGTGCCGCCGGGCAAGGAGTCGTTCGTCTATCACTCGCACCAGCGCGAAGAGGAATGGATCTACATCCTTTCCGGCGAAGCGCAGGCCGAGATCGACGACAACATCTTCACCGTGCGCAGCGGCGATTTCATGGCCTTCCCCACAGGCGTCGCGCACCACCTGCGCAACTGCGGCAAGGAAGATCTCGTCTACCTGTGCGGCGGCGAACATCTCAACATCGAGATTGCCGATTTCCCGCGACTGGGCAAGCGCATGCTGCGCCGTGGCGAGCAGGTCGACATCGTCGATATCCACCCGCAGCGCGAGCTGACGCCCTTCGGCGCGTAGGGGAAAGATTGTGCGGATTGCGCGCGGCAAGAAGCCCACTACAATGCCGCGCATGACCCGTCGCGCCGACCGCCTGTTCCAGATTGCCCAGATCCTGCGAGGCCGCCGTTTGACCACGGCGGCGATGCTGGCCGACCGCCTCGGCGTATCGGAGCGCACGGTGTATCGCGATATCCGCGATCTGTCTGTCTCGGGCGTGCCGATCGAGGGAGAAGCCGGCATCGGCTACCGCATGCGCGCGGGGTTCGACCTGGCGCCGCTCATGTTCACCGCCGATGAAGTCGAAGCGCTGGTGGCCGGCGCGCGGATGATCAAGGCGTGGAGCGGCGGCACCATGGCCGACTCGGTGGAAGCGGCGCTGGAAAAGCTGATGGGCGCCCTGCCCGCCGAGCGCCGCGCCGAAGCCGAGACCACACGCATCTTCGCGCCCGGCTACGGCATGGGCAGCGAGGTCAAGCAGGTCTTTGACACGCTGCATGCCGCGCTGGGCCGCCACGCCGTTGCGCGGCTGTCTTACCGCGACGCGCAGGGCCAGTTGACCGAACGCTGCATCCAGCCGCTCGGCCTGTTCTTCTGGGGGCAAGTCTGGCTGGTGGCCGCCTGGTGCGAGCACCGTCAGGACTACCGCACCTTCCGCCTCGACCGCTGCGTCAAGGTCGAGATTCTGGAGCGCCACTTTGCCGAATCCGCCGAGCGCTCGCTGGCGGACTTCATGCGCAAGGTGCGAGGCTCGTCGGATTAACGACCGTAACCGACGAATGCAACGTCAGGCGGGATCCGGCTCCGCAAGCAGCCGCTCGATATCGCCGGCAATCTCTTCCGGCTTGGTCATCGGCGCGTAGCGCTTGTACACCGTGCCGTCGCGGCGCAGCAGGAACTTGGTGAAGTTCCATTTGATGGCTCCGATGCCGAGCACGCCGGGCTTTTCCGAGGTCAGCCACTTGTAGAGCGGATGCGCGTTGGAGCCGTTCACGTCGATCTTGCCGAACATCGGGAAGGAAACGCCGTAGTTTTTTTCGCAGAACGCGCCGATTTCGTCTTCGCCGCCCGGTTCCTGCTTGCCGAACTGGTTG
Organism: Ralstonia edaphi; assembly: GCF_958350185.1. Classification (NCBI taxonomy): domain Bacteria; kingdom Pseudomonadati; phylum Pseudomonadota; class Betaproteobacteria; order Burkholderiales; family Burkholderiaceae; genus Ralstonia; species Ralstonia edaphi. Next base: position 1,008,316 of record NZ_CATWHI010000002.1, read on the forward strand.
CACGGAAAGCCGAGCACTTCCAGCCCCTTGTCGTGCAGCCGCTTGTACACCGCCTCCAGCCCCGCGTATTGCGGCGTGAATCCGCACTTGCTGGCCGTGTTCACGATCAGCAGGACCTTGCCCTTGTACTGCGACAGCGGCACGCGCTGGCCGGTCAGCGAATCGGCCTCGAATGCATAAACGTCAGTCATGGCTACTCTCCGGATGGTTGCGGGAACGGGAATGTTCCGGCATCTGGCCGGAATTTTAACGGCCCGCGCTGGGGGGGCCGTTGGGGCAGAAGTTAGGGCTTCTTGTCGGTTTCGGAGAACCAGAATGTGCGCTTGCGTTTGCCGAGGCCTTTAGGTGTCACCTGGACGGGGGCCAGCGCGGAGCCGCCTCCACCGGTGCCCGTCTGGTTGCCACAGCCGAAGCACACCGGCACCGGCGTCGTACCCCCATTGCCGTTATTCACCAGCACCACGCCATAGACTGAAGAGGGCGGGAAACCGCCACCATCCAGCACCACCGAACGATTCGGGTTCTGTCCAGCGCCCGTCAGGAAGCTGACCGAATACGTGCGCGCCCTGCCGAGGTTGGGGTAGCACATGCCGGCGGTAGGAATGGCCGGGGTATTGGTGCCGAAGGTTGTGTACCCGGCTACCGTCAACGGTGCGTTCACGACCTTTTCACCGGGGTTGGGAAGCGTGATGTAAAAACCTGAGCCCGAACCGTTGTAGGCCACCGAAGTTGCATCGACAAGATTGGCCTCAGTCAGCGGCGTCCAGCCTGCCGGCATGGCACCGATATTCGGGTCCTTGAGCATGTAGAAGCGGTTGACCACGTTGTATGCCGTACCCGGAGTAACGGATGCCGAATACAGCGGGTGCTCGCGGTCTCCGGTGCCAGCCATGACAGCATTGAAGCTGGCGGTGGGCACTACATCAGGCGCATAGAAGAACTTGCGTGCGTTATTGGTGTTGCTCGCACCACCCAGCTTGGCGAACAGCGTCAAGGTCCAGTTAGCTGGCGAACTGCCTCCAGTGGGTTGGAAATCCACGCGCCAGATGTTGCCTCCCACATCACCCACATAGGCCATCTGGATATAGCCGCTGCCGGTGCGGTCCACCGCGGTGACGTCCGAGGCGATCGAACGCGTCAGGCTGGTGTTCGTCATACATACGCCAGCGACGCCGGAGCAATTGGCTAGTGCACTCCACACTGGTACGCCTGTGTAAGCGTCCAGCACGACGATGCCCCGGCCCATGGTATCGGTGCCCGGCGCGGGATCAGCGTCTTCGGAGGCGGCATCGTAGCCTGCACCCATAATCAGCACCGGATTGGAGTAACCGGTCACACGCATCAGGCGTGGCTTGGACCACGTCTGGCCAAGTTCCGGAATATCACTATTGCTTCGAGACCATACGTAGCGGGGGTTCACCGGGTCGGTCACGTCCAGCGCATAGATCAGGTTGCCGCCGCGCCGCGCCGTTAGATAAAGAATCGTGCGCGGACTTGAACTGTTGCGCTGGTCCTGCATCACGGTGGTGCTGCCATCGAAGAAGTCATCGCGCGGCGTCGGTGTGGGTGTGATACCGCTAGGTGTGGACGAAAGCTTCACTTCTGGAGAGTTTGCATACAGACGACTCAGCTTGCCGATGAACTCTGGCGGGATAAAACCCCACAGCTCGCCGCCCGGGCGTACACCGTTGATCCCCGCCGTCTGGTTGCCATTGATGGCGTGGAAGACCCCATCGTTGGTACCGTAGTACACGACAACATTGGGCGTGGTTGACGTGCCATAGTTGACGACCACTGGCCGCGAGTGCAGTACGTCGCCATGAATCGACGGACGGATCGTGACCGGCGATCCCGGCCCGGTCTCAGCCTCCTGGCCGGCACCGGTGGTGGAAACACCTGCGGTAACCGAGCCATCGAACGCGTAGACATCACGACCGCGCACCCAGTTGATGAAGTAGTTTTGCTGGCTCGCGGTAATAGCGGGGGCACCATTAGTGCCTTTGTAGGAGTTGATGGCGCTCAGTCCTTGCGTGCCCGTCAGCCAGCTATTTGACGTATCGAAAGTCGGCATAGCCTTGTTGCTGGGACAACTGCCAATGCCGTTGCATGTCAGCAGAATGCGCTTACTCTGATCGGTCAGAAATTGGGCGCGCAGCATCTCGCCGGCACCACCTTTTTCAACGATCTCGCCGTCCGGAGAATCGAGCTTCCACCCCTTGCTAGACGGGCTGTTCTTCCAAAAACCGTTAGTAGGCCAATTCGCTACGCTACTGGTCCCATAACCGCCCACGCCGTAGGTCAATGGTGGCTCCGCGGTCCAGAAGCTAACGGCATTGGGGGAGATAAAGCCGGTACCCGCACTGCTCAGCGCAGGCTGACCAACTGAATCCAGAAGTTGAAGGTTACCGTTGGCGTCATAGCCGACTTGATATTGCTTGAGGTTGCCCATCCACCGCGGCGCAGCGCTGGCATCCGGCCTGAACATGCCGATGTACACCTGGTTCAAGAACTGGCCCTGCGCATTGACAGCAGCCGGCAAGCTGACCGAAGCAAACACGCTGTTGACCGCCTGGATCTCGTTCAGGATCGAAAGCAATGCATCTTGCAAACCTTGCACATCGCCCAGTTGAACGGTGTAGTTTTTACCACCGCCATTGGTGGCCATGCTGTTATTGAACGCGATGTAATCGGGGTTTGCGTAGATGACATTGGTGGGCGTGCTCTTCCTATCGAGCGCAGCCACCGATATCGTGTAGGTGATGATGTTCTGGGGATTGCCGTTGTTGTTGCCGTTGCTGGCGTTCGCACCATTCGACAAGTCGGTCTGATACATGTATCGCGCCCACTCATCTCCGTAGTCGTTGATGGTGGACTGCGTTGCCCCGGGAATCGGAATCTCCGTCACCGTCGGTCCCGGCGGGGTTGGCCAGGTGGCCCAAGTCGCCTTTGGCGCGGCGGGGTCGTTCGTGTTGGTCAATGCATCCCCTGCGGCACCGCCCTGATCTCCAGGGTGGCCGCTCGTGGTCGCATTGCCGATATAGATGACGTAGTTGCGCTGACAAGGGTTAGCAATCGGTGAGGTGTAATTGGCGTTGGGGTACGGCTTGACGAAAGACAGACCCTGATGCCCACTGTAAAAAGCCCACGCCTCTTGCATTGCGCCGGCAACCTGCACGCCGTTCCCATTGAGTTGCGTAGGGAAAGTGTTTTGTATGTACGACAAGAAGCTGTTGACACCCGCGCTATCCATCAGCATGAGCGTCTGATTGGGTGGCGTGGACGCGTAAGGAAACCTGAACACGCCGCCCGGGCTGTTGGGGTCGAACATCATGAACCCCAGGTTGAGATTGCCCAGCAGCGCAGGGTTTTGCGCGATCGACTGTGCAGCTCCATACAACGCGCATTGTTCGGCACCAGAACTTTTGTTGGGATTGGCGACCGTCAAGACATTGCAGTTGAATGTTGCGGCCGCATCAGAATTCGAGCCGTCGTCAAAGATGATCACCACATTCGGTTTGCCGGCCTGAGGTGTGAAACCAGTATAGAGATCAATGTCTTCTGCGCCGGCCGGCCGAGCACCTAGGAGAGCAAGTGCCAGGGCAGCTGAGATAGTCAGAGCAAATCGTTGGGCAAATGAGCGCATATGGGTTCTTCCTGGCTTTGCGCGTTGGCTTACGGACACGCCGCGCCGGTCAGCACGCGAACCGCAACGCCTTGATGCAGCGTGGTGTTCACGGCCGTGCCGTTGGCATCGTTGACGGTGGCGGCAACATCCCACTGCGTCGCACTGCAATTCGACATGCCGCCCGGTGTACCGGCGGCAGTCAGGATGCCGGTGTCGGAGTTGTTGTTCACGCCGCTGAAGCAGGACGAGTCAGCGGCAAAGTTGGGGCTGGTCGTATCTGTCGTCAGCTGTGTATTGGCGATGGGCTTGGTTGCCACGCAAGCGGGTGCAGCAACCTGCGCGGTGTAGTCGGCCTTGCCATCGCCGTTCACATCGACCGGCACGCTGGTGGCGACCGGGTTGGAGGTGAAATCCACGCTGATGACCTGTTCGATGCCCTGCTGCGCCGCGCTGCGTGCTTCGAGGCCGTACTGCTGGTTGGCAGCGATCTTGGTGTTGATCACGCCCGAATTCATCATCATCACGACGATGCCCATGAAGATCGCCAGGAAGATCAGCGTGACGACAAGCGTCACGCCCGACTGACGTGCCGATTGGCGAACCGAAAAGCGCCGCATGGCTACTCCCGAGGGCCGGCTACATTGGCGACGCGCGCGAGCTCTGCGTAGACGTGCCGTTTGTAGCCATCGTTGAAAGGGGCGGTGAGCGTGCTGCGGCCCATGTCGTAAGACCGCGTGTCGATCCAGCCGGGTGACACGCCCAGGGTGCGCGCAAGCACGTTGATGCGCACGGCGGTCACGTTGCTCCAGTTGGTCGCGGCGGACGCGAGCCAGTTGTAGCCGCTCACGGTGGTGCACGCGGCGCTGTTATCGATGCCTGGATTGGCGACGTAGCAATCGGGCGAACCGTTGCCGTCCATATCGACGCCATAGATGAAATGCACGTCGTCGATGCCCTGGGCGATCGAGTTGGGCGGTTGCATTGCACCGCTGGAAAACTCGACCATCTTGAGCGTCGGAATGCTGTCGCCGCCCGTGCCGCAACGGTCGCACGTGGCGAGGTAGAACGCTCGCACGCTGACCTGGCGAAGGTCGGCGAAATTGGTGCAGGTCTTGTCCTTGAGGGTGAAGTCCGTTGCGGTGGCGCTGAACACAAAGGGCGACGTGTCAGTGCTGCAGAACGAGTCCTGCAGATAGGCCTGCCCTGCCGCGACGGCACTCGCCGAGGTGACGGTGCTGGACACGCGCCGCACCACCAGGATCTCGGAGTTGGGCGACAGGTTCGGCAGGCATGGCGCCGCATTTGCACCGGGCACGTAACCGTAGATGGCCACCGGCACGGTCGCCGGGCTGTTGCTGAAGCCGAGCGCATTCGTGGCGGCGGCGCAGACATCGGGCGTAGCGATGGCAGAGGTGCCCAGCAGATTCAGGTCACCCAGAAAGCCGCCCAGTCCGACTTCCTGGCTGATGATGTCGAGCGCATAGCGGCCGTTCTCGATCTGCGTAGCGCTGTTGCCCAGCTGCACGCGCGATTGCGACGTCGATGCATACAAGCTCGCCAGCGCGGTCAGCAGCAGCAACCCCAGTGCCATGCCGACCATCAGTTCGATCAGCGACATCCCGCGCTGCAGACGCCGCGTGCGATGTGTACGAGGCATCGTCATGACAGCACCCCCATGCGCACCTGCACGCTGATGGCGCGCCGATAGGCGTCGTTACCGTAATTGCCGCTGCCGCTGCCACAGGGCAACGCCGGCGCCACGGTCTGCACCAGGCCTTGCCATGCGACGGTTACGCGATAGATCTGGTTGACCGTGTCGATGGCTTCGATACAGCCGCGCGCACCGATCATGGCGCCCAGGGCAACGGTGCCGCTGGCGGCAGTCTCCGTATTGCCGAGCAGCGCATTGTTCCAAGCCGCGAGATCGGTTGTGACGGTGGCTTGCTGTGCGGCCGTGCCGGTCGTGCAACTGGGCGCCGAGACACCGCCCGTGCCTACCGTGGTGATGGCACCGGCCACCGCGTAGCAGGACGCCACCTGGCGATTGGCATTGAGCCGCGCGGCCATGTCCTGCAACAGCGTCAGGGCCTGCACGCGCTGGTAAGACTCCATCTCGGTCTGGTTCGAGCGGACCATCATTCCGGCCGCGCCCAGCAGCGCGACCAGCAAAATCACGACCGAAATCAGGATCTCGATCAGCGTCGTGCCACGCTGCGCGCGCTTGCCGAGCCGGCGATGGGACAAACGTGCAATGGCGCTCATGAGCACGTCCCCGAAACCACGGCGACGCGGCCGCTGCCGCCCACCTGCACGCAGCTGGGCGAGACCGATTGCGACGCGCTCGTCGGCGATACCTGGAACGTGACGCCACCTGCAGTCGGCCGTCCATCGTTGCCGAAGGAGAGCGTGTTGCCGCTGCTCGCCGCAATGGTGACGCCGCTGTACGGCCCGAACGTGCGCACCACCGTGGCAGGTGTGCCCACCGTCAGCGTCCAGCCACTCGCCCAGGTGCTCGTGGTCGAAACGGTGGCGATGGCGTTCTGCTTGACCGCCTCCGCACGCGCCAACGACACGGCGGACGACAGGTCGAACGATGCGTTGCGTGTGGCCTGGGTCGCGATCATGCCCGAGAACGACGGCACCGCAATCGTGACGAGGATGGCGAGCACGGCCAGCGTGACCATCAGCTCGGTCAGCGTGAAACCTTGGGTGGGCTTGCGCAGGATATTCACGGCTCGCCTCACTTCCAGCAGTTCGAGGCGCCCGTGGACGCCGTCTTGGCACCGGTGTTCGTCAGCGTCAGCGTGCCGCACGCGCTGTCGTTCACCCGCTGCGAACCCTGCGGAGTCGCCGCCAGTTGGTAAGACGGCGGCACGCTGCTGGCGCTCAGCGTGAAGGTGTAGTTTGGCGAAACGTTGGCCGGCACGTTGCTGGCGTATTGCAACGCGGCCAGATTCGGCGCATAGGCGCGGTTGTCGAGCAGGAAGCGCTCCTGCGCGCCCGCCACCTCCTGCATGAAGGATTCCGCCGCTGCCCGATTGGAGCGGACGATGTACTGGACGTAGCTGGGATACGCAATGATCGCCAGGATGCCGACAATGGCCACTGTGATCATGAGCTCAATCAGCGTAAAACCCCGCGCCGCCCGCGCGCGCTGACACCTCGGCTTGCTTGCCACGTTTTCACCCACCCGGATTTGCTGTTGCTTTTATCGTTTTGATGCGTGCCCGCCGATGACTGGCAGCCCCGCTCACCGCTTAAACGGCAATTCTCAGCAAATATTAAGGAAAGATCATGAGGACCGGGTGGACTTCGGGGCGGCGCAAACGTTATGCGCCGCAAATTACCTCAAATGATGTAGCTCCGAAGCCACATCAAACGACGTTCAGATGCTCAGTGCCGGCAGACAGATCGGTTTGCCCGCCGCGCTTGCTGTGCAGCTTGATCTGCAGGCGCAGATCGTTGAGCGAGTCCGCGTTGCGCAGCGCATCTTCGTACGTGATCTTGTTTTGTTCGTACAACTCGAACAGCGCCTGGTCGAACGAGATCATCCCCTGCTCGCGGGATTTCTTCATGACCTCCTTCAGTTCGTGCACCTCGCCCTTGAAGATGAGGTCTTGCACCAGCGGGGTCGCCAGCATGATTTCGACGGCCGGCACGCGCCCCTTCTTGCCCTGACGCGGCAGCAGGCGCTGCGCGATCATTGCGCGCAGGTTCAGCGACAGGTCGATCAGCAGCTGCTGGCGCTTCTCTTCCGGGAAGAAGTTGATGATCCGGTCGATGGCCTGGTTCGAGCTGTTGGCGTGCAGCGTGGCGAGGCACAGGTGGCCCGTTTCCGCGTACTGGATCGCGTATTCCATCGTGTCGCGATCCCGGATTTCGCCGATCAGGATCACGTCCGGCGCCTGGCGCAGCGTGTTCTTCAGCGCCACGTGCCACGACTCGGTATCCACACCCACCTCGCGCTGCGTCACCACGCAGTTCTGGTGCGCATGCACGTATTCCACCGGGTCTTCAATGGTGATGATGTGGCCGTACGAATTCGCATTGCGATAGCCCACCATCGCCGCGAGCGAGGTCGACTTGCCCGAGCCCGTGGCGCCCACGACGATCACGAGGCCGCGCTTGCTCATCACAATCTCGTTGAGGATCGGCGGCAGGTCCAGCTCGCCCAGCGTCGGGATCTTCGTATTGATGGTCCGCAGCACCATGCCGGCACGGCCCTGCTGCATGAACGCCGACACGCGGAAACGCCCGGCACCCGGCGCCGTGATGGCGAAGTTGCATTCCGAGCTGTCTTCGTACTCGCGCAGCTGCTTCTCGTTCATGATCGACTTGACCAGACCGAGGGCCTGCTGGGCATTCAGCGGCTGCTGGGAGATCGGCGTGACCTTGCCGTCCACTTTGATCGCGGGCGGAAATTCTGCCGTGATGAACAAGTCCGAGCCACGGCTGTTCACCATCAACTGCAAGAGTTCGTGGATGTATTTGGTGGCGGCTTCGCGGTCCAGCATGGCGTGCCCCTCCTGGAAAGAATTGGAAAGCGCGCTGACGTATCGGTCAGCGCATCAGTTGGCGCATCAGCTGACGAACGCGTCGGGGTTCTTGGCGATGGCGCGCGCGTCTGCGTAGTTGATCGCCGAGCGCTTGATCAGCTCCGACAGGCACTGGTCGAGCGTCTGCATGCCCATGCCGCTGCTGGTCTGCATCATCGAGTACATCTGCGAGATCTTGTTCTCGCGGATCAAGTGACGGATGGCCGGCGTGGCAATCATGATTTCGTGCGCCGCAATCCGGCCCGAACCGTCGCGCGTCTTGAGCAGCGTCTGCGAGATCACCGCCTCCAGCGATTCGGAAAGCATGGTCCGGACCATCTCCTTTTCGTCGGACGGAAACACGTCGACGACCCGGTCGATGGTCTTGGCTGCGGAGCTGGTGTGCAGCGTGCCGAACACCAAGTGGCCGGTTTCTGCAGCGGTCAGCGCCAGGCGAATGGTTTCAAGGTCACGCAATTCGCCGACGAGCACCACGTCGGGATCTTCACGCAGTGCCGACTTCAACGCATTGGCGAACGAGTGCGTATGGGGCCCGAGTTCACGCTGGTTGATCAGGCTCTTCTTCGATTCGTGCACGAATTCGATCGGGTCCTCCACCGTGAGGATGTGGCCCATGTCGTTTTCGTTGCGGTGGTTGACCATCGCGGCCAGGGTGGTCGACTTGCCCGAGCCGGTCGGGCCCGTGACGAGCACCAGGCCGCGCGGTTTCATCGCCAGGTCGGCAAACACGGCCGGCGCCTTGAGGTCATCCAGCGAGAGCACCTTCGAAGGAATCGTCCGGAACACCGCCGAAGCGCCGCGGTTCTGGTTGAACGCGTTGACCCGGAAACGCGAGAGGCCGGGGATCTCGAACGAGAAGTCGACTTCCAGGTTTTCTTCGTAGACCTTGCGCTGCCCGTCGCTCATGATGTCGTACACCATGGAGTGCACGTCCTGATGCGTGAGCGGAGGCACGTTGATCCGGCGCATGTCGCCGTGGATCCGGATCATCGGCGGCAGTCCGGCCGACAGGTGCAAGTCCGACGCCTTGTTCTTGGCGGAAAACGCCAAAAGCTGCGCGATGTCCATCTTATAATGACCCCCGACTTTTTTATGTCGCCCGGGCGTCGCAAAGGCGCCTCCAGACGCGCTCCGAGCCGTTGTTTTGACGTGCCGGAACCTTGTTTATTTGTAACAAACGTCGCCGGATTATGTCTGTAATCGCCGCCAACTTGCAAGCCGTGCGTCAACGGATCACAACGGCCTGCACACTGGCTTCGCGCGATGCTGCGGGTGTCACATTGCTGGCAGTTTCCAAGACGTTCGACGCCGATGCGGTGCGCGCCGCGCATGCCGCCGGGCAACGCCTCTTCGGCGAAAACTACGTGCAGGAAGGCATCGCCAAGATCGACGCGCTGGCCGACCTGCGCACGGGCCCCGATCCCATCCATTGGCACTTCATCGGCCCCCTGCAGAGCAACAAGACGCGCGCCGTGGCCGAACAATTCGACTGGGTGCACAGCGTCGATCGCCTGAAGATCGCCGAGCGCCTGTCGGCCCAGCGTCCGGACACCTTGCCGCCGCTGCAGGTCTGTCTCGAGGTCAACATCAGCCGCCAGGCCAGCAAACATGGCCTGTTGCCCGATTTCGATGACGTGCTTGCCGTGGCACAAGCCGTCTCGTCCCTGCCCCGCCTGCAGCTGCGCGGCCTGATGGCCGTGCCCGAACCGAGCGATGACCCCGTGGCGCAGCGCAAGCCGTTTGCTGATCTGCGTGCCCTGGCCGCTCAACTGCGCGAGGCCGGCATCCCGCTTGATACCTTGTCGATGGGCATGTCCGCCGACCTGGAAGATGCGATTGCCGAAGGCGCCACGATTGTGCGCGTCGGCAGCGCCATCTTCGGCGCGCGGCATTACGCCAACGCCTGAATTCCTGTTTTCTTTCACACCACCACTCTCATGCTCGACACTCTGAAACTCGGCTTCATCGGCGGCGGCAACATGGCGGCGGCCCTCATCGGCGGCCTGATCGCCAAGGGCGCGCACGGCGGCAACATCGTGGTGGTAGACCCGACCGAACCCGCCCGCAGCCGCGCCGAGCAGACCTGGGGCGCCCGCACAGCCGCTGCTCCGGGCGCAGAACTGGCTGACCGCGACGTGATCGTCCTGGCGGTCAAGCCGCAGCAGATGCGCGAGGTCTGTGCGCAACTGGCACCGCATCTGCGCGACAGCCTGGTGCTGTCGGTGGCGGCGGGCATCCGGATCCAGGATCTGTCGCGCTGGCTGAATGGCCACGCGCGTGTGGTTCGGGCGATGCCGAATACGCCTGCGCTCTCCGGTCTGGGTATGACGGGCCTGGCCGCCAACGCTGGCTTGTCCGACGCCGACCGAGCGACCGCCAGCGCCATCGCCAATGCCGTCGGCAAGAGCGTTTGGGTGCCCGCCGAAGCGCAGATTGATGCGGTGACCGCCATCTCGGGCAGCGGCCCTGCCTACGTGTTCTATTTCATCGAAGCGATGCAGCAGGCGGCGCAGGAGCTGGGTCTTTCGGCGGAGGATGGGCGCACGTTGGCGGTCGAGACGTTTATCGGCGCGGCCACGCTGGCGGGCCAATCGACTGAGCCGGTTGAGGTGTTGCGCGAGCGTGTGACTTCCAAAGGTGGGACGACCTATGCGGCGCTGACTTCAATGGAAGGGGCCGATATCAAGGCTGCTTTTGTGCGGGCGATGCATGCTGCGGCGGCTCGGGGGAAGGAGATGGGGGAGGAGTTTGGGAGGGATTGAAGCCTTGGTGGTCCATCCCTTTTTCGTTCCCTGCCGGGACCGACTTACTTTTCTTTGTCTTGCCAAAGAAAAGTAAGCAAAAGAAAGGCGCGCCCGAGATGGCGACCCATCCCTTGAATTTGTGTGACCGTGCGGGGAACGAGGCAAACTCGCTGCGCTCAGACAGCCTCCTTCCTTGATCCGCCCGCTCACAAAAATTCAAGGCGCCATCAAGGGCTCAACGTCAAAAGAAAAAGGCCAACCCATCGTGCGGTTGGCCTTTGTCGTTTGGGCTGGCGCCGCGGAGGTTTGGCTGTTGTCCTTTGACTTGCCCTGCCCTATGCGGCGCCTTGAATTTCTGTTGCAAGGAGGAAAAAGGAAGGGAAACTGTCTGAGCGAAGCGAGTTTTTCCCTTCCCCTCCTTGCGACATAAATTCAAGGAGTCTTTCGCCGCATCGGGCGCGCCTTTCTTTGCTTACTTTCTTTGGCAAGACAAAGAAAGTGAGTCGCCCCCGGCAGGGGGTGAAACAAGGGATGCACCACCAAGCCCTTAGCGCAGCAAATACCCCGCAACCACTCCAGCAAACAAACAAGCCCCCAACCAATTGTTATGCCGGAAAACAAAAAAACACTTCATCCGATCCCGCGTCTGCAGCATCGGGTAATACCAAAGCGACAACGCCACGGCGGCGGCAAATCCAATCCAGTACGCCACGCCTAGCGCCATCACATGGCCAGCCCAGGCCATGATCCCGAAGAAGCCGACGTAGCACAGCATGATCGCCGCGACGTCGTAGCGTCCGAACGTAATGGCCGACGTTTTGATGCCGATGAGCAAATCGTCATCGCGGTCGACCATCGCATACGCGGTGTCGTAGGCAACGGCCCAGAACACATTGCCGGCCAGCATCAGCCACGCCAGCATCGGCGCCTGATCCTGCACCGCCGCGTACGCCATCGGAATCCCGAACCCGAACGCAATGCCGAGGTACGCCTGCGGAATCGCGAAGAACCGCTTGAAGAACGGATACGTGCCGGCAATCACGATGGCGGCCACCGACATCCACTTCGTCAGCGCGTTGAGCGGCAGGATCAGTGCGAAGGCGATGAGCGACAGGACCGCCGCAACCGCCAGCGCCTCCCACGGGGCGATCAGGCCCGCGGTGATCGGCCGCTCCTTGGTGCGTTTGACGTGCTTGTCGAAGTCGCGATCGGCCCAGTCGTTGACCGCGCAGCCGGCCGAGCGCATCAGGAACGTGCCGACCGTGAAAATCACCACCAGCGACAGCGGCGGATGGCCGTCAGCCGCCATCCACAGCGCCCACAGCGTCGGCCACAGCAGCAGCAGCGTGCCGATCGGTTTGTCCATCCGCATCAGGCGCGCATAGAGCACGAGGCGGCTGGGTTGGGCAGCGGAGGATTGCATGGAAATCACCAAAGAAAAATGGCGCCTGCACGAGGCAAGGCGCCATTTTAGTCCCGCCGAAAGCAGCTTAGGCGGCGGCCAGATCGAAGCGGTCGAGATTCATCACCTTGACCCACGCGGCCACGAACTCGCTGATGAAGCGCTCCTTACCGTCGGCACTGCCGAACACCTCGGCCAGCGCACGCAGGATCGAATTGGAGCCGAACACCAGATCGACGCGCGTGCCGGTCCACTTGCGCTCGCCCGTCTTGCGGTCATAGCCCTCGTAGATGTCGCCGGCAGGCTTCCACTCGGTGTTCATGTCGAGCAGGTTGACGAAGAAGTCGTTCGTCAGCGCGCCGGGCCTGCTGGTAAAGACGCCGTGCTGGCTGCCATCTGCGTTGATGTTGATGGCGCGCAGGCCACCGATCAGCACGGTCAGCTCCGGCGCCGTCAGCGTCAGCAGTTGAGCCTTGTCCAGGAGCAGCACTTCGGCCGGCACCGCAAACTGCGTCTTCTGGTAATTGCGGAAGCCGTCGGCCACGGGCTCGAGCACCGAGAAGGACGCGGCATCGGTCTGCTCGGCCGTCGCATCGACGCGGCCCGGCGTGAACGGCACGGTGATCGTCGTGCCGGCTGCCTTGGCAGCCAGCTCGATACCGACGCTGCCTGCCAGCACAATCACATCCGCCAGCGAAGCCTTGCCCGAGGCGCGTTGAATTTCCTCCAGCTTGGCCAGCGTGCCGGCCACCGGCTGGTTGACCGCCCAATCGTTCTGCGGCGCCAGGCGAATGCGCGCGCCGTTGGCGCCGCCGCGCTTGTCGGACCCGCGGAAGGTCGAGGCAGACGCCCACGCCACGGCAACCAGTTCGGATGCCGACAGGCCAGAAGCGGCAATCTTTGCCTTGAGGTCGGCGATATCGGCTTCGGTCGGCTTGTGCGTGGCCGCCGGCAGCGGGTCTTGCCAGATCAGGTCTTCACGCGGCACTTCGGGGCCGAGGTAACGCGACTTCGGGCCGAGGTCACGGTGCGTGAGCTTGAACCACGCACGGGCAAAGGCTTCGGCAAACGCCTGCGGGTTGTCCAGGAAGCGGCGCGAAATCTTTTCGTATGCCGGATCGAAACGCAGCGACAGGTCGGTCGTCAGCATCGTCGGCTTACGCTTGGGCGAGTCGGGCGTCGGGCCCGGAATGATCGCCTCGGCGTCTTTGGCGACCCATTGCAGCGCGCCGGCGGGGCTCTTTTCCTGCACCCATTCGTACTTGAACAGGTTCTCGAAGAAGTAGTTGCTCCATTGCGCGGGCGTCTGCGTCCAGGTGACTTCAAGCCCGCTGGTGATCGCATCCGCGCCCTTGCCGGTGCCAAAGGTACTGGCCCAGCCCAGGCCTTGCGCTTCCAGCGGCGCGGCTTCGACATCGGCGCCAACGTGGCTTGCCGCACCGGCACCGTGGGTCTTGCCGAAGGTGTGACCACCGGCGATCAGCGCGACGGTTTCTTCGTCGTCCATCGCCATGCGGGCGAAGGTTTCGCGGATGTCCTTGGCAGCAGCCAGCGGATCGCCATGGGCGTGTTCCGGGCCTTCCGGGTTCACGTAGATCAGGCCCATCTGTACGGCGGCGAGCGGGTTCGCGAGGTTGCGTTCGCCCGAATAGCGCGTGGCTTCCAGCCACTTGGTCTCGTTGCCCCAATAGACGTCGTTGTCCGGTTCCCACGTGTCTTCACGGCCCGCGGCAAAGCCGAACGTGCGGAAGCCCATGGTTTCAAGCGCAACGTTGCCGGTCAGGATCAGCAGGTCGGCCCAGGAGATGGCCTGGCCGTATTTCTGCTTGATCGGCCACAGCAGGCGGCGCGACTTGTCGATGTTGACGTTGTCAGGCCAGGAGTTAAGGGGGGCAAAACGTTGCTGGCCACGCCCGGCACCGCCACGGCCATCGCCGGTGCGGTATGTGCCGGCGGCGTGCCATGCCATGCGGATGAACTGCGGGCCGTAGTGGCCGAAGTCTGCCGGCCACCAGTCTTGCGAATCCGTCATCAGACGGCGCAGATCGGCCTTGAGCGCGTCGTAGTCGATCGCATTGAACGACTTGCGGTAGTTGAAGCTCGACCCGAGCGGATCGGACTTTTCGGAATGCTGGTTCAGCAGATCAACGCGCAGTTGATTGGGCCACCAGTCCTTGTTGGACGTACCGCCACCGAAGGCGTGGGAAGCAGCGGGAGCATGGCCGGAAAACGGGCATTTAGCTTCAGTCGTCATGATTCTCTCGTTTAGGTCATGGGGTTGATGCCGCCCCACCCGCAACGCAACGGGCTCGCGGGAGGGGCGCAATTCGCTGCTGTCGAAACGCCTGTCGCAAACGTGGCGAACGGCCGTCAAGCCAGCCTTAAGCCAGGAGCGATCGCAGCATCCACGCGGTCTTTTCGTGAATGTCCATACGTTGCGTCAGCAGATCGGCGGTCGGTTCGTCGGCGGCCTTGTCGACGTCGGGGAACAGGCTGCGGGCGGTGCGCGTCACGGCTTCGTGGCCGGCCACCAGCTCACGCACCATGTCCATCGCCTCGGGAATGCCCTTCGATTCCGGAATCGACGACAGCTTGGCGAACTCCGAATACGAGCCCGGTGCCGGATAGCCCAGGGCGCGGATGCGTTCGGCCACGGGGTCAACGGCATTCCACAGTTCGTTGTACTGCGTCTCGAACATCAGATGCAGCGTGTTGAACATCGGGCCGGTGACGTTCCAGTGGAAGTAATGCGTCTTCAGATAGAGCGAGTAGGTATCGGCCAGCAGGCGCGACAGGCCGTCGGCGATCTTCTTGCGGTCCTTGTCAGCAATGCCGATGTTGATCTGGGCTGCGGCAGGCGCGCCGTTGTTCTTCTTTGCCATCTAGATTCCCCTATGAAGTGGTGTGCAAAAACGCGATGCCGTTCCGCTCATTCAGCGTCGGGCCACGCGTGGTTCGAGCCTTCTTTCGGTTGCCGTTCGCACAGCAAGTTCCGATCGTCGCATCGTCCTGTGACGAAACGCAGAACGGATGACAACCGAAGATCAGGCCGATCATCAGACCATGAGCTGCACCATACCGTGCAGGAGCACGATCATAGCGCCGGCTGTCACGATGGTTAGACCGATCTGCTTGCGCACCCACTTCCGTTGCAGGCGGGCGGATTCTGCGACACGCGCAACGCGGCCGCCGGCTGCACTACCTGGCATGCCCGACAGCATCGGGACCTCTGCCTGCGAGGCGCGCACCGTGCCCGCAAATCCCTGCCACTCCGAAACGAACATCCGCACCATTGCCATGTTTTCTTCTCCTTGCGACCCTGCGCCTTCCTGATGCCCACACCATTCGCGCGAGCG
Source organism: Ralstonia edaphi (assembly GCF_958350185.1). Classification (NCBI taxonomy): domain Bacteria; kingdom Pseudomonadati; phylum Pseudomonadota; class Betaproteobacteria; order Burkholderiales; family Burkholderiaceae; genus Ralstonia; species Ralstonia edaphi. Next base: position 1,023,999 of record NZ_CATWHI010000002.1, read on the forward strand.
ACTTCGTGCATCCGTCAGGTCAGTGCGATTCACCATAGGCAGCCAGCCATTCCAGCACGGTCGCAACGGTGTTCGAGGCAAGCGACAAGGACATGACGGGCTCCACGGTGATCGGCAGTGAGCGATGCGCTCACCATGGAACACAGTCTACCTTTACGCTATTGAATCGTATATTTGATTGTTTTTATCTATCAATTAGACGTGCGCTATGGCCGTCATGGGGTGACGGCCTGCTCAGAGTTCGGGGATCAGTGAATCAGCGGCGTGGGCGGCAACAGCTTGATGCCGGGCAGGTCGCATTGCGCGACCGCCTTGGCCACCGCTTCGATCGCGGCGATGCGGGTGAAACTCTTGCGCCAGGCCAGCACAACGCGGCGGTCGGGCACCGGCTCCTGAAATGGCACGTACGTCAGCAGATCATTGGCGGCGGGCTGCATGTTCGGCACCGACGTACGCGGCAGCACGGTAATGCCCACGCCGCTGGCCACCATATGCCGGATCGTTTCCAGCGACGAACCCTCGAAGGTTTTCTGGATGCCGTCTGCGTTCTGCGAGAAGCGCGACAGCTCCGGGCACACGCCCAGCACGTGGTCGCGGAAGCAATGGCCGTTGCCGAGCAGCAGCATGGTCTGCTGCTTGAGCGCCTCCGGGTCTACCGACGACGCCTTCGCCAGCTCGTGGCCGCGCGGCACCGCCACGACAAAGGGTTCGTCGTACAGCGGCACCGTCATCAGGCCGGCTTCGGGAAACGGCTCGGCCATGATGGCGCAGTCGATCTCGCCCTGCTTGAGCAGCTCCACCAGCCGCACAGTGAAGTTCTCCTGCAGCATCAGCGGCATCTGCGGGACGGTGTCGATCATCTGCTTGACCAGCGCGGGCAGCAAGTACGGGCCGATCGTATAAATCACCCCGAGCCGCAGCGGCCCGGCCAGCGGGTCCATCCCCTGCTTGGCGATCTCGCGGATCGCCATCGTCTGCTCGAGCACGCGCTGCGCCTGCGTGACGATCTGCTCGCCGACGGGCGTGACGCTCACTTCCGACGCGCCGCGCTCGAAGATCTGCACGGCCAGTTCGTCTTCCAGCTTCTTGATGGCGACCGACAGCGTCGGTTGCGAGACGAAGCAGGCCTCGGCGGCACGCCCAAAGTGGCGTTCCCGCGCGACGGCGACGATGTATTTGAGTTCGGTGAGCGTCATGGCGATCAATCGGCTTGGGGATATCGATAGATTTTACCAAGGGACGTGCGATGTTGCTTGCGCTTTGAACGGGTGCCCGGCATTGACAACGCTGCCAGTCACCCCATCTTCCGTGGACACGTCTCACCAAGACCCAAAGGAGCCGCCCCAGCATGCGTGACGAACCTAACGGCAGCCGATCCCTGCCCCGCGGCAGGCGCCGCTTTCTGACGACGGTCGTGGCGCTGATGGCAGCGCTGCATCTCTACATCGGATGGCGGCTGCTGCCGGATCTGGGCTGGAATGGCGCGGGCTGGGCTGCGAGCATCATCTTCCTGCTCGTATCGACGGTGATGATTCCCACCGGGATGGCGGCGCGCTTCGTGATCCGGCCCATCTCGCTGGCGGATCGCGTGACGTGGTTCGGGGCGTTGCTGATGGGCCTGTTCTCATCGCTGCTGGTGCTGACGCTGCTGCGCGACATCGCGCTGATCGTGCTTCCACACGCCTATCGCCACGATTCGGCCCTGCTTGTCGTCGGCCTCACCGTGCTGGTGACCGTGATCGGCTATATCAACGCGCGCCGCATTCCGCGCGTGGCGCGGGTGACGGTGCCCATCGCAGGCCTGCCGGCGGCGCTGCACGGTTTCACCATCGCGCAGATCACCGATCTGCACGTCGGGCCGACCATCAAACGCGCCTATGTGGCTGGCGTGGTCGAACGGCTCAATGCATTGCAGCCCGATGTGATTGCCGTGACGGGCGACCTGGTGGACGGCGAGGTGGAGGTGCTGCGTCCACACATCGCGCCGCTTGCCGGCATGTCGGCAAGGCACGGCGTTTTTGCGGTGACCGGCAATCACGAGTACTACTCCGGCGTCGGACCCTGGGTGTCGGAGTTCGAGCGGCTCGGCATGCGGGTCTTGATGAACGAGCATGCGGTGCTGGAACACGACGGCGCGCCGCTGGTGATTGCGGGCGTGACCGATTTCAGCGCAGGCAAGTTCGACGCTGCGCACACGAGCGATCCGGCCCGGGCGCTGGCCGGGTCGCCGCCTGGGGTGACCCCGACCGTCCTGCTCGCGCATCAACCACGCACCGCTCCCGCCGCTGCGGAGGCCGGCTTCGACCTGCAGCTTTCTGGGCACACGCATGGCGGCCAGTTCTGGCCGTGGAGCCTCTTTGTCCCGCTGCAGCAGCCTTTTACGGCGGGATTGCACAGGCTGGGACGCCTGTGGATCTACACCAGCCGCGGCACCGGATATTGGGGCCCGCCCAAGCGATTCGGTGCGCCGTCGGAAATCACGCTGCTGCGTCTGGAGCCGGCCGTCGGCTAAACCTGAGAACTGATATCCGACGAAGAAAACGTTCAGTTGACGGAGGTCCCCGCACTGATGGACCAGGCCGATCGTGCGATGTATACCGCCAAGCGCTTACGCAAGCAGGCTCGGCTAGCGGACTAAAAAGCCGTGCGCCGCCGGGCTTAGACGCGCAGGTAGTGCTCGCGCTCGCCCAACCAGCGCTTGAGGTGGGTGTCCACGGCTTCAGGAAAGCGCGCGAGCATCTCGTCCGCAGCGCCCTGCGCAAATTCGACGAGCCACGCATCGTGATTCAGATCGGCAAAACGCAGCATCGCTTCGCCTGATTGCCGCGCGCCGAGGAATTCACCGGGCCCGCGGATCTCCAGGTCGCGCCGGGCGATTTCGAAACCATCGGTGGTCTCGCGCATGGTTTGCAGGCGCTGCTTGGCCGTCGGCGACAGCGGCGCCTGATACAGCAGCACACAGACCGATTCCGCAGTGCCGCGTCCCACCCGCCCGCGTAGCTGGTGCAGCTGCGCAAGGCCAAAGCGCTCGGCGTGCTCGATCACCATCAGCGAGGCATTGGGCACATCCACACCCACTTCGATGACGGTGGTGGCGACCAGCACGTGCAGGTCGCCGCCGGCGAAGGCGCTCATCACGGCGGCCTTCTCGGCGGATGGCAGGCGTCCGTGTACAAGGCCCACTTTTAGGCCTTGCAGACTTTGCGAAAGCGTCTCGAAGGTTTCAACGGCGGTCTGCAGTTGCAGCGCTTCGCTTTCCTCGATCAGCGGGCAAACCCAGTAGACCTGTCGCCCCTCGCGTGCGGCGGCGTAGATGCGTTCAATCACCTCGTCGCGGCGCGCATCGTTGACCAAGCGCGTCACGATGGGCGTGCGGCCGGGCGGCAACTCGTCGATGGCGGAGACGTCGAGGTCGGCGTAGTACGTCATTGCGAGCGTGCGCGGGATCGGCGTGGCGGACATCATCAGCTGGTGCGGCACCTGGGCGTTGGCGGCAGGTGCATCGCCGTTGCTTGCCTTGCCGCGCAAAGCCAGCCGCTGCGCGACGCCAAAGCGATGCTGCTCATCCACCACCGCCAGGCCTAGCCGCGCGAACGTGACCGCATCCTGGATCAGCGCGTGCGTGCCGATCACGAGTTGCGCGGTGCCGGCGGCCACGCGCGCGGCCGCCTCGTCCTTCTGCTTGCGCTTGAGGCTGCCGGCCAGCCAGACGATGTCCACGCCCAGCGGTTCGAGCCACGCAGAAAGCTTGCGATAGTGCTGCTCGGCCAGCAGTTCCGTCGGCGCCATCAGCGCAGCCTGCCAGCCGGCATCGATGGCCTGGCAGGCGGCCAGCGCGGCGATGACGGTCTTGCCGCTACCAACGTCGCCCTGCAGCAACCGCTGCATCGGGTACGGGTGCGCGAGGTCGGCGCGAATCTCTTCCCACACGCGGGCCTGGGCGCCGGTCAGCTTGAACGGCAGCGCTTTCATGAAGCGGGCGAGCAGCCCATCCTTGCCGCTGTCGCGCAGGACGGGCGCGTTGCGCATGCGGCGCGCGGCCTGCGCACGCTTGAGCGAGAGCTGCTGGGAGAGCAGCTCATCAAACTTGATGCGCAGCCACGCCGGGTGCGTGCGTTCGACGAGGCTGTGTTCGTCGACATCGGGCGTCGGCTGATGCAGCAGGCGCACGGCATCGGCCGGCGTCATCAGCTTGAGCGGCGCGAGCGGGCCGGTGATGAGGCTGTTCGGCAGCGTTTCCGGCAGCGGCGTGCGCGTGAGCGCGTTCAGGATCGCTTTGCGCAGATAAGCCTGTGCGACGCCCGCCGTGCTCGGATAGACCGGCGTCAGGCGATCGGGCAGCGGTTCGTCGTCCGCCACGGCGCGCACGGTCGGGTGCACCATCTCGGCGCCAAAGAAGCCGCCGCGCACTTCGCCGCGCACGCGCAGGCGCACGCCTTCGGCCATCTGCTTGACCTGGCTGCCGTAAAAGTTGAGAAAGCGCAGAACCAGTTCGCCCGAGTCATCGGCGATATGCACGACCAGCTGCCGGCGCGGCCGGAACGCCACTTCATTGCGCGTGACCGTGCCCTCGACCTGCGCAGCCCAGCCGGTGTTGGCGCGGGCCGTGGCCTCGGCAATGGTCAGCAGCGTGGTTTCATCCTCGTAGCGCATCGGCAGATGCAGGACGAGATCGACGTCGCGGTGCAGGCCAAGCTTGGCGAGTTTGTCTGCGGGGCGGGCCGTCTTGGCCGCTGCCTTGGCAGGCTGGTCCGTCGCGGTTGCGCGTTTTGGCTTCGGCGCCGGCGCAGTATCAGCGTCGGGCATAGGAGCAGCATCAGTGGCGGAACGGGCGCGAGGCGGCACAGGGCGTTTACAATGGCGAACTTTGCGGTTTCGCCCGATTGTACCGGCGCCCGCGACCATCACTTGGCGCAATCCACGTCTGCGCCACTTTTCATGCTGACGCTGTCCGATTTCGATTTCGATCTGCCGCCCGAGCTGATCGCGCAAACCGCCCTGCCCGACCGCACCGCGAGCCGCCTGCTGGCCGTACGTCGTGCGGAAGATGGCGTGCATTTTGAAGACCGCCAATTTGCCGACCTGGTCGACTACCTGCGCCCCGGCGACCTGCTGGTCTTCAACGACACGCGCGTCATCAAGGCACGCTTTTTTGGTCACAAAGCCAGCGGCGGCAAGGTGGAAGTGCTCGTCGAGCGCCTGCTGGACGAACACACGGTGCTGGCACAGATCCGCTCCAGCAAGTCGCCCGTCGAGGGCACCACGCTGCGCCTGGCCGACGCCTTTGACGTGACGGTCGGACCGCGTGCCGAGCCGTTCTTCACGCTGCGCTTCCCGCAGCCAGCGCTGGATCTGATCGAGCAATACGGCCGCCTGCCGCTGCCGCCCTACATCGAGCACGACCCGGACAGCTTTGACGAGACGCGCTACCAGACTGTCTATGCGCGCAACCCGGGCGCCGTCGCGGCACCCACAGCGGGCCTGCACTTCGACGATGCGCTGTTCGCAAAGCTTGACGCCATGGGCATTCGGCGCGGCTTTCTCACGCTGCACGTCGGTGCGGGCACGTTCCAGCCGGTGCGCGTGGAAAACATCGCCGAGCACCGCATGCACAGCGAGTGGTACGAAATTACGGCTGAACTGGCCGAAGCCATCCGCGCCACGCGCGCGGCCGGCGGCCGCATCATCGCGGTCGGCACCACATCGATGCGGGCGCTGGAGTCGGCCGCGCAGCCGGACGGCACGCTCAATGCCTGCAGCGGCGAGACCGACATCTTCATCACCCCCGGCTACCGTTTCCGCGCCGTCGACCTGCTGGTGACGAACTTCCACCTGCCCAAGTCGACCTTGCTGATGCTGGTATCGGCGTTTGCCGGCATGAGCGCCATCCGTGAGGCGTATCGGCACGCCATCGCCCAGCGCTACCGCTTCTTCAGTTACGGCGACGCCATGCTGCTCACCCGCGCTGAACCAGACTCCATTTCCGCCTGACCATGCTCAAGTACGAACTGCTCACCACCGATGGCCTCGCCCGACGCGGCCGCATGACCCTGAACCACGGCGTGGTTGAAACGCCCATCTTCATGCCGGTGGGCACCTATGGTGCGGTCAAGGCGATGTCGCCGGCGGAGCTGAAGGACATCGGCGCACAGATCATCCTGGGCAACACGTTCCACCTGTGGCTGCGCCCGGGTCTGGAAGTGATGGACGCGCACAAGGGCCTGCACGGTTTCAATGGCTGGGATAAGCCCATCCTGACCGATTCCGGCGGCTTTCAGGTGTTTTCGTTGGGCGATCTGCGCAAGATCACCGAAGAAGGCGTGACGTTTGCATCGCCCATCAATGGCGACAAGCTGTTCCTCTCGCCCGAAATCTCGATGCAGATCCAGCGCCGGCTGAATTCCGACATCGTCATGCAGTTCGACGAATGCACGCCGTACAAAATCGGCGATCGCCCGGCCACCGAGGCGGAAGCCGCGGCCTCCATGCGCATGAGCCTGCGCTGGGCGCAACGCTCCCGCAACGAGTTCGAGCGTGAGAACAACCCGAACGCGCTGTTCGCCATCGTCCAGGGCGGCATGTTCGAGAACCTGCGCGATGAATCGCTGGCCGGCTTGCAAGCCATTGACGCCGATGCGGGCGGCGAGGGTTTCGGCGGCTATGCCATCGGCGGCCTGTCGGTCGGCGAGCCGAAGGAAGACATGATGCGCGTGCTGCAGCACGTGGCGCCGCGCCTGCCGGCCAACAAGCCGCATTACCTGATGGGCGTCGGTACGCCGGAAGATCTGGTGGCGGGCGTCGCGGCTGGCGTCGACATGTTCGACTGCGTGATGCCGACCCGCAACGCGCGCAACGGCTGGCTCTTCACCCGCTTTGGCGACATCAAGATCAAGAACGCGGTACACCGCAACGATCCGCGCCCGCTGGACGAGACCTGCGGCTGCTACACCTGTAGCAATTTCTCGCGCGCCTACCTGCACCACCTGCAGCGCGTCGGCGAGATCCTGGGTGCCCGCCTGAACACCATCCACAATCTCTATTACTACCTGGAATTGATGGCCGAAATGCGCGCTGCCATTGAATCCCACGGTTTTGCCGCCTTCCAGGTGCGCTTCGCCGCAGACCGCGCGCGCGGGGCCCTGTAAGCCGCCTTCGCAGGGCGCCGGGCGCGCCCATTTGCCGCAGCATCGCAATGGTAGAATGTCCGGTCCGATTTTTGACCGATTGACGAACCATTACGGAGTTCTGACGTGTTCCTGATTTCCGACGCTTACGCGCAAACTGCACCGGCAGCTGGTGGTGCCGCGGGTGGCCTGATGAGCTTCCTGCCGATCATCCTGATGTTCGTGGTGCTGTGGTTCATCATGATCCGCCCGCAAATGAAGCGCCAGAAAGAAACCAAGGCGATGCTCGAAGCCTTGGCGAAGGGCGACGAAGTCGTCACCGCCGGCGGCATTCTCGGCAAGGTCAGCAAGGTGGCTGAGCAGTACGTCACCGTGGAAATCGCTGCCAACACCGAAATCACTGTCCAGAAGAGCGCCGTGACCACCGTGCTGCCCAAGGGCACGCTCAAGGCGCTGTAATCGGCCCCTCCCGGCGCCGCCGCGCACAATTGCGCCGGCGCCGGAACCCCAGGCAGCGCCTATTCTAAGAATCCGCGCCCGCGCCCCTAGGCGTCGCCTCTCTGCATTCCAAGATGAATCGCTATCCGCTCTGGAAATACATTGTGATCCTGGTGGCGCTTGCCATTGGGTTCCTCTATACGCTGCCGAACTTCTTCGGCGAGGCGCCTGCCGTGCAGGTGTCTTCCGGCAAGGCCACCGTCAAGGTCGATCTGAACGTGCAAAAGCAGGTCGAGAGCCTGCTGGCTGCGGCCAGCATTCGCCCCGACGGCGTGTTCTTCGACAACAACGGCACCTCCGCCAGCGTGCGCGTGCGCTTTGCCGACACCGACACGCAGCTCAAGGCCAAGGACGTGCTGGCCCGGGGCCTGAACACCGATCAGGCCGACCCGACCTACATCGTGGCGCTGAACCTGCTTCCCGGTTCGCCGCGCTGGTTGAGCGGCGCACCGTTCTTTGCCAAACCGATGTTCCTGGGCCTGGATTTGCGCGGTGGCGTGCACTTCCTGCTGCAGGTCGACATGAACGGCGCCGTGACGAAAAAGCTCGACTCGCTGGCTGGCGACATCCGCACGCAGTTGCGTGACAAGGGCATCCGCCACAGCGGCATCGACCGTAACAACAACACAATCACGATCAAGTTCGCCAACCCGGACGACGCCGATCGCGCACGCGGGCTGCTGGCCGACTCCACGCGCGAACTGGCCTACACCGTGGACAAGAGCGCGGACGGCGCCACGCTCACCGGCACCTTCACCGCGGCTGCGATGAAGGAAGTGCAGGACAACGCGGTGAAGCAGAACATCGTTACGCTGCACAACCGCGTGAACGAACTGGGCGTGGCTGAGCCGGTGATCCAGCAACAGGGCCCGGACCGCATCGTCGTGCAATTGCCGGGCGTGCAGGACACGGCCAAGGCGAAGGACATCATCGGCCGCACGGCAACGCTGGAAGCGCGCTTGGCCGATCCGAACGCGCCGCTCGTGCCGCGTGCCGGCGATCCGGTACCGCTGGGCGACGAGCTGTTCACGCAAGGGCGCAGCGCGCCCGTCCTGCTGCAGAAGCAGGTGATCTTCACGGGTGACCGCATCACCAGCGCCTCGGCGGGCTTCGACCAGAACCACAATTCGTCGGTCGACATCACGCTCGACGGCCAGGGTGGCCGCATGCTGCGCGATGTCTCGCGTGACAACATCGGCAAACGCATGGGCATCGTGCTCTTTGAAAAGGGCAAGGGCGAAGTGCTGACGGTGGCGACCATCCAGTCCGAATTGGGCTCGCGCTTCCAGATCACCGGCATGGGCTCCACCGAGGCAGCTTCCGACCTGGCGCTGCTGCTGCGTGCGGGCTCGCTGGCCGCGCCGATGGAGATCATCGAAGAACGCACCATCGGCCCGTCGCTGGGTGCCGACAACATCAGGAAGGGCTTCGATTCGGCGCTGTACGGCTTCCTCGCCATCTCGGTGTTCATGGTGCTGTACTACATGCTGTTCGGCGCGTTCTCGGTGGCAGCGCTGGGCGTCAACGTGTTCCTGCTGATCGCGCTGCTCTCCATGCTGCAGGCCACGCTCACGCTGCCCGGTATTGCAGCTATCGCACTGGCGCTCGGTATGGCCATTGACGCGAACGTGCTGATCAACGAGCGCGTGCGTGAAGAGCTGCGCAACGGCGCATCGGCACAGATGGCCATCTCCGCCGGCTTTGACCGCGCCTGGGCGACCATCCTCGATTCGAACGTGACGACGCTCATCGCCGGTCTGGCGCTGATTGCCTTCGGCTCGGGCCCCGTGCGCGGCTTTGCAATCGTGCACTGCCTGGGGATCGGCACGTCCATGTTCTCGGCGGTGTTCTTCAACCGCGGTCTCGTGAACCTCTGGTACGGCCGCAAGAAGAAGCTGCAGAGCGTCGCCATCGGCCAAGTGTGGAAGCCGGGCAATACGAACACGGAATCGCCCGCCAAGTAATCACGCCTCCCACAACGAATCTCGCATAGAACCGGCGCTGCCCCGACACGAAGGGGCGGTCGCCACAAAGGGCAGACCATGGAGTTTTTCCGCATCCGCCGCGACATTCCGTTCATGAAGCACGCGTTGATCCTCAACGCGCTGTCGTTCCTGACGTTTATCGCTGCTGTCTTCTTCCTGTTCCACAAGGGGCTGCACCTGTCGGTGGAGTTCACCGGCGGTACGGTGATGGAAGTCGCTTACACCCAGGCCGCCGATCTGCCGAAGATCCGCGGCGACGTTGAGAAGCTCGGCTATGCCGACGCCCAGGTGCAGAACTTCGGCACCTCGCGCGACGTGATGATCCGCCTGCCGCTCAAGAACGGTCCGGACGGCAAACCCATCGCCTCGGCAGTCCAGAGCCAACAGGTGATGACGGCGCTGACCGCCGTGAACCCCGACGCCAAGCTCCAGCGCGTTGAGTTCGTCGGCCCGCAGGTCGGCAAGGAACTGGCCACGGATGGCCTGCTGGCGCTGCTGTTCGTGGTGATCGGCATCGTGATCTACCTGTCGATCCGCTTCGAATGGAAGTTTGCCGTGGCCGGCGTGATCGCCAACCTGCACGACGTCGTGATCATCCTGGGCTTCTTCGCCTTCTTCCAGTGGGAGTTCTCGCTGTCGGTGCTGGCAGGGGTGCTCGCGGTGCTGGGCTATTCGGTCAACGAATCCGTGGTGATTTTCGACCGGATCCGCGAAGCGTTCCGCAAGTACCGCAAGATGAACACGCACGAGGTGATTGATCACGCGATTACCAGCACCATCTCGCGCACGATCATCACCCACGGCTCGACCGAAATGATGGTGGTGTCGATGCTGGTGTTCGGCGGTCCGACGCTGCACTACTTCGCCCTGGCGCTGACGATCGGTATTCTGTTCGGCATCTACTCGTCGGTGTTCGTGGCCGCTGCGCTGTGCATGTGGCTGGGCGTCAAACGCGAAGATCTGGTCAAGGCCGACAAAAAGGCCGGTGGCCCGAAGGAAGACGACCCGAACTTCGGCGCGCAGGTCTAAAGATCCTGCTCCGCGCTGCCCGGACGACTCCGTTCTTCGGGCAACAAAAAAGCCCCGCAATTGCGGGGCTTTTTCTTTGGCAGAGGCGTGCCGCCTGGCTTACTGCTGTGCGACGTTGGCGTCTTGCTTGACACCTTCCACCTGAATCTTCAGCTTGGTTTCCATGTTGAAACCGTAGGCCTTGCCGTAGTCGACACCGAAGTCATCGCGCTTGAACTTCATCTCGGCGTCCGCGCCACAGACTTCACGCTTGAGCATCGGGTGCTGCATGCACTTGAACGCGTCGATTTCCAGCTTGGCCGGCTTGGTCACGCCGTGCAGCGTCAACTGGCCCTCGGCCTCGGTCGGCACGTCGCCCTTGAACTTCGTGAAGTTGCCCTTGAACGTGGCGGTCGGGTACTTGGCCACGTCGAAAATTTCGGCGCTCTTGGCGTGCTCGTTCATCTTGGCGTGACCGAAGTCGATGCTGTCGGTCTGCACGGTCACATCGATGCTGCCGGTCTTGGCGGCGCGATCCAGCGTCACGGTGCCGCTGGACTTTTCAAACTTGCCGCGCCACTTCGACAGGCCACCCATGTGGTCGGCTTCGAAGCTCGGGTAAGTGTGGTTCGGATCGAGCTGGTACGTGACCGGTGCAGCGAAAGCGGCAGTGGCAGCAATGGCCGACAGTGCGGCAACGAGGGTACGCAATTTCATGAGAACTCCTGCGGATAAAAGCGGCACACGAGGGCCGAAAAACGTTGGGGTGAGACTTCCGATTACTTCTTGGCGATGACGACGCGGAACTTGATCGTCACGTCATCCGAGACGACCGACGTATCCTTCCACTCGCCGTCACCCACCTTGAATGCGTTGCGCTTGACCGGCAAAGCGCCTTCAAAGACCTGATTGGCACCTTCCTGCTTGAACGTGACGGGTGCAGTCACATCCTGCGTGATGCCCTTGATGGTCAGCTTGCCGACCACGTCCACCTTGCCGCCCGCGCCCGGCTTGAACGCCGACGAGACGAACGTTGCCTTCGGATACTTGGCCGTGTCGAACCAGTCCTTCTTCTTCAGTTCGTCGTTGTATTCCTTGCTGCCAACGTCGACGCTGGTGACATCGATGTCCACCTTGGCAGTCGATGCAGCCACGTTGGCCGGGTTGTAATTGACGACGGCGTCGAACTTGCCGAACTTGATGTCCATCGGCACGCCGAGCTGCTTGCCGGTGGCGGTGACGCTGCTCTTGGCGGCGTCCACCTGGGCGATGGCCGATACCGATACGGCAGCAATCGACAGCGCGCCGGCGGCGACCAGGGCAATGGCACGGGGGCGCACAAAACGTTTCATCATCAGACTCCTTCGGTCAGGCCGGTCGTGCCGGCAGTCTTGGTGAAGATGGCGAGGCAGGAGCGCCGACACGCCATGTGCATCGGCGCGTTTGGAAATCAGCGGAGGAAAGGCACCATGCGGCGCAGCGTGCCGTCTCGATCGACGACGTGGTGCTTGAGCGCTGCCAGGATGTGCACCACAACGATGGCCGCCATGGTCCAGTTGAGCCATTCGTGCGCCATGCTGAAGACGTCTTTCAGCGCGTCGCTCTTGTCGAACGGCATCGGCAGCTCCCACAGGCCAAGGTAGACGACCTTGACGCCGGCCGCGACGCTCAGGAGATAGCCGGTGAGCGGCACCGCCAGAATCAGCAGATACAGCCCGACGTGTGCGGCTTCCGCGGCGGCGTGCTGCCACTTCGGCATGCCCGGCACGGGCGCCGGCGCCGGATGCGTCAGGCGCCACAGCACACGCAGCACGGCAAAGATCAGCACCGTGATGCCAATCCACTTGTGATACGAGAACAGTTTCAGCTTGGTCGGCGTAAAGCCTGGGATATCGGTCATGTACAGACCAAGCCCGAAGGCCGCGAAGATCAGCAGCGCGACGATCCAGTGCATCGCAATCGCAGGCTTGGCATAGGCGCCGTGGTCAGCGGCGCCGCGCATGGCGAGATTCGAGTGGGCGGCTTGTGACATCGGTTCCCTCGGTATGTTGTAGCGCTCGGTAGGCGGCGCCTGTGGGTAAGACCACGACGCCAAACGATTGTGCATTATTTGCGCGATCCGACCTGCCAAGGCAAGCTGAAGTTCACCAAGCGATTCAAATTTTTTGATTGACTAGGCATGCTCATATCAGCGGCGCGTAGAACGGTTCTACAGCGCACACCAAGCAAAACGGCCCGCCCTCGGATTCGAGAACGGGCCGTTCTTCAGACGGCACCACCAAATTTTTGCAACAATCAGGCGATACGGCGCGCCAGTTCTTCAGCCTTGCCGATGTAGCTGCCGGGCGTCATGTCGAGCAGCAGCTTGCGGGCATCCTCCGGAATGGCAAGCGTGCCGATGAACTCACGCAGCGCCTCGCGCGAAATGCCCTTGCCGCGCGTCAGTTCCTTGAGCTGCTCGTACGGATTGGCAATGCCATAGCGGCGCATCACGGTCTGGACCGGCTCGGCCAGCACTTCCCAGCAGTTGTCCAAGTCTTCGGCCAGGCGGGCCGGGTTGGTTTCGAGCTTGCCCAGGCCGCGCAAGCAGGCGTCGTACGCCAGCAGGCTGTAGCCGAACGCCACGCCGATGTTGCGCAGCACGGTCGAATCCGTCAGGTCACGCTGCCAGCGCGACACGGGCAGCTTTTCCGACAGATGGCGCAGCACCGCGTTGGCCAGACCGACGTTGCCTTCCGAATTTTCAAAGTCGATCGGGTTGACCTTGTGCGGCATGGTCGACGAGCCGATCTCGCCGGCCTTGGTCTTCTGCTTGAAGTAGCCCTGCGAGATGTAGCCCCAGACATCGCGGTCCAGATCCAGGATGATCGTGTTGGCGCGCGCCACGGCGTCGAACAGCTCGGCCATGTAGTCGTGCGGCTCAATCTGGATGGTGTACGGATTGAACGTCAGGCCCAGGCGCGTCTCGATCACGTTCTTCGAGAAGGCCTCCCAGTCCAGCGACGGATACGCTGACAGGTGCGCGTTGTAGTTGCCCACCGCACCGTTCATCTTGCCCAGCAGCTCAACGGCTTCGATGCGGCGGATGGCGCGATCCAGGCGGGCGGCCACGTTGGCCATTTCCTTGCCCAGCGTCGTCGGGCTGGCCGGCTGGCCGTGCGTGCGCGAAAGCATCGGGACGTCGGCGTTGGCATGGGCCAGCTCCACCAGGCGCGCCTGAACGCGGCGCAGCGTCGGCACGATGACCGTGTCGCGCGCGCCCTTGAGCATCATCCCGTGCGAGGTGTTGTTGATGTCTTCCGACGTGCAGGCGAAGTGAATGAATTCGCTGGCGGCTTCCAGCTCGGCGTTGCCCTTCACGCGCTCCTTCATCCAGTATTCGACGGCCTTCACGTCGTGGTTGGTGACGGCTTCGATCTCTTTGATGCGGGCGGCGTCTGCCTCGGCAAAGTTCTCGACCAGCGTCAGTAGTGCGCCTTCGGCGGCGGCCGAGAAACGCGGGATCTCCGCCAGCCCGGCCTGCGACAGCGCGATCAGCCAATGCACCTCCACCTTCACGCGATTGCGCATGAAAGCGGCTTCCGACAGCCACTCGCGCAGCGGATCGGCCTTGGCAGCGTAGCGGCCATCGATGGGAGACAGAGCGGTCAGGGCAGAAAGCGACGACATGGCAGGCGGGAAAAAATGTGAAGGGAATCTCAATCCGGACAACCCGGACGCGGCGTTGCGCGTTGAACCAAGGTGCATACGCGCACCCAGGCGAGCCCGCGATTTTACCACCCGGCACCTGTCTTTCACGGCCAATCCGGCCTAAAGCAAGCCTCCGTTTGGTTGAGTTGGGTTCAGGCGCCGCCCAGCGCACTCGAGAAAGTGCGCAGCTATACTTCCGCCTCCAACATGACATGCCTATGAAACTGATCGGATCGCACGCCAGCCCGTACACCCGCAAGGTGCGCGTGGTCCTGGCTGAAAAGAAAATCGACTACCAGTTCGTGCTGGAAGACGTGTGGAGCGCAGACACGCAGATCCACCAGTTCAACCCGCTGGGCAAGGTGCCCTGCCTGGTGATGGACGACGGCGGCGCCCTGTTCGACTCGCGCGTGATTGCCGAATACGCCGATACGCTGTCGCCGGTGGCGCGCCTCATTCCGCCATCGAGCCGGGAGCGCGTGGAAGTGCGCTGCTGGGAAGCGCTGGCCGACGGCCTGCTCGACGCCGCGCTCATGCTGCGCATCGAACATACGCAGCGCACACCGGAGCAGCGCAGCGAAACGTGGCTCGCGCGCCAGAGCCACAAGATCGACCAAGCGCTGCAAGCCATGTCGCAAGGCCTGGCCGACAAGACCTGGTGCAACGGCAACCACCTCACGCTGGCGGACATTGCCGTCGGCTGCGCGCTTGCCTATCTGGATTTCCGCCAGCCGCAGATCGACTGGCGCGAACGTCACGCGAACCTCGCCACGTTCTACGCGCGCATGGAAAAGCGGCCGAGCTTCATGGAAACCCAGCCGCAGTAATCCATGGCAATGGTCGAGCGTTACACGGCCACCGG
Source organism: Ralstonia edaphi (assembly GCF_958350185.1). NCBI lineage: Bacteria > Pseudomonadati > Pseudomonadota > Betaproteobacteria > Burkholderiales > Burkholderiaceae > Ralstonia > Ralstonia edaphi. The sequence continues at coordinate 1,039,166 of NZ_CATWHI010000002.1, forward strand.
ATCAAACCGTTCGGCCTGGGCCATCGGCCAGTAGCGTTCATACAGTTGGTAACGGTACCGCCCGGCCAGCAGATCGCCGGGTTCCAGGTACTTGAGCAGCGTCGAGAGCAACTGCACCTCGTTGCCCGACACGCGCCGCACGATGTGGTGCGCGCGGAAATCCGCCGGATGCTGCAGGCCCGCGGCCTGCGTCAGCTCCAGCAGCGCATGCAGCGTGTGCGCGTGATATTGATGCACTCGCTCGGCCTTGTCCGGCACCACCAGCGCCTTCTGACGAGACGGGTCCTGTGTCGCTACGCCGGTCGGGCAGCGGTCGGTGTGGCACTTCTGCGCCTGGATGCAGCCCAGCGCAAACATGAAGCCACGCGCAGCGTTGCACCAGTCGGCACCCATGGCCAGCGTGCGAGCGACGTCGAACGCCGTGACGATCTTGCCCGACGCGCCAATCTTGATCTTGTCGCGCAGGTTGGTCCCGACCAGCGTGTTATGCACCAGCAGCAGCCCTTCCTGCAGCGGCGTGCCGACGTGGTCGGTAAATTCCAGCGGCGCGGCGCCGGTGCCGCCTTCCGCGCCGTCAACGACGATAAAGTCCGGGAGGATGCCGGACTCGAGCATCGCCTTGACGATGCCAAAGAACTCCCACGGATGCCCGATGCAGAGCTTGAAGCCGGTCGGCTTGCCGCCCGACAGCGTACGCAGGCGATCCACAAACTGCAGCAAACCCAGCGGCGAGTTGAATTCCGAATGCGCGGCCGGCGAGATGCAATCCTTGCCGATCTGGATGCCGCGCGTGGCGGCAATCTCGGGCGTCACCTTGGCCGCAGGCAAGACGCCACCGTGCCCCGGCTTGGCACCCTGCGACAACTTCACCTCGATCATCTTCACCTGCGGGCTGCGCGCCTGTTCGGCAAAGCGGTCCGGATCAAAGCGGCCATTGGCATCGCGGCAGCCGAAGTAGCCTGAGGCGATTTCCCAGATCAGGTCACCACCCTCTTCGCGGTGGTACGGCGAGATCGAACCCTCGCCCGTGTCATGGATGAAGTTGCCGAGCTTGGCACCGCGGTTGAGTGCGCGAATGGCATTGCCCGACAGCGCCCCGAAGCTCATCGCCGAGATGTTGAACACCGACATCGAATACGGCTTGGCGCGCCCCTCGCCCACCATCACGCGAAAGTCCGAGGAGGCAATGCGCGACGGTGCCAGCGAGTGGCCGATCCATTCGTGCCCGGCCACCTTCACATCGACTTCGGTGCCGAACGGACGGCTGTCGACTTCACCTTTGGCACGCTGATAAACGATGCTGCGCTGGGCGCGCGAGAAGGGCTTTTCGTCGGTGTCGTCTTCAACGAAATACTGGCGGATTTCCGGACGAATGAACTCGAACAGGAAGCGGAAATGGCCCCAGAGCGGGTAGTTGCGCAACACCGAGTGGCGCGTCTGCGTGATGTCGTGCACGCCGAGGATGACGAACATGCCCGGAATGACCGCGCACACCCAATGCAGACGCCCCGCTACCGCAAACCCCGCGGTAACGGCAAACAACAGCACAACGCCCGCAAAGGCCCAGTAGCGACGTGGCAGCATGACCAACCCTGTTTGAAGACAAATCAGGGCGCAAGCTTAAACGAGTGCAGCAGCAGTCGCAGCCGACACAACGCAGTGTTGCAAAAACCGATTAGGCGACCGCCTTTTCAACGATAGCCGGCTCAGCTGCGGAAATAATGCCGCCGCCCAGGCAGATCTCACCGTCGTACAGCACAGCGGATTGACCCGGCGTAACCGCCCACTGCGCCTCCGGAAAAGTCAGCGTGAGCGCGCCGTCGGCCGCGCGTGCGACCGTGCAAGGCGCATCGGCCTGGCGATAACGCGTCTTGGCGCCAAGGTGCGTGCCTTCGGCGGGTGCGTGGCCGGCAACCCAGCTCAGATCGTCGGCGTGCACGGTGTGCGCCAGCAGCCACGGGTGGTCGTGCCCCTGCACCACGTACAACGTGTTGGCCGCCATGTCCTTGCGGGCCACGTACCAGGCATCGCCGTTGCCATCGCGGCTGCCGCCGATGCCGATGCCCTTGCGCTGTCCCAACGTGTAGAACGCCAGGCCGATGTGCTCGCCGATGGTCTTGCCGTCCGGCGTCTTGATCGGGCCGGGCTTGGTCGGCAGGTAGCGATTCAGGAAATCGCGAAACGGCCGCTCGCCGATAAAGCAGATGCCGGTGGAATCCTTCTTCTTGGCGTTGGGCAGACCGATCTCGGCGGCGATTTCACGCACCTTCGTCTTCGGCATTTCGCCCAGCGGGAAGAGCGTGCGCGACAGCTGCGCCTGGTTCAGCCGGTGCAGGAAGTAGCTCTGATCCTTCGTGTGGTCGAACGCCTTGAGCAGTTCGAATCGGCCATCGACCTCGCGCACGCGGGCGTAGTGCCCGGTCGCGATCGTGTCGGCGCCAAGCGCCATCGCGTGGTCGAGGAAGGCCTTGAACTTGATCTCGGCGTTGCACAGCACGTCGGGATTGGGCGTGCGGCCGGCGGAGTATTCGCGCAGGAAATCCGCAAACACGCGGTCTTTGTACTCGGCGGCAAAGTTGACAGCTTCCACGTCGACGCCGATCAGATCGGCCACCGACACCACGTCAATCCAGTCCTGCCGGGTCGAGCAGTATTCGCTGTCGTCATCGTCTTCCCAGTTCTTCATGAACAGGCCGACGACGTCGTAGCCTTGCTGTTTGAGCAGCCAGGCAGTGACGGACGAATCCACGCCGCCAGACATCCCGACGACAATGCGCTTCTTGCTCATGACTGCGCTCCCAGGCCGTACACGCTCGCATGTGTGTGGATGACATCGAGCGGATACCGCTTGCCGGCCAGGTAGTCCTCCACGCAGGCGAGCAGCAGCGGGCTGCGATGGCGCTCGCGGCTGGCGCGGATTTCATCTGCCGTCATCCAGACAGTGCGGACAATGCCGTCGTCCAGCGTGCGGCGCGGATCTTGGGGGCCAAGCTCGCCGGTAAATGCCATCCGCACATAGGTGACCGGATCCCCTTGCGGCGGCTGGAACTGCGCCATGTAGCAGCCGAGAAAGGCAGTCGGTACAAAGCTGTGCGCGGTTTCTTCCAGCGCCTCGCGCGCGACGGCGTCGACCAGGCTTTCGTCCGGGTCGAGATGGCCGGCGGGCTGGTTCAGGCGCAAGCCGACATCGGTGTGCTCCTCCACCAGCAGAAAGCGCCCGTCCTGTTCAATGACGGCGGCAACGGTAACGCTGGGTTTCCAGCGGACAGCTTGGCTCATGGCAAAAAGGCAACAAAAACAAGGCGTTATTGTAGCCCCGCAAGGCAACATCCGCTTGTGATCGCGGCCGCTTCACAAATAGCGCATCCACCGATGGCGCCCGGTGGAGCGCTGTCTTGCAAACCAGCGTGTCGGCCAATACAGCAACGCGATCGTGACTGGCCACGCCGCCCACAGTTGCCATACCGCGTTGAAGCCGAAGCGCTCGCCATGGTTTGCGCCCAACGCCTGTAACGCCGCCAGATACGCGACGTGCAGCGCATATAAATGCAGCAGATAGAAGAACATCGGCGCGGTGCCCAGCGTCTGGAGCATGTCGGCTGCGCGTGCGGGCAGGCGGTCCAGCCACGCCAGCGCGCACAGCCCCAAGCCCAGTGTCATCAGCAGAAAATCGAGCGACGGCGGGTATTTGGTGAGATTGACGAACGACACGGCGGTGGTCAGCGCATCAGGATCGAGCACCCAGGGTTGCGGCTCGCCATAGCCGTTGAGCATGCGCAGCACCGCCAAGCCGGTCAGGCTTGCAGCGCCGAGCCGCCAGCACAACGCACCCCGGGCCCCGGGCCCCGGGCGAACGCCGCGCATACGCCGGCGCAAAGGCATAACCCAGACCGATCACGCCGATCCACGCAAGCACCGGATACGACGTGCGCAGCCGCAGCCCATCGGCCAACACAATCCAGTCACGCTGATGCAGCACCGCCCACAGTGCATGCCACGATGAATCCGGCGCCACCTGCGCATCCGTGAGCAGGTTATGCCCCGCCACGATCATCAGCGAGACCGCCAGCAGACCGCCACGCGGCAGCCAGATCAGCCCCGCCAGCGCGATCATCGATAACCCGATCGCCCAGATGACTTGCAGATAGACCGTTGTGGGCGGAAACGTGAACGTCCAGGCAAAGTTCACGACGGTCAGTTCCAGAGCCACGAGAAACAGCCCGCGCTTGAAGAGATGTGCCGACACTCCGCGCCGATCCCCGCCCTGCTTTTGCCCGGACAGCCATGCCGACATGCCCGCCAAAAACACGAACACCGGCGCGCAGGGGTGGCTTGCGAAGCGCGTGAGCGCCAGTGCCGTCGGCGTAACGGCCAGATTGACAGGATCGGCCACCTGCGCGTGCAGGAAGAAGAACTCCCGCAGATGGTCGACCACCATCAGCATCATGACCAGGCCGCGCAACGCATCCACTGCGGCAAGCCGCGAAGAAGTGGGCGCCATCGTCAGAATTTGTAGTTGGCGGCCAGTGTGATTTGCCGCTCTGCACCGGGGGCCACCCACAGCTCGTTGTACGAACTGGCGTAATAGCGCTTGTCGAACAGGTTGTCGATCGTGAGCGAGAGACGCAGCGCGCGCGTCGGCTGCACATAGCCATGCAGGCGCACGGTGGTGTAGGCGGGAAGCTTGAAGCCGTTGTTGACGCTGTTGCCGGCGCGCTCGCCTACGTAGACCACGCCGCCACCCGCGCCGGCCCTGCCCAACGCGCCCGCGCCAAACTCATACAGGCCGAGCACGCTGGCGCTATGACGCGGAATGTTCGACAGCGGCGCGCCCGGCGGCAGCACCGTATCGGCGGTGACATGGGCATCGGTATAGGCATACGTGGCCAGCATCTTGACGTTCTTCGTTACCTGCCCCGACACATCGAGCTCGACACCGCGGCTTCGCACCGCACCCGCCGTGCGCTGAAATGTCGGATCGCGCGGATCGCCCGTCAGTACATTCGTCGTGTCGATGGAGTACAGCGCCAGCGTGCCGCCGAGCCGCCCATCGGCGGTTTCCAGCTTGGCGCCCACTTCGTAGCCGCGCCCCCGCTCCGGCGCGAACGCGTTGCCCTGCGCGCCCACTCCCGTGTTGGGCCGGAACGACCGCGATGTATTGGCATACAGCGACAGCGTCTGCACGGGCTGATACACGATGCCGATGCGCGGGCTATAGGCGGTCTGCTGCTGCGCCACGCGCGTGCCGGTCAGGCGGTTGTCGGCGTGCTGCAGGAAGCGGTCCATGCGCACGCCGGCCAGCAGCTTCCATTGCGGGGACAGCGTCACCTGGTCCTGCACGAAGGTGCCGAAACCGCGCTGGAACTCGCGCGTGCTGATGCTCGGCCGCATGCTCGGGCGCGGTTGGCCGTAGACGGGATCAAAGATGTCGATGGCATACGGCGCGCCGGCGCTCGGGTTGGCGCGATACAGCACCGGGTCGTAGCGGAAGTTGTAGAAATCCGCACCCGCGACGAGCGTATGTTTGACCGCTCCGGTATGCACGTCGCCCTGCACGTCGACACGGCCGGCGAGGTCATTGGCGTGGTAGTCGCGTTCACGGGCCTGGCGCCACAGGGTGCGGCCGTCCGCCTGCAGGCTCGCGGCGTCCGACGACTTGCCGAACAATTGCGATGATCGATACTGCAACCCGCCATTGAGTTTCCAGCCTCTGTTCAATTGGTGCTCGACGGTTAACTGATGGCTTTGCGTGCGCACAGTCGTATCGCCATCGCCAGGCTCACCCAGAAAGCGCGAAGGCGGCAACGCGCCCAGCTGCTTGTTAATGGCGACGATGCCCCGGTCGAACGGCGTGTTCAGCTGCGCCGCTTCAAACGCATAGGTGACCACGGTGTCGTCCGCCGCCAACCACGTGAGCGACGGCGCGACGACGTATCGCCGAGTCGACGAGAAATCGCGAAAGCTCTGGTTGCTTTCCGCCGCCACGCCCAGTCGATAGGCAAAGCGCTCGGACAGCGGGCCGGTCATCTCTGTCGCGAGCCGGTATCGATCGGGGTTGCCCACCGCCAGCGTCACCTCGCGCGACGGTTTGAACTGCGGCGTACGCGTGACGATGTTGACGATGCCGCCCGGGTCGCTGCGCCCATACAGCGCCGCCGATGGCCCCTTGAGCACATCGATGCGCCCAATGTTGATGGCGTCCACCGGCACGCTGTTGGCGCGATTGGCCGAAAAGCCATTGACGAGGTAATCCGCGCCCGTGTTGAGGTCGCCCGCAAAGCCGCGGATGGCGAAGTTGTCGGCCATGCCGCCCAGATTGTTCTGCCGACTGATCCCGCTGACCCAGTCAAGCGCAGTGTCCAAACGTGTTGCGCCAAAGTCATCGAGCGCGCCGCGCGTCACGACGCCCACCGCCTGCGGCACGTCTTTGAGCGGCGTGTCGGTCAGCGTGGCGGAACTCGCGCGCCGCACACGCAAACGTTCGTCGCCCGCCGAGCCCCTGACAATGGATTCATCCAGCGCAAACGTTGGGACCGGCTCGGCGTTGCATATATTTGATGCGCTGCACAAAACCGCTCCAAGAAGGCTCCATCTGGTTTGCGAGGGGATGGACCGTCGTCTACGCTGCATGGCAATAATTGGCACATGGAAAACAGCCACGCTAACGTAATTGCAATTCAGTTGCAATAAAAGGAGAGCCGCGCGCGACATTCCGGCGCGTGTCGCTAAGCCAATGCTCATGTTCGAGCAGCGTTTCAGGAGCGGTCCGCCTGCCAAAAAGTTCGGGTAAGCTCCACATCGTTCAACAAAAACCGACCCAGCGCGCCATTCCGCACGCGCGGGCACCATGACGAGGAGAACACGATGCACATCGGCATCCCGCAGGAGACGCGGGCGGACGAGACGCGCGTTGCCGCGACCCCGGAAACGGTGAAGAAGTACGTGGCGCTTGGCCATCAGGTGACGGTGCAATCGGGTGCCGGTGTCGCCGCTGCCCAGCCAGACGACGCATATGTCGCGGCCGGAGCCAAGATCGGCACCGCGGCCGAGGCGCTGGGCGCGCAGATCGTGCTGAAGGTGCGCTCGCCGGAAGCGGCCGAACTGGCGCAGATGCAGCCGGGCGCCGTGCTGGTCGGCATGCTCAACCCGTTCGATGACGAGAACACGGCCCGCCTCGCCGCCGCCAACGTCACCGCGTTCGCACTGGAAGCCGCGCCGCGCACCACGCGCGCGCAAAGCATGGACGTGCTCTCCTCCCAGGCCAACATCGCCGGGTATAAGGCGGTGATGGTCGCTGCCAACCATTACCAGCGCTTCATGCCGATGCTGATGACCGCAGCCGGCACCGTGAAAGCCGCGCGCGTGCTGATCCTCGGCGCCGGTGTGGCCGGCCTACAGGCCATCGCCACGGCCAAGCGCCTGGGTGCCGTCATTGAGGCATCCGACGTGCGGCCGGCGGTGAAAGAGCAGATCGAATCGCTGGGTGCCAAATTTCTCGACGTGCCGTTCCTGACCGACGAAGAGCGCGAAATCGCCCAGGGCGTCGGCGGCTATGCCCGCCCGATGCCGCCCGACTGGATGCGCCGCCAGGCTGAACTCGTGCACGCGCGCGCAACCCAGGCCGACATCGTCATCACGACGGCGCTGATCCCGGGCCGCCGCGCGCCGACGCTGCTGTCGGAAGCCACCGTGCAGGCCATGAAGCCCGGCTCGGTGGTCGTCGATCTGGCGGCGGCGCAAGGCGGCAACTGCCCGCTGACCGAAGCCGACCGCGTGGTCGTCAAGCACGGCGTCACGCTGGTGGGCTACACCAACCTCGCGTCGATGGTGGCGGCCGATGCCTCTGCCCTCTACGCCCGCAACGTGCTCGATTTCCTCAAGCTGATCATCGACAAGGATGGCGGCCTGAACATCAACCGCGAAGACGACATCGTGGCCGCCTGCCTGCTCAGCCAGGCCGGCCAGGTGGTGCGCGCTCCCGCAGCCACGAGCGCCGCCAAATAAGAACGGAGACGGCGGCCTGCCGGGCGTCACAACCCGGCGCGGTCGCCAGTGGCGATTTCATTTCTGTTTCAAGGAAGCTTCATGCAACGCAACATGCTTCGCGCCAAGCTGCACCGCGCGACGGTCACCCAGGCCGATCTGGACTACGAAGGTTCGTGCGGCATCGACGAGGACCTTCTCGACGCCGCCGACATGCGCGAATACGAAAAGATCGAGCTGTACAACGTCAACAACGGCGAGCGTTTCTCCACCTACATCATCAAGGGCAAGCGCGGCTCGGGCGAAATCTCGCTCAACGGTGCCGCAGCGCGCCGTGCGCACGTGGGTGATCTGCTGATCATCTGCACCTATGCCCCGATGAACGAAGAAGAAGTCGCCAGCTACAAGCCCAAGGTCGTGCTGCTGGGCGAGGGCAACAAGATCAAGGCCATCAAGGAAACCTGACGCGCCGGGCGGCCAGGCCTGAACGGTCTGGCCGCTTCGCACATCGACCAAGAAGCGAGGAGGAGCACTCATGGAGCTGGTCAATCACACGGTGATCAACCTGATCATCTTCGTGCTGGCGATCTACGTCGGCTACCACGTGGTGTGGACGGTCACGCCGGCGCTGCATACGCCGCTGATGGCCGTGACGAATGCCATCTCGGCCATCATCATCGTCGGCGCCATGCTGGCGGCCGGCCTCACGCAAACGGGCCTGGGCCGCACCATGGGTGTGGTGGCGGTGGCACTGGCGGCGGTGAATGTGTTTGGCGGCTTCCTGGTCACCCAGCGCATGCTGGAGATGTTCAAGAAGAAAGAGCCGAAGGCCAAGGGCGGCCAGAGCGAGGGAGCCAAGCAATGAGCATGAACCTCGTCACCCTGCTGTATCTGCTGGCTTCGGTCTGCTTCATCCAGGCGCTCAAGGGGCTCTCCCACCCGACGACGGCGCGGCGCGGCAACGCGTTCGGCATGACGGGTATGGCGATTGCCGCCGTCACGACCGTCGCACTCATCTACAAGCTCAAGGCCGAGATGTTTGCGGGTACCGAGAGCGGCGCCTCCACGGGTTTCATCCTGATCTTCGCGGGCCTGGTGGTCGGCGGCGGTATCGGCGCCTATGTGGCGCGCACGGTCGAGATGACCAAGATGCCGGAGCTGGTGGCCGCCATGCACTCGCTGATCGGTCTGGCTGCAGTGTGTATTGCCGTTGCTGCGGTGGCCGAACCGTCGGCCTTCGGCATCACCGTGGCGGGCGACAACGTGCTGCCGCTGGGCAACCGCGTGGAGCTGTTCATCGGCACCTTCGTCGGCGCCATCACGTTTTCGGGCTCGGTCATCGCCTTCGGCAAGCTGTCGGGCAAATACAAGTTCCGCCTGTTCCAGGGCGCGCCGGTGCAGTTTGCCGGCCAGCACATGCTGAACCTGCTGCTGGCGGTGGCCATGCTGGGCTTCGGCATCCTGTTCTTCCTGAGCCAGAGCTGGCTGCCGTTCATCATCATGACGGCCATCGCGTTTGTGCTGGGCGTGCTGATCATCATCCCGATCGGCGGGGCAGACATGCCTGTGGTGGTGTCGATGCTGAACTCGTACTCGGGCTGGGCGGCGGCCGGCATCGGCTTTTCGCTCAACAACCCGATGCTGATCATCGCCGGCTCGCTGGTCGGTTCATCCGGTGCAATTCTGTCTTACATCATGTGCAAGGCGATGAACCGGTCGTTCTTCAACGTGATCCTGGGCGGCTTTGGTTCCGAAGCGTCCGCCGGAGCGGCAGCGGGTGGCGGCGGACAGCAGCGGCCGGTCAAATCGGGTTCGCCCGATGATGCGGCCTTCCTCATGGGCAACGCCGAGACGGTCATCATCGTCCCCGGCTACGGTCTAGCAGTGGCGCGCGCGCAGCACGCCCTGAAGGAGCTGACCGAAAAGCTGTCGGACAAGGGCGTGACCGTCAAATACGCGATCCACCCCGTCGCCGGCCGCATGCCGGGCCACATGAACGTGCTGCTGGCCGAAGCGGAAGTGCCTTACGACCAGGTCTTCGAAATGGAAGACATCAACGGCGAGTTCGGCCAGGCCGACGTGGTGCTGGTGCTGGGCGCCAACGACGTGGTCAACCCGGCGGCCAAGAACGATCCGAAGTCACCCATTGCCGGCATGCCGATCCTGGAAGCCTACAAGGCCAAGACGATCATCGTGAACAAGCGCTCGATGAATGCCGGGTACGCCGGGCTGGACAACGAGCTGTTCTACATGGACAAGACGATGATGGTGTTTGGCGACGCCAAGAAGGTCGTCGAGGACATGGTGAAATCCGTCGAGTAAAGCGGCGCGCTGACGGCGCCACTGACGGCCGTCAACGGTCCGTCAGGTCAGACCGGTTCCGCTTGCTCCCGGCGGCGGCAGACAGTAACGTAGTGGAAACGGGCAGCGCTGGCCACACCAGCCGTGCGCTGCACCCAGCCCTCTTCCGACTCTTCCCGACGTATGCAACAGGACAGCGCCCTGCCGGTCTATTTCCACCCGACCCTGACGGTGGTGGTCGACGACAGCCAATCGTTCGTGGAAAGCCTTGGGTTCCAGATGGACCCTTCGCGTGCGCTGTTGGCCTTCAATGACCCGGAAGAGGCGCTGGCGTGGCTGCGCCAGTGGCATTCGCTACGCATGCCGGGTTTTCTTCCGGTGCGCGTCACCCACGATGATCTGACGTTCTCGACCGAGCGCCGCACGATCCAGCTCGACGTCGACCGCGTCTACCGCCAGATTCACGAGGTCAACCGCTTCCTGCAGCCCTCCGTCATCGTGGTGGATTACTCGATGCCGCGCATGAACGGGCTGGAATTCTGCGCCAAGCTCAAGGACCTGCCCTGCATGACGATCCTGCTCACCGGCATGGCCGACGAGAACATCGCCGTGCAGGGTTTCAACGACGGCCTGATCGACCGTTACATCAAGAAAGACAATCCGGCGATGGCCGAGCGGCTCAGCTCGGAAATCGAAGCGCTGCAGGTGCGCTACTTCAGCAACCTGTCGAGCACACTGCGCGATCTGCTGTCGCGCCACTCGTTCAGTTTTCTCTCAGACCCGGCGATCACACGGCTCGTGCGCGAGCTGTCCGCGCGCTACCGCTTCATCGAGTACTACCTGTATCCGCACCCCGCCGGCGTGCTGCTGCTCACCGCTGATGGTCGGGCGACGCTCATGGTCATCGAGACCAACGCGAGCATGCTCACGCACCTGGAAAACGCCGAGGCCTACAACGCGCCCGACGCGCTACTCAAGGGGCTGCACGACAAGCAGATCGTCCCGTTCTTCTGGCCTGGCGACGGCATGTACACCCCGGCCTGTGTGGAGTGGGAACAATATTGCCTGCCCGCCGAGGTATGCCAGGGCCGCGAGCCGTACTACTACGCACTGTTCGACATGCCGAGCCACCTGCTGCCGGCGCAGGTCTACAGCTATACCCAGTTTCTCACCAACTACAAGCAGGATCCGGACGCGCTCACCGGCCGCAAATCACGCTGAGGTGGTGTTTCCGCTTTGCTCTGCACTGCGGGTTTCCGCATTGTGTGGGTCACATTGGGCAAGTACAATCGATTGCGTCATCCGGCAGCCACGACGTCAGAGCGTGGCCCGGCTGAATCGCCCTGATGCGTGCGTGGCATAGCTGCGGCATCATGGCGAACGCGGGTGCCGGCACGCAACATTCGATACGGCGCCTGGAGTTCATTACTGTGCGGGATTCTCCTTGAGAGACGATTTGGGATGCAGCAGCGGGCCGCGCGTTCAAGCAGCGCGCGTTGCGGATGTCAGGGGAGTGCATCGTTCCAATCTGGTCATGGTTCACGGTTGCACGATTCCCGTTGCCACGCTGTTGATCGGCGAGCAGTACAGGTAAGGGTGCCGCAGTAGGGATACTGAAGGCGCCGGCTGCAGTCGGTCATCTTCCCCGATCTTTTCGGAGCGGGTTTGGGCGAGAGACGCCCGGGCTGGCGCGTATTGCGCACGGCCAGCGGACGGCTTCAAGCACGCTTTCACGACTGATGCGGCGGCATGCCCAGCGGTGTCGGCGGGGCGCGCCGTGTTCGCGGTGCCCGGATTCGCAGTGCGACTCCGAGTGCGCGGTTGTTGGAGTGAGCGTCCCGCTTGGCAGACGTTTTCCCTGAAGTCTCCGGCAAATTCGCACCGTGTACTCACCCAACCAAATCGATCCCGCGGTCAGCTTCCGCAACTCACAGGGTCAGCAGGTCCGCGGCACCATCATCACGCTGCAGCGGCGTGCCCTGGTGATGGAGATCTACAACCCCTATTCGATCGTGCAGGTGAGCGAGGTGCTGTCCGAGCTCGCCATCAAGATGGGGACGCGGCAGGCCTATCTCGGCAAAGCGGTGGTGATCAGCCTGGTGAACACAGGCCTGACCGCCGTCGTCTCGCTCACGCTGATCGACGAATGGCGCGAGCTGTCGGAAGTGGCCGACACGCCTGCTTCGGTGGGCGAAGAAGCGCGAACGTTCGTGCAGGAATGGCAGGAGCGCTTCCGCATCCACCGCGACTATCAGATCGTCGTCAACGAGATGCGTGCGTTCCTGGCCGAAGTGTCGCGCTGGGTGGAACAGGTGGATCTGTCGAAGACATTGCCGCGCGAGGACAACAAGCTGCGCATGGATGTCTTCCAGGAGCTGGCCGAGCCGATCATGCTCAAGCTCAAGGGCTACATGGAAGGCCTGGAATCGGAAGCCGGCAAGGTCGAGGCGGAACTTGCACCCGCGCACCGCACGTTTGCGCAAGCGGCGCTGCATCCGCTGCTGTTGCGCGCGCCGTTCATCTATCGCACGTACACCAAGCCGCTCGGCTACGCAGGCGATTATGAGATGGTCAACCAGATCCTCTCCGACCCGCGCGAAGGGCCAAACACGTACTTCCAGATCGTCAACGCCGCCTTCCTGCGCACCGACGTGGCCGAGGCGCACCGTAACCGCATCGACATTCTTGTGCAGTATCTGAGCGACCTGGCTGCACAGGCGAAGGCGGCAGGCCGGACCTTCAAGGTGCTGAACGTGGGCTGCGGGCCGGCGGTGGAAATCCAGCGCTTCATTCAGCAGCATCCCGAACCGTCGCTGCTGTCGTTCGAGCTGGTGGACTTCAGCGAAGAGACGCTCAACTACACCCGCGAGCAGATGCGCCGTGCGATGGACCGCGCGCGTAAGACCGTTACCGTCGATTTCGTGCATGAATCGGTGCATCAACTGCTCAAGCGGCGCATCACGGCCGACAGCCCGCAAGCCGGCGATTGCGATGCCGTGTACTGCGCCGGCCTGTTCGACTATCTGTCCAACAAGGTCTGCCAGCGACTGCTCTCCTACTTCGCTGCGCGCACGCGCCAAGGCGGCGCCATTCTTGCGACCAACGTGCACGGCAACAACCCGATGCGCTTCGTGATGGAACACGTGCTCGAGTGGTACCTCGTCTATCGCGATGAACCGCTGATGGCCGAGCTGCTGCCTGAGGGCTCGCACGACGTGCGCGTCTATACCGACGTGACCGGCGTCAACGTATTCGCCCAGGCCAGCGTGGCTGGGCCCGCCACACCCGCCGCTTAATCCGCAGCCCAGGAACACGCATGGAGCCCATTACACATCGCGGATACCAGGCCGAGCTCAAGCAGTTCCGGCTCGTCTTCAGCCGCATGGCGGCCATTACCGGCATCGTGCTGGTGCTGGCCGGTGTCGGGCTGGACTACGGCATGTATGTGGACAAGCTCTGGCTGTTCGCGTCGCTGCGCGTCATCACGTCGCTCATCATGTTCGGCGCCCTGCTGGTGCTGTACACGCGCTGGGGCGAAGAACATGTGCAGAGTCTCACGTTCTTCTGGCTGATCTGCCCGCAGATCATGATCTCGTGGATGATCTACGACACCGAGGGCGCCAGTTCACCGTATTACTCTGGGCTGAACCTGGCGATCTACGCGGTGGGCATGGTGATGCCGATCGGCTTTCTGCAGGCCGTGCTGTTCGGCACCTGCACATACATCTTCTGGGTGATCGCATGCACGCTGCACCCGGGCGGGATCCAGTCGCGCGAGATCTTCATCGTGCATTCGCTGTTCATCCTGTTCTCGATTGCGACGAGCACGCTGTACACGTACTTCAACGAGCGTGGGCGCTTCCAGCTCTTCCGGCTCAAGGAAGAGGTGGCGCAGAAGAACGAGCAGTTGGCGCAGACCAACCAGAACCTCACCGACATCAAGGGCCAGCTTCTGCAGCAGGAAAAGATGGCCGCTATCGGCACACTGTCTGCCGGACTGCTGCATGAGATCAACAACCCGGTCAACTTCTGCCTGATGGCCATCGCCGTGGCGCAGGAAGACCCGATCGCCAAGGGCAGCCCGATGCTGCTCGAATGCCTGGCCGATGCCAAGGAAGGCATGCAGCGCGTGCAGCACATCGTGTCAGACCTGAAGACCTTCGCCTACCGCAGCCCCGAGAAGGGCGAGGCCGATGCGCCATTCCTGGTGGAGAAGGCCATCGACTCGGCCGTCCGGCTGACGAGCCACGAGTTGCGCGGCGTGGCGCTCGAACGCAAGCTGCCGCCGGATACGCTGGTGCGCGGCGACGAGGCGGCCATCATCGGCGTGCTGATCAACCTGCTGTCGAACGCCGCGCTTGCCATGCAAAAGGTGCAGCGCGAGAACCCACGCATCGAAATTACCGGCGAGTGGATCGACAACCGCCTGCATGTGGTGGTGACCGACAACGGCCCCGGCATCTCGGAGAAGAACCTGTCGCGCGTGTTCGAGCCGTTCTTCACCACGCGCGATGTCGGCAAGGGCCTGGGACTGGGGCTGTCGATCAGCTACAGCGTGATCCAGCGCCACGGCGGCACCCTGGCGGTGACGAGCAAGGAAGGCGAATGGGCGCGCTTCACGTTTGATCTGCCGCGCTCGGAGTAGACGCATCATGGACACCACGCCGGACACCGTCACCATCCTCTACGTCGACGACGAAGTGCAGGCCTGCAAATGGTTTGCACGCACGATCGGCGCCGGCTATGAGGTGCTGACAGCCAACAGCGTCGAAGAGGCCAAGGCCGTGCTGCGCGATTCCCACGAGCGCATCAGCGTGGTGTTGACCGACTTCCGCATGCCGGGCGGCGACGGCACCGAACTGCTGCGCTTCATCGACGCGGAATACGGCGACATTGCCACCATCCTCGTCACCGCATATGCC
Source organism: Ralstonia edaphi (assembly GCF_958350185.1). NCBI lineage: Bacteria > Pseudomonadati > Pseudomonadota > Betaproteobacteria > Burkholderiales > Burkholderiaceae > Ralstonia > Ralstonia edaphi. The sequence continues at coordinate 1,054,372 of NZ_CATWHI010000002.1, forward strand.
GACAAGGACCTGCTGATTCAGGCCGTGAACACCGGACGCGTGTTCAAGATCCTGGAGAAGCCCTATCAGCCCGAAGACGTGCGTCGCTCGCTGCAGGAGGCGCTGGCCCTGCGCCAGGATCGCCTCTTGCGTACCCAGCGCCTCATGGCAATCGACGAAACGCTGGCTTTTCTTGCGCATGAGCTGAACACGCCGCTGGCCGCCATCTCGAACTTTGCGCGCGGCATCCGCATGCGCGTGGATCAGACGGAGCCCACGCCCGGCGCCCTTCCAGAAATTGGCCGCGCCGCCGACCGCGTGCAGGACAACGCGCGCTACTGCCTCTCGGTCATCGCCACGTTCCTGAATTCCGTGCGCAATACCTACGGCAAGCCCGGCACGGCAGCCACGCCCAACAGTGCGGGCGGCTTGATCCGCGCATTGTTCGACACGTACCCATTCACGAACGCGCAGCGCGAATGGGTGTCGTACCGCGTGGAAGACGATTTTCCGATCCAGACGCTGCCCAACTGCGTGATGCTGGTGCTCTCGTCGCTCACGAGCAATGCGTTGCAGGCACTGCGGCAGACCGATGCGCCGAAGCTCGAAATCATCGCCAGCCGCGCTCCGGATGCGGGCAACGCCCAGCACATGATCCGCATCGAAGACAACGGCCCAGGCATCGCGCCGGACGTTCTTGCGCGGCTGACCATCGACCCCGTGACCACGCGCGCCGAAGAAGGCGGCAACGGCATGGGCATGATTTTTTGTACGCGGATCATGCAATCGTTCGGGGGAGCGATTGCGATTGATTCTGCACCCAGCGCAGGCACGCGCGTGACTCTGACGTTCCCATGACAAGACCATCAACACTACGAACCACGCCGCACGTGATCCGCGCGTTCGCCGTATTGGCTGCATTTGCTATGAGGAGTGACGGATGACCAATCCCGGGGGCAACGAGCCCAAGATCCTGTACGTGGACGACGAGACATTGGCGCTGACTTACTTCGGCCGTGCCATCGGTTCACTGGCGCCGGTCGTCACCGCCACCTCCGTCGAAGAAGGCAAGCGCATGCTCGACCAGCACGCCGCCACGCTCGGCGTGCTCGTGTCGGACCAGCGCATGCCCGGTGAACTCGGCAACGAATTGCTGCGCTATGCACGCGAGCGCTATCCGCACCTGGTGCGCATCCTGACGACCGCCTACTCCGAAATCGAAGATACGGTGGAGGCCGTCAACCAGGGGCAGATTCACCGCTACATCAAGAAGCCGTGGGACATCACGGCGCTGCGCGTGGAACTGAAGCAGGCGTTGGAATTCTCTGACTTGCGCCGTGAGCGTGACGCGCTGCTGCGCGAGAAGATGACCGTGCGCCAAAGCCAGACGCTCACGCACCGCATCGGCGCGCTGCAGACGCTGTACCTCGCGGTGTCGGGCCTGTCGTCGTTCAGCGCCGTCAACGATTACCTGCGAGCCGCTGCCGCGGTGGGGCTGCAATCGCTTGCGCAGCCGGACTGGGCGATGAAGGACTACACCGAGCTGGTCGGCGAAGAAAGCCTGCGCACCGGCGAGTTCAGCCACGCTGTGCGCCAGGCCTATCTCGACTTGTCGTCACGCTTTGACAGCAAGCCGGCAGCCCAGGCGTTGGAGGTGCTGGCCGAGGTGCTGCACGGCAAGGTCTCGCCGTCAGGCAGCGATGCTGCGGCGGTGGTGGATCTCACCACGCTGACGGAATTCCTGGAAGCCGCGTCCACGCACAAGGTGTCGGACGCGCATGCCAAATGGCTGGCGTTCCTGCTGTGGCTCGACGGAAAAGGCTGGTCGCTCACGGCCGAGCGCGACGGCGCGACCGTCAAGCTGCGCCTGCTCGACAACCAGACGCAGCTCACGCCGGAACAACTCACGGCGTGGATGGAGCATTTCCAGGATCTGCAGGCCGCCTGAACCGGGCCCGCCGTTGGCACACAACGCCGATGCTTATGCGTCGGCGTTGTCGTTTGAGGCATCGCCTTTTACAGGCCGCTCCGGGCGATCGCGCATACCGCCCTTCACCATGTCGAAGCGGAACAGACGGCATTCGATGTTGCCGTTGTACAGCGGCGTGCGCTGCGACTCCTTCAGCCGCATCCGACGCGGCATCGAGAGATCGCCCGTGAAGACGAACGCCTTCCAGCCGGCGAATTCACGCTTGAGCGTGCCGGCAAAGGCGTGCGCAAATTCGTTGGCGGCGGCCTCTTCCTCGGGGTCGATCGGGGGCGGCGGCTCCGGCTGACGCAGTTCGCGCATCGGACGGCGGCCATCGTCGCGCGGGGCACCCATGGCACGGCTGGCGCGCTCGAACACGGTGCCATCCTCATCACCCTGGCCTTCCGGCCGGCGGCGGCGCGAGCCGTGTGCACCGCGCACGGCGATACGCTCGCCGTAAGGCGGGTTCATCAACAACACGCCGGCGGCCTCGAACGGCGGCTTGCCGAAGCGCGCATCGACCTGCTTGAGCACCGGCTCGCCGGGCAGACCGGCACGCTGCCAGTTGGCGGCGGCATAAGCGAGCATGTCGGTGGAAATGTCGGCGCCCGCCACCAGCGGCGGTGCCCGGCGCATGGATGCGGCGGCCGCGTCGGCAGCGGCTTCGCGCAGGCGCTTGAAGCATTTGGCATCGTGGTCCTGCAACCATTCGCAGGCGAAGGCGCGTTGACCGCCCGGCGCAATGCCGAGCGCACGCTGCGCCGCTTCAACGAGGAACGTGCCGCTGCCGCACATCGGATCGTAGAACGGCATGCCATGTGCGCCCGTCCAGCCCGTCAGGCGCAGAATGCCGGCGGCGAGGTTTTCCTTCAGCGGCGCCTCGCCCTTTTCCTGACGCCAGCCGCGCTTGAAGAGCGGCTCGCCGGTGGTGTCGAGATAGATCGTGCAGTCGGTCTCGGTCAGGTACGCGTAGATGCGCACGTCGGGCGAGACGGTATCGACGCTGGGCCGCGCGCCCATGCGTTGGCGGAAGCGGTCGCACACCCCGTCCTTCACACGCAGGCCGACAAACTTCAGGCTCTGCAACGGCGATTTGTGCGCGGTCACGTCCACGCGGATCATCTCGTCGGGCGTGAAATAGTCTTCCCAGCGCTGCGCGGCGGCCAGCGCGTAGATGTCGTCTTCCGAGCGATACCCGCGCGAAGCCAGGCGCATCAGCACCCGGCTGGCAATGCGGCTGTGCAGGTTGACGGCATACGCCGCGCCCTGCGTGCCGAAGAAATGCACGCCGCCCGGCACGGTGCGGCCCACCTCGAACGCGGCCAGCTCATCGACCTCGGGACGAATGGCGATTTCGGCCAGTTCATCGGCCAGCGCCTGTTCCAGCCCTCGGGGGCATGGCGCGAAGTAAGCAGTTGCCATCGGAAAACCAGAAAAAATCAGAACGGCTTCACGACCACCAGGATCGTAATCGCCAGCAACAACAGCACCGGCAGTTCATTGAACCAGCGGTAGAACTTGTGGGAACGCTTGTTGGCGCCCGCCTCGAACTTGCGCAGCAGCACGCCGCAGCCATGGTGGTAGCCGATCGTCACGAGCACCAGCGCGAGCTTCGCGTGCATCCAGCCATTGGGCGGATACAGCCCGATGCGATATCCCAGGAACAGCCACAACCCCAGCAGGATCGCGACAATCGCCAGCATGGTCGTGAAGCGGAACAGCTTGCGGGCCATGATCAGCAGGCGCGTGATAGCCGCGCGCTCGGTTTCCATTGCCAAGTTGACGAAGATGCGCGGCAGATAGAACAGCCCGGCAAACCACGACGCAATGAAGACGATGTGAAAGGCTTTGACCCAGAGCATGCGAAGCGTCCCGTGAATGGTGTGAAGCGCGATCGGTAAAAACAGCGCGCCGCTCATGGCGGCGCTCAATGTGCAGCAAGCGATATCAGGTGCGGATCTCGCCGTGCCCGAACACGACGTATTTCAGCGAGGTCAGCCCCTCTAGCCCCACCGGCCCACGCGCGTGCAGCTTGTCGTTGGAGATGCCGATCTCGGCGCCCAGGCCGTACTCGAACCCATCGGCAAAGCGCGTGGACGCGTTGATCATCACGCTGGCCGAATCGACCTCGCGCAGGAAGCGCATGCCGGTCGAGTAGTTCTCGGTGATGATCGAATCGGTGTGCGCCGAGCCGTAGGTGTTGATGTGCTCGATGGCATCGTCCAGGCCGTCGACGGTGCGGATCGACAGGATCGGGGCGAGATATTCGGTGTGCCAGTCGGCCTCGACGGCGTCTTTCAGATTGCCGAAGCCGGCGGCTTCAAGCGTCGCACGCGTGGCCGGGCACACGCGCAGTTCCACGCCCTTGTCCTGGTAGATCTTTGCCAGCGGCGGCAGCGCGCGCGCAGCCACATCGCGCGACACGAGCAGCGTTTCCATCGTATTGCACGGTGCGTAGCGCTGCGTCTTGGCGTTGTCGCACACGCGCACGGCCTTCTCGATGTCGGCGTCGACGTCGATGTAGACGTGACAGATGCCGTCCAGATGCTTGATCATCGGCACCCGCGCTTCTTCGATCAGTCGCGCGATCAGGCTCTTGCCGCCGCGGGGGACGATCACATCGACGTACTCCGTCATGGTGATGAGCTTGCCGACCGCCGCGCGATCCGTGGTGGCCACCACCTGCACGGCGTTGGCAGGCAGGCCAGCATCGGCCAGCCCTTCCTCGATGAGCGCCGCCAGCGCGCCGTTCGATTCGATCGCTTCGGAGCCGCCGCGCAGAATGGTCGCGTTGCCAGACTTGATGCACAGCGCCGCGGCATCCACCGTCACGTTCGGCCGCGACTCATAGATGATGCCGATCACGCCAAGCGGCACGCGCATCTGGCCGACCTGGATGCCGGTCGGGCGGAACTTCATGTTGCTGATCTCGCCGATCGGGTCGGGCAGCGCGGCGATCTGCTCCAGGCCGGCGGCCATGGTCTCGATGGCACGATCAGTCAGCGTAAGGCGGTCGATGAAGGCGGCGTCCTGGCCGTTGGCGCGAGCACGTTCGACGTCGCGGGCATTGACCTCTTTGAGCTTGGCGGCATCGCGACGGACGGCGGCGGCAATGTGCAACAACGCGCGGTTCTTCTGCGCGGTGCCGGCCCGGGCCATGCCACGCGAGGCGGTGCGCGCCTGACGGCCGACCAGGGCCATGTATTCGTTCACGTCGAGCTGCTTCATGATGATCGCGACCGGCGAGCTGCCGGCAAATTCAGTGTGAGGACAATTCGGAGACTTGCGGCCGATGGTGTGGATCAGGCCGGCACCGGAAGACTGCCCGGCCGCGCGATGCGCATCGCCAGTTGCAGCAGGCCATCCCATGGCTCGGCCGGCAGCGACGGCTCGCGCAAGCCCTTGACCTGCCGATCCAGCTTGGCGGCCATGGAGAGCGCACCCTCCAGCTCGCGCTGTGACAGCCGCTGCGCCGCCTGCGGCACCAGCCGCTCGCGTGGCCCCCACACCCGGAGTTCTCGCAGCATGGACGCCACCGGCTTGCCTTGGGCCGCGCCCGAAGCGATTTTTGATAATACGCGAATTTCTTCCGTCAACGTCCAGAGGACCAGGACCGTAGCTTCGCCCTCGCCGCGCAGGCCTTCGAGCATGCGCACCAGACGCGGCACATCGCCCGCCAGCATGGCTTCGGATAGCTTGAACACGTCGTAGCGCGCCACGTTGAGGACCGCATCGTGCACATCGTCGAACGTCAGCACACCGGGCGGATGCAGCAAGCCGAGTTTCTGGATTTCCTGATGCGCGGCGAGCAGATTGCCCTCCACACGGTCGGCAATGAACTGCAGCGCGCGGCGGCCAGGCTCACCGGGCTCCACACGCTGCTGCTGACGCGCGAGACGCTCGCCAATCCAGCCGGGCAGCTTGGTGCGGTCCACCGAATCGACCTTGATCGACACACCCGCGCCTTCGAGCGCCGCGAACCACGCCGACTTGGCAGTCGCAAAATCCAGACGCGGCAGCGTGATCAGCGTGACGGTGTCGGTGGCCGGCCCGGACGGCGTGCCCGCAGCCAATGCGCGCAGTGCTTCGCCGCCATCCTTGCCGGGCTTGCCCGACGGAATACGCAGCTCGACGATCTTGCGATCTCCGAACAGCGACATCGACTGCTGGGCCTCGGTCACGCGCGACCACGAGAAGCCACGCTCGACGCTCATCACGTCGCGCTCGGTAAAGCCCTGCGCGCGCGCGGCCTGCCGCAGCGCATCGACCGCCTCAAGTGCGAGCAGGTGCTCGTCGCCATGCACCACGTACAGCGGCGCGAGCCCCTTGGCAGAAGCCTGCTTCAGATGACCTTCGAGCGCGTCGAGCCGCAATTGCATGGCAAACCTTGCCCTGATCCGCCGCTTACGACGGCAGCTTCACGGCGCCCAGGCGCCGCACGAGCTGGTTGATCGTATCGCCCTGCATGTCTCGGTAGAGCGCCGCTTCTTCGTAGTCCTTGGCGAGCACCTGCGTCTCGTTGTACGAGAGATCGCGGAACTGCGTGATTTCCGACGGCGGGATCAGCAGGTTGTCGTGCGCATCGCGCAGCTGGAAGCGGAAGCGATACGTGATGCGGTACTCGCGCACCACACCCTGCGGCGTGAGCGACGAGATGGTTTTCACACGGTCTTCGGCCAACACGTCGAGCAGCGCATCGGCGTCTTTCTTATCCGACACGATGACGGTGTCGGAGCCGTTGTCGATCAGCCGGCGCAACTGCGCGCGCATCTGCGAGTTCTGCGGCAAATTGATGTACAGCCGCTTGAACGCGAAGTCGGTATTGCCCCGCATGTGGAAGCCGCAGGCGGACAGCGCCGGCAGCGCAATCCCCAGGGCAATGACAGAGCGACCAAAGCGGCGGCGGGACAAACCTCGGGACAACGACATAACCATGCGTTCCTTGAGTGGGATGGCCGATCAGGCCACCACGTTCACCAGACGGCCCGGCACCACGATGATCTTCTTGGGCGGCTTGCCTTCAGCAAATTTCTGGACCGCTTCATCCTTGGCGGCAATCGCTTCGATGGCGGCGCGATCGGCGTCGGCCGGCACGACGATGCTGCCGCGCACCTTACCGTTGACCTGCAGCACGAGTTCGATCTCGCTCTGCACCAGCGCGCCTTCGTCGACCTGCGGCCACGGTGCGTCGAGCAGGTCGCCATATGCACCGGCGTAGCCCAGTTCCGTCCAGAGCACGTGCGTGATGTGCGGCACGACCGGGTACAGCACGCGCAGCAGCAACCCCAAGCCTTCGCGGCGCGCATCGGCACCGGCGTCCTTGGCGCCTTCCAGCGCGTTGAGCATCTTCATCGTCGCCGAGACGACGGTGTTGTACTGCAGGCGCTCGTAGTCGTAGTTCGCTTGCTTGAGCACGGTGTACAGCTCGCGGCGCAGCGCGCGATCGGCATCCGTTGCACCCGCCACAACGCCATTGCCGTGACCGGCGCGAATGGCGTCGGCATGGGCCACGCCAAAATTCCACAGACGGCGCAGGAAACGCGAGGCGCCCTCCACACCGGCGTCGTTCCACTCGAGCTGTTGCTCGGGCGGCGCAGCAAACATCGTGAACAGGCGCGCCGTGTCGGCACCGTATTGATCGATCAGCGCTTGCGGGTCGATGCCGTTGTTCTTCGACTTCGACATCTTTTCGACGCCGCCGATCACCACCGGCTGGCCGTCGGCCTTGAGCGTGGCACCCACGGGGCGGCCACGTTCGTCGGTCTGCACGTCGACGTCGGCGGGGTTGATCCACTGCTTCTTGCCTGCGGCATCTTCCCGGTAGTACGTCTCGTTAAGCACCATGCCCTGCGTGAGCAGGTTGGTGAACGGCTCATCGAATTTGACGAGGCCCAGGTCACGCATGACCTTGGTCCAGAAGCGCGCATACAGCAGGTGCAGGATCGCGTGCTCGATGCCGCCGATGTACTGGTCCATCGGCATCCAGTAATCGTTGCGGGCATCGACCATGGTCTCGCCGTCCGGGCACGTATAGCGCATGTAGTACCAGCACGAATCGATGAAGGTATCCATCGTGTCGGTCTCGCGGCGCGCGGGCTTGCCGCACGACGGGCACGTGCAATTCAGGAAGCGGGGATCCTTGGCGAGCGGGTTGCCCGTGCCATCCGGAACGAGATCTTCGGGCAGGCGCACCGGCAGGTCCTGCTCGGGCACGGGCACGACGCCACAGCTCTCGCAGTGGATCAGCGGGATCGGCGTGCCCCAGTAGCGCTGGCGCGAAATGCCCCAGTCGCGCAGGCGCCAGGTGGTCTTCTTCTCGCCCAGGCCTTGTGCGGCCAGATCGGCAGCCACGGCGTCGACGGCCTGCTGATAGTTCAGGCCATCGTACTTGCCGCTGTGGAACAGCACGCCGTGTTCCTTGTCGCCGTACCAGTCGGCCCAGGTGGTCGTGTCGTACCGCTGACCCTTCACGTCGATCACCTGCTTGATGGGCAGGTGGTACTTGTTCGCGAAGGCAAAATCGCGCTCGTCGTGCGCGGGCACGCCCATCACGGCGCCGTCGCCGTAGGTCATCAGCACGTAGTTGCCGACCCACACCGGCACGGATTCGCCGGTAAGCGGGTGCGTGACCGTCAGGCCAGTCGGCATGCCCTTCTTTTCCATGGTCGCCATGTCGGCTTCCATGACGCTGCCGTGCTTGCACTCTTCGATGAACGCGGCGAGCGCCGGGTTGCCCTGCGCGGCATGCGCGGCAATCGGATGCTCCGCGGCCACGGCGCAGAACGTCACGCCCATGATCGTGTCGGCACGCGTGGTGAAGACGTACAGCTTGCCGTCGTTGATCAGCTTGCCGTCGTCAGCGGCAATGTTGTGCGGGAATGCAAAGCGCACACCCTCGCTCTTGCCGATCCAGTTCTGCTGCATCAGCTTGACGCGCTCGGGCCAGCCCAGCGGGTCAAGGTCGGAGAGCAGCTCCTGCGCATACTTGGTGATGCCCAGGTAGTACATCGGGATCTCGCGCTTTTCCACCACCGCGCCCGAGCGCCAGCCGCGCCCGTCGATCACCTGCTCGTTGGCGAGCACGGTCTGGTCGACCGGGTCCCAGTTCACGGTGCCGGTCTTGCGGTAGGCGATGCCCTTTTCGAGCATCTTCAGGAACAGCCACTGGTTCCAGCGGTAGTAGTCGGGGCTGCAGGTCGCCACTTCGCGCGACCAGTCGATCGCCAGGCCCATCGACTGCATCTGCTTCTTCATGTAAGCGATGTTGTCGTAGGTCCATGCAGCGGGTGCCACGCCGTTGTTGAGCGCCGCGTTTTCCGCCGGCATGCCGAAGGCGTCCCAGCCCATCGGCATCAGCACGTTGTATCCCTTCATGCGCAGCTGACGCGTCATCACGTCGTTGATCGTGTAGTTGCGCACGTGGCCCATGTGCAGCTTGCCCGACGGATACGGCAGCATCGAGCAGGCGTAGAACTTGGGCTTGTCCGAGCCGTCAGCAGCGCGCGCGTGTTCGGTCACGCGGTAGGCATCCAGTGCCTGCCAGTGTTGCTGCGCTCGCTGTTCGACGTCGGACGGGGAATATTTGTCTTGCATGGTGATGGGTCGCCCGGATGCCCCGGCGATTGCAGCCGCGCCGCCAACGGGCGCAGCCGGATTGAATAACGGAAAAGGCCCGATTATACCGTCGCCATCCGCCCCATCCGGGCGATCGCGAGCGGTGAAAAAAGGCGCCGGACAGGCCTGCCAGCGCCCTCTGCCGTCAGCCTGATTACAGGCCGAGCACGTCGTTCATGTCGTACAGACCCTTCTTGCCGGCCACGTAGACCGCAGCGCGCACGGCGCCTTCGGCATACGACTGGCGGGTGTTGGAGCGATGCGTGATTTCGATGCGCTCGCCGTCGCCCGCAAACAGCACGGTGTGGTCGCCGACGATGTCCCCGCCGCGCACGGTGGCAAAGCCGATGGTGCCAAGCTCGCGCGGGCCGGTCTCGCCTTCGCGCGCATAGACCGCGCGATCGGCCAGCTTGGTGCCCTGCGCCTCGGCCACGATCTCGCCCATCTTGAGCGCGGTGCCCGACGGGGCGTCGATCTTGTGCTTGTGATGCGCCTCGATGATCTCGACGTCGTAGCCCTGCGCCAGGATCTTGGCGGCGACTTCGATCAGCTTGAACGTCGCGTTCACGCCCACGCTCATGTTCGGAGCCCAGACCACGCCGATCGATTCGCCGTAAGTCTTGAAGCTGGCTTTCTGCTCGGCCGTGAAACCGGTCGTACCGATCACCACGGCGGTCCCGACCTCACGCGCAATATTGAGGTGATTGAGCGTCGCATCAGGACGCGTGAAATCGATCAGTACGTCCGCGTTCGAGAGCCCCGCCCGCACGTCGTCGGTCACGATGACACCGGTGGTTTTGCCAAGCTTGGCGCCGGCGTCCTGTCCCACGGCATCGCTGCCCGCGCGGTCCAGCGCGGCGCCCAGCGTCACGCCCGGCGTGCGCAGTACGGTATCGATCAGCATCTGGCCCATGCGGCCCGAGGCGCCTGCAATCGCAATTTTCATGTCGGTGAGAGCGAAAAGCTGCAAAAGAGAAAACGGTCTGTAAAACGCACAAGCGGCGGAACCCGTCCGCCGCTCGCTCGAAGTCGTGATGCCGGCGCGCTGGCTATGCGCGCTTCACGGCGTTCACTGCGATTGGGTGGCCGGCGGCGGAACGCTGGTGTCAGTACCACCACCGCCAGTGCGGCGCTCCGGCAGCGTCACGTCAACGTTGTTTTTGGAGCCTGCGGTCGACTGCACGCGGTCCGTCACTTCAGCCGACGGAATCGACGGTGCACGTGCAGCGGGTGCCGCGCCCGCGGCAGCAGCGGCCTGCGCGGCGTCCTTCTTCGGACGTTTGATGCCGTCGATTTCCGAGATCAGCTCCGCTTCGGACGGCAGTTCATCAGCGCCCACCCACTTGGCGAGGCGATCGCCGTCAAACCACACGGTCAGCTTGCGTTCCTGCACAACAGCCGTATTGCCACGCTTGAACGAGAAAATATAGTCCCAGCGGTTGGCGTGGAACATATCCGTCAACAGCGGCGTGCCGAGTACGAAGCGCACCTGGTCGCGGGTCATGCCTTCCTTGAGCTGCGCCGCCTGTTCGCGCGACACGAAGTTGCCTTGCACGATGTCGATGCGATACGGCGTGACGGCATTGGCGATCTTGCGCGTGGTGCTGTCATAGGTGCCGCATCCGGCCAGCAACGCCGACGCAGCGAGCATGGCACCCATCAACAGGCCGCCGCGACGGGCGACGTGGGCAAAACGGACAGGACTGCGCGCAAAGGAAAAGGTCATGAGCGATCGGCCTTCAAACGGTTCCGGGTGTGCCGGTACGGGAGGAATCGGCGACGGCCAGGCACATTGTGCAGGCCCGTCAATAGGACTTTTGCCGCCAAAACCCTTATGATTGGAATCCGAACATTGTACTCTAGGGAGCCTGGCGCATGCCGAGTCCTGCAGACCTCAAGAACATCGGTCTGAAAGCCACGGTGCCGCGGTTGAAGATCCTCGAGATCTTTCAGACCAGCGAAGAGCGCCACATGAGCGCCGAAGACGTGTACCGCATCCTGCTCGCCGAGCAGATGGACATTGGCCTGGCCACGGTCTATCGCGTACTGACGCAATTCGAACAGGCGGGGCTGCTGTCACGCAACAACTTCGAATCGGGCAAGGCCATCTACGAACTCAACGAGGGCAAGCACCACGATCACCTGGTGTGCCTCGATTGCGGCCGCGTCGAAGAGTTTTTTGATGCCGAGATCGAACAGCGCCAGCAGAGCATCGCCCGTGCGCGCGGCTTTGCGCTGCAGGAGCACGCGCTGTCGCTTTATGGCAATTGCACGAAGGAAGCCTGCCCGCACCGGCCAAAGCGCTGAAGCATCGTCGCCAAAAGGAAACGGCCGCATCGTCTGCGGCCGTTTTTCATTGGAGCGGCGAGATGGCGGATGTCAGGCGGACAGCCGCGTCTCACCCTCCTTTTCTGCGTCGCCTTGACCACCCTTCTCGGCCTTGCCGTGTTCCTTGGCCTGCACGGGCGGATGGGCCGGCGCGCCGGACGCCTGCCCGGTGTATTCGGCCACGACCTGCTTGAAGAGCTGACGCGCCCACACCAGCATCGGGTGCGTGTTGCGGCTGCGGTGCCACAGCATGTTCAGGCCCAGCACAGTTTCCAGCTCGGTCGGCAGCGGGAATGCGTTGAGGTCGTACATCTTGCAGACCATATCCTTCATCAGCGAATTGACCGTGAAGATCATGTCGGTCTGGGCCGCCACTTCGCCCTGGGTGCGCCAGCTGTGCACCGTCATGGTCGAGTTGCGCTTGAGGCCGCGCTGCTGCAAGGCGTAGTCCAGCGGAATGAGCGACGGCGCGACACGGCTGCCCGGGCTGCCCTGCGCGATGAAGATATGCTCGCAGTCGAGGTATTGCTCCAGCGTGCAGCGATCGCCGAGGATCGGGTGGTCCTTGCGCGCGCAGACCCACATGTTGAAGGAGGTCACGACCTCTTCCATGATCTCGGGGTGGCGCGTGGGGAACGGAGAGAAGGCCAGATCCAGCTCGTTGGCGCGCATGGCCGCCACATCGGCTTCCCACGAAGACGATTCGGTCAGGCGCACCTGCAATGCCGGCGCCAGGCGCTTGATGCGCAGCAGGAAGCGGTCGAACAGCGCATCGCCCAGCGTGCCGGCAAAGCTGACGTTGAACGTGCCGGTGGCTTCGGCGGGGTCGAACGTGGCGATATCGCCCTCGTTGATGGCCGCCCACAGGTCGAGCATCTCGCGCACCTTCGGGCCCAGCTCAAGCGCCTTGGGCGTAGGCGTCAGGCCGTGCGGCACGCGAATGAAGAGGGGATCGTCAAATATCTCACGCAGACGGCCCAGCGAATGCGAAACAGCCGGTGCGGTCATGTGCATCTTTTCGGCCACGTAGGTGGCGTTGCGCTTGCTGAGCAGCTCAACAAAAATCACCAGCAGCTTGGTATCGACGTTGACCATGGGACGCCTTGGCTCGAACACGTTGGAAAACTGGAAAGGCAACCATTGCCAAGGCAATGGGCCGGATGCGACGTAAAAGCCCGCCACATCACAATGTAGTATTTGTTCAGTGTACGGACTGCAACCCAATTTTCAAAGCGAATTCCTGTAGCCCGAATTCGAAATTTGCTAATCCGCAAACGTTTTCTTTTCAGTCCATAACAAACGCCGATCTGCGCCCAACCCGCAGCGTTTTAGTGAGATCGGCTCGCCCTAGACCCACGTGCCCATGAAAAAAACGCGCCCGAAGGCGCGTTCTCTTGGCAGCAAGGTGGATTACTTGCCCACCACACGTGCCATTTCCAGGCACTTGTTCGAGTAGCCCCACTCGTTGTCGTACCAGCTCACGACCTTGATGAAGGTGCCATCCAGTGCGATGCCGGCTTCGGCGTCGAAGATCGAGGTGCGTGCATCGCCGCGGAAATCCGTAGCGACGACCTTGTCTTCGGTGTAGCCCAGCACGCCCTTCAGCGCGCCTTCGCTCTGCGCCTTCATTTCGGCGCAGATTTCAGCGTACGTGGCGGCGCTTTCCAGCTCGACGGTCAGGTCGACCACCGACACATCCGAGGTCGGCACGCGGAACGACATGCCGGTCAGCTTCTTGTTCAGTTGCGGGATCACCACGCCGACGGCCTTGGCAGCGCCGGTCGACGACGGGATGATGTTTTCCAGGATGCCGCGGCCGCCGCGCCAGTCCTTGTTAGACGGGCCGTCAACGGTTTTCTGCGTGGCGGTGGCAGCGTGCACGGTCGTCATCAGGCCGCGCTTGATGCCCCACTTGTCGTTCAGTACCTTGGCAACCGGTGCCAGGCAGTTGGTCGTGCACGAAGCGTTGGAGATGATCGCCTCGCCCTTGTACGTTTCGTGGTTCACGCCGTACACGAACATCGGGGTGTCGTCCTTCGACGGAGCCGACATGATCACCTTCTTGGCGCCCGCGTCGATGTGCTTTTGCGCGCCTTCCTTGGTCAGGAAGATGCCGGTCGATTCGATCACCACGTCGGCGCCGACTTCGCCCCACTTCAGCTCGGACGGGTCCTTCACGGCGGTCAGGCGGATCTTCTTGCCGTTGACGACGAGCGTGTTGCCGTCGACCGACACTTCACCGTCGAAGCGGCCGTGCACCGAGTCGTACTTCAGCATGTACGCCAGGTAGTCGGGCTCCAGCAGGTCGTTGATGGCAACAACTTCGATGTCCTTGAAGTTGGCGGCGGCAGCGCGGAACACCATGCGTCCGATGCGGCCGAAGCCGTTGATGCCGATCTTGATGGTCATGGTCAGTCTCCTGATAGCAGAAAAGAAATCGACGATGCGATAAAAACCAGCGCGGCACCTCGTGGGTGCCGCGTACGCAAATTCAGTTAAGCAATGACGCTCTTGGCGGTGTTCACCACGTTCTCGACGGTGAAGCCGAAGTGCTTGAACAGCACGCCCGCCGGGGCCGATTCACCGAACGTGTCGATACCGACCACGGCTTGTACTTGGTACTTCCACCAGAAATCGGTCACGCCCGCTTCCACGGCGATGCGCGGCACGCCGGCCGGCAGCACGCTCGCCTTGTAGGCCGGATCCTGCTTGTCGAACACGGTCGTGGCCGGCACCGAAACCACGCGCGCGTGGATGCCCTCGGCGGCGAGCTGGTCTGCTGCACCGACCGCCAGGCCAACTTCCGAGCCCGTCGCGATGATGACCACGTCAGGCTTGCCGTTGGCGGCCGCATTTGCCCCATCCCGCAGCACGTAGCCGCCGCGGGCGATCGCCTCGCGCGTGGCCGGATTGCGCGCCTGGAACGGCAGGTTCTGGCGGCTGAAGATCAGGCAGCTCGGGCCGTTCTGGCGCGCGATGGCGGCGGCCCAGGCGACGGCGGTTTCGGTGGTGTCGGCAGTACGCCAGACGTCCATGTTCGGAATGAGGCGCAGGCTGGCGACGTGCTCGATCGACTGGTGCGTCGGGCCGTCTTCGCCCAGGCCGATGGAATCGTGCGTGAAGACGAAGATCGAGCGGATCTTCATCAGCGCGGCCATGCGCAGCGCGTTGCGGCTGTAGTCGGAGAACGTCAGGAACGTGCCGCCGTACGGAATGTAGCCGCCGTGCAACGCGATGCCGTTCATGATGGCGCTCATGCCGAACTCTCGCACGCCGTAGTTGATGTGGTTGCCCCAGGCATCCACGCGCACGGCCTTGCTGCCGCTCCAGTTGGTCAGGTTCGAGCCGGTCAGGTCGGCCGAGCCGCCCAGCAGCTCGCCCAGCACCGGGCCATAGGCTTCCAGCGTGTTCTGGCTGGCCTTGCGCGTGGCGATGGTCTCGGCCTTTTGCTCGCACTTCTCGATGAACTCGGCGACGGCCTTGTCGAAGGTTTCCGGCAGTTCGCCACGCATGCGGCGCTCGAACTGCGCGGCCTCGGCCGGGTAACGCTCCGAATACGCATCGAACAGCGCGTTCCAGGCCTTTTCCAGTGCTTGCCCCTGGCCCTTGGCATCCCACGCGTCGTACACGGCTTGCGGAATTTCGAACGGTGCGTGCGGCCAGGCCAGCGCTTCGCGCGCGGCAGCGATTTCCACGCCGCCCAGCGGCGCGCCGTGCACGTCGTGACCGCCTTCCTTGTTGGGCGCGCCCTTGCCGATGAGCGTGCGGCAGCAGATCAGCGTCGGCTTGTCCGACTTCTTGGCTTCTGCAATCGCGGCTTCGACGGCGGCAACGTTATGGCCGTCGACGGCGCGGATCACGTTCCAGCCGTAGGCTTCGAAGCGCTTCGGCGTGTCGTCGTTGAACCAGTGGACGACGTCGCCGTCGATCGAGATGCCGTTGTCGTCCCACAGCGCGATCAGCTTGTTCAGGCCCAGCGTGCCGGCCAGCGAGCAGGCTTCGTGGCTGATGCCTTCCATCAGGCAGCCGTCGCCCAGGAAGACGTAGGTGTGATGATTGACGATGTCAAAGCCCGGGCGATTGAATTCCTGGCCCAGCAGACGCTCAGCAAGGGCCATGCCGACGGCGTTGGTGATGCCCTGGCCCAGCGGGCCGGTGGTGGTTTCGACGCCGGGGGTGATGCCGTATTCGGGGTGGCCGGCGGTCTTGCTGTGCAGCTGGCGGAAATTCTTCAGCTCCGACATCGGCAGGTCATAGCCCGTCAGGTGCAGCAGCGCGTAGATCAGCATCGAGCCGTGACCGTTGGACAGCACGAAGCGGTCACGGTCGGGCCAGCGGGGGTTGAGCGGGTTGTGACGCAGGTGGCGGCTCCACAATGCCACGGCGATATCCGCCATGCCCATCGGCGCGCCGGGGTGGCCGGAATTGGCTTGCTGGACGGCGTCCATGGCAAGCACGCGAATGGCGCTGGCCATCAACTGGGTAGGCTGGGTGGTATTCGAGTGGAGGGCGGGGGCGGTCATGCGAACCTGCGGCAGGAGATAGGCGGGAAAACCGCGATTTTACCAGACGGGAATGACCCGGCTGGGGTGATCGCGGTCAGTAAAACGCGCTACGACGTCCCCTCCCCCGCCCGGCTTACCACTCCGCCACAGAACCGTCGGCGTGGCGCCACACCGGGTTGCGCCAGTCGGGGGCTTCCTTGCTCCGTTCGATGACCAGCGCCTCGTCGATGTCCACGCCCAGGCCGGGCAGGCGCGGCGGGCGGATATAGCCGCCTTCCAGCGCAAAATCGGCCTTGTTCCGCACGTAATCGAGCAGTTCGGCGCCCTTGTTGTAATGGATGCCCATGCTCTGTTCCTGCAACGTGGCGTTCCAACTGACGAAATCCACGTGCAGGCAGGCCGCCAGCGCGATGGGGCCAAGCGGGCAATGCGGCGCCAACGCCACATCGTAAGCCTCGGCCATGGCGGCGATTTTCACGCATTCGGTAATGCCGCCGGCGTGAGACAGGTCCGGCTGCAGGATCGACACCCCGCCTGCCTCCAGCACGCGCTTGAAGTCGAAGCGCGAGAACATGCGCTCGCCGGCGGCAATTGGCAGATGGGTGTGGGCGGCCAGGCGGGCATAGGTTTCGGCCTGCTCGGCCAGCACGGGCTCTTCGATAAAGAGCGGGCGATACGGCTCCAGCTCCTTGATCAGCACCTTGGCCATCGGCGCAGAAACGCGGCCGTGAAAATCCAGCCCGAATTCGACGGTGTTGCCGAACGCCGAGCGAATCTCAGCAACCTTGGCGACCGCAGCATCCACCGCGCGGGACGTGTCGATGATGCCCATCTCTTCGCAGCCGTTGAGCTTGAAGTGATCGAAGCCGCCGGCCTGCAGCGCCTTCATGCCGGCAATCACGTCGGCCGGGCGGTCGCCGCCGACCCAGCTGTAGGTGCGCATCTTGTCGCGCACGAGGCCGCCGAGCAGTTCGTACACCGGCACGCCCAGCACCTTGCCCTTGATGTCCCACAGCGCCTGGTCGATGCCGGCGATGGCGCTCATCAGGATCGGGCCGCCGCGGTAGAAGCCGGCGCGATACATGGTCTGCCACAGGTCGTTGATGCGGCTCGGGTCCTGGCCGATGAGGTAGTCGGACAGCTCGTGCACCGCTGCTTCCACCGTGCGCGCACGGCCTTCGATGACGGGTTCGCCCCAGCCGGTGACGCCCTCGTCGGTCTCGACTTTCAGGAACATCCAGCGCGGGGGCAGGCGGTACGTGGTCAGGCGGGTGATTTTCATGGATCGAATCGAAGGTGCGTTCAGGTGCGGACAGATTGGACGGCGCGGTAGGCGGTGACGAAGGCGCGCGCCCGTTCGGCGGTGCGCTCGACGGGCTGGCCCGGGCGATACAGGTCGCTGCCGAGGCCGGCGCCGATGCAGCCGGCGGCAAGGTAATCGGCAAGGTTCTCCGGCGTGATGCCGCCGACGGCAAATACCGGCACGTCAGCGGGCAGCACGGCCTTGAGCGCGCGGACATAACCGGTCCCGAGATTGCCGGCCGGGAAGATCTTCAGCGCCTGCGCGCCCGCGTCAAGCGCGGCAAAAGCCTCGGTGGCGGTCATGCAGCCGATGCAGGTGACGAGGCCGGCGTGGACGGCAGCGCGGATCACCGGCGTATGCGTGTTGGGCGTGACGACCAGCTTGCCGCCCGCCGCGACCATCAGGTCAACGTCTTCGGCGCGCAGGACGGTGCCCGCGCCGATCAGCGCGCGGTCGCCAAAGGAACGCGCGGCGAGCTGCACGCTCTGCGCCCAGTCGGGCGAGTTCAGCGGAATTTCGATGGCATCGAAGCCGGCATCGACAAGCGCCTGCGTATGCGCGAGCACCTCGTCAGGGCGGATGCCGCGCAGGATGGCGATCAGCGGAAGGTGGGTTGTCCAGGTCATTCGTGATAGAGCTGCGAGCGGCCGCCATCGATGAGGATGTCGGTCGCGTTGATGAAGCGCGCCTCGTCGGAGGCGAGGAACAGCGCGGTGTAGGCCACCTCTTCGGGCTCGCCGATGCGCTTGCACGGCAGCAGTTCGGCCTGCCGGCGGCGTTCGGCCTCCGGATCGGGAGCGGCGGCAAAGCCGGCCTCGGCAATCGGCGTGAGGATCAGCCCCGGCGAAATCGAATTGACGCGGATTCCGCGCGCTGCATATTCAATGCCCAGCGCTCGCGTGAGCCCGATCAGCCCATGCTTGGCCACCGGATAGGGAAACGCGCCCGGAATGATTTTGTGCCCATGCACCGACGCGATGTTCACGATGCTGCCCGCCCCGCGCGCCAGCATGTGCGGCAGCACGGCGCGCGCGCAGTGCCACGCGCCTTCCAGATCGACGGAAAGGCAGCGCGCCCAGTCGTCCTCGCTCAACTCGAGCGGATCGGAAAACACGTTGATGCCGGCGTTGTTGACCAGCACGTCGATCCCGCCAAAGCGCTCGACGCCGGCAGCGACCATTGCGTCGATCTGGGCGCGGTCGCGCACGTCGGCTTGCACGAGGAGGATGTTGTCGTTGCCAACGCTGTTGCCAATTTCGGCGGCAAAGGCTTCGGCGCGCGCGTCACGCATCAGCGCGTTGACGATCACGCGCGCGCCGTGCTGCGCGAACAGCTTGGCAATCGCGCCGCCAATGCCTTGCGTGGCGCCTGTCACCAAGGCGACCTTGCCGGCAAGACGCGGCGGAAAAGACATCGGAGAAGCAGTCATGCGTCAGTTCGATTCACGGTGAATTGATAGCTGCGCCGCAGGCTCTGGCCGGCGCCGAGAATCGTCAGCCCGTGGTCTTGCGGCAGGCCAGGTAAGTTGTGCGCGTTGATGGCGTGGTCGACGGGCTCGAAGCAGAAGAAGTCGTAGCCGGCTGGGGTGTACAGGACATAGCGCGACGTGTCGGCCGCGATCTGCACAGACACGCGGCGGCTGGGCCAGACGATCTCAGCGCGGCCATCCCAGCCTTCAAAGCTGTGATTGATGGCGGCGTTGGCTTCGAGCTTCCGGAGCTTGCGAAAGTCTGCATCTGCATGCGGCGCCTGCAGAACCGTCGGCAGATGGTCCGATGCGGATTCCCACATGGCCGTGGCGCTGGCGAGCAACCGAACATCCGGCGTGCGCGGAAAGAACGGATGCACGCCCAGCCCGAACGGCAGCGGCGCACCTTCGTTGCGTACCGTCAGCGAAATTTCCAGCGTGTTGCCCGCGAGCGTGTAGCGCTGCGTCGTCACGTAGTGGAAGGGGCGGCCCTGGTCGACCGTTGCGGCGAGTTCGACCGACGAGTCTGTTTGTGAGAGCACCTCCCACGGCATCAGCCAGCCGTGGCCGTGCAGCGGATACGCTTCGTCGTCTCGCGTGCCCGGCACGTCGATGGTCCGCCCCTGGAACTGGAAGCGCCCGCCGCCGATGCGGTTGGACCACGGCACCAGCGGAAAGCAGGCCAGCGCTCTCGGATCGTGCAGCGCGGCTTCTGCTGTCCCCGGCCGGAAGATCGGCGCGACATCGCCGTCACGCAGCAGATCGAAACGCAGCAAGCCGCCACCGGCTTCGGGCAATACCTCGGCGCGTAGCGTGCCGTTTTCAAGCTGCAACGTAGGCATGGCCGAACCGGCCCTCCGGCAATCCGCGTACGTCCGGCACGGCAAGCTGCAACGTCGCGCCGGCATTCACGTCTTCTGCCAGGCGGTGCGCCGACAAGCCATCGCGCGCCGTCGTCAGATACAGCGTGTCGAGCGCCGCGCCGCCAAAGGCCGGGCATGTCGGCTGCGATGCCGGCACGGAAACGCGCGCGAGCACGCGGCCATCCGGTGCGTAGCGCGTCAGGCGGTTGCCGCCCCACTCGGCATTCCACAGGCAGCCGTCTGCGTCGACGGTGGAGCCATCGGGCGACCCCTTGTGCGCGCCATCGGCATCCTGGTCACGCAGATCGGCGAAGACGCGAATATTGGCGACTGCGCCGGTCTGCCCGTCGTAACCGCAGGCGTGGATGCGCCGGCTGTTGGTATCGCACCAATACATGGTCTCGCCGTCGGGGCTGAAGGCGATGCTGTTGGCGATGGCGATGTGCGGCAGCGCCAGGCGTTGCAACGTGCCCATCGGCGTGAAGCGATAGAAGCTGCCGGTGGGTTCCGGGCCGCCTTCGTGCAGCGTGCCGAAGACGTAGTTGCCGGAGCGGTCTGCGCGGCCGTCATTGACGCGCGTGGTCGGGTTGTCGGATTCGACGTCAGCCAGCAGCGTGAGCGCGCCGGTGCGCGTGTCGAAGCGGGCGATGTTCTTGGCAAGGCCGAGGATCAGCACGCCGGGCTCGTCCGTCAGCACGAAAGAGCCGACGCGTTGCGGCAGCGGCCATTGACGCTCCTGCCCCGTCGCCGGATCGTGCTGCCACAGCAGCGATTCCTGGATGTCGGTCCACCAGAGCACGCGCAGGGCGCCGTCCCAGACGATGCCTTCGCCCAGCGTGCAGCGCAGATCGGACAGCGTGGTTGCGGTTGTCATCTGCACGGCCTCACTCACGACCGCCGCGGTTCTTCAACTGGTCGACCAACACCGCCGCCAGCAGAATCGCGCCGCGCACGAGGTACTGATAGAACGCGTCGATGTTCAGCAGGTTCATCGCGTTCTGCACGGTGCCCATGATCAGCACGCCGACCAGCACCCCGCTGATGGTCGCGCGGCCGCCGAGCAGCGACACGCCGCCCAGCACGCAGGCCGAGATCACGTTCAGCTCAAAGCCTTGCGCCGCATTCGGCTGGCCGCTGGTGATGCGCGCCGCCAGGATCACGCCGGCCAGCGCGGCAATCACGCCCTGGATCAGGAAGATCACGATGCGCGTCATGTTGACGTTCACGCCGGCCAGCCGGGCCGCTTCCGGATTGCCGCCAATCGCCAGCGTATTGCGGCCGTAGATCGTCTTGTTGAGCAGCACGCCAAACACGACAAAGCACAGCGCCGCCACCCACACCGGCGTCGGCACACCAAAAAAGATCGTGTTGCCGAGGTCGAAGAAATCCATGTCGGACACGCCCACCGCCTGCCCATGCGAGGCGATGAAAGCGAGGCCCCGCACGATTTCCATCGTGGCCAGCGTTGTGATCAGCGCATTGATCTTCAGCTTGGCGATCACGAAACCATTGATGCCGCCGATGATCGCGCCCGCCACCAGGCTCGCGCCAATGCCGAGTGCAATGCTGCCGGTGGCGTTGATGATCATGGCGCACAACACGCCGGCAAACGCCACCGTGGAGCCGATCGACAGATCGAAATCACGCGACGCCAGACAGAACATCATCGTGCAGGCAACCATGCCGATCTGCGAGACGGACAACGCAAGGCCGACCATGTTCTGCCACGAGAAGAAATACTCGACGGAGAACGACAGCGCGGCAAAGAGAATGGCGAAGATCAGCGGCAGGCTGAAATCGTCCAGCAGGCGAAGCAGGCGCGTCTTGTTCATGGCAGAGCGTGCCGATGCGGCCAGCGCATCGGAATGTTGCAGGGGTTGAGACTGGGACATCTTGGACTCCGGGGTTCTCATGCCGCCAGCGGCGGCAAAGGTGCGGACGGCAACGGCGCGGACTCTGGCCGCAGCGCGAGCTTGAGCACGGCTTGCTCGTTGGCCTGTTCGCGCGGCAATTCGCCGGCGATGCGGCCTTCGCTCATCACCAGCACGCGGTCGGCCACACCGAGTATTTCCGGCAGCTCGCTGGAAATCATCAGCACGGCCACGCCGCGTTCGGCCAGCTCGTACAGCACCTGGTAGATCTCGTTCTTGGCACCGACATCGATGCCGCGCGTGGGCTCGTCGATGATCAACACGCGCATGTCGTCTTCGGCCAGCCAGCGCGCCAGGATGGCCTTCTGCTGATTGCCGCCCGACAGCAGGCGGATCGGCTGCTCGCGGTTGGGCGTCTTGATGCGCAGGCGCGTGATGTAGTGATCGGCCGTCTTCGCTTCCTGCCGGTCATTGACGAACAGGCCGAAGCGGCGCTGGTTGCGCCGGCAGCTGATGTTGATGTTTTCCGACACCGACCGGCAGCCGATGATGCCCTCCTCCTTGCGGTCTTCCGGGCACAGGACGATGCCCTGGCGGATGGCGTCGGCCACATCCCGGATGCGGATCGGCGCGCCATCGAGCGTGATGCTGCCCGCCGTCTTGCGATCGGCCCCGTAGATCAATCGCGCCAGCTCCGAGCGCCCTGCGCCCACCAGCCCGAAAAGGCCGACGATTTCGCCGCGGCGTACGGACAGGCTTGCCGGCTCGGCCAGCTTCGGGCCCATCAGGCCATCCACCTGCAAGCGCACCTCGCCCAGCGGCCGCGCGCGGTAGTCGAAGATGTCGTCGATCTGGCGGCCGACCATCTGCGCCACCAGCTCGTCACGCGTGACGTTGGCCATCGACGGGAAATCCGCCACCTTGCGGCCGTCGCGGAAGATCGTGCAGCCATCGCACAGCTCGAAAATCTCATCGAGCCGGTGCGAGATGTAGATCAGCGCACGGCCCTGCGCGCGCAGGTCTTTCACGAGGCGGAACAGGATGTCGGTCTCCCGGATCGACAAGGAACTCGTCGGCTCGTCCAGCGCAATCACGCGCGCATCGCGCAGGATCGCCTTGCAGATCTCGACCATCTGGCGCTGGCCGATCGACAGATGTTTCAGCTTGGCGCGCGGGTCCAGGTCGACGCCGATGCGGCCGAGCTGCTCGCGCGTCCAGGCCATCGCCTCGCGCTGGCGGATGAACCCGCCGCTGGCCGGCAGGTGGCCGAGCAGCAGGTTGTCCATCACCGTCAGCTCGGGCACCGTCTGCAATTCCTGGTGGATGACGGCAATACCGGCGTCCAGCGCCGCGCGCGTGGTCGGAAACGTCGTCGGCTTTCCCTCGACGACGATCTGCCCGCCATCGGGCTGATAGTCGCCGCCCAGAATCTTCAACAGCGTCGACTTGCCCGCGCCGTTCTCGCCCAGCAAGCCGTGCACGCGACCGCATTCGATGCCGAACGACACATCGGACAGCGCCCGCACACCCGGAAACACCTTGCTGATGCCACGAAACTCAAGAAACGCCGACATGGCAAGTCTCCTTCAACAACGTCATCCGCAAAATCACAGACCCATCTCTTGGCGGACGGCCTTTTCGTTGTCGCGCGTCATCAGGCGGCCGCTGGTCAGGATGAGCGGATCCGGCGCCTTGTTGTTCTTGATCCACTCGTACATGTTCACCGAGGTCTCGTAGCCGTGACGCTTCGGGCTGATCAGCACGGTGCCGAAGAAGCCGGTCTTCTCGGGCTTGGCGAACTCGTTGAGCGCCGACTGGCTGCCGCCGATGCCCACGCCGATGATGTCGGCCGGCTTCACGCCGTGGCCTTCCGCTGCGCGCACGGCGCCCAGCACGGCTTCGTCATTGAGGCCGAAGGCGATCCAGTGCTTGAACTTCGGGTTCTTCGTCAGCGTGATGTTGGCGGCGTTGAAGGCGGCCTCGGTATCCGTCTTGGCCTGCGGGCTGGTCAACACGTTGGCGGCCGGGAAGCCCGCCTTGGTGAGCGCGGCGACTGCGCCGTCGGTGCGTTCCTTGGCGGTCGGCAGCTGGTCATAGGCAATGCGGATGGCACCCACCTCCGACAGGTTCCAGCCGCGCTTCTTCATCTCCTGCGCGATGGCGTCGCCCACCTGTTCGCCGATCTTCGTGGCCGAGATGCCCATGTGCGGCACCGACTCGATCGGCTTGCCTGCGCCATCGACCAAGCGGTCATCCACCGTCATCAGCTTGAGGTTGTTCTGCTTGGCCTTGGCCACGACCGCCGGCCCGAGCTTCACGTCGGGCACGCAAATCACGAAACCCTGCGCGTGCTGCGCGCCCAGGTTGTCGATGGCGGTCAGGACTTCGCCGCCGCTGGGCACGCCGATCTTCACCAGCTTGAAGCCCTTTTCCTTGGCGGCCTGATCTGCGAACTTCCATTCGTCCTGGAACCACGGCTCTTCGGGCTGCTTGACCAGGAAGCCGATCTTCACGTCATCGGCTGCATGGGCAAACACCGAAAGGCCGCCGGCCATGGCGAACAGCGTGGCGGCCGCAATGGCCTTGAATGTCCCGCGTCGTTGTTGTTGCATATTGTCTCCTTGCGACGCCGTCTTTGCGGCATCTGTTCTGGGTTGGATGAAAGATGGAATGGCGTGCGCGCCCGGCTTACGCCACCTTCAAGGTTTTGACCAGGCCGCGCTCGCGTGCGATGGCGATCGCGCCGCTGCCGGCCAGGTGTTCCTGCTGTTCACTGCTGGTGACGGTGACCTTGCCCGAGAAGAAATCGTCGTCCGACACCAGCACGGCCAGCGCCTCGCGCAACAGCGGCTTGCCAGTGATGACGAACTGCGTGCCCGGGTTCATGCGGATCGCGCTGCTGTTCTTGAGCGTGAGCAGATCCGCGCCCAGCACGGCGCCCAGCAGGAAGTTGGCCCGCGCATTGCGCTCGTAGATCGTGAACTGCCCCAGCGTGCGCACCATGAAGCAGGCGCGCCCCAGACCGATGCTGCTGGCACTGCGCGCGCCCGCGAGCAACATTTCCGGATCGACCTCGGTGGCGAAGTCGGAGTCGAGCGCGTCGGCCAGGATGGTGTTGTGCGTGATCACGTGGAGCAGCTCGCCGGCCAGCGTGGTCACACAGCCGGTGATGCGCTGGTCGGCGTCCAGATGCACGAACTTCGAGTGCGAGCCCGGCAGCACGATCACCGCCGGTTCGGTGATGCCAAGGCGCGAGACCAAACCCATGGTCTCGACCTCTTCGCCGCGCATCATGTCCATCGACTCGATGTTGTGCAGGCCGAGGTTGTCCACCGGATTGCGCACGCCCGGCACGAACCAGATCGGCTGGGGGCACACCTCGGGGATGCTCGCCTGCACCATCCCGGCCGCCAGGTCGCGCAGGCCAGCCGGTGCCATCAGGTGCGGGACTTCGTGCAGCCCGACGTTGGAGGTGATCATGCCGGACGCCAGCACCAAGTCGACCTGGCTCATGCCAAACCCGGCCTTCTGCAGCGCAGCTTCGATCGTGTCTTGCACGCCGCGCTGCAGCGTCGTCCGGTTGCCGGTGATGGCGGTATCGCGCACGCCAACCTGGCGCGCAGCCTGGCAAAGCGCAACGTCATCGCGCCAGACCGTGACGCGTGTGTTGGTGGTACCGGTATCGATGGTGAGGATGTTCATGCGTGGCATTGCTTGGTGTGACGTGGGACGGGGCCCGAGGCGAAAAACCGTTTCATGATCCCGCAGCAAGCGGCCCGAGGTTGACCCGGAAAGCGCCGCCATCGCTGAAGACAGCGGCGCGCGCAGTGAAGTTCGGGGCGCACAGCGGGATCATGAGCGGTTTTTTAGAACGAGTGAACGATACCCGTATAGGCACCCAGCTGGTTCTTGCCCGGGGCCGGGTTGTTGTTGGTCGCTTCCACTGAGAAATTGGCGGTGGAGCTGTTCTGCACCGTGCCCACGCTCGCGTACAGCATCGTGCGCTTGGACAGGTTGTAGTTCGCGCCGGCCATGAACAGGTTGGCGTTGCCGCCGCCGTGGTTGACGTTGACGCGGTAGGCCGCGCCGATCAGCGTCAGCGCCGGCGTGACTTCGTAGTTGATGCCCAGCCAGTAGTGGTTCGCCTTGGTCGGGGCACCCGCCGCGGCATCCGGCGCCGACAGGTTTTCATACGCGGCAAACAGCTTCGCCTTGCCGATGGTGTACGTGCCGCCGATCGTCGCTTCCTTCGAGAAGTTGAAGATGTCGCTGAACTTGCCGTTGCCGTCGCGGATCACGTCGTAGATCGCGCGTACTTCCAGCGGGCCCGTCTTGTAGACGGCCGATACGCCATCGCGGCGGCTGTTGGTGAAGGAGCCCGGCTGCTCGCCCAAGCCCGTCTGCAGGCCGATCTGGAAGCCGCCCCAGGTCGGGCTTTGATATTCGACGATGTTGTTGGCGCCCGGCCAGTTGCGCCCGCGCACCAGCGTGGCCGAGCCGATGAACTGCTGGCCGGTCGGGTCGAGGAACCAGACGTCGTTGCTGATGAAGAGGTTCTTACCGGCCGTCAACGTGCCCCAGGTCGGGCTGGACAGGCCGACGTACGAACGGCGGTTGAAGAGCGCATCGCCGTTGGTCCGGCCTTGCGCCGCGCCAAAGCCGGATTCGAGCCGGAAGAGCGCCTGCAGGCCACCGCCCAGATCTTCCTTGCCCATGAACCCGAACATGCTGGTCCCCCACTGGTTGTCGGCCGCGCGCCAGAGGCTGCCGCCCGGCGAGGTCGCGGTGGGGGCGACGTTGTTCTGGTAGTCGATGCCGCTGGCGACGCGGCCGTACAGCGTGACGTTGGTTTGTGCGAGGGCGGGAGCGGTCCAGCCAGCGAGCGCAAGGCCGCACGCCAGCATCCCGCGAACAGCGGTGGTTCGATTCATGACGTCTCCTGAAATGTTTTTGTAGGCGGGGTCCGGTGCGGCGCGCGGTTTGAGATCGCTGGAGGCACACACCAGGCATCGTCACCGTCCCCAGGCGCATTTGTAGTCGGGGCCGCCTTAACGTGGCAAACTACAAATTCTTCGTTAGACGTTAAATTTTTCTTAACGAGAACGCATGCCACGGCGCCTTCCTCCCCTTAATGCGTTGCGCGTCTTTGAAGTCGCGGGCCGACACCTGAGTTTCAGCCGGGCCGCCGACGAGCTTTGCGTGACGAATGCGGCCGTCAGCCACCAGATCAAACAGCTCGAAGATCATCTGGGGAAAAAGCTCTTCGCGCGCCGCAACAACCAGCTCACGCTCACAGACGCCGGCGAAAACTACCTGCCCCGCGTGCGCGACGCGCTGCGTGCGCTCGAACAAGCCACCGACCTCTTGATGGACACCGCCGACGCGCCCCTGCGCGTGGCCGTGCCGCCAACCTTCGGCGCCAAGTGGCTGGTGCCGCGGCTGTACCGCTTCTTCAACCAGCATCCGCATGTGCGCGTCGAGGTCTCCACCGCCGATGTGCAGGACCACGGCCAGTTCGATCTATGCATCGACGACCGGCAAGTCAATGCGCCCAACCTTCGCGTCGAGTGGTTCACCTCCACCGATTTCTTCCCCGTGTGCAACGCCACGCTGCAGGCCGCCATCCGCATGCCGCAGGACCTGGCCACGCAGACGCTGCTGCACGAGCGCGGCGGACGCCATCTCGCGCACCATCCGACGTGGCGGCAATGGCTTGACGAGGTGGGTGTTCCCCACATCGACGCCACGCGCGGGCCGGCGTTTTCCGAGGCGCTGATGGCCCTGCAGGCCGCCATTGACGGCCAAGGCGTGGCGCTCGGCCAGGGCATCCTCGTCGAATACGACATCGCCGCCGGACGCCTGATGCGGCCGCTTGCGACCGAAGCCTCGCTGCGTCTGTCGTACTACCTGATCTATCCGCACCAGGCCGCCGAACACGCAGGCTTTGCACTGTTTCGCCAATGGCTCGTCGACGAAGTTGCCCGCAGCGGTGGGCGCGCCCGCAATGAACTCGCGCCAGGCGAGGTGTTTTGATTTCTTTTTGATTGTGGTGCGGCCGGCGCTCTACACTACTCGTCCCTGGTTGCATCGCGCCGAAGAAGGAGCCCGCCATGAGCTTCCCCCGCCCCGCCAACACGCCGTGGCTCGTCCCGTACCTGACCGTGCGCGACGCCTCGGCCGCCATCGCCTTCTATCGCAACGCGTTCGGTTTCGGTGTGCAGGATGAGGTGCACGACCATGGCCGCCCGATCCACGTCGAGATGACGTACCAGGGCCAGCTCATGCTGATGTTTGCGCCCGAAGGCGCCTTCGGCTCCACCGCCAAAGCCCCGGCCGGCGCCGGCTTTGAATGCCCGCAGAACTTCCACCTCTATTGCGACGACGTCGACACCGTGTACCAGCACGCGCTCGACCAAGGCGCCGCGTCCATCATGGCGCCGCACGACGCCTTCTGGGGCGAACGCTACGCCGCCGTGCGCGATCCCGATGGCTACCGCTGGGGCCTTGCCTGCCGCCCTGCCACAGCCTGATCGCTCATCGCCGGATCGCCTGACCGATTCACAACAAGGATTGCAGTAATGGGGCTTCCCCGTTTTTTCGTCGATACGCCGCTCGCCCCCAATACCACCGTCACGCTGGACGAGTCCGTCACGCGCCACATCCACGTACTGCGCCTGGCCGCTGGCGATGACGTCTGCCTGTTCAATGGCTCCGGCCACGAATTCCGTGCGCGGCTCGACGCCATCAACAAGCGCGATGCCACTGCCAGCCTTGCCGACGCCACGCAGCCTGACACCGAAACGCGCTACGCCATCACGCTTGCGCAAGGCATTGCCGGCGGCGACAAGATGGATTGGCTCATCGAAAAGGCCGTCGAACTGGGCGTCAATGCCGTCGCGCCGCTGCAGACCGAACGCGGCGTGGTGCGACTCTCCGGCGAGCGTGCCGCCAAGCGCGTGCAGCACTGGCAAGCACTGGTGCAGGCCGCCTGCGAGCAATGCGGACGCGCCCGCGTGCCGGCGGTCGCGCCGGTCGCCACGCTGCGCGAATGGCTTGCCGCCGCCAAGTCGACCGATGCGCCGCGCGTGTTGCTGTCACCGCGCGGCACGCAGTCGCTCACGCAGTGGGCGGTGCAGTCGCGCACGCACATCGAAGGCAGCGGCATCCTCCTGCTGATCGGCCCCGAGGGTGGCCTCTCGCCCGACGAGGAAGCGCTTGCCGAGGCTGCCGGTTTCTTACCACTGACACTCGGGCGACGTATTCTGAGAACGGAATCGGCGGCGCTTGTTGCCGTCTCCGCGCTGCACGCCGTGCTCGGCGAGTTCTAAGTTCTCGCGACGAAACACTGACCGTTTGATCCCCCGGCGGGCCTTATCCCCCCCTGCCCGCCATTGACCAAAGGAGCTTCATCATGGGTCTACTCGATTCGATTCTCGGCGGCGGCAATGACGCCAGCGGCGCGCAATCGTCCTTGCTGGGCAACAAGAAAGTGCTGCTGGCCGTGGGCGTGCTGGCCTATCTGGCAATGAAGCACAAGTCGCAAGGCGCGGGCGATGCGGCCGCGCCGCAAGGGCAGGAAGATCAGGGCGGCGGCCTGTTCGGTTCGCTCGGTGGCTTGCTTGGTGCAGCAGGCGGTGCCGGCGCGCTGGGCAGTCTGCTCGGCGGTGCTGGTGGGGCCGGCGGCCTTGGCGGTCTGCTCGGCGGTTTGCTGGGCGGCGGCAGCGGCAATGCGGATCAGGCGGCGGTCAGTGGCCTTGGGCCGCTGCAGCAGATCCTGGAACAAGCCGGTCTGGGCGAACAGGTCAAATCGTGGATCGGCAATGGTCAGAACCTGCCGGTGTCGGGCGAACAGATCACGCAGGCACTGAGCGGCACGGGTGCGCTGGAGGAGGTGTCGAAACTGGCGGCCAACTTCGGCATCAACGAAGGCGATCTCGCCAGCCAGCTCGCCGAAGGCCTGCCCGAAGCCGTCAATCACCTCACGCCGCAGGGCGCTGTGCCGGCGGCCTGAACGTCATCTCCACACAGAAAAAAGCCCGCAATTGCGGGCTTTCTTTTTTAGCCCAGGCAGTCAGCCGGCGCCGTAGGCCGTTCGGCCCGCATCGCGCAGCGCCTGCACCACATGCAGCGCTGCCGGCGACAACAAGCGGTCCGTGCGCGTGATGATGCCGAAGTCGTCCATCTGGCACGGCATCGGCAGCGGAAGAATCGCCAGCATCCGATACGACGCGTAGTACTGCGCGACATCGGTGCCGATCACGGCCAGCATGTCGCTCTGCTCGAGGATGCGCGTCAGGAAGAGCAGCGCGGAGGTTTCGACCACGCTGGACGGCGCTGTCAGGCTCTCCCGCTGGAACATCAAATCGAACCGGTGACGCAGCACGCTGCCGATGGGCGGCACCACCCAGGTGGCGGGCTGCACATCGGCCAAGGTCAGCGATGGTTCTGCCAGCAGCGGATGGCCGGGCCGCGCCACCGCCACCACCGGTTCGTCGGCTAGCGGCTCGTAGCGCAGGTGCAGTTTGTCGTGTTCGGCAAACAGGCGACCGACCACCAGGTCGAGCTTGTCCTGCGCCAGGCGTTCGAGCAGCACATTGCTGCTTTCGATTTCAAGCGACACCCGCAGCCCCGGATGCTCGCGCGTGATCTGCGCCACCACCGGCGGCAACAGCCGCACGCCGGGCGATGTGATGGTGCCCACCGCCACGTGCCCCAGGTGACCAGC
The DNA here is from genome assembly GCF_958350185.1 of Ralstonia edaphi. Taxonomy (NCBI): domain Bacteria; kingdom Pseudomonadati; phylum Pseudomonadota; class Betaproteobacteria; order Burkholderiales; family Burkholderiaceae; genus Ralstonia; species Ralstonia edaphi. Next base: position 1,084,997 of record NZ_CATWHI010000002.1, read on the forward strand.
CTTCAGCCCAAGCACCTCCTCCTGCGCCTGGTCCAGGCTGCCGACGACTGCGCGCGCGTGCCGGATCAGCGCATCGCCATAGCGCGTGGGCCGCATGCCGCGCGGCATGCGCTCGAACAGTTGCACATCCAGCATGGCTTCCAGCTCGCGCAGCAGCTTGGAGGCGGCGGGCTGCGTCATGTTCAGCGCGGCGGCCGCCCGGTGGATGTTGCCCTCCTCGGCCAGGGCAATCAGCAGCAGCAGTTGTCGCGTCTTCAGGCGCGCACGGACATACCAGGGGCTGTTCGACATCGGGTCTTCCTCGAGATATCAAATCGGATATCGGTCACGGCCAATATTTCATTGGAAGGATATCAGGGCGCTCCGTACACTCGGTCCGATCAAAAAACCACAACCACACCGGAGACAACGGACGTGCCGCGCGGCCTGCAAGTAGTGCCGCGCTGCCAGTCGACGCGCGCGCTTCGACAACCACGTCCGTAACACACGCACCCATGTCGGAATCGAAACCCAAGCTGCGCTCGGCCGAATGGTTCGGCACCGCCGATAAGAACGGCTTCATGTACCGAAGCTGGATGAAGAACCAGGGCATCCCCGACCACGAATTCGACGGACGCCCGATCATCGGCATCTGCAATACCTGGTCGGAACTGACGCCGTGCAACGCGCATTTCCGCAAGCTGGCCGAACACGTCAAGCGCGGCATTTACGAGGCGGGCGGGTTTCCGGTGGAGTTTCCGGTGTTCTCCAACGGCGAATCGAACCTGCGCCCGACCGCCATGCTCACGCGCAACCTCGCCGCCATGGATGTGGAAGAGGCGATTCGCGGCAACCCGATCGACGCGGTGGTGCTGCTCACCGGCTGCGACAAGACCACGCCCGCCCTGCTGATGGGCGCGGCAAGCTGCGACGTGCCGGCCATCGTCGTGACGGGCGGGCCGATGCTCAATGGCAAGCTCGACGGCAAGAACATCGGCTCGGGCACCGCGGTGTGGCAGCTGCACGAATCGCTCAAGGCCGGCGAGATCGACCTGCATCACTTCCTGTCCGCCGAGGCGGGGATGTCGCGCTCGGCCGGCACGTGCAACACGATGGGCACGGCGTCCACCATGGCCTGCATGGCCGAAGCGCTCGGCACATCGCTGCCGCACAACGCCGCCATTCCGGCAGTGGACGCGCGGCGCTACGTGCTTGCGCATATGTCCGGCATCCGCATCGTCGAGATGGCGCTGCAAGGGCTGACGCTATCCAAGATCCTCACGCGCGCTGCATTCGAGAACGCCATCCGCGTCAACGCGGCGATTGGCGGCTCCACCAACGCGGTGATCCACCTCAAGGCGATTGCCGGGCGCATCGGCGTGCCGCTTGAGCTGGAAGACTGGTCGCGCATCGGCCGGGACACACCGACCATCGTCGACCTGATGCCCTCGGGGCGCTTCCTGATGGAAGAGTTCTATTACGCCGGCGGCCTGCCTGCCGTGCTGCGCCGCCTTGGCGAGGCCAAGCTTCTGCCGCACCCCGATGCGTTGACGGTCAACGGCAAGACGCTGTGGGAGAACGTCAAAACCGCGCCCATCACCGACGACGAAGTCATCCGGCCGCTCACCAATCCGCTGATCGACGATGGTGGCATTCGCGTGCTGCGCGGCAATCTCGCGCCGCGCGGTGCGGTGCTCAAGCCGTCGGCGGCCAGTCCGGAATTGCTCAGGCATCGCGGCCGCGCGGTCGTGTTCGAAAACCTCGAACACTACAAGGAACGCATCGTCGACGAGACCTTGGACGTGGACGCCAGCTCCGTGCTGGTGATGAAGAACTGCGGGCCGAAGGGCTATCCGGGCATGGCCGAGGTGGGCAACATGGGCCTGCCCCCCAAGCTGCTGCGCCAGGGCGTGAAGGACATGGTCCGCGTTTCCGACGCGCGCATGAGCGGCACCGCCTACGGAACGGTCGTGCTGCACGTCGCGCCCGAGGCTGCCGCTGGCGGGCCGCTGGCCGCGGTGCAGGACGGCGACTGGATCGAACTCGACTGCGAGGCCGGCACGCTGCACCTTGATATCGACGACGCCGAACTGGCGCGCCGCATGGCGGCCTATCAGGCACCTCGCTCCCATGGTGAAGACGGCGGCTACCAGCGCCTGTACGTCAATCACGTGCTGCAAGCCGACGAGGGCTGCGACCTCGATTTCCTGGTCGGCTGCCGTGGCGCCGCCGTGCCGCGCCACTCGCACTGAGCCGAGGAAAGACCGATGGACATCTCCCAAACCGCAGGCGCCGCTCCGACTTCGGCCGATGCATCGGAGGAGCAGCGCATCATCCGCATGCTCGCGCGCAAGCTGATGCCGTTCCTCGCGCTGATCTACGTGGTGGCGTATATCGATCGCTCCGTGGTCGGGTTCGCCAAGCTGCATATGAACGCCGCAGTGGGCATCGGTGACGCTGCCTACGGTCTGGGGGCGGGCCTGTTCTTCATCGGCTATTTCCTATGCGAGGTGCCGAGCAACCTGGCACTCGAACGCTTTGGCGCACGCCGCTGGTTTGCGCGCATTCTGTTCACGTGGGGCGTCATCACCATGGCCATGGCGCTGGTCAGCGGCCCGGTCAGCTTCTATGTGCTGCGCTTCCTCCTCGGTGCGGCCGAGGCCGGCCTGTACCCCGGCATTCTGTATTTCCTGACCAAGTGGTTTCCGATGCGCCACCGTGCGCGCATCGTCGGCTTGCTGGTGCTGGCGCAGCCCGTCGCGCTCATCATCACCGGCCCGTTGGCGGGGTGGCTGCTGTCGGTGCCGGGGCTCTTCGGCATGTCGAGCTGGCAGATGCTGTTCGTGGTCAGCGGCCTGCCGGCCACGCTGCTGTGTGTGCCGACGCTGCGTATCCTGCCGGAATCCCCCGCGCATGCGCGCTGGCTGCCCGCTGCAGACCGCGCGTGGATCGAACGTGAGCTGGCCGCAGACCAGGCCGCCTATGCGCTGAAATCGCACGGTAGCCCGCTCAAGGCGCTCAAGGATGTGCGGGTGCTGATGCTGGCGCTGCTGTTTCTACCGTTTCCGCTGAGCATCTACGGCCTCTCGCTGTGGCTGCCGACGATCATCAAGCAGTTTGGCGTGAGCGATGCCGCCACCGGTTTGCTGTCGGCTGTGCCCTATCTGTTTGCCGTGCTGGGCTTGTACCTGGTGCCGCGCCATTCGGACCGCACGGGCGAGCGCTACTGGCACATCGCCATTCTGTCGGCGCTGGCCGCGCTCGGCATGGCGGCCAGCGCATGGGTTCAAACGCCCGCGCTGCAACTGGCGTGCCTCTGCCTGTTCGCGTTTTCCGCCTATGCAATCCAGGCCGTGCTGTGGACGCTGCCGGGACACTTCCTGACCGGCACGAGCGCCGCCGTGGGCATCGCAACCATCAACTCGCTGTCCAACCTGGGCGGTTACCTCGGCCCCTATGGCATGGGCATCCTCAAGAACGCCACAGGCAGCCTGTCTGCCGGTCTGTACTTCCTTGCCGCCGCGCTGGCATTTGCCGTGGTGATGACGTTCATCGTTCGCGCCGTGCTGGGCGCACGCCAGCACCTCTCCTGACACCCGTTCCCGACTTCACGATTTCATGACCCGCAACAGCAAGCCGCGCTACCAAGGCATCTTTCCGGTGGTGCCCACCACGTTCACGGAAACCGGCGAACTCGACCTTGCCAGCCAGAAGCGCGCCATCGATTTCATGATCGACGCCGGCTCCGATGGCCTGTGCATCCTCGCCAATTTCTCCGAGCAGTTCTCGCTGTCGGACGACGAACGCGAAGCCCTCACCCGCACCGCGCTGGAACACGTAGCGGGCCGCGTACCGGTGATCGTCACCACGTCGCACTACAGCACGCAGGTCTGTGCGCAACGCAGCCGTCGCGCGCAGGACATGGGCGCCGCCATGCTGATGGTGATGCCGCCCTACCACGGCGCCACCTTCCGCGTGCCCGAAACGCAGATCTACGAATTCTTTGCGCGCGTGTCGGATGCCGTCGGCATTCCGATCATGATTCAGGATGCGCCGGCCAGCGGCACTGTGCTGTCTGCGGCATTCCTCGCGCGCGTGGCCCGCGAGATCGAGCAGGTCGCCTACTTCAAGATCGAAACGCCCGGGGCGGCGGCCAAGCTGCGCGAGCTGATCCGCCTCGGCGGCGACGCCATCGAAGGCCCCTGGGACGGCGAAGAGGCCATCACGCTGCTGGCCGATCTCGATGCCGGCGCCACGGGCAGCATGACCGGCGGCGCGTATCCCGACGGCATCCGGCCGATCATCGAGGCGCACGCCCAAGGGCAGCACGATCTCGCCTTCGATCTGTATCAACGCTGGCTGCCGCTCATCAATCACGAGAACCGGCAGGCCGGCATCCTGGCCGCAAAGGCGCTGATGAAGGAAGGCGGCGTGATTGCCTGCGAGGCATCGCGCCATCCGCTGCCCGCAATGCACCCGGACACGCGCCGGGGCCTGATCGACATTGCCCGGCGGCTTGACCCGCTGGTCTTGCGCTGGGGGCGATAACCATGCACGGCGACTCCACCCCTGTTTCGATCGGCATCGTCGGCGTCGGCAAGATCGCGCGCGATCAGCATCTGCCTGCGCTTGCTGCGCAGCCGGGCTTCTCGCTCGCGGCCTGCGCGAGCCCGCATTCGCGCGTTGAGGGCCTGCCGCATTACACGACGCTGGAGGCCATGCTGGCAGAGGAGACCGCGCTGCGGGCGGTCTCTCTGTGCACGCCGCCGCAGGTGCGGTTTGCCCAGGCCCGGGCGGCACTCGCCGCCGGCAAGCACGTCATGCTGGAGAAGCCCCCGGGCGCCAGCGTGTCGGAAGTGGCGATCCTCGCTGATCTGGCGCGGCAGAACCGCTGCACGTTGTTCGCCTCCTGGCACTCGCGCCACGCGCCCGGTGTCGAGGCCGCTCGGGACTGGCTTGCAAGCCGGGCGATTGTCTCCGTCAACGTGCAATGGAAAGAAGACGTGCGCCGCTGGCACCCGAACCAGGCATGGATTTGGGAACCCGGCGGCCTGGGCGTGTTCGACCCGGGCATCAACGCGCTGTCGATCCTGACCCGCGTACTGCCGCATGCGTTCTTTCTGACGTCCGCCGACCTGTGGGTGCCCGCCAATCAGCAGACGCCGATTGCCGCCCACCTCGCCTTCACCGATGAACGCGGCACGGCCATCGCGGCGGAATTCGACTGGCGCCATGACGCGGGCGAGCTATGGCAGATCGACGTGACCACGCGCGACGGCACGCTGCGGCTCGCCCAAGGCGGCAAGCAATTGACCATCGACGGCGCTGAGATCGACGTCGGCCCTGAACGCGAATACCCGAGCCTGTACACACGCTTTCTCGAACTGATCGCCAGTGGTGAAAGCGATGTGGATGTCCGCCCGCTTCAGCATGTCGCCGATGCCATGCTGCTCGGTCGGCGCCATCTGATCGATCCGTTCGTGCCGTGATGCACGGCCGACTTACGTAGTGCCATAAGAGCCATTCCAACGAGGAGACAACCATGCAACGCAAACTTCGCCGGCTGACCCTGTCCGCCCTGGCAGCCACCCTTTGCCTGGCGCCGCTGGCCGCCAGCCTGCCCGCCCACGCCGACGAGCCGCTCAAGATCGGCTTCCTGGTCAAGATGCCGGAGCAGGCGTGGTTCATCAACGAGCAGAAAGCCGCCACCGAACTTGGCAAGAAGAACGGTTTTTCGGTGGTGAACATCGGTACGCCCGATGGTGAAAAGGTGCTGGCCGCCATCGACAACCTGGGCGCGCAAGGTGCCAAGGGCTTCGTCATCTGCGCACCGGACGTGCGCCTCGGGCCAGCCATCTCCGCACGCGCCAAGCACTACAACATGAAGTTCGTCACGGTGGACGATCAGCTCGTCGACTCGTCCGGCAAGCCGCTGGCCAACGTGCCGCACTTGGGCATGTCGGCCTTCAAGATCGGCAACCAGGTCGGCCAGGCCATCTCCGACGAGATGAAGCGCCGCGGCTGGAAGCCCGAGGAAGTGGGGGCGCTGCGCATCACCAACTACGAACTGCCGACCGCCAAGCTGCGCACCGACGGCGCCACGCAGACGCTGCTGGCCGGCGGCTTCAAGAAAGAGAACATCTTCGACGCGCCGCAAAAGACGACCGACGACGCTGGCGGCTTCAATGCGGCATCGCCGGTGCTGGCGCAGCATGCCAACATCAAGAAGTGGGTGATCTTCGCGCTCAATGAAGAGAGCGTGCTGGGCGGCGTGCGTGCCACCGAGCAACTGCACATTCCGGCAGCCGATGTGATCGGCGTCGGCATCAACGGTGCCGGCGAGGCGTTTGCCGAATTCCAGAAGAAGGAGCAGACAGGCTTCTTCGGCACGATTGCCGTCAGCTCGACCAACCACGGCAAGGACAGCGCTGCAAACCTCGTCGACTGGATCAAAACCGGCAAGCAACCGCCGGCCGATACGCAGACCACCGGCAAGCTGATGGTGCGCAGCAATTGGCAAGAAGTGCGCAAGGAACTGGGCATTTGAGAACCGGCTCACGATCCCACTGCGCGGCTCGCAGTTGACCTTGCGATGCTCGCCGTACCCATGTACGACTGCGCTTCTCAGGCCAGCCTCGGGCCGCTCGCTACGGATCGTGAACCGGTTCAGCGCCAAGGCCAGCGAAAAAAAGGCAATCGATGACAGTCCAATCACTTGAAGAGAGCGGCCCGCCGAACGCTTCCGCTGGCGCGTATCTGAAGCTCGACGGCATCACCGTGCGCTTTCCTGGCGTGCTCGCGCTCGACCACGTCTCGCTCGACATCCGCCGCGGCGAGGTGCACGGCCTGATGGGCGAAAACGGCGCGGGCAAGTCGACGCTGCTCAAGGTGCTGTCGGGCGTCAACCAGCCGGAGAACGGCACGCTGTCGCTCGACGGCGTGCCGCAGCAGTTCACGAACACGCGTGCAGCCATTGCGGCGGGCATCGCGATCATCTATCAGGAACTGCACCTCGTACCTGAACTGACGGTGGCGGAAAACCTGATGCTCGGTGCGCTGCCCAACCGCTTTGGCGTGCTCGACGAGAAGACGCTGATCGCCCGCGCGCTGCGCGAGCTCGAACGGCTGGGCGAGAAGCTCGATCCGGCGCAGCCCGTCAAGCATCTGTCGATCGGCCAGCGCCAGATGATCGAGATCGGCAAGGCGCTGATGCGCGACGCACGCGTGATCGCCTTTGACGAACCCACGAGTTCGCTCTCCTCGCGCGAGACGACGCAGTTGTTCCGCATCATTCGCGCGCTCAAGGCCGAGGGCCGCGCAGTCATCTACGTCACGCATCGCATGGAAGAGGTGTACGAACTGTGCGATCGCGTGACCGTGTTCCGCGACGGCCGGCACATCGACACGTTCAACGCCGGCGCGAACCTCGATCGCGAACGGCTCATCCGCTGCATGGTCGGCCGCTCGATCCAGGACGTGTACGGCTACAAGCCGCGCCCGCTCGGCGGCGTGAAGGTCGACGTGCGCGGACTGATGGGGCCCGGCTTGAGCGAACCCGCATCGTTCCGGGCGCATGCAGGCGAAATCGTCGGCTTCTTCGGGCTGGTGGGCGCAGGGCGCTCCGAGCTGATGAAGCTGCTCTACGGCGCGGTCAAACCCACAGCAGGCGAGATTCGCCTGAACGGCAAGCGCGTCCAGTTCAACTCGCCGCGCGATGCGGTCCGCGCGGGTGTCGCGCTCTGCCCGGAAGACCGCAAGCAGGAAGGCATCGTCGCCATCGCTTCGGTCTCGGACAACCTGAACATCAGTTGCCGGCGCCACTTCAGCCGCTTCAGCGTGCTCAACAACCGGCAGGAAGCGCGGACCACCCAGTCGTTCATCGACAAGCTCGCCATCAAGACGCGCAACGGCGAAACGCCCATCGGCAAGCTGTCGGGCGGCAATCAGCAGAAGGTGATTCTCTCGCGCTGGCTGGCCGAGGACATCGACGTCTTCCTGATGGACGAGCCCACGCGCGGCATCGACGTCGGCGCCCGCAGCGAAATCTACAGCCTGCTCTACGGCCTTGCCGAAGCGGGGCGCACCGTCATCGTCGTGTCGAGCGATCTGGCCGAAGTCATCGGCGTGGCCGACCGCGTGCTCGTGATGAAGCAAGGCCGCATCGTCGGCGATCTGCCCAGAGAGCACGCCTCGCCCGACACCCTCATCAAACTCGCGCTGCCACGCTAGCGCGAATCACGCCTCATGGAAACCGACCCTATGCAAACGCCATCCACCGAATCCGTGCCGGGCGGCCCGCCGTTAGCCGCCTCCGGCATTCCAAGCCGCGCCGCCCTCACGTGGGAGCTGGTCAACCGATCGGGCATCGTCGTGGTGTTCCTCCTGCTATTCACCGCGCTGGCGTTCACGGTGCCGGGCTTCGTCAGCAGTCGCAACATCCAGGGCCTGCTGCTCTCCGTCACCCTGATCGGCTCCATTTCCGTCACGATGATGTTCGTCCTCGCACTCGGCGAGGTGGACTTGTCCGTCGCCTCCATCGTCGCCTTCGCGGGCGTGGTGGCATCGACGCTCATCACCGCAACGCACAGCGTGGCGCTTGGTGTCGGAGCCGGCGTGCTGGCGGGCGGCCTGGTCGGGCTCGTCAACGGCGTGCTGGTGGCGCGCTACCAGATCAACTCGCTGATCGTCACGCTGGCCATGATGGAAGTCGTGCGCGGCCTCGCCTTCATCACCTCCAACGGCGACGCGGTGATGATTTCCGAAGAGAGCTTCTTCGACCTGGGCGGCGGATCCTTCCTCGGCATTTCCTACCCCATCTGGAGCAACATCGTTGGTTTCGCCTTGTTCGGCTTCCTGCTCAAGAAGACGGTGTTCGGCAAGAACGTCCTTGCCGTCGGCGGCAACGAAGAAGCCGCGCTGCTTGCTGGCCTGCCTGTCACACGCATCAAAATCGCCGTGTTCGTCCTGCAAGGGCTGGTAACCGGCTTTGCCGGGGTGATGCTGGCCTCGCGCATGAGTCTGGGCGATCCGAAAACGTCCGTCGGGCTTGAGCTGGGCGTGATCTCGGCCTGCGTGCTGGGCGGGGTGTCGCTCACGGGCGGGGTGGCGACCGTGTCGGGTGTGCTGGTCGGCGTTCTGATCATGGGGTCGGTGCAGAACGCAATGAGCCTGATGAACGTGCCGACGTTCTATCAGTACCTGATCCGCGGCGGCATTCTGTTGCTGGCGGTGTGGTTTGACCGGATTCGCCGCAACAAGCGGGCAAGCTGACACGCCACTCGGCTTTTACACGGCAACAAAAAAGCCCGCATGTGCGGGCTTTTCCATTCCAATGCCGAAGATCGATGATCGGCGCCGGAGCACCTTCAAGCGAACGAATAGAACACGCGGAACTGAACCTTGCGCTCGGCCCAGAATTCGGCCGCGTCGCGGAAGACGTCCAACAACACTTCACGCGCTTCCTTATCGAACTTGGGCTGGCACGGCAGACCCTCGAGCACGATCACAAAACCCGGTTGCGGGCCGGCCTTGTAGATCATGTCGGTCAGGCAGTCGGCCAGGGCATCGAAGTTCTTGCCGAAATGCTTCGGGAACAGAAACTCGCGCGCAATCACGTCGAGCACTTCACTCTTGGTCGTCGCCGCCGCGCAGTTGGCGTACAGGAAATGCTGGCCAAGGCTGGCCGCCGACTCGGCCAGATCCGCCACGCGGAACGCGCGGATCGACTGCACGATATTCGGACGCACCGTCTTGAACAGGTTCATGGCGTCTTCGCGACCTCCATCGTCGTCCGTCTGAGTGTTGTCCTGCGTCATGATGTTCTGCGGTGCGCTTTGAGGCAACTTGGCCGCCCCCCCGACGCGTGCGCCCAGGGCTTGCATCCCGACCACACCGTCGTACAGATTTTGCGCCTTGTGCCACGCCTCGCGGGCCACGCGCTCATCGCGTGCGGTGAGCGAGTCGTCCAGCCCAAACATGTTGGTCGTCATCGCTGTATCCGTTGAAAACTGTTGTAGTGATCTTCCGTGTAGTAGCAGTCGTTGGCCGCTTGCTGATCGCCGCCGCAGATGATGCGTCGGGCGCCGCGGTTGCGAGCCCCTCGCGTCTTCACGGTGTACTCGTGGTAATAGCCGCGCCGCTGCGCCGGCAAACGCCGTTCATAGTTGCCGAACGTGGTGCCATCTTTTGCATAGGGGAACGGACCACCCTGCTCGATCAGTGCCAGCGTGCGCTGCGCCTCATTGGGCAGGTCTGCCGGGCGAATGGTTCCCACGGCGGCAGCCATGCCGGCGGTGTCCCGAGCGGCCGCATTGGTCGGCAAGCCGGCCACCGACAATGCAAGCGTCGCCGCCAGCGCGCCATGCGCCATCGCCTGGGATACGGAGCGGCCGATCCACGCTCCAAGTCGCTTTGTCATCAGCAGGCCTAACGGGAGAATCGCGCCAGCCGGAGCACGGCGCAGGTCACAAGCGCAGGTGGCCGCCCAATAGTGATCCGGACAGCCGATTTGCAGCTGAAAGCGAAGCGGCTCAATGCGTGAGAGGCCTGGCAGGGAATGACAAGTCGGGCGACTGCCGAAGACTTGGGGAATCCTTCCGCCTGCAAAAACCTACCCATTGCGCGCACCAAATAAGGCAAACCGGCTAGACGTGTGTACGGAAAACCGCTTTTTTGAACCCGTCTGGCCCTGTTCGGACCTCATGTGCTCAGAAGCACCCCTTCAGCCCGTAAGGGTACGCTCATCGATGACAACAATCAACCGACGGTAAAAGTCTGAAGGGTTTTTCCACATCAATATTGAGTTTGTTTGAATGTAAGCGCACGCACACTTACAGAGCAAAAAAAGGGAGCGCAGCATCGTGCGCTCCCTTTTCTGGTGCAGGGCGATCAGCGTTGCGCCTGTGCAGCAGCATCCACCACGGTCAGAGCCGTCATGTTAAGGATGCGTCGCACGGTAGCCGACGGCGTGAGGATATGCACCGGCTTCTTCGCGCCCAGCAGGATCGGGCCGATGGCGATGTTGTTGCCAGCCGCCGTCTTCAGCAGGTTGTAGGCGATGTTGGCAGCGTCGATGTTGGGCATGACCAACAGGTTCGCTTCGCCCTTCAGGGTCGAATCCGGCACCAGCGAGTCGCGGAGCTTTTCGTCGAGCGCCGCATCGCCGTGCATCTCGCCATCCACCTCCAGGGTCGGCGCACGTTCGCGCAGAATGGCCAAAGTTTCGCGCATCTTGACGGCGGAAGGCGCTTCCGAGGAGCCGAAGTTGGAGTGCGACATCAGCGCAACTTTCGGCTTGATGCCAAAGCGGCACAGTTCCTCGGCAGCCATGATGGTGATCTCGGCGAGCTGCTCCGCGGTCGGATCGACGTTGACGTGTGTGTCCGTGAGGAAGATCTGGCGCCCTGGCAGAACCAGGCCGTTCATGGCGGCGTACACGCAGTTCGTGCCGCCAATGACCTGGTCGATATAGCGCAGGTGGGCGGCGGTGTTGCTGACCGTACCGCAAATCATGCCGTCGGCTTCGCCCTTGTGGATCATGACAGCGCCGATCAGCGTCGAACGGCGGCGCAATTCGAGCTTCGCGTATTGCGGCGTCACGCCCTTGCGCGCCATCAGCTTGTAGTACGTCTCCCAGTAGTCGCGGAAGCGCTGGTCGTGTTCGGGGTTGACCACGGTGAAATCCACACCCTCGCGCAGGCGCAGGCCGAAACGCTCGATGCGATGGGCGATCACGCTCGGGCGGCCGATCAGGATCGGGCTGGCGAGCTTTTCGTCCACGACGATCTGCACCGCGCGCAGGACGCGCTCTTCTTCGCCTTCGGCAAAGACGATGCGCTTGTTCTCCATCGGAACCTTGCGGGCGGCCGAGAAGATCGGCTTCATCAGCGTGCCGGAGTGGTAGACGAACTGCTGCAGATGCTGGCGGTAGGCGTCCATGTCTTCGATCGGACGCTGCGCCACGCCCGAAAGCATGGCTGCCTGCGCCACGGCCGGCGCGATCTTGACGATCAGGCGCGGGTCGAAGGGCTTCGGGATCAGGTATTCGGGGCCGAACGACAGATCCTGGATGCCGTAGGCGGAAGCCACGATGTCGCTTTGCTCCTGGCGCGCCAGTTCAGCCACAGCGTGCACGGCGGCAACTTCCATCTCACGCGTGATGGTGGTCGCGCCCACGTCCAGCGCCCCGCGGAAGATGAACGGGAAGCACAGGACGTTGTTGACCTGGTTGGGGTAGTCCGTGCGGCCGGTGCCCATGATGACGTCGGGGCGCACTTCCTTGGCGAGCTCCGGCAGGATTTCCGGGTTCGGGTTGGCCAGCGCGAAGATGATCGGCTTGTCGGCCATCCGCTTGACCATGTCCTGCTTGAGCACCCCGGCGGCGGACAGCCCCAGGAAAATGTCGGCGCCGTCGATGACTTCGGCCAGCGTACGCAGATCGGTCTTCTGTGCGAAGTGCGCCTTGTCCGGGTCCATCAGTTCGGTACGGCCTTCGTAGACCACGCCCGCCAGGTCCGTCACCCAGATGTTTTCGCGCGGCAGGCCCAGATCGACCAGCAGGTCGAGGCAGGCCAGCGCCGCAGCGCCCGCGCCCGAAGCCACCAGCTTGACCTTCTTGATGTCCTTGCCGACGACCTTCAGTGCATTCGTGATACCTGCGCCCACGACGATGGCGGTGCCGTGCTGGTCATCGTGGAAGACGGGAATCTTCATGCGCTTGCGCAGTTCGCGCTCGACGAAGAAGCATTCCGGCGCCTTGATGTCTTCCAGGTTGATGCCGCCGAAGGTCGGCTCCAGCGAGGCGATGATATCGACCAGCTTCTGGGGGTCTTTTTCGTTGATCTCGATGTCAAACACATCGATACCGGCAAATTTCTTGAAGAGGCCTGCCTTGCCTTCCATGACCGGCTTCGAGGCTTCCGGGCCGATGTCGCCCAGGCCGAGCACCGCCGTGCCGTTGGTCACCACGCCGACAAGGTTGCCGCGTGCGGTGTAGCGGAACGAGTTCGCAACGTCTTCGACGATCTCTTCGCAGGCGGCGGCAACGCCGGGCGAATATGCCAGGGCCAAGTCGCGCTGATTCGACAGCGGCTTGGTCGGCGTGACGGAAATCTTGCCCGGGGTCGGAAACTCGTGGTACTCCAGCGCGGCCTTGCGCAAGGCGGCGCGCTGCTGCGCCTTGAGTTCTTCATCCGTGCGGGCGGGCTGCTGAGGCTGGGAATCCACCGTGGTCATGGGTCTCTCGTATCGGGTGGCCAGCGCGCACGCCGGCCGTCGCATCTAGCGGGCCACCGGGATACCCTCACGAGCGCCACGGGAATACGGTCCGCCTCCTTGGGCCCGTCATTTTATATAGTGAAAAGCGATCTCACAACGGGATTTTGGGTGGGAGTGCCATGCGCATTCGCTACAATATTCCACCGTCCTGTCACGGCACCATCGGGCTTGCCCCATATTCTTCCATCGCCGCTGCCGTGTCTAAACCCGTCCACCCCTCCAACTTCGGCGATCCGGCGGACAATCTGTCCGAATTTGGTCTGATCCGCCGTTATTTCACGCGGCCGACCTCGAAAGCGACGTTGGGCGTGGGCGACGACTGCGCCCTGCTTGCGCCGCGCCCGGGGCACGAATTGGCGATCTCCACCGACATGCTGGTCGCCGGCCGTCACTTCTTTCCACATGCGGAGCCGCGCGCACTTGGCCATAAGGCGCTCGCTGTCAACCTCTCTGACCTGGCAGCGATGGGCGCCGAGCCCCGCGCCTTTACGCTCGCCGTGGCATTGCCCCAGGCCGATGCGGCGTGGCTCAAACCGTTTTCCGAAGGCTTGCTCGCCTTGGCCGATGCGTTTCGCTGCGAACTGATCGGCGGCGACACTACACGGGGGCCGCTCACCCTCAGCCTGACCGTCTTCGGCGACGTTCCCGCCGCTACGGCACTACGTCGCGACGCCGCCGGCCCCGGCGATGACATCTGGGTTTCGGGTACCGTCGGCGACGCGCGACTGGCACTGGGCGCATTGCGTAACGAGTGGCCGCTCACGCCGGAAGCCCTCGCACAGGTGCAGCCGCGCATGGACATGCCCACGCCGCGTGTCGCACTCGGCCTGGCGTTGCGCGGTATCGCCCGGGCGGCGCTCGATGTATCTGACGGCTTGTTGGGCGATCTTGGCCACATCCTCGCGCAATCGCGCGTCGGAGCGACGATCGCGGTGGACGATGTCCCGCGCTCGGCGACCCTCGCCGCGCAGTCGCAGGCGCTTCAGCTGCAGTGCACGCTGGCCGGCGGCGACGACTACGAACTTTGCTTCACTGCGCCTGCCGATGCGCGCGACGCTGTGATCGCCGCCGGCAAGCGTGCGGGTGTGGCCGTGACGCGCATCGGCCGCATCGACGGCGAAACCGGCTTGCGACTCATCGATGCCAAAGGCGCGCCGATTATCTTCACGCACGGCAGCTTCGACCATTTTTCTTCCGCCTCATGATGTCTTCCGCTCCCTTCCCGCCATCCAATCCGCCGGGCCAGCCTGACACTGTCGTGCTCGAAGCGGGCCAGACCGTACAGGTACGCCGCCCCACGGCGCGCTTCATGTTCGGTCATCCGGCGCGGATCCTCGCGCTTGGCTTCGGCTCGGGCCTCTCTCCCATCCTGCCGGGCACGGTCGGCACCCTGTACGCGTGGCTGATCTACGTTGTGTTTGCTCGGTGGATCTCGGGGCCGACTTGGCTGCTGATCGCGGCGGTCGGCTTCGTGATCGGCATCTGGGCATGCACCCGCACCGCGCGCGACCTGGGCGTGGCAGACCACGGCGCCATGGTGTGGGACGAAATGGTGGCGTTTTGGATCGTGCTGGCCTTCGTCACGCCAACCACGCTGGGCGGGCAATTCGCCGCGTTCCTGTGGTTCCGCTTCTTCGACATGGTCAAGCCAGCGCCCATTCGCTACTACGACCGCTCGCTCAAAGGCTTTGGCGTGCGCGGCGGCTACGGCGTGATGGTCGACGACATTCTGGCGGCGTTCTACACGCTGCTCGTGTTCGCGCTGTGGCGCTCGTTTTGACGTTTGACGACCGAAGCTTCAAAGGTACCGCAATGGCTGAATCCCGCGCGCTGGCCCAACTGGCCGAACTCGTTGCTGACACGCTGAACAAGCGCAGCCTGATGATGGCGTCCGCCGAATCGTGCACAGGCGGGTTGGTGTCCGCCGCCATTACCGACGTATCGGGGTCGTCCGCGTGGTTCGAGCGCGGCTTCGTCGTCTATTCCAACGAAGCGAAATCGCAGATGTTGGGCGTGCCGGCGGCGCTGATCCGCGAACATGGCGCCGTGAGCGAACCGGTGGCGCACGCCATGGCCGAGGGCGCGGTGCTCAACAGCCGCGCGCAGGTGGCGGTGGCGATTACTGGCGTCGCGGGCCCGACCGGTGGCACGCCCGACAAGCCCGTCGGCATGGTCTGCTTTGGCTGGAGCAACCGCCTGCAAACCCGCGTGGAAACGCGCCACTTCAAAGGCGACCGCAAGCAGGTCCGCCTGCAGGCTGCCGAGCACGCACTGCGCGGCCTGCTCGACTTCCTCGACTCGGCGGAGTCCTGATCTAGATTTCGCTGGGATGATCCGGCCGGCGACGATCTCCGTGATCGTGTTCCGGCTGGTGCTCGTGGTCGTGCTCGTGGCGACGGTCGCGATCATGATCGCGGCGCGTCGTCTCGTGCTGGTGGGTGTCGTCGCGCTCTTTCTCGAGCTTGCGGTCCGGATCCTTACCCGTCTCTTCCCGATGCGTGCCGGCGGCGGGGCGGTGCGGTTGCGTGGTCATGATGTCCTCACTCTCGCCGCAACCGGACCGACAGCGCCGATCAGTTGCGGAACTGGTTGATCTGGTTGCGCGTGGTCTCGGCCACGCGGCGGGCCGCATCAGCGAAATCACTGTCGGTGCTGGCGTAGAGAATCGCCCGCGACGAGTTGATCATCATGCCCGTGCCGTCAGCCGTGCGGCCGGCGCGCACCGTGGCTTCGATGTCGCCGCCCTGGGCGCCGACGCCCGGAATCAGCAGCGGCATGTCGCCGACAATCTCCCGCACCTTGGCAATCTCTTCCGGGAACGTCGCGCCCACCACCAGGCCCATCTGGCCGCTGGTGTTCCACACGTCGCGCGCACGTTCCGCCACGACCTGGTAGACGGGGCGGCCGTCAGTTTCGAGGAACTGCACATCGCTGCCGCCGGCGTTGGAGGTGCGGCACAGCACGATGACGCCCTTGTCGGCATGCGCCAGATACGGCTGCATCGAGTCGAAACCCATGTACGGGCTGACGGTGATGGCATCAGCCTGGTAGCGCTCGAAGGCTTCCTTGGCGTAGTGCTCGGCGGTCGAGCCGATATCGCCGCGCTTGGCGTCGAGAATGACGGGGATGCCCGGATAGGCTTCGTGGATGTAGTTGATGAGCTGTTCGAGCTGGTCTTCGGCGCGCTGCGAGGCGAAGTAGGCGATCTGCGGCTTGAAGGCGCAGACCAGATCGGCGGTGGCGTCCACAATGGCGCGGCAGAACGAGAAGATTGCTCCGCCCGTGCCGGTCAGCGATGCCGGCAGGCGTGCCGGGTCAGGATCGAGGCCAACGCACAGCAGGGAGTTGTTGCGTTGCCAGGCGGCAGCGAGTTGTTCGGTAAATCGCATGGTGTCGGGAATGTGAAGGCGGCCGGATGGCCGCATGACTTGCCTGCATTTTACCCGTCGGGCGGCCCGGTGGCGGCATCTTCCAGACGTGGCGTCGGCCCCACGCGTGCGCGCCGAGCCGCCGTTTGTGGCTGAACCCGTCGCTTCTTTAGGCTACACTCGGCGCGATTTTTCGCTGCCCGTTCAACGCCTGCTTCAAGGAAACACCCCATGATCAACCTGTTCGTCGTGCAAAAAGGCCGTCTCGCGCAGGAACAGGTCGAAGAACGCAGCGAACTGCTGCAGCACAAGCCGATCTGGATCGACGTGATCGACCCCGACGACGAAGAACTGGCTTGGATCAAGGAAGCCTATGGCGTGGTCCTTCCGGAGCTGGAGCAATTAGGGGACCTGGAAGCATCCGCCCGCTACTTTGAAGGCGAAGACGGCCACATCCACATCCGCACCGATTTCCTGCTCGACGAAGAAACGACCTCCCGCAACGTGCGCGTGGCCTTCGTGCTGACCAAGGATGTGCTCTTCTCCATCCACGACGAAGATCTCCCCGCGTTCCGGCTGGTGCGCATGCGTGCGCGGCTGCGCCCGGGCTCGGTGCGCAACGCCAAAGATGTGCTGATGGATCTGTACGCCACCGACGCAGAATACTCAGCGGACTCCATCGAAGAAGTCTACGAACGCCTCGAAGATGCCAGCAAACGCGTGCTGGCCGATGAGGTGACCGATGCCGCCGCGGCCGATGTGCTGGAGATCATCGCCCGCGTGGAAGACTTGAACGGCCGGATCCGCCGCAACGTGATGGATACGCGCCGCGCGGTGTCCTTCCTGTTGCGCAGCCAGTTGCTCTCGGCCGACCAGCAGGACGAAGCGCGCCAGGTGCTGCGCGACATCGATTCCATCGAGAACCACACCGCGTTCCTGTCGGACAAGGTCAACTTCCTGATGGATGCCACGGTCGGCTTCATCAACATCAACCAGAACAAAATCATCAAGCTGTTCTCGGTGGTGTCGGTGGCGCTGATGCCGCCCACGCTGATCGCCTCGATCTACGGCATGAACTTCAAGGTGATGCCGGAGCTGGACTGGGCTGAAGGCTACCCCTATGCGATCGGTCTGATGATCGTGTCGGCGGCCATTCCGCTCATCTATTTCCGTCGCAAGGGCTGGTTGAACTGAGCGTCAGTCGGGAAGCGTCGCCGAGCCCATCCGGTTGGCGATGATGGTTGCCTTGCGCGTGAAGTTCACGTGCACGTTGGCGCAATAGCTCTTCTTGTCGAAGCACTTCGGTGCGGGCAGCGCCGCAGCCAGGCGCGCAGCCTGGCCTACCGTAAGTTGCGAGGCCGGGCGTTTGAAGTAATGCTGCGCCGCCGCTTCCGCGCCGAACACGCCCTCGCCCCATTCCACCGAGTTCAGATAGATCTCGAGAATGCGCTCCTTGTCGAGCCAGAACTCGAGCATCCACGTGATGACCAGCTCTTCGCCCTTACGCAGGTAGTGGCGTTCGCCCGAGAGGAACAGGTTCTTGGCCAACTGCTGCGTGATGGTCGAACCGCCCGCGACCACGTGGCCGCGCCGCTTGTTCTTCTCCCACGCATCGAGCATGGCGTCGACCTCCCAGCCGCTGTGCGAGACGAAATCGGCGTCTTCGCTGGCGATGACCGCGCGTTTGAGGTTGCGCGAGATCTGGTCGTAATTGACCCAGCGGTGGTCGACCTTGCAGGTGAAGACATTGGCACCGCACAGGCGCATGCGCTCGGCGCGCATGAAGCTGGTGGACGACGGATCGAAGAACTGCCAGCTCGCGATGGCGGCAAAAAAGTACAGGTTGAGCGCGACCACGCCCGCCACGAAGCAGCCGATCACGTAGCCGAACCAACGCATCATCGCAGGCCTTCGCTCAGGTTCAGCGAGGCGCACGCGCCGCAACCGCGGCTTCGCCCTGCAGCCCCTCGCGCATGGCGAGCAGCACCGGAGCGGTGTCCGGGCGCACGTCGCGCCAGACGAAGAACGATTCCGCCGCCTGCTCCACCAGCATGCCCAGACCGTCCCATGCGCGGGCGCCGTTGCGCCGGGCGAACTCCATGAACACCGTCGGGCGCGGACCGTACATCATGTCGTAGGCCAGGGCGTTGGGGCCGAACACGGTGGTCGGAATCGGCGGCACCTCGGCCTGCAGGCTGCTCGCGGTAGCGTTGATGATGACGTCGAAAACGTCGTCCGCAGCAAGCTCGTCATAGCCGCCGCCCACGAGTTCGACCTCGTGCAGCTTGGCCGAAACCTCGAAGCGGTCCACCAGCTTGTTGGCCCGATCGGCCGTGCGGTTGGCAATGAACACGCGCGCGGGCTTGTGTTCGAGCAGCGGCAGTAGCACGCCACGCGCCGCGCCGCCCGCGCCCAACAGCAGCACGCGTTCGCCTTCAAACGAGTTGCCGATGTTGTGGGTGATGTCGCGCATCAGGCCGACGCCGTCGGTGTTGTCGCCAAAAATCTCTTCGCCGTCGAACTTCAGCGTGTTGACCGCGCCGGCCGATTCCGCCCGCAGCGACAGCGACGTCGACATGGCATATGCATCGAGCT
This sequence comes from Ralstonia edaphi, assembly GCF_958350185.1. Classification (NCBI taxonomy): domain Bacteria; kingdom Pseudomonadati; phylum Pseudomonadota; class Betaproteobacteria; order Burkholderiales; family Burkholderiaceae; genus Ralstonia; species Ralstonia edaphi. Next base: position 1,104,214 of record NZ_CATWHI010000002.1, read on the forward strand.
TGAACGGCACGGTCACGTTGAGCCCGCGCCCGCCTTCGCGCACGAAGGTCATCACGGTTTCGTCAAACGCGATCAGCTCGGCGTAGATGCGGTCGTAGCGGATGAGCTGCCCCGTCTGCTGCGCAAACGCGGCGTGGATGATGGGCGACTTGCTGTGCGCGATCGGGTTGCCGATCACGCCATAACGATCTGTGGGCGGCGCGCTCGCAGCGGCGAGGATGGCCTCTTGAAACGACGACGGCATGGACGACGAAATCAGCGGGTCTGCAGGTGGGTTTCCAGGCCTGCACGGGTGAACTTGAACGTGGCAACCACATCCTGGATGTCGACGCGCTTGCGCATCTCGGCCGGGAAGGCGCCAAACGGTGAAGACGAACGCACGATGGCTACAGCCTGGCGATCCAGCGCGGGGTTGCCCGAGCTTTTTGCGATCTCGATGCCTTCGATCTTGTAGCCGTCCTGGTTGTAGCCGAGCTGGCCTTCGCGGTTGATGCTGATCACGACGATCAGTTCGCCGTACAGCGGGCGGCCGTTCTGACTGGGAAAGTTTGCGGTGCCGCGGGCTTCGATCTTGCGGCGCACGGCATCGTAGTAGCGGGCGTAATCGACTTGGCGCGCGCTGGCGGCCGTCAGCACATTACGGCGCGGGCGCTTGGCGTAGTTTTCGAGGTTGCGGTCGATCTCGGCTTGCAGGCGGGCGATTTCGTCTTGCGTGGTGCGATCGTCGGTGCCGTTGGTGGGCGACGGCTGCGGGCGCTCGCCGGGCTTGACCTGACGATCGTTGACCAGCGGCGCACGCTCGGTCGATTGCGTAAGCAGGCGGCGCTGCTCCTGCTCGAGATATTCGACGCGGCGCTGCGTGAGCTTGATGGCGTCGCCGGTCTGCTCATTGGTGTCGGCGGGCAGCGGCGTGGTGGCGCGCTGCTGGTCGTATTCGCCGCCGCCGTTCAGGTTGACCTGCGCCACGGCCGTCGCCTTGGACGGGGCCGTCGATGACTTGGCATTGACCAGCACCACATCGAGGCCCGGATCTTCGCGCTTGATATCGAACGCCTCCGGAGCCACGACGCGTACGAACAAGAGCAGAACATGCACGGCCAGCGACACGACCAGTGCCTTGGTGAGCGTGCTGCTGCCGGACCAGTCCGGACGGTTTGCGAGGGCGGCCATGGCGTATTTCCTGGTCGATGCGCGAAGAATGAAGGTCAGACTGCGATTGTAGTTAGGCGGCGGCGGGCGTTCCACCGCTCTCGCCGCCCTGAGGCGGCGGCGCCACAGCAGCGTCGGCTTCTGCACGCGCTTCTTCCCCATCGGCGGCGGGTTGTGGTTCAGCCGGCACCTCAGCTTCTGTCTCTGCCTCGGCCAGTTCTGCTTCAATGGCTTCGGCTTCAGCTTGGGCGTCCGCAGCCGGGGCGAGAATCTCGACCACGCGGCACGACACTTCCAGGCTGATCTCATCGGTCTCCAGGATATCGAGCACGACATGCGTGCCGCGCGCCGTTTGCGCCAGCTCGGGCACCTTCGTCACCAGCGGAATGTCGGCGAAACGCACGGCGCCTTCCTTGAGCACCACGGCCTGCATGCGCGTGCGGTTCTCCTGCTTGAGCCAGCGCAGGCACCAGTAGCGCTCCATGGTCGACTGGTGGTCGGCGTAGGCGGCGTAAGTGGCTTCGAAGTCGGCCACGGCGGCCAGCAGGTCGGCATCTTTGGGCTTGAACGGCGCGATCAGCTTGGCCGTCACGCCGTGCTGCGCCACCGCTGCGATCTGCCACTGGTTGACCAGATCGACATAGCGACGCAGCGGCGAGGTACTCCACGCGTACTGCGCCACGCCCAGACCTTCGTGCGGCGCCGGATACGTCTGCATGCGCGTGCGGTGCATGCCCCACGCCTTCTGCGTGCGGTAGATGCCGGGCACACCGGCGTCAGCCAGCATGCGGCCCCACGTGCTGTTGGCCAGGATCATCAGCTCGGCCACGATCTTGTCCAGCGGCGAGCCGCGTTTGCGCTGTTCGATCCGCACGCGCTCGCCACCGCCTTCCGCCTCGGGAATCGGATCGATGTAGAACGAATAATCGCCCTTCTGCGCCCCCTCGGGCTTCAGGCCGCTGGCGATGCGGGCCTGCTGACGGCCGTCATACAAGGCGCACACAAAGGGCCACAGCACCGCCAGTTCAGCCTTGAACGGATAGTCGCCCGAGCCATCGGCGAGCGCGTCGGCGGTGATCACATCGTCGAGCAGGTTGTGGCGCAGGTTGGCCGCCACGGTCACCGATTCGCAGCGCGTCTCACTGGCGGTGACCGCCCACGTGGCGCGGTCGACCGTCACATACAGCGACAGCGCTGGGCACGCGCGCCCTTCCTGCAGCGTGTAACGATCGACCACCGACTCCGGCAGCATCGTGATCTTGTCGCCGGGGAAATACACGGTCGACAAACGCTGACGGGCAATCACGTCCAACGGGTCGCTACGCTGGATGCCGAAGCCCGGCGCGGCAATATGGATGCCGATGCGCACGGTGGCGTCATCAATGGGCGCGACGGAGATGGCGTCGTCGATTTCCGTGGTAGTCACGTCGTCGATCGAGAAGGCGCGCACGTCGGCGGCCGGCAGCTCCATCGCCGGTTCCGGCACGGTCACGTCCGGGAAGCCGGTGCCCTTCGGGAAGCACTCCGAGAGGAAGCGGGCCTCGTGCAGCGCGCGGGCGTTGGCGATGCCGCCGACCGCCACCATCAGGCGCATCGGCGACAGGCCCAGCGCGGTGCACGCCGCATCGAGCGCCTTGTATTCGAGGCTGTTCTTGTCCGGCTTGAACAGCAGCTGCAGCGTCTTGCCGCGGAAGGCCTCCGGCAGGCGCATCGCCTTCAGCTCGGCTTCGTACTCGGCCTGCAGGGCGGCTTGCTGCTTCTTGCGCTCCAAACCTGCAAGCGCGGCCTTCAGCTGATCTTCGGGCGCGCGCTGATAGCGGCCGCGGCCCTTGCGGCGGAAGTAGATCGGTGAGCCGTGCAGCGCGATCGCCAGCGCGGCTTGCTGGGTGGCATTGGCGCCGGCGCCAAAATACTCACCGGCCAGATCGGTAAAGCCGAATTCTTCAGTCGAAGCGCATTCCCAGAGGAAGTCCAGGTCGATCTCTGCCGACAGCGCCTGGGCGGCCTGCGACAACTCGCCGGCGGACGGCTGCGCGAATTGCAGCAACACGTCGCGCGACTTGACCTTGGTGCGCTTGGCGCTCGGCAACTCGACCTGATAGGCCTCGCCCTGTTGGGACAAGACGGTGCCCGCGCGGATCTCGCCGCCTTCTTCAAACAGCAACTGCATGGATTTGTATGGATTGCGGCACTCGCACGAGCGAGCGTCACTTTGAATGAGGTGGAATGGCCGCGCCGCCCGACGTTACAACGTCACGCGCGGCGATCAAAAGTTGGGGGCGATGATACCGCACTGGCCCGCCGCCCGGCCCGCGAAAATACGCTTACCGCGGCGGGTGGAAGTCAGCCAGCGCGGGTAGGAAAACCTCCGTCACGAGCATCGCGCTTGCCCCGCGCCGGAACACTGACCGGCGGGCCGGCAGCCGTGACGTGCCGGCGACAGGCGCATCGCCCAGCGCGTCGTGCGCGCGGCGCACCAGCGGGTGGCGCGCATCCAGCAAGGCGAATTCGAAGTCCCCGCGCTGCACACGCGGATCGGCAAACAGAGAATGCCCCAGCGGCTGCGTCCCGAGCGCTTTGAGGAACGGCCAGTCGAGCGCCACGCTGCGCGGATGGACGATGGTGTGGGCATACACCACCGGAATCTCGTCGCAGATCAGCAGAACTTCGCGCACCAGCGTCTCGGCGGCGCGCGACATGCCCAGGCAACGCCACTCGTCGCGTAACGGCATCGCGCGTTGCTGACCGAGCAATTGCACGCGAAAGCGCGACGATGCCGCACGAAGACGTGCCGTTAGCGAGTCCGCACCCAGGGCCCAACGCGCCCAATGCCGGTCATAAACGACAGCCGGGGGCAGCGCGCTGCGCCACAGGCTACGCGGATACGACGGCGAATCGGTCATGCGGCGTCGAAGGGGTGTGCGGCCAGCAACTCTGCAGGAATACCGCAAAAGACGAGCACTTCGTCCATGTACTGCGCAAAATCGCTGATACCGTGGTCGCTGCCGTCGATGACGCGCGTGGCCGCTCCCGGAAAGTGAGCCAGCATTTCGCGGTAGTCGAGCACCTCGTCGCCCGTCGTTGCGAGCAGGTAATAACGCTCGGGCTGCGTGATAGCAGGCACGGCGAGCGCGCGCAGCTCGTCCAGATGGTGCGGCTCGACGCGGATCGTGCCGCCGCCGTGCCACAGCGGCTGTTCCCCGACATATTTGGCGAGATCCCGCTCCGGGCGGGTGGCCGGATTGAGCATCGCCGCCCGGAGCCCGTGGCGCTCCGCCAGCCAGGTCGCATAAAAGCCTCCCAGCGACGAGCCAATGAGCACCGGTTGCGCGCCTTCACGCGCGCTCAACTCGGCAATCAGCGCCTCGGTTTCCGCCATCGCCTGGCGCGGCGAGACGGGCAATGCCGGGCAAACGTACCGACCCGCCAGCCCGACCGAAGCCATTCGCTGGCCCAGCAACTGCGCCTTGAACGAGCGCGGCGACGAACGGAATCCGTGCAGATAGACGATGGATGCCGGCATATCGACTCAATTCGCGGCGTTGGCCTGTTTTGCGAGTGCGTCGAGCAGTTTTTGATGGACGCCCCCGAAGCCGCCATTGCTCATGACCAGCACATGGTCGCCCGGGCGGGCCGCAGCGGTGACAGCGTCCACCAAAGCGGTCAGGTCAGAGAACGTGTTTGCACGCGCGCCCAAAGGCGCCAACGCGCCAGCCAAATCCCAGCCGATGGCGTCGCGGCCGCTGGCGGCGCCGTAAGCAAAGATCTGGTCCGCGCCGGACAGACTCTCGGGAAGCGCTTGCTTCATCACACCGAGCTTCATGGTGTTGGAACGCGGCTCCAGCACGGCCAGAATGCGACCTTTGCCGACGCGACGGCGCAGGCCTTCGATCGTGGTGCGAATGGCCGTGGGGTGATGAGCGAAATCGTCGTAGACCGTGACGCCGTTGACCGTGCCGCGCACTTCCATCCGGCGTTTCACATTTTCGAAACGGGCCAGGCTCTCAATGGCTTGTGCGGGCGGCACACCGACGTGGCGTGCAGCGGCGATGGCAGCGACGGCGTTCATACGGTTGTGGTCGCCCTGCAGTGCCCAACGGACGCGACCCTGCGCTTGCCCGGAAAAAACAACATCAAAGCTATCGTCCTCGCCCAGATTGGCGATTTTCCAGCCCTCGCCGTCTTCTGCGCCGAATCGCTCGACTTCGGACCAGCATCCGCGCTCAAGTACGCGGGTGAGACTGTCTTCGCGACCATTGACGAGCAACCGCCCCTGGCCGGGCACGGTACGCACCAAGTGGTGGAACTGGGTTTCAATCGCGGCGAGATCGGGGAAGATGTCGGCGTGATCGAACTCCAGATTGTTCAAGATGGCCGTGCGAGGACGGTAATGGACGAACTTGCTGCGCTTGTCGAAGAAGGCCGTGTCGTACTCGTCGGCCTCGATGACGAAGAAGTCGGATTCAGTCAGCCGCGCGGACAAGCCGAAGTTGCGCGGCACCCCGCCAACCAGGAAGCCGGGGTTATAGCCGGCGTCCTGCAATATCCAGGCAAGCATCGACGTGGTGGTCGTCTTGCCGTGCGTGCCGGCTACGGCAAGCACCCATTTCTGGCGCAGTACGTTGTCGCCCAGCCATTGCGGGCCGGAAATGTAGGGCAGATTGCGATCCAGGATGGCTTCCATCAACGGATTGCCACGGGAGATCACGTTGCCGATCACGTAAAGGTCGGCGCCGATGGACAGCTGTTCCGGGTCGAATCCTTCAATCAGTTCGATACCCTGAGCCTCAAGCTGGGTGCTCATCGGCGGGTAGACGTTGGCGTCGCAGCCAGTGACGCGGTGACCGGCCTGACGGGCGATCAGGGCAATCCCGCCCATGAAGGTGCCGCAGATTCCAAGGATGTGGATATGCATGGGTGCCATCTCAACTTCGTAGCGCCGCATTGTACCTGCGGCTTCAGGCGGGTCCGCGCGCTTCAGTAAAATAGAGCCATGTCCAAACGCCCCACCCTCGACCCCGCCCGCGTGCGGGAGGAAATCGCCATCACCGCCGCCCGCATGATCGCGGAAGACGGCGCCGACTACGCCACGGCCAAGCGCAAGGCGGCCCGCCAGGTGCTCGGCACGGAATCGCGCACGCCTGGCGAATGGCTACCGGACAACGAACAGGTCGAAACCGAAGTCCGCGAATACCAAGCGCTGTTCCAGGCAGAATCGCAGCCGCGCGTGCTGACGTTGCTGCGCCGTATCGCCCTGCTGCTGATGGAGGGGCTGGCAGTCCATAACCCGTACCTCGCTGGCGCGGTCTTTAACGGCACCGCCAGCGAGCATTCCGACATCCACCTGCAAGTCTTCTGCGACAGCCCGAAAGACGTGGCAATCTTCCTGCTCAATGCGGGCGTGGATTTCGATACAACAGAGAGCGCTCACTTCGCCGGCCGCGACGAGGTGGAAACGCTCAGCTTCCTGTGGCGCGGCCAGTGGCCGGCCGGGCCCGAATCCCGCGACTTGGCGCGTGAGTTGCGCGCTGAAACGGGCACGCCGGTCGGCGTCCATATCGCCCTATATGACATGAACGATGTGCGCGGCGCGCGCCGCGCGGACGCCACCGGCAAGACCCAACGCGGCGACGCGGCGGCGGTGCGCGCCCTCCTGTCGCAGGGGTGATCCGCCGACAGGAGTACAATCCCGCACGCTCCGCCTCTGTCTATATATAGAGAGACCTCCGCAGAACCATGTCGCGCCGTACCACTTTGACCGCTTTGTTGATCGCAGGCCTCGTTGCCGCGGCCGCGGGCGTCTATTTCGGGCATCGCGCTACCGCGCCCAAGACGCCAGCCGACAATGCCGTCGCCGCGTTCTACGGCAGCAAGCTCCCGGACGCCAATGGCGCGCCGCTGGATCTGGCAGCGTTTCGCGGCCACCCGGTAGTGATCAATTTCTGGGCACCGTGGTGCGGTCCTTGCGTGGAGGAAATGCCGGAGCTGTCTGCGCTCGCGCAGGAGCAAAAGGCAAAAGCAAAGTTCGTGGGCATCGGTATTGACTCAGCCGCCAATATCCAGACGTTCCTGAGCAAGGTCCACGTCACATACCCTGTCGCCGTGGCGGGGTTTGGCGGGACGGAACTGGGCCGGCAGTTCGGCAACGAGGTGGGCGGACTTCCGTTTACTGTGATCCTTAATTCACAAGGCGAAATCACTTTCCGGAAGATGGGCCGGGTGCATGCCGACGAACTGCGAGAAGCCCTGCAGCGCACGTGAATATGGAAAAACGTCATATGACGTTCATGTGCACGTAACTCCCCTTCTTCTTCGGCAAAAGCGTAGAGGTGACACACAAGATCGGTGAAAACACCGATTTGTTGAGAGTTTTTCAGCAAAAACTAGACAAAGCATTCTAAGTTGCTGTAAATTGCGCCCAACTTCGCTCAACCGGTCCAAACCGTGGCTGATAAACCCATCGCCAAAGCGCTTCGCAACGTGCTCGTACTGCACGGCCCGAACCTCAATTTGCTGGGGACGCGCGAGCCGGAAGTCTACGGTGCAACCACGCTCGCCGACATCAATGCTGCCTTGGTTGAACGCGCCACTGCGCGCGGTGTGACGCTGGCGCATTTCCAGTCGAACCATGAAGGCGCGCTGGTGGACCGCATCCACGCTGCCAAGAGCGAAGGCGTTGAATTCATCATCATCAATCCGGCCGCCTACACGCACACCAGCGTGGCGCTGCGCGATGCGCTGGCCGGCGTGGTGATCCCGTATATCGAAGTCCATCTGTCCAACGTGCATCGTCGTGAGCCGTTCCGCCATCACTCGTATCTGGCAGACCAGGCGGTGGGCGTGATTTGCGGACTGGGCTGGCGCGGCTATCTGGCGGCGCTGGATTTCGCAATCGATCAACACGGCGGCTGATCAGCCGTCTACTTCCTTTTATTTTCAACCACTTAACCAACGCAACGACGCCAGCGCCTGGAGCGCCTTTGACCGATGCGCTGAAGAGCCATTCGCGCGCATCGACCGCCCAGACCGCCGACGCTGCAGGAGAACGTTCATGGATTTGCGCAAGCTGAAAACGCTGATCGACCTGGTGGCCGAATCGGGCATTTCGGAACTCGAAGTGACCGAAGGCGAAGGCAAGGTCCGCATCGTCAAGTCGGCGCCGCAAGTGGTGGCCCCGATGCAATATGCGCCGATGCAGATGCAGGCCGCACCGGCTGTCAGCGCGCCCGCCGCAGCAGCGCCGGCCGCCGTCGGCGCCGAAGCAGCGTCGCCCGCCCTGCCGGCCGGCCACATCGTGACGTCGCCGATGGTCGGTACGTTCTATCGCTCGCCGTCGCCGGGCGCAGCGGAGTTCGTCAAGGTGGGCGACACCGTCAAGGAAGGCCAGACGATCTGCATCATCGAAGCGATGAAGCTGCTCAACGAGATCGAAGCGGACAAGGCCGGCGTGATCAAGGAAATCCTGATCGAAAACGGCCAGGCGGTGGAATACGGCCAGCCGCTGTTCGTGATCGGCTGATCCTCCGGCATCTGCCCCCTCATCGTGCGGCGCACAGCGTGCCGCATCCGAGCGCGAGCCGGCGCACCAGGGCTGCCACTGAGCGCAGCCCGGCCACAGCGCCCTCGCCTCTCCTTTTTGTAGCGAGAACACGATGTTCGACAAGATCCTGATCGCGAATCGCGGCGAGATCGCTCTTCGCATCCAGCGCGCCTGCCGCGAACTCGGCATCAAGACCGTGGTGGTCTATTCCGAGGCGGACAAGGAAGCCAAATACGTCAAGCTGGCCGACGAAGCCGTGTGTATCGGCCCCGCACCGTCGCCGCTGTCGTACCTCAACATGCCGGCCATCATCTCGGCCGCCGAGGTGACCGACGCCCAGGCCATCCACCCCGGCTACGGCTTCCTGTCGGAAAACGCCGACTTTGCCGAGCGTGTGGAGCAATCCGGCTTCACCTTCATCGGCCCGACGCCCGAATCGATCCGCCTGATGGGCGACAAGGTCTCGGCCAAGCAAGCGATGATCAAGTCCGGCGTGCCGTGCGTGCCGGGCTCGGAAGGCGCCCTGTCGGAAGACCCGAAGGAAATCCTGGCAACGGCCAAGAAGGTCGGCTATCCGGTGATCATCAAGGCAGCTGGCGGCGGCGGTGGCCGTGGCATGCGCGTGGTGCACACCGAGGCCGCACTGATCAATGCCGTCAACATGACGCGCGAAGAAGCCGGCCGCGCCTTCGGCAATCCGGAAGTCTATATGGAGAAGTTCCTGGAGCATCCGCGCCACGTGGAGATCCAGGTTCTGGCCGACCAGCACCGCAACGCCATCTGGCTGGGCGAGCGCGATTGCTCCATGCAGCGCCGCCACCAGAAGGTGATCGAGGAAGCGCCGGCACCGCACATTCCGCGCCGCCTGATCGAGCGCATTGGCGACCGCTGCGCCGAGGCCTGCAAGAAGATCGGCTACCGCGGCGCCGGCACGTTCGAATTCCTGTACGAGAACGGCGAGTTCTACTTCATCGAAATGAACACGCGCGTGCAAGTCGAACACCCGGTGACGGAGATGATCACGGGCGTCGACATCGTGCAGGAGCAGATCCGCGTGGCGGCCGGCGAAAAGCTGCGCTTCCGCCAGAAGGACATCGTGCTCAAGGGCCACGCCATCGAGTGCCGCATCAACGCGGAAGATCCGTTCAAGTTCACGCCGTCGCCGGGCCGCATCACGTCGTGGCATGTGCCGGGTGGCCCGGGCGTTCGTGTGGATTCGCACGCCTACAACGGCTACTTCGTGCCGCCCAACTACGACTCGATGATCGGCAAGGTCATCACGTACGGCGCCACGCGCGAGCAAGCGATTGCCCGCATGCGCATCGCCCTGTCGGAAATGGTGGTGGAAGGCATCCAGACCAACGTGCCGCTGCACCGCGACCTGATGCTCGACGCCAACTTCGTTGAAGGCGGCACCGACATCCACTACCTGGAGCACCGTCTGGCGCAACAGGAAGTGGCCAAGGGTGGCGGCAAGTGACGTACCGGGAATGCGTGCTCGAAGTGGCGCGCGACGACGCCGAAGCGTTGTCCGAAGCCCTGTTTGATCTCGGCGCGCTGTCGGTCTCGGTGGAAGACGCCGATGCCGACACGCCTGAAGAGCAACCGCTCTTTGGCGAGCCTGGCCACGAACCGACACGGCTGGCGTGGAACCGCTCGCGCGTGGTTGCACTGCTCGCCGACGATGCCGATCCGGCATTGCTGGTGGCAGCCGCAGCTAACGAGATCAACCTCTCGCCGCTCCCTGCGTACACCGTGCGCGAAGTCGAAGAGCAGGACTGGGTGCGCGTGACGCAATCGCAGTTCGAGCCCATCCATATTGGTGAGCACATCTGGGTCGTGCCGTCCTGGCACGATGCGCCGGAACCCGACGCCGTGGTGCTGGAATTGGATCCGGGGCTCGCGTTCGGCACGGGCAGCCACCCGACAACGCGCCTGTGCATGGAATGGCTGGAGCAGCACGTGCAAGCCGGCGAGCGCACACTCGACTACGGCTGCGGCTCGGGCATTCTGGCCATCGTCGCCAAGAAGCTCGGCGCCGGAGAAACCGTCGGCGTCGACATCGATCCGAATGCGGTCGAAGCCTCGCGCTACAACGCCGAGCGCAACCACGTCGAAGCCGCGTTTGCGTTGCCCGACGACGCACCGGAAGGCACGTTTGATCTCGTCGTCGCCAACATCCTGTCGAATCCGCTCAAGCTGATGGCGGCCATGCTGTGCGCGCGCGTCCGTCCGGGCGGCCGGTTGATTCTGTCAGGCGTGCTCGAGCGCCAGGCAGAAGAGGTCGCGGCCGCGTATGCCTCGGCCATTCCGCTCACGGTGTGGCGTGCACGTGACGGCTGGGTCTGCCTGCATGGTGTGAAGCCCGCGTAATTTCACCGCATCGCGCGCCGGTGTCGCCTGCAAAGGTCGACGCTGGCGCCGCTGTCTGCAATACTCGCGCGGTCGGCTTTTTTCTCCTCGTCCCGCATGGCAACTGCGCCACAAGCTGCGCCACGTTTGGCGGCCCGCTGTCCCAACTGTCAAACCGCATTCCGCGTTGTCGCCGATCAGCTTCGTCTGCGCGGCGGTCTCGTCCGTTGTGGGCGCTGCAATCACGTCTTCGATGGCCGCGATCATCTGATCGAATTGGGCGCCATAGCCACGCCTGCGGCACCGGCCCCCGAAGCACCGCAGCTTCCGCAATCGCCCGAACCCGCCGCTCGCGTAGCGCCACTTGCGCCGCCCGTCGCCCCTGAACCCGAAGCGCCCGCAGCACCTCCCGCTGCAGAGGACGACCACGGCTTCGGCATGACGCTGATCTGGGAAGAAGACGTTCCCGATGAAGGCATCGCGGAAGTTCATCTGGGCGAAGTTGAAGGAGCAACACCTGCGCCCGACGTGCAATCGACCGCACCCGACACGCGTCCGCTACCGGACGAAGCGCCAATCGAGCACGCTGTCGATCCCGCCGCTGAACCAGCGCAGCAAACACGAGCGCCAGAACCGTCCGCGCCGCCCGCCGATCCATTCCACGGCCTGCCACCCATCCGCGACCTCGACGACGAGGAAGACGCGTTCGCGGCGGCTGTCCCCAAGCAGCCGTCGGCAGACTTGCCGGTGGAACCAGCCATCGCGCCCGCGGCGGCTCCGGCAGCGACGAGCCCCGCGGTGGCAGCGGTCTCGGCCCCTGCAAAGCTTGAGACCGAGAAGCACGATTCGGTCTGGATGCGTCACGAAACCGATCCGCATACGCTTTTTGCGCCGGTGCGGCGCCGCCATGGTCAGGCACGTCGCGCGCAATCCGAGCCGACCGGCCCGACGCCGCAGCGCACGCTGACTGGCGCGCCGCGTCCGCGCAAGGTGCGTGGGCCGAATCACGGTGTCTCTGCCGCGACGCTGGATTTTCTGCGTGCCGCACAGGCCCGCGAGCAGGCGCGCAAAACGACCGGACGCCGTGCCTTCGCGCGCGTCGCGATTGGTTTGCTGACAGCGCTGGCGGTGGCGCAACTGCTCTTCCTCGCTCGCGCCGAGATCGCCCGACGCGCGCCGTCCACACGCCCGATGTTGGAAGCCCTGTGCCAGCCGTTGCATTGCACGATTGCGCCACCGCGTGACCTCGATGCACTGCAGATCGAATCGTCGCAACTGCAGCGGCAAGAAGGCGACGCGTCCGACCAGTACGTGTTGACCGCGACGCTGCGCAACCGCGCCGGCGGCCCCATCGCCCTGCCCGCCATCGAACTGGTCACGACCGATCTGCAGGACCAGCTGCTCTCGCGCCGCGCGCTGCTGCCCAGCGACTACCTCAACCCGAGCGACAGTGCATACAGCAAGTCAGGGCTGCCCGCCCGCGCCGAACTACCGATTCGGGTACGATTCCAGTCCCAGCGCCCGACGGCCAATTACCGGGTCCTGATTTTTTACCCCTGAATTTTCACCCCTGGCTTAGAGCCGCTAACAAGAACCTGCCGGCCCGGCGTGCCGATGCAGACGCCAGGAGAGTCTTGTTAGCGGCTTTTCCCCAACACGCATCAAAGGAAGGAGTAACACCATGGCAAACGTGACCCTTGGCGGCAACCCGATCGAAGTCGGCGGCCAATTCCCGACCGCAGGCTCGAAGGCCCCCGCATTCACGCTGGTCGGCGCAGACCTGAAGGACGTCTCGCTCGCCGACTTTGCCGGCAAGCGCAAGGTTCTGAACATCGTGCCGAGCCTGGACACCCCGGTGTGCGCCACCTCCACGCGCAAGTTCAACGAAGCCGCCGCCAAGCTGGACAACACGGTCGTGCTGTCCATCTCTGCCGACCTGCCGTTCGCAGCCGGCCGCTTCTGCACCACCGAAGGCATCGCGAATGTGAAGCCGCTGTCGACCTTCCGCGACAAGGGTTTCAAGCAAGCCTACGGCGTCGACATCACGTCGGGCCCGCTGGCTGGCGTGACCGCCCGCGCCGTCGTCGTGCTCGACGCCGACGACACCGTCCTGTACTCGCAACTCGTGCCCGAGATCAAGGACGAGCCGAACTACGACGCGGCCCTGGCTGCGCTGAAGTAAGCTGAACTGACTGCATCGAGACCGACTTCCGGTCTCTTGTTCATCACACGGCCGTCCACTGGGCGGCCGTGTCATATCTGGAGTGCTTCAATATGGCCAGCGTGATCTGCGGCTCGGTTGCCTACGACACCATCATGACGTTCGACGGACACTTCCGCGAACACATCCTGCCCGACAAGATCCACATCCTGAACGTCTCCTTTCTGGTGCCGACCATGCGCCGGGAGTTCGGTGGCTGCGCAGGCAACATCGCTTACACGCTGAAGATGCTCGGCGGCGAGCCCATCATCATGGGCACGGTCGGCCAGGACGCAGGCCCCTACCTGGACTACCTGAAAAAGCTCGGCATCTCGACGGCGCATATCACGGAGGTGCCGGACACGTTCACCGCGCAAGCGATGATCACGACCGACCGCGACAACAACCAGATCACCGCCTTCCACCCAGGCGCGATGAGCCATTCGAGCATCAATTCGGTCAAGAATGCGCTGCCGGCCCGGCTCGGCCTCGTGGGCCCCGACAGCCGCGAAGGCATGCTGCACCACGCCACCCAATTTGCCGAATCGGGCGTGCCTTTCATCTTTGATTTGGGCCAGGCAATGCCGCTGTTTGACGGCGCCGACCTCCGCCACTTCGTTGAACTCGCCAGCTACGTGGTGGTCAATGACTACGAAGCGCAGGTCATGCTGTCACGCACGGGCTACAGTGCGGCAGAACTTGCGCAGCGCGTCGAGGCTTACATCGTCACGCGCGGGGAAGAAGGGGCGGAGATTTACGCCGGCGGCAAGCAGTACACTATTCCGGTCGTGCCGGCCGAACGTGTGGTCGACCCAACCGGATGCGGCGACGCCTTCCGCGGCGGCCTGCTCTACGGCATCGAGAACGGCCTGGACTGGGATACCACCGGCCGCCTCGCCAGCCTGATGGGCTCACTCAAGATCGCTTGCCAAGGCCCGCAGAATCACGGCCTGCCCGTCGACGAGATTGCGCGACGCTTTGAATCCGCTTTCGGGTACCGGTATCAATAAGGAACGAACATGAAACCCATCTATCGCATCGGCGCCGCGACTCTGCTGGTCGCCGCCCTTGGCCTGCAAGGCTGCGCCATGGGCACCAACTCCAACAGCGCCTACACCTCAGGGCAGGCGCAGCGCGAGCAGACCGTGCGCTTCGGTACGGTAGATTCCGTGCGCAATGTCGTGATCGATCGTGAGCAGACCGGCGTTGGCACCATTGCCGGCGGCGCAATCGGCGGCATCGGTTCGGCTGCAGCCATCGGGCGCGGCAACGGCTCGGTGGCGGCGGGTGTGCTCGGTGCGATTCTCGGCGGCGTCGCAGGCAGCGCGCTCGAAGGTCAGATGAACAAGCGGCCTGGCCTGGAAATCACCGTCAAGCTCGACAACGGCGAGTACCGCGCCATCACGCAAGACGCGGACGAGGCGTTCCGTCCTGGCGAGCGCGTGCGCCTGCTGTCATCGGGCGGGGGGGGGGGGGGGGGGCGGGGGGCGGGGGGGGGGGGGGGGGGGGGGGGGGGCGGGGGGGGGGGGGGGGGGGGGGGGCGG